>JAJFFH010000058.1 GCA_021776735.1 Planctomycetota bacterium | reverse complement strand
TCCGATTGACGCAAGCGGCGAGGCGGCGTAGAGTCGAAACTCGCGTGTTGGGCGGAGAATCGGGGCGTGGATCTGGTTTTCGGGGACATGCTCGGGTCGGCCGAATTCTTGGACAGAACGGGAGCGTGCTACTGGGCGCCGATCACGATCTCGACGCTTAGGGCGCCCTCGTCATCGACGAGCGTCGCAGCCATCGAGACTATGGCCGAGGCTCCCGCAGGAACAGACCTCGTGACCGAGGGATAGGCGTTGTCGGGGTCGGAGATCGTGATCTTGGTCACGTTCGCGATGAGCCGGCGGTCGGTGTCGGTCTGGCTGGGAGCGGCCAGGTAGATTCTGCGGACCTCGCCGAACGTCGTCTCGTATGCGACCTGTGGCTTCCATTCGGTACTCGTGGTCTCATTTGTGAAGGTGGCGCCGATGAATCGGATTGGAGGCGTACTGCAAGCGGCCGCGAGTTTGAGCGCGCCCGTGCCGAGGTCGCAGCCCAGGTCCACGACCAGAAGAGCCGCGGTCAGCTGAAAGCGGAGTTGTACGTCGGGCACGGTCACCACGGGCTGCAGCACGTACGGAAAGGCCGGCAAGATGACCTCTGCCTCGGTGATGCGGCTGTAGCCCTCGAATTGAGCGCGGCGATCGGCCATCGTCAGGGCCGTCACGGTTGCCAACGCGAGCTGGAACGTACCAAGTATGCAGTCTGCCCAAGGGCCCTTGTCCCCGCTAAGACGGAGGACCTTGTAAGTGGTGGCGAGGCAAACGGTATCGGCGAGGACCGGACCCCACGCAGCGCCCCACGTGAACATGGTGAAGTAATCGGCGTTGGTCTTGGGCGACGCGGTCATCGCTTGGAGGGGAACACCCGTCCCCTGTAGCAGCCAGCTTGCCAGAACGCCCATGGAGCTGAGGAGAGTCGTTACGTCCGAGTCCACGTCTTGCGATCCCATGGCGGCGGCCGTGTCGAGAGCCATGTCTAGGGCGGCATAGTCGATGGAGACACAGAGGAACGCCGCCGCGAGGCCCTCCGCCACCGCTGGATCGAGCGTCGCGGTGGTGTCCGGGGCTGGCGTGCCCGGACCCGGCGGCGACACCCACGGAATGTCTTGTGACAAGATGGTGCTCGCGTCAGGGAACGGCGGCTGCTGGGTGATCACCTCGGAGAGCACGGTGAGCGGAATCGCCAGGGCGAGCGTCGCCCCGTTGAGCAGGGTCAGGGGTTCGTCCGCGATGGCCTGGAACAGCGACGACACAACGGGGACCTCGATGTCGTGGTTCAGAAGTTTTTGGAAGTCCGAGAGCCCGTCTTCGGCCAGGTGGAGGATCCCTTCTAGCAACACCTCGGCCCCGTCGAGTGTGGCGTCGATCAGATCTTCGCAGGCTGTCAGCAGGTCCACGAGCGCTGTGTCGAACAGGCCGCCGGTTGTGTGGACGAACGGCTCTTTCGCCGCGTGGAACCCGTTTTCCAGTTTCGAGGTGTCTGGAAACGCCTTTTCGAAGAAGTCGATCACGGTCTGTGGCGCGGTCCCGCGCGGTTGTGCCTCGCTCGGCCGTCGGATCGTCGCCTGCCCCGACAGGAGCTTCGTTCGGGCATAGTTGCACCGGACGGAGTGGCGGGAATAGGCAGCGGTTAGTCCCGGCGCCCCGATGACGGGTGCGCCGGAACCGTTGTCGAGGTATGGATTGCTCGACGCCTTCGGCGAGACCTGATTCACGGTCAAGCCGCCGAACGACGCTTCGAGTTTCTCGAACGCACCGCTTATCTCGCTCTTGGCTTTCTCGACGCCGCGCGGCAAAACGGCTTTCGCTCCCTCGAGGTCGTTGCGGGCGTTGTCGAGTGCTTGGTTGACGAAGTACGCGAGTACTTTCTGCGTCTCTAAGATCGCGTCCCAATCGAAGATCTTTCGCAGCCAGGCGATCGCCTCGCCGATCACGTCTGCAGCGGCCTCGGCCGCGTGCAGCAGGATCAGCTCGATGCACTTCGCGACTTCGCTCGCTTCCTCCAGTGCGAATTGGCATCCGTCGACCAGGTACTTCGTCCCCTGGATGAAGACGTTGACGGCGTCGTCGACGATGTTGACCGTGATTTTCTCGAGATCGTCCAACTCCTGGGAGAAGTAGTGCGCGACATCGCCGAAGATGGCGGCGATGCCCTCGAGCTCCGGCGGCGGCTCCGCCTTCCGGCAGACGACCACGTGGTCCGAAAACGACAGCGTGAACGTCGTCCCGCTCCGCGGGGTGGGCGGCGCTCCCTGTAGCGCCGCCGCCGCCTTCGCGAGCTCGTTGATCGGGCCCGTGACCTGCTGTGCGTTTCCGGGAGGCACGCCGAGCCCCTCGACGTCGGCCGACGTGGCCCGGGCCAGTTTGGCGTGGGCGTGGACGTCGGCGGAGAACGAGCACGGCGCAATGCCGGGTACGGTTGCCGTAATGGTCGGCGCGTACAACGCCGTCGCCGTTCCGGCGACCGTGACGCGGCCCATGGGATCCGACGTGGCTGGCACCGGCTGACCGGGCGCGCACGGCGTCGCGATGCCGTTAACGTTGAGCATCGTTGCGCGGTCCACCTCGAGGCTCACGGCGGTGTTGGGCAGCGCCACGCCGGCGGCGTTCACCGGGGACAGCTCCATCGTGTATGTGTTCGCCGGCGCGGGTCCGTCTTTGCCAGGAGGGGCGGCGACGGCGAGCGTCGCGACGTCCCAGAGTGTGTCGCCCGCGGCCTGAGAGAGCCGCGCGACCTGGTCGCTCGTGTCGTAGTAGAAGACGTCCGGGCCGTCGTTGGTCGGGCCGTACGCGGCGATCGCCGTGACAGTCGTGCCCAGCGGCACCCAGGCATCGAATCCGCTGGCGCCAGCGGTTTGCCGGAGAAGCCAGAGTGCTTGCGTGGGTTCGTCCGCCGTGGGGGCCTGCGCTGCGAACACGAACGTCGAGCCCGACGAGTCCGTGCCGGCCACGACCTGAGAGACTTCCTCCGGGCCGCTTGTATCCGACGTCGTGAGCGTCGTGGTGGTTGGGGCAGCGCCCTCGTTGTATCCCGTCACGAGCAGGAGTTGGCCGGCGATGGTCCGTAGGAGGAACCCCGGACTGCTGCCGGAGAACGGAATCGCGCACACCTGTTCCGAGGATAACGGTCCCAGGCCGAGGTTGTAGCTGCTTGCGGGTCCTATCTCGAGTCGGCCGTGGCGGACAGAGGCGCCGCGAAACGACGCCGTGTCTTCATCGAGGCCGAGAACAGTGAGCTCGTCGTCGCCCGACCCGGGCAGCAGGCTGTAGCTGCCGTCTTTCGCCCAGCTTTGATGGATCTGGGTGAGGTTCTTGCCCGCCGTGGCCGCGACAACAAACAACGGACTCGTAGGCCCAGTCGATGTCGATACGCCGTACAGGAACGCCTGACCTTGGTCGCAGACGAGGAAGTCCGTCTGGCTCATGCTTGTAAGTGAGTTCCCGAGCTCGCCTTCCAGATCGAGGGCCAGCCACTGCCGCGCAGGCGTGCGCACCATCCCCGCCACGTTGGCAGCGCCGGTCGACGTTCCGTAGTGTGCGAAGACGTACAGGTTCGGACCCGCGTAGAACGCGAGTAGCTTGTCGATAGAGCCGGTCGGGGGTTGGCGAGCGTTGGACAGGACGCTGACCTCTTCCCGGGCCCACCCGGACCCCGACGATGGCTTGTTGTAGAAACGAACGATCTTCTCTGCCGACTTCGACACGGAGAGCAGCTCCTTTTGGCCTGCCTCGTCGTACGCGACGACGAGCGTGTCCGGTGTCGCCCCGACCGGCGGCACGAGCGTCTCCTGGTAGTCCTCGATCAAGTCGTACTGGGCGGTGATCTGGGCCGCGGCCATGGGGTTTGTCTGGCTGGTCACGATCACGCTTCCTCAGGTTGGATGTGAAGCAGCATGGCGTACGGCAGTTCAATGCCCGCGAGTTCCGTAGGTGGGAGCGTGTGCGAACCGGCTCCGCCGAGGTGGTAGCTGTCTCCGCCGGGAATGTCGGACAGGTGCACCGGCACGATGACCTTGGTGGTGTTGTGGTGCTTGTGGCTCACGGGCTCAACCGCGCCGCTGAACGGGTCACCGCCGAACGCGGCCCCCGGCGCGTTGCTCTCCGCCGGCAGCGCAAAGAGAAAACGCCCCGCGGAACCGGGCGCAAGTGTCCACCCTGTCGGCGGCTCCATGCCCTGGAAGAAGACGCTCAGTCCGAAGGGGAACTCGACCCGCGCGCGGCTCGAGGCGTTCGGGTTCTTGACGCACAGCAAGAGCGTCAGGTACGGGACGACCGGACTCGCGTTTGCGTCCGTGGCCCCGGTCACGTTCGCGCTGCCCGTCTCCGCGAGGTGCGAATCACCAGCAGCACCCCGGCACGGAAGGTCGCCGAGGTCGATCGTCCCGGAGATCCCGTGCACATGAGTTGGCCACGCCTGCGGGTTCCAGGGAGTTCCGCCTTGGGGAAGACCGACGGCATTGCTCGGCAAGGGAAGCACGAAGCGGCCCTCAAATCCCGCGTCGCAGAGACTCCATCCAGGAGGCGGTGTCGAGCGATTGAAGAAGGCAACGGACAAGGGGGGGAAATCGTCCTCCGCCGCGTCCTCCTCGCCGCTGGTCGCCTCGCAGCAAAGGAACTGGCAGAACGGCAGCCCTGTTTCGGCCGGGGCCGTCGCGCCGCTCGACGGGAGAGGCACCTTGTCGTTGCCGGTGCCGAACCCCTGGTTGTCCTTGCACTCGACGTCGTCCGTCGGCTTCTCGTTCACCGCCGTGGTCGTATTGAAGAGATGGTCGTGGGTCGGCGAGGCCTGATCCGTGATCGGCTCGCCTCCGGTGACTCCGACGTTGTTCGCCTCCCGGGTCGCCAGTAGCATGCGACCAGCGGCCGTGCTAGCGGCCCAGCCTGCGGGCGGGGATGTGCTGTCGAGGAAGAAAGTCACGAGTCCGCTCGGGATGCGCGCCTTGCCGGGAGTGTTCATAAGCACATGTCCTATCCCGGGCCACCGCCAAGCCGGGAGCCCGACCGCTTGAAACGTCGTTCCGCCTCTGACTTATCCCAGCCAGGACCGCGATGCCACGGAAACTACGGTTGAGCGCGTGGGCATCAGTCGCCATCGTCGGCTGATGCGCATCGGATACGCACGATTCTGGACTCTTCGTAGCCCTAAGTCCTTGCGGAACAAGGGGTTGGTAACTTCGTTGATGGCCTAGTTCTCTTCGTTGGAGTGCCTTTCGGCTGGCCGATTTCGTTGAGGGAGCGGGCACGGCGGTGATGCGCTTCTTGATGCGTGCCGACATCGAGGACTCGTCGGTACAGCCCATTGATAGTCTGGCACTGAAGAGCATCATCTGAATGTCTCCCACGAGTTGGCGAAACGACCTCGGCCAAGGGCGTGCCGGTCCGTCTCGTTCGGGAATGGCTAGGAGAGAAAAAACCGTGAGCCGAGCGACCACCAAGTGCGTGTCCACGCGAGGACCGGTGTCCGTCTTCGTTTCGTACGCCCGGGAAGACGAGAAGCACCGTCGCGAGCTCGACAGCCATCTGGCGTTCTTGCGGCGCAGCGGGGAGCTCTCCACGTGGCACGACAGAATGCTGCAGGCCGGCGACGACTGGGAGTGCCACGTCTCCGAGCAGCTGGAACGTGCCGACGTCGTGCTGCTGCTGGTCAGTCCAGACTTCGCGAACTCTGACTATTGCTGGAGCGTCGAGGCGAAACGGGCCTTGGAGCGCCACGAGCAGGGCAGCACGGTCGTGGTCCCCATCCTGGTTCGGCCCGTGACGGGCTGGGACGACACGCCGCTCGGCAGGTTGCAGGCCGTCCCGCGCGACGCCAAACCGGTCACGTCGTGGCGCAACCGCGACGAAGCCTACGGCAACGTGGTCAAAGGACTTCGTGACCTGATTCGTGGCCGGTCGGGGGAGACCGACTATGTCGAGCCCAAGTGGCGGAGCTGGTCCCTCACGATCGAAGGGTCCGTCGAGGACGACCCATCCTTTCATGCCGAGGCAATCGCAACCGAGCTCCGGCGAGCCGCGAACTCCGTAGAACTGGAGCTTCTCGACGTGCTCGCGGGCAGCACAAGGCTCCTGTTGCGCAGCCCACAGCCGGTGCTCGACTCCCTCACCCGCCTTCACGCCGCGGGCGAACTCGCTGGCAGGATCGGGGCCGAAATAATCGACCTTCAGCCGGACACGGACACGGACCCGGGCGCGACGCTGCGCGTCGAATCCCGGATCGTCGCCGGACAGTACCGGTCCACGATCTGCTACTTGCCGGAGGTGTTCGGCGGGCGGAGCTTGGAGGACGGGGCTCCTCCCCTCGTTGGAGGAGTCACGTTTCCCTTGGCCGACCCCTTAGAGATCGGCTTCTCGTTGCTGGCGGACCCCGCGCACGAAGAGTTGACGTCCGACGAGCAACGGGAGCTGCAAGGTCGCTTGGGGCGCTACCTCAACACGTTCCTGGTGCTCACGGGCGACCAGGTGAACGTGACCCTGACGCCGACCGAGGACTACTGCGGGCTGCCCGAATTGCTGCGGCGCACCGAGCTCGGGCGCGACATGCTCGCGCAGGACGTCGCCCTCAAGCACTACACCGCGGCCCAGCTGCACCCGTCCACGCCGCACGGCAGGGCCTTTTGGGACAGGACGGACGCTGTCGCGGCCGGACATGGCAGCCTCGAGTCTTGCTTTCGTATCTGGATCGTGCCGGGGGACGTCCAAGTTCGCGAGAACACCGTGGGCGATCGAGGGCACGTCACGATCGAGAGGCTCGGACTGAAGGTCCTTTGCGAGGAAGACTACGACACCCTACGCCAGTACCAGGGGGCACGACCACGCGGTACCGACGCGCCGCGGGAGAGAGAGCGCGACGCACAGCTGGTTGCGGCCTTCAGGGAGTTCGTTGTTCCCGAAATCCAAAAAGAGGTGTCCGCCGGCCCGCGCTTCGGCTTGTTGCGGCAGATTCTATCGGTCTTGGTCGTGTCCAAATGGATCATGCAGAGTCCTCTGGGGGACGCGCTGAGGCAGGCCGGGTTCATCGACTCGAACGCGCCGCGGCGCTACGGCCTGGAGGTCGTCGACGACGCCGTGCTGCGCTCGATGAAGCGCGTCTACTTGCAGATGTTTGGAGCGGGCTTGTGGCGGCACGTCACCACCCGGATCGACCCGGACAGTCTGCTGGTAGAGAGACGATTGTACGTCGCCGGCGGAATCGAACTTTGCGGGAGCGCGTGTCGGTGACGGGCGTCTTTCCGTTGTCGGCAGCCCAGCGGGTCGAATTGCAGGGACCAGCGTCGTACCCGAAACTCAGTCGTCCGGAAACTCGGCGGCCCTGGAAAGACGACGCGGGTCGTGAGACACGCCGCGCTAGCTTCGAGTCCGTGCATCGGCGACTATGAGGCATCGAGATTCACGAGGCAAAAGACTCGTACGGCTGGGAAGGCGACCGCGGCATCGGCGAGCGGCTGATCCGCAAGATCATCGATGGCAAGAAGACGGCGACGTGCTGTCCGAAGTTCTCCCTGACGGAGGAGGAGCTGGCCGCGTCGTACGCCAACGTCGGGAAGATCGTTACGATCACCAACAAGGACGGCGTCCCGCGCTGCAATGTGCGCATCCTGGAGTGCTTCGAAACGACGTTCGGCGATCCCGCGCGGCGCCTTCTCGAGGGCGAAGGTTCGACGCTGAGTCAGTTCCAGGAGGGCCACGAGCGCGCCTGGGGCGAATGGCTCGCCGGGCTCGGGAAGAAGCTGACGGACGACATCGTGCTGTTCGCCGAACGCTTCGAGCTCGTCGACGCGGCGTAGCGCCAGTCCCGCGCTCACATAGACTCTGGCAGCGTTCGGACGGCGGCTCATCGGCGCTGTGCACGGAAGGACATAGGCGTACGGTGGGCGTGGCACGGACCTCGAAGCATCCCGGCTGGCCGGGAACGATTGGATCGAGCCGCGCAGACGACAGCCAATGGTGATGCGCAACCGATGCGCATCTCCCGGACACCCCGGACTCAGCGGAAAGAACGGACGAGCGAGAGTCCCAAGTCCTTGGGGATCAAGCGCCTCGATTCCCGTTATGAGTCCGCTGCTCTAACCGATTGAGCTACGACCCCGTGGGGGCGCAAGTATAGGACACGGCGGGAGTTAGGAGGAGTGGGGCTGCGAGGAGGGACTCGTGCGACGGGCGTACGCGCAGTGCGCGGTGGGCGCCCGCTCCGATCGGGTGCGCGCGGGTCGGATACACTCGCCGGGATGCGATCTGTCTCACGCGTGGTGTACTCGTGGCGTCTCGGTCGTGCACTACGTGATCGATCGGTTTGGTACCGAAGAACATGTCCGATTCCGCCGCAAGTAGGGTTCCGGGCGAACTCGATGTCAATACGGCGTTCACGCGCATCGGGGAGACGTTCCCCGATCTTCGTCCGCGCGCCGTGCGGTACTTCGCAGAGGGCAACGACTTTCGGATGTTCGAGGTCGACTCGACCTGGCTCTTTCGGTTTCCGAAACGCGAGAGCGAGGTCTTACGCCTCGAACGGGAAGTGGCGCTCATGGACAGGCTTGCAGGTCGGCTTCCGGTTGCCGTCCCTTGCTACGAGTTTCGAGCGCCCGGCTTGGCCGGCTACCGCAAACTGGATGGGCAGCCGATGGTGGGGCGGACCGCCGAGCTTGCCTTCGCGACATCCCTTGGCGAGTTCACGTCTGCGCTCCAGGCGATCGACGTCACCGACTTGACGCTGCCCGGCGAGCAGGATGTCGGCGGCTTGGAGCAGTTGCGCGCCGAAATCCGGGCCGGGCTGGAAGCGGCCCGCCCGCTGTTGGATCCGGCAGTCCATAACCGCTGTGCCGCGCTCCTCGACGCACCCGCGCCGGCGCCTGCGACCACGCCGTCGAGCCTCGTGCACAACGACCTTTACCCCGCGCATGTCCTGCTCGCGGGCGATGGCGCCATACGCGCGGTCCTGGACTGGGGCGATGCCATCCTCGGCGATCCAGCCGTGGATCTCGCGCTCGCGTACTTCTGGGGCGGCGAGGCGTTCTGGCAGGAAGTGATCGGGCGGACCGCGTGTTCCGTTGACGCCGGCACCGGGTTCGAGAAGCGCGCGCGCTTCGGCGGCATCTGCATGGCGATCGGCCACATCACCTACGGCGCCCGCGTGCAAGACCCGGCGTACGTGAAGAGCGGGCTGGACTCGCTGGCGCGGATCGACGGTCCTTGAGCCCCCGCCGGGGTAGGCTCGGGCCATGCTCTTCCGGATGCTCCTGCTCTCGATCGGAGTCCTGTTTTGCGCCTGCGGCGATGGCGACGACCCCGCGCCTCGCTTCCCGACGGGTCGTTGGATCGACCTGACGCACGCCTTCGGCGAGGAGACCGTCTACTGGCCCACGGCCGACGGCTTCAAGTTGCGCATCGACTTCAAGGGCATCACGAAGAAGGGCTACTTTTACGCGTCGAACAGCTACCAGGCCTCCGAGCACGGCGGCACGCATATCGACGCTCCGATCCACTTTGCCGAAGGGCGCCGGACCGTGCCCGAGATTCCGATCGAACGTCTCGTGGGCGAGGCCGGCGTCCTCGACGTCACCGCACAAGCGGCCATGGACCCCGACTACCGCGTCACGACCAAGGATCTCACGGACTGGGAAAGCAAGCACGGACGGCTGCCGCCCATCGTCCTGATCAACACCGGTTTCCATCGGCACTGGCCCGACCGCAAGAAGTACATGGGCACCGACGAGCGCGGACCCGACGCCGTTGCCAAGCTGCACTTCCCCGGCCTGCACCACGAAGCGGCCGAGTGGCTCGTTGCGAATCGCGACGTGCGCGCGATCGGCCTCGATACGCCGAGCATCGACTACGGCCAGTCGCAGGAGTTCAAGGCGCACCGCGTGCTGTTTCAAAAAAACATCCCGGCGTTCGAGAACGTCGCCAACCTCGACGCGCTGCCCGTGCGCGGCGCATGGATCGTCGCGCTGCCGATGAAGATTCGCAACGGAACGGGCGGGCCGCTGCGGATCGCCGCGTTGGTGCCGGAATAGCGCGACGAGCCGTGCCGCGAGAGCTTCGCGGTCCGGTTCGGCGTCGATCAGGACGAGCTGCGATGTCAACGCGGCATGAAGCGCAGGAGCAGCCGCCCCGAAACCGAGTGGCGCCAATACAGTTCGTTGTCGAGGATCGCGATGGCGCAGACGTTGTCGCGGTTGGGATCGAGGACCGCGTCGTCGGCGTGGCCCGTGGCGAGCTTGCGGGAGAATTCGAGTGTCCAGCTCGAGCCGTCGTGCGTGCCTTTTCCGCGGATGTCGGCGAGGCTGCCGCTCGGCTGTTTCGGTTCGAACGAATCGATCGTGTCACCGGCGTACTTGGCGGGCTTCTCCTTGACCGAATACGATCGCTTGCCCGTATCCATCGGCCGCGCGATGCGGACCGTTTCGTGTCCGCCCAACTCGTACACCAGCGCGTCTTCGCCGGCGTTGTTTCCGATGAGATGCCTCTTGTCGTCGATCCAGCCGGCCGGGTTTCCGCGGCCGGCTTTCCAGTGCCATACGTCGGCGACGTACGAGCTCGTCGTCAGCATGTTGATCCGGAAGTCGCCGGAGATCGGGAACTCCAGGGCGAACTGATCGTCCGCTTCGGTCGGGCGGTCGTACGTCTTGCGCTTGGGATCCCACACGTAGGGATCGCGCATGTCGCTGCGTGTCGGGTCCGGCCACGTCGCCAGGACATAGAGCCGGTCGCCGGTGTGAAGAGCGCGCAGGACGACTTTCGTGGGAGCGCCCGCGCCCATCGCCTTGCGGACGATCACTGTCAGCGGTTTCGCCTTGTGCCAGGCATTGTCCATCCGGCCGTCGATGGCGGGGGCGGTCGAGGTGAAGGCTGCCTCCCAGATCGGCGGACGTGTTTCGTCTTTGCCGCCGCCGGTCGCGTCGTGCGACGTGGCGCATCCAATGAGTGTGAGGGAGCCAAGCATCGACAGCCGTGCCCGCGCGAACCAGAGCATCCGTTTCATGGGCATGATTCTAGGGTTCGGCGCCGGTCCCGTGCTGCCCCTTACCCGATTGTCAGGAAGAGTTCAGGCGTCCTCGGTGAACCGACGATGGAGGGCGAGGAGTCCGGCGTGGTTGCCGCCGTCGGCCGCCTTTAGCGCGGCGATGTACTCGGATCGAATCGCGCTCTTGGCGTCGATCGAGTCCACCGGCCACGCAACGATCCGCTCGCCGTGGCGCTTGAGCCAGATGTTTGCGAGCAGTCTTGCCCATCGTCCGTTGCCGTTCTCGAACGGGTGGATCCATACCGCTTTGTGGTGAAGCCAGACCGCCTGAAGCTCCAGCGAGTGTCCGAATCCAGACCAGCTTGCAAGGTCATCGACCAGCGCAGCGAGTTGTCCAACGATCTGGAAGTGCGCCACGCCAATGTTCAAGTCATGGTTCCGTACGACTCCTGCCCATGCCCAGACATCTCCGAACATCTCGACGTGGAGCCGCAGGAACCACGCATAGTCGAACGGAGCAGATCGGGGCGAAGGCCTACACGCCAGGTACTTCAGGAACGCGTCGGCGATATTGCGCGCCTCGACGGCGGCGAGTTCTTGACGGTTGGTGACGGAGTTCTTTTTCTTGAGGCCCGAACGGTCTATCGGGGTCTCCCCGGAAATCCCCGCCCACTTGGCCACGCTTATTCGCCCCAGAGTCTCCGTCCGGATCCGGCGAGAAGCGCGTGGACATTTTTCTCTTCGATTTCGTCGAGAACATCAGCGCTGACGGCCTCCGCCTCCAGGGCCATGGTCCCTTGGACCAGCCTCGTCAAGCGCCGGGCTTTCGTCCTGGCTTGCAGCTCCCGAAATGCTGACACCTTGGAGGACTCGTAGACATGCGACCGGTCGGAGAGTCGAACCTGAACGCCCAGCGCGACCGCGATCGCCGCGACGGTGTCTGTGCGCGCACGTTTTTCGTGACCGGAGAGGAGCCGTCGGATCGTCGGCAGCGAAACCCTGGCGCGCCGCGCGAGGTCCGTCTTTGGCATGTCCAAGCGGGCCCTACGGTCGTCGAGTTGTGCAAAGAGTCGGTCGGTGGCGTTCATGGCGGAGCGTCCGTTCGTCTATAACATATCGTATATAATCGTCCACTCCTGAAAAACATATCAAAAAATAGCGGCTAGGGCGGCCTGCTTAGACACTTGAGCGCCGTAAGTCATTTCTCCAAAACTGGTTACGGAATCCCCGAGAGCGCCGACAAGGGGTCCACGATTTCACCGCGCCGCGAGGAAACATCGCCGTCCGTACGCTTCCCCGGGGTCTTGGCCCCCTCGCTCTACAGCCGCTCGTACAACCAGACGAAGGCTTCGCGTTGCTTGCTCGGGATCAGCTTGTCGAGGTCCTTTTTGAGCGCCTGTTGCTTCTTGGCCAGGGCCATGATTTCGGGGCGGTGCATCGCGAAGACCTCCGAGCGCACCTTGCGGTGTACCGGGCTCTTGGGATCCAGTCCCGCGACGGCCTCTTGGGTTGCGGCGTCGACCTTGGCCATGACGGCCTGTTGCTTGGTCCGCAAGGCTTGTTGCTTTTCGCGCAGGCGCGCGACGATGGCGTTCTCGTCGTCGGTGAGTTTGCGCGCCTTCGGGATCCATATCGAGTAGCCGCCGACGATCAGGTCGAGGTCGCCGTCGCCGTCGTAGTCCACCGCGTCGGCATACAAGCCCGCGTCCGGTCGCGTCGGGGACTGCTGGCCCTTGGGGCTCGGCGCAATCAGGGTCTCGAGCGCGCCGAACACGGGCTTGCCCGTCGCGCCGTTGTTGCGCGAGAGATAGATTCCGCCGCCGGTGCTCGTGCCCCAGGAATCGCCGAAGCTGCCCGCGATCAGATCGAGATCGCCATCGCCGTCCCAGTCGACGAGCCGCGGCGCGGTCATCTTCGCCGCGAGCGCGAACGGCTTGCCGCCGGCCATCACCGGGATGTTTTTGCCTGTGAACTTCGGCGCCTTGTTGGTGCCCTCGTTCATCTGTCGGTACAGATGCCCGTTCTCGTAGCTGCCGAGCAGCAGATCGAAGTCGCCGTCACCGTCCCAGTCAAACGCCAGCGCGGAAATGCAACGCTCGCGGCGCTCGTTGCCGTCGGGCATCGCGCGCCCGAGGTTGACATGCTTCTTCAAGTCGTAGTCCCAGATGCTGGAAATCAGCAGCCGCTGCCCCTGCGCGTCCTTGAGCCGCACGGGAGTGCCGAAGCCCTTGGCGCTGCCATAGGCGACATGCGGCGACCCGTCGAACGTGGCGGTCAGGTAGTCGATATGGCCGTCGGCGTTCAAGTCCACAAACTGTGAACCCATGCCGATGCATCACCAGTTGCTGAACTTGAGCGGCTTGCCGTCGCCGCCCTTGAGCGCGCTCTCCGCACCCGGTGCCGCCTTCTCCGCCGCAAGCGCGACGGTCACCTTGCCAAACAAATCGCCGACCACGATGTCGGCGCGCCCGTCGCCGTTCACGTCATGCAGGACCGGCGAGGGGTAGAGCCGCCCCGCCCCCAAAAAGGCACCGCCCGCCTTGATCCTCTTGGGCGCCGCAAACCGCGGCACGTCAGCGACCTCGTCCGCCGCTCCGGGCGCACTGATCAGAACCAAAGTCAGGCCAAGCAGGGACAGTCTGGCGATGTTCATGGTGGCGCGATTGTACACGTTCAATTGGGCCGTAATCGGTCGAATCGAGGACAAGAAAGCGAACGGACGGCGATGCTTTTCGTCTACACTGGCGGCATGGCCGGTGGGGCTCGAGACGTGTTTCGCTACGACGCGTTTGTTTCCTACAACCACGCGTCGGACGAACGTCTCGCCCTTGAGCTCCGGCGGAACATGCAAAAGATCGCCAAGCCGTGGTACCGCCGGCGCGCGCTCGACGTTTTTCTCGACCAGTCCAGCCTCACGGCGAGCCCCGGGCTGTGGCCCGCGATCGAACAGTCGCTGCAACGTTCGCGCTACTACGTGCTCCTCGCGTCGCCGCGCTCGGCGCAGTCGAAGTGGGTGGTCAAGGAACTGGGCCATTGGCTGAAGCATCGCTCGGCCGACAGCGTCCTGTTGGTGCTGACCGAGGGATCCATCGAATGGGACGACGAGGCGGGCGACTTCGACTGGGAGCGGACCGATGCGCTGCCCCGGCGGCTTGAGGGCGTGTTTTCAGGTGAGCCGCTCTACACCGACATGCGTGAATTCCGGGGGCGCGAGCGGGTGTCCGGGGATGCGGCGTTCCGCGGGCGCGCGGCCGAAGTGGCTGCTGCCGTGCGCGGCGTATCCAAGGACCAGATCGTCGGCGACGACCTGAGCCAGCACCGTCGCGTGATCCGCGTGGTGTGGGCCGTGGCAGCCATCCTGCTCATACTTGGCGTCACCGCCGCGGTCATGGCAACGATTGCGCGCAAGCAAGAACGTCGAGCGGTCGCGGCTGCGGAGCAGGAGCGGGTGGCTCGCCTCGCTGAGACGGAGGCGCGCCGGGCGGAGCAGGAGGAGCGTCGGCGCGCCGAGGTGAGTCTTGCCGGCAACTACGCAAGCAACGCGGGCTCGACCGGCTCGGCGGTGCGACAGCTGCTCTACAGCGCGGCCTCCGTCGATCTGGCCGACGATCCGGTCGCGCGCGGCGAGATGCTCAAGGCCATCGCCAAGACCCCGCCGCTGCTATGGACGATTCCGCCCGGCGCGGGCGGCGTGGCCGCGATCGGGTTCCACCCGGATGGCAAGCGGCTCCTTACCGCTTCGGTCGATGGGTGGCTTCGGATCTGGGACCGCGCGTCGGGCGTCGAGCTCCACGCGCTGAGCGAGGAACTCAAGGCCTCGTCGATTTCGATGGGCGGCTTGCGACTGAGATCCCGCAAGCCATATCGCTCGCACCGTTGGCTTGGTGAGCTGTACGGTCGCGCGGGAAGACTGGCCTTCCACGACCGGGCTGCTCCGCTGTTCGCCATGGCGCTGTCCCCGGACGGGCGCCTGGTTGCGGTCGCGGGCGGCAAGGGCTTTGTCCATGTGTGGGATGTGGATCGCGGACGGCTCGCGACGCGTATCGCGGCGCATGGAGACAGCGTGCTTGCGCTGGCGTTCCACCCCGATGGAACGCGCCTCGTGACCGGCTCTGCCGATGACGCGATCGGGCTGTGGAAGATGCCGAACGGCCGTCCCTTGAACTCGATCAAGGACGGTGCCGACAAGGACGCCGACGCCGGCTTTTGGGGACTGGCCTATTCGCCGGACGGTCGGCGGATCTACTCGCTGCGGGGAGACGGGGCCGTGCAGGTGCGTGACGCCGATACCCTTCAGGCGACGATCGAGGCGACGACCGGCATCGAGGGACCCGGAACGGTTGCCCTTCGTGCCGACGGAAAACAACTCGCGACGAGCCGGGCGGACGGCGTCATCTTGTTGTGGGATCCCGAGAAGCTCACGCGTGCCGGCAAGCTCGAGGGGCACAGGGGTTTTGTGCGCGCTTTGCTCTACGCAACCGGCGCCGCGGCCGCCGGTACTCTCTACAGTGGCGGCGCGGACGGCGTCCGGGTCTGGGATACCGCAGCGCTTGCCGAACGCGGCAGACTCGATGGCCACCGGAGACCGGTACTCGGTCTCGCGTTTGACGAACGGAGCGGTACGGTTGCCTCGGGAACACTCGCGTCGTTGCGCCTCTGGGATGCTGACGGCGAGGAGCGGGGGCGCATCGAGGGGCTCGGGCTGGCGCACGACGTGCGGATCACCCGCGATGGTGCGACGGTCGTGGCCTGCGGGCGCGGGGGGATCGTGCGTGTCGTCGACGCGGCGACCGGCGCCGAAACCCGACGCTGGACGACCCCCGGCGGCCTTTGCGTCGCACTATCGCCGGACGGGAAACGGATCGCGGTCGGAGGCCGGGAGGCGGTCGAGATCCGCAATACTTCGTCCGGTGCGCGCGAACGCGTCCTGGAGTTCAAGGGACGGAGTTTCGCGGTGGCCTTCAGCCACGACGGCCGTCTGGTCGCGTCGGGTGGCGATCACAACCTGATCACCGCATGGGACTCGTCGAGCGGTCGCTTTATCGCGCAGCTCAAGGGCCACAAGGATGGCATTCAGGATGTTGCGTTCCGGCCGCGCGATGCGACGACCCTGGTTTCGGGGTCCGAAGACAAAACCGTGCGCGTCTGGAACGTGACGACCGGGCGTGAGATTCGGCGATTGCCCGATCACGCGGGCCAGGTGCGTCAGGTCGGCTTTCTTCCGGACGGCCATGTCGTCGTGTCGGCCGGCGACGACGCCGTGTTGCGCCTGACCGAGTTCGGGACCTGGAAGTCCAACGGGACCATCAAGGGACACAAGGCGCCCGGGACGCTGGTCAAGGCGGGCATATTCGGCTTCGCGTTCTCCAGGTCCCCGATGCGGCTGGTTACAGCCGGTGCCGACAAGTATGTGAGCTATTGGCACCTGGGCCAGCAGCGACGCCTCGCGAGCCTCAGCGGCCATGGCGACTGGGTCACGGGCGTGGACATCGACGCCCACGGCGCGCGTGTCGTGTCCGCATCGCGCGACCGGACCGTCTCGGCGTGGGATACCTCGCGCCTGATGCGGTCGGCGGTCGTGCGCGGACGGACGCGTGTTACGGGCGTGGGCTATTCGCGGGACGGGTCACGGTTCATCACCGCCTACGAAAACGGGACCGTGGCGCTCTTTTACACGGACACGATCGATGATAGATGGACGCACCGGCCGTTCGAGCGCAGGGATTCCATCGACGCGATCGCGATAACGGCGACCGGCGATGTGATTGCGGTCGGCTTCGGCGGACTGGCCGTCTTTCCGCTGGCGGGCAAGAAGCCGAGCGCACGGGAGCGTGGGGTCTCCTGTTGTGTGGCGGCTGCACCGGATGGGACCTGGCTTGTGCAGGGCGTGCACACGGCGATCGTGCGCCGCGACATGAACGGCAAGGAGCTGGGCCGCTTCACGGGACACGAGGACGAGGTCCGGGCGCTTGCGGTAAGTCCCGATGGCACACGGATCATCTCGGGCGGAAAGGACCGGACCGTGCGCTTGTGGGATGTCAAGACGGGCGAGATGATTGCGGTGAAGGACCTTCACACGGGAACGATCCACGCGATCGCGTATCAACCCGGCGGCAAGATCGTGGCGTCGGCCTCGGCGGACTCAACGATTCGGCTTTGGGATGCGTCACTCGCCGAGCAGGCCGTGCTTACCGCACACAAGAACTCGGTAAACGCGGTCGCGTTCAGTCCGGACGGACTGCTCCTCGTATCCGGAAGCACCGACTTGACCGTGCGCATATGGGATGTCGAGACGCGCGCCGAGCTCGCCCGTCTGACCGGCCACCGCGGCGACGTGTCCTCGGTGGCCGTGCATCCCGACGGCGGCCAGATTCTTTCCGGGGGTGAGGGTAGATTCACACACCTATGGTCTCTCGAGGGCCTCGACTGGCCGCAGGGCGAGTGCCTGAAGCGCGCACAGGACCGTTGCGACCACGCGCTGTCCGGCATGGACGTACGCCGTCGTGCCGTAAACCGCATCACCGCGCGCAAGTAGCGCCCCCTCTCTCCATGAGCAAGACCGGCGGTGTGTCGCGCTTTTCTTCGCGAAGATTCCGGGACAGCAAACGGACGACGATGTCTTTGACCGCACCCGCGCCCCCCTGACGACTCCCTTATGGTGAGTGGTCCCACTGTGAACCCCAGATCGTTGGTCGAACATGCGCCGTTTTTGCGGCGACTTGCGCGGTCGCTCCTTCGCGACCGGGCCGCGGCCGAGGATGTCGTCCAGGAGTCGTTCTTGGCAGCTCTGGGTGCTCGTGTTCGGCCGCGGAATCTTCGGGCGTGGCTTGCGGAAGTCGTGCGGCGCCGCTCGATAGACCGGACGCGGGCCGACCGGCGTCGCCGTCGTCGCGAGCGCGCCTGCGCCGTCCGTGAACGCGCGGATACGGACGTTCCCCGGGCGGTTGCGCGGCTCGAGGTGCAAAGACAGGTCGTCGAAGCGGTTCTGGCTCTGGATGCGCCGGAGCGCGACGTCATCCTTCACCGGTTCTTTTATGACCGTTCGTATTCCGAGATCGGACGCCGGCTTGGTTTGACCGCGGAAGGTGCGCGGACCCGTGTACGGCGTGCGCTCAACAGGCTGCGCCAACGAACCGATCGCGGTGCGCTCGGTCTGCTCCTGTTGCCGTTTCCCGGGGTCGCCGTTGCTGGAGGTGCTTTGATGTCGGCCAAGAAGGTCACCGTTCTTGCCGTCGCGGCGTTGCTGGTCGTGTGGTTGCTGGTCGGGGTTCTGGCACGCTCCGACGACGGACCGCGCACATCGTCGGCGGACGTTGCGCAACCGCCCGTCGTCCAAGAACCGCGTGCGGCCTCTGGCGGCCCCGACGAACCGGAGGCGGCGGGCCGGATCCTGGTCACCGGGCGATGCGTTGAGCTCGTTTCGGAGGCGCCTGTTGCCGGCGTGGTCGTGCACATCGGGAGCGCGCGGGCGACGACGGAAGCGGACGGGCGTTTTTCGCTGCCGTGGCCCGCCGACGCTGGTGCAGGCCTTGTAGCGATCGGAAAGACGCATGCTCGCGTGACGGCGACTCTTCCCGTCGAGCGCCGAAGCGTCGATGTCGGCACGCTCTTGCTGCGGGGACTCGAGACGCTGCGCGGCGTCGTTGTGTCGTCGAATGGCGAGCCGGTTGTTGGCGCGACGGTCCATCTGCGGGCCTTGTCCTTTGGTGGCAAACCGTGGGACTCCGAAAAAGACACCGTGAAGACGGAGGCGCAGGGACGCTTCGCCCTTGTGGTTCCCGATGAGGCGCCCCGGGCAGGACCCGAGCGCGGGGACGGTCGCTTCACGGTGCACGCGCACGCGCCGGGCCATCTGCCGGCGTTCCAGGAGGTTCTCGATGTGTCGAACGACGTTCGGATCGAGCTCGGCCGCGCGCGGACGGTTACCGGGATCGTTCTCGACCGCGCGACGGGCCTGCCCGTTGCCGGGGCCCGGCTCTTCTTCTCCCGGCGACCTCGCAGGGCGGGTCTGCCCATCGGCGAGACGGCGGCTGACGGGACGTTTTCCGTCGGCGTCTACCCGCCGCCGGGGCCCGGCCACATCGTGTCGAGTCTCGAGGCTTATGCGGACGGCTATGCGCCCGCCCGGATCCGCTATGACCTGATCCGCGACGACGGCAATCGCGTGGAACTCGTCCCCGCCGTGCGCGTGAAGGGGCGTGTCGTGGACGACAGGGGCCGGCCGCTTGGTGGGGTATCGGTCGAGGCGTGGCGCGCCCGCCCGGCCAAGCCGCCGTCCGGGGTCGCCGCGCGGCGCATGTCGGGCTGGGGCAAACCGTCGCGCTTTGTGCTTGTACCGCCCGCATGCACGCGCGCCCGGACCGCGGGCGACGGAACGTTCTCGGTCACACTTGCCGGCGGACAGCCGTTTCGGATCATGGCCCAAGCCTTCCCGCTCAAGGCCGTGCTGGAGGATTCCGTGCCCCCGTCTGAAGCGATCGAGCTCACGCTGCGCCCGGCCGACGGATACCACGACCAACTCGATGTCCGCGTCGTCGATGGACACGGCCGGGCGATTCGCGGTGGGACGGTTACATGGTGGGCGGTGCCGCATGCGGACGGCAAGGGCATGACAAGATCGCCGTCCGTCGGTGCGCGCACTGGGCCGGACGGAATCGCGCGGGTCTGGACCAACCGGACGTGGACCAGGCCGGTGCGGTTCTACGCTTGGGCGCCGGGCTGGTTCGGAGTCTCCGCGACTCCGGTCGATCGACAAGCAATGACCGAGCCTGCTGAGGTCGTGTGCCGGCGCACCGCGACGATCGTCGGACGCGTGGACGCCGCCTCGATCGGGCCTCGAACGCGTGTGAGCATCTGGCGCAAGGTCGGCGGCGAGTGGCCGTGGCGCGTCGCCTACGTGCGTATTGCCCGGGACGGACGGTTCGTCGTCCCGGACGTGACGCCGGGCGTCGTACGGCTTGTCGTCGCCGGACCGAGCGGCGAGTTTGCCGAGCGCGCACTGGACCTGCCGGCGGGATCGGTCGTGAAGCTCGGCCTGCTTGCGCTCGACGCACCGGCCGTGATTCGCGGGGTCGTGCACAACGAAGCCGGCGAACCGGTACCGGGCGCCATGATCAGATGGTCACCGATCGAAGAGGGCGCGGCCCACCTCTTCGTAAGGATGCCGCACCTGGAATCGGTTCGGGCCGGCCCCGACGGCCGCTTCGCGATCAAGGTTCGGGCCCGCGGGAAGGTTCGCGTGCATGCCACCGGAGGGCCGCTTGTCGCGATCCCCGGCCGCAAGGAGCGTCTGCCGGTGGGAACTCCGGTCACGGTCGAGGTCGAGCCGGGCGCGACCGGACTCGAAATCGTCGTGCGCTGACCGGCAAGAGCCCCCCCGGCCGCCGTCCCCTTCCCCCTCCGCCCCCTCCTTCCCCCAAGTTCGGGAGTTCTTCCGGATGGGTCGGCGCGTATGATCGCGCTCATGGTTCGTACATCGCTTTTCGGGATTGCAATTCTGCTGCTCGCGTTGGCCGGCGTGGCCGAAGACAAGGTGCCGGCGGACGGGGATGCGCGCGCGGCCTGGATTCTTGATCGCTTGCGCGAGGTTGCGGAGGGGTCCAAGACGGCTCGCGTTCGGGCGGTCGATGCGCTGATCCGGGGCGACAAGTCCGCGGACTGCACGACGCCGCTGCTCAAGTTGCTCGGCGAGCACAAGAAAAACACGGCGCTGCTGATCGATGTCATTCGCGGGGTCGGACGCGATGGGCTGAACGACGCCGCGCTTGTGCTTCCAGGATTCCTCTCACACAAGGATGCCGCGGTGCGCGCCAACGCGGCGGTCAGCCTCGAGTACATCGGGTGCACCGAGAAAAACGTTGTCGCGGCGCTGCGCAAGGCCGCCGGCAAGGAAAAAGACGAGGAGATCGCGAACCACATGTACCGCGCGCTTGGGCGTTGCGGAGTGAAGGACAAGGCGGCCCGTTCGACTCTGCTCAAGAAATGTGGGAGTGCGAAGACCGAGTTCGCGTCGTATGGTCCCGCGATCGGTCTGGCCTACTTCAAGGGCGACAAGCGCGTTGCGCGTGGCGTGGAGAAAATCGTCAGGAAAGTCGGCGTGCCGGGCGGCCGCGGCAGCGACCAGAACATGGTCAAGCGTGGCGTGTTCTGCTGGACCCTCGCGTCGATCGGGGATCCCAAGAGTGCGAAGATGATTCGCGAGGAGCTGCTCGCCAGGCTCAAGAACGTCAAGGCGCTCTGGGTGCCGCCGCTGCGCTCGTTCTACAGGGTCGTCGCGTACCACTGCGAAGGTGCCGACAAGATGTCGGACATCGAGGAGGGCGTGCGCGGCTTCGCTGCTTTCGCGAAGGGCGCCAACCCGGGCCGCTACCAAAAGGAAGCCCGCAGCATGATGGACGAATACCGCAAGGGTCGCGAAGCCGGCGGCTTCACGCCCAAGGGCGACTACCTACTCGGCGCCGCGGGCGCGGGCGCCGCCGCCGGCACGGGCGGCAGGTAGCCTGCGCGGGCTATGTGATCGGGTCGGCGTGAACCGGCTGCCCGGTCTGCTCGCGTGGGGCGGCCTGTTGGTGCCACAGCTTGTGGCGCTCCGGGCTTACCCACAGTGGGATCCAGCTCAGGACCAGGCGTAGCAGGAAGTACGCGAAGCTGAGGCCCAGCGCGGCGAACACGTACGGAAAGGCGTCCATCCAGCCCGGAGCGGGGACTCCGCGATAGCGGGTGACGCCCGTGACGAGGCCGCCGATCAGCAGCCAGCCCACGAGACCGGCCAGGCTCGCGTTGAGCAGGCCGACCGTCCTTCTCGTCTTCTTGCTGTCGAGGTAGCGCTCGCTGACCTCTCTCTTGGGAAAAACCTGCACGAGCAGGAAGCTTATGACCGCGAACAGGATGTAGCTGTCAATGGCCAGCTCCGAGCCCATCGCGTGGGCCATGACGACGTGCGTGCCGTGGATCAGCGCGTTTAGCGGCGGCACCGAAATCAGCAATGCGAGGCTGAGCAGGAACAGGTTCCAGCACTTCGACAGCTCGATGAAACGCGTCGCCACGCGAAAATCGAGTGCCGGTCTCCGGGCCTTCTTGAGGTGCGCTGACACGTCGCGGTAGACACCCACGAGGATGAGGATCTCGAGCATGCTCACGATGAACGCGATCCACTTGATGAGGTGGCTTTGCGGCAGGTGATAGGTGTGGTGCGCGTAGTTCGTGAACGAGTTGAGCACCCCGAGTCCGAGCAGCGCGAACGCCTTGCGCGATTGTCCGGTGCGCTTGTCGCCGGTCATGCGCTCGACGACATAGATCAGCCCGCCGTAGACCATCTGGTTGAACGCCGCGACGAGCGTGCCGCAGCTCTTCCACTGCACCTGGAGGTCGACGACCGGCCGGCCGCGCACGCTGTCCAGCAGGTAGGCGTGCCCCTCGGCGAAGGTGTACAGGAACAAGAGGATCCCGGTCGTCCACATGTAGACGTACACGGGTTTCCCCCAAAACCCCCTTCCCACTTTTTTCAGGAAGGTATACGCAAACAAGACCCACCCGGCGGCGATCATTACGGAGAAGACCGGGTGAAATCCGAGGTACTCGCGGCCCGAGGTGATGCCGAGCGGCAGTGTCACGAGTACGCCGAGCCCGGCAAGTCCCCATAACACCATGTGGATCTTGAAGCGTCGCTTGTCGCCCGCGTCGGGCTCGCCGTACTCCTGGAACAGGTAGGCGTAGACGCACGTGACCGCGCCGAGGTAGATCCAGGCGGACGCGAACGTCGTGTGCAGCGGGCGCAGTTGCACCAGCGACACGCCCGACCGCTTCATGACCGCGCCGACTTCCGGCATGTAGTAGAGCGCCGCGAGTGCGCCCATTGCCAGCGACAGCAGAATGCATCCGACCGCGCACGCGATCATCACGAGGAGGATGCGTTCGCTGCTCTGAAACAGCTTGCGATCGGGGCGCAGCGTCAGCTTGAGGCTCATTCGTACTCGAACCAGGGAATCGACCAGATCGACGCGCCGTCCGGCTTGGTCACCTCGAAGACGCGCGCCGCCTGCTCCTTGTGTTTGCCCAGCCACCCGAGCATCGCGACCACGCCGTCACGATGCGCCGCGGAAAACCCGAACCGGGGCATGGAGGTTCCCGGAACGCCTTCCGCGAGCACCCGTAGCACCTTGTCGCGTCCGTTTTTTTCAAGCGCCAGCGTCAGGTCCGGCGCGCGCAGGGGACTCGAAAGGTTCGGCAGATGGCAGGCGACACACTTCTCCTTGCGCATCACCGAAAGCCCTGTCGCCTCAACGTCCGTCAGCGTCCCACCGCGCTCCGCCACGGTCTTGACCAGGTGGTCGAGCAACTCCGCCGTCGGCACCGCGGGCTGCATGCGCGGCTGCCCCACGCCGGTCCGGTCCACCTCGACAAGAAACTGCGCCAGCGCCGCGCGATCGTTTTGGCCGAGATGAAACGCGGGCATCAGCCCGGAGCCCTCGGTCAGGATCAGGTCGAGCCGCGCGTCGGTCAGCGAATGCGTGGCATTGGTCAGGTCCGGCCCCAAAAAACCACCGAACCCGAAAACCTGATGGCAGCTCTGGCAGTTGTGATCGTGCCAGAGCTCTTGCCCGCGACTCGCCAGCGCCGAAAGCGGCGGGGTGGCATGCCCGGTCTGATCCGCATACACAAGCCACGTCTGGACAAAGAACGCGGCCAAGAGCATGGCGACGAGTGCCTTGCGCTGCGAATCACTCACGTCCGCGAATTCTTGGCCAAAGCGGTCCCGAAGTCAACCGGCTTTGACGGCACCGATCCGGATTCGGGGGGAAGGGGCCGGGGGGGAAGGGGGAGTGCGGCGGGCGCTCATCGATACGGCTTCGATGAGGCGCGGAGCACGATAGCGACCTGCGTCGTCTTGGCGCCCTTGCGAATTGTCAGCGAGACGTCCTTGCCCGCGAACTCCTCGCGCAGGCACCAAAGGTCCATCAGCGCCTGCGGATCGTCGCCCGCAAAAAATCCGTTGCCGTCGAATGCGGTCACGACGTCGCCGGGCTCGACGCCGGCGGCCGCGGCGGGGGAGTCCGGAGCCACCGTCGTGATCCGCAATCCGGGCGCCGCCCCCCCATCAACCAACTCGCCCTTGAGCCCCAACCGCTTTCGCGTCGCTCGCAGGTGGCGTAGCGCGTACGTTTCCCAGTGAGCGAGAGGCACGTTGGCCCCGCCGCCGATGTCCTGGCGCATCGCGGTGGCAAACGCGCGCGCCTTTTTGCCGGTCGCGAGCGCGCGGGGCACCGTGATCGTCAGCCGTGCCGCCGGAACCTGGCTCCGGTCGCGCGTGGTCGCGGCGTGGCGCACGGCCAGCCGCAGATCGCGGGCGATGTTGTTTTTGTGCAGCACCTGTCCGTTGACGCGGACGACGACGGGCTGATCGAGATCGACGAGGCGGTCGGACAACAGGAGGTCGAGCGACGTGAGGGACGCGGCGTCGATGTCGATCGTGTTTTTGGTGATCCGTGCGCGCACCGCGCCCTGGCGGGTGTCGCACGTGATCCAGCGAAAGGTGCGCGACGGGGCGAGGATGCCCGGGTGCGGGACGCGGACGACTTCGCGCGCCCAGAACCGTCGGGGCCGATCCGCGAACCACGCGAGCACCTTGCCGTAGCGTTCAGAAAAGCCCTCGTGCCCTCGAGCGGCAAACTCCTCGTAAACGTGGTCGTAGCCGAGCGCTCTCAGCGTCGCGTCGAGCGTGCGCGGCCCCGAGATGCCGCGGATGTTTCGGTCGCGCGCGCCCACGAGTGCGTACAGCGGGTAACTGCGCAGGTTGCGCAGCAGGGGTGCGCGCGCCTCGCCTTCGGTCGCGACCGGCACCGCGCCCGCGAACAGGTGCGGTTGCGCCGCGCCGCACGCGAGGGCGTAGTTCGAGCCGAGCGAGATGCCCGTCATGATCGTGTGATCCTCGTCGATGTTGAGCTTGCCGCGCAGTGCGCGCAGCACGGCGTCGAGGTGGTAGGGCCGCACGACCTCGTAGCGGACGCCGGGGTCGGCACGGCTGACGTTGTCGTCCACCGCCGCGACGATCCAGCCGGCCCTGTTCGCCGCCGCCCGCCACACCGACCGCATCATCGTCGCCTGCTGTTGCGCCATCCGGTCGCCGCGCGGGCCCTTCGGAATCGGTCCGCCACCAAACGCCAGAACCAGCGGCGTCTTCTTGCCGCCGGCGTATCCCTCCGGCAACGCGAGGTAGACGTCGAGCTTGGACCCGTCCGGCATCGCCACGGTCACGACATCGTGGTCGAGCAGCGGCAGCAACGGCGTCGCCGTGTGCAGAGCGGTCTCCAGCTTCGCAAACGTCGCCTTGGCGACAGGCCGCCCCGCAGGCAGAACCTGATCCAACTCCGCGAGCACGACCTTGAGCTCCGCGGCGTCCATGGGCCAGGAAACAAAGTCGAACTCCCCAGCGGAGGCCAAGGCACAACACAGCAAGAGCGGGAGGAAGCGCATGACCTCCGTTATACGCGTGCTCGCGGTCCAGGCTCCGGGCCGATTCGAACCAAAGCAAACGGACGGCGATGTCTTTGCCGTGGCGGCTCGCGGTGACACGCCGTATGCTCGACCTCATGTGGTGGGCACTCGGCATCGTCGCGCTCGTCGTCGGAAGTCGAACGCCCGCGGCGGCTGCCGCGCCGCTTCGGGAGGCTTTCACTTCCTTTGGATGATGAGTCGTGTCTCGGGACCGACGACGTTGGCACTCTGGCTCCAGAACATGCCTGCCTGGTCGGACCACACCACGCGTACTTCGTAGGGGCCCTTGCCTCCGCGCGGGGCCAGGAGTGTGAATCTTCCCGTCGCGTCCGCGCGTGTACCGTGCAATCTCCGACCGGCCTCGAGCAGGAGGACGCGGCTACCGGCGGGGAAACCCCTCGCGACACCGTGCAGTTCGTTCGCTTCACGCAGGCGTAGCTCGACGGGCTTGCCGGCAGGCACGACTTTGATCGCGATCGGGGCGAGCCATCGTCGCTGCTCGATCCACTCGTCTTGCAGGGCCACGGTGAGCTCGGTGGGCAGGGCTCCGACTTCCTCAAACGCGGCGCGGCCGGAGACATCGGTTTCGGCGTCGTCGGGCCGGCCCTGCGGGACCGGGCCCGCGACGACGCGGATGCCGGCCAGGGGCTGACCCGAGGGTGAAACCACCCGTACGGGTAGCGTCTGGTCGGCCGGGATCCGCTCGGCCTTGAGAACCAGCCCTGTCGTTCCGGGTCGGACACCTTGCGCGGTCGCCGTGACGAGGCGCCGGATCGTTCTGCTTTGCCGGTTCTTTCGGTTTGGAGCCCGCATGGTGTTGCGCAGCGTCAGGTTCGCGGGCGAACCGGGCGGAACAAGCACCGTGAACCGGCCGTTCGTGACCGGAACGGCGAACCGGCGGTCACCGGCGGTGATGTCGAGATACCACCGACCTTCAAGCGGGGCACCATCCAGCACGATGCGACCCGAGACGGCCTTGCCCTTTTCCAGCACGAATTCGTAGACGCGTTGTCCCTTCTGCACGTGGACAGGCTCGGAGGCGAGGAATCCACGCCCCCGTGCCGTCACGCCGACCATGTTGGCCCTGCCGGCCAGGCGCAGGATCGACTCGCCGCGTTCGTCCGTCACGCCTCGGGCGCGCTTGCCGCCGGCCCAAGGGGTGACCCAGGTGCGGGCGCCTGCTACCGGAATGCCCGCTTTGTCTCGCACACGGACGATTGTCTCGCCGCCTGTGAAACGGAGGTCAACGCGAGCGTGCGAGGTACGCTCGTCGATCTGCGCCACGGCCGTCGCGGTCGCCCTGGCACGCGTCGCGCGTAGCGTGTGCATGCCCGCGGGCTGGTCCGTGAACCGAAAGCGCCCGAGATCGTCCGTGATCCGAATCTCGCGTGTGCCGAGAATGCTCGTCGCGTCCCGCGGTCGCGCGTTCCGAAGCGTTCGGGCATAGCCTTCGCCCTCGAGCGTGACAACCGCGCCGGGCACCGGTGCGCCGGTGGCGTCCAGCACGCGACCTTGCACGATTCCCGGCGCGTCGAGCGTCACGTCGCCGAGATCGCCCGGCCGAAAGTCGAGAAGCGTTCGCGGCAGTCCCGGCCCCGTGATAACGACCGTGTGCCATGCGTCCGGTACCAGATCGTCGATGGTGAATACTCCGTTGGATCCGGATCCCGTGCTGCGGGTGATGTCTGGGGCCGAGACTACGACGATGTGCGCGTCCGCGAGGGGCCACCCGTGGTGGTCGAGGAGCCGTCCGCGCACCGTTGCGCCTCGCACGAGTGTGAAATCGATGCTTCCGCCGGCGTCCACCGCCTCGTGACGTGCCGCGTATCCAGGCGCCTCCGCCACCAGACCGGGCGCCCATCCGGTGCCGCCCAGGTGCAGGCGATATGTCCCGTCGGCACCGGTCATCGTGCCAGTGGCGTCGGCCCGGACGAGTCGGACGCGGGCGCCCCCGATCGGCCGGTTCGTGGCGGCGTCGGTTATGCGGCCGGCGACCGTGCGGCCCTCGACGATGTCGCACGCCGACTCTTGCGTCCCGTGCTCCGGGAGCCCGATGCGATAGGCGCGGGGCGCGATCATGGCCTGTGCGAGGACGGATCCTTGCGGCGTAAGTCCCCCGAAAACGGCTCGACCGTGAGCGTCGGTCGTGGCGCGATACTCCTCACCGAACGTCCACGGGTACGTTCCCACGGCGGCCACCTCGCGTACGCGGACAGCGATACCGGCGGCCGGGCGGTCGCGGTCGGTGTACCGAAACGTCAGCGCGAGGCCGACCCCGCGGCGCAGTACGACGTGGACACGCGCTCCCGCCGTAACCTGGACGAGCCGCTGCGGCGCAAGGCCGGTTGCGGAGACGCGCAGCGAAACAGCCTGGCCCCAAGCCAGCCGAATCGAAAACGTTCCGTCGCGTGCGCTGCGCGTGCCGGCGATCGGTACGCACACATCGCGCCGACTGTGTGATCCGGTCCACACACGCCGCCAGGGGAACGAGACCGCCTCGATCTGCGCACCCGGCACGGCACTGCCGTCCTTGCGCACCACGATGCCGTGCAGGTCGAGGTCGCGGTCGCACGCGTCGAGATCAACGGGCGACGGCAGGCGCTCGGGCACCAAGGCGTCGGCCGGATTCGCGGCCGAACCGTCCTGGCCGTTCGGGTTTGTAGCTACCGATTCGAGGGGCGCCACACCGTCCCGGTCGGATCGCGTCGTGTTGTGTGTGGGCGAGAGCTGCACGTACAGGGTGACAGCTGCGATGACGAGTACGACGACTGCGGTCTTTGCGGCGGCACTGGTCATGAGTCCTCCGGCGGCGAGCGTGAACGGAACCGTTGGTGTATTGGCGATGAGTTCGAGGGCGATGGCGGACCATGCCGCACGCCCCGTTCCTCGATCCAGATCCCGGCGGAGCCGCGCGAGGCCGCGCTGGAGCCGGGTCTTGACGGTCGAGACCGGGACATCGAGCCGGTGGGCAATCTCGCGCGGCGCGAGCCCGTCGAAGTAGCGCAAGAGGATCGCACCGCGCACCGCCTCGGGTAGCGCGCGCACATGATCGACGAGCGTGCGATGGAGTTCAAAGCGGGATGCCGTGTCCGCCGTGGACTCCTCGCACTCCCGGCGAGCGGCGATCTTTTCGCGCCGCGTTCGGCGGGTTCGGTCGCGATACAGACGACGGGCGATGCGGCGGGCGACGGCGGCGAGCCACGCGGTGGGCGTATCGCCGCCCGCTTGACGCCGTTTCCACGTCGCCAAAAACACCTCCTGCGCGACGTCGTTTGCTTCGTGCTCGTCTCGCACGAGGTCTCGTACGAGAGCACGCAGGAAGCCGGCACGGGCGAGTAGCGACTCCGAACCGGGCAGGGATTCGCCAGCCATACCCCCTATCTTCCCGCAACGCCTTAAAAGGACTCAGGGCTTTCGCAAAAACACCGGCGCAGGCTTCGCGCCCGCCGAACCCAGTCCGCGGTGCGCGGTATCACAGGAGTCATGTTTGCCGAATCGACGCCGTACTACGACAAGATCTATCAGTGGAAGGACTACAAAGGGGAAGCGGAAAAGCTGCGCGCGTTCGTTGCGCAGTACAAGACGTCGGACGGCAACCGGTTGCTCGACGTCGCGTGTGGAACAGGAGGTCACTTTCCGTTTCTCCGCGAGGATTTCGAGATCGAGGGGGTCGATCTCAACGCGGAGATGCTGAAGATGGCGGAGGCAGCCAGCCCGGGGCTGCGCTTTCACGAGCAGGACATGGCGGCGCTCGAACTCGACGGGACGTTCGACGTCATCCTGTGCCTGTTCTCGTCGATCGGATACGTCGGCACCGACGAACGGCTGCGGGCGACGGTTGCCGGCTTCGCGCGACATCTGCGGCCGGGCGGCGTCGCGCTGGTCGAACCGTGGTTCACGCCCGAACAGTACCGCGGCGATCACGTATGGATGACCACGGTCGATGAGCCCGAGCTGAAGATCTGCCGCATGAACAACTCGTGCATCGAGGAGGATCGCACCGTGATGGTGATGCACTACCTCGTCGGCACCCCGGGCGACATGCGCTACCTCACCGAGCGCCACGAACTCGCCATGTTTCGGGTCGAACAGTTCGCCGCCGCCGCAAAGGCCGCGAATCTGCGCCACGAACACCTCGAGGAGGGCCTCTCCGGCCGTGGCCTCCACGTCTTTCGGGCGTAGGAACGGGTACACCAAAAACAGGTACACTGCGAACCGATGACCACCCATGAACTCTTGGCACGGATTACGACGAGTCCCCAGGTCTTCGGCGGAAAGCCGATCGTCCGAGGGCACCGGCTCGCGGTGGAGCATGTCTTGGCGATGTTGGAAGCGGGCGACGACATCGACACGATCCTGACGGGCTATGCGTGGCTGGAGCGCGAGGATGTGCTGGCGTGTATCGCGTATGCACGTCGTCTTGTTGCGTCCGAACGGATCGAGTTGCTTCAGTCGGAGGCTCCGGATTCGTGAGAGTGCTCCTGGACGCGTGCGTCTGGGGCGGAGCGGCGAGCGTACTTCGGAGTGCTGGCCACGATGTCGTGTCGGTTTCAGACTGGGAGCGCGATCCCGGTGACGAGGAAATCCTTCGGCTGGCCCACGCCGAGGGCCGAGCCGTCGTTACCCTCGACAAGGACTTCGGAGAACTGGCCGTCGTTCGAAGAGTCGAGCACTCGGGAATCGTACGGCTTGTCGGCGTCTCCGGGCCGCGGCAGGGCGAACTCTGCGTTCGAGTGCTGGAACGATACGCCCGCGAACTCGGGCGTGGTGCGTTGCTCACGGTGGAGCATGGTCGCGTTCGCGTTCGATCGCCGGAGTAGGCGAAGAAATCTCCGAACCGTTCCAGGCGTCGTCCGTTGCGTCTCATATGCGATGGCTCGGGGCTCACCTTGCGTTGCTTGTGACGGCGGCGCTTGCGCAAGACAAGGCTGATCGCACGGAGTTTGCTGCGCCCGTGCGCATCCTTTCGGCGGGCAAGCCGATCGATGCTGCCGGCGGGCATGCGGCGCCGTGCGTGGCTGATCTCGACGGGGACGGCGTGCGCGACCTGCTCGTCGGACAGTTCCTCTGGGAAGGCCCCACGCGGTGGGGCGCGCGCATCCGGTATTTTCGAAATCGGGGTACCGACAAGGCACCGCGCTTTCTGGGTTTCACAAACCTGAAGGGCGGTGACGTGGAGGCGCGCGCACCGACCGGGTGATGCGTCGGCTCCGGTCCGCAGTTGGCGGACCTCGATGGTGACGGGCGAGTTGAATTGCTTTCCGGCGGCTTCGATAACCGGGTGTACGTCTGGTCCGGACTGGCCACACGCGTCGCGTTCGGAGCGCGCACGGATCTCGTGAACTTCACCGGCCAGCCGGCCTTTCAACAGCCGCATGTCGCCTGTCATGCCGTCGACTGGGACGGGGACGGCGATGTCGATCTGCTCGTGGGCGCCCGGCACGGCGAGGTGTTTTTGTTGCGCAACAACGGGACCAGGAAAAAGGCGAAGTTTGCCAGGCCGGAACGGCTCGAAGCCGGCGGGGCGCCGCTCAAGACACCGCACGGCGACGCCGGACCGCACGCCGCGGACTGGGACGGAGACGGCGATGTCGACCTGCTGGTCGGCGACGATCGCGGCAGCGTGATCCTGTTCAAGAACGTCGGCACGCGCAAGGTGCCGCGACTGGCGCAAGGCGTCGTCCTGCTGCCCGGGAAGGGCGGACGGTTCGTCGAGAAGCGCTGTCGGACCAACGAGATGTGCGCGATGCGGGCCAAGCCGTGGGTCGTCGACTGGAACGGCGACGGCGCCATGGATCTCCTGGTCGGCGATTTCCACGACCACCGCGTACCGCAGAAAATGGGCAACGAACACATGCACGGCTGGGTCTGGCTGTACCTGCGCAAGCCGGCCAAGAGCAGGAAGCCGAAGCCCGCCAAACCGCCGAAACAGCGCAACGGATGATCCCGGGGAAGCAAACGGACGGCGATGTTCGAAATGAATCGCCGTCGTGCAGCTGTCTTCCGGGGTGCTGCCAGTGGACCCTGACGGCGCGTCAGAAGCGGAGGATGACGCCGAACCTGAACACCTCGCGGTCGTAGTCGAACACGGCGATGTTGGACGAGTTGTTCGTGTAGTCGAACCGGAAATAGATCGTGGTCCTCGCGTCGACTCTTCGCGAGAGGTACACCGAGACCTGGCTCAGGTCGTCGTCGCGGGCGGCGGTGAAGCCGTTGTTGGAGTTTGGATTGTCGTAGTCGAACGCCGTGTAGCGAAACGAGAGGTCGAGCCGGAGTTCGGCGGGCAGGCGCATGTTGGTCCCGATGACGAACGCGCCGGAGTCGAAGTCGTAGTCGCCGCCGTCGGCGTTGTTGAATTCGTGGGAGTATCCCGCCCGGAAGCGGACCGCGCCTTTGCGGCAGGCGACGTGTTGCAGCAGGCTCAGCGTGTGGCTTGTCCCGTCGCGATCCTGGGCCGGAACGGTGGCGTCGAACAGGTACGCGTTGAAGCCCGCGGTGTAGGCGAATTCCGCAAGGGCGTTCGTTGCCTGGCGCCACTCGAGTGCCGGGCGCAGCGTGACCTGGTTGCGGAATCCGCGCCCGTCGAACTGGCTGAACTGGTCCGCGAGGCGCAGCGTCGCCGTGACCACGTCCGTGATCTTGCGGCGGTAGCGGCCGTACAGGTAGTGGTCGATCTGGAAGAATTCCGAGAGGCCGCCCTCGTACGCGACGCCCGCCAGGCTGTAGCCGGCATCGACGCTGGATTCGCTGTCCAGGGTCCAGCGGTAGCTGAAATCGGCGCCGAACGAGAACTGGGCCGAGTCCTTGCTGGAGATGTTGATCGGGAGCGGCTGGCCCTCGCCGAGGGCGATGACGTTGGAGTCGTAGCCGATGCCGGCGGACACGACGAGTTGCCATGGCTTGGCGCGTGTGCCTCCGATGCGACGCGCGAGTTCGCGCGCAAACGGGGAATCGAGGTACTGCTCGACGACGAGGCGCAGCCGGTCGCGCGCCTCTTTCGGGCGGCCCTGCTTCTCGTCGATCCGGGCGAGGTAGTACTCGACCGTGGGGCGCAGGTTCGCGTCGCGCCGGATCGCCTGCGCAAGAAGTTCCCGCGCGCGGTCCAGGTTGCCCTTGTGGAAATGGGCTCGTCCGAGGAATTCGCTGGTCTGCCCGCGGCCCGGGAGCCGGCGCTCGTAGATCTCGAGGTTGCGGATGGCCCGGTCGTAGTCGTCGATTCCGAGGTAGGTCCAGCCCAGCTCGAAGTACAGCTCCTGGTGGAGGACGCGCAGGTGCATGCAGTAGCGCAGCGTCTTGTGCGCCTCCTTGAAGCGGCCCAGCCGGTTGAGCGCCATCGCGCGCATGAAGTGCGCATCCTTGGCGGCGGGCTCCGCACGAATCGCCTCGTCGAAGCTTTTGAGCGCCGGTTCGAAACGCTGCGCGGTCAGGTGAGCGCGGCCCTCCTTCATCAGCCGGTCGGACTCTTCCGACGCCTGCGAGAGCGAGGGAAGGACAAGGGTCGCGAGCAATGCGATCGAGGCGCTCCGTGTCACACGAGGCCTCAAAAAGAGGGCCCGGGGGCGGCGAGGAGTTCCCTGATCCATGCTACTTGTCGTCCGGGGTTGGTGATGTCGGCGCGGCGTTCTGGGCGCCGTACCGGTAGTCACCCTGCTTGATCGTCGTGTACTGCTCCTGGGGAAAGCACGTGTCGTCATCGCCGGTGATCTCCTCGAACTCGAGCCCGTTCGAGGAGAGGCTCAGGATCCTGTTGTCGCCCACCGCGATCCCGATGTGACAAAAGCCTCCCTGGTTGTTCATGTCGGGGTCGTCGTGGACACCGATGACGATCTTGCCGCGGCCCGCCTCCGACGTGTCGCCCGAGACGTCATCCAGGTTCTCGAGCATGCGGGTCTCGTTGAACTTCCACCGCGGGATCTGCCCGCCCGCGACGGAAAGGGACGTTCGATCGCCCGCGACCCAGGCGCAGTAGTGAACAAATTCGTAGCAGCACATCACGCGAACACGATTCATGTCGTCCGGTGTCTTGGCCTTGATCACGCCCTGCTCGTGGTTCTCGAGACTCCAGGCGAAGTAGGGATCCCCGAACTCGTCTCGGTGCCACTGGTCGAATTCGTAGAACGCCTCGGCGGTACCGACGATGTTGCCCGTGCCCTCGTACTTGTCGAGGATCGTGTTGAGCCGCTCGTCTCTTTGCTCCTCGGACGTCTTGTCGGCGGGCCCCCCGAAGAGGCGGTAGTACAGTGCGGCGAGACCGGCGCTCACGCCCGGAATGACGTTCGGCGTTCCGCGGACCGATTGCTGCGCGTCGGAACGGTTCACGGCGTCGTCCAGCGAGACCGCCGGGCCGCCATCCGCACCCGCACCGGCGTCCTTGCCCTTGTCGTTTAGGCGCAGGTTTCGATTCGCCTGATCCGCGCCGTTGTTGCCGCCCTGCTGGCCTCCGTTCGCCCCTCCGCCGTTGCCGCCGCCGTTCCCGCCGCCTGGATTGAGGAGTGCGCCGAAGTCGCCGAGTACGGCGCGCCCGTGTCCGCAGCCGTTCGGGTTGGGGTCGTTCACGCCGTTGAGCACCCCGTGGAAATGGTCATCGGTGACGAACGTGCGTCCATCGAGATTGAACGCGCGCTCGGGACAACCGCTCTCGCCCCCGGAGATGGAGCCGGACGTCGGTTGGTCGCCGCTATTCGTGACGATGCCATCGCGGGCGACGACGACTGTGCCGCGCCCCGGTCCATCGACGATGGTGAAGGTCTGGGGGCTCCCGTCCTGCGCGTAGGCCGTGCCGGAGAGACCCGCAAGGGCCGCAAGCAAGCCCACAAGACATGACCAATGCACAGTGCGCATCGCAACCTCCCTGACTGCCCATTGTGGGCAATCCGTCCCGCGCTGTCAACGGCACCGCTTGATGCCGGACCAAGGCAAACGGACGGCGATACACTGTCGTGGCCCACTATGGCTTCGCCCTGATCTTCGGTTTCCTGGCCGTTGTCTTCGGCGCCTGCTGCTGGTCGAACCTTTCGTGAGCGGCTACCGGGTTCCGGCGCCCGATATGCTCTGGCTCTCCGGCGGTGTCCTCACGCTTTTGCTCGTGCTCGGCCTGCTGATGCGCCGCGGTGGTCGCGCGCTTGCGTGGGTGGCGGGTCCGGTCGCGATCGGGACGTTCCATGTCGTGTGCCGGGGCGAGAGCGGGGGCACGCGGATGCTCGTGCTGGTGCTCGCGACCTTCCTCTGGATGAAGGCGGTGGTTACGGCCGAGGCGGCGTCACGCGGCGAGCGGCTGCCCATGTTGCCGTGGCTCGCGTTCGCGCTTCTTTGGCCGGGGATGCGACAGCGGCCTTTCGCACGTCGCGCGCAACGCCCGGGTGCCGGACGCGATGCGCTGCGCGGGTTGGCGTACATCGCCGTCGGTACGCTCTTGATCGGCGTGGCTTTCGTCTTGCGTTTGCGGCCGTGGCTCGCAACGCTGCCGTTGTTGGTCGGTCTCTCGTTCGTGCTGCACTTCGGTCTTTTTCGCGTTGCGACGGCACTGTGTCGCGGGCTCGGCTTCGACTGTCGCGAGCCGTTCCGAGCGCCGCACCGGTCCGCGACGCTCGCCGAATTCTGGTCGCGGCGCTGGAACGTACCCTTTACGGAGATGGTGCAGGACACGGTGTATCGCCGCCTGCGCCGCTATCCCGGCGGCGTGGCGACGCTGGCCGGCTTCGCGTTCTCCGCCGTGCTCCACGAGGTTGTCCTGAGCCTTCCCGTGCGCGCGTGCTTCGGCCTGCCGACGCTGTACTTTTGCCTCCACGGTCTGCTGGTGCTGATCGAGCGGCGCTTCAAGATCGCCTCCCGCGCGTGGACCGCTGCGTGCGTCCTGATCCCGGTTCCGCTCGTGTTCCACCCGCCGTTCGTGCGCGACGTGATCTGGCCCATCGCCGGGCTTGGATGATGGGGAGGCTGGTCTGAGTCAACCGCGAAAACGCAGAAGCGCAGAATCGAGGAACGGGGGTTGTGGCGCACGGCTGGGCGTTACCCCCGCGCCCCCTCCAAAACCAGTACACTGTCCCCCGTGCTCCAAAAAAAGATCTGCATGCTGGGCTCCTATGCCGTGGGCAAGACGAGCCTCGTCAAGCGCTTTGTCCACAGCATCTTCGAGGACAAGTACCAAACCACCGTGGGCGTGGCGATCGACAAGAAAGAGGTCGAGGTCGACGGAAGCACGGTAGGGCTGATGCTCTGGGACATCTACGGCGAGGATGACTTTCAGAAGGTGCGGCTCTCCTACCTGCGCGGGACGCACGGCTTTCTTCTTGTCGCAGATGGGACGCGGCCCGAGACGATGCGAATCGTGTTCGAATTGCATCAGCGCGCGCAGCAGACCGCGGGCGACGTGCCGTTCACGCTCCTGCTCAACAAGGCGGATCTCGAGGACGAGTGGGCGCTCACCGACGAGCACATCAAGCCGGCGATCAACCTCGGATGGACCGTGCTCAAGACGAGCGCGAAGACGGGTGCGAACGTCGAGGAGGCGTTTGCCGATCTCGCGCGCCGCATGGTTTCGTGATGGCGCGTTTTCCCTGGGACGCGATCGCCGCCGACTCCGGACTCTTGGTGTTGCGGCGCAAGAAGGAACGGCTCGTGCTCGTGGGGGAGACGCCCGCGTGGTATCGGCGGATGTTTCCGGAGCAAAAGCGTACGGACGGCGATGTCCTGGATGTCTTGGAGTGCTTTGCGTTTCTCGCCTCTTTCCTGCCCGACGCGGAGGAGCACTGGGACCACGGGGACCGAGGTGAAGAAGGGGGCTCGGGGGCGGGGCGAAAAGGAGGCGGCAGCCTGCGCTCGGACCCGTGGGTCGAGAACGAACGGCCGTTACAAGCGCGCGCGCTCGTATCGGGCAAGGAACACGTGCTGGTCGTCGAGTGCGTGACCGGTTCATTCGAGCGGAGCGCGGAGACGCTCCAGCAAGTTCGGGGTCAACTTCTCGAGCACAGTCTGGATGCGTCGGCGCGCGCGCGTGCCGCGGGGGCCGAGGCGCAGCATCGCGCGCTGATCCAGGCCGTCGCGGGGTGCGGGGTGGCGCTGCAGGTCGATGGCGCGGGCGTCGTGCTGGCCTGCCATCCAGCGGGCGCGCTGGGCACATCGGAAGCGGAGGTGGTGCGCCTGACGTCCGAAGCGGCGGTGACGGGAAAGGCAAAGAGCATCGCCGTCCAGGGCTGGACCGGCTACGCGGCACCGACCCTGGGCGGCGACGCCTGGGCCGTTCTTTTTCGCGAAGATTCCGGCCAGCCTTGACGGCGGCGCCGAGCCCGGCAGGTCGGTCAGCGCGAAAACGCGGAATTCTGCGCGGCGATTTTCTCCTTCTCCTTGCGGATCCAGATGCGGACATCGGCCGACGTAGCGATGGTTTCGTCTCCGGTCAACTTCACCAGAGTCGCGACGAGCGTGCTCGTGACGGCGGCGACGCGCTCCCTGTCCAGGGTCGCGCGTGGCTTGCGCTTTTCGAGCCGAGACAGGTCGAGCGCCAGCCGGCGCACCAACGCCCGCTTCAGCTTGGCATCGATCAGCCGGTAGCCCGACAGCGCATTCGCGGCTGCCACGGCGACCTGCCGGTCCTCGTGGTGCAACAGACGCGACAGGTGCGGTCCCGAACGGGGACCGTGGATGACGCCCGCCGCGCGGATTGCTGCCAGATGGAGGGGTCGCTGGTCCTCTTTCAGCGTTTTCGCCACTTTCAGCAGGTGCAGGAAGTAGCGCGTTGAATCGTCGGCGCGCATGCGTTCCAAGGCTTCGACCGACAACAGGGCGATGGCCGGGTCCTTGTGACGGACCCCGCCGCCGATGGCGCGGATCACGGGCGCCAAGCGTCGATCGTCGTAGCGTTCGCGGATGTTGAATGCTCGCCCGTAGGCCGCGCGGACGGCGACAAAGTCCCCGCGTTTGAGGTTCCGCTTGATCTGCGCGGTGGTCTCGGCGACGACCATCGGCGGCGGCCCGGCAAGGGCGGCAGCAGCAAGAACGAAGAGGGTGGCGAGTCTCATCGGGCACCTCCTGAGCCCATCACCGTTGCAAACACGGATCCGAAATCAGCGATACGGCGATCTCGGAGCGGATTTTGGGTCCTTGCGGGTCAGAGTCGGGGTGGCGTGTTAGTCGCCCTGTCTGGCACACTTGGGGGGATGGCGAAGAACGACAAGAAGACCCCGGCGGGAGATGCGCTCCCGCCCGAGATCCTTTCCGGTGCTTCCAATCTCGAAAAGATCCGCGACCTCCTGTTCGGTGCCCAGGTCCAGCGGCATGACGCCGAGTTGGCGGGCGTTGAGAAGCGGTTGCGAAAGGCGCTGGAGGCCATGCAGGCAGACTTGAAGGCCGAGGTCCAACGGCTCGGTGAGCGTATCGACAAGGAGCACAAGGAACGGGGCGCCTCGGTCGACAAGCTCGCGGGTTCGCTGAAGGACAACGTGGCGAAGATCGGGGAGCAGCTTTCGGACGCGGAACGGACGCTACAAGAGGAGCTGCACGCGCAGGGCAAGGCCCTCGGCGAAGAAATGCGCGCGAATCACAGCGAGGCGACCGCAGCACTCGACCGTGCCGTGGCCGAGTTGAGACACGAGAAGACGGATCGGGCGGCGCTGGCGAATCTCTTCCGGGGGCTCGCGGGCGAGTTGGCGGACGACGGAAAGAAAAAGCGTTGACGCCGCGCCGCGATGATGCGGAGCCGGACGAGAAGTCCGGCGGTTCGTTTGGGGGGACCGAGGGGGCTGCGTCGGGTTCGGGGTCCGGTTCGGGTTCGGGTTCGGGTTCGGGTTCGGGTTCGGGTTCGGGGTCGGGGTCGGGGTCGGGGTCCGCTGACGCGCCTTCCGGCGCGAGGACGGACGGGGCGGATCTGGATGAACTTCGGCGGCTGCTGGATGCCGGAGGCGGTGAGCGCGCGCGGATCGAGCGGGTCGAGGCGCGGATTGCGAGTCGGCGACAACGGGCGCGTGATGTCAGCGATGTTCTTCCCGAGGCGGTTGTACTGCGAGCCGAGCGGGACGACGCGCTTGGACGGGCGCTCGAAAAGCCCGTGGCGAGCGCGCTGGAAACCGCCGTCAAGAGGGATCCACAGCCGGTTGTCGATGCGATCTCGCCCATTATCGGGCCCGCGATCCGCAAGTCGATCGCGCAGGCACTGCGCGCCCTGGTGCAGCAGTTCAACCAGGCGCTAGAGCACAGCCTCTCGCCGCGGGCACTGCTTTGGCGCCTCGAGGCGCGGCGCACCGGCCGTTTGTTTGCCGAAGTCGTGATGCTCAAGACCCTGCGCTACAAGGTCGAGCAGGTGTTCCTGATCCATCGTGACAATGGCCTGTTGCTTGCGCACATCACCGCGGACGATGTGGTGGCGCGCGACGCCGATCTGGTCTCGGCGATGCTGACCGCGATCCAGGACTTCGTGCGCGATTCGTTTCAGGCCGGCGAGGGCGATTCCGTTCAGGAAATGCGTGTCGGCGACTTCTCCGTCTGGATCGAACAGGGACAGCACGCGGTGCTGGCCGCGGTGATCCGTGGCGAGGCGCCGCAGGCGTTGCGCGAGACGATGCAGGACGCGCTCGCCGGAATCGAGCGCTCCCGGCAAGAGGATCTGGAAGCGTACGACGGCGATGCGGCGCCGTTCGAGACGTGCAAGCCCGCGCTGGAGACGTGCCTGCAACAGGAGCGCCACGAACGGCACGCGCGCCGTCACTCCGTGATCCCCACGTTGGCGTTTTTGGCCTTGCTGGCCGGGACGCTGTATCTCGGTTTTCTGTACCTGGAGTCGCTTGCCGAGCGGGGGCGCTGGCGTCGCTATGTTGAAACACTGGGCGAGCAGCCCGGCATTGTCGTGACGCGTGTTGGCGAGCGCGACGGACGTTTTTTCGTCACAGGGCTTCGCGATCCGCTGGCCGACGACCCGCGGAAGTTTCTCGATGACCTGGACGAGGACGAGTTCGTCGCCGAATGGCGCGCGTACCACTCGGTCGAACGAGTGATCGTACTGCGCCGCGTCCGTCGCCGGCTGGGAACATCGCCGTCCGTACGCTTTACCCTGCAGGAGGGCGTGCTCCGTGTCCGGGGCCAGGCGCCTCATGCATGGGTGTCGGCTGCTCGGCAACGCGCACCTTTCTTGCCCGGCGTCGCTTCCTACGACGACTCGGCGCTTGTTGATCTGGAGACCCGGGAGTTCTCCGCGCTTCGCGAGCGCTTCGAGAGCGGTGGAATGGTGATCGCCACGCTGGAACGCGATCTTCGACGGGCGCAAGAACTTGCCTTGGAGTTGGAGCTTTCGGTGCGCGTCGAGTTCAGCGGACCGGGGGCCGCGTCGCTCATGGACAAGATGAAAGGCTTCGACATTCCGATCTCGGTGGCCACCGGGGAGGTCGAGAGGCTATCCTGCCGTCTCGTCGTCGAATGAACCAAAGAAAGATCTGCATGCTCGGGGCGTTCGCGGTTGGCAAGACCAGCCTCGTGCGCCGGTATGTTCACTCGATGTTCGACGAGCGGTATCACACGACGGTCGGCGTCAAGATCGACCGCAAGGACGTCGCGATCGACGGTTGTGACGTGCGTCTCATGCTGTGGGACATTCACGGTGAGGACGCGTTTCAGAACGTGCGCCTTTCGTACCTGCGCGGCATGAGCGGCTACCTGCTCGTCGCGGACGGGACGCGGCGCGAGTCGATCGATCGCGCCTATTCGCTTCAGTCGATCATTGAACGCAACGCGGGTGGGCGGCCGTTCGTGTTCCTCTTGAACAAGGCGGACCTCGCCGACTCGTGGGCGATCGAGGCCGACGATCTCGAGGAAGCGCGGCGGCGTAAGTGGAAGATCCTGCGCACGAGTGCGAAGACGGGTGAGGGTGTCGAAGAGGCATTTGTCGAACTGACGCGCGCCATGCTGGAGGTTGCGCCGTGAACGAATCCAATCTGGCCGATCTTGTCGCAACCCTGGGCATCCTCGTCTTGAGTCGTACAGATGCCGTGTGTGGCTTTCGGATGGAAGGCACGCCGCCGCTGTGGTTTGTCCGCTTGTTTCCCGAGGGCGCGCAGTCGCGAGTCGTCGATGCCAATGAGCGGTTTCCGTTTCTGGAGAGTTTTCTTCCGACGGCGGAAAACTTCTGGGCGTCCAGTGCGCACGGTCGGATCCGTTCCGGCGAGTGGACCGAAGAACTCGCCGGCAAGGAGGTCCCGCTGCAGGCTTCCGCGGTGGTGCTCGACGGGGCGCCCCTGCTCTTGATCGAGCATGTGCGCAGCGACTACGAACGCATCAAGGGGGTCTTGCAGAAGGCGCGCGAACGCAAGCTCGAGTCGGACACGGCTGAACAGATGGAGCAAACGGTCGGCGTCGAGCGCCTGCGGCGCGCCGCGCTCCTCGCCGCGATTCCCGGCGCGGCCTATCGCATCCGGGCCGACGGTGCGATTCTCGAGGGCGTCAAGCCCGGTGCTCCCTCGGACGCGCCGCCGCATGTGCGCGATGCGCTGCCTGCCGAGTTGGCGGAGGTGTTGCTCGACGCGGGCGGTCGGGCGCTTGCTGCGGGCAAGGCTGGAAGCTTCCAACTGCCCGACGGTCGCGTCGGATGGGCGTCGCCGATCGGCGCGTCGGAGTTTTGGGTCGTGCTCGGTCCCGCCGCGGCCGGCGCTTGACGATCATGGCCGGCGTTGATATCGTTTTGAGCTGGCGTCGCTGCCATCACCCTCGATCTTCCACCTCTAGCTGTTTGCGTGTTCCGCTTCTTCGGCGACGCCCACCGCGGTGTTTCGTGCCCTTGCGGCGCGAGTTCTCGCCCACCAACGTCTTCGCACCGGATGACGTGGACGAACATGCTGGCCTGGCCGGCCTGAACGGGGCACCTCCGCGGTTCGAAACGAACCATGAGTGTCCTGTTCTGTTGGCCGGACACTTCGAGTTTTTGGCCGCCGTCGTTGCTAAACCTGCGATCCGCTCCTGATCGGCGGCGGCCCTTTTTTTGTCATCCGACCGTCTTCCACAGGGAGGGATAGGACTCATGGACTGGGAACACATTCTCGACAAGGCCAAGGAATTTGGCATGTTCGCTCTCACCGAGTTCGGGCCCAAGCTCCTCGGTGCGGTCATCATCTATGTCATCGGCAAGTGGGTGGCGAAGATCATCCGCAGCATCGTGCGCAAGCTGATGGGCCGCGCGAAGGTCGATGCGGCACTCATCGGGTTCGCGTCGAGCATCGTGTACGCCATCATCATGCTGTTCGTGATGATTGCGGCACTCGGCAAGCTCGGTGTCAACACGAACTCGTTTGCCGCCATGGTCGCCGCCGGTGGCCTCGCGGTGGGCTTCGCGCTTCAGGGCACACTGTCCAACTTCGCGGCCGGCGTGATGATCATTTTGTTCAAGCCGTTCAAGCTCGGCGACTTTGTCGAGGCCGGCGGCGCGACCGGCGTGGTCGAGCAGATTCTGATCTTTTCGACCATCATGAAGACGGGCGACAACAAGCGCATCATCGTGCCGAACTCGAACATGACCGGCGGCAACATCGTCAACTACTCCGCCAACGCCACGCGCCGCGTGGACATGGTCATGGGCTGTGGCTATGACGACGACATCCTCAAGGCCAAGGATCTCCTGATGCAGATCCTGAAGGACCACCCGAAGGTTTTGGACGAGCCCGTACCCGTTGTGGCGATGGCCGCATTGGCCGACTCCAGCGTCAACTTCAACGTTCGCCCCTGGGTGAAAGGCGCGGACTACTGGGGCGTGTACTCCGACGTCCACGAGCAGGTCAAGATCAAGTTCGACGAGGCGGGTCTCAACATCCCGTACCCGCAGCAAGACGTTCACATGCACCAAGTCTCGTAGGCCCTAGGTCTCGTAGGCACGAGAAAAAGGAATCACGATATGTTCATTCGCACAACACTCGTCCTCGCGCTGGCGGTTGTAGCCGCCCGTGCCGGGGAACTGGCCCATGAGGTCGATGGCTATCTGAAGGACGTCGGCGGCAAGCTGCCGGTCAAGGCGGCCGATGCAGGCGCGCCCGGCGGTCCGTGGAAGATCGTCGGAACCCTCGGCGTCACGGTCACCGACGGCAACAGCGAAACCGTCACGGCGACCGCGGGCGTGACCGCACAGACGGCCTGGGACGTCTGGAAGCTGATGCTGAGCCTGAGCAGCATCTACTCGGAGTCGCAGGACGTAGAAAGCGCCAACGAGCACATCTTCACGGAACGCCTCGACAGGAAGCTCTCGGATATCAGCTCGATTTTCCAGGAGCTGCGCATCGAGCACGATGAGCGGGAACGCCTGAGCGTGCGGCTCCAGCTCAGCGTCGGCTACGCACGCCAGCTCAAGAAGACCAAGACGTTCGAGCTGTGGGGCGAGGTCGGCGCCGGCATCCTCTACGAGGAGTTTCGCAATCCGGACACCGACGACACGGCGGGGGAGCTGATCCTGCGCCTGCGCTGGACCTGGCAGATCACCGACCAGCTCAAGTACGAGTCGACCCTGACGTTTTGGCCCAACCTGAGCGAGGGCGGCGAGTTCCGCGCCGAGTGGGTCAACACGTTCACCACTCCGGTCAGCGACCGCATCAACCTCGCGTTCAGCATCATCGACCGCTACGACTCCGACGCGCCCGCGGGCGTCGAGGACAACGACATCATCGTCACGCTGGCGCTGACCATCGACTTTACGAAGAAGGAAGAAGGCTAGAGGCCCGGCAGGGTTTCTTGTAACCCGGAAGCCGTTTGAACGTATCCATCGGCCTCCGGTCGCACTCCTATAGATCACAGGCCGCCGTCGTCCGAGAACCAAGCGCATTTCCCTATCCCGAAAACGCAAGCGCCCTTTGCGGGGCGCCCGTCCCATCGGTGGCGGCGGCCGTTTCTGAAAATCCCGAAAAAACCCGCCCGCAAGGGCGGGTTTTTTCATAGTTCTGGCGGGATGCACGATGTCCCGAGGATTACGAGCCTGCTGATCATGTCCGTTCTGGCCGCCGCCGCGATGGCCGGCGAGGACACCGTTCAGGACTTCGCGGTGGTCGATGCCGGATCACCGTCCGTGTTTCGGCGTCGCGGCAAGGTCGAAAAGAAGCAGCCGCTCAAGGATGGCCGGGCCCAGATGCTCTTCGGCCGCTCCTGGCACAAGACGTCCCTGGGATTTGCGCGGACCGCGGAGTCGCCGCGGCGCACCGTCGAAGCGTCGTTCACGGTCACTCTCAGCGGCCAGAACGAGGGCTTTTGCTTCCTGCTGCTGCATACCGGCCGGTTTGACGACAAGGGTGCCGCCTGGGATCCGCAGCCGACGCGCAAGACCCCGGCGGGCAAGCTGGCGACTCCCGACTGGGCCGAGCCGAACCTGCGCGACTCCCTGGCCGTGGCGTTTGACGTGCGCAATCCGAAGGACGAGGACTGGTTCAACGAAAACGGAAACTTCTACGGGCGACCCGAGCGGGAAGTCAGCGTGCACTGGGACGGCCGGGAGATCGCGAACGTGGCGTGCACGCCGGAGCTGGCCGACGGCAAGCCGAAGAAGTGTCGCGTGACGGTGGAGTTCGTCACCGGCGGCGCGGAGGTCGGGGTCCACGTCGGCGACACCGCGGTGCTTGAGCGACGATTCATCCCGCATGTGCTGCCCTACGAGTGCCGCGCGGCGTTCGGTGCGCACGGCGCCGGCGAGATGTTTCTCGACGATGTCCGCGTCGGTTTCGGCCCGAAGGCTGCGCCGACCCCGCCGCCGATCATCGTGCCCGCGCTGCGCAAGGCGTGGATCCGCCCCGGCGCCGCCGCGACGCACGCGCGCGAGGTCGAGCTGTTACCCAAGGGTGCGGCGATGGAACGAGTGATCCTTTCCGTCACGTACGGCGGCCCGATGGCGCGCGACTACTGGGACCGCGGCGCGGCGGCGTACGTGTGGGACGACGAGGGGACACGACACGAACTGGCGCGCCTCATCACGCCCTTCATGCTGTTTGACACCGACTACCGCTACGACATCGACGTCACGGACTTCGCCGCCCTGCTGCGCGGCAAGCGCAAGCTCGGCGTGCACGTCGGTACCAACGTCGGCCGCGGGTTTCTCGTCGATGCGACGTTGACGTACTACCGGCGCCCCGACGATGTCGAGCGCCGCCCACAGACGATGAGGATCGTGCCGCTCTGGAACGGCCGCGCGAAGTTCAATCAGCCCGGCCACGTCGCGAAGTTCTTCGCGCCGCGCGAGATCAAGGTGCCGGAAGGCACGAAACGCGCGCTCGTCCGCATCACCGTCACGGGTCACGGCGTGATGGAATTCACGGAGCTGAGCCGCACGCTGACCGCAAACGGCAAGGCGTTCCCCAACCTGCTCTGGAAGACCGACTGCTACCTGAACCCGCACCGCCCGCAGTTCGGCACCTGGAAGTTCGACCGCGCCGGATGGTGCCCGGGCAGCGCCGTCGAGCCGTGGACGATCGACGTGACAGACCTCGGCAAACCGGGCGGTACTCTGCAACTCTCGTACGCCCCGGACGAATTCACGACCAAGAAATGGGCGGATCACCGCGTCGAGGCGTATATCGTCTTCCAAAAGTAACGCAACAAGCAGCAAGAAAAGCAGACGGACGGCGATGCCCGGGTTGCGAACGTCGCCGTCCGTTCGCTTTCTCATCCGGATTTGTCAGGACATTGACATTCCGTCCCCACGCGTGTGCCAGCAACGCCTATAATCGCGTCCGGATCGTGCCCGTGGCGTGGGTGCGGACCCTCGGCATGAGAACGGAAGGGAGGACGCGATGATGCGGCGAGGTTTGGCGGTACTGTTGCTGGCGGCGGTTTCGTATGGCCAGAGCGCGGGCGGCTACTACAAGAACAAGAAGTGGGGCTACAAGGTCAGGTCCCTTGCGGACTGGAAGTCTGCGGCACTTCAATCGAGTGAGGTGTGGATTGCATCCAAACACCTCGGTCCGCAACGGCTCGAGTCCAAGCGCAGCAAGTTCTACGAGTCCGGCTATCCGGAGATGTGGGTCATGGGGTTTCCCCATGGGCTCGCGCGCGGAGCCAAGGTCGAGAAGAAGGGCGAGACGACCGAGGTCACGATCCGGAATCCCTACCGGGGTTACAAGCACCTGCTGACCGAGAACAAGCACTTCCTCGGGGGCGGATACCACTTCACCAAGGAAGAGAAGGACGAGGTCAAGGGCGTCAAGGTCACGAAGTACGAGATCCTCGTCGACAAGATGGTGGGCGCTCCGTATCGCGTTACCGCTTGGGTCTATCACTTCAAGGACGCGGACTTCGCGATCCAGTTCAAGATTCTCGACGACTACCACAAGAAGCACCGGGCCGCGTTTCGCGCCTGCCTGAAGTCGTTCAAGCGCATCCCGCGCAAGGGAGCGCTGCCCGGCACCGAGGCGACGACGGGTAACTCGATCAGCGTCACGGACGACGACGAGAAGAAGCTGACACCGGCGCAGCGCGCGAGCCGGCGCCAAGGCGAGTTCGAGAAGTCGCTCGACATCGAAATCAAGGCGCTTCCGGACGACTGGTTCGTGGTCCGCAGCAAGCACTACGTGTGTCTGGCCAACAGCTCGCGGAAGTTTGCCAAGGAGGTCGTGAACCACGCCGAGGCGATTCGCGGCTACCTCGACAAGACCTTTGGGCAGGTGGGGAGCGACTACGTCCCGCCGGGCATGCTGCGCGTCTTCAAGACGAACGGCGAGCTCAATGCGTACGCGCAGGGAACGTCGTGGAGCGGCGTCCGTCAGGTCTACGTGACCGAGGAGGCCAAGAAGAGCGGTCGCAAGAGCTGGGCCATGGAAACGGTCAGCGACGGCGTGACCGGCCAGTGGCTGTCGTTCAAGAACCGCCTGCTGAGTGACAACCTCCCGTGGTGGTTCGAAAACGGGCTCGAACAGCACATGCGGTTCGCGCGCGTGAAGGGCAAGCACGTCAAGATCAAGCCCGACGACTGGGACAGGGACCAGATCAAGCAAATCATCAAGGCCGACAAGGCGGTTCCGATCCGGCAACTGTTCGAGGGGGGCGACAAAGTGCAGACCTACTCGATGCAGTGCGGCTCCGTGATCTCGTTCATGCTTACCAAGGGCAATCGCGGCAAGATCAAGGACGTGATACCGCGCTACATGAAGAACATGATCAAGGCGATCGAGGACGCGGAAGCCGAGTACAAGAAGAAGCGCGCGGCGGCCAACAAGGCTGCCATCGGTCGGGCCGTGGACAAGGGCATGACGGCGGAGGAAGAGAGCGAAGAAGAGACCGGCGAGGGAGATGAAGACGCCGGCTGGGAGGCCTTTCGGAAGGCATTAAAGGAGCGATCCGATGCGATTCGCAAGAACTCGTTCGCCTCGACCTTCGGCGCACTTACCGACAAGGACTGGGAGAGGCTCGATCGGGCCTGGCGCCGGCATGCGGGCTAGGCGTTGTTTGAAGGGTCGCCTGGCTTTGGCCGGCTGCGGCTGCGCCAGGTCGCTCGCCTGCGGCTTGCGCCTTACACCGACTCTTCTCACCGGTGTCGTCGTGGCGCTCGTGCTGGCGGCGGCCGGGCCTCGCGCGCGGGCCGACACGCTTGCGCTGAAGGACGGTCGCTTCTTTGAAGGCAAACCGATTGAGGTGACCGCGGACGGCTACGTCGTCAAGTTCAAGCACGGCGCGATCACGGTGCCGAGTGCGCTGGTCGATGGCTTTTTCAAGGGCAAGTCCGGTACGTACGTGCCGGTGACGCCGGAAGAGAAAGTCAGGTTCGCCAAGGGGCTTGCCCGGTGGAAGGGCCGCTGGGTGCGCATTCCTGTCGCGGAGCGTGAACGCAAAAAGGCGTTCGCGGCTCGCGAAAAACGCATGGAGCAGATGAAGGCCCGGCGGTTCTGGCGCAACCACGCCGAGGTCAAGACGAAGCGCTTCGTGTTCAAGCACACGCTGCCGGATGCGGTCTTTTTGGAGTTCAAGGACCTGTTCGAGGCGTACTACACGTACTTCACGAAGTATTGGCGCTTCAAGCCGAGCCCGAAGTTCGGCACGGTCACGATCAACATCTACCACAACCGCGAGTACTTCGAGCAGGTGAGTGGCGCGCCGCGGGGCGTGATCGGCTACTACATGCCCACCGAGCGCGATCTGCATTTCTACTTCGATCGCAACAACAAGGCGTACACCATCGACGTCATGTTTCACGAGGGCAACCACATGCTGGCCCACATGATCAACCGGAACCGGTGGTACCCGTGGTGGATCGGCGAGGGCATGGCGGAATACTTCGGCGCGAGTGAGTGGAACCCGGCGACGAAGACGATGAAACTGGGACGACTGCAGGCCGGACGCCTCGCGGTCCTCCACGCCCAGATCGGCGACGACAAGTGGGTCAAGCTGATGGACCTGCTGAAGACGCAGGGCATGGGCGCCGTCGGCTACTCGTGGGCGTGGTCGCTTTGCCATTTCCTCCTGCACACCCCCAAGTACTCCAAGGGCTTCAAGCGCTTCTTCATGGCGATCGGCCGCGACAGCCGTCTCAAGACCGTGGCGCGCTTCGCGACGATCCGCCAGCTTCCCCCGACCGAGGTCGTGGAGGCGTTCAAGAGATACGTCCGCGTGAAGGACATGAAGGCGCTCGAGCAGGAGTGGTACGACTACATCAAGACGAAGCTGTCCCTCGACGGTCGCGCCGACGTCAACTGGGTCGAGGCGGGCTGGATCATGAGCATGTACGGGCAGCGTGCCAAGGCGCGGCTGTACTACAAGCGCGCGATCGACAAGGGCGCGAAGAGTTCCGCCGCCTGTTTCGGCTACGCCGAGCTGAAGTTGCTCCAGAACATGCCCGGCATCGCGCTGAAGTACGCCAAGAAAGCGGTCGAGCTCGACCCGCTGCACGCACGCGCGTGGGCGCTCCAGGGCCGGGCTCGCTTCAGCACGGACGAGCACGACGAGGAGGCCATGCGACTGCTGGAGCTGGCCCACGAGATCGACCCGGACGACCAGGACATCTGGTTCAAGCTCGAGTTCGCGCGCCAGCGGCTCCGCGAAAAAAAGGAAGCCGAAGCCAAGAAGAAGAACGGCTGAGCGGAAAACAGCAAACGGACGGCGATTCTCGACAAACATCGCCGTCGGTTCGCTACTTCGGGATCGATGCGGGCAGGGGGATGCGGTGCCAGCGGCCCCGCTCGAACACTTCGATTTCGTGCTGGCCGCTCTCGGTGATCGTGCGCGCGGGAATGAGTGCGGCCTTGAGTGCCAGGAGGAGTCCCTGGCGCAGCATTTCGCGGGGCGGGAGGCGCAGGCGCGCGGGCATCTTGCCGCCGTCGGGCACCGGGCCCCCGTCAACCATCGTGCTCTCGTCAAGGTCCGCCCAGGTCCATTCGCGGACCTCGCGGCGGCCGTCGCGGTGGTTGTTCGTCACGCGCATGGTCACGCGGCGCCAGCGCCTCGTTCGGATGATCGCTTCGAGGAGCCGCTGCGGTGTGTGCGGTCCGGTCTGTCCCCGGACCCACGCGGTCCAGCCGAAGAAATCGACGAGGTCGAGCCGCCCTGTCGGATCGTCGAAGCTTGCAAGAGCCCGGGCCGCTTCCAGCGGGAGGGGCGGAAGCGTGCGCAGCCAGTTTTCGAGTGCGGGCGAGCGGCGCAGGTCGTTGGGAGAGAGCGCCATTGCGACCGCGGCCTCCGTCGATGGGACGTCGCCGGCAAAACGTGCGAGCATCGGAGCGAGCTGGTCACGGCCCGGGGCCCCGGGAACTTCCCGGCGGATGCGCTCGATCCGCTCGGCCAGGCGCGGGAGCTCCGCGAAAGTCTTCAGGTAGAGGTGCCGCTCGGCCTCAAGAAGGCCGCGGGCGGAATCGACAACGGCGTCGTGGTCCGCGTCGGCAAGCTCGACGTACTCGCCGGCGGCGTCGCGGAACAGGGCGCGCTCCTTGTTCGAGAGGTACGGATCGTTGGCGCCGGCTACCACCAGCGTCGCGCCCGTCGTCGTTTGAAGCGCCCTCACGAGATCCGTGCGCACGGGCCGGCGCACGACCAGCCGGGCCAGCAGACGCTCGGCCCCGCTTTCGGCCCACTCGTCCGCAAAGCGCGGCACAGCGGTCTTCGCGCGTACGGGTGCGGCCACGACGACGACGGCGGGCCGGGCTCCGTCTTCAAGCAACAGCGATGCCCCCAGACCCCCCAAAGACACGCCGCGTAGTACGACCCGCCCCGAATCGCCGCCCGCGCGCCGCACGGCTTCCTTCCATGCCGTTCGCACGTCGGCTCGCAGCTGTTTGACGGACGCCTCGCCGTCCGACGCGCCGACACCGCGGTAGTCGACGCACAAAAAACCCATGCCGAGTGCGTGTAAATCCCAGGCGAGTCCGTAGCCCTGGCCATGTTTCGGTCCGCGCGTGATCGAGCCGCCGGATTCCGGGAGCGACAAGACGACCGGGTCGCCGGGCACGAACACGCCGCGCAGCTTCTGGCCGCTGTTTCCGATTTCGACAAGCTCGGTGCCGGCGGGGAAGTCGGTGAGGTCGAGCGTTCGGCGTCCGGCCGATCGTACGGCGGGGGGCGTGACACAGCCGGCGATGATCGCGAAGACCGTCAGTCGTGTCCGCATGTTCCCCGAGATTGTAGGGCCGCGCCGCGCGGGACGCGGCCCTGCACCGTAGGACTACCAGCGCATGCGGATGCTGAACTGCATAAGGGAGTTTTCGAGGTCGGGTGCCGTGTCGTAGCCGATGGTCGGTGCACCGCCGCCGAAGCGCTCCGGGCCCGTGCCTTCGCCTGACGTGGCGGCGCCGTCGTTTCCGTAGGTCAGGCGCGCCGAGTTGAAGTTCTGAAAGATCTGGACGTTCGGGGTCTGGTTGGTGTGGTCGGCGATTGCGCCCGTCAGGTTCACTTGCCCGGAGCTCAGGAATGCCTCCTTGAGGACCCCGGAACTCATTGCGAAGCCGGGCGGGAAGATCCCGAAGTCGTTGAAGCTGTAGCCCAGGCGGAGCTTGCGGAAGTTGCCGACGGTCGGCGCTGTTGTCTGCACCTTGGTGCCGAAAAACAGCGATTGCCGGCCACTCGTGTCCGAGTTGATGCCGACAAACGATTGGCCGTCGTCGTACGGAACGATCATGAAGAAACGGCCGCCGAGATCCAGCTCCAAGACGCCGTCGGCGCTCATGGTGGCCGAACCGGACGCCGTCGCTCCCCCGGTGTTCGTCGTCTGGTTCTCGAAGACGTCGGACCGCGTCCCGCTCGCCGTGAACGATCCCTTGCCGAAGTTCGCGGCGCTCCAGTCCTGGATCGTGAGGTTGAGGTCGCCGTTGCCGAGGTCGTAGCCCTTCTCGATCAGGGCCGCGCGGAAGTTGCCGTCGAGGGAAACACCCCCGCTGCGCATCTTGAAGAGCATGCCCTTGGAGGTCGTGTTCCCGGCGCCCTGATCGCTGAGCTGGATCGCCATGCCGTAGGGCGACACGGCGCCGGAGCGCCGCACCACATGCGGATCGAGCTGGAACTCGATCAGGTGGCGGCCGACCATGGCGTAGCTGAAGGTTTCGTTGTCCGTGTTGTCAAACGGGCTGATGGTCACGTTGCGGGAGGCGTCGCGGTCGATCGTCTGGCCTGTCCTCCGCGCGGCCGAATACCGGCCCGCCATGCCGAACGTGTGCCCGGACGAAGAGGTCGGGTCGTCGTCCGGGTCGTAGTCGCGCAGGGTCAGCGCTGCCGTGCTGGAACCGGCCGACGTCGTATCGCCCGCGGACGTGGCCTCGATCAGGGCGCCGCCGTACCGGCCGCGCACCGACAGATCGGTCTGATAGCCGGGCGCGAAGACCTGGCTGCCGTAGAACATGAAGTTGTCCGGGTCGATTCCGCCGACGATCCGGATACCGAAGTCGTTGTCGCGGAGCGTCGCGCCGACAATGAAGCCCGTGTCCTCGTCGCGGAGGATGCCGCGGCCGTCAACCAGGTAGCCGACCGTGTTCAGGCGCCAGTCGAAACGGTCGTTGGTATCGACCGAGTCGCGCGTGACCTCTTCGAAGAACTCAAGGCCGGCGACGCCGATGGTTGTCCGCGAACTGAGCGAGTACTCCACGCCGATCCGGGTTTCCGTGAATCCGGGCTCGATGCGTTCGCGATGCCGGTGTCCGAGCCACGAGCCGGCGGCGGTGTCCAGGCCCTGCCCCTCGCGTAGCCGGAGCATGGTGCCGTAGACGACCGAGTTGCCCACCGTTCCCAGGCCCACGCCGGTGTTGCCGTCGCCGGAGAAGTATGCTTCGAGGTTGGGCAGCGGCGTGAATCCTCGCGGCGTCCAGCTCATCTTGCCAGCGGAATCGATGTCCCAGTCGAAGCTGCCGCACAGGATGTCAGTCGATTCGATGGCCGTATCAAGCGCCCTCTCCAGGCAGTGAAGCGTGATCGACCCCACGCCGCCCTCGTCGAGGTGCATCCACCCGTACATGTAGCGCTGGCGGCTCGCTTCGAAGTCCCATTGTTGCGTGACCACGTAGTGCGTGCCGGCGACCGTCTGGCGCGTCACGTCCGTGGGGCGTTCCCAGCCGAACGTGATGGCGTCGGGGCCGTTGCCGGAACGGACGCGCCCGTTGCGCATCTGGTTGATGAAGAAGTTGATCCCGTCGCCGTTGTTGAGGATCGACTCGCCGTCACCGCAGCGCGCGCGGAACGTGCCCACGTTCGGGAAGTTCTCGCGGTTGGCAGCGGTCGCGTTCTCGCGAACCGTGTCCCGCGTGATCTGCGACGTGCCGACGTCGGCGTTTTGCCAGTCGTACTCGAACCGGTACGCCGAGGCGAACTTGTCCGGGTTGTATCCGATCTGGAATGCGAAGCCGAGCTGGGGGTTGTTGTCGGTTTCCGTTTCGTCCGCGGTCAGGTCCACTTCCTTGACCGTGACACTGCCCGCGTTCGTCGTGCCCTGCCCGTTGGAGAGGGTCACCGAGTAGGTGCCGGGACTCAACCCGGGTGTCGCCACCGTGATCTTGAACGGAGCGCCGTCGCCGACGACCATTGCGGTCTGGCTGTCGATGGTAACGGTCGTTCCGGCGTGCAGATTCATGCCCACGATCTCGAGCAGTGTGCCGCCGCTCGCGGCCGCCACGGTCGGTCCGAACCAAGAAACCGTCGGCTGGAGCTGGGGGCGCAGGGCGGCGAGCCGTTCGGTGGCTCGAAATCCCGTCCGGGTGTCCTCGATCTTCAGGTCCGCGAGGTCGTTGACCCACTGCACACCGAGGCTGGCGCGCAGGTTGAAGCGCAACCCGGTGGGGGTGTCCTCGATGTCGGTCGGATCGACGACCGCGCCGCCGACGGCGATGCGTGTGTCACTGGCCGAAGGCAGGTTGAAGCCGCGGAGGTCGATGCTCGTGTCCTGGTCGAAGAACGCGTAGTTCGGCGAGGTCGCTCCAAGGACGGGTGCGGGGCCGAGGGCCGCCTGCACGGCCTGCAGCGCGTTGATCGCCGGAATGTCGTCAGGGTCGAGCCCGGACTGGTTGAAGCCGGACAAGAGAAAGTTGGAGATCGAACTGGGCCAGAGCACGTTCAGGGTGTTGTTCGGCAACTGCGTGCCGCCCGATGACAGAATCCCGCGGCCGAAGTTGTTGCCGTCGAGCAGTCCGTCGATCAGGTCCGCGCCGATCAGGAACGCGAGTTCCAGCTCGTCGATCGCGAGCTGGATCGCCATTTCGCAAAAGCCGTCCGCGAGCGCGCCGTAGTTGGTCTCAGGCGAGACCGCCTGCGTCCCGCCGGTGAGCAGGATCGGCTGGCGTCCAAACAGGATCGGGCCGGTCGGGGCGCCGAACGCCTCTTGGCGCAGGCTCAGCAGGCCCGACATTGCGGCGAGTCGATACTCGACGTTCTCGACCGCATCGCCGAAGTTGCTCCCGCGTACTAACTCGCCCTTGAGCATCAGGAACGCGAGCGTCGATAGGACCGTCGCGCTCATGTTGACCGTCTGGCCGCGCTGGACGTTCGTGATCCCGAGGAGCGGGAACTCCGAACCGATGGTCCCGGTAACGCCGCGAAAATCGGTCGTCGTGCCGCCGGTGATCTCGGTCACCGCCCAGCCGTCGAAGTCCACGTTGAGCTGGAACCGTCCGTTCGCGTCCGCGGTCGTGGACCCGAGCAGCCGGCCCTTTGCCCCGGTCGGATGCAATTCGTACAGAGTCGCCGAGGCGTTCGCGACCTCGCCTTTGACCGCGAGCCCGAGCACAAGCGCCGCCGCCACGATTTGATTGTTGTCACTACTCGAACAGCTGACGGGCAGTCCAAGCAACGCGACAACAAGGATCCACGCAATGCCGTTTCTGGTCATGTCGATTCCTCCGCAAAAAAGGGCGCACCTCCCATGCACCGGCCGCACGCCATCCTAGGCAATTCGCAGACCCGCCAACAGCGAGAACCGGCCGCGGAATGCCCCGTTTGGGTAAGTAGTGAGGCGGCGGGGGACCGCGGATTGGAATGGTCTGCCCATGCTTCGCACCGCATTCCAAGTGCTCCAAAAAAGTGTATTCGATTTCGCCATTGCGTACCCGTGAGAATGGCCATAGCATGTGTCGAAGAACAGGGAAATAAAGGGAGATCCCTCTCCATGCACAATCGACTAATCGTGTGTGCTCTCGTCTGCGTAGCGTGCGCTGGACGCCAGCAGGACAACGATTCAGAAGAGGACGGCGAGGCCGGGGCTTCGCCCGTCGGGGTGCAGCCGGGCGGCCGGGGCCTTGGGCGGCCGAGAATCCATGCGATCGGCACGCAGGCGGTCTTGACGTTTCAAGAGGGCAAGGAGCTGGTCATCCCGATCACGGGCCAAGACTTGCACGATCCCCGGCTGTCCTGGTCCGTGAGTATCCGCGGCGTTGTCCCGCTCGGCAAGGGCGACTACACAATCAAGCGCCTCGTGCCCGGCCCTGAGACCATGGATCCGTACGTTGGCGTCAATCGAGCGTCGATCGTCATCAACGCCGATGCCGTGAAGAACTTCGAGGACCGCGATCCGCTCACGGTGACCATTGACATTGCGGATGGCCGGTCGCTGAGCGGGCTGCGCCGCATTGCGCGTCGACGAAAACTCGTGCGCCAGTTCATCGATATACTGGGAAAGGAGCGCTCCGAGGATACGACCAAGGCCACCGTTCTGTCGGAAGCGGAGTCTGTGTTGAAAGGCGGCTCGAGAATCTTCTCTGTGGACGACAAAAAAAAGTGCCGAGCTGCACTGGAGCGGATTGAGAAAGCCCCCGACACGGTCGGGGCAGAGATCACCGCCCTGGAGGCCTATCGAGACGAGATCGTGTCCGCGCCCGTCGCCCACAGGGCGGTGGCGAGCGGTACGCGTAGATTCGTGCTCTACGCGGCCAAGGCGTATCGCAACAGGTTTCTGGCCCGCAGGCTGAGCGTGACCGACATCAAGGCCTTTCCGATGCCGAACGACATGGCGGAGAAGCTGTTCGGCACCGAGGTCAGCGATCACTTCTACGTGGTCACGCTGTCGCTATTGAACACTTCCGACCAGGATCGCCTCGTGAACACAGGCATGATCAACGCGTATGGCCGGGCGCTCGTCTATCCGAAGGAGAAGGGCTCCGACGAGGCGTACACGATTCCCATTGAGGTATCCCCACAGAGCAAAGAACAGGTCTACAAGGTCGTCGCCGACCGGAAACCGAAGCGGAAGCGAGAGATCGTGTTTCGCAGTCTGGAATTCGTCGGCGCTCTCGGAACCGCGGTTGCCACCAGCTTTGCAGGGTCCAGGGATCTTGTCGAGGCGTTCGCGGTGTTTACCGGAATCGGCATCCCGCAGGGCAAGAAACTGTATCCGGATCCAGTCCCCGCGCATCTGGCGAATATCGTCAACTACAGCATGGCGGAGCTCGTGAAGGTTCCGAAGAACGCGGCGGTTGGTTTCAAGGTCCTGTTCTTCCCCAAGGACCGGCTGCATTCGATGATCTCCGATCCGATCCAGTTCAAGCTGATCGAACGTTCCGGGGCCAAGTCGAGGCGTAAGCGCCGCAATCGCCGCCGCGACCGGATCGAACACCCCCGGCAGTATGTCGCGTTTCTGGCGTTTGACACCTTGGAGATTCCTTTCGAAAACGTGATCACGCCGGCCGCCGGATCCGTAGAAGAGAGAATCGAGAATGCCCGCCAGCACTCTGCACAACTGCAGACCGTACTGACCGAAATCCGGAACGGTTGGGGCGCCGGGGATCCCGCGGCGGATTTCGAAGGGGTTCTGACGAAGGACGCTTTTGACAAGCTTGGTGTAACAATCAAGGGGGCCGGCACGGGCGACGACAAGGACGACAAGGCTGCCGACACGATCGCCGCGTGCACGAAGGCGCATGCGGCGCTGTCACCCGTCAGTGTCAAGAAGCACCTCACCGACGCGCCGAGCGAGTTCAGGCCGGAGCGACTGTCGCAGTACGCCCGGGAGCTCGAGAACATGACCACGCGTATTCGCACGGGCCGAACGGCGTCCATGTTCGCTGCGCGCGTCAAGACCATCGAAGCCCGGCTGGAAGACGCCGAGCGCGCCTTGCGTTTCTACCGCGAGCTTGCGGGGGTCCTCAAGGCGTGGCACGAGGAGAAGCTGGTTTCGAAGCTTGTCAAAGGCGCTGCGCTCGACGCCGCGCTCAAGCGGTTCCGGGACGATCTCCAGAAGCTGGTCACACGCAAGGGGAAGTTGCGAATTGCGCCGGACCTCACGGTCCCGCCCGAGCCGAAGACCGAGTAGGATGTTTCAGCGAAACCGCCAGGGAATGCCGTAGAGCTCGAAGCGCCGGCGCACGCGTTCGGTCGGGGGCTGGCCGATGCCGGCGCTGTTGCATTGCGACGTCTGGTCGTCGCCGGTCAGGTGGCGGAAGATGCCGTCCGGACGCGGGTTGGCGCGGCAGCAGTTGCTCTCCAGCTCGAAGGCCCAATGCGTGAGCGTGGACAGGTTGCCGTCGAGCGTTGAAGCGCGGTCGTCTGCAATATCGGCGACCCAGCGGTAGCGTCCCGCGCGCATGATGGACCAATAGTCCGCTTGTGCCTGTGCGTCGGGCCATGTCACGAGTACCGGGAACACCGAATGCATAGGTACGGAGCGTGACGCAAGCCGCCGACGGAGTTCGTCGAGCAGCCACGGCGATCGGACATGGCCGTGATCCGTCCAATGCAGATCGGGGTGTCGGCGGAGCATGTCCCGCGTCCATTCGAGCCCGCGCCCTGCCGCGCAGAGTTCCTCGAGCCGGCTGCGTTCCGCGCGTGTCAGTAGCTCGAGCAAAAGAATCGGCCCTCCCTGGTAGTACAGCACGTCGAGCCAGTCGCTTTCGCTGTCGTTGGTTCGTGCCCGTTGGATCAGCAGTGGCAAGAGTCCCGGGTAGCGGATCGTTTTGGAAGGCCCGTCAGCTTCGGCAAGCCCGTCGAGTTCGGCCGGGTGCTTGGCGAGCCACGCGAGGATCGCGTCCTGTAGCGCGAGATCACCGAGACGGATCAGACGCCGAAAGGCGAATGCGCGCACGTCCGGGTCCGCATGCCGCCCCCATCCGCGCAGAGTCGCCATGTAGCGTCTTCGCGCCATCGCGCTCAGGAACGTGTGCGCGCTGTCGAGCTGCAACGGACAATCGTATTCGAGCCACAGGGCGGGCGGTCTCGGCGCGATGCCGTCGAGCAGCGCCTGGGCCACGCGGCGCGTCCCACAACCCGGTACCCGCAGGGCGATCGTGAGCAGGGCGTCGTCGTCGAGTTGCGCGAGTTGCAGTGACGGTTCGATTCCGAGGAACGTGTCCGCGTCCACGCGCAGTCCATGAAGATAGCCGCCGTGGTACAGCGTCTCGTGGACGAGCTCGGCACACGCGCGTGCGGCTTTCGGGTCGGCGAGACGTTCGCGCAAGACACGGTTGGCCAGCCGCGGAAACGACTCCAGCAAGAGGCCCAGCACCTGTGCGTCGGTTGCAGATTTTCTGACCAGCCGTACGAGTGCGGGCAAACTCCCGCGTTGCGCGAGTGCTGCCAGCGCGAACACGCGCTGCTCCTCCGAACCGCCAGCGACCACATGTCGCAGGTAGTGCTTCGACTCCGCATCGCGTGTGGCGCCGAGAGCCTTGAGCCCCACCCAGCTGTGCGTAGCTCGCGCGTCCTCGTCATCGGCATGCCGCCGGGCGACCTCGACAAGCAGCGCTGCACGCGCCGCCGGGATCGCGTCGAGCTCAAGAAGCCACCAGCGCTCGGGAGCGGGGATGTCACCGAATCGCTCGATGGCGTCCCACAGGCCGCTGCGATCCCGCGGAAACCGCGCCGTGTACCGGTACGGCTGCAGGAGCTCGCCAAATCCACCGAGTCGGATCGAGTCCTCCGAACGGCGGAAGTGACCAAGCATCGGAATGTCGTCGGAGCGCGGCAGCCTGTGAAGCGCGCCGTAGACGCTCTTGCGCGTCGGAGCGGTCGCGCGCGCCCGGCAAAAGTACTCCAGGAACGCGCCGAGTTCCGTGCTGCCGAGGTAACTGCGCAGCTTCTCGAAGTCGATGGGACTGCCGGACCGCAGCCCCTCCGGCAACAGGAGCTCGACCGCGCGCTCGCACTCGCGCGCGTCCATCTCGTCGTAGTCCAGCGCCGCAGCGCACGCGAGTGCGACCGCCGGATCGCGTGACCACAACCCGCGGCGGGCGCGTCGGATACGCGCGAGCCGAGGGAGTTTGGCGAGTCCCGAGATTTTGATCAGGGGGTCCGGGGGCGTGCCCGCGTCGAGGACCGGGAGACGGGGCTCGTAGGGCAGGTACGCGAGTCCGCGGCGCGCGCCGAGAGCCTCGCCCAGGGCGAATGCGGCGTACGCGCGAACGCGGGCCCGTTTGGACCGCAAGGCGGCGACCAGCGGCGGTGTAGGGCCGAGTCGGGCGAGGGCGCGCGCTGCGTTTGCCACGACGCACAGCCGCGGATCCTCCAGGGCCGCGACGAGCGCCGGCGTGGGATCGAGGGCGCTGCGACCGACGCGCGCCAGACACTGCGCGGCGACGTCGCGCACGTTGACGTCGTCGTGCGCAAGCAGATGGGCGAGCGCACCGACGGCGGGCGCGCCGTGCTTGCCCGCCGCGCCGAAGATCGACGGCGCGAGGCGGAGAACCGCCGGATTCCCGCCAGCCAGGACGTGCGCCACGGGCAGGGCGGCAGGACCGCCGATTCGTCTCAGCGCGTCGGCCGCAGCCCAGGCGAGTGATAGGTTCGGATCGGCCAGAAAGGGCGCCACCGCGTCCGCGCGTGCCCGAATGCGTCCCAGCGAGCGAAGGGCGTTGCGCCGCACGCGCCAGTTCTTGTCGGCAAGCAGTCGTACGAGCACGTTTGGGCTGCCGGCAAAGCGGGCCGCCATCGCGCGCACGTCGGAGCACGGATCGGCGCAAGCGCCAAGTACGGGCTTGCCTTGTCGCCCCAGCACGCGTACCGATGCGACGCGCACGGCAGCGTCCGTCGACTCGAGGTCCGGGCGGAACGACCGCCAGCGCGCGATCACGGCGGGCGTATCGGCCTCCTCGAGCTCCGAGGCGTCTCCGATCTTGGCGAGGGCTCGTTTCTTGTCCGGCTCTTCCGCCGGCTCAAGCGAGTCCACCAGGCGCTGCGCGGCCGACTGAACCTGTTCGTTCCCGGCGCGCAGCAGAGGCTCGAGATCGACCGCCACCGCTTGCCGTACCGCCCGCACGCGATGCAGTAATCCGTCCAGCGCGGCCACAACGACGGCCGGCTCGCGGTCCTTCAGCGCCGCGCGCAGCAGCGGTGTCGCGCCCCTCCCGAGCCGCGCCAACGCCTCGGCTGCCCCGAGTCGCGCGGCCGCCGATCCGTTGCGCAACGCGGGCGCGAGATGATCCAACGCGCGCTCCTCGCCGGCAAGAACAAACGCGTTCTCCGCCGCCTGCCGCACACACCACACGGGATCGTCGAGCAGCGGCACGACCCGCTCCAGATGCAGGCCCGCCTTCCCGAGCGCCATCGCCGCCGCGTAACGCACGCCGCGGTCGCGATCCTTGAGCAGGAGGACGAGTGCTGCGCTCTCATCGGCGGTCGCCTCACGCGTAGGAAGCAGAAGCAAGAGCAGGCCGACAAGCCGCACGCACCGCATTATTCATGGAAACGGCGTTCGGCGATGGCTTGGCAGAATGACTATTTGTTTGAGGGGGGGGCGGGGGCAGGCGATTCGGAAACCGCCGCGCGCAGCGTGTAATCGGTGATGAAGTTCGGCACGGCCTGCGGGCCGCCGGCGGTTTGCATTCTCATGTTGGCCGGGAAGCTCCGTTCGATGTGCAGCTTGATGGCGCGGACCCGGCCGTCTTTCTTGCCGACGTGAACGGTCAACACCACGTTCTTGTCGGAGAGCTGCATCATCCGGCGCGGCGGCCGCGGCATTTTCAGGGTTGCGTCGAAGCGGCGGTAGGTTACGCCCGCGATGTCTTCGTTGGCGTGCCCTTTCACGTCGCGGATGTGGCGTGCGAGACCCGCCGGGTCGGCCAGGAGAGTTAGCTCGGCGACGGTGCGGCCCAACGTCGGCATGCGGTCGCCCGTCCAGGTCAGTTCCTTTCGGAACTTGTCGTCGCGGCGGGTGAGCTTGAGCGTTGCGCCTTCGCCGGCGAGCACCACTTGTGTGCCGTCGCGGCGAAACGAGACCCGGACGGTGCCGACGAAGTCGGCGCCCATGCCGAATCCGGCGACCGGGTTCTGGCGTGCCAGCCGACCGGTGAGCAGCGCGCCTTCAGTTTCCATGGCGAGGAGTGCGCGGCGCAGGAACGGGCCCTTGGGGGCATCGCCGTCCGTTTGCTTTTTGTCCGGTTCGGTCCGCCTTGTCGCGGCTTTCTCGAGGATGCGGAGAAAGGCGTTTGTGGTCATCGCGGTCGTGCACGAACCCTCGTCCTCGAACAGCAGTTTGCCGTTTGGGGCCACGAGCAGCAGGTTCGACATCATGTTGCGGCGCTTCTTGAAGTACGGCATGGCCGCCGGGTCGAGATTGGTTTGGGCCAGTTCGACGGCGACCGCGTGCTTGTTGACGGCATCGATGACTTCGGCCTTGGTGAACAGCCCGCCGGGCCGCAGGAGTGCCTTGCCGGGTCAGGTCTTGGGGCCGGTGATGAAGACCATGAGCAGTCTGTTGGCCTTGCGTGCTGCGGCGTTGGCCGTAGCGGCGTCCAGCTTCCAGTCGATCTTCTTTTTCGCCCCCGCGCACAGTGCGGCGGAGGCGAGGAGGGTGACGAGACACGTGCGCATTTCACGAGTTGGTACGCGGCTCGGTTGTTCGGTCCTTCCAATCGGCAGCGCCTTATTTGGGGCAGTCGTCGTTTCTTGCGGTCGCTGGCACAAGACGGCCATGGAGTTTCCGGTCGGGGAGATCGCGTCGCTGGGGGCGGCGTTGTGCTGGGCGATAGGGCTCAATCTGTTTGCACGCGATGTGCGCGGGATCGGTGCGCGGCCGGTCAACCTGTTCAAGGGGATCATCGGGTCGGCGCTGTTTCTTGCGTGCACACTCGTGGCAGGCTGGCGTCCGGCGCCGCTGGGAGATCAGGTTTTTATCGCGCTGTCCGGTGTCGTCGGCCTGGCGCTCGGCGATACGTTGTTGTTTTTGGCGCTGGGGCAGTTGGGCGCGCATCGCACCGCGCTCTTCGCCGGGCTGGGTCCCGTGCTGACGGCGCTGGGTGGGGCGGTGTTTTTGAACGAGCTGCTTGGCGTGCAGCAAGTGGCCGGCGTTCTTGCGGCGACCGCCGGCGTGGGCCTCGTCGTCTACTTTCGTCCGCATGGCGAGGAGCCGTCCGTGACCTCGCGCGGCCTCTTGCTCGCGGGCGTGGCGGCGGCGTGCCAGGCGGGCGGGACGCTGCTCTCCAAGCGCGGCCTGCAGGGTATGGACGTTTTGTCTTCGACCGCCCTGCGGCTCGTGTCGGCCACCGCGATGCTCGCCGTTTTGGGGCTTGTTCGCGGAGACCTTGGTCCCAATCTGAGACGGCTCATGGCGCGTGGGCCGGTGTCGCGGCTCGTGCCCGCCGCGTTCGTGGGGACGTTTTTGGGTCTGGGACTGATGCAGCTCGGGATTGCGCGTACCGAGTCCGCCGTGGCCAGCGCGCTGCACTCGACAACGCCACTGTTTACGCTGCCGATCGCGATCCTTGTGCTTCGCGAGCGCGTTGGCGGCGGTGCGATCGCCGGCTCGCTTCTGGCGGTCGCCGGCATCGTGACGCTGCTCCTGGCGTGAGTCCCCCACAAGGACATCGTCCTCGGCACGAATGAAGATTGGGGACTTGGCGCGCGCGCGTAATGCGGGCTGGCGCTGCCGCCTAGAATGGAGGTATGGAAACGTCACCCTCAGTCTCGCTCGACCCCGGCAAGCGCGTCCTCTTTCTGACGAAGGACTTCGAGCTGATCCGGCGGCAACTCGCGGGCGAGCTGAACCTGACGATGGACGACGTTTCCCCCGGGGATCTGCTCGACGACATCAACACCGACGTGATGACGCCGGCGTGGGTCTGCTTCGACTACAAGCCGGAAGAGCTGGCCAAGAACGCGTACGCCGGCCTCGTCGAGGATGGGCGGCGGGTGGTCCCCGAACGGTCGCTGTACGACGGCGATTTCGAAGTGATCGTTTCCGGCGAGCGCAAGGGCGTCGGCTCGTCGCGCGAGACGGCGGTCCAGGCCGAGAAGTGGTCCGGGATCCGGATTGTCATCGCGGCCAGCTTCGCGCCGATCCACGCCCGCAACAACATCAACCAGGGCGTGCTCATGGCGAACTACGACATCCTGCGTCGGCTCCAGTCCGGCGAGGAGGTCGCGCTCGAGGAGTTCACGACCGGGTACGACGCCATCACGCGGCTGGTCGTGCAGCACGGCGGTTTGTTTCGTTTCAGCAAGGCGCTTGCCGCCAACAAGGTCGATCTGCCGCGCCTGGACACGGAGTCCCGGCCGATGACGATGGCGGAAAAGGTCATCGCGCGCCATCTGGTTCGCGGCGGCGAGTGCGTCAAGGACGGCGACGCGGTCCTGGCCCAGGTCGATGGCGGCTACAGCCACGAATTCACGACGGCACAGGTCCACTACTTCCTGCAAGAGGAGTTCGGCGAGGACTACCACCTGCCCAACCCGGCGAAGTTCGCGGTGTTCGAGGATCATTTGTTTTACGCGGACGGCGTGAAGAAGATGATGCCGTTCGCGGACAAGATCGAGACCCTGCGCGAGCTGCAGCGTGTCTTTCAAGAACACACCGGTGTGCAGGACTTCTCCGTCAAGGACGGGACGTCGCCCGGCATCTGTCATCAGGTCGCACGCGAAAAGATCATCGAGCCGGGTGATCTCATCCTGGCGACGGACAGCCACACGACAATGGGCGGCGGTAGCAATGCCTACGCGCACGGCGTCGGTGCAACCGAGTACGCCAACCTGATCCACGCGGGCTGCACGCCGCTGACGGTGCCCGAGTCGATCCGGTTCGAGCTGAAGGGAGAACTGCGGGCGGACTGCACGGCGAAGGATCTGATGTTGTTCATCCTGATGACGTTCGTGCGCCGCGGGCAGACGCTGAACCGCTGCATGGAATTCGGCGGGCCGGGCATCGCCGGCTTGTCGATGGATGAGCGCGCCACCCTGGCCAACATGGCGACGGAGTGCTCGGCGCGCGCGGGCATGGTCGAGGCCGACGAGGAGACGCTGCGGTGGATTCTCGAGCGTCGTCCGGATGCCGATGCCGCGCGCCTCCGTGCCCGGTTCGTCGCGCCGGACGAGGGCGCTGAGTACGCGGGCGGGGTTCACGAGATCGACCTCGCGAAGTTGCGTCCGATGGTCGCCCACCCGGGAGATCCCGACAAGGGGATCCCGAGCGACCCGACCAACGGCGCCTACATCGACGACCTCGGCGAGGTGAAGGTCGACATTGCGTACGCGGGCTCGTGCACGGCGGGCAAGATCGACGACCTCGACATGTACGCCCGCGTGCTCAAGGACGCAGTAGAGTCCGGCCGTCGTGTCGCGGACGGCGTGAGCTTTTTTATTCAGTACGGCTCGCGCGAAGTGAAGGACCACTGCGAGCAGCAGGGCCACACCGAGGTCTTTCGGAAGGCAGGCGCGACGATCATCGACCCGGGCTGCGGCGCATGTATCGGCTGCGGCCCCGGCGTCTCGGAAGACCGCGAGCAGGTCACGGTCTCGGCGATCAACCGCAACTACACGGGCCGCTCCGGCCCGGGCCGCCTCTATCTCGCCTCGCCGCTGACGGTCGCCGCCTCGGCGATCGAAGGCCGCATCGTGCCGTACGCCCCGGGCATGTTCGCCCGCAAGTCCGAGCCGGCCACGCCGTAGCTGCTCGCTGGCCGATGCGCCCGCTCGCTGGCGTATCCGCCGGGACATGGGGTTGCCCCTCTGGCAGTCCATACCGAGCCGGGATCAAAAGGATGGTTTTGGAGTGCGAATCGCCGTCCGTGGGCTCCCTTGCGGGGTTATCCAACGAGCACAGCGGACGGACGGCGATGTCCTCGAACCGGTCTGCCGTCCAACTTCGCTCTTTTGTGCCGGGCTGGGTATGGCACGCCAGCCGCGCGTGAGAAAGCCGCGCAGCGGCTGTTCGACGGTGGGTTTTGACGACGTTTCGTCAGTAGTGACGAACGGTGGGGCGTGAATCGCCGTCCGTACGCTTTGGCACTGGGGCTGCATAAGGGCCCGCCATGAAACGACTGGTACTGGGCTCGGTGCTGCTGGTAGCCACGGCCACCACCGGCGCGCTCTTTGGGAGCACCGGCGAACCGCGCGTTCGAGTCCCGAACACCCGGCCTCCCGTCCCCGACTCCGTCGCCGCCCAGGTGCACGACGGGGCCGCGGCTCTGGCGCCCGTGCCCGTACCGGTCGATCACGCGCCCGCCGCGACATCCAAGTCCGGGGCGGACGGCTCCGCATCCGTGAAGGCCAGACCCGTTGGCTCGCCCGAGGCCGACGACCTGGTTGATCGGATGCGGCGTCATCTGCCCCGGCTCGGCGACGACGCGGCGCAGCGCATCCGGAGCTACCACGTGGACTACAAACAGAAGCTGCGCGACCACTCCTGGGAAGTGACGTCCGCATTGCTGGACGACCCCGAGTCGCGGCGACGTGCGGTCGAGTCCATGCGCGGGTTCAAGCGCAAGCGCGAGGACTTCCTGCGCGGCGTGCTCGGCCGCGGCGACTACGACGCGTGGAAGAAGATTGAACGCACCGGGGGGAGAGATACGGACCAGCTCGTGCGCCAACTCGTGGCGCACGAGCGCTGAAGGAGGTACGAAACCATGAAGACCATCACCACTCTCGCGGCCGTTCTATTGACGGCCACACTCTCTCTCGCCGATGTCGGCACGCTCCATCCGGGCGAAGACGTCATGATCGGCAACCTGCACGTCGCGAACCTTGAAGGCGCCGGCGGGGACGTCACCTACATCAGCAACGCGACGAGCCTGATCCTGGTCGTCAACGACGACGCGTTCTGCGCCGTGCTGAAAAAGCGCAACGACGAGCGCCAGTCGCACCGCATCACGTCGCTCGTGATTGGCGGCGGCTACTACGCCCAGGCGAATGCGTCCGGCAGCCACATCGCCGTCCTCGGCGATAACGCCGTCGCCCTCGCCCTCGCCCTGCGCGCTCGCGACACGAACAACGCGAACACGATCGACATCGCCGGCAACGGCAACATCGTCGCCGCCGTGCGCTGGTGCTACGGCAAGGGCCGCGTGCTGCTCAACCGCATCCGCTTCGGCCTGAACCGCGCGAACCCCGGCCGCAACAACGACGCCTACATCTCCGGCGACTTGAAGGGTACGCGCAACCTGCCCTGGCAGAACCGCACGATCGGTGTCGCCGGCCATCGCAACGAGACCATCGCCTTCAACGGTTTCCGCTGCCCGAAGCCCGACGCGGACCGGCCCGACGTCGAGGTCGATGACCGTCCCGAGGACGTGGCTCGCGATGCCTCGGACCTGCGTGGCGAAACAGACACCAAGACCGACATGGCCGCCGATGTGGCGACCGACGGCTAGACAAGCGAATTCCCTCTCCCCCTTGGGCCTGCCGCGTGTGCGGCGGGCCCTTTTTTTGGGGCCTATGGGGGGCGGGGGCGCCTGGTTGAAGTCACCGCAGAAACGCAGAGAATATGAGAGGAAGGAGAGCAAGGGGGGACGGACATCGCCGTCCGTTTGCTGCTGTCCGGGGAATCCTGCTCAACGCGTGCGCGCCCAGTTCGTGATGAGCTGCCATAGTTCGTCCTGGTAGAGGACGAGGCCGATGAACGCCGCGCCGGAAAGCACGAGGGTGACGCGGGCGAGTTTGTGGTTGCCGAACAGGAGCGACAAGAGCGCGCACAAAAACGACGACGCGCCGTACAGCCGCGCGTCGAGGTACCACGGGAGGCGCCCGGTCAGGTAGCGTCCGAGTTCGATGTAGGCCACGGTGCGTTCGTTCGCTCCCTCGCGTGCCTGGACGGCGAGCACGAGAAGCGCGAAGTACGTCGCGCCGATCGCGAAGATCAGGAAGCCGACCGAGGCGAAGAGCCCGGCCATGGTGCGGGACGGAAAGCGCCGGTTCACTGGGGCGTCCACAGGTGTTCGGGCGCGTTTGCTGCACGGTTCGCCGCGCGGGCGAGGACGAACAACAGATCGGAGAGCCGGTTCAGGTACGGGATCGCGTGCTCCGACACCGTTTCGGTGCGCGCGAGCTCGACGAGGCGGCGCTCGGCGCGGCGGGCCACGGTGCGCGCGAGGTGGAGATGGGCGCCGGCAGGCGAGCCGCCCGGCAGGATGAACGTGGTCAATGGCGGGAGTTGCGCGTCGAGTCGGTCGATCTCCGCTTCGAGACCCTTCACCGCGTCCTCGCCGAGACGGACCACGCGGTCCGCGCGCGCCGAGGTATCCGGCGGGGTTGCGAGATCGGCGCCCAGTTCGAACAGCTCTTCCTGGAGCCGAACGACCAGCTCGCGCAGTGGCTCCGTTATCTGGACGGCGACGACGGCGCCCAGGCACGCGTTGAGTTCGTCCACGGCTCCGTACGCTTCGACCCGGAGGTCGTCCTTGGGCACGCGCCCTCCGCCGAACAGACTCGTGTCGCCGCCATCGCCGCCGCCCGTATAGATTCGCACGCCGTCATTGTAGGAAAGGAGCCCCTGCACCCGGGCTTTCTAACCGCGACCTGACGTAGCCCTCACCCGATCCAGCAGTCAAGCGGCCGCAGCGAGCCCGAAATCAAAGTGGCCAATCCGCAACGACGCGGCCCGGCCACGATGCGCCCGAAATCACAGGTCCCATGCGGCCGCGATGCGCCGACATCGTCAGATGTCGGCTAGAGCGGCTGCGGGGGCAGCGCGATCGGGTTGCCCCAGTCGAAATCCTCCTCGCGCTCCTCGAACTCGGGGGCGAAGCGCCGCCAGTTCGTCAGGATCTTGCTCGGGGGATGCTCGGTGAGGATGCCGTCAACGCGTTCGAACCATACGGGAGCGCGGTCGTATCGCTCCTCCAGTAGTTCGTCGAAGGTCAGACCCTTGTAAATCGGGTCTTTTTGCCAGGATTTGGTCTTCCTGACCTTGCGCAGCCGGCTGGCGGTCTCGATGTGTCGCTTGAGGTCGGAACGGACCATGAATTCGATCGGGGACATCGGCTTCATGTCGGAGGAACGTTTGTTGGTCTTACTCATCGGGAAACCACGATTATATCGCGAAAGCGCGATGATGCGAGTGGTGAGGGGGCGGGGGCAGGCCCGAATCGATCCATTCGGAGGCAGCCGGTCGCACGCGGGTTTCGTAAGGTGAACGATCTTGGGCACGGACGATCCGAATCCCGCCGCGGAATCCGCCGCTTCCGGACAACCTGTGGAGCCTGCGAAGCCCACGGAGCTCGACCGGCCCGCCGACACAGTGGAAGCGGTCCAGGCGGCGCGGCGGAAGGTCTATGGGACGCTCGTTGGTGGCGCGGTTGGAGGCGAGTACCAGCTTGAGCGGCTGATCGACTTCGGCGCCATGGGGGCGGTGTACGAGGCGCGCCACAAGTCCGATTCCACCGCTGCCTACGCCGTAAAGATCCTCGACCATGATCTGGCGGCCCGTGACCGCCGTTTTGTGCGTCGTTTCGTTCGTGAGGCCCGCATTCTCAAGGCGGCGGACCATCCCAACATCGTCAAGGTGTTCCAGTACGGTCGCTATGAGCCATCGGACAGCGACATCGTCTACTACTACTACGTCATGGAGTTGATCCGCGGCGAGGGCGGCGGTCCCGTCACTCTCCACGCGTATGCCGGGAAGCACGAGCTCCGCCTGCAGGACGTCGTTTTCTTGGTCGCGCAGATCCTCAGTGGCCTGCGGCACGTCCACGAGATGGGAGTCGTGCACCGCGACCTGAAGCCCTGGAATGTCCTCGTCGGCGCCGAAATGCGCTGCAAGATCGTCGATTTCGGCCTGGCAAAGATCCCGGACTCGGACCTGACCGACGTGGACGAACTCTTTGGAACCCGCGAGTACATCGCGCCAGAGTTATTCTATCGCGGCGCCCGCGAAGCAACGGCATCCGCCGATCTTTTCGCCGTAGGGCGCATCTTCGCCGACCTCGTCGATCGCGTGGACTTCAAGAAGAACCGCGCCGGGGTCTTTGCGAGCAAGGCAGCCGCGCTCCGTTATCTCGACAAGCTCCTGGCCAAGCTCCGGGAGGAGGATCCGACGCTGCGCTTCCAGTCCGTGGACCGGGTCATGGAGGTGCTTGAGGATTTCAAGGAGTCGACCCGCATTCGGGCAACCGCGGACCACGAGACGCGGCGGGAACGGGAGCGCCTCTCCGCGAGTGGTGCAAGATTCGGCTTTCTCGCAACCGCACTGCGCTGGGCATTCGATTACGCCCTGTTCATCGTCGGTGTCGCCATCCTGCCGCTCGTGTGGACCCGGTCGCCGCCGGTTGCCGCGCTGGTGGCGGGATCGCTGGTCGCGAGCAAGATCTGGTCGGCCCTGAGCCATCCGCCGGACCGCCATCCCACGGCGATCGTCGTGCGAGCCCTTGCCGCGCGCCTGAACCGCGTGCGCAAGGACGGGGATTTCCACGTCCAGTATTACGCCCCGGGCGGCCTTTTCGGCGGAGGCCCGTTCCGGCCGCAGCATGTGTCCCACGGACATCGTCGTCATTATCGGGCGCTACGGTTTTCCGAAGGTGCCGGCGTGGTCGGGCTGGCGATCGCGGCCCGCGCCGCAGTTGTGCTCCACTCGGTCCCGAGGTGGGGCTCCGGTCCCTTCCGAGACCTGATGGAACGGCACCTTCACCTACCCGAGCCGCTTTGGAAGTTGCTGGACGCGACCAGACGCGGTTTTTACGCAGTTCCCGTGTTTCGCATCGTCGGCCAGGACCGCCTCCGCGTTGTCGCTGTCCTGGCGGTCGATACCCGCTTGGCCGAGGGGCTGCTGGCCTCGGAGGTGAACCAGGCGATCAAGGAGTATGCGGTCGTGATCCAGGACGTGATCGAGCCGGTTCATGGCGCCGAGGTCCGGGAAATCATCGTCGGCGGGGCCGCTCCCCTGGAGACGATCCTGGTCAATGGCCGGGATCCGCGGGTGCCGCCGATCCACGAGCGCCGCATTCTGGGTTAGGTTGAGGGCAAGTCCTTCCGATAGAGCAGCAGATGCCCTCCCGCAGGAACTCCACGCGCAAGCCCGCATCATTTGAGTGCGCGGTCTCAATGATGCGGTCCCAGACCCACGACGTGATGTTTTTCTCGCGAGCCGAGAACATCAGCGCGAGCGGGATCTTCTTCTCCAGCCGCGATCTCGACCGAATCCTGGGTGCCGAGTCCGACGACAACGACCTTGTCGAGCTGGCCCAAAGCATCCTCGCCAAGATGAACACGCGAGTCGTGGTCGAGGTCAAGTACGACAAGATGCACAGCCTGATCAAGGACGCGACCATCACGCGTTTCGAGATTTCCACCGGAAAGACCAAGGAAATCGGGCTCGGCTGCAAATTCGACAAGCGCCTTTCCTTCAAGGAAATGGCACTTCTCGGCCTGCTGGCCTCGTAGGCATCGGCCACCGCGGCGACAGATATCGCCGTCGTGCAGCTTACGTACGGCTCTTTTTTCCGCGAATCGGGTCCGTGGAGGCGGCTTCACGCATGATTTCGTACCGAGAACGCGGCCATTGCCCGGCCGCCGCGGCCCTTTCTCGACGGTTTCGACCCTGAAATCGCCGAAATCTCCACATCAGGAAAAAAAAGCTTGCCGGCTCGACGGGTACAGGTAGCCGCCATCTCACGGCGCAGGTCTCGTTGCTCCGCCTCGACGTGCCCGCGTCCTTGAACTCACGGAAGGTCGTCTCTGGGTGAGGCCCTCGCCAAACAGGTACACGGTACCGAGCGGGTACCTCGGGGCGCGCCTGCGGCCGTCCACTGCCCCGGGTGCCGATGTTGGAACAGCCCGAATCCGGCTCTGCTAGCGGAAACTCGTACGGCAGGTCGATAGGACAGGGAGTACGCCGGGGCCCTGGCACGGGCGGGCCGCGTCCTTGTTGCGACTCGGACAAGACTGGGTTTCTGCCAGGCTCCACAGTGGGACTCGTGAGCGCCGGGTGCCTGTCGTCCGCGCCGTTGTTTGTGCGGCGCGTGGCCCGGTCCAACGTGTCCGGCCTGCAATCACGCCCGAAACGAAATCGGGCTTGGGGGCGTTGAACGAGCTGCGTTCAGCCGATCTCGTAGAAAAAGAGACCACGGGTTTAACCTGTGCGCATTCCGGCCCCCGTTCGGAGCGGGGGGCGGGCTCAGCAAGACCGAGTTTCTGCGATGAATTTTGTCCGAGCGTTCGGGCACATTGTTGGGTGAACTCGGAGGAGTTCTACGGAGGTTGCATTTCATGGGACGCTTTCTTTCGGTAGGCGGCTTGGCCTTTTTGGTCCTGGGCCTTGTCGCTTCTTCCGCCAATGCGGATGAGGGCCAGGGTCTGGCCAACAAGGTTGAGAAGCTCGAGCGTGAGCTCCAGGTCATTCGGACCTCCATGCTTGAAAAGGAGATCGACTCCTATTTGAGCGAGAGCGAGGTTCATGCCGGTGCTCAGGCTGATGGCCAGTCCGGTTGGACGCTTCACGCCAACTTTACGAGTGTGCTTCAGGCCACGGTTGGCCTGTCCACGAGCCTGGTTGCTTCGTCGGACACCGGCGACATCCACGCGGCAAGCGGTGACGTCGATCTTCAGTTCGATTTTCCGGTGACGGACAACCTGAGCCTGTTCATCGACCTGACGGCGAACACCAACTCCAACTTCCCGACGACGTCCAGTTCGCTTTCGGGGAGTAGTTCCAGCGGTTCCCTGCGCTCGACGCTCGCGGGACTGACTGACGGCATCGGCGTCGATGGCACGAACCCCATCTACCCGGGCTCGATCACGGTCGAGGAAGCCGGCATCTACCACAAGTGGATGCTGGGCAACACGCTGTTGCACTGGGAGCTCGGCAAGCTCGACCCGCGCAAGCGCTTCTTGCAGAACGCGTTTGCGGACGACGAGAACACCCAGTTCATCCACAACAGCTTTGACGACACCGCCGCATTCCTGTGGGGCACGAGCAACTCGGGCACCAGCTCGCTGGCTGGCACACCGAGTTCAAGTTCAGGTTCCGGCACGATCGGCTGGCACATGTGGGTCAACCTCGGCGATAACGACAACATCACCGTGAACTGGGGTTGGTTCAACGCGCCCGGGCCCTTCTTCGACAAGGGCCAGTTCTACATCCAGTTCCATTGGAAGGGCGAGGTCAGCGGTCGCGAGATGAACATTCGCGTCGCGGCGCTCATCAACAACCGCTTCCGGGATGCCACGGGCGACGGCGACGAGTCCGGCGCAGTCTCTTGGGACTGGTGGGCCACGGACACCATCGGCGTGTTCGTCCGCATCGGCGGCCGAGGCGGCGATGTTAACCCGGTCGAGTTTGACGCTTCGCTCGGTGCCGTGTTCCACGGCCTGATCAGCAGCCGTCCGGACGACCGTGTGGGTGTTGCGTTCGGTTTCATTACGCTCGACGACTCGCTCTTCCCCGGCGTCGCTGAGGACACCGAGTTCACGATCGAGATTTACTACGCGTACATGGCCGAGGACGGCAAGCTCCAGATCACCCCGCACCTGATCTTCGTTTCTGAGCCGGGTGGTGGCGACGCGCTGTTCGGCGACGACACGCTGTTCATTCTGGGTCTTCGCATCCACGTTCCCTTCTAGTGGTTCTGGCCCAACAGGGCTGTCCGGCCCAACATCTAACGATGTTGGCGCGTCCAGGACCGAGTGCGTCACGTATGACGTGAGTCGGGAGTGGCGTGGCTAGATTGGCGTGGCTAGATTGGCGTGATAGAGAAATTCGACGCCCCCGGGTTTTCCCGGGGGCGTTCTTTCGTTTCTGGGTCGGGCGAGAGGTTGCACCGAGAGTCCGCAAGACGGACTTTCGCTAGCGGGGCGGGCGGGCTATCTGCTCGTGTACGACGGCGGGCGGGACGCCGGAGGGGTCCGTGATCCCTCGGATCTCTTCCTGCGCCCCCTGGACCCGTGCACCGGTCGCGGCGATAGACGCATGCTCGGCTTCTATCGCAGAGCTGCGCCGCGACCAGCCGTTCGAGGCTGCAGGAGTCGTACGACGGTCGGGTGCGCGCTCGGCCAGGAGGGGCGCTCGCCCCGCGAGAAGAAGCGCCGCAGGCGGCTCTTCGGCGGTTCTTCATGGAGATTCCGCGAAGTGCGACCGATCTATCCACCCAAGCGTTCCCTGCGAGGGACGCACAGGAGGATTCGCGGCAATGTACCGCCATACAACTACGTTTGCGGCTCTTTTAACCGCACTTGTTTTCATTGCTCCCGCTTCCGCGGGGGAAGAAGCACACCTGCAAAAGCAGGTCAACGAACTGCGGCAGAAGATCGAAGCTCTTCAGTCACAGACCACCGTTCTCCTCGAGGAGGAGGTCGAGCGGTACCTGACCGACACCGCGTCGGTTCACGGATCACAGGGCGCCGACGGTCTGGCCGGGATTACGATCCATGCCCGGTTCACCGCGGTCAGCCAGAGCACGGTGGGCCTCGACCCCGCCAACCGGTCCGCGGTCAACGGTGACGTTGATCTGGACTTTGATTTTCAGGTGACCGACAACCTGAACCTCTTCATTCACCTCACGGCGAATGAGGGCTCGAGTTCGTCGAGTTCGTCGAACGGCGGCTTTCCGTCGCTCTTCGGGCCCGTGAGCACGCCGGGCGGTTCGTTTCCGGCGATCGCCGGGACCACGTTTGCCGGCGCGACCGACGCCCAGGGCGTCAACGGCAGCGTGCCCACCGATCCGGGCTCGATCACGGTCTACGAGGCCGGGATTCATCACGTCCTGATGCTGGGCGACTACAAGCTGCATTGGGAAGCGGGCACGATTGATCCGCGCCGGCGTTTCAACCAGAACGCGTTCGCGGACGACGAGAACACGCAGTTCATCCACAACAGCTTCGACGACACCGCCGCGCACCTGTGGCTCACCGACGCGGTCGCGGGACGCACGGTGTTTGGCTGGCACGGCTGGGTCAGCTTCGGCGAGAACGAGCAGTTCACCGTGAACTGGGGTTGGTTCAACACCCCGGGCCAGTTCTTCAACAGCGGCCAGTTCCTTTTCCAGATTTCCTGGACCGGCGAGGTCGGCGGCCGCGAGTTGAACTTCCGGCTGATGCTGGCGAACGACCAGTTCTTCCAGGCCTCGGCGATCGAGGACAGCACGTTCTCCTACGGCATCTCCGCCGACTGGTGGGCCTCCGATTCGATCGGTGTGTTCCTGCGCGTCGTGGCGAACGGCGACGATGTCAACATCGTCGAGCTGGATGTGTCCTTCGGCGTTGTGTTCCAGGGCCTGATCGGCAGCCGTCCCGACGACACGATCGGCCTGGGGGTCGGCATCATCAGTGCGAACACCGCCGTGACCAGTGCGCCCGAGGACACCGAAGTCACGATCGAGCTCTACTACCGCTACATGATGGAGGACGGCAAGCTGCAGATCACGCCGCACCTCATCATCGTGAGTGATCCGGGTGGCAACGCCTCGCCGTGGCAGGACGACCTGCTCGTCATCCTCGGCCTGCGCATCCACGTGCCCTTCTAGAAGAAGGTGATCCCTCCATGCAACGCATGAAATACGTATTCTTCACCGCGCTCGCGGCGCTCCTGTTCACAGGCGTCGCGGGAGCGGCGCCCGGGGACGACTCCCCGCACAACGACATGAAGACCGTGCGCCAGGAGGAGTTGCGCGCGATCGAGCGCGAGCTGCGCGAACTTGGCGATCAGGCGGATGCCCTCGAGTCGCAGCGCGACGTGATGCTCCGCCGCGAAGTACGCAACTACCTCGCCCGCACACAGGCCCAGGGCTTGGAGGGCGGTCGCAACGGCTTGGAGGGCGTGACCCTCTCGGCGCGCATGACGATCGTCGGCCTGGGCACCGTCGGTGCCAAGCCGGGCAACGTCCACGCGGTCGGCGGTGACGTCGATCTCGACTTCGGTTTTGCGGTAACGGAAAACCTGAGCCTGTGGATCAATCTGACGGCAAACACCAGCGGCCAGCTTCCGTCCGGCTTCGGATCGATCGCGGGTTCCGCCGGTGCGACGCTCAGCGGCCTGTTCGACGGCATCGGCGTCGATGGCACGGTCAGCACGAGCCCGGGCTCCATTCGCGTCGCGGAAACAGGCATCGAATGGCAGGCGCCGGCGGGTGACCGCACCCTGCACGTCCTGCTGGGCAAGATCGAGCCGCGCGACCGCTTCGCGCAGAACGCCTTCGCGAACGACGAGAACCGGCAGTTCATGAACAACCTGTTCGACGATCCGCCGGCGATCACATGGCCCACAAACGCGATGGGTCCGACGATTTTCGGACTCCATCTTTGGATGGCGCTGGGCAACAACGACCAGTGGCGCGTGGATGTCGGCTGGTACAACGGCTCGGGACAGTTCTTCAACAAGGGCAAGTTCCTCTGGCAGTTCACCTGGACCGGCGAGCTGCAGTCGCGCGAGATCAACGTGCGGATCTACGGCCTGCTCGACGGCGCGCTCACCGACGTGGGTGCGAGCGTAGGCGTGTCGGCGGACTGGTGGGCGACCGATCGGATCGGCGTCTTCGTGCGCATGACGGTGCATGACAACCGGCCGACCTCGGACCTGGAGACCAACCACATCGAGTCGGACTGGCAGCTCGGCGCGCTGTTTCACGGCGTTGTTCCGGACCGTCCCGACGACGTGATCGGCATCGCGTGGGGCATGGTCAAGGGTCCGGTGCGTGCGGTGTTCCCGGGCGCGACCGAGAACAGCGAAAGCGTGATCGAGATCTTTTATCGCGCCTCGCTCGAGGCCGGCAAGCTCGAGATCACCCCGTTCGCCCAGTTCATCATCGATCCGGGCGCGGGACTGTTCCCCGACGACACCCTCGTCATAGTCGGCATTCGCGTTTTCGTGCCTTTCTAGCTCCTGCCTTTTGGCTCTTTGCCTGAGGGGTTGACGCGGAAGCGATCTCCAGGGGTCCGCCTGGCCAGGCGGGCCCCTTTTTCGTGGGCGGCGGTGCGGGGGGTACCCTGCAGGCAATGGAGACGCTCGTACTCGTGCGCCACGGCGCGACCTCGTGGAACGAGAGCGGCTATTGCCAGGGCCACAAGGACGTGCGGCTCAGCGCCACCGGTCGCAAACAGGTCGCGCACCTGCGCATGGAACTCGAGGACTACCGGTTCGATCGTGCGTTCGCGAGCCCGCTGACGCGAGCGATCGAAACCGCGCAGGGGCTCGGCCACGAACCGACCATCGTCGAGGACCTGATCGAGATCGACCGCGGCCATTGGGAGGGCCACGAGCCGGAAGAGATCCGCCGGCGCTGGGGCAAGCTCGTGAAGCAGTGGTACGACGATCCGTCCGGATTGGTCCTGCCCGGCGGCGAGGCGTTCGACGACCTGTGGGAACGTGCCGGCCGCATGCTGGCGCGGTGGGAATCGGAAGAGGCCGAAACGGTCGTCGCGTGCGCCCACAAGGCGATCAACCGCGTCATTATCGCCCGGGCGACGGGCCGCCCGACAAAGGGGGTCTGGGACATCCCGCAGCCGCAGGCGTCGTACAGCGTGCTGCATTATGAGCCCGCTCGTTCCGGTCGGGCCGCGGCGGGCGGCAAATGGACGGCGGAAACCGTGGGTGATGTGGAACACCTGCCGTCCGGCATGCGTTCCGATTCGTAGTGATAGGCGTTATCGGCTCGCTTCTCGCCCTTTTCGCGCTTGCGCCGGACGCGGACACGCAGTTCCTGAATGGCCGCGTGAAGGACCTCCGCGTTCTCTATCGCGATCTGGCGTCCAGCCAGGCGGTCGCGTCGGTGCGGCAGCGCCGGACCGTCATCCGGGAGCTGGGCCATATTCCGTGGAAGGGCCCTTCCCGCGTGGGTGCCGGGAAGCTGTTGGCGGAAATCGTCACCACGGATCGCGCGTACGGCGTACGCGCTGCCGCGGCCCGCGCAATCGGCGAGGTGGGTACGGCTCCGGCGCTCCACGCCCTGTATCGCGCCCTGTTTGGACCGGCCGCGCGGCAGGGGCCGTTCGAGCATCTCGACTGGGTGTTGCCGGACGCGGTGGCGCGTCTGAAGCGTGCGGACGATCTCGCGTGGATCTCGCGGCATGTGCTGCAGCCCGCGGCGACCCGCAAGTGGACCGCGGTGCTTCGGGCCGCGGGCCCGGTCCGATACCGCGCAATCGCGGCCACCCTGCGCGGTCTCGCCCGGGCGCAAGCCCGGGCGGTCGTTCCCGAGATTCTGACACTCGCACGCTCGCCGCGCCCGTCCGTACGAGTCGCGGCGCTAAAAGCGCTGGGCGGACTGGGCCATTGGGATCCCGTCTTCGAAAAAGCCGCGGAGGATCCGGTTGCCGACGTGCGCGCCGCTGCGGCCGGCAATCCGCATCTGCCGGTCTACTTGGCGGACCGGATGCTGCGCGACAGCGAAGCCATGGTTCGCCGCGCGGCCATCGATGCCTTGGCGAAGCGGCCCCCGAAGGAAGCCGTGCCCCGCCTCATCGACCAGCTCGCGCGCGAGAAGGACGAGGTGCTGCGCCTCGACATCGCCGAGCACCTCGTGGCCTTGACGAAGAAGGACTTCGGTCGCGATGAGGGTCTGTGGCGCCAGTGGTGGGCCGCGCAACAAGACGGCGACAAGGGGAAGCGACCGCAGGCGCAGGACAGCGAACGCGTGTACTTCTTCGGCGTCGGATTCCGTACCCGGCGGGTGCTGTTTCTGATCGATACCTCGGGCTCGATGGCCCAGGCTGACGTGCGCGGCCGCACGCGCCTGCGCCGTGCCGCCGCCCAGTTCGGCAAGGCGATTCGCGCCCTCGATTCCCACGCGCGCTTTCGCGTCATCGGGTTTTCCGCGGGCCTGCGCGAGTTCCCGGGCAGGACGAAGCCCGCTGCGTGGGAGACGTCGGCGTTCGCGAACAAGGCCGTGGCGTGGCTGGCGCGCCTCAAGCCCGCCGGTACGACCAATACCTACGGCGCGCTCATGGCCGCGTTCGAGAGCAGCTTCAAGCCGGACACGATCGTGCTCCTGAGCGACGGGCGGCCCTACCGCTGCCTGTGGAAGGGCAAGACGTACGAGCGCGCGGAGCAAATCCTCGCCGAGGTGCAGCGCGCCAACGCGAAGCGCGCGATTCGCATCCACACCATCGCTCTGCTCGATGGCGCCGCCACCACGGACCTCGCCGAGGACGAAGACACCGCCGCTGATTTCCTAAGACGGTTGGCCCAGGAGAACCGCGGAACGTCCCGAGAACTCCGTTAGCGGTGGCGATATCAAGACCGGTCGCCCAAACATCGCCGTCCGTCCGCTACCTCGGAGGATCCTCCTGCTAACAAAAGTCGCCGTAGGCGAGTTTTGCCTAGTCCGTGCCGCCGACTTGCCCGGTATCAATCCGGACCTTCATGGTCCCGAGCAGCCGCTGGATCTTGTCCTCGATGCTGGGCAGGTTGATCACGTTGTCGAGCACGATCGGTCGCGCCTCGCCCTGGGGATCGAGCACGAGCGTGCCCGCGCGAAGCAGGGCGAACTCGAGCACGTCCGAGATCTCTTTTTTCATGCGCAGTCCGCGCGTCGGGTAGCGGTTGGTGTCGCCGAGGAAGCCGTGGTGGTGCAGAATCTCGTTGGGCTGGATTTCCCAGTACGAGAAGCGCGAGTTGATGAAGACCAGCAGGTAGATGATCGAGAAGACCGCGGCGACCGTGAAGTAGAAGATCTTGTTCAGGTAGATGTTGAGGCCGCCGAGGAATCCAAGGACCGTGTCTAGAAAACCGTAGTGGGCGCCGGCGAAGATGACGGCGACGACGAGGAACGTGATCGCGACCGAGCGAATTCGCGAAAACTCGAACGAAATCACCAGAATGTTGATCACGAAGATCAGCATCCAGATGCGCGCGATGTTCGAACTCTGTTCCGCGGGCACAGAAAACTCGCCGCTTGCCGAAAGGGCTCCCGCGGGCTGCAGAAGCCCGCAGACGAATGATCCCAGCCAGGTCAGGTACAGGTACACGACCTTGGGGTAGGAGCGGACGATAACGTGGGTGGGCTCATCGGAGCCGGGAGTAGCAGCCTGTTCCACCATGGGCGGCGACCCTAGCATGGCGGTGCTACCCGCGCAATTCCGCTAGAATCCCCACCGATGGCGTTCGAAGACCACCCCGACGAGCAGGGCACCGCGGCTCCGACCCAGGAGTCGGACCCGGAATCCGGCCTGTGCACGCACCAGATTCTCATGCGCCGCGTGGGCGGCGACATCGAGCCGTCGTCGGTCTGCTCGTGCCCGGGCGGGCTCGTCCACATGCTCGACTGTCCCGTCGAGATGGGGCTTGGATGCCGCCATTTCGAGCCTTGGCCGGACGAACTGAACGAGGCCGACGGGCCGAGCGAACCCGACGGGCGGCCCGAACCCGACGAAGTGAGCGAGACCCCGGACGCTGAGCACGTTGAAGTCCCTGCCCCCGCCCCCCCTGACCCCACTTCAGATTCCGCCAAGCCCGAGATTCTCGACGAACGCGAGTTCGAGGAGCTGCGCGGGCGGCTGATGCAGGACTACCTGTCGCGCTCCTATCACCACCGGATTCTCGCTCTGGCGCCGGAGAAAAACGCGTACGAGGCGCTCTGCGACGAGCGTGAGGCGGCGTACGCGGACTTCGCCGACGACGAGAACGCCGGTGGCTTCGACGAGGAAAAGTACCTTCGGGAGAAGGAGCAGCTCTTCGAGCAGCGCCGGCGTCGCGAGCAACTGCGCAAGGAGCGCGAGGATGCGAGCCGCGAGGCCAAGGCCCAGGAGCGCGCGCGGCTCGGGATCAAGACGGCCGTGGAGCGTGCGCGCGAGGTTGTGGCCGAGACCGGCAACGTGGCCAGCTCGGTGGTCGACGGCGTCGAGCTTGAGAAGACGAAGAGGTCGCCCCGGCGCGGGCGGCGGAGAGGGCGTCGGCGTACGGACGGCGATGCTTCCGGGCCGCCGCGGCGGCGGGGCTCCGGAGGTGGCGAGGGCCGGTCGCCGGCAGGCGGCGGTGAGGGTTCCGGCGGCGAAGGAAAGCCGAAGCGCCGCCGCCGCCGGCGCCCGAGAAAGAAAAAGCCCGGCGGCGACGCGGGTTAGGCGCGGTGAGGCGCCAAATCGTTTTTGGCGGGCGGTAACATTCGCCCCGGCCGCTTCATGCCCAAGCGAACGGACATCTCCTCGATTCTGCTGATCGGCTCCGGCCCGATCGTGATCGGTCAGGGCTGCGAATTCGACTATTCCGGCACGCAGGCCGTCAAGGCGCTGAAGGAGGAGGGGTACCGGGTCATCCTGGTCAACTCAAACCCGGCCACGATCATGACCGACCCGGAGATCGCCGACCGGACTTACGTCGAGCCGATCACGCCCGAGACCGTCGAGAAAATCATCGCGCGCGAACGGCCCGACACGCTGCTGCCGACCATGGGCGGGCAGACGGCTCTAAACGTCGCGATGCAGTTGCATCAGCGCAAGGTGCTCCAGAAGTACGGCGTCGAGATGATCGGTGCCACCCCCGAGGCGATTCACCGCGCCGAAAACCGGGAGGCGTTCCGCGAGACCATGTGGCGGATCGGACTCGACGTGCCGCGCTCCGCGCTCGCGCATTCGATGGACGACGCCTGGGCCGCCCTGGAGGAGATCGGCTTTCCGACGATCATTCGGCCCGCCTACACCCTGGGCGGCGCCGGCGGCGGGGTCGCGTACAACCGCAAGGAGTACGAGGAAATCTGCCGGCGCGGCATCGACCTGTCGATGGTGGACGAAGTGCTCGTCGAAGAGTCGATCATCGGCTGGAAGGAGTTCGAGCTCGAGGTGATGCGCGACCGCCTCGACAACGCCGTCGTGGTCTGCTCGATCGAGAACGTGGATCCCATGGGCGTCCACACCGGCGACTCGGTCACCGTGGCGCCCGCTCAAACGTTGACCGACCGCGAGTACCAGCGCATGCGCGATGCGGCCCTGGCGATCATGCGCGCGATCGGCGTCGAGACCGGCGGCTCCAACGTCCAGTTCGCGGTCAATCCGGAGGACGGTCGCCTCACGGTGATCGAGATGAACCCGCGCGTGAGCCGCTCGAGCGCGCTGGCCAGCAAGGCGACCGGCTTTCCGATCGCCAAGTTCGCCGCCAAGCTCGCGGTCGGCTACACCCTCGACGAGATCAGCAACGACATCACGCGCGAGACCCCGGCGTCGTTCGAGCCCACGATCGACTACGTCGTGACGAAGGTGCCGCGGTTCACCTTCGAGAAATTCGCGGAGGCGGACGCGACCCTCACGACGGCGATGAAGTCGGTCGGCGAGACGATGGCCATCGGGCGCACGTTCCGCGAGTCCCTGCAAAAGGCCCTGCGGGGCCTTGAGACCGGGCGGGGGGGTCTGGGGGCCGACGGCAAGGATCCCGACGAGAGCGCATTCAACGACGAGCAGTTGCGACGCAACCTGACGATTCCCAATGCCGAACGCCTCTTCCACGTCGCGACCGCGTTCCGCCGCGGCTACGACGTGGAGAAGCTGCACGACTTGACGCGCATCGACCCCTGGTTCCTGGATCAGATCGCGCGCATCGTGGAGCGTGAGCGCGACGTGGCCGCCTGCGGTGGCCTGGAGTCGCTCGACGACGGCTTGTTTCTGCGGGCGAAGAGGGACGGTTTCTCGGATATCCAGCTCGCCTTCTTGGTGGGGTCGAACGAAGACGCGGTGCGGGACGAGCGCCGCCGGCGTGGCATCCGTCCGGTGTTCAAGGTCGTGGACACGTGTGCCGCCGAGTTTCGCGCGTACACGCCGTACTACTACTCCACCTACGAGCAGGAGGACGAGGTCGAGCTGACCGATCGGCGCCGGGTCGTGATCCTGGGTGGTGGCCCGAACCGGATCGGCCAGGGCATCGAGTTCGACTACTGCTGTTGCCACGCCGCGTTCGCGCTTGCGGAGATGGGCATCGAGTCGGTCATGATCAACTCCAACCCGGAGACGGTCTCGACCGACTACGACACTTCCGACCTGCTCTTCTTCGAGCCGCTCACGGTCGAGGACGTATTGCACGTCTGCGAGCGCGTGCGCCCGGAAGGCGTGATCATCCAGTTCGGCGGCCAGACGCCGCTCAACCTCGCGGCCGCACTCGAACGCGAGGGGGTGCCGATTCTCGGGACGTCCGTGGACTCGATCGACCTCGCCAGCGACCGCAAGCGGTTTTCGGCGCTGCTGCGCGAACTCGATGTCCGGCAGCCGCGCAATGCCACGGCGACCAGTGTCGAGGAAGCGCTGGAGAAGGCCGGGCGCGTCGGGTACCCGTGCGTCGTGCGGCCGTCCTACGTACTCGGCGGTCGCGGAATGGAGACGGTCTACGACGAGACGGCGCTGCGGGCGTACATGAAGGCGGCGGTCGAGGAGGTCTCGCCCGACCACCCCGTCTTGCTGGACCGATTCATGGAAGAGTCGATCGAACTCGACGTGGACGCGGTCGCGGACGGCGAACGGGTGACGATCGGCGGGATCATGGAGCATGTCGAGGAGGCCGGCATCCACAGCGGCGACTCAGGCTGCTGCATGCCGGCCTACACGCTCTCCGACCCGATCCTGACCGAAGTTCGCGAGACGACGCGACGCATCGGCCTGGCACTCGGTGTCCGCGGTCTCATGAACATCCAGTATCTCGTGCAGGACGGCGTGCTGTACGTCATCGAAGTTAATCCGCGCGCCAGCCGGACCGTACCGTTCGTTGCCAAGGCCGTCGGGATTCCGCTGGCCAAGATCGCGGCCAAGGTCATGGCTGGTGAAAGCCTCGCGGACGTGGAGTTTGTCGCCGACGCGGCATCGCCGCGGCACTTCAGCGTCAAGCAGCCGGTCTTTCCGTTCGACCGATTCCCCGGCGCCGACATCATTCTGGGGCCGGAGATGCGCTCGACAGGCGAGGTCATGGGCCTCGACCCGGACTTCGGGATCGCGTTCGCCAAATCCATGGACGCCGCGGGACGCGCGCTGCCCGAGTCCGGCAACGTGTTCCTCTCGGTGCGTGACAGCGACAAGCGCGGCGTCGTGTTCATCGGCCGGCGCCTGGTCGATCTCGGCCTCGACGTCCTGGCGACCGGCGGCACGTGGAAGGCCCTGCGCAAGGGCGGCGTGCCGTGCGAGAGGATCTACAAGCTTCAGCAGGGTCGTCCGCACGTCATCGACCGGATCAAGAACGACGACATCGCGCTCATCATCAACACCCCGGTGGGCAAGGGCGCGTACACCGACGAGGGACGCATTCGTCAAGAGGCGCTCGGCAAGCGGATCCCGATCATCACCACCATCAGCGGCGCGGCGGCCGCGGTGACCGGTATCGCCGCGCGCAAGGAGCGGGGCATGGGCGTGCGCAGTCTCCAGGAGTACTACCAGGAACGTTACACCGGCCCGTGACCGCAACGCCCGTGGAGCCCGGCGTCTCGCTCGTGGACGAGTTTGCGGACTTCGTCGGCGCCGTGCCGTATCGCGAAGTGGCGTTGCCGTTCGGTGCCGCACAGATCTGGGATCTCGGCGACGGACCACCGGTCGTTCTCCTCCACGGCATTGCGTCCGGCCGGCGGATCTTCTTTCGAGCGGCCCCGCTACTGGCCTCGTCGCACCGCGTCGTCGTACCGCCGTTGCGCGGCCACGACATCCCCGACTCGGCGATGACCCACGAGAACCTGCTTGACGACGTGGCCGCCCTGCTCGAAGCGCTCGATCTGAGCAACGTGACGTTGGTCGGTACGAGCTTCGGGGGCACGATCGCGCTTGCCTATGCCGCGCGTCGGGATCCGCGCGTGTCCGCCGTCGTGGTGCAGGGGGCGTTCCTGGGCTTCTCGCTTCGCGGCCTCGATCGCCTCGTGCTGGCGATGTCGCGGGCGATTCCCGCCCGGCTGGGTGCGCGCTACTTCGCGTGGCGCGTAGGCAACGGGCCGGAAGTGAAAGTCGTCGCGCGACTCGCGCCGGAACTCGTTCCGCTCATGATCGACTGGTCGGCCAAGACTCCGTTTCGATCGCTCATGCGCCGCGCCCGAATGATCCAGGGCATGGACCTCACGGAGAAGGTGCGCCGCATCGAGGTTCCCCTGACGATCGCGCACGGCAGCCTCGACCGCGTCGTGCCGCGCCGTTTCTTTCGCGATCTCTGCGCAGTGCGCGACGACGCGCGCGTGGTGTGGTGGGACGACGTCGGCCATCTCGCTTCGCTGACCCACCCCGACAAGTACGCGGAGTTGGTGGCGGCCGGATCCGCGTAGCGCCTTCGCCGAACATCGCTGTCCCGCCTTCGCGCCTCAGCGCTACGGCGCGGCGGGGTCGTTGCTTTTTTCAGGGATCGCTATCGTCCCAGTTCGGCAGGTTGGCTGAAGACGATCCACTCGATGGCGATAGTTTTTTCGGTGCGCGAGACGACCGCCAGCGCCGCCGGATCGGGCACGATCGTGACCATCGTGCGCCGTGCCGCGCCCACCCGCAGGGCCAGCCCGACGCCCCGCTCGCCGGCGCGGGCGTACAGCAGCGTGCGGGGCGGCATGGGCAGGCCGCGGGGCTGGCCCGCGTTCGCGGCGAAACGGCCTTCCATCGCGTAGGCGGGACAGATCCAGCGGTCCATCGGGCCGCCCGTCCAGCGCGAACCGCAGGCGATGCCGCCAGTGACCGTGATCGACGACCGCTGGCGAATCAGGCCGTCGCCGCCGAGTTCGAGGGTTGTGTCGAACCGGCTCCCGGCGCGGTTGAGCCGGCCGCGCAACACGACGCGAATCCGTCCGGTGGCGGGCGACGTGACTTCGACTTCGCCGTCTCCCCGATCGACTTTCTGGGCCAAGGCGGTGACGGCAAAAAAATGCCCGTCGTCGCCCGCGAGGTCTTTCGACCAGCCCTTGGCGAGCTTGCGGCGCAAGGATGTCACGGTGGCCGTTCGACGCTCGATGCCGAGGCGGAGCCGCGGTGTTTCGACGATGATGTTCTCGAAGTCTTCGGTGATCCTTGCGGGGCCGACCTTGTGCGTGACCCCGCCCGGCAAGAGGCGTTCGATCAGCGCGCGATAGGCGCGCCCGCGGTAGCGGCGATAAGTGGCGGCGTGGCGTTCGGGTAGTGCGGCTTGCACGGCGGCGTACGCGAGGTAGAGATCGTGCGCGGCGCTGCGACCCTCTTCGCCCTTCGCGTTGCGCGCCAGTCGAAACAGCCGCTCGACCGCGGCGATCCGAAAAGCATCGCCGTCCGTCTGCTTCTTGAACAGGTCCGCCGCATCCGCGGGATGGCCCCACGACTTCACGGAGCGCGCGCGCTCGACCAGTTCCTGCATCCGGTTGTCCAGGTGCGCGGAAAGCGGCGCGTCCGGAGCGTGCCAGATCCGGGCGAGGGCGCGCGAGCCACCGCGAAGAATGGCGGTGTCGAAGCGCCGGGCGTCGCCGCGCACGGCCTCGTGGCAGGGCCAGGGCATGCCGCACCAAGCGTCGGGCGCGCTGTCGATCTCGAGCACGACGCGGGCGCCGCGCGCTTCCCACGCGCGCACGACAGCGTGGATTTCCTGCGCCGCGAGCGGTTGCAGTCCGCTGGCGTCGCGCCCCGGACGGAGCCGGATCTCGACGTTCTTGGGCACGCGCTCGCCCGCCGCCGGGGGCCGCAGCGTCAGCCCGGTCGCGAGGATCTCGAAACGCCGCTCGGGAAACCGCGCGGCCGCCTCGCGCCACAAGAGTGCGTACGCCTCCGGCGCCCCGAGCGCGAGCGCGTCGTCGTCCCAAACGGTCGTGACCTCCGGCCACAGCCCCAGCACCTCTACCTCCGGTCGTTTCTCCAGCCACACGGCGACCCGGTTGAGGTACTCCGCACGCGCCGCTGCGTTTTCAAGCGCGAAGTTGCCGCGCGCCACGCGCTGCTCGCCGCGTCGGGCAAACCACTCGGGATGTTCCCGAAACAATGCGGGCGGCAGGAAATCGTCGAACGTCGTGCTCGCGACGCGAATCTTTCGGCCGAGTTCGCGGGCGAGGGAGAAGCGGAGCGGCTGATAGGAAGAGAGCCCACGGACGGCGATGCCTTCGGTCGGAAACGAGGGGTCGAACCGGTCCGCCTCGTGATACAGCGTGTGCTCGCGTCGCCAACTCCCGGGCCGGATCGCCAGCGTTGTCTTTTTCGGTATGTGCGGCTCACTTCCGAATCGGCATCCCCAGTTTCTCAGCAGGTCGTATGCCGCGCGGACCGGATCGTCGCCGGAGACGATCACGCCGTTCCTGGTCGCGCGGATTTCGTAGCCCGCAAAGTCGGTGCGTGCAAACTGCACGGTCGGGCCCGCACCCGCTCCGCGCGCCACGGCCACCCCCGTCATCAGCACGACGTGGCGGCGCAGGGTCTCGGTCGCCAACGCCGCCGCTCTCGATCCGTCGGGTTCGAGGCGCGCGCGGGCCTGCCCGCCCGCGACGAGATCGAGCGCGAACGTGCACCACAGGAGCGCTGTCAACGCTTCCCCGGTTTCTCTTCTTTGGGCGACTTCGTCTTGCCGGGCGGCTCGGGAATCGCCGCGTACTGGACCGTGTAGTCGTGGTCTCGCTTGCTCAGAACCTTTGCGGAACGGATCGAATCGCCGATCTCGAGTGCGTCGAGGTGTTGTTGGCCCTCGACTACCCGGCCGATGGCGACGAGGTTTTGTTGCAGAAACGCCGGACCGGTGGTGAACAATAAATCCCGGCCGACCCCGGTCTTGTTCTTATCGGGAACCAAGGCCAGGGTTCCGCGCCATGCGCGCTGTCGGGTCTTTCCGACCAGCTTGGCGAACCGCTCCGGAGTCTTCGTGCCGGCCTTTGGGACCCTGGCCCGGACCGCGCCCCCGAGACCCCCTGTAACACTGTGAAAGGCCCGCCCGTTCAGCGCGCCGGATTCGACCAGCCCGATCACATGCGCCGTGGCGTTGGGCGCGGCGTCCTCGTGCAGCACCACGACGATTTTTCCGTGCGCGGTCTCAAACACGACTCGCGGAAGGTCGCCCCGCTCCTTGTCTTTTTCGCGTGCGGTCCGTTCGCGGCGCCACGCGGCGCGGAGGAGTTGCCACTGCCGCATTTGATCGCGGTGCAACCCTTCGAAACGGACGGCCGCATCGAGATCACCTTGGGCGATCGTCAGCGCGAACGCCTCCGCGGCAAACGGCGGGCGCTTCGGGTCGAGGTGGGGAAGGCGCTTGCGGATCGCCGCGAGGGCCTCCTTGGCTTTTGCAAACCGGTGCGCGCGGCGCAGGATCCGCGCCTTGGTCAGGGCGGCGAACAGGTCGTCCGGGTCGGCGGCGATGCACTTGTCCAGTCGCTTGAGCAACGCCGCGATCCGCTTCTTGCTCATGGTCTTGTCGAGCGCGGGTGCGAGCAACGGGATTCGCGGCGGGCGGCCTCCGGCACGGGCGGCGAGTTCCCGAAACAGATCGAGCTCGAACGTGCGCCGCTCGTCTTCCTCCGGGATATCCAGGGCCGGGGCGTGGGCGTTCCAGGGCGCGCGGATCCGGGTCCATTCGGCGGGCGCGGCCCCACCACCCAGCAGGGTAACGGTCCGCCGGGCGCGCGGCAGGGTGACATCGAGGCGCATCATGATCGGTCGCAGCGGGGAGACGTCCAGCGCGGCCAGATCGACCGCGATTTCGGCGGACCAGTCGTCCGCGCTCTTGAGAACGCGGGCGCGGAACAAACAGGAGAGCGAAGGCGACATTCGGGCGTCTCGGCGCAGCTTCCAGGATGTGTGGCGGGTCATGACGGGCGCGACCACGAGACGCTCGACGCCGGGGATGCCGCAGGCCGGATGAAAAGCGTGGATCGCGTAGTTTTCGCCGCGCGCGTCGGCAACGTGCAGGTCGATTCGTTCGCCGCGGTATCCGCGGCCAGCCTTGATTGCGATACACAGGATCCGCCCTTTGGCGAGCAGAATTCGGGTTTCGTAGCCGCCTTGGGCCAGCGTCGCGGCACCCTGCCACTCCTTGTCCTTGACGGTGCCGTTGATGGTCGGAAGCTCTCCGACCGGGATCTTTTGGTCATCCGCGCGAAGATGCGTGGCCATGGTGACGGTGGCCAGGAGTGCTAAGTGGTTGTGAAACAAGGGATTACAGTGGTTCTCGAGGTATTGGCGAATTCGATCTGCATTATCGCTCAGAATCGGCTCAAAGACCGGCCGGTTCGCCCGTACACTATTACAGTCCAATCATTCGATAGACCAGTCGGGGGTCGGCCCCACGGCATATACGGAAGGAATTCAGAAAATGATGCGTCGGATTTTGGCGACAGCCCCGCTGCTGGTCGTAATCACCGCCATGGTTCGGCCGACGGAAGCCGGGTGATGCCCGCGCTCTGCGGCCAGTTTGGCTAAGCTCAACATCTCCTGGAACACCATGACCGAGGTCGGCCCGCGCGCCGTGACCACGGGCATGACCGAATCAGAATCCGCAAAGGCTGCGGCCTTCGCCGACAAGCCGATGCTCATCTACGTCACCGCCGACGACCAGACCGACAAGGTCAGCCGCAAGCTGTCCTCGGTCGTGTTTGCGAACGAAAACGTCGCGGTCGGCACGAAGTTCTTCAAGTGCGTCAAGATGACGACCGGCAACTCGATGCAGGATCGCCTGATCAAGGACGCTGGCAAGTACACACCGCGCCTCGTCTTGGTCGGTCGCGACTACAAGGTCATCGACGTTCTGCAAAAGAAGGGCATCTCGAGCGGCAAGCTCCTGAAGGCCATGAAGCGCACGGTTCGCCGCGAGTACAAGTCGAGCTTCGACAAGATGGTTCGCGGCTACATCAAGCTGCTGAACAACCTTGATCGTCTCGATGGGCGCCGCGCCGCGATTGCGGACGGGCGTGCCCGTCTCGCCGCCAAGCCCAGCAAGTCCAAGGAAAAGAAGCTGGCCCGCAAGGAGGCCGAGCTCAACAAGGACATGGAGGCTTGGGGCGAGAGCGAGAAGAAGCTCCTCGAGCTCAAGAAGCGTGAGCCCAAGGGCGTCAAGGCCTAACGGTTCTCGCACATTCACTCGAATCAAGGGCTGCCTTCGGGCAGCCCTTTTTTTGTGCCCGGTTTCGATGCGCGCTTTCCCGGTGGCGCGCGCGGTGTAAGCTTGGTCGATCGTGGCGTCCAACGAACCGCTTTCGATCCGGCACATGGAGGTGTTTGTCGCTCTGGTCGAACAGGGTTCGTTCACCAAGGCCGGCAACTCGCTCCAGCTCTCGCAGTCCACCGTGAGCGGCCATATTCTGGATCTGGAACGTCGCATGGGCGTGCGGCTGGTCGAGCGCGGTCGCGCGGGCGTGCGGCCGACGGCGGCGGGCCATGCGTTGTTGCTGCCGGCGCGCGAGGTCTTGCGCGCCGAACGCAACGCGCGCATGGCGGTGCAGGAGCTGTCCGGGCTGCTGCGTGGCACGCTAACCGTGGGCGGCTCAACCATCCCGGCGTCCTATCTGTTGCCCGAGCACTTCGCCCGTTTTCATGCCGCGCACAATCGGGTCCGTCTGCGGCTGGTGACCGGCGACTCCGCGGAGATTCTGACGCTCGTGCGTGACGCACAGGTCGAGTTGGGAATCGTGGGGGCGCGGCCTGAATCGGACGACCTTGAGGCCGTCGAGATCGGCGGCGACGAGCTGACGCTGATCACCGCGCCGGATCGGCCGTTTGCCGACCGCGAGTCCGTCTCGGCCGAGGAGGTTTTGGGGCAGCCCATCGTGATGCGCGAGCCCGGGTCCGGCACGCGCGCCGCGACGGAGGCGGCCTTGGCGGAACTCGTTCCTGGCAGTCGGACACCGCTACACGTCGCGTGCGAGGTGGGAACGACAGAGGCCCAAAAAGCCGCCGTTCGCGCGGGCTTGGGCGTGGCTTTTGTATCCAGTCTCGCGGCGCGCGAGGATCTGGCCTCGCGACGGCTGGGAACCACCAAGGTGCGTGGATTTCGGGTCGCCCGGTCGTTTTACCTCGTGAACCGGCCCGAGGAGCTCTTGAGCCCGGCAGCCCGCGTCTTCCGCGATCTTGCGCTCTAGCCGGCTGGATTCGCAGGGTTTTTCCCCGGAAACATCGCCGTCCGTTCCTGACGTTTGATCCGCGCGCGTCAAACTGGCACCATCGCCCCGTGGAGTTCCTGGACGCACTCTCGGACCGGCCCATGATCGGGGATGGAGCGACCGGTACGCTGCTGTATTCGCTCGGCGTGCCCCTCACTCAATCGTTCGACTCCCTGAACCTGCTCCGCCCCGAGTTGGTTCGAGAGATTCACCAGCGCTACATCGACGCGGGCGCCGGACTGATCGAGACCAACACGTTCGGCGCGAACGCCGATTATCTGTCGCGGTTCGGGTTGGACGGAAAGGCAGTCGAGATTTCCGAGGCTGGCGCGCGGCTTGCTCGCGAAGCCGTCGGGGACCGCGACGTATTCGTCGCCGGCGCCATCGGCCCGCTGACGCGTGCGGCGAGCCGCTTGGGGGGGCTGTCCGAAGACGAACAACGCACGATCTTTGCCGATCAGGCCGGAGCGCTCGCGAACGGTGGCGTCGATGTCTTGATGCTCGAGACGTTTCCAGACTACCGCCAGATGAAGATCGCGTACGCGGCGGCCCGTGAGGCTACGGACTTGCCAATCGTGGCGCAGATGTCGTTTGTGGAGCGCACCGGGACGCTCGCAGGCGATGAGCCGCTCGAGACGCTCACCGATCTTTGGCGCGCGGGTGCGGACGTTGTCGGGATTAACTGCGGACGCGGCCCGAAGTTGCTGCTCGACATCCTGAGCGAGTTCGCGCCGTTGACCGGGAAGCCGCTCAGTGCGTTCTTCAATGCCGGTAGCGCCGACCTCGTGGACGGTCGCTACATGTATCTCCAGCAGCCGGACTACCTGGCCGACATGGCGGAACGCCTCGTCGATGTCGGCGTGAACCTGATCGGTGGTTGCTGCGGTACGACGCCGGACACGATCGCCGCGATCGCGGAGCGGCTCAAGACAAAGCGGCTCAAGGTCCGCCTTGAGGTACCGCCGCCGCCGCCGCCGCGTGTAGTGGACGGCGAACCGATCGTTTTTCCGCCGGGTTTTCTCGACAAGCCGGATGGCGAGCCGTCGATCATTGTCGAACTCGATCCGCCGCGCGGTCTTGCGTACGAGCGGACCCTGGAAGGCGCCCGGCTCCTGCAGGGAGTGGGCGTCGATCTCGTCAGCGTCGCGGAGAACCCGCTGGCGTCGCCGCGAATGGGCAACGTCGCGATGGCGGTGCTCATGCGCGAGCATGCCGGAGTCGAGCCGCTGGTCCACTTCACCGGTCGGGACCGCAACCTGATCGGACTTCAGTCCGACATCATGGGTGCGTACGCGCTGGGGTTGCGCTACATCCTCTGCGTGACCGGCGACCCGGTGCCGTTCGGTGGAGAATTCGGCGCCAAGGGGGTGTACGACGTCACGTCGATGGGTCTGATCAAGCTCGTTTCCGGGCTCAACCGCTGCGTCAATGCCGCGGGCGCCTCCATCCAGCACCCCACGCGTTTTCGGATTGGTGTCGCGTTCGGGGCGAACGTCAAGCACTTGCACGTGCAGGTCGAGCGCCTGGAAAAAAAGATCGGACTCGGCGCGCACTTTTCGATGAGCCAGCCCTGTTGGGAACCCGGGCGGGTCCGCGAGTCCCTGGAGGCGGTCGCAGCGCTCCCGGTAAGGTTCTACATGGGCGTCATGCCGTTCGCCTCCGAACGCAACTGCGAGTTTCTCCACAACGAGGTGGCCGGCATGCACGTCCCCGACGACGTGCGGGCCCGGATGCGCGGATTGTCGGGACGCGAGGGGCGGCGCATGGGGCTGCGCATCTGCGAGGAGCTTCTCGACGTCATCGCGGAGCACTCGAGCAACGTGTACATCATTACGCCGTTCCACCACTTCGAGTCGTCGGCGCATCTGACGGAGTATTTTCGAGCGCGTGTCCGGGCGCGTGTCCGGCTGGGATCCTGATGGCCTTGTTCGGACGTCGCGCCGACGATGCCGCGCTCGCCGCGCGATACAAGCACGTTCTCGCCGTCGCCAAGTCCCTGGCGTCGGAGCGAAACCTCAAGAAGGTGCTCACGGCGGTGATGGACACGATCATCGAACTCACCGGAGCCGAACGCGGCTTCATTTGGCTCGGGGGCCCGGAGGATGGCCGTGCCGCGGTGGCGCGCAATCTCGACAAGGAGAGCGTGCGCAAGCCGGCGGGCAAGATCAGCCGCTCGGTCCTCGCGCGAGCGATGGAGGGCGCGGAAACGGTCGTCACGGACAACGCGTCCGAGGACGAGGAGTTCCTGACGAGCCGCTCGATTGGCGAGATGAAGCTGCGCTCCATCCTGTGCACGCCGTTGTGTCTCCACGGCGAAACCATCGGCGCGCTGTATGTGGATCATCGTTTTAGGGACGCCGAGTTTGCGATCGAGGATCGTGCGCTGCTCGACGAGTTCCGCGACTTCGCGGCCATGGCGATCGACAACGCCCGCCTGTTCGAGGACAACGAGGCCCAGCGCCGGCGGCTGGAAGAGCTCAACGGGCGCCTCGAGCGGGAGGTCGCCCAGCAAAACGAGGAGATGGCGACCTACCGCAAGCGGCTGCGCACCCTCAAGCCGCGCGAGAAGTACGCCTTCGACTACTCCGAGATCATCGGTGACGCGCCGGCACTGCGCGAGCTGTTCGCGCTGCTGGACCGCGTCATCCCGACGGAGTTTCCGGTGCTGATCCAGGGGGAGAGCGGGACGGGCAAGGAGCTGATCGCGAAGGCGATTCACCGCAGCGGTCCCCGCAGCGCGAAGCTGTTCCTGACCGAGAACTGCGGCGCGGTACCGGAGTCGTTGCTCGAAAGCGAGCTGTTCGGCCACGTCAAGGGCTCGTTCACCGGCGCCGACCGGACGCGCGACGGCCTGTTCCAGCAGGCGCATGGCGGCACGCTGTTTCTGGATGAAATCGGCGAGATGTCGCCCTCGATGCAGACCAAGCTCCTGCGCGCGGTGCAAGAGGGCGAGGTGCGCAAGGTGGGCGCAGCCAAGGTCGAGAAGATCGACGTCCGCATCGTTGCCGCCACGAACCGCGAACTCGAGCGCGAGGTTGAAGAGGGCAACTTCCGCGAGGATCTGTACTACCGTCTCAACGTGCTCGGCGTTCGCGTGCCGCCGCTGCGCGAGCGCCGCGAGGATATCGAGACTCTTGCCTGTCACTTCCTGCGGGAGGCGTGCGAGACCGCCGGGGTCGAGCAGAAGGAAATCGACCCGGCCGCCCTGAAGATCCTCCAGTCCTACAACTGGCCCGGCAACATCCGCGAGCTGCAAAACGAGATCAAGCGCCTTGTTGCGCTCGCGGACGGCGTGATCGGCCCGGTGCTGCTGGCGCGCCTGCGCCGTACGGCCCCGGTCGGCGGCAGTCGCCGCACCGACGGACTGGCCGGACGCACGCTGAAAGACATCGAACGCCAGGCGATCCAGGAGACGCTGAAGATGACCGGAGGCAACAAGGCCGAGGCATCCAAGCGGTTGGGGATCTCGCGGCGCGCGCTCTACGACAAGATCGAAAAATACGGCCTCTCATGAATCCGCTTCGCGGATTCATGAGTAGCTTGAAAAGGAAGAGGGGGGCGGGGGCAGACCGCTACGTCGTGGCGACCGCGCGCTCGATCGTCTTGCGGTTGCGGCAAAGCCGGAACGCCAGGTCGGCGTCGATCTTGCGGCGCCGCAGGAGTTTTTCGAGCGCGCAGTCGAGTCCGAAGTGGTCCGGGCAGCGCGGATCGTCGAGGATGGCGGGCAGATCGGAGACCCTGTTGCCGCGAATGAGATCACGGACCTCTTCGGTGCCGCGGGCATACTCGAACAGCGCCTCGCGGTGGCCGTCACGGCGAGGCAAGAGCTGCTGATACGCCGCGAGGCGTAGCGTGTGGGCGAGTTGCGAGCGAAAGAACCCGTGGAAACGCTCCGGCAACAGATCGAGAAAGCGACCGCAGGCGTCGGTCACGCCGTGGGCCGTGAGTACCGCCAGGACGAGAGCACCGTTCTCCGCGGCACGGAGTACTTCGCAGGCGGTTGCTTCGTCCTCGACCGCGCCGACCGCGATCAGGTTCGCGCCGGCGGCAACGGCCGTCTTGATGGCCCCGGGGAAGCCGCGGGCGTCGCTGCCGACTTCGATCTGGTGCACGACGCTGAGCTGCGGCGCGATGTCGATGAGGATCGGCCGCTCGATGCTGACGATGTAGCGGCTCGTCTCGCGGTTGACACAATCCAGCAGCGAGGCGACGGTCGTCGTGCGCCCGGACGCCCGAGCGCCCGCGAGCAGGATGACTCCTTGGCCCCTTGTCATCTCGTCCCGCAGAGCATCGGGAATGCCGAGCGCGGCAGGTCGGCGTGCGCCCGCGGCCGAGCGCGTCACGACCACATGCCGTCCACCGTCGGCGCGGTAGATCTGGATGCGGAACCGGTTGTTCGCGGTTTCGTGCGTGAACTCAAGCTCGGCCTGATTGCGCAGCTCTTCGACCAGGCCGGCTCCCGCGGCCAGGTCGAGAATCATCTCCTCGAACTCCTCGCCCGTCGGCATCGGATCACCGTTCGGGACGACGTTGCCATCGACGCGCCAGGCCGGGACATCCCCGGCTCGCAGGTGGACCGCCGAAGCGTCGGATTCAGCGAGTGCGGTCAGATACGGGTCAACGGCCGACACGCACACTCTCCTTGGTTGCACCTATCAACCGGCGCAGGGCGTCGCGGTCGTTGGCGGCTTCCACCGCTTCGGTCGGACTGACGACGCCGCGTTTCACGAGGCGGGCCAGCGAGTCCTCGAGACACATCATTCCGCTCGTTGTGGCCGCGCGCATGACGGTCGGTAGCTCGGCCGGCATTCCCTCGCGAATCAGTTTCGAAGCCGCCGCGTTCGTCCGCAGCACCTCGGACGCGACGCACGTCTTGTTGCCGCGGCGAGACCGAAAGAGGCGTTGCGACACGACCCCGCGCAGGCACGTGGCCAGTGCATCGGCAGCGTACGGCACCCGCAGGTCGGCGACCGTGTCGAGAATGCGAGCGACGGTTGTCACGGCGCCACCGGTCGGCATTCCGGCGAGGACGAGCCGGTCCGCCGCCGCCACACCGAGTGCGGCCGTGATCGCCTCCGGTTGGTCGAGCGCGCTGACGGCGACCACGTCGGCGTCAGCGGCCAGCGTCGCGCGGATCGCGTCGCGCCATGAGTCGCTGTCGCGTCCGATTTCCCGGTAGGTGACCAGGGCCGGGCCCTCGGCGTCGAGTTCGATTTCCCGGATCGACTCGAGCACCACGATGTGGCAGGAGCGCGTCGCCGCGACTTGGCGAAGCATCGCCGTCATGGTCGTGGTTCGGCCCGAGCCCCGGGGACCGGTGATCAATACGAGCCCGTCCTGGGCCCGCGAGAGGTCGCGCACCGCCGCAGGCAGGTTCAGGTCGTCCAGTTCGGCCCGTGCGGGCGTGAGGACGCGCATCGACACGGCGACGCCGCCGCCATAGCGGTAGAGCGCGACCCGCGTGCGCTCTTCGCCGATGAGGTTGATGGTCGCCTCCGCGACTCCGTCCCGTTCCATTTGCTGGATCACGCTGGACGGCATTGCCTCCGAGATCATGGTGTAGATCTGTGAGTCGCGAAGCGGCGGCCCCTCCAGCAACGTCGTGCTGGCACCGTCGGTCAGAACGGGTTGCTGTCCGCCACCGAGCACGAGACCGGTGGCCCCGTGGGCGACGGCCTCCTTGAGAAACCAAGCCAGCTCCGTCGGCGGAACTTCGACGGCAGCGTCTTCTTGTTGCGGCGGGGTCGGCGTGCCCGGGCCCCGCGTAGCAGTCGGTCGGGGTTGCCGACCGCGCAAGGCCTCCTGGATGCTGAGCAGGTTGGCCAGCGAGACACCGGTGATGAACCCCTCGGCGAGCATGATCTCGCCAAGTCGCCGCCACGCCGGACTCGACCGTTGGACCTCCAGGCAATGCTGGAGCTGTTCCTCGGTCAGCACTCGACGCTCGACGCAGAGTTTTCCCAATGCGTGAGGATCCATCCCGTTGAACCGCCTACCCCATATCGGCAGTCCGGGCGGCGAATCCGAAACCGCCCCGGTGTGCGTCTTTTACGCACCGTGCGCTCTCGGTACGGCCGGCTGCGTTCGGGTCGCGCGACGGCGTCATAACCTGCTACTGGAAAAGGGGTTACGACGTGTGTTTTTTTGAGACGTGGCACGAAACGTGTAGAGAGAACCCCTGACATGAGACGTAGTGGCACCCTCGGCATGCTCTTTTGGGCATCGTTCCTGCTGATCGGGGCAGTGCGGGGCGAGGAATCGGCCTCCCTGGCACGGATTCTGCCGCCCGAAACCCCGGTTTATCTGCAGACCCGGGCGCCGACCCCAGACGAGATGAAAAAGCTCGTTGTCTACCGAACACTTGAGGATCCCCGTCTCAAGGCACTGCTCTCGCTTCTTGTCGGCGGCGAGAGTTCGCTGACGAGCATGACGCTGCCGCTGGGCCACGGCGTGCTGCGGATCAACGTGGACATGTCCAATCCGGACCTCGACATCCGTGTCGGGTGGCTCGCCGGCAAGAAGGCCAGTTCGTTCAAGATCAAGAACCGGTTTGCGTTCGCGTGGTGTGGATTTGTCAAGCAGCCGCTGCCCGTGGATCTGGTGGCAGCCCTCGAGGTCGAGGGCGACCCCGCGGCCGCGATCAGCGTCTTGCGCGACATTATCGTCGGGGCCGTGTTGGGACTTGGCCGGCATGGCGGATCGAAGGATGTGCGTGCCGAATTCACCCGGCGGAAGGTTCAGGGCGTCGGCGTCACCCATGGTTCGATCAACGGCGTTGACTTTTACCTCGTGCCGATCGGGAAGCTGGTCGTCGTCGCCACGTCGCGCGAGCGCGTTCGCGCCATGCTCGCGCGCTACCGAGAGCCCGGCGCGGCCTCATTCGCCACGTCGGCCGGCTACCGTCAACTGATGGCGACGGCGCCCGGCAACGGGACGCCCACCACGGCGTTCGTCGTGCGCGTGCCCGAGACCGTGGCCGCGATCCGAAAGCTCAACGCCGGCGCCGCCAGCGTTGCCGAATGGGGCCTGCGGCTCGCGGGACTCTGGGATCTGCGCACCCTCTCGACGGTGACCCGCGTGGACGGCGCGGGCTTCAGCTCCACAACGGCCGTACGGCTGAAGAAAGGCAAGCGGTTGGGGCTCGCCCGCCTCTTTGACCGCGCGCCGGCCGCGAAGCTCGCCGCCCTGAAGTTCGCGCCCAAGGACTCGGTCTATGTGGCTTGCGGGCGATTCGATCTCGGCGAGCTGTTCGAGATTTACTCCGATTTCGAAGACGTGATCGGACACCCGGTCATCCAAAGGGCGTTCAGGGAGTTGTTCGGTCTCGACCTCCGTCGCGATCTCGTTTCCCTGGTCGGCCCGGAGGCTGCCCTGATCGTGGCCCCCACACGCGGCCTCATTCCCGACATCGGTGTGGTCCTTGAGAGCGCCGATGCGGTGCACCTCGAGAAAACGCTGCTGGCCATGCTCAAGAGATTCGAGTGGCCGGCGGGCACCGGCGTGCGCACGTTCCGGATGCGCGGGGCCAACGTACACACGATTCCGCTGGGCGACCGGAGGCTGGCGGAAATCCCCGTCTCGCCGACGTTCGGCGTGATCGACGGCAAGCTGCTCGTCGCGCTCTACCCGGTCACGTTTCAGCGGCTGGCCACGGTCGCACGCGGGGATCGACCGTCGATTCTCAAGAACCGCGAGTTCTTGCGCCTGCGTGAACGCGTGCCGGAGCAGGCGCTCGGCGTCTCGTACCTTGATGTCGCGCGGATGTTTGAGCTTTGCTACGACACGGGCGTCCCGCTGCTGCAGGCAATGCCGCAGTACGGCCTGGGCGCGACGATGCACTATGAGCTTCCCGACGCCTCTGTGTTTTCGCGACACCTCTACGGCCGCATCGCGTGGCGCGAAGCGGATGAGGGCGGTCTGTACTGGCGATCGCACAGCTCAATCGATACGGGCGGGGCGATGCTGGCCGCGATCGGCGCCGGGGCCGGTGTCTTCGCGTACTTCCGGGAGGAAGAGAGTGCTCAGCGTGCGCCGCGGCCGGTCCAGACCGCAGCGCTGGTGCGGGAGCACGTTTGCGAGTCGCGCGTCCGCCTGTGGGCGCGCCGTCTTCGCAACCACCGGCGCACGCACGGCGAGTACCCGCGCTCGCTCGACCAGGTGCAGTCTCCGTACGATGCGGGCGCGTCCTACATCGTGCCGGGCACGAAGGCCCGTTACACCTATCTGGGATCCGCGCGTGCGCAGAAAACCGGCATCCTCTTGTACGGTGCCCCGAACGGCGCGGACAAAAAGATCACGGTGCTCACGAGGAGGCTGGCCATCGAGCGGGTCTCTCAGCAGCAACTCAACCGGCGGCTAGCGCGGCGACGCGGGAAGTAAGGCCGGGGTTCCACCAGCTCGCCTTGCGGAGCCGCGCGAACCCGGCATGGGTCAGTAGTTTGTACAGTTGCACGGCGAGCGCGCGTTTCTTGTTGCGGACCGCGTACTCACCGAGCAACAGCGCGTGCCGCGTCAGCGGTTCCCAGTCCTGGAAGTTGTCCTCGGTCCTCGCTGCGCCCTCCAGCGCCGCGATCGCCCAAGTCACGGCTTCGCCAGGGTCATCGGCCTGTCGGTACAGAAACGAGTAGCCCCACGAAATGTAGGGCGCGAGAGGGTTCTGACCGGAGACGGTCTTTTCGGCCTCGTCGGCCGCGACCAGCGCGTCCTTGATCCGCACAAAGTCCCGGCGCGGAAAACGGGCCACGGCCAGGAGGAGGTTGGCCTGGATGCGGCTGAGCGGGTCCCGCGTCTTCTCCGCTTTTTTCGCGCGCTGCTCGGCCTTCTGCTCGAGATCGGGCGGCGGTGACTGCATGCCGGCAAACTCAAGAACCCGGTTCACATAGGCCCGCGCCACGGCGGCCTCGGGGCGGGTCATGTTGCCCCAGAGCGTGGTCAGATCGCGGAACGCCTCGGCGAAGGCGGCAGCGCTGTCGGCGATCAGGGTGCGTACATCCAGCCGCGGATCCTTCTCCAATAGTATGTCGCTGCGCCGCAGGTTCACCCGCTCACGCAGCCACCGCTGGCGGAGTTCCACCGCGCGATCGCGCGCCGCGGTCGCGTGACCGAGTGCCTCGTCGAGCCGGCCGCCCACATCCGCCTCGTCGCCGCCCGCAGCCTTGGCCTGGCGCGCGAGCGCCAACTGCGCCTCGGCGCGGGTCAAGAGTCCGTACGTCGCGTGAACCGCCGAGACGCCGTCGAGGAGCAGCTTCGCCTCGGCCGCCTGTTCGAATTCCCCGGCGTCCAGCGCGAGCCGTGCCTCGGCGAGTCGGCGCAGCGGTGATCCTTCCGGAAGGTTGGTCGCCACGCGCCGGGCGTCACCGGCGCGGTGGGTCTCAAACAGCAGCATGACGTGCCAGAATCCGCCCGTCTTGCCGGTCAGGACCACGTTCTCGAACGCGCGGTCAAAATCGGGCTCCGGCGCCTCCAGGATCTTGAGCGCCAGGCGCTCGCGAACCTGGGCATGGAGCTCGTGGAGCCGCCGTTCCTTGGGGTGGCGCTCTAGGATCGCGACGACTTCGCGGACCGCCTGCTCGGGGTCCTCCAGCGCCTGAATCTCGATGATGCGCCGATCGATTCGTCCGGCGCGCGTTGCTTCGGCAGCTTCCCGTCCGAACCAGAGTACGAGCACGATCGCGATCAGGGCGACGGCGCTCACGGCGCTGATCCCGGGGTGCCGGCGCATGGTCTCGAGCCCGATCCGCAGCGCGCCCTTGGGCTTGGCCTTGATGCGGTCACCGTCAAGGAACCGCTCGAGATCGTTGGCCATGGCCTCCGCCGAGGCGTAGCGTTCGTCGGGTTCCTTTTCGAGGCACCGCAGGATGATCGTGGAGAGGTCGTGGGGCACATGCCGGTTGAACTTGCGCGGCGAGGACGGCCGCTGCTCCAGGATCGCCTTGATGAAGGCCTGGACCGAGGGCTCGTCGAAGGGAGCGCGTCCGGCGACGACTTCGTAGAGCGTCGCGCCGAGCGAGTAGACATCGGTGCGGCCGTCCATCGGCTTGGTGCCCGGCAGGATCTGCTCCGGGCTCATGTACTTCGGGGTGCCGACGATCGCGTCCGTCGACGTCAGGCTGCCGGAATCCATGAGCCGCGCCAGCCCGAAGTCCGTCACGACCAGCCGCTCGGCACGGTCCACGAGCAGGTTGCCGGGCTTGATGTCGCGGTGAATGACGCCGTGGTCGTGGGCATGGGCCAAGCCGCGCGCGGCCTGCATGGCCAGGCGTGCCGACCCGCGCACGGACTCCCGGTCGCGACCTCCATGTTCCCCGTACGAGTGCCCCACGATCATCTCCATCGCGAAGTAGTGGGTGTCCGCTTCCGCCCCGACCTCGTAGATGTGAATGACGTGGTCGTGGCGGAGTCGCGCCATGGACTCGGCCTCGCGGCGGAAACGGCGCACCTGCTTGGCGTCGAGTGCGATGTTGGCCGGCAGAACCTTCAGCGCGACCTTGCGCTTCAAGTCGGTCTGGAAGGCCTCGTAAACGACGCCCATGGAACCGCGACCGAGCTCGTCGATGATGACGAACTTGCCCAGCCGGTCTCCCGCAAGGCGGAAAGCCTGCTCGCCTTCGTACGGTGTTTCCTCTGCCATGCCCGAGTGCGCCGTGCCCCACATGGGGTTGCAAAACGCCAGTGTAGGGTCGTTACTCCCGCGTTCCACTTCGTATTCTTGTTCGTGCCGGCCAGGACTCCGGAAGTTGGTGTTTAGGGGGGCGGGGGCCTGGGCGGGGGCGGGCGGCGAGTCGCGACCGACGGCCTCACAGCGTATTGTGGGCGCTGCTCATGACGACGAAGGCCCTCGAAATGCGCGTCCGCGAAGTCCTCCGCCGCCTGGGTCCGGCCCTGAGCGTCGATGGCGGTGGTGTTTTGTTCGACCGGATCGAGGGGGACACCGTGTACGTCCGGCTGACGGGCGCGTGTATCGGATGCCCCGGGGCCGACATCACGCTGCGGTATGGCCTCGAGAGCGCCGTCACGAGCGAAATCGACGAAATCAAGCGCGTGGTCGCGACGGAATAGCCGCACCGGTAAACCGCGCCAGCCGTGCGTGAAAAACCGCGCTCTGAGACCGATGTCGGGAGTCTTGGCCCTCCGTGTGCGAGGATCACGGGCTTATGAGTATTGACGTGGAATCTGCCGTCCGTGAACGGTATTCGACTGCTGCCAAGTCGCTCGAAAACGAACTCTGCTGCCCCATCTCGTACAACCCAGAGTTCCTTAAGGCCATTCCCGAGGAGGTGCTGGCCCGGGATTATGGCTGCGGCGACCCGAGCGCCCATCTGAAACCCGGTGAAATCGTGCTCGATCTCGGCTCCGGCGGGGGCAAGATCTGCTTCATCGCCGCCCAGGTCGTTGGTGCCGAGGGCATGGTCATCGGCGTCGATCTGAACGCCGATATGTTGGCCTTGGCCCGCTCGGCCGCGCCGAAGGTGGCCGCGCAGATTGGCTACGACAATGTGGAGTTCCGGGAGGGCCGCATCCAGGATCTCACGTTCCACGCCGCCGCGGCCGCCGACTACCTGAAGACGAACCCGGTCGAAAACGCGCAGGACGCGTTGGCGTATCAGGACCACCTGGTGCGCCACCCGCTGGTCGCGACGGGTTCGATCGACGTCGTGGTCTCCAACTGTGTGCTCAACCTGGTCCATGCGGACGAAAAGACCAGGCTCTTCGAAGAGATGTTTCGTGTGCTGCGGCGTGGCGGCCGCGCCGTGATCTCCGACATCGCGAGCGACGAAGACGTGCCCGCCCACATGCAGAACGACCCCGAACTGTGGAGCGGTTGCATCTCCGGCGCGTTTCGCGAGGACCTGTTCCTGAAGGCGTTCACGGATGCGGGCTTTTACGGCGCCCGCATCCTGACGCGCGACGAGCAGCCGTGGCGCACCGTCGAGGGGATCGAGTTCCGATCGTTGACCGTCGAAGCGTTCAAGGGCAAGGAAGGCCCGTGCGTCGAGGGGCTTCAGGCGGTCGTCTACAAGGGACCGTTCTCCGAGGTCGTCGACGACGATGGCCACCGGCTGGTTCGTGGCGTCCGCATGGCCGTCTGCGAAAAGACCTACGCGATCTATGGTCGCGAGCCCTACCTGGAGCACTTCGAGCAGGTCGAACCGCGCGAGGCTCCCGAGACGCCCGCGGAAGAGCGCCCGTTCGACTGCTCCCGTGATGTCGTCCGGAGTGCGCGCGAGACCAAGGGCGAGGCCTTTCGCGAGACCTCGTCCGGCGACGGCGCCTGCTGCGACGATACGGAGTGCTGCTGAGATGCATCGGCTGGTCCTGCTGATCGGTCTTTGGGCGTGCGTCGCCTGCGAAGAGACCCCGGTCGGTGTACCGGGCGCCACGACCGACGCCGCATGGCTTGCGAGCAAGTCGTGGGACGACGGCGCGGCCGTCGTGTCCGTCTATCGCGGCAAGGTGTTTCGCTACGGGCACTGGCGCAAGGCCGAGGCGCGCGACTACGTCATCCGCGAGCACTTCGACAAGACCGAACTGACCAAGCGCGACCGGCCGACGGCGCTGCCGGTGCTCAAGGCGAACCGACACGTCACGTTCAACACCGGGACGTACGACTACCGACGCATGTTCTCGCTGTTCTTCGACCGGCGCAACGCGGCACTCGTGAAAGCGGTCGGTTCCAGCCAGGACGGCTGCGGGCTGACGTTTCTGCGCTGGGACAAGAACGAGCGTCGGCTCACCTGGGACTCGTACTGGGAAGGCGAGGGTCGCGGAAGCCGCGAGCTCAAGAAGCCGCGCGGCGAGTACTTCGTCGATGAGCTGTGCTACCTGGCGCGCGCGTTCAAGGACGGCGCGTCGATTCTCGTGCGCCCGTCGCTCGCGCGCAACCGGGTCGGCGCGGCGTCCGTGAAACGGCTCACCGTTCGGCGCACGGGTCAGATCCCGCAGCGCGCGGTCGTGCGGCTCTTGGCCGGCGATGGCGATGAGTGGGCCCGTTTCGAGTACGCCGGCGGTGCGTTGCACAAGTGGCGTATCGCCGACACCGAGGAGTTCGAGCGCCTCAGCCGTCGGCGGCTCTACTACTGGCAAAAGGTCGCCCCCGACGACGAGAGGCTACTGCGATGAAGATGGAAACATCGCCGTCCCAGCCCGACGTCGCGCTTCCTTCGAGGTTCGCGACGGTGCTCGCCGACGCCGGCTTCGATCTGCGTCGCGGTCCCGCGCGCGTGCTCCAGATCAACGTCGGCAAGCTCTGCAACCAGACGTGCGTGCACTGCCACGTCGGCGCCGGCCCGGGCCGCAAGGAGGTCATGACCGCGGAGACCGCGGACCGCATCATCGCGTGGATGCGCGCGTATCCGCCGGAGCTGCTCGACATCACCGGTGGCGCGCCCGAGTTGTGCCCGGAGTTTCGTCGGCTGGTCGTGGCGGGCCGCGAGGTCGGGGCGCGCGTCATCGTGCGCTGCAACCTCACGGTGTTCTTCGAGGCGGGCTACGAGGATCTTCCGGCGTTCTATCGCGAACAAGAATGCGAGGTCGTCGCGTCCCTGCCGTGTTACACGGAGGGCAACGTCGACCAGCAGCGCGGGGACGGCGTCTTTCAAAAGTCGATCGATGCGCTGCGGGCGCTCAATCGCCACGGTTTCGGAACCGACGGCGGCCTGCCGCTGTCACTCGTCTACAACCCGCTGGGGCCGACGATCGCGCCCGCCGAGAGCGTGCTTGAGCCCGAGTACAAAAAACAACTGAAGGACAACTTCGACATCGAGTTTCACCGGCTCATCTGCATCACGAACCTGCCGGTCACGCGGTTCAAGCTCTACCTCGAGCAGACCGGGGAGCTCGAGGCATACCAGCAGCTCCTGTTGGACAGCTTCAATCCCGCGACCGTGGACGGCCTGATGTGCCGCGACATGATCAACGTCGGTTGGGAGGGCGATCTCTTCGATTGCGACTTCAACCAGATGGTGGAGCTGGGCCTGGGCGGCAAGGCGCGGCGTTTCCTTTGGGATGTCACTCCCGGCGAGCTGACCGGCGAGACGATCGCCACGGGGCGGCACTGCTTCGGTTGCACCGCCGGCAACGGCGCCAGTTGTGGCGGGACACTCGCCTGACGCGCGGGTCTGAATAAGGCGTACGGACGGCGATGTTTTTTCAAGGAACGACAACTGGGCCCTTGACCATGACCGGGACCATGATGCAAATCGCGAGAAGTGGAGCCGTCGCGCTGCTGGTGGCTCTGTTCGTCTTCGCCGCGCCGGTGCGCGCCGAGCCGGACAAGTCGAAAACCAAGACCAAGACCAAAGCCAAGACACCGGCCGCGGTGGCTTCCTATTCCAAGCTGCTGGCCAAGGTGGTCAAGAACGACGGCGTTGATTATCCGGACTTGCGCAAACGTCGCCAGGCGCTCGACGCCTACGTCTCTTGGCTGGCGAAGGCGGACCCCGGCAAGACCAGGGCGCACCAGATCGCGTTTTGGATCAACGCCTACAACGCCTGCACGCTGCAACAGGTGCTCGATACGAAAAAGCCAGGCCAGGACAAGTACTCCGTGATGAGCGTCAAGGGCTTTTGGAAAAAGCGCAAGTGGACCGTGGCCGGACGCTCGATCAACCTCGACAGCATGGAAAAGGACCGGCTGCTCAAGGCGTTTCGCGAGCCGCGGGTGCACTTCGCCGTCAACTGCGCCTCGGAGAGCTGCCCGGCCCTGATCAACCAGCTCTATCAGGCCGACACGCTGGACGTCGTGCTGACCCAGCAGACCCGCGCGTACCTCGCGAATACCGGCGAAAACGAATTCAACCGGAAGCGCCGGCGCGCGAAGCTCTCCGAGATCTTTTCCTGGTACCGCGGCGACTTTGCCAAGGACGGGAAGCTCGAACCGTTCCTCGCGAAGTACGCGCCGAGCGAGACTCTCGCGCGCCTGTTGCGCAAGGAGCCATGGCGTATTCGCTTTCAGCGCTACAGTTGGGCGTTGAACCAGGCCGGCCGCAAGAGCACGAAGAAGGGTTCGTCGAGCGGATGGTGGCGGATCGTATGGCTCGTGCCGTACCTGCTCGCGACGCTTGGCCTGCTCTTGTACGGCCTGCACGCCTTCAAGATGCTGCGGTGGCGGACGCGTCACGGACCCGACTACGACCGCGATATCGACGCGGCGCGGGCCGCGTCGCCGTTCGGGCGCACCGAGTTTCCGCGCGTGCTCGTGCAGTTGCCGGTCTACAACGAACCCGGGGTGGTCGAGCGCGCAATCGATGCGGCGGCCGCCCTCGATTATCCGCGCGAGCAGCTTGAGATTCAGGTGCTCGACGACAGCACGGACGAAACCGTGAGTCTGGTCGATCGGGCTGTGGCGCGCTGGCGGGACCGCGGCGTTCCCGTTTCGGTGTTGCGGCGACCACATCGCGACGGGTTCAAGGCCGGCGCGCTGGCAGAGGGACTGAAGGTTTCCGACGCCGACTACGTCGCGATCTTCGACGCGGACTTCGTGCCGCACCCGGGTTTTTTGCTGCGTGCCCTGCCGCTGTTTCACATGAAGGGCCGCGTGGCCATCGTGCAGGGCCGCTGGGAACACCTGAACCGCGACCAAAACCGTCTCACGCGGGCGCAGGCGGTCGGTGTCGATGCGCATTTTCGCGTTGAGCAGTACGCGCGTGCTGCGCGCGGCGCGTTCTTGAACTTCAACGGCACGGCTGGCGTCTGGAGCCGGGCGGCGATCGAGGATGCCGGTGGCTGGCGTGGCGACACGCTGACCGAGGATCTCGATCTGTCGTACCGTGCCCAACTGCGCGGCTGGCGAATCGTGTTCGACCCGGAACTTGAGGTTCCGGCGGAGCTGCCGCCCACGCTCGGTGCCTACAAGAGCCAGCAGCGGCGCTGGGCCTGCGGCTCGATCCAGTGCGCGCGCAAGTTCCTCGGGGCGATCTGGCGCTCCGATCTGCCGCTCTGGAAAAAGGGCGAGGCAACCGTTCACCTGTGCGGCTACGGCGTCTGCGTCGCGATGCTCGCCCTGATCCTGCTGCTCCCGTTCGGCGTGGGCCACGTCCCGTTCATCTTGAAGTACCCGCACCTGTCCCCGCTCTGGATCGCGATTTGGATTGCGGCGCTGGGGCCGATCAGCATTTCGTTCGCGTCGCAGCGCCCGCGCGGGCTCCGGTCCGCCGGCGCCGTCCTGTCGTGTTTCCTGCTGGGTCTCGGGTCATGTGCAAACAATGCGTTCGCCGTCTTCCGTGGCCTTACCCACCCGATTCGCACGTTCGTGCGCACCCCGAAACAGGGGTTGCTCCCCGGGGTCGGGAAGACGCCGGCGCCGGTGCTCGAGCTCGCGTTTTCCATGTTCACCGTGACGGCGGTTGTGCTCCTGCTCGAAACCTCCGCTGCGGCGACCGCGGCCTACGCCTTGTTTTGCTGCGCCGGCTTTCTGTTCATTTCCGGCTATTGGTGGCTCGCGGAGCGGCACCGGGCGGTCGCGTAGAACTGCCCCGTGGTGCTCCAGGGCGTCCTGCTCGTAGTCGCGATTCTCGCGTGGCTCGCGGTGGTCCGGCTCGTCTTTCGCGGCCGGGCCTTCTCCGCGACCACGATCGTCGGCCTCGCCGTCCTGATCCGGATCCCGTTCGTGCTATGGGATTCGTACACCAACGACCTCGACCGCTACCTGTGGGAGGGACGGATCCAGATCGCCGGCGAGAATCCGTTCGCCACTCCACCGGATTCGCCGGAGCTGGACTACCTGAGGACCGACGACATCGACGTCGGCCATCCCCACCTCACGACGATCTATCCTCCCGCGGCGCAAGGCATCTTCGTTTGCGCGGTGTCGCTTGGCCTCAAGCACACCGGCATGCGCAACCTCGTTGTCTTGCTCGATGTCGTCGTCGTGCTCGTTCTCTGCGCGTGGTTACGTGCCACTGATCGCCCACCGGGCTGGGCGATCCTGTACGCCCTGTGCCCGATCGCGATCACGGCGTCCGGAACGGGCCACATCGATCCACTCATGCTCCTGTTCCTGGCGGCCACGGGCTGGGCCGTCGAGACCGGTCGCGTGTTGCGCGCGGGCGCGTTTCTCGCGGTTGCGGTGCTCGCCAAAACCGTCGCGGTGCTTGCGGTTCCGTGGCTCTTGCTGCGGCGGCCGCGCGCGGGCCTGGTGCTGCTGCCGGTTCTCGTGCTCGGCTATCTGCCGTACGTATCGGGTGACCTGTTCGGCACCCTGGTGCGCTTCGGCGAGGAGTTCGCCTTCAACGGATCGCTCTTCCGCGGTTTCGAATTCCTCCTGTCCGACCCCGGCCACGCGCGCCTCGCCATCGCCGCGGTCTTCGCTGTTTGGGTCGGGCTCGTGACACTGACCCAGCCGCGCTTCGCCGACGCCTGCGCGCTCCTGTTCGCGGGCCTGCTCTTCTTGTCGCCGACCGTGCATTTCTGGTACCTGACCTGGTTCCTGGTCATGCTTCCCGTCGTCGGGCGTCGTGCGTGGGCAATCCCCCTCATCGTCTGGGCCGCCACCGTCGTCTTCTCGTTTCAGACCTACCGCGCGCACTACGCCGGCGCGCCGTTTCGCGAGGTCTTCCTGCTCACCTGGGTCGAGTACCTGCCGCCGCTCCTGTGCGCGGCCTGGCTCGGTTGGCGTGGCTGGCCGCGCCGTCAGCCGCCGCGGGTCGCCACAGTGCGTGGGCCGGCGGCAGGGAGTACAGAGACGGGCAGCACAGCAAAGAGCGGAACCGAAACGGACGGCACAAGAAAGGGGGGGGCGGGGGCGCCGGCGCAGGTCGCCGAGGTGTTCGATGTCATCGTCCCGTGCCGCGGCGAGTTCGAGAACCTCAAGGCGCTTGTACCCCGTTGGCTTGACGCGGGCGCGCGCCGCGTGATCCTGGCCGACACCCCGACCGGCGACGGCACGGACACGCTCGCCGGCAGTCGTGTTGCGTATGTGCCCGTGGAGCAACGCGGCTACGGCGCGGCCGCCCAGGCCGGGCTCGCGGCATCCGACGCGCCGTTCGCGGTGATCTGCGACGCGGACCACGGTCGTGGCCCGGACCAGATCGGCGCCCTGATGGCGCCGTTCTTCGAGGGCCCCGCGCAGACCCGGGAGCTTGGCGCGAGCCGGATTGGGCTGGTCACGGCCGCACGAGTCGGAACCGCGGGGCTCACGGTGCCGCAGCGGTTCGGCAATGCGCTGGCTACGATTCTGATCGGCCTCGGTTGGGGCCGTCGTTTTTGCGACCTCGGTCCGTTCCGCGCGCTGCGCCGCGCGTCGTGGCCGGACGGCGCGCTCACCGATCCGGGGTTTGGCTGGAACGTCGAGATGAACGTGCGCGCCCTGGAACTCGGCCTGGATGTTGTGGAGGTGGCGCTTTCGGGAAGCGAGCGCGAACACGGGAAAAACCGGATTTCGAGTACGGTGACCGGCGTGATCCGCACGGGCTACCACATTCTCAGGCAGCTCTACGTGCTGCGGGAACGGTCCAACAAGTCATGCGCGCGACCGTCGTCATCCTGACCAAGCTGCCCGGCCTCATGCCGGTCAAGACGCGCCTGTGGCCGCTGCTCGGCGAGGAGGGCGCGCGCCGTTTCTATCTCGATGCGCTGCGCCGCGCCGTCGAGCTGGCGTGTGCGTTCGACCCGGCGCCGGGCCTCTGGTACTCGCCGGAAGACGCCGCGGATCCGGAAGCGTCGCTCCCCGGTTTCGCGAACCTGCGTCCTGTCGCCGGCATGGATGGCGCCACGTGTCTCGAGAACGCCCTGACGGCCGCGTTCGACGGACAGCCCTTGCTTGCGCTGGGCGGTGACGCACCCGACTTGCCCGTCGCGCGCGTGCGCGAGGTCCTCGCCGCGCTTGCGGATCACGACGCCGTTTTCGTCCCAACCGGCGACGGCGGCTTCAGTTGCCTCGGCCTCCGCAAGCCGGTGAACGGTCTGGCGGGCGGGTTCACCTATGGCGATGCGGATGCGTTGGCCAACCTGATGGAGTTTTTGGGGGCGCGGGGGCTGAGTGTGGTGCAGACCGAGCCGTGGCCCGACGTCGATACGCCGGCCGACTACGAAGCCTATCGGCGCCGTTCTGCGACCGGGTAGCACGGCGTACACTGGGTGCATGGCAGAGCGAAACGGCCCGGGCTTTGGCACGCGGGCAATCCATGCGGGCCAGGAGCCCGACCCCACGACCGGCGCGATCATGACGCCGATCTACCAGACCTCGACGTATGTCCAGGCCGCCCCGGCGGACCACAAGGGCTATGTCTACGCGCGCGGCGACAACCGCACGCGCGAGGCGGTCGAGGGCTGTCTCGCGGCACTCGAAGGCGCCGCGTTCTGCACCTGCACGTCGTCCGGCCTCGGCGCGGAATCGGTCGTTCTGAGCGACCTCGGCGCCGGCGCGCGGGTCGTCGCCGGCAACGACCTGTACGGCGGCACCTACCGCCTGTTCGAGCGCGTGTTCCGCCGCCTGGGGCTCGATTTCCAGTACGTCGATACGACCGACCTCGGCCAGGTCGAGGACGCTCTCAAGACCAAGGCGGATCTCGTGTGGCTTGAGAGCCCGACGAATCCGCTGCTGCGGATCACCGACATCAAGGCCGTCAGCGAACTGGCGCATTCCCGCGGCGCCGCGGTGCTCGTGGACAACACGTTCGCGTCGCCGTATCTGCAGCAGCCGCTCGACCTCGGCGCCGACATCATCGTCCACTCGACGACGAAGTATCTTGGCGGACACTCCGACGTGATCGGCGGCGCGGTCTTGTGCAACGATCCCGAACGTGCCGACCGCCTGCGCAAGCTCGTCGGCTGGACCGGCCCGGTGCCGGGGCCCGTGGACAGTTTTCTGTTGCTGCGCGGCCTCAAGACCCTGCATGTCCGCATGGACCGGCATTGCGACAACGCCGAGATGCTCGTCAAGTGGCTGAGCGAGCACCCGCGCGTGGACAAGATCTATTTTCCCGGCCTTCCGAGCCACCCGGGCCACGAAATCGCCCAAAGGCAGATGAGCCGCTCCGGCGGCATGATCAGCCTGGAGCTGACGGGCACCGTCGAGGACGGCAAGCGCTTCTGTTCATCCACAGAGATCTTTGCGCTCGCCGAAAGCCTCGGCGGTGTCGAATCGCTGATCGAACATCCGCCCTCGATGACCCACGCCTCGGTCCCGCCCGAAGAACGCCGCAAGGCCGGCCTCGCCGACGGCCTGATCCGCCTCTCGGTCGGCATCGAAGACGTGGACGATCTGCGCAACGACCTCGAGCAGGCCTTCCAGCGCACCTTCGGATAGCCCGACTGCGCACACAGGGCTGCGCGACAGGCGAGCCGAGTTCGGACCGCAGCAGACGGACGGCGATGTGTTTCGCCGATCAGCGGTTCTTTACCTTTTCGCGGAAGCGTTGCCACTCGGCGATGGCTTCCAGCGCCTCCTTGGCGGCATTACGGATGTTGGCGTCGGGAGAGTCGAGCAGGGCGATCAGGTCGCCGCGCAACTCGGGCTTCGCCAGCGATCGCGCGAGCCGAATGCCGACCTTGACGTGTTTGGCTTGCTTGCCGTGCAGCAGCGTGGCGGCGACCGGAACGAGCGTGCTGTCGGCTTCGATTTCGGCCGCGACCATGGCGAGGTGTCCGACTGCCGCAAGGTCGAACGTCTCTGAATTCTTCGCCGCGAGCAGTTTGGTGAGCGCCTCGCGGACCGCTTGTGCGCTCACGTTGCTAGTCGTCGCGATCGAAGCGAGTCTCGTAATCGTGACGGCGTCGCCCGTCCGGAAGAGCACGCGGAGCAGATCGGCGTGGCGTTGCAGGTTCGATGCAGAGAAGGACTTCACGTGCTTCTCTACCAAAATGCCCTGAAGCACGGCACTGACGAGTTTCGGACGCGCCTTGCCCGGGTGTGCCTTGAGAGACACCGCGGCTGCCGCGAGTGTCGCGTTCGGAAGCGGCACGAGAATCCGCACGCGGTGGTACCAGTCTGCGGGCGGAAAGATCGTCGGCTCGCGGGCCAACGAGTTCGCTCGCGCCGGGGAGGACAAGTACTCCACGTTGTCGAGGATCGTCTTTGCAACCCCGGGCAGGCGTTTTTGCACCAGCGGATTGGATTGCCATTGCGCCACGAGCAACTCCACGAGAACCGTCCGTTCGCTGTCGCGGAGCTGAGCCAAGACGAGGTCGCGATGGGGGAGCACATGCGCCACCTGAAACTCGTTGGCACGGGGCGCCGAACGCGGCGCGAACCACGCGCCGAGCACGCGCTGGCGATGTGACGGCGTGGACTCCTGCGCCGCGGCGACGCAGCGCAGGAGGCAGGCCTTGATCTGTTCATCCGAAAGCCCGATTGCCGCCTTGACGATTCGGAACGCGAGGCTCTGGGTACTGGAATCGTGAGCGAGCCACGCCGGCCCGTGCCGGGCGATCGCCACCCGAACGTCTCGTGCGAGTTCACCCGCTGTTGCTCTTTCGAAAGCGTAGACGAGACTTCGCCCGCCCGCGCCCGTGTGCCGGAGCAGCATGCCGAGGCTCTCGATGTCTTCCGGATTCTTGAAGTCCACATAGTCGGCAAGCGCTTCGGCCTGGTGCCGCAACGGCCCCGCGAGGAGCTTGCGAATCACGGCGTCGCCCGCTCCGGCCGCGCGCAGGGACGCGCCCACCCGGTGCGCACCGCCGGAGCGCTCGATCCATCCGACGAGCAGGTCACGGAAACGGTCGCGCGGCCCGGGCTCCAGCGTGCGCGAAGAGAGCGAGTCCGCCATGATTTGTGCTGGAGTCTGGCCCTTGCTTGTCGCGAGATCCCGTTTCACACGCGCGGCGAACGCGGCGAGCACCAGTCGGACGGGCATGGCGTCGGCGTAGACGCGCAGTCCGTCTCCATGGGACGCGAGCGCCGCGACGACATGGGGGAACCGGTCCTTGTCCAGGAAGCGGCGGTTGGCCGGGTTGTGCTTAATCAGGTTGATCCGCTCCAGGTACACGAGGGCCGTGTTCGGCGCGATCGCCTTGCCGGAGCGGAGCCACTGGTCCACGAGAGCATCGATTTCCTGGTTACCGATCTGCTCCATGGCCGCCTGGGCGGCCGTGCGCGGGAAGGTGATCCCGATCCTTCGGAGCGCGGCGGCGCTCCAGCCGATGCGATTGCCGCCGATTCGCTTGACCACCGCGCGCGCCAGCGGGTTGCCGGCCCGGATGAACTTCTCGAAGACCACGATCTCGGACGGGTTGTGCTGCAGGTAGTCGCGCACATCGAAGTTCCCTTGCGGGTAGTAGGCCTTCTTCCAGTGCTTCATCATGCCCGGTTCGTTCATCCGCAACAGCACCCGGAAAGCGTGTCGGCGCACGATTTCGTCGGAATGGCCGAGCAGCCGGTTCAGGAACGGGCGTGCCTTGTCGCCGAGAATCTGGAAATCGCGGTAGGCATTGGGCGTGAAGTTGACGGCGTTCGAGCTGGCCCGGCCGAGCTTGAACAAGAGGTCGTCGAGCCGCGCCTGGAGCGCGCTGCCGGCCGCCACGCCTTCGAGTGCACGCCGGTATTCGTCGACTTGCGCGCGCAGTTTCGGATCGAGCCCGTCGGTCGCGGCGAGCGCGGCCAGCCGTGCGCGCGCCTCGTCGGCGCGTCCGAGCAGCGCGGTGCACACGGCGAAGCGGAACCCCGCCTGACGACGGATCCGGTCGGGCGATCCGTTTTCGCCCTCCAACGCAAGGTAGGCCTTCGCGGCTTCCGCGATCTTGCCGTCGATGACCTCAAGCACGTAGGCCTCGTGGTAGCGCGTGGCGGCGTCCTTCTCTTGGGCGGCGAGCGGAAGGGCCAACGGCAGGAGAGCCAGGAGCGAAAGTAAATGGGGGGCGCGGGGGCAGGAGGTCATGGTCTTCATCCTGACGTGAGTTGGGGCGCAGCGGGTCAACGCCGCGTCAGCATGCGGTCAAGGGCCGGTCAACGCGGTGGCCCGTCCACGCGTCGCGCGAAGCGGTAGCCTACGCCCCTCACAGACGTGAGATAGCGCGGGTGCTCCGGGTCGGGCTCGATCTTGCGCCGCAGGCCGAGCACGGTCATGTCGACGATGCGGCTGGTTGTTTCCGGTCGGTCCGACCACACGGCCGCGAGGATGCGCGGGCGGTCCAGCACCTCGGCCTCGTGCTCGGCGAAAAAGCGGAGCAGCGCCGCCTCGGTCGGCGAGAGCGGATCGGCGCCTTCCACGGTGCGCGCCTTGAGATCGATGCGGCACCCACCGAGGCGCAGCACGTCGCGAGAAACCAGCCCGCGCTCGCGATCCCAGACGCGCAGCCGGGAGGCCACGCGTGCAAGCAGTTCGGCGAGCGCGAACGGCTTGACGAGGTAGTCGTCGGCACCGAGCGAGAAGCCCCGGACCTTGTCGTCCTCAAGGCCGCGTGCGGTCAGCACGAGCACCGGCGTCTCGACCGCGTCGGCGCGCAACCGCCGCAGGACCTCGAAACCGTCCATCCCGGGCAGCATGAGGTCGAGCACGATGAGGTCTGGATCTTCGGTGAGGCCGAGGTGCATGCCCTCGGGCCCGCTCGCGGCGCACCGCACGTCGTAGCCCTCGCCGACGAGCGCATCCCGCAGGCCTTCGCGGATCACGGGATCATCTTCGACAACGAGGATGCGGTGGCTCATGCGCCGGGCAGCTCCACCCTGAAACACGCGCCGCGCGCTACGGGCATCAAACGCACGTCTCCGCCCATGCCGCGGGCCAGTTCCCGGACAAGAGCGAGGCCGAGGCCGGTCCCCGGTACCGCGTCGTGGCGCGCCCGCGCACCCCGATGATGGCGCTCAAACAGCCGCGCCCGGTCCGCGGGATCAACGCCGCGGCCGTCGTCGGCCACGTCGATCCGCACACGGCCGCCGCTGGTTTCCCACGCGACGCGCACCGGCGTGCCCACGGCGGTGTGCTTGCCGGCGTTGTCGAGCAGGTTCGCGAGGCAGCGGCGCAGCGCCGTACGATCGCCGCGAGCCCGCACCGGTGCGCTCGACAGCGCCAATTCGTTCGTGAGGGCCAGGTCGTTCGCGCGCTCCGCGTGCGCCGCGCGAAAGTCCCGGGCGGCCTCCTCGATCAGCTCGCCGATGTCGAGCTCCTCGATCTCGTACCGGCGCGCTCCGCGCTCAAGTCGGGTGAGGTCCAGAAGGTTGCCGAGAAGATGTGAGAGCTTGGCCGCCTCGCCCGCGATGCGGTCCGCCCGCGATTTATCCGGCACATCGCGCTGAAAGAGCTCGGCTTGCAGTCGAAGCGCCGTAAGCGGTGTGCGCAGATCGTGCGCGATCTCGGTCAGAAACCGCACCCGCATCGCGTCGAGCGATCGCTGCCGCCGCATCGCTGTCCACGCGAACGCCGGAAACAACAGCAGCGCGACGGCCGCGAGCAGGACCGGGCCCATCCACCGGCGAAACAGCGCGTCGTCCCACCAGCGCTCGCCGTGTACCGCGTCAAGTGTCCAGTAGCCCGCGAGTGGTTTGGGGCCGCCGCGCCACGGGGCGAGCCCGACGGTCAGCGTGCTTGAGTAGTGCAGCCGCACGCGCCCGCGTTCTGTCTCGGTCCAGGTCATGTGCACGGTGGGATGGTCCGGCCAAAGCAGGAGCGGTCGGTCCTTGACGCGGAGCCATGCGCCATGGGCACCGGGTTTGTTGGGGGGGGCGGGGGCGTGCGCGAGCAGCGCATCGAGCAGGGGCATCGCGGCGGCGCCGCCCGGCGTCCGACCGGCGAGAAACCTTTTGGTCTCGGCGGGGAACGGCGCCGCGGCAAGCCGTGCGAGATTCGGTTTCGCGTAGAGGTCGCGGAACAGGCGTGCGCGTTGGCCGAGCGCTTCGAGACGGGCGGGCGGCACGCCGCGCTCGATATCGAGACGCACGCGCGCATTGGCCACCGCGTCCGGAGAAAGCGCGGCGGGAAAGTCGGAGCAAAACACCCACCGGTGAGGGAACCGCGGCGCGCCTTCCGGGTGCTGTCCGGGACTCATCCGCACGCGGACCGGCATGCCGTTCCAGTCCACGGCGACGTCTTCGGCCATGGCTCCGGGGCGTGTTTCGTCCACGACCAGATCTGCGAACTTCCCCACGGCGCCTTCGTGCTCGAAGGTGAACTCCGCGCCACCCGCGCGGGCGGCGGCGATCTCGGTCCGGTAGTCGGCGCGAACGTAGAGGCAGAATGCTGCCACGGCTGCCAGCGGCAGGACGAAGAGGGGCGCCAGCAGCCATTCGGGTCGCGATCGACGCACGGCAACCAGCATGACAGATCGGGACGCGTTCGTGTCAACGTCCGATCAGGATTCGTACCCCCGCGCCCCCCCCTCCCTTTTTTGCCCGCGGTGCGTCGGTCAGCGGCGTCGTTGCACCTTGCCGCCCGGGAGGGGCGGCGGGAGCGTCCAGCCGCCGTCGGCGACGAGGATCGAGCCGGTGATCCAGCTCGCTTCGTCGCTGGCGAGAAGGCAGACCAGCTTGGCGATTTCCGCGACCGTGCCGAAGCGTCCGGCCGGGATCTGGTTCAGGACCGCCTGCTCGATCTCGTCGGACGGCCAGAGCCGTTCGGCGGCGCCGTCGCTCCGGAAGGGGCCGGGCGAGACCGCGTTGACGCGGATCTTGTGTTCGGACCACTCGGCCGCCAGGGTCTTCGTCATCGACTCGACGCCGGCCTTCGCGCACGCGGAGTGGACCACGCCGGGCTTGCCCGAGAACGCGTACGGTGCCGAGATGTTGACGATCGCGCCGCCCGTCTCGCGCATCTTTCGGCCGCACTCGCGCGACATGTAGAAAACCCCGTTGAGCGCGATGTCGATGACCGTCGAAAACGCCTTGGGTGCGAGCGCCATCGCGGGCCGGATGAAGTTGCCCGCCGCGTTGTTGATGAGCACATCGACCCTGTCCAGGCCGCGCACGACATCCTTGACCTGCGCGGGATCGGCCACGTCGAGTTCGACCGAGACCACCTCGAAGCCCTCCGCTCGCCCGCGCTCGATCAACTCCGCGTGGTGCGCCGTGTCGCGGCTGGCACAAACGACCCGTGCCCCGCGCCGTCCCAAACGCGTGGACACTTCAAGGCCCAGGCCGGTGCCTCCGCCGGTCACAAGAGCCGTCTTGCCCGCGAAGTCGTTCATGCCGGGCATGATATCGCCTGACGTGCCCTGCCGGCGTCAATCGAACGTACTCTGCTGCCCGTGACCGGACCGGATCGGACCGAGCGGAGGACGCAACGCGAACACTCCCGGAAGGTGGTTGAACACCTTCATCAAGACGATGACGGTCAGGATTCCGTTGAGCAGAAGGGCCAGGAGGGGGCCGGCGCTGCGTCGCGCTTCCTCGATGAAGGCACCGCCGCACCGACGGAAAGGGCGCTATGGCGCTCCGAAGGCGGAAGCGCTGACGATGTCGTGCCAACGGAGAGGCACCCTTGCCTGGCTTGTCCTCGCTCGCCCTCGGGCCTCACGCCGACTTCTCAGACTTATCGCCGTCCGTACGCTACCGCCGCTAGGTCGCTTCGTCCGACAGAAGGTCCGCGTCTGCCTGATCGATCGCGAGCACCTCGTAGGTGACCTCGCCGGAGGGGAGCTGGATGGTCGTTTCCACGCCGCTCTCCTTGCCGAGCAGGCCGAGGCCCACGGGCGACAGGTAGGAGATGACGCCCCGTTCCAGGTCGGTGTCCCACGGGCCGAGCAGCGTGTAACGCTCTTCCACGCCGCTCTTCTTGTTCTTGACCTTGACGCAGGTGCCGACGACGACGCGTTCGGTCGTGACCTCGCCGGGGTCGAGGATGCGTGCCTTGTCGAGCGACTCGCGGAGTTCGCGGAGGCGGCCCATGAGGCGTTCCTGCTTTTCGAGCGCGGCGTTGTATTCGGCGTTCTCGGAGATGTCGCCGAAGGACGCGGCGCGGCCGAGGTCGTCGGCGTTCTTCGGAACCTCGACCTCGAGGAGGTGCTTGAGCTCCGAGTCCTTTTGGTGGTAGCCGCGCAGCGTCGTGTAGATCACGTTGTCGACGGCGGCGGGAGCGACGACTTCTTCGTCACCGGCCGCCGCGTGCACGTTCGGGTACTCGCCTTCGATGACATCGAGCAGCGCGGTCTTGGTCTGGTCCGTGAAGCCGCGGCTGCGCTTGATCTTTGTGTGCAGCACGCGCGCGTACGCCACCGGGCCCGCCGCGACGAACTCGCCGAACGTCTTGAGCCGGCGGCTGGTGAAGAACGACCGGAGCTGGCGGAGCCACTCCTTTTGATCGGCATCGCCGGACCGTTTTTGCTCAAGCCCGATGCGATCGGCCAGCGTGAGCAGTTTCTCCATGGCACCCGTCGCCCTCTCGCCGGGCGCGAGATCGCCGCCGATCGAGCCGCCGATCAGGGACTTCGTGTACCACAGGTACATGGAGGGGTTCTGGCTCGGCTGGGCGGACAGCTTGGCAAAGAGGCTCACCAGGATGTCCGGGCGCACCTTCTTGAGGTGCTCGAACGCCGTATCTGCGACCTCGGCGTCGCCGGCCTCGAGCACCGCGGTGACCTTCTCCGGCCAGTTGGGATCCTCGCTGGAGATGAGCGCGGCGATGGCGCGCTTGCGGTCGGCAACCGCGAGCGGCGAAAGGAGTTCCGCGAGAGCCTCGGACTCGCCGAGGATGCGCTGGGCCTCTTCTTCGGCGCCGGCGGCGTCGTCCCGCTTCAGGTCCGCCTTGAGGTAGAGCAGGGCGAGGCGGTCCGACGGATCCTCTTCCCCGTCGAGCGCCACGGTCGCGACGGCGTTTACGGCGTTCGCGAGCTCCGGGGTCAGGTCGAGGGCGCGCAGATACTCGCGGGCGACGATCGTCTTTTGGACTCCGCCCTCGGCGGCGCGCACCTTCTCGGCCACCTCGTCCTCGATCTCCTTTTTGGCCTCGCGCAGCTCGAGGACCGGGGTCGATCCCTTGCCGACGCGGATCATCGAGTCCTTGAGCAGCGCTTTCTTGGCGCCGCCCCACCACTTCGACCACTTCGGCTTCTCGATGATGTCCGGAACCAGCTCTTCGCGGACCTGCTTGAGGGTCGCCGAGCGGCTGTTGCTCTCGAGGTAGATGTGAAAGACTCGCGCGGGGTCGTTTTCGAGGAGCTCGTTGAGGTCGTCGCGGCGGTACCACTTGTAGACCCCGATGTGGTCGTTCGGCAGCCGCTCAAGGAACTTCGTGGCGCTGAGCAGCTTCATGCGGTGACCCTTCTTCTTTTGGAAGTCGATCACCATGTACTCGTCGTCCGCGTCGTACTCGACCACCTCGCCGTAGCCCCAGCCGCCGCGGTGGTAAACGTAGGCGCCCTCCGCGAAGGTCAGGTAGCGCTCGAGGCTCTCGACCTGGCCGCGGAGTCCGCCGGTCTCGCTCGCCAACCCGGACTTCTCGAGGAATGTCAGGAGGTTTTCGTTGTCGGCGTCGCGCGCGGTGTACACCTGCGTCAGGAAGTCCCGCAGGCCGTCGGTGCCCTGGCTCGCCTTGAGGGCCGCCCGAGCCGCCGCGTAGGCGGCCGCGGTATCGTTCTTCTCGAGCAGCGCGGCGCCGAGCGAGAGGCAGAGCTTCCCGGCCAGCGATCCCTTGTCATACCGAGAGAGCTGCGCGGCGACCCCGAGGAGGTATTCGTGGTCCTCCGGATGCTGGATCGAGTATTCGCGCCAGGCCGTCTCGACCTCGCTGAAATCCCGGTTCGAGAGGGCCGAACCGATCCGCGAGCGGAATGCTTCTCCCGACATGAGGGTCTCCTGATTCGAGCCTACGACAGCGGCCCCGTATCGGGGCCGCCAGCTCCCATTCTGTCACAGGTGTCACGGGTTCGGAGAGGGCGTTCACAGTCTCGAAAACCCGCATGGCGGCTTTTCGCTAGTCCGGCCCCGTGGGCCGCTTTGCGGCCGGGGCAGCCGGGACGAGGACAGGGACGGACGGCGATTCTCGTTACGTTCGTTTCTTGCGGCGGGCCAGGCGGGCTTCGCGGCGTTTTTGGGCGGCCTTCACGCGGCGACGGTCGTCGTCGGTCTCCGACTCGAGCTTGGGAACCTGCGTCGGGCGGCCCGTTTCGTCGAGGGCCACGAAGGTCAGGTAGGCCTTCGCGCAGTAGTGGCGCTTGCCGGACTGGAGCGATTCCATCTCGACGCGCACGCCGACCTCCATCGACGTGCGGCACGCGAGATTCACGCTCGCCTTCAAGACGAGCACGCTTCCCATGGGCACCGGTTCGTGGAACACGATGTCATCGACCGCGGCGGTCACGCAGATCGTGCGCGCGTGACGTCGCGCGGCGATCGCGGCGGCGATGTCGATCAGGTGCATGACACGTCCGCCCATGCAGTTGCCCAACGGGTTCGTGTCGTTGGGCAACACGATCTCTGTCATCTCGCAGCGCGATTCACTCACCTTGCGGGCCTGCATGACATCGTCGTCCTTTCTCAAAATGAAAAAACCGCGCGCATTTCGCCTTGCGCAGTTCTCAGATTGAGAGAACGCGCGCGTTTTATTGTGTGAGAGCCGTGTTCGAAACTTCGCGCGCGGTTTCCCGGCGGCGCGACGCGATGCCGCACTTGCACCGTGAGGCACGTGAACGCGCCAACGCGACGTTTCGCCGGTCCGCGACAGCGTAACGCGCGGCCTATCAAAATGAGAACGCCGCCCGCGCGAATTCGCGGGAATGGGTCGAAATCCGTGTCGTACCGACTGCGAACGGCATGAAATCGCGTTCGGCACGGATGTTGTTAAAGCAAGGTCTGACTCGTTCCGTGGACAGGGACGTCCCCAATCGGAAAGGAGACCTATTACCGATGGCCGCACGTAAAAAGAAGGCCCGCAAAAAGGCAGCGTCCAAGAAGACGACGCGCAAAAAGGCCAAGAAGAAGACAACACGCAAGAAGGCCGCCAAGAAGGCCAAGAAGAAGACGACGCGCAAGAAGGCCAAGAAGAAGGCCAAGAAGAAGGCGACGCGCAAAAAGGCCAAGAAAAAGGCCACGCGCAAGAAGGCCAAGAAGAAGGCGACGCGCAAGAAGCGCTGATCCTCGAAAGAGCGCGGCGCCCCAACGCTGCGACCGCGCCCGATTCGAATGTCGTTCGAACCGGCGGATAGCGTTCGAACCGGAGTCCGCTTTGGCGGGCTCCGGTTTTTTCGTGTTCGGCGCGGGAGGGACTGCGGTAGGGCGGGGGAGCCGGCAACCGGGGCTACGCGGACTCGCCCATTTCCTTGAGGCGGCGATAGAGCGTGGCCACGCCGATTCCGAGGATCTTGGCGGCGGCATCCTTGTCGCCGTGGACCGCCTTCAGCGTGCGCAGAATCGCCGCCCGCTCCAGTTCGGCGAGGTTTTGGCCCACACGGAACGGAATCGAGTCCGGCGTGGGATCGCGGCTGTCCTCGGTCGCCGGGAGTTCCGTCTCGGTGATGAGGGGGTCCGTTGCCAGGACGATCGCCCGTTCCACGACGTTTTCCAGCTCGCGGACGTTGCCCGGCCACTCCATCCCCTGGAGCCGGTCAAGCGCTCCGGGCGAGATGCCGTTGACGTGTTTGGTGGTGATGCGCGAGTACTTTTCGATGAAGTGCTGGACGAGAAGGGGGATGTCCTCGCGCCGCTGGCGCAGGGGCGGAATCTCAATCGTGATGACGTTGAGCCGGTAGTACAGGTCCTCGCGGAAACGACCGTCGGCGACGGCGGTCTCCAGGTCCACGTTTGTCGCGGCGACGATGCGTACATCGACGCGGCTGGTCTCGCTTCCGCCGACGGGCTGGAACTCGCCTTCCTGGAGCACGCGCAGCAGCTTGACCTGGGTGGTGAGCGGGATTTCGCCGATCTCGTCGAGAAAGATCGTGCCGCCGTCGGCCAGGGCGAAGCGGCCCTTGCGCGCGATGTGCGCGCCGGTAAACGCGCCCTTTTCGTGGCCGAAGAGTTCCGCCTCAAGGAGCCCGTCGGCGAGTGCCGCGCAGTGGACCTTGACCAGCGGTTTTTCCGCACGCGGCGACAGGCGGTGGATCGCGTCGGCGAACACCTCCTTGCCCGTGCCGCTTTCGCCGGTGAGCAGGACGGTCGACTTAACGGGCGCGACCTGCTCCACCATCGTCAGCGCGGCGTGGAAGGGCGGTGCCCGTCCGATGATGCGGGCCATGGCATCGCGGCCCTCGAGGTCGGCGCGAAGACGCCGGTTTTCGACCACGAGGCGACGGGTCTCGAGTGCGCGCGCGGCTGCCTTTTTGACATCGCGAAGCTTGGCGGGCTTTTCGATGACATCGAAGACCCCCTGCTTGATCGCGCTCACCGCAGTGTCGATGTTCACGAACGCCGAAATCATGATGATCGCGACGGACGGACGGACGACCTGCGCGGTGGTCGCGAGGCGCAGCCCGTCGATACCCGGCATCTTGTAGTCGGTGATCATCAGATCGACCTCGCGATCCTGCAGGACCGGGATGGCCTTCGAACCGTCCTCTGCGCCCAGAACCTCGTAGCCGGCGCGCGACAGGCCGCGAACCAGCGAGTCGCGGGTGTTGCGGTCGTCATCGACGACCAACACGGTCGGGCGCTCGGCGATCACGAAGCCTCCTCCTCCCTCCAGCGGGGAAGCACCATCGTGGCCTGGGCGCCGGTTGGTTTCATCGACCTCAGCGCGATCTGGCCGTTGTGGGCCAAGATGATCTCACGGCTCAGGTACAGCCCGAGCCCCGTTCCGCGCTCCTTGGTCGAGAAGAACGGCTGGAAGAGCTGGTCTTCGGCCTCCGGCGCGACCCCAGGGCCCTTGTCTCGGACCCACAGCTTCACCTTGCGGACGAGGCGGCGGGTACCGATGACCACGGTGGCGCCCGGCGGGCTCACGTCGATGGCGTTCTGGACGAGGTTGATCAAGACGCGCCGCAGCATGTTTCCGTCGGCGCGGACCCACGCCTCGCTTCGACCGCCGCGGAACTCGATGCGGATGTTGCTGCGGCCGCCGATCTCGTCCGCCTCCTCGGCGAAGTCGCGCACGACTTCGTTGAGGTCGAGTCGCTGGAAATCGGCGTGGCCGAGTTTGCTCAGCGAGAGATAGTTCTTGATGATCTCGTTGAGCCGCTCGATCTCCTCGCGCATCACCCGCAGGATGTGATCGACCGTCTCTTGTGCCTCGCCGGCTTCGTGCAGCTCGTCCTCGAGGAGGTCCGCGTTCAGAAACAGCGCGTTGAGCGGGTTACGGATTTCGTGGGCGACCGAGCCCGCGACCTTCGCCATCGCGCCGAGCTTTTCGGTTTCGAGGAGGCGTGAACGGATGTGGCGGATCTCGGTGAGGTCGCGGAACACGACGAGCACCCGCGGGTCGGGACCATCGGCTCGAGCGGCGGTGAGTCGGGCGGGAAAAGATCGCCCGCCGACGCCGCGCAGGTCGGCCTCGCGCGGTCGCAACCCGCCATCGTCTTCGATCGTGGACCACGCATCTTCGGCGTCGGCCTGGCGCACGAACAGGGACGCGATCGGCGTGTCCTTCAGTTCGCTCAGTCGTAGTCCGAGCACCTCGCGCGCGACCTGGTTGGCGTGGACCAACCGGCCGTTCGGACGCGCCGTCAGGACACCGTCCGGGATGAGGCCGAGCAGGCGCGTGTGGGCCGTCGCGATTTGGCGGCGGCGCTCGCGATCCTGAGGCCGGGCGGGATCGGGGCGGTCCGCGAGCGCGCGGAGCGCGGCGTCCGCGGCGCGTTCCCGTTCGGTGCGCTCCCCTTGCAGCGCTTTGCGCCGGCGCACGGCCAGCCGCGCGCGCAAGACGAGATCGAGCAGCTCACGGGTGGGGAGGTCGCTGCCCAGAACGGCGGCGCGCGCGCCGTCCGGATCGCCGTCAAAGAGCGCCGGAACGAGATTTTCGAGCACCTCGGCGGCGCGGTCGAACGAGGCCGCGACCTCGCCGCGCATGTCGAGATCGGCGAGGCAGCGCGAGAGCGCCCGGCGCACCCGTTGTTCACGGGCCCGCTCCGCTGCTGCGCTACCGGTGGCGAACGTTGCGATATCCGTTTCCTCGCTACGGTGTCGCGTGCGACACCAATTCATGGAGAATAGGCGAATTCGCAGACAGATATCCATAGCTCTTTTGGTCCTCGCGTTTTTGACCGGCTGCGTGCAACGTCGACTCTTCCTGCGCACGGAACCCGTCGGCGCGCACATGCGCATTAACGGCGAGGACGTCGGCACGTCCCCGGTGACGTGGTCCTTCGATCATTACGGAGAGATTCTCGTCGAAGCGGAGTACCCCGGCCACGAGCCGGTGCAGCAGGTCGTGCGGCTCGATCCGCCCTGGTACCAGGAACCCGGCATCGACTTTTTTGCGGACGTTATCTGGCCCGCGCGCATCAAGGACGAACATCGCGTGCTGATTCGCCTGCCGCGTGAGCGCGAGCCGACTCAAGAGGAGAAGGACGCGCAGATCGAGCGGCTCGTGGAAAATGCACGGGCGCTCAGGAGAAAGGCGAACAAGAAATGAACGTGCGCACGCAGGTCTTGATCATGGGGCTCGGCCGCTTCGGTGGTGGAGAGGCCGTCGCGCGTTGGTACGCGCGCCGGCGCGCCGACGTGCTCGTCACCGATTTGCGGGACGAGGCCGTGCTTTCGGGCGCCGTCGAGCGTCTGAAGAGAGATGGCGTGCGCTTTCGTTTTGGCGAGCACGACGCGGGGGACTTTCGGCGCGCAGACATTGTGGCGGTCAATCCGGCGGTGCCGTTCGACCATCCGCTTGTCGCGGAGGCTGCGGACCGCGGCGCGGAAATCGTGACCGAAATCGGGCTGACGCTGCGCGAGTGGCCCGGTCCCGTCGTGGCGGTGACCGGTACGAACGGCAAGTCCACGACCGCGGCACTGTGCGCAGCCATGCTGACGGAGTCGGGCCTTGCCGCGCACCTGGGCGGCAACATCGGGCGGTCGCTTCTGCCGGTCGCGCGCGAGTGCGGCTTTGCAGACATCGCCGTCCTGGAGCTGTCTTCGTTTCAGCTCGCCTGGCTGGAGCACGACCTGCTGGCGCCGGTTGCCGGGATCGTGACCAACGTGTCGGGCGACCATTTCGATCGCCATCCCGATTTTGACCATTACGTCGCGGCCAAGCGGCGCCTGGCGGAGTCCGTGCCCTCCGGTGACCTTCTGGTGCTCAACCGCGACGACGAGGTCTGCCAGTCGTTCGCGGTGCGGCCCCGGTCGCGCGTGGCCTGGTTCGGGCGGGCCGATGCGCCGCCGGTGCCGCTCGACGGGTTTCGGCTGCGGGGCGACCACAACCGGGTCAACGCTGCCGCCGCCGCCCACGCCGCGCTGGCCGCCGGGGCGAACGAGGATGGGTGCGCGCGAGCGGGTGCGAAGTTCGTCGGGCTGCCGCACCGCCTCCAGACCATCGGGGAGGCGCGGGGCATCCGGTTCGTGGACGATTCGGTCTCGACGACCCCCGAGGCAACCCGTGCGGCCGTGGACTCGTTCGGACAAGACGTGATCCTGTTGACCGGGGGGCGCGACAAGGGACTGCCGTGGCGCTCGCTGCTCACCGCCGCGAGCGGGGCCAAGGCGGTCGTGGCGTACGGCGAAACGGGGCCGCGCTTGCAGGAGGAGTTGCCGCGCGCGCACCTGTCGCGCAATCTCGACCAGGCCGTTCGCTTTGCGCTCGGAATCGCCGAGCCCGGCGACACCGTGCTCTTGAGCCCGGGGTTTTCCTCGTACGACGAATTCGAGGGATTCGACGCGCGCGGACGCCGCTTCTGCGAGCTGATCAGCGACGAGACCGACACTCCGCCCGAAGGCGAGGTGTGAAAACCGGTCTCTCTGCCCGATAAGTGAGGAGAGATGGGCAAGGTCTGCCAGTACTGCCACAAGCGCGAAGCCAAGATCCACTTCACCGAGCTCAAGGACGGGAAGAAGACGGAGATGCACATATGCGAGCCGTGTGCACACGAAAAGAACATGGTCTTGGCGTTCCCCAACCTCTTGTCGCACATCGTCAAGGGTGGGACTCCGGTCGCGCCGAGCGGCGTCGCGGACGCCGTTCCGGCGGCGTGCCCGAACTGCGGGCTCCAGTACTCCGAGTTCAAGGCCAAGGGCCGGCTCGGCTGTCCCGGCTGCTACGACTCGTTCGCCCCGGTCCTCGTGCCGCTGCTCGAAAAGGTCCACAACGGTGCCTCCCGCCACTCCGGCCGCGTGCCGGTCCGCCTGCGGGGTCGGGTGCAGAACCGGGCGCAGCTCCAGGAGCTCGAGGCGGGGTTGGCCGACGCGATCGCCGCGGAGCAGTACGAGGCGGCGGCCGAGTTGCGCGATCGGATCCGCGCCTTGAAGAGCCAGGCGCGCGCCGAAGCTGTCGCTGAAGACGTGTCCGAAGACCTGTCCGACGAACGCGCGCCGAGCGCGAACACGACAGACGCCGGCGGCGATGAGAGCCCTAACGACAACCCCGACGACCAAAGCACCCCCGACGACCAAGACAACCCCAACGACCACGACAACCCCAACGACCACGACAACGAGGTGGAGCGGTGAACCTCGACGATCTGATCGGGCAGAGTGGAGAGTGGCTGCGGGGTTCCGGTCCCGAGAGCGACATTGTCATTTCCAGCCGGGTCCGGCTGGCGCGCAATCTCGCGCGGTTCCCGTTCCTGACGCGCACCAACGACGAGCAGCGCGACGAGATTCACGTCTCCATCAAGAGCGCGCTCGACCACGCCGGCCTGGTTGAGAACGGTCACTGCTACGTCGATCTCGACCAGGCCAGCGACGAGCTCACAAGCCGGTTCCTACTGGAGCGCCACCTGATTTCACGCGAGCTGGCGAACGGTACAGGCGGACGCGGCGTGTTGTTCAACCGCAGCGAGATGCTGGCGGTGATGGTCAACGAGGAGGACCACCTGCGCATCCAGGCGATCCGTGCCGGATTCCAGGTCGAGGACGCCCACAAGGACATCGCGCGCCTCGACGAGCGGCTGGACGCAACCCTGGAATTCGCCTTTTCGGAGCGGTTCGGGTACCTGACCGCCTGTCCGACCAACGTCGGCACGGGCATGCGGGCGTCGGTCATGCTCCATCTCCCCGCGCTGGTCTTCACCAAGCAGATCGACAAGGTTTTCGCGTCGGTCACCAAGATCAACCTGGCGGTGCGCGGCTTTTACGGCGAGGGCACGCAGGCGTCGGGCGATTTTTTCCAGATCAGCAACCAGATCACGCTCGGCATCGCGGAAAAAGAGATCATGGGCCTGCTCGACCGGGTTGTCCCGCGCATCGTTGCGTACGAGCGCGAAGTGCGCGAGCACCTGCTACGCAAAGACCGCATTCGCCTCGAGGACCGGGTCTGGCGCGCCCTCGGCACCCTGCAGGCCGCGCGCTCGATCAACTCGGAGGAGACCATGAACCTCCTCTCGGCGGTGCGCCTCGGCGTGAATTGCGGGCTGCTCGACGACGTGAACATCTCCACGGTGAACGAGCTCTTCATCCTCACCCAGCCCGCTCATCTGCAGCGCCTCAAGCGCCGGGAGCTGGACGCGGGCGAGCGCGACGCGACGCGGGCGGAGTTCATTCGCCGGCACCTGGATTTGTAGAATCCGTCGCCCCCGCCCCCCGTTTTCTTCCCCGCCCCCGCCCCCCTTTTGACTTTTTTTTGGATTCGTGTCCGTACAGGCATCGTGACGCAGCAAACGGACGGCGATGAGCGTCAACGAGTCGTATCTGGAGACACGTCGAAGAAGGCGACCGGACATGCCGCAGCCGCAGCCGGCCGAAGCCAGAGGGGGCTTATCCACAACCTCAATGTCCTGTTGGCTGGCCAGATTCCCCAACGAGGGCTTCAGGATGTGCCGAATTGGCGCGTTCCAGCGAGGCCGGTGGCGCGTTTCGGGGCAGGAAAACCCGCTGATTCAGCGGGACGAGGCGGGGCCAAGGCTCGATTCGTCCGATAGACTTAGGTGAGAGAGTGAGCTACGTGCACCCCGGTATGGGGTGTGCATAGGCTCGGACAAGTGCTCACTCGTTCGTGAGGGTCTGCCTTTTGGGGGCTTTTTGCGGGCGGGGGTCCACCTGGAGATACAGCCATGTTTGACCGCTTCACCGACCGCGCTCGCAAGGTGATGGGCCTCGCCCGTCAAGAAGCGCAGCGTTTCAACCACGATTACATCGGAACCGAGCACATCCTCTTAGGTCTGATTCAGGAGGGGAGCGGTGTCGCCGCCGACGTCCTGAAGAACCTGGATGTCGATCCGAAGAAGATTCGGCAGGAGATCGAGAAGCTCGTCTCCCACGGGACCACCATGGTCACGATGGGGCAGCTTCCGTTCACGCCGCGCGCCAAGAAGGTGCTCGAACTCGCGCTGGAAGAGGCGAGCAACCTCGGCCACAACTACATCGGGACCGAGCATCTTCTGCTCGGGCTGATTCGGGAGCAGGAGGGCATCGCGGCCCAGGTCCTGACCAACCTGAGCGTTCGCCTCGAAGACGTTCGCGAGGAGGTGCTCGAGCTCTTGGGCGCCGAGGTCGCGCAGGGCGAGGACGAGGACGGCGAGCCGGCGGCGGCGCAGGCCAGCACGAAGTCCAAGAGCCCCGCGCTCGACGCCTTCGGCCGCGACCTGACCGAACTGGCGACCGAGGGCAAGCTCGACCCCGTGATCGGCCGCGCTCCCGAGATCGAGCGGGTCATGCAGATCCTCTCGCGCCGCACCAAGAACAACCCCGTGCTCATCGGCGAGGCCGGCGTCGGCAAGACCGCCATTGTCGAGGGGCTCGCCCAGATGGTTGTCGCCGGCGACGTGCCGGAGATCCTGCGCAACAAGCGCCTCGTCGTGCTCGACCTCGCCATGATGGTGGCGGGCACGAAGTACCGCGGCCAGTTCGAGGAGCGGATCAAGGCGGTCATGACCGAGGTTCGCCGCTCGAAGAACGTCATCCTGTTCATCGACGAGCTGCACACCCTGGTCGGAGCGGGCGGCGCCGAGGGCGCGATCGACGCCAGCAACGTGCTCAAGCCGGCACTCTCGCGCGGCGAGCTCCAGTGCATCGGTGCGACCACCCTCGACGAGTACAGGAAGTACATCGAGAAGGACGGCGCGCTCGAGCGCCGCTTCCAGCAGATTCTGGTCGAGCCGCCGAGCAAGGAAGAGGCGTTCGCCATCCTGAAGGGTCTGCGCGACAAGTACGAGGCGCACCACCGCGTCAGCTACTCGGACCAGGCCTTGTCCGAGGCCGTCGATCTATCGACGCGCTACATCCCGGGCCGTTTCCTGCCGGACAAGGCCATCGACGTCATGGACGAGGCCGGTGCCCGCGTCCGCCTGTCCGCGATGACCACCCCGCCCGACCTGAAGGAGATCGAGACCCAGGTCGCGAATCTCGACAAGGAGAAGGAAGAGGCGGTCGCGAACCAGGAATTCGAGCGTGCGGCCAAGCTGCGCGACCAGGTCTGCAAGCTCCGCAAGAAGAAGGAAGCGGTGCTCAAGGAGTGGCGCGAGCAGAGCCGCGAACTCGACGTCAAGGTCGACGAGCACATCATCCAGGAGACGGTGTCCCGCATGACGGGCATTCCGCTCACCCGCCTCGAAAGCGGCGAGCGCGAGCGCCTGCTGCGCATGGAAGACGAGCTCCACAAGTCCGTCATCAGCCAGGACGAGGCAATCGTCAGCATCGCCAAGGCGGTGCGGCGGGCGCGCGCCGGGCTCAAGGATCCGCGCCGTCCGATGGGGAGCTTCGTGTTCCTCGGCCCGACCGGGGTGGGCAAGACGCACCTCGCGAAGGCGCTGGCGAAGTTCATGTTCGGGAACGAGGAGGCCCTCATCCAGATCGACATGAGCGAGTACATGGAGAAGCACAACGTCTCCCGCCTCGTCGGCGCGCCTCCGGGCTACGTCGGTTTCGAGGAGGGGGGCCAGCTCACCGAGAAGGTGCGCCGCCGGCCCTACAGCGTGGTGCTCTTCGACGAGATCGAAAAGGCCCACCACGACGCCTTCAACATGCTGCTCCAGATCATGGAGGAAGGTCGCCTGACCGACTCCTACGGTCGCCAGGTCGATTTCCGCAACACGGTCATCATCATGACCAGCAACATCGGCGCGGAGCGGATCGCCAAGCAGCAGTCCCTCGGTTTCCGCAAGGCGGACGAGGGCTCAAGCCACGAAGCCGTCAAGAAGATGCTCCAGGAGGAGATCGAAAAGCACTTCCGGCCGGAGTTCATCAACCGCGTGGACGACATCGTCTTCTTCAAGAGCCTCGACCGCGACGACCTCAAGCTGATCATCGACATCGAGCTGGCCCATGTGCACGATCGCCTGGAGCAGAAGGGCTTCCACATTTCGCTGACGGATCGCGCGAAGGAAATCATCATCGACGTCGGCTACCACCCGGAGTACGGAGCCCGGCCGCTGCGCCGCGCAATTGAGCGCCTGGTCGAGGACCCGCTCAGCGAGCACCTGCTCTCGGACAAGTTCGCCCCGGGCACCGACATCGTGTGTGAAGCCGCCGAAGACGGCCATCTCACGTTCACGGCCAAAGAGCCGAAGCCGGAACCGGCCGAAGCGACGCCGTAAGTCCTTTCCCTAAAACGACTAAGGGCGGTCTCCTAGAGGCCGCCCTTTTTTTGGGGCTGACGAATACTGCTAAAATAGACAGGAATTAGCAGATTCTAGACGGTGCTAATATAGTCATGAAATAGCACTAATTAGACATGAGGCATCCCCGCCGTCCCCCCGACCTGTGGTCGCTGTTTGAAGACCTGTCTCTAGAAGAACGCAATCGGGCTTTCCGGATGGCGGACCCTATGCCTTCTGGACGCTGGCTGCACTGGGATGATTTGCGTCGCCGCACCCCTCCCGAAGGTCTTACGGCGGAGGCGTGGTGGGTTCAAGCCAAGTTCGGGCGGAAGCCGCTTCTCAGGACGCTCCCCTTGATGGCGTCCGACGGGCAGCGGTTTCGGTACGCGCTGCCGGATCAAGCCCTTCAGTTCTTGAGCGCCATCGACCGCGCCGGTGGTGGGCGAGTCGAGCAGCGGGAGCCCTTGCGGGGAAGCTCCCAGCACGAGCGGTACATGGTCAGCTCCCTGATGGAGGAGTCGATCGCGTCCAGCCAGCTTGAGGGGGCCGCGATCACGCGCGCGGACGCCAAAGACATGCTCCGGCAGGGCCGGGCGCCGCGGACCACATCGGAACGGATGATCGTCAACAACTTCCAGGCGATCCAGTGGATTCGGGAGCACCGGTCGGCGGTCTTCAGCCCGGAGTTGATTCTCGAGCTTCACGCCGTCTTGGGGCGTAACGCCCTGGACGTACCCGGTGCCGAAGGCCGGCTGCGTCGCGCTGACGAGCAGGTCACCGTCGTTGATGCATCCGACGAGCCGTTGCATGTACCGCCCGCCGCCAGCGAGCTGCCGGAACGGCTCGAAGCGATGTGTGCGTTCGCAAACGGCGAAACCGGAGGCTGGATGCCCGAACCGGTGCGCGCGATCCTCCTGCATTTCTGGCTGGCCTACGACCACCCGTTCGTTGACGGGAATGGCCGTACCGCCCGAGGGCTGTTTTATTGGCTCATGCTGCAGTCCGGCTATTGGATCTGCGAGTACATATCGATCTCACGGCTTCTCAAGCAGGCGCCCGCCAGGTACACGCGGTCTTTCTTGCTGGTCGAGACCGACGACTGCGACACGACGTATTTTCTGTTGCACCAGCTCAAGATTCTGGATCGGGCGATCCGCGAACTCTGGCAGTATGTCGATCTGAAACAGCGCCAGGTCGTCGATCTCGAGGACCGGCTCCAGCGCCATGGAACGTTCAATCAGCGCCAGCTCGATATCATGAGCCGCGCCTTGCGTGTCCAACACACGGTGTTTACCTATGAGTCGCACCGCGCTTCGCACGGGATCGTCCGGCAGACGGCCCGCAACGACCTGCTGGGTCTGGCCGAAGCCGGCCTTCTCGTCAAATCGAAGCGCGGCAAACAGGTCGTCTTTCGTCCGCCGCCCGACCTCCACGACCGGATACGGCGGTAGCACGCCTACTTCAACACAACCCGAATCGGCTTGGGCTTGCTTTGGCCCGTCGGCGGCGTGTACGGGTCGATTCGTTTTTGCTTGTCACCGGCCACCACCAGCAGGCCGATCGGCATCTTCTGGTTCCCGCGCAGCTTGAGCGCGAACTCGCCCTTCGCGTTGGTCTTCGCCTCGCCCAGTTGGGTCTGGACGTGGTAGGCGTACGCCTTGGCGCCGGCGACCGGCTTGCCCTTCGCGTCGACGACGACGCCGCGCACCCACAGCGCGCGACCGAGCCGCAGCGTGATCTCCTGACCTTCGGGCTCGACCACCAGGGACGCCGCGGTCCAGTTCTCAGATTCCGGATGCGACGGCACGACCCGCGCGTTGACCCAGCACTTCGCCTCGGGCAGCCCGCGCAACGTCGCGCGCCCCTCCGCACGGGTAATCACGTTCGCCCCCGGGATGTTTTTGCCCATCAACTTGGCGTAGACCTGCGCCCCGGGCAATGGATTGCCGCCCGGGTCGAGCACTTGCACGAGCAGCGGGCGATCAAACTGCAGCGGCTCTGCACGCAAGACCAGCCCAGTTCGTCCGGCGCGCACATCCTCGAGTCTCCCGCCGAAGGGCGGCAGGCGCTTTTGGCCCTTGCTGAAGTGGTTGACGAAACTCGTCAGTCGGATTTCTGCATTCATGCCCACGGGCAGTGTGAGCTCGAAGCGACCCTGCATGTCGGTCCAGCCCTGGTTGCCGCCGAACGGACCGCCCAGCGACACGGGCTTGCCGTCCGCGAAGACCTCGAAGTTGGCCTGCGCGATCGGCTCGCCCTCGGGATCGAGGATCATGCCGCGCGCGATCCCGGCGCGCCGCACGCGCACCTCGACGTCGCTCTTTCCCTCGGGGATTTCGACCGGACCGTCGAACGCGAACGGATCACCGCGTCCAAACCCGTAAATCTGCGTGACGCCTACAAATGGCGTATCGGAAAACGCGGACGCCTTGCCCGCGGTATCGGTCGCGCGGTCGAACGTCCACTTGTCCTTCGTGCGCAGCATGACCTGGGCGCCGACGACCGGATGACCGTCCTCGAACACGACGCGCGCCGTCACCTTGTACTTGGCGAACAGCCCCAACTCGTGCCCGATCAGGTCGTCGCCCTCGAGGGTGAAATCATGCACGACCTGCTTGCCGCCGCCGGGCGCGGCCATGAGCCGTTGCGGCCCGTCGCCGACCCCGGCGAACCGGAAACGTCCGAGGTCGTCCGTCCAGCGCTCCTCGGTGACCGTTTGTCCGCGTTTTTTCTCCGTGGTTCCGCTCGCCGCGCTTTCGAGCGTGACCTTGATTCCGACTGCGGGCGAGTCGTCCGGCCAGAGCACGCGCCCTTCGACGCGGTGCGCCGCTGCGAGCGTGATGTCGCCGGCATCGGCCGCATCGGCGGCTACAAGAAAAAACGTCTTCCCGAAACCGGAAGCCGCGACGGTGAGGTTGTGGGGGGCGCGGGGGCTGAGACCGACCAACAAGAAGCGTCCGTCCGCCCCGCTGGTCGCGCGGCCGCGGCTCGATGTGCGACCGGCCGTGTTGCCGCGGGCGCGTACAAGCGCTCCGGCGACCGCGCGGTCTTGCGCGTCGACGATCCGACCCGCGATCTTCCGCTCGGGTTCGAGCTCGATCTCGATCCGGTCTTCCACCGTCAAGGCGGTTTTGGCGCGGGCGTACCCCGGCGCGCGCGCGTTCAGTTCGAATTCCTTGCCGGCGCCCCAGCCACGCAGCTCGAACGTACCGTCGGCCGACACCGCGACGGGCATATCGAACGTATAGCCCGAGTCGATCTCGGCATCGGTGACCGCCTTCCCGGTCGATGCGTCCTTGACGAGCCCGCGCAGCGTCCGCCCCGGTCGGATCCGTACCGTTACGACATGTTCTCCCTGGGCGGGAAACGTGATGCGTCGTTCCCACGGAACGCGTCCGAACTGCGGATGGCGGCCGAAGATATGGCACCAGCCGCCCGGCGGCAGATCCGCAAACCTCGCCCTTCCGTCGGAACCCGTCGTCGCGTCGCCCGTCACGCGGTCGTGCCCCGAAGGAGGCAGTTGCTGGAGCCGCAGGCGCGTTCCGGCCGCGGGATGTCCGTCCGGATCCAGCACGAGGACGGTGAGCGCAACCCCTTGGCCCAGGACCACGCGCAGCCGCGCGCCCGCCTGCACTCGCCACAAGAGCTTGCTCGCGAATCCGGTCTTTTGCACGCGCAGGTTCACCTGCTCGCCACGGCTCAGCCGGAGCGCGAACGATCCGTCTTCGGCACTCGTTGTGGCCGGCCCGTCACGAAACGGCGGCGGGTTCGTCATGTCCCAGCCGAACGTGATCCACGGATTCGAAAACGTCGCGAGCTTCGCGCCCGCGACCGGGCGCCCGGTCTCATCGACCACCTCGCCGTGCAGATCCAGGTCCCGATCAATCGCGCGTGCGGCGTCCCCTTCGGTCGATGCACTTTCGCCGTCCGCGACGCCGGCACCCGGCACAGACATCGCCGTCCGTTTGCTGTCGTCCGATGTCCTCTCCCCGGGATCGCTGCTCCGGTTTACGACGAAGAACACGGTGGCAAGAAGCGCCACCAGCACGGCGGCAATAGCGATCGTCTTTTTCATGGCGGTGACTCCGGCAAGGACAAGGGGCCAGGTGCGGCCGTGTTCGCGGTGCAGGCGCGCGCGGAGGCGGCGCAGACCTTCGTGGAGGCGGCGGCCGACGGTTCCGACCGGGCAGAGCATACGGACGGCGATGTCTCGCAGGGACAGGCCGTCGAAGTAGCGCAAGAGGATGGTGCTGCGGTACGGCTCGTCGAGTGCCAAGACCGCGTTGACGAGCATGCGGTGGCTTTCCGCGCGGCAGACGACCTCGTCCGCCGGCGGTTGCGCGGCGCCGCCGTGTTCGGTCGCGCCGGCTTCGTGGCGTGCGCGGCGGTCGTTCGCGCGGTGCGTGCGCTTGGCGAGGTTGCGGACGACCCCGGCGAGCCAGCGGCCGAGCGGCACCCCGGCGGGCGGTGGCTTGCGCAGCGCGGCGAGGCACGCGTCCTGCACGACATCGTCCGCCGCGGCATCGTCGCGCACAAGGCGGCGCGCCAGGGTACGAAGCCCGGAAGCATGCAGGGCAAGCGAGTCGCGGTCCATCCACATGTTGTTCCCGCCCGCTCCGGTTTTCTTCGCGGTCGCTTCAGTTTGCGACCGGCCATGGGCCATGCGTTACGCTGGCGTCATGGACGAGCGCTACGAACGACTCAAGATTCTGCTGAAGGAACGGGCGGTCCAGTTCGGCGAGTTTACGCTTTCAAGCGGCGCGAAGTCGGACGTTTACGTCGATGGCCGGCTGTTCACGCTGTCATCGAGAGGCGCCGCCGCGGCCGCCGAACTGTTATGGGAACGTATCGCCCCGCTAAAAATCGACGCGGTCGGCGGCATGACCCTGGGCGCCGACCCGATCGTGGGCGCCCTGTTGCACCTGGCCGGACAAAAGGGCATCGACCTGGCAGGATTCCTGGTCCGCAAGGAACCCAAGGGCCACGGCACCAAGAAAAGCGTAGAAGGCCCGAAGCCGAATGACCGCCCGAGAGTCGTGATGATCGAAGACACCTTCACAACCGGCGGCTCCACCCTGAAAGCCGCCAAGCTGGTCCAAAAAGAATGGAACGCGGAAGTCGTCGCCGCCTTTTCAATCGTAGACCGAGGCGCGGGCGCGAAGGAAACCTTCGCCGCCGAAGGCATCCCGATGGAGTCGTTGCTGACGTTGGCCGACCTGCGGGACTGACCGGCCTGGCGCACTCGCGTCAAATCCGGAGCCGGCAGAACCGATCGTGTCGCGTTCCTCCGGTCACGGAGGAGGCTATCGGCCCGCCCGGCTTGCCGCCGAGTTCGTGGACACGCGAAGCAGGGGGAGGCCTCCGCCCGTTGCGGCCGAACGAGCGTTCAACAAGTACGATAGCGCGAGTGTGGCAACGAGTTCGCCCCTTGCTTCTAGGGCTGACTGCAATCGGGTGCAGTGACGGCACGGCGCCGAATGCGGACCCTCCGCGACCAACGGGTTCGCTCGAACGTGTTGCATCCTGGCCCTCTGCTCCCGGCGCCGCGGGTCAAATCGTTCATGTGGCGACCGCGCCCGGCAGCCCCTGGGCTCACACGCTGGATTCCGGAGGCGTCGTCAACCGCTGGAACGCAAAGGCCGGGGCGCTCGATCCGGCCCCGCTGGGACGGGTCGAGGCGGGCGTCTCGCTGGCGGCGTCGGTCGATCGGTGCGCGATCGCAACAACCGACGGAGTTACGGTTCTCGGCCGCAAGGGAACGCCGGCCGTCCTGACCACGGCGAGAAACGGCGTCGTCGTCGCTATCTCCCCGGACGGCCGACTCCTGGCCGTCGGCTCGAAGTCCGGAGCGTGCGAGCTTTGGTCTATCGCGGAACGAAAACGGATCGGCGCGTGGCCCGGTCGAGGCTCCCCCGTTCGGTCGCTCCACCTGGCCGACCGCAACGTCCTGGCGATCGACGCTCAGGGTGCACGGATCCATGGCGAGCGTCCGATCAGCATCCGGATTCGCGGGGCTCGTTGCGGAATGTGGAACGCGAAGCGTGATTGGCTCGCCGTCGGCTGCGAGGACGGCTTCGTTCGGACCTACGCCCTCCCGGACGGGAAACCCGTCGGGTCGTGGCGGGCGCACGCGACGCCGGTCGAACTGTTGAGCCTCGATGGCGACTGCTTGGTCACCAAGACGACATCCGTGGAGATCGTGTACTCGCCCAACGTCATCGCTTGGACGCGCTCCGGAAAGAAGCGCTGGGAACGTGATTTCGTGGCTCCGGCTTCGTTCGCGCTCGCCAACGCCACGCTGATCATCGGCAACGGCTCCCACGCCCCCGCCGCCGTGCGGAGCGCCGACGGCCGGCTACGCTGGTCCCTCGATCTCCCCCGGGATCCCTCCTCCCTCGCGGTCCGGCCCGACGGTACGCTTCTGGCCATCGCGGGGGAGGGCGGAGCCATCGCGCTCCGAAGGACGGCCAACCAAACGCTGGTCCGCGTCCTGGAGGGCCACACGGCTCTGGTCAACTCGGTGCGGTTCTCGCCCGACGGAAAACTGCTCGCCTCCGGAAGCTGGGACCAGACGGTCCGGATCTGGAACGTAGAGAGTGGCGAGAGTAGCGCGCTGGCAAACGGCGAGTCGGCAGAGGCAGTAGCGTGGAGTCGCGGCGGCAAGTTCGTGTTCTCCCGTGGCGACGAACACATGGTCGCGTGGGATGTCGAACGCTCCCAGGAAGTCGGGCGAACGAAGATCGCGGGGGACGGCATCGCCATCGGCCCGAAGTACTGCTATGCCCAGAGCATCATGGGGACCGTAGCGCTCGCGATTCCGTCGCTCGAGGCACAAGGGCATTTGGCGCGCGAGATCAACTACACGTCCGCCTTCGGCGTCGATGCGGGTGGCGAACGGCTCGCGGCCGCGGAGGGCGATGCGATCGTCCTGTACAACGCCTTGAAAGCCACGACCTCGCCCAAACGGATCCAGATCGAGGGGCAGATTCGCCAGATCGTGTTCAATGCCACGGGCAAGTGGCTCGTTTCACGCGACCCGCGAGCGGGAGTAGTCCGGCTGTGGAGTACCGCGCCCCTCGCGCATCACTACACGATGTCGTTGCCAGACGCGACGGATCTTGCGGTCGCCAGCGACCGGATCTGGATCGCAACCCATACCGAGATCGTCGCGTACGCGATCCGAGAGTGATGTCGCGCATGGGAGACGACGAGAGATGCATCTCCGAGGGTTTCAAGCTCGCCGAGTACCTCGAACGGCGACGAAGGGAATTGAACCGGCAGGACTCACCGGTCGCCCTCGAGTTGCTGCGCCGACCCGATCGTGGGCGCCCTGTTGACATCTCCGATGTTGATCCGGGTGCGACCAGAACGATCTTCCCTCATGCCCGCCGGACCCACGAGGCGAGTCGCGCCAACTGACGAGCTTTCCCGGTCGTTACCTTTCCGATGGCCAAGGCGTGCGCGGGGTCACCTTCAGTCGGATCGCGCCTGACCTCCCAGTCCCACGCTGCGCAAATCCCCAACGCGAAGCGCAACGATACTGTGTTGAGGGTAGTTCTGCGAGAGGCGGTCTATCGATGTTTCGCTCGCAACGTGGACGCTCAATTCGTCTCGCGTATCCCGAAATGCACCGGACGCCGGACGCGACGGTGGCCTCGCGGTGATCTGGCTGGGATGAATACGGCGCCAGACAATCTCGTCATCGTCGAGGTTCTGGAAGAACTCGCCTGCGACAGCCATGAAGAACGCAGTGCCGCTGTCTACGTCAGCTGTCGTGAACCCAATCGGCCAGGAACAGCAAGGTGTTCAGTCCCCTGGCATGGGGATTGAGGGTTGGTAGCTCACCGTCCGGCGCTTCGATGTGCACGTCGATGAGCCCGTTGGCCAAGAAGTGCAGGTCTAGCACGCGTGCCCGCTCCCAGCACACCTGGACTCCGCCGCCCGAGATCGGCGCTGTGGACGGCTGAGAGATACGTTCTGGATTCAAGCTGTTCACAAAGTCGGCGACCACACCCAAGGTACTCCTCCTCGGTGCCGAGCTGCCGTAACTGTCCCAATCGTCCGGCAGGTCATGGAATCCTCGAAGCACGCGTCGGATCTCCATCCGCCAGTCGTTGTTCATGGAATCGACTGAGTAGACCCCCGCTACAGCGCTCCACTGACTATCGTCCGCGTGTTCGGTGGAGGAAGCGCTGCCGCAAAAAACATCAGAGCGCAAGGCCATCAGGAGATCCTCTTCCAGATCGCGTGAACGTGTTCTGTTGTCATGTCAGTGAAGCCTCGGACCACCCATTCGTGGGCAAGATCCATCCATTCCCTGATGTCCACCAGCGAGGAACCCTCAGGGCGACCCTTGGCGATAAGTCGGAACTGCATCGTGGGCTTGCTGTCGCCATCCCCCAGTACCGGGACGACCTCCGCCCGGAGGCGTCCACGCTCGGCGGGCAGCCGGAAATGGACGTTGAACCGTGCGTACTCTGGTTCCGGCAAGAACGAGGTACCAGGAGCACCGGCCAAGTACCTGAACACGCGGCTCAGATCCCCGATCTCTTTCCAGCCTGTCCCTTGGTCAATGTGATTGACCTACGTGACCTCGCACTGCCGCACCTCCGGTGTGCCGATCTCATGCCTCTTCATGAAGTCCAGCAGGTGCTCCCAGCGACGCTGGAACTCGTCGATGAGCACCTGGTATCGGGGATACTCACTCGCGTTCTTGTCCGCTTTTTTCCAGTTCTGCACGAACCGGTCGCGCTGAGTTTGAATCAGGCGGGTTTGCTCCTCGTCCATGAACCAGAGGCGGGAGTCTGGGCGCTGACTCAGCAACAGTGACGCTTCCCTGCCGAAGGTTGATCGTTGATCAAACTCCTCCTGCCTGCTGGCCAGCGTGTGGCGCACGGCACTGACCGGGAACTGGTCCTTGATTTCACCCCAGTAGAGGCCCATCGCCGGGACATCCCATCCTGAAAGCGGGACGAACTCGACGCCGAGTACGGTCTCGATGACAGGGGGAGACTCGAACACGGGGAGCGGGCTAGCTTGACCCATCATCTTGTCGGCACGGCACTTACAGCAGCCACAAGAGGTACATGTTGACAGAAATGTCGGACACCATCCATGGTCATGTTCATATACGTCCTAGAGAAGGATATCGGCCAGTTCAAGTCGTCCACGTGTGGTCCCTTCGGGCGAATGGTCTTCACGGAGGCGAGCAACCGTACGAGGCAGCCTCCACGCGCTCCATGGCGCTAGCCTTCCGGTCTCCGAATTGTACCCAACTCGCGCGTCTCGGCGCGACGGCATCGAATGACCGGTCCCAGCCCCCCTACAATCTCACGCATCGTGCGCGCATTCCTGTTTCTTGTTCTTCTTGTCTGCTTCGCTCCCGCCGACAAGAGCGCGGTCAAAAAGATCAAGCGCACGAAGCGGACTGCTTCAGGCTCGCGAGCCGGGCCTGCCATTTTCCATTGGTGACCTCCTTCAGAAATCTGGAGATCGAGCACCTGGTCGGCGACCAGCTTCTTCAGCCGCCGATTCTCGTCTTTGTCCAGCCGTCCGTACCGCGAGTTCCAGCGGTAGTACGTTCGGGCGCTGATCTCCAGCACTGGCAAATCGCCGCGGTTCCCTGGCCTTCGCTGCTCAGCGCCTCCGCCTCACTCAGTTTCCGGATGATCCGATCGGTCGTGTGCTTTTTCATCTTCGTCTCCTGACCTTGGGGGCCTGAAGCTCGACCCGGACTCGATTTCGGGGAGTGCGCCAGGGGGGGGAACTCTTCGGCGGACAAGATCGGTACGCCGTGCTGCAGCATCAGCGCTTCGACGGCGTTTCCGATCTCGTCGATCTCGATGAACAAGAGAGTCCCGTCTCGAAGGTCCCCGATGGCGTACTGCGGGCTCGTCTGGCCGGGCAACGGTCGGACAAGGAGTAACGCACCGGCGGCGTCGGGACCCTTCCAAAGATATTCAAAATGTTCGACGTTCATGACTAGGCCATTCTCTTGTGCCCTAGGACGCGCTTCGCGGATCACCTGCGCTCGTATCGTACCCCCCTTGCGCCTCCCGGCACGACGGCATCGAATGACTGGCCCCGGTGCCCTTACAATCCACGCATCGTGCGCGCATCCCTGGTTCTCGTTCTTCTCGCCACCTTCGCTCCCGCCGACACCGTCTGGGTCAAGGGCAAGAAGCTCGTCGGGCGGGCGTTTGAGGATGGCGAGTCCATTCGGGTCAACGAGTTCAACTCCACCTTGCCCGGGATGACGTTGGGGACGCATACCTATCCCAAGAGCGCGGTCAAAAAGATCAAGCGCACCTTTCCTCTGCCGCATCTCGAGTTTCAACGGCGGCTTTCGGCGGCGGAGAGTGCGGACGCGTGCTTTGAGTTGGGGGAGTGGGCCGGGAAGCACAAGCTCAAGGGCGAGCGACGCTTCGCGCTTGAGGCGGCTCTGCGGTTTGATTCCGCGCATTCGGCCGCCAGGAAAGCACTCGGGAGCAAGGCGCCGAAGGGGAGTTGGGCGGACTACCTGAAGCTCGCGCGCGAGTTCGTGGCCGCGAGGGGGGCATCCGCACGTTTGGCGGTCTGGCGTCGCATCGAGCGCGTCAAGTCGTTTCCGTTCTCAAAGGCCGAGCTCCTGCGGGCGGTGCGTTCGCGAGCGCAGCCGACGGGCTACCAAAAGGACCGGCCGCTCGCGATGCGGGCGGACAAGCTTCTGCCGAACGCCAAGTACACGCTGCTCGTGCCCAAGAACTACGATCCGTTCGTGGCGACGCCGTTACTCATCGGACTTCATGGTGGGGGGGCCGGGGGCGCGGACGGCAAACTTGTGGTCGGCGCCGGTCATCAGGCGATGAACTTCTACCAAAACGACTGCGAAGAGCGCGGCTGGATCTGCGCGTGTCCGAACGCGTTGCGCGCCGGGTGGGGCCAGCGCGTTAACGACGACATGATCGACGCCATGCTGGAAGAGCTGTGTGCGCTCTACAACATCGACGAAAACCGCATCTACCTCGTGGGCCACTCGATGGGCGGCGGCGGCACGTGGGCGCAGGGCTCGCGGCTTCCGGAAACATGGGCTGCGATCGCGCCGGCGGCGTCGTTCGGCGTGCGCGGCATCAAGAAGTTCGAGAAAACCAAGACCCCGTTTTATGTCTACCATTCCGACAACGACCCGCGCACGGTCGTCGCCGGCGTCCGTCCCCACATGCGCAACCTGCTCGGCAACCGGAAGCTCGACTTTGTCTACACCGAGTTGCCCGGCCGCGGTCACACGTTTCCGCGCGAGGTCGTGAAAGACATCTTCGCGTTCTTTGCGCCGCGCCGGCTCGCGCGCGGCCCGGGCCGCTTCAAAACCGCCGTCCGTCCGTTACCGAGCTTTCGACGCAAGGTGTCGCGGGACGAAAAAAAGTACCTCCCGAAGCTGGAAGACATCGCCGGCGGCTCGAGCAGCGGTAAACCGCAGTCGCTCTCCGCGCTGCTCAAGGAACTCAAACGCGGTGGCGGCGTCGCGGAGGCGTCGGTCAAGAAGCTCGTGGCGTGTCGGGATGACAAGACCAATCGGCGTGTTGCGAAGGTCGTGCTCGACGCGCAGACCGGGCCGGATGTGCGCCGCTATGCCGCGCGCGTGCTCGGGCTGCGCCACGCGAAGGACGCGGTGGGTGACCTCGGCCGCGCGTTGCTGTTTGAAACCGATTCGGACGCGCTGCTCGAGATGCTCGCCGCGCTCGACGAGATCAATGACGCGTCCGCCGGCCCGCCGCTGCTGAAGTTCCTGAAGAAGCGCGCAGACTATTTCGCGAAGCGCCGTTCGGGCAAGCGCCTGCACCACAGCGACTGGATCACGATCCTCCCGACGCTCGCTCGCGCGTGCCGACTTGTCGGCCGCTTCAAGCCCGACCACGGCGGCGCGGTGATCGCGAAGTCCGTGCTCGTCGGCGTGCTCCTATCCGACACCGAAGTGGTGTTCGACATCGAAAACCAGCGCCCATTGCCGCCGCTCCACGCCCTGGCGAGCGCCGCGTGCGAAGCCGCAGGCCGCCTCGGTGGCAGCGAAGTCACGACCGCCCTGGAGCGCATTGTCAAGCGCGGCGCCGGGGCCGCCGATGCAACCGTCGTAAAGATCCGCGGCCCGGTGTCGGCTCTGAGCAACTTCCCGAAGGACCGAACGGTCGTGAGCGCCGCACGATCCGCACTGCGTACGGTGAAGGAGTAGCGCGAAACACTTTCCGGGGAAGCCGACGGACGGCGATACCCGTGAGTTCCCGCTGCTCCCGTGTCCGCGGTCCGAACCCGATCCCGACTCCGACCCCCGAACCCGTACAAGTTCACCACGGACCCTCACGGGCCTGGCCGGCCCTTCCTCCGTGGTGCTCCGTGGCCCTCCGTGTTCAATCCTCGGCGCGCACCAACCGGTGGATTTCGCGTGGAGAGCGCTTGTCCTTCGAGCTGGGTGGTTGTGTGATCAGCGCGAAATCGATCGGTAGTCACCGGCGCGGCAGGACATGCCGATCTTAGGCGGCAAAAGAGCGCTTGCTGTGGAAACGGGGGCGCGCGGCTCGGGTGGCCCCTGTGCTATCGGGGTCGGAGACAAAACACGGAGGGCCACAGAGGGCCACAGAGGATGAACAGAAGGGATATGAGAAGCGGCCGCAGTGCCAACATCGCCGTCGGTACGCTCTCTCGTGTGTTCATGCGACCACCAGGACACTCAGCCGTCACTTCGTGCTGTTGGGTTGTACAGGGAACGTTCGAACCGCGTTTCGTGATCACCGTTATCCTCTGTGGAGACATGACTGTGGAGACACGACTTGCGGGCGGATGCGCTTCGCGGCGTAGCGCTTGCAGGAGGACTTTCCCATGATGCGTTTTCTTTTGATCTGTTTGCTGGCGTTCCCTGCGGCTTGCGAGGAGGAGTCGCCGGCGCCCCAAGAGCCGGAGGGCAAGCCTGTCGCGAAACCCGACGCGCCCAAGATCGATGTCGGGGCGGTGCTGCGGCGGTCGGCGGAGTTCAAGAAGAAGCTTGCGAAGTTCAAGATGGCGTTTGATCACAAGGCGGGAACCGTGCGGGCGCTGGGGGAGATCGCGTACCGCGGCGGCGGGCCGTGCGAGTTCCTGATCAACGTCTATCCGGCGAAGTCGCACGAGACGATCGTGTTGCTCGACGACGGGCCGTGGGACGGTCCGGGGCGCCGCGACACGCGCTTCGCGCGCGGTCTGGCGACCACGCTCAACAATGCTTTCCTGGCCGCCGGGTTTTCGCGCGGCACACCGTTCAACTGGAACCGCGAGACGGGCGAGGTCTTCGCCCCCAAGGGCGAGACCGTCTGGATCTATTGCGAGTGGGAAGACCCGGAGACCAAGAAGAAACAGCGCGCGCTGATGTCGGAGTGGCTCTGGAACTACAAGGTTCTGCGTGTCATGGCGCCGAAGAAGTTCGTGTATACCGGTTCGCTCATGGTCGACATGGGGCCGCCGAACCATGAGAAGGCTCTGGGGGTCGAGATGGACCGCTTGCTGGTCGCGCTCCTCAACACGCGGACAGCCATGGTCGACAGCATCGCCGAGGGGTCGCTCGACAACGGCGCGTGCGAAGCGCTCGCCCAGCGCATTCCGCCCATCGGCACGCGCGTCGCCATCGTCTTTTCGCGCAAGAAGCTCGAGGCGAAGAAACACAAGCCGCTCGAGCTGTCCAAGGAGCTGCTCGCGGAACGCGCACGCCGCGACGCCGAGCGCGCCAAGGAAAAACGCGAGGGCAAGAAGCCGATCACCGAATACCGGCCGCCGGACGCCCGATCGAAGGAAGACACCCCGAAGGAGAAGACGCCGAAGGAGGAGCCGGACAGGGACGCGGGCAAGGAAGACGGCGGGGACAAGTGACGACACTCGAGCGAGTCGTCCGTCGGACCCGATTGCGTCTCGATGCCGTGCGCCTCGGCAAGGCCGCCGCGCGCGGCGCGCTGATCGCGTCGGTCGTCGCGCTCGGTTTTTTTCGGACGCAGCCGTGGCTGGTCATCGCCGTCGGTGCGCTGATCGGACTGGTCGCCGGCCTGTTTCGGCCGCGTGTCTCGCTCGACGCCGCCGCGCTGTTCCTCGACGACCGCTGGGGCACGAAAGAGCGCATCGTGACGCTTCTGACGCGTCCGGGCTCGCCGTTCGCCGTGCGCCTGTCCGGCGAGGTCGAGTGGGCCCGCAGACTTCCGCGCGTACCGTTTCCGCGCGAGGCTGCTGCCGTGCCCGCCGCACTCCTCGTCGTGTTCGCCGCGGGTCTGTTGCCGTCGGTGCAAGCCGATGAAAAAAGCGAACGGACGGCGATGTCTTCGGATGCGGCCGCGGCGTCGGCGGCGGTCCGCGGATTGGCCGCGACCAAGAAGCCCGTCGAGCCGGATGCGGCGACCAAGAAAAGGTTGGCGCGCGGCGAGGCCCCGAAGACGGCTGCGGCGCGCGCACGGCTGCGCGAAGCCATCGAACGCACCGTGCGGCGGCCGGAAGATCGGCGCGCGGCGCGCGCGAAACTTCAGCGTGCGCTAGACGGCGACGCTCAGGCTGCGCGCGAGCTGGCGCGCATGCTCGACGACGCGACGGGTGCGGGTGCGCAGGGAACAGGAAACTCTGGCGCCGCGTCGCCCAAGCCCGCTGCCCCCGGGCCCCCTAACTCTACGGCAGCGGGTTTTGTCCAACGAGTCACGTGCTATCCCGGCGAGCTCGAGTTTTTGCGCGAGGTTTGGCGCGTTCGGACAACGGAGGATTGAGATGAGAGCGAAACGTACCGGAGTGTGGCTGATCGGTGCTTGCGGCAACGTGGGCATGATGACCATCGTCGGCGCGCGGGCGATTGCGCGCGGGCTGGCGGGGCGCACCGGGCTCGTGACCGAGCTCAAGGAGTTTCGCGACCTGCCGCTGCCGCCGGTGGAGGACCTGGTCTTCGGTGGGCACGAGACGTCGCGGCGCACCCTGCTTGAGTCGGCGCGCGAGTTTTCGCGGCGGGCCGGGGTGATCACCGAGCGGATGCTCGACGGGCTTGGCGACGAACTCGCGGCGGTGCAGGGCGACATCGTGCCCGGGTATCCGCGGCAGCCGGTCCGGCATCTGGATGGGCGTGCGGAGCCGTTGGGGCCGCGCGCGACCGTGACGGCGATTCAGGACGATCTGAAAGGCTTTGCCGATCGGCACGGGCTGGATCGGCTCGTGGTCGTGAACGTGGCGACGACCGAGCCGCTGCCCGAGCTGCGCGCGGAGTGGGAGTCGTTGACGCGCTTGCGCGCGGCGTTGGACGACGACGACGCGGCGGTGTTTCCCTCGTCGGTGCTGTACGCCTACGCGGCGCTCGACGCAGGCCATGCCTACGTCAATTTTACGCCGAGTACGGGAGCGTCCGTGCCGGCGTTGGACGAGTTGGCGCGTGCGCGGCGCGCGGTCCATGCGGGGCGCGACGGTAAGACCGGCGAGACGCTGATCAAGACGACGCTCGCGCCGATGTTCTTTGCCCGCAACCTGATGGTGCACGCGTGGGAGGGCTACAACATGCTCGGCAACGCGGACGGCGCGGCGTTGCGCGACCCCAAGACGAACCGCGCGAAAGGCACGACCAAGGACCGGTCGCTGCGCGCGATCCTGGGCGAGCACGCGGGGCACAGTTCGGTGCATATCGACTACGTGCCGAGCCTCGACGACTGGAAGGTCGCGTTCGACTACATCCACTTCGAAGGGTTCCTGGGCGCGCGCATGGCGATGCAGTTCACCTGGCAGGGCTGCGATTCCGCCCTGGCGGCGCCGCTGATCCTCGACCTTGCGCGGCTCGCGGCGTTCGCGTTGCACCGCGGCGAGACAGGCGCGTTGGCGCACACGGCGTGCTTTTTCAAGGACCCGTACGGCGTCGATGTGCACGCGTTCGCCGACCAGTTCGAGCTGCTCCGCGACTACGCCACGGCCGCCCGCAAGGCGGCGCGTTCGGCGTAGCCTCAGTGCTGTGTCGGCCCGGCGCACAAGAGCACGGGCTGTTGCGTACGCACGATGTGGGTGTCAATCGCGCCCTTCTCGTGATTCTGCGCTTCTGCGTTTCTGCGGCGGACTCAGCGGTCGGCGAGCGTCGGGAGTTTCCGGGCGAGTTCCGGGTACTTGTCCCGCAGCGACTGGGCCACGCCCGCGTAGAGGTCGCGCAGCCGCTCGGGTCCGCGGAACGATCGTCGCAGCGCGACCTGGTACGCGCGGTGCGGATCCAGTTTCGTGGCCATCCAGACCGCTTGGCCGTGCTGTTTGCGACCCTTCTTGGTCCGGACCGCCTCGAGTTCGTTCCACAACGCGAGGACCGCCGGGTAGGCCTCGGTGGCACCGACCGGAACCAGGGCGCCCGCCGCCGACAGCCGGATGGAAACGTCGTAGGTGGGCTTCAGGTACTCCAGGGTCATGCGCCGGCCGGTTGCGCCCAGCCGCGCGAGCGCCTGAATCTCGATGGAGAATTGACTGCGTTTTTTTCCGGCGACCACAAGCTTCCACTCGGCAAGCACGTCGTCGGCGGCGGGTTCGTAGCCGATCCCGCCCAACGCGCGGAGCGGCGCGTGGTGGTGGCCGAGGCGGTACGACGCGAGTAGCGCCTCGCCTGCGCCAGCCGGCTTGTACTTCGGAATCGTCAGCACAGCCTGACCGGCTACGGCGCGCGCGCGAATGAAATCGAGGACCGTCGCGAGGTCCGGCGCGGCTCGCTCGTCTTCCGGTCGCTCGTAGTGAAGAATCAGCAACTCGTCAGCGGCTCGCTCGTCGCCGGCGGCGCAGGCTTCCCGCAAAACACGCGCGCAGTGATCGCGATCTTCGCGCGTCGCGCTCTTGAGCTGAACGTGTCGCCACAGCATGTGGACGAGCCGGGCGGGCGGACGCTCGCCCGCGGCGCGCAGCCTGTCGCGCAGGAACGGGACGACGCGCTCGCCGAGGACGCGATAGAGCGTGTTCGCCGCGATCTGCCCGTCGGAGTCGAACCGTCGCTGCGGAAGCCAACGGACGGCGATGCTGGCGATGCGCTCGTCGCGGAATCCGGCGAGCAGTTCCAGGGCGGGCCAGCGCAGAGCGGGGAGTGCGTCGCCGTGCTCCGTCACGAGTTTCAATACGGGTTCCAGGAACCGGCGATCCGGTGCGCTGCTGCCCCCGGCCCCCCCTGCTCGGGTGTCCCCCCTCGCTCGAACACCCATGGTGAGGTAGGCGCCCATCCGCTTTGCCCAGGCCGCGCGATCGCCGTCGGGCGGTGCTTCGGCCAGGCCTTCCAGGGCTTTCTCGACGCCGCCGTCCTTGCTGACGAGGGCGTCTGCCGCGGCGACATGGCGGTACGCGCGCCCGCGATAGTCGGCCCGCCGCGGATCGGGCATCGGGATTGTCTTCGCGACAGCGAGGCCCTTCGGGCCCAGGTTGCGCAAGGCGTGTGCGGCGGCGAAGGGCGCCTTGCGGGCGACCCGGATCAGGACCGGGATCGACTCCACGAGATCGAGGAACCCCAACGCTTGAACCGCGCCCATGTTCCCGCCGAAAAGGGCGGCCTCCTCGAGAAGCGGGCGGGCGTCCTTGCCGAGTTTTCCGGCGAGGTATAACCCGGCGGATTGGCCCGGGATCGGATCGCCGCCGCGCGATTGGGGAATTCCGGGGTTCGGGTCCGCGAGCTCGACGTCGATCGCGCGGGCGCGGTCCGGATGTTTGATCCGGAACGAAACGGCCGCGCGAAGCACGCGATGAAACAGGTTGTCCTGCGCGGGTGCGGTGGGCACAACACCCGCCCGCACGATTTCGCGCCGGAGCGCGGCGTAGGTGTACCCGCGTGCGGCGAGTGCCGCCTTCAAGAGGACCGGAACGCCCGCCGAGTCGCCGCGGCGGGCGAGCGCGCGTGCGGCGGCGAGTGCTACACCGGGGCGCTCGTGTCGGAGGAGTGTCGCGAGCGGATGCTCGGTGCGGATGGCGGTCAGGGCGGCCTGCGCGATCGGCACCGCCTTCGAGTAGTGCGGCGACTTGTTTCGTGCAACGACGCCACGCAGAAGGGCGCGGGTACGCGGCTGATCGAGGGTCAGCAGAAGCGCTTCGACGTAGCGGTCGATCGCGTTCGGCGGACGATCGTCGAACACCTTCTCGGCGATCGCTCTTGCAGCGGTCGGAGCGCGCGCCGCGAGGGCCCAAAACATATCCGCGCCGTGGTGGTGACGGTAGCGGCCGAGCAGGGCGATCCGCGCGATCTCCACGCCGCGCTTCGGGTCGGTGGCGAGCAGTTGCACGAGGTCATTCGGCTCGCCCCAGGCCGCCGCCCGCTCGGCGACGAGCGCGGGTGGGCCCGCGGCGCCCCGCCACCAGAACCCGACGCGCCCTCGTTGCTCCGGCGTGCGCGGTGTTGGAAAACGGATGAGCGGCACACGGGCGCTGGCCTCGATGTACGCTGCGCGAGCTCTCGCGGAGTCCGCCAGTTCCCATGAGATGCCGGACAGCAGGGTTGCGTGCGCCACGTTCGCGTTGACGCCTCGCCGCTTGATTTCGGCGCGGAGCGCTGCTCCGAACGGCATGATCGCGGTGCGAATGACGGAATAGGACAGCGCGTCCGTCGGGAGGCGGCCGGCGATGGATGTCGCGCGGAGCAGCCGATCGAGCAGCACCGCAGCCGCGCGTTTCGGCGCGATGGAGCGCAGCGCGTGGGCGGCGGCGGAGAAAACGTCTTCGTTGTCCGATGCCGCCACGGTCTTGAGCAGTGCTTCCGTCGAGCCCGGATCCGCGAGTCGGCCGAGCACTCGCGCTGCTGCTGCGGCGCCGCCCACGGTCTCTTGGGTCAACGCTGCGCGCACGGCGAGCGCCGTGTCGGCCCCGATCGCGACGAGCGCGTCCTCGACGACCTTTGACTTGCGCGAGTCCCATTCGGTGGCCATTTTGCGGACGAGGAACGGGATCGTGTCCGCGGACCGCATGGCGCCCGCGATCGTTGCCGCGTTTTTCCATCTCTCGGTGCGCAGGGCGTCGATGAGGACTGGCTCACAACCGGACCAAAAAGTGACCTCGCGCCACTCGAGGTGTTGGCCCCGCGATCCGCGCCGCGAAAAACGCACAATGGCCTGCGGCGGCTTGGCGACCGTCGTCGTCACCTTGATCCACGGTGCGCGCAGGGCGTCCTGCCAGACCGCGAACTGTTCGGGGCGCTCGTGCCGCAGCCGGATCAACCCGGCCAGCGCACGCTTGCGCGGATCGGGATCGGTGGCGTGCGTGCGGGCCGGGCGCAGGGACCGATCGCCCGCCGCGAAGAGCACGTCGAGTCCCAGGCGGTAGCGCGGAACGGTCGTCGCCGTCGCCGTCGCCGCAAAGACGTCTTTCAGTCGGAGCTCGCCTTCGCCGCGGGCACCCACGGCCAGACAACCGCAGGCGAGCAAGACCACGTAACGCAGCATTCCCCGACGATCGTAGCACCGCGCGGTCCGTCACGCGGACCGTAGCGCGGGCCAGGATCCGAGTATCGAACCCACGACGATCGTGACGATGGTTGTGGGGCCGACGGGCCACGGCTGCAGCGCGGCGACGCCGAGGCTCAGGCCTCCGGCGAGGCATGCGGCCTGCCACCAACGCAGGAACCGGCTGGCGGTGAGGGCGCCGACGAGTGCAGTCCCGAACGTGAAGGTCCAGCCGAACTGGCCGACCGCGCGATCAAAATGGCCGAGCAGCGCGGCGACGATCGTGCCCACCAAAAACAGAACCACGGCGACGCGCGGCGCCGGCTTGCGCACCGGGAACGCCGCACCCAAGAACGCGCCGGCGGTGTTCAGGATCAGGTCGTGAAACGTGGGGTGCCGCTCCAGCAAGAACCCCTGGGTCGTCTCGATCCCAAAACTCAGGGGCGCGGCGAGCCAAATGAGCCACGGCCAACCCGCGGGCCGCGCCGCCCAGCCGAACGGTACAAACAGCAGTAGGTTGAGCAGATGGTCCAGCGGATGGCCGAAGCCCCAATGCCACGCGCGCGCGGTATCGCGCAGCTCGATCCACCCGAGCGGATACAGCGTGAGCGCAAGCACAAAAGCGAGCCAAACCGCCAACAACCGGCGAGCATACGTCCGCGACATGAACCGGTAGCGTAAGCAGTTCCACTAGAACGGCGAGCCCCCGGACCAACGCAAACGGGCCTGCCCGCGCCGAAGCGCAGGGCGCGAAGGCGGGACGGCGATGTTCCTCTACCGACGATCGTGGTTGCCGCAAAGCTCCGGCGTGCGTTATCTAGGGGTAGTGGCTCGACTCATCGCAGCGACCTTATTCGTGGCAGGCTCCGTCCACGCCGCGCCCGACGGGATCGCGGCCGAGTTGGCGCGGGCTGTCGATCTGAAGACGCAGCGCCTGCGCATCGCGGCGGCGCGCAAGCTCGCGGGCCGCAAGGACGTGACTCTGGAGCACTGGCGCAAGGCGGCGCGCGAGTTCGGTACGTTCAAGCCCGAGCCGGTGGGGGCCACCACCGTCCGTGTTCCGTTGCAGGTGGGACGCACGGTCGAGGACACCGAGATCACGGTCTACGTGCCTCAAAAGTACCGGCCGGATCGTCCGGCGCCGGTGCTGCTCGCGCTGCACGGAACCGGTGGCAACGGTCGCAACCTGTACCTGCACTGGCGCGGAACCGCGGATCATCTGGGGATGCTTGTCGTCTGTCCGTCCGAGGCCGGGCCGAACAAAGGCTACGGGTTCACGGAGCGTGAGCGGGTCTCGACGTTGCAGGTTCTTCGCTGGGCGCGCCGTCGCTACAACATCGACGAAAACCGTGTTTTTCTCGGCGGCTTTCGGCGCGGCGGCCACCTCGCCTGGGATCTCGCGCTGCGCGGGCGCGACCGGTTCGCTGCTCTCGCCGTGATGAACGGTGCCCCGTCCATGGTGACCCGGAGCGGCGCGAATCGCGGCGTGAACAACACCCGCTATCTCAAGAACGTTCTCGATTTGCCGCTGCGGGACCTTCAGGGCCAGAAGGGCCATCGTCCCCCGCTGCTCGACACCGTGCCGATCCTGTTCAAGCGGCTGGCGGAATGGAACGCGTCGGACGCGCTGCTGATCGAGGGGGGAAGCAACCGGTTCACCGCGTTCGATTGGAAGGCGTTCTGGGGCGGTGCCGTGCGCGATCCGCGTCCAAAGCGCGTAATCCGCGCGTACGCTCGCCCGGGGGAGGCGCGCGCGTTCTGGGCCGAGATACTCTCGACCTCGGGCAAGGTGAAAGAGGACGTGCGACTCGTCGCGACCGCCGAGGAGATGCGCAAGCTCGACGACACGGGTTTTTTGCTCTTCATGGACCGCGAAGCGGAGAAGCGCACCGCGTATCTTGAGATCGAACGGACCGAAACCGGACGCTTCGTCGCCACCGAAAAGCGCGTGCGCAAGTTCCGCCTGCTGCTTGACCGCACGATGCTGGATGCCGCGGGCGACGAGATCACGGTGGTGTTCAACGGCAAGTGGTACAAGAAGACGCCGCGTCCGTCCGTCCGCGTGTTGCTCGAGGAGTTCGTCGAGCGGTTCGACCGGACGTTCTTGCCTATTGCGGAAGTGCGTGTGCCCTAGCCGGCCGCATGTCGTACGGCCAGGCGCCCAGCGCGGCGCCGCCCAGGACTGTCGCGACCAGGAGTGGCGCGGGCGGTCCCCAGAAGGCCGTGCATACCGTGACGACGCCCAGCAACGTCAGCAACGACGCGAGCGGCGGCCGCCACAGGCCCGCGGCGAGGCTTGCGCCCAAGACCGCGAACGCAAACGGCAACAGGACCGTGTAACGCGCGCCTCCGGGCCAGCGCTGGAGCAACATGAAGGCGCCGAGCGTGCCCGCCGCCAGCGCCAGCCAGCGCAACGGCGCGCGATCGAGTCGCTGCGCGCCGCGGATCAGCGCGTTCGACCACAGCGCGCCGAGCGTCGCTCCCGCGGTGTTGGCGGCGACGTCGAGCCAGCTCGGAAAACGCGGTGCCAGGAAACGCTGCGTTGACTCGATTCCGAGCGTGAGCGCGAGGCCAAGGAGGATCGCGAACCAGCGACGTTGGCCGGAGCGCACGGCGAGCGCGCCGAACGGCAAGAACAGCGCGACATTCGCGAACAGGTCGAACAGGCCGAGATGGTGGGCTCCGGGCAATAGCATACGGAGGGGGGCGGGGGCGGCGCGCAGCGGCCCGAATGGCGCGAGCGTGATCACCGCGGCGGACACAAGCCACACGAACAGGAGCCGGCGCGCGCGTCGGCACCCCAGGTGTTCGGCATCGCCGTCCCGCCTTCGCGCCCTGCGCTTCGGCGCGGGCGCGCCCGTTTGCTGCCTCGCGCCTTGTTTTCCCATCCGGGAAGGCTTTGGCCCGCATTGTTCACGACCACGCGTATCTATCGGGCCGATGCTCCACGACGTCATGAACAAAGCGCTCTACAGCGCGGCGGTGGCGGCGGAATCGGCGCGGCTGGACTCTTCGACGCGACCGCGGACGGCCATCAGTTCCTCGTCGGGAATCTCCAGGAAGACCCCGACGATGCGCGGGTCGAACTGCGTGCCGGAACAGCGGGCGATCTCGTCGCGTGCGTGCTGGACCGAATGCGCTTCCTTGTACGGGCGCTTCGACGTGATCGCGTCGTAGGTGTCGATGACGGCGAAGATGCGTGCGCCGAGCGGAATCTCCTCGCCCGCGATGCAGCTCGGGTAGCCCTTGCCGTCCCAGCGTTCGTGGTGGTGCGCGACGATGTCCGCCGCACCCCTGAGGAACTTGATGCGCGAGATCATCTGGTAGCCGATGCGCGTGTGGCTGCGCATCACGGTCCACTCGTCCTCGGTGAGCTTGCCCGGCTTGAGGAGGATCGAGTCGGGGACGCCGATCTTGCCCACGTCGTGCAGCAGTGCGCCGTACGACATGTCCATGAGTTCCTCGGGGGTGAGTCCCAGCCGGTGGCCGACGAGCATCGCGTAGGCCTGCACGCGGCGACAGTGGTGCTTGGTTTCGCAGTCGCGCGATTCGATCGCGGACACCATTGCGTCCAGGGTTGAGTCGTACGATTCGCGCAGGTCGCGCAAGAGGCCCTCGAGCATCGTCGCCTGCTGCTCGAGCTTCTTGTTCTTGCGGATGAGGTCGATCGTCTTCTCGACGACCTTGTGCTCAAGGCTCTTTTTGTACTGGAGGTTTTCGAGCAGCAGGCGGCGCCGTTCGAGCGCGCGCTTCACCGACAGGGTCACCTGCGAGATGTTGAAGGGCTTGACGACGTAGTCGTACGCGCCGAGCCGAATGGCATCGACCGCGTTGTCGATGTCGCCGAACGACGTGATGACGATTACGGGAATCTGGTCGGTCAGATCCCCGAGGTTCTTCATCAGCGTGAAGCCGTCCATCACCGGCATCTTGACGTCGGTGAGGATGAGATCGAAGTCGGTGCGGTCGAGGAGCTCGAGGGCGGCCTTGCCGTGTTCGGCTTCCGTCACGTGGTGGCCGTCGTTTTCCAGGGTCTCCTTGAGGATCTCCCGGATCATCGGCTCGTCGTCGACGCAGAGAATTCGAAACGGCCCAGTCATTCCTGGCAGGGTCTCCAACAACTATCCGGCAACACTTCCGGACAACACTTCCACGGGGACGCACAAGTCCCCCGGGTTCTTATTGGTTGCTGGCACGCCGGACTTTAACCCGCCGTGGACGGCGAAGTTTCGACCGGCGGCGAGGCCAGATCGTCGCCCGTGTCGGCGGCGCCTTCCGGCACTTCAGCGGGGGCCCACATCGCGCGCAGCGTATTCAGGCCCAGATAGAGGAATCCGAACGCGACACAGAGGTTGAGCGGGGCGCCCCAGAGGTTGCCGCGCGCGCCCAGGTAGACGCACGAAAAGAGCAGGTAAAAGCCAAAAGCGACCTCGACCAGTGCCTGCCCGAGCCCCGCCACGGCCTTGTAGCTCTTCTTTTTTGCCTCGCCCTCCTTCGGGGTGCGCACGAATCCGGTCTTCACGCCGAACAGCGCCTCGATAACCGCGCGCGACGAGTTGACCATCAGGGCCATGCCGAGGCCGAGGACGAGTGGGATGTGCAGCAGGCGTCTCAGACTGAGACGGCCCGCCTCGATCGTGCTGATGATGTAGAACGCAAAAAACGCAAAGACGACGAGCGTGAGTCCGAGCAGGTCCATGAGCTGCTGCGCCGCGGTGGGATGAAACGACGTGCGCACGAGCACGAGCGGCAGGTGCAGGATCGTCAGGACGCCCATCAGCAGGAACGCGAAGTGGTTCGACAACATCATGGTCGCCTCGATCTTCGCCTTCAGCGTGATCGGGGCGTTCAGGATCATCGGGAAGTGGGCGCGCAGGATTTCGGTGTAGCCCTTGGCCCAGCGGTGCTGCTGGCTCTTGTAGGCATCGACGGTTGTCGGCAGCTCCGCCGGGACCGTGTTGTCGCGCAGGAGCACGAACTTCCAGCCCTTGACGAAGGCGCGAAACGAGATTTCGGTGTCCTCGGCGATGGAGAGCGACGACCAGCCGCCCGCATCGTCGATGCACTTGCGGCGCCACATCCCGGCGGTGCCGTTGAAGTTGAAGAAGCGGCCGGTCCGGTGCCGGTAGCAGTTCTCGATGATGAAGTGCCCGTCGATGAAGAAGCTCTGCAGGCGCGTCAAGAGGTTGCGCTCGAGGTTCAGGTGCTCCCAGCGGCACTGCACCATGCCGATCTCGTCGTCCGTGAAGTAGTGGATCATCTCCTTCAGCACGCCCGGTGACGGGAGGAAGTCGGCGTCGAAGATGATGACGAACTCGGAGTCGTCGAAGGTCAGCGCGTTCTTGAGCGCGCCCGCCTTGAAGCCCTGCCGGTTCGAGCGCGTGATCTGGACCGCGTCGATGCCCTGTGCGCGAAGCCGTTCGACGGCGGCAGCGCTGATCTCGACCGTGTCGTCCGTCGAGTCGTCGAGCACCTGGATGCGCAGCCGATCGTGCGGGTAGTCGAACTTCGCGCAGGCGTCGAGGATGCGATTGACAACCCCGCGCTCGTTGAAGACCGGAACCTGGACGAGGATTGTCGGCAGCTCCTCGAACCGGCCCTTCGGCGACGGGTTCTTCTTGCGTACGCGTACGTACTCGACAAGCATGTGGGCACGATGCAGCCCATACGCGGCCAGCAGCAGCGTTATGGGTACGTAAAGGGCGAGCAAAAGGAACTGGAACGTCGTCACGCCAAGTCGCGTTAGCATACTGCACGTTTTGCGGTTACAGGATTTCGCGTACGACCTGCCGCCGGACCGGATCGCTTCGGAGCCGGCGACGCCCCGGGACGCGGCACGCCTGCTCGTAGCCCGCCACAGCGGACTGGAAGACCGTGTCGTCGCGGACCTGCCTGACCTGCTCGAGCCCGATGACCTCGTGGTGATCAATGACACCCGAGTCCGCGCCGCCCGGCTCTACGGACGGCGAGCCACCGGCGGGCGGGCCGAGTTCCTCTTGCTGCGCCGGGAGCCGGGCGGTGCGTACCACGCGCTCGTGCGCGCCAACAAGCGCCTGCGACCGGGCGAACGCATCGAGACGGACGGAGATCTGGTCGCCACGCTTCTGGAACGTCCGGATGGGGGGGCCATCTGGCGCGTTGGTTTTGAGGGGGGCGGGGACTTTTGCGGCGACGCCGAGAACCTCGAAGCGCTTCTGGAGCGCGTCGGGCACGTGCCGCTTCCGCCCTACATCAAACGGCCGGACGTGCCCCGGGACAAGGCGCGCTACCAAACGGTCTACGCGCGCGAAGGCGGTTCCGCGGCCGCGCCCACGGCGGGGCTGCACTTCACGCCGGAACTGCTCAAGCGGCTGGATCCAGTCGCCGTGACACTGCACGTCGGATACGGGACGTTCCAGCCGATCGACTGCGAGCGGGTCGAGGACCACGTCATGCACGAGGAGGAGTTCGAGGTCACCGAAAAAGCGGCCGAACGCATCCGTTCGTGCAAGGGCCGCATCGTGGCCGTCGGTACAACGACGACGCGCGTGCTGGAAACCCTGCATCGCACCGGCGGCGTTCGTGCCGCCCGCGGACGTACCAAGCTGTTTTTGTACCCCGGACGGGAGCTCGAAGTCGTCGATGTCTTGCTGACCAACTTCCATGTTCCCCAGAGCAGCCTGCTGCTCCTCGTGGCCGCGTTCATCGGCCTCGACCGCCTGAAGTCCGCGTACGCCCACGCGCTGGAACGCAACTACCGCTTCTTCAGCTACGGCGACGCGATGCTCGCGTTTCGGTAAGCACTGCGTCTCAAATCGGGACAGTGCCATCGGCGCTGCCCCCGGGCCCCCTAAACCCACCTGGCCAGATTCCGATCAGACAAGACGCAGGACATGGGGATACCGACGCTGGCCGATGCAGATCGCCTGAGGGAGACCGAGCCCGACAAGGCGGTGCAGATTTACGCGCTGCTTCGTGCGCGCATCGGGCCGCGTGACCGCGAGCGCCTCGGTTGGCTGGCGCGGTGCCGGGACCTGCCGCAAGAGCTGGCCGGTGTCTTTCGCGGCGGGATGCAGCTCGGCGGTCCGCGCGTGCGGCTGGCTTGCGCGTATGCGCTCGGATCCCTGGCCCAAGATCGCTGCGACTTCGACGACGCGGAGCACTGGTACAAGCGCGCGTTCGTGGAGGCGCCGCCCGGCGCGGACGACGGGCTGCGGCTGCGTGCCGGCGCGAATCTCGCCCAGGTCTATCGCACGTCGCAGCGCGTGTTCGAGGCGCTCTTGCTGGCCCGGTACGTGGCGGCGGAGGCTTCGCTGACCGGACATGCGCCGGCGCGTGCCGCGGCGTGGCTGCACGTCGTCGGCGCGTACAACGACATTCTCGATCCGGCGCGGATGGCCGCGGCGCTCGACAGTCTGGGCGCCGCGCTTGTCGGCATGGAGCAGCCCTCGGCGACGACGCTGCGTATTCTGCATCACGGCTATGCATCGGCCCTGGCGGCGGTGAGCGGGGATCCGGAAGCCGCCCTCGCGCGACTGGAAGAGTTTCAGAAACTCGTCGATCGGCGTCCGGAAATGAAGCCGTACGCGATCGAGGCGCATGTGCACCGCGCGGAGTATCTGATCCAACTCGGCGACCTCGAAGCGGCCGACGAGTCGTTGCGCGAGGCGCGCGCCGGACAGCTCTCGCGTCCGGACTTCGACATTCTCATCGAGAGCGTCGCCGTGCGTCTGACCGTGAAACGCGACGGACCCGACGCGGCTCAGGAGCGGTTACGCGAGCTCCTGGACGAGCTGCGCGTGAACCGGGCGGTGCTTGGGGACGGCGCCGTGCTGCGCTTTGCGTCCGAGCTTATCCCCCTGTGCGCTCCCGGCTCGGCCGAGGCCGAGGAGGCGCGCGCCTTGCAGGCCGAGATGGCCGCCGCCCGCATTGTCGAGATCGACAGTTGCCTCGATCGCCTGCCGGAACCCGTGCGTGCGACCGAAGACGATCTCGAAATGCTCCGGCAGCAGCGTCGGCGCTTCAAGCAGCTCGAGCAGTCCGAGTCCGAGTAGGCCGGGCGCCCCCTTTCCCCCCGGGCCCCCTCTATCCCCTCGCCCGCATTCGGGTATCGTGCGCACACGTTGTCCCAACCGTGCGTCGGTCTCGTTCTTGGCACGCCCGCGTGGCGTGCGTGGCTCCCGGAGTTCTTGCGCGATCCGCGTTTTTCGGTGGAATTGCTCGAGCCCGACGGGCTTGTCGAACGCGTCGCCGCACTGCGCCCCGTCGCCGTCGTGTTCTTGAGCCGTCACGAGACGCTGCGCCGCGACCGCGGCCTGGCGGAGGCGGTCGCCGGGTTGGGAGTGCCCGTCGTCGCGCAGCCCAAGGAGATCGTCAAGCTCGGGCTCGACAAGACCAAGATGGCGCGGCGCGCGGCTCGCGTTCCCGGGTTGCGGGCCGTGCCCGATTTCGCGCTTGAGCGCGCCGTGGGGGAGTTGGCTGCGGGGCGTTGCGGTGCGATCGTGGCGAAGCGGAATGACGGAACGGACGGCGATGATTCCGAGGTTTTTTCGGATCCGGCGCGTTTGCGCGTGCGCGGCGCGCGTCTGCTCGACGAGGGCTACCTGTTCCAGCCGTTCCTGTCCGGGACCGAGCTGTCGCTGAACATGATGTGGCACAACGGGCGTTGCAACGTGTATCCGGTCGTGGCCAAGGGGCCGACGGACCGGCGCGGCATCCATCCGTCGCGGCGCACGCGGCGTTGCCCGGCGACACCGTGGGCGCCCGCTGATGAGGCGCGGAACTTGATCCGCGCGTGCGTGGACTATCTGGCGCCGCTGCGCCCGAGTGGTCCGGTGGAGGTCGAGCTGATACAGCAGACGGGTTCACCCGCGCCGGAGCGTGGAGCGCGAAGGCGGGACGGCGATGTCTTTTTACTCGAGGTCAATCCGCGGATGTCGGCGACCCTGCGCCTGTCCGCCGTCGCCGCCGCGTCGAACCCGTTTACCGATCTGTTGGCCGCCGTCGCGGGCGTGCAACCGCTGGGTCGGCGCGTGGGCGCCGCGCGCCACGCGCTGGAATGGCCCCTGTCCCGCGAATTGTCGCCGGAACGCCGCGCGGCGCTCTGCCAGGCCGGCGACGTCTGGATCTCAACGCGCGTCACCCTGGCCGCCCAAGACCGCGCGACCCTGGCGCGGCGCGCGGCTTATGTGCGGGCGCAGTTGGAGTAGGGGGGATCGCTAAGCGGTGAAACGAACTCGGCGCCAGCGCCCCGTTCATCCGGTTGGCGGTTCCCCCGCCAACCGGACCGGACGCTCCCCCCGCGAGGCCTCAACGGCGTGAGCCGTTGAGCCAAAAGACACTTGCCCCGTCCGCCCCCCTTCATCCGGTTGGCGGTTTCTCCGCCAACCGGACCTGAAGCTTCC
>JAJFFH010000057.1 GCA_021776735.1 Planctomycetota bacterium | reverse complement strand
CATCAGGCTGAAGGCGTGGACTTCGATGCGACCGCGGCGGGCTTCGCGGGCGACGAGCGCCAGGAAGTACCGGCGGTCCGCGTCGGTTTCGAGGAGCGTGCGGCGGGCGAGGCCGCGGTTCATGACGTGATGCCAAGTGTCGGGGGCGTCTTCTCGGGGGCGGCGGGGCATTGGGTTCTCACCCCATAGACGCAAAACGGGTCGGCCACCACTGGATTGGATCGTTGCAACTGACGCGAGGGAAGGAGGTTGTGGCCGGATAAAAAAATTTGCGGCGCCGGGCGGCCATGCGATTGGCGCGATTGGCGCGATAGCGACAGCAGGATTGCCTGGCACGGTACCGGGCATGGCACGGTACCGGGCACGTTTTTCGATCGTTACTCCGGGGCGAGGTGGACTTCCACCGTTCGCGGGGTCGTGCCGATGTCCACGAGGCAGCCTTCTTCGCCGAAGTCCTGGTCGCAGCCGACCCAGTGGTCGAAGATCGTGCCGTCGTTTGTGAAGACTTCGATGCGCACCCGTTGATTGGCGGGGGCCGCCAGCGTGCAGTCGGTCGTGCATACTTCGGTTTCGCCGCTAATGCGCACATCGACTTGTGCGCCACCGACGCCCATGAACTTGATGGTGATCGACGGGCCGGCCGGCGCCGCGGGCGTGACCGTGATCTCGCGCGTCGTCTCGGCGGTCCTGCCACCGTTGTCGGTCACCCGCAGCCGCGCCGTGAACGTGCCGGCGGCCGTGTAGGCATGATTGACGACCGTGCCCGTCGCGTCGAAGGTTCCGTCGTTCTCGAAATCCCAGTCGTAGCTCACAATCGTGCCGTCGTCCTGGCTGGCCGTTGCGTCGAACGTGATCGGCTCGTCGGTCTCGGGCGCGGCGATCGAGGTGCCGAACGTCGGGACCGGGTCGCCGTTGGCCGGTGGCGGACCGGCGGTACCCACGCCCACGCACGCGATGCCGGTGAGTAGCGGGTGCGGTGTCGAGCCCAAGGCGATGGCGCCGGTGCTGACGGTGGCGCCCGACACAGCGCTCTCGGCCTCCTCGATCACGCCGCCGACGAGCGTCGAGAACGTCCCGTCGGTTGCGGCGGCGATGGAACTCGGGCAGGACTCCGACAAGAGGCCGACGACGTCGAGCTTGAAGAGCCAAGCGTCTTCCTGCGGGTAGTGAAACGCATCGCTGTAGGCCGTGAGCAGGATGCCGCCATCGTCGGTCGCCAAAAGATCGCAGCACTCGTCCGAGACTCTCGAGGAATAGCTCCGCTGCCATGCGACGTTGCCGTCGGCGTCGAAACCGACCAGCCAAAGGTTGGGGCAGATCCGGGCGAAGCAGATGTCGCCGCCGCCGAACTGCGTCGTATTGGCGGCGATCACGCAGCCGCCCTCGCCGTTGCCCATGACGTCGATCCCCCTGTTTTCCGCCGCATTCGCGTCGCCGATGCGGGCTTGCCAGATCGGAGCGAAATCCGCGTCCAGCTTCGCCAACCGGATGTGCGAGTCGATCGAGATGCTCAGGACGAACCAGCCGCCATCCGAGGCCGCGGCCGGTTTCGCGAACGCCACGGGATACCGCGTCTCCGCAACGATATCGCCGTCCTTGCCCAGCTTCGCGAGCCAGCCGAATGCGCCGCTCACGACGTATTCGGTCCCGGCCACGACGACTCCGGTGATGTCGCCCGTTTCCGAGTAGGTTTTTTGCCACAACTCGTTGCCGAGCCCGTTCAGCTTGATGACGAGGCCGTGCGTACCATCGTCGCCAGCCATGACGAAGCCGTCGTCGGTCGCGCGGATCGTGCGCAACCTGCCCACGGCCGAGTACGTCCTCTGCGACAGGATGTTGCCGTCCGAGTCGGTGCGCAGCAGCCAGTTCGCCCCCGTCGATCCGATCTCTCCAAGCACCTGAAAGCCGCCGGAGAAGGTCTCGGCCACCGAGCGACCCGTTTCGGGCTGGCCTGTGGTTCCCGGTTCCCAGACCACCGCCCCGCCGGCGTCGAACTTCTTCAGGCAGCGGCGTCCGGCGACCAGTGTGCCGCCGTCCGCCGTGCGCTGAACCGACTTCGGCATGCACCCGGTCGGCACCGTCTGCACGACATCGCCGTTGATTTCGATCTCGAGGAACCGGTCAGGGAGCCCGAGCAGAAAACGGTCGCCGCCGAGCGATTCGAGGGTGGCCCGACCAAAACCGAAGTCAAGGACGGCGATGTCTCTGACGGCGAGTTCGTTGCCGGCGAAGTCGAGGTGCACGAGAAACGGCCGGCGGTTTTTTCCGTCCGCGTCGCCGCGTTTGCCCGCGATCACGATCGTGCCGGCGGTCGCCGCGGCGTGGAGCTCCTCGAACCGGTCGTCGTCGATCTCGTAGGTCCAGTCGATGCCGACCTCCGCGTCGTACTTGACAACGACTCCGCCGCCGCCTCCGTTCGGCGCGTCCTCGCCGACAGCCACGAAGCCGCCGTCGCCCGTCGCGCGCACGCCGTGAAACCGGGTGTCGAAGATGCTGCGGTTGTAGTCGTCCGTATCGACGACAACGCCTGCGCTGCTACCGTGGCACCGTCGGCGAGGCTGGCCGCGTCAACGATGTTGACCCGATCGCCGGACTTCGGGACCGTTCGCTGCCAGATCACGCCGCCGTCGTCGTTGATCTTGACCGCCCACGCGTTCGACTGGAGGTCCTCGTCGTTGATCCGGGCGTGATCGATACCTGCGATGACGAAGTGGCCGTCCGGCATCGCGCGCAGCGTCGTCCCCTGCTGAAAAAACGTGCCGTAGGTTTTCGTCCACTGGACCGCGCCGCTGGCATCGGCTCGCGTCACGGTCGTGACGGCCAGGTGGCCCCGGCTCAAGACGAGCGCGCCACCATCGCTGGTCTCCTGGGCGCTGAGGATGATTCCCGGAATGCTCGGCGTGCCCGTCGATCCGTAGGTCCGGGACCACAAGACCTCGCCCGCCGCGTCGAGACGCAGCAGCCACAGGTCCTTGTCGCCAAACGGCTTCGTGATCGTGCCGACGCCGATGAATCCCCCGTCGGCCGTGGGGCGGGTCTCGACCAGTTGGTAGTTCGACCGCTGTGCCGGATCCTGAGCGTTGGCGCCGTACGCGCGCGACCAGGTGAGCAGTTGACCCTCGAGCGGGATGCTGGAGTTCGAAAACGGGCAGCCGCCGAGAAGCGTGACGGAAAGGAGAAACACGAGCGTGCGGAACTTCGCCATGACCCTTGACACGGAAACGAGCCGAGCCGTCTGCCAAGCCCACCGGTTTTCTCGCCGTCCCGCCGCGCGGAGCCACACCCCGACGGCACCAGGCCTGCGTACGGCCCAGACGGCCTACGCTCCTACGGAGCCCGGAGCCGGCGGCCTACGGGGCCTACAGCCCTACGGAGCCAGGGAATCCTGCTGTTGCCTGGCGCGACGGTCGACGTGGCAGCAGGGTTACCTGGCACCGTACGGGCAGGCCGTTGGTCTGGCAAGAACGCCGGAAGACTATGTTGGGCAATAGTTTATGGCGGTCCTGCTAGGGGCCGCCTCAAAAAGCATCGCCGTCCGTTCCCGACTCGGCGTATTTGGTGGTAGCTTACAGAACGAACGTTCGTTCGGCTGGGCTTTGGTTGGGCCTGGAGAATCTTCGACGTGAGTGAAAAAAAGCCCGGACCGGGGAGGGATGCGCGCGAGGCGTGGGCGGGGTGGCCGCTGCGGCTGGTCATTGCGGGGACTGTCTATCTGGTCGCGACGGGGCTGATCATCCTGCTGGCGCCGTTTGGCATCGGGGCGCAGGTGACCGTGCTCGCCCACACCGTTCTGGGGCTCGTGTTCATGGTTCCGCTGGTGGTCTACTTGTGCCGCCACTTGGCGCAGCGGTTTCGCGACAAATTCTCGCACCTGCTGCTCCTGGGTTGGATGGCCGGACTATTGATGCTGGCTGTCGCGGTGTCGGGTGTCGTCCTGACAGTGCAGGCCGCGTTCGGCCGCCGCATCGACTACGGCTGGGACCTCGTGCATACGGTGACGGGCTGCGCGGTCGGCGTGATCATTCTCGCTCATCTTTTGACGGCGGTGCGCCGGGGCGAGGGCCGGCCCGCGCGACGTCTGCTCGGCTTTGGTACCGCGGCGGGCGTACTGCTCACGGTGGCGACGTTTTTGGGCGGCGAGGGGATGGAGGCGGCGGCGCGACGGCAACCGCTTCCGGAGAACTACAGCTTTCGCTACGGCAAGAACCCGTTCGCGCCGAGCATGGCGCGCACCGATCTGTTGTGGCGTGTCGAGCAGGACCGGGTCTGGGAACGGTTTCTCGACGACCCCGCGCATCTGACGCCCGTAGGGATCGGTGCGTTCGTGGAAGTCGCGACGCGCCAACTGCAGAGTGACCGCGCTTCGCTGGCGCGCGGCGGGCGTACCGACGCCGAACGCATCGAGGGCGACGCACAACGGATCAAGGCGCTCAAGGCGTACGCCGCGAACCGCGACGACAAAGTGCTGGCGCGGCTGCGCGCCGGCGTGAAGGCGGATCGGGAGCGCGTCGAGGCGACGTTTGAGAAAAACGGCGGCATTCGTCCGGCGGCGCTGGCGGGCTCGCGCACCTGCGGGACCACTGGTTGCCACGAGGAGATCGAGGCGGAGTGGGCGCCGTCCGCGCATCGTTACGCGTCGCGGTCCGCGTTCTTTCAGTTGATCCAGGGCGCCATGGCGGACGCGAACGGCTCGGAGTCGACGCGCTACTGCGCAGGTTGCCACGATCCCATCTCGCTGTTCAGCGGCGCGAAGACGACCTACTTCGACGATCTCTCGAGCCCCGGCGCGGACGAGGGCATCAGTTGCGCGGTTTGTCACACGATCACGCAGACCGACCTGCGCGGCAACGCGAACTACGTTGTGACGCCGCCGGTTCGTTACCTCGCGGAGGATTCGTTCGTCGGCCGCTTCCTGATCCGCGCCTACCCGCGCCACCACAAGGCGACGTACAGCCGTCCCCTGCTGCAGACCCCGGAGTTCTGCGGCGCGTGCCACAAGCAGTTCATCGACAAGGAGATCAACCGCGCCACGCGCGTGCAGTTGCAAAACCAGTACGACGGTTGGAAGGGCAGCCACTGGTTCGTTCCGGACAAGGACAACCCGCGCCGCGCCGACCCGGAACGCTCGCTGACGTGCCGCGACTGCCACATGCGGCTGACCTCTTCCGGCGAACCGTCCACGGCCAAAAAAGGCAAGCACCGGCACCACGGCTACATCGCCGCGAATCAGTGGCTCCCGCAGCTCCACAAGCTGCCCGGCGCCAAAAAACACGTCGAGCTGACCGAACAGTGGCTGCGCGGCGAGACCGTGATCCCCGAGATCACCGATCGCTGGCCGGGTGGTCCGCCGGTGCCGCTTGCCATCGAAGCGCCCGCCGAGGTGCGCGCCGGCGAGAACGTCAAGCTGCGCATCACGCTGGACAACAAGAAGGTCGGCCACACGTTCCCGACCGGCCCGCTCGACGTCATCCAGGCGTGGGTCGAGGTGCGCGTGACGCATCGCGGCAAGGAGATCTTCGCATCGGGGGTGCTCGACAAGGACGGCTTCCTGCCCCACAACGCGTGGACCCTCAAGGCCGAAGGTGTCGATCGCGCCGGCAACCTGATCGACCGCCACAACCTCTGGGACATGGTCGGCGCACGTTTTCGCCGCGTCCTGTTCCCGGGCTACACCGACCAGCAGGAGTACACGTTCGAGTGCGCCTGCGAGGCGGACAGTCGCATTGCCAACCCCGACGTCGCGTTTACATCGCCGTCCGTAACGGGTGAACTCAAGGTTGTTGCGACCCTGCGCTACCGCAAGGTCGATCAGACACTCCTGAACGTGCTCATCAAGGACGGCAAGGCGCGCGCTCCGGTGACGGACATGTCCAGGGCAGTGGCACGAATCCGCGTCGTGGGGAGTGAGGGGGGCGCGGGGGAGCGAGGGGAGAAGTGAAAAAAAAGCACCGGCTCGTCGTTCGTTACAGTGTCCTGTTCGGGCTCATGCTTGGGTTGTGTGCGTGGGGTGCCGTGGCTCTGCTGAATGCGACCGCCGGGGAAGAGGACGTGGAGGGTCTGGCGCCCGGGGTCGTGGATTTTGTTGCCCGTTCGATTCCGGCGTCGGCGCCCGCCGTGCGTTTCACGCTCATCCCGATCGACTTTCGCCACTTCCCCGGCGAGCGCACGCGACGCCTGTCCGAGGACATGGGTTCAGGCGTGGCGATCGAGGACTTCGACGGCGACGGGCGGCTCGACCTGTTCCTGGTCAACAACGGGCCGCACGGACAGGCGCCGCCGCCGTGCGCGCTGTTTCGCAACCTCGGCGACATGCGTTTCGAGCGCGTCGAGTCCGGGATGCCCGCGCTCTACGGCATGGGTGTCGCGGTGGCGGACTACGACGCGGACGGCGACTTCGACATCTACGTGACGGGCTACGGGCGCAATGTCCTCCTGCGCAACGACGGTGGCTTTGTGTTCACCGACGTCACGCGGGAGGCGGGTGTGGGTGGTGGCGGGTTCTCCGCAGGTGCCTGCTGGGGCGATGTGGACGGCGACGGCGACCTCGACCTGTACGTCTGCCGGTATGTCGTGTTCGATGAGAACACGCAGCCCAGTGCGAGCCGTCGCGGCCGGACGTCGCTGCCGGCGAGTCTGAACCCGAGCGCGTTTCCCGCCGAGAAGAATCTGCTCTACCTGAACGAGGGCGGGCGCTTTCGTGAGGCGTCGGCCGAGCTGTCGGTCGACAACCCGGGCGGTAAGAGTCTCGGTGCGCTGTTTGCCGACTTCGATGAAGACGGCGTTCTCGATCTCTATGTCGCGAACGACGTGACGGACAACGCGCTCTTCCGAGGCCAGCGCGGTGCGCCGTTTCAGGACGCGAGCCACGGATCGTCCACGGCCGACTGGCGCGGGGCGATGGGCCTGGCGGTCGGCGATCCCGATGGCGATGGCGACCTCGACCTGTTTGTCACGCACTGGAAGCCCGAGGAGAACGCGCTCTACATTCGCGAGAAGGGACTCCTGTTTCGCGACGATTCCGTGCGGACGTGCCTGGGCCCGCCGGGCCGCGGGCTCGTCGGCTGGGCCTGCGAGTTCCTGGATCTGGATCTCGACGGCCAGACCGATCTCTACGTCCTGAACGGCGACACGTTCGAGGATCCGGAATCGCCATCGCACCTGATGCCCATGGCGGCGCAGGTGTTTTGGAACGACGGCCAGCGGTTTTGGGAGCTGGCGCGACGGTCCGGAGAGGCACTGCGCAATCCGTTGGTCGGCCGCGGTGGCATGTCCGGCGACCTTGACGGCGACGGTGATCTCGATCTCGTGCTTGTTGTCCACGGCGGCGCCCCGCTTGTGTTGCGCAACGACACGCCGACGGAGAACCATCATCTCGAAGTGGCCGTGCGCAGCTCCGCACCCAACGTGTTCGGCTATGGCGCGACGGTCACGGTCGAGGTGGGCGGCAAGCGGCAGGCGCAGGTCGTCGGCGCCAAGATTTCCTATCTGAGCTCCGGCCCGCACACGCTCACGTTCGGACTCGGCAAGCACGGCGCGGCCGACGCCGTGCACGTGCGATACCTGTCGGGCAAGACCGTCGTGAAACGCCATGTGCGCGCCGGGACGCGACTCGTCGTGAAGGAGGTTGACGCGCGCGCGCTCGGAAAGCGGATGGACCGCGCGCGCGATGCGTTGGCTGCGCAGCACCCCGGCGAGGCTCGCGCCGTTCTTCGCGAGGTCGTGCGCCTCGACCCTACGCACGCGGCCGCGCATTATCAACTCGCTCAACTCGAATCCCCCGCGGTGGCCCGACGTTTGTGCGATCGCCTGACCCTGCTCGAGCCGAGAGTGCCGCGGGGGTTCTTACTGCGCGCCCGGATCCACTCGGACCCGGCGCTGCCCGGCGTGTTCGATCTCGATCGCGCCCAAGAAGACATCGCGCGCGCGCAGCGCCTGAACCGTCATGAGACCGGTGCCGTGCTGGCACTGGGCCGCGTCCTGGTGCTCAAGGGCGACATTGAGCGGGCGCGAAAAGTCCTCGCCGAGGTGCGCCACAACCCGCGCGCCGCCGCGCTCGAAGCGCTGTGCCTGTTCCGGCTCGGCCGCGGCGACGAAGCCCTCGCGCTCTTGAACCGGCCCCGCCCCGGTGCGCCCCGCGGCATCGCGGAGGAGGGCGACACGGCGAAACGCAAGATGGGCGACCGTGACCTGCTCGCGCGCCTGTTGTCGTTGCCGCCCGCGCCCGGTTGGACCGTACATCGTGAAGCTCCAAAAGGAGAGAGCAAACGGACGGCGATTTCCGCAACGGACCCGGTGTCGATAACACCTGTGTCGTTTCAGGTCGCCGCGCGGTGGTGTCTTTCGCCGCCCGCGCACTGCACGAGCCCGCCGCCGGGCATGACGGTCGTGTGCGAAAGGGACCTGGACAACGACGGCGACCGCGACCTGATCGTACGGGCGGTTCCGGCCGATCCGACGGCCCCGTTGCCGTGGTGGATCCTTTTTAAGGACAGCGACGGCTATCGTCCGTTGCGCGGCGTCTTGCCGACGCGCGGCCGCGGCATCGTGGCGATCCACGTCGCGGATTCGAACGATGGCCAAGTGGAGTTCCGCCTCACGGAGGGCAGCGAGCTGCCCGGCCACGAAGGCGCGACCTGGACGGCGACGCTTACGGACAAGAAATAGCGGGCGCGTCCGTGGCGGCTAGGCTCTGTTTGAATCGGCGTAAGGCCCGAGGTCGAGCGAGGACAAGTCCAGCAAGGAGCGGCGACGAAGGCGTGCCAGAGGCACGTCTAGGAGCCGCGACGCAGCGCGGTTTCGCCAAGCGAAACCGCGGCGCGAGCCGCAGGCGAGCGACTGGGCGCAGCCGCAGCCGGCCGAAGCCAGGCGACTCTTCAAACAGAGCCTACAGCCGTCCGTAGGCGTGCAGCGTGCGCAGCGCCTCGAGAGTCCAGCGGGCGCGCCAGGAAAGCATCGCCGTCCGTCCCGGTGCCTCCCAGTGGATCGGCCAACCGCCGTCTTCTTCCTGATGTGCGGCGAGGTCGTTCAGGTGCGCCTCGATCATGTTGTCGTCGAAGAAACGGCGCGCGGGCGCAGCGGGCGTGGGCGCGAAGTGGAGCGGCGTGAGGCCGTAGGATTCGACCGGCACTTCGGCCAAGAACCACTCGGCGGCCGGCACCTGCCGCATGATCCGCTCGACCAGTTCGTGGCCACGTTCGCGGTCCGGGAGATGCTCGGCGAGCGTCAGGGCGGCGAGCAACGTGTGACCGCTTTCGAAGTCCTCGTTTTCGATCTGGGCGATGCACCATGTGGTGGCGCGGTCGAGCCACGGGTGGTGCACGCCGAACGCGTGCAGATGTCCGGCGATGCGCGCCGTGGGGTTGACGCCGGGGGTGTGGGCCCAAGAGAGCAGCTTCCAATGTCCCGCGCAGGGATCGTCTTCCGCGCCCGGAAGCGTCGGGGAGACGGCGCCTTCGGGTGTGGCGACAGAGCCGAGAAAGTCGCACGCGCCGAGCGCGAGCTCCTCGTCGAACGCGTCGGCTTCATGCATCGATCCGAGACCGACATCGACGAAGATCGGCTGGCTCGCCGATGTGCGCAGGTCGGGTTCGAGCGCATGGCCGAATCCGCCGTCCGGGTTTCGATACGCGCGCAGCGCGGCACGCACACCGTCCGTCGAACCGTTCTCGAAACAGCAGGCGAACACCCGCCGCTCCAGTACCCGCGCGTGCCGCAGCAGGAATGTCTTGGCGCGTGCCAGCTCCATTGGTTATGCCTCCATCCCGAGCAATCGTGCGGCGTTACCCGCAAAGATCGCCTGCTGGTCGTCGCCCGTGACGCCGAGGTTGTCCAGGCACTGCTCCTGCTCGGTGCGGCGTTCCGCGCGCCAGCCGGCCGGGAAGACGTTGGAGTCCGTGCCGAACAGGATGCGCTCGGGTCCGAACACGTCCAGTGCGCGCGCGAACACGTCTTGCAAGGAGATCTCGTGGGTCTGCGTGCGTATCCAGGAGTTCGTCGATGACGTATCGACGCAGATGTTTTCGCATTGCGCGCCGGCCATCAGCGTCTCGCGAAAAAAACCTGCGCCGAAGTGCGGCACGATGAACGTGGCCCCGGTGGCGCGGTTGGCGGCGGGACTCAGGTCGAGCGGATTGGCGTACGACAAGTCGAACGGGCGCGGCAGCCCGAGCAGATCGCGCAGCCGCACGGTCAACAGCCCACAGTGCACGAACGCGATGGCGCGACGCTCGGCGAGGATCGCGAAGAGCCGCGTCGCGACCTCGTCACACGCGCGGAAGTGGTGCATCGCCGGAAAAAACAACGCGCCCGCGTAGCCGTCCTCGTCCAGCATCCGGCGCAGGGTCCCCTCGGCGTCCGCCGCAGTCGGATCGACAAGCGCGCACGCAGACACACGCCCGTCCGCAAGCCGCACGGCCTCCGCGACCGCCGGCGCCTCGGCCGGCAGACTCGCGAACGTGACGAGATGATCGACCCCGTTTTGATCGAGTTCGCCGATCCAGCGTCGCAGATGCGCGGCGACGTCGGCCGGCGGCAATTCGATTCCGGTCTGCTCCGCCAAGCGAGCAAGCCGCTCTGTGGGCGAATCGTCCCCGGGGGCGGCGGACGCCAGCGCCTCAAAGAACGGTCGCGAGAAGAAGTGGGAGTGAAAGTCGATGAGCTTCACGGCAACAGCGTACGACGCATGCCAAAGCAAACGGACGGCGATTGTCGCCTGCGGCGACTAGCGCTAGCGAGAGGACGACCCCCGGGGGCGCCGCCGGGGGTCCGCGGCCGATACGGCGCCCGGCCGGTACGGTGCCAGGGGATCCTGCTGTTGCGGGCAGGTGACGGCAGCAGGATTACCTGGCACCCGTACCCCGGCAGCAGGATTACCTGGCACCCGTACCCCCGCCAGATACCCGTTTGGAGATGGCACCCGTACCCCCCCCGTACCCCCCGTACCCGCGCGGGGGCGAGTTGCGCGCGTTATTCTGGAAGCGTGAGCACGCGGTCAACCGGCTCTTCTGCAGATGGAGCACGCACGGGGACCTGGACCTACGGGTTGTTGTTTCCGGGGATCGCCTTGGCGACCATTGTGGCGTTGGAATTTGTGGGCGTTCCCGGCGTCGTGGCGCTTGTTGGCGCCGTCGGATTGTTCGTTCGGGGACTCGCGCTGTCGTCGAGGCGTGCGTCTTTTCTGCCGCGCGCCGTCGGCCTCGCCGCGTTGCTCGTCGTGCTGCTCTTGCTGCGACCGGTCGAGCCGGGCGAGATACCCGACGACTTGGCCGAGGTTCTGCTGCGAGAGCTGTTGTCGAATCCGGATCGCGAGCGGACGTGCTACGTTGAGGTGGACGGACACGATGCGAGCCCCGATCTGTTGCGCCGCCTCGACGACCTTGGTGTACGTCTCCTGCCGCGTTCGCGGGCAAGGCTCCGGTCTCGCGACTCTGAGGCTGTCGCCGATCTGAGTTTCAGCAACGTGGAAGACCGCAGGACCGGCGAGCCGGGAACGATCCTGGGCGTCAAGAACCTCCGGCGCGAGAATTGGTTCTTGTTTTCGCTGACGGTCGAGATGTCGTCGTACACCGGCATGCTTCACGCGTGGGGGCAACGCTGCATTGTCCTCCGTCCCTTCGGCTGGAGGATTACGGGCGTCAAGTCGCGATGGGTTTCGTGAGTACGCAAGGTTCGACAGGCGGCTGCATTCCGGCCCGATCAGCGCGCGGCCCACATCGGGGCGGTGTCGATCAGGGCTCGGTCCAGGGTGGCCGGACTTCCTTGGCGCGCTTCGGTCAGGGCTCGCATCTGGAACGCTTCACCCTGCTCGGGAAGGCTTCGGCGAAACGCTTCGCGTGCCAGGCGCAGGCGCGCGAGCACGCGGTCGTAGCGGTGGCCCAGCTCGGCGGCCATCGCGCGCTCTTCGGCTTCGAGGTCTTGGCCGAGCGGTTTCGTGCGCCAGTGGTGACGGGTGCCGCCGCGCTGTTTCGCGTTCGCGAGCGGTCCCTTCTCGAGGATCGCCAGGGCCGCTTCGAGGCGGTGGTCGTGCACGACGATGCCGCGCATGCGCGCGAGCCAGGCCAGCTTCGCGCCGGCGGACTTGGACAGGATCGTGATCTGGATTTCGTCGTCGGAAAAACCGCGCAGCGTCAGGGGCCAGGACCACTCCGCGGCGTGTTTCGCGCGGGCGTCGGCGGCCTTCGGACCGAGTGTGCGATAAAACCACGAGAGGACGGCGTCCTCTCCGGTGATTTCGAGGTTGGGGACAAGCACGCCCGCGCTCGTCGCGTCGCCGGCAAGTTTCAACGGTTCGCCCTTGTCGTCTTGGAATCCCTCGGTGACGTGCACGTCGCCGCGCGTGATCGCTTCGAGCAACGCACCGTAGCGGTCACCCTCGGGGAGGCGCTCCATGCCCGGTCGGATCGAACGCAGCCGCCGCCCCGCGCGCCGACCGGCTTGGCTCATGATGCGGGTCTGAACCGGATTCGAATGGCCGTAGCCATACACGTGGCCGAGTTCGTGCGACAGCAGGCCGGTCCAGTACCACGTCCCGTGAAAGCCGTAGAGACTCCCTTCGGGCAGCCACATCCAGCCGGCGTTGCCACCGCCGCCGCCCATGCCGATGACCGGCAGCGGCATGTGAATCGACCGATCGATATTGCAATGCGTCCGCCACCGCGGACACGTCTCCTCGTACGCCTGCATCGCGCGGCTCACGCACGCCGCCCAGTGGCGCGTGTTGCCGACGAGCGGTGGGAAGCACGACGTTCGCACCTTGCCCTGCTGCACCTTCGCGGTCGGCCCGACCGGCTCGACCTCGAACTTCTTGTTCACGCCGGGGCCGCGCACGTGCACGCGGTAGCGCAGTTTCGGAAACAGCTTGGGGTTGATCGGCGCCGTCATGATGCGGCGGGAAGGACTGGTCGTTCCTGCGAAACGAGGTTTGCCGTCGAGAAGCTGCTCCCAGCTTAGTTCATAGGGGGCCGGGGGCGGCAGCAGGAGCCCGTTCGGCGTTTGCAGGAAGACGCGAAACGAGACGGTGTTGATGCGGTCCTTGTACTGCCCACGGAAGTTGAGCTGGTGTCCGACCGAGACCGCGAACTGCGCCTTGCCGAGGAACTCGCGCGGCTTGCCGTCGATCAGGAACGGCCGCGGATAAAACGGCACGCGCCCGCCGTTGGTGTTCGATTCGAGATGCAGCACGACATCGGGCGGGCCCGCAATGCGAATGACGGCGGTTTTCTTGACGGTGAACCCGAGGTCGACCGGCAGCGCGTCCGCGCTTGTGTAGCGGACGTACAGCGTGCGCGCGCCCTGGCCGCGAAACGTGTGGACCGTGGCGTTGTCGTCCGGATCGGTGTCGATGACCGTGCGCCCCGGTCCCGCCATGCGGCGCAGGATGTAACCGCCCTGATCGTCCGGTCGCCGCGTCGCCTGGACGAGGATGGGCGCTTCCCCGTGGGTCAGGATCTCGAGGCGCCCGTTCGCCAAAAAGACCTGCCGGTGAAACGAAAAGTCCGGCCAAGCGAGGCGGACACCGTGCGCGGTCCGCAGCGCTCCCTTGCCCGACCGGAACTGGACGTCGCGCCGATTGTCCAGCACCACGGTCTCCCGTCCCGGCTCGCGGACGGCAAACGTCGCGCGACCGAACACGGCGCTCCCGCCCGCGGGTTCCTTCGTCGCAAAGTCCACGCGCCACGACCCGCGCGGAAGTCGCAGGACGGCATCGCCGTTCGCGTCGGTCGCGACCGGTCCGGCCGACACGTCGAGGCTCAGGTGGTGTGCGCGGACGTTGACGCCGGGGAACGGGACGCCGTTCTTGGACGCGAGGCGGACCGTGACCGGAACAAGTCCGAGCCGGCGTTGCGCGTCCGTCCGGGCGCGTGCGTCCTGCGCGGTCCGCTGTTTCTCGGTCAGTGCGACGGGCACCGCCGGCGGCAGGAGTCCGCGCATCTCGGCGCGCGCGTGATCAAGCGGATTGGCGTCCGGCTGCGGTGTCGAAAGCACCGGCGCGCCATGGGGTGTCGCGTGGTGGTGGTGGCCCGAGTCGTCGAGCACGGGACCGAACGGCAGCGTGTCGCGGTCGAAATGCAGGAGCACTAGCGTGTCGCGGTCGCGCATGAAGTGGCGCTGCGGCCGAAAGTCCTTTTCGTAGCGCGCGACAGTGGACACGCGCACCTCGTCCATCTCGCCGGGAAAAAAGTCGTTCGGCCGGCCGTGCCTGTTCGGCTCTGCACCGATCCAGAGCGGTCGCGAACTGACTCGCCGCGGCCCCCGCGCCTCCCCAACGCTGTGCAGCTTGCCGCTCACGAAGTAACGACCCTGCTCCCCGTCCCAGCAAAACGCGACGTGCGTCCACTTGTCCCACTTCCACGAGCGACCCGCGCCGATCGCGGCGTAGTCCTTGCCGGTGTGCACGAGCGCGTGCGGGAAAGGGAATCGCCGCGAGGCCCAGACGAGCGCGAAGCCGGAGCCCTCAGTGTTGGCGATCAGCGAGCCACCGCGCTTGGGTGCGCTGCCGCGCACCCAACACTCGAGCGTAAAAGCCGACGGACGGCGATGCAGGTCGATGCGGAGTGCGCTCTGGCCGTCGAGGACCAGATGGCGCTCCTGCGCCTCGAGGTCCGCCTGCCCGCGACCCTCGTTGCCTGCGCGGTCGGTCGCCGTGAACGTCAGCGCGCGCCTGCCCGGGTTGATTTCGACCGCGGCGCGCACAACAGGCCCGTCGGCGGGGTAGACGCGGCCGGCGACGCGCAGGGCCTTGAGCGGTTCGGTGGCGCGAAAGATCAGGACTTGTTTGCCTACATGGCGTTGGGGCGGTCCAAGCAGGCGCACCTGCGGCGCGTCGCGGTCGAACGCGATCCGGACCGAGCGTTTCGTCTCCAGGCCGTTCGTGCTCTTGGCGACGACTGCGATGTCGCGGGCGCGAGTGATTGTCAGCTCGTAAGAAAAGCGGCCGCGGACATCCGGCGTGATCGGTTTGCCGTCGATCGAGAGTGTGGCGCCAGACGTGTCGAGCCGGCCGACAATCACGGCGTCGCCGCTGCGCGTCGGAACGGACTCGCGCTCGATCCAGAGCCGCGGTGGCTGTGGCTTTGGGACGGTCTTTTTCCTGGGCGTGTCCTTGGGCCACGGCTTGTCCTTGAGCGGGACGCGGATCGTGCGGCCCTTCTTGGTCGCCCCGATCGTGCGGGTCGCGCGGGTCAGGAACAGGATCGAGTACGCCGTGTTCAGCGCCGCGCCGAGGTTTCCGGCGGTGGCGCCCATGCCGCCCCGATCGGTTTGTGTGCGGAGGAGCTCCTTGGCGCCTGCGACGTACCAATCCAAGGTGTTGCTGTCCGACCTGAATGCCGTTGTTCCGGTAAGCAGACAAGCGCGCTCGACGCCGTAGTAGGCGTAAGCCGACAGCGTGCGGAACTCGTGTTGATGCACAAATGTGCCCAGGCAGCGCAGTCCGCCCGCCAGATGCTTGTCCGCCGCGATGCGCTGCCCCGCGTGGCGTCCATAGCGCCCTTCCAGGCAGATGGCCAGGCTGCTGATGCCCGCTGCTGTCATGCTGCGCCGCGTTCCGCCGTGGCCGCGGTGGTAGAGCCAGCCGCCGTCTCGGTACACCGTGCGGCGAAAGTGGGCCTCGGCGGTCTTCCAGATCCGGTCCTCGACCTTGAAACCGTTGCGCTTGAGCGCCCGCAACGCCAGCACCGCGTATTGCGCGCACGAGTTGTCGGGCCGGCCGCCCTTGTGGGTGTCGGTCGGCGTCAGGCATTGGTAACCCCACGAGCCGGACTTCTGCATCCCGTGGGCGATTCGGTTGCGCAGTGCCTGGAGCGGCACGCGGAACCGCTTCGCGTCGAGTTCGCACAGGGCGATCGCGAGCATCGACAAGACGTACGTCTCCCGGCCACGGTGCGGCATCGAATGCAGCGCCGGCGCGCCGCCCGGCCCGAACAGGACCAGTGTCGGCAGCGCTTTCTTGATTGCCGGATGGTTCTTCGGATAGCCGGCGGCAAGAAGTCCGAGCACACCGAGTGCAGTCGAACCGGCCTGGTAGTGCCCGCCAGTGTCCCTGTACCAGAGGCAGCGGCCGTCGTCGATCAGATCGAGGCGGATCAGGCGCGCGCCGCGCACGACGGCGGCGGCGATCTCGCCGGGCGACCCGGCCGACGGTTTCTTGTACCGGTCGCGCCGTGCCGTGAGCCACGAGCGCCAGATGTCTCGGTCGCGTGGCAGCTTCTTGCCGGACACCGTCATCAGGAGGCATGCCGCACCATCGCGAACGCTCTCGTTGTTGTCACCGGGCCCGGGCTCCGCAAGCACCAGCGCGATCGCCTCGAGAATCGTGAAGTCGGTCGGATCGCGGTCGGCCCAGCCACGGCATGCGGCAGGACGGAGGCACGCGAGCGAGATCACGCGCGCCCACGCAAGCAGTTCCTTCGGCTGCACCCTTAAGTTGCGCCCGCGCAGCGCGGCGTATGCCACGGGCGCGAGGTCGGGAATCTTCAGGTACCGCCGCAGCTCCTTTTCCGAAAGGACCTTCGGCGCCAGCACGACCAGAACCGCGCGCGCCCCGGGCTTGTTTAGGCGCATGTGCCGCAAGAGCAGCTTGCGATGATCCGCAAACCGAAACGCGAGGCCGTAAGCCAGAACCGCCCGCACAGAGTCGTCCTTGCATCGGCTGTACGCGTGCGCCGCGTGTGCCAGCCGTTCCGGTTCGGCACCCTCGGCGAGCGCTCGCGCGGCATGCACCGAAACTTCGGGATGCTCCTTCGCCAAACTGACGACCAGCCCGGAGAGTGCTTTCCACCCCGGCTCACCCTTGCGCGAAAGCATCCGCAACCCGATCCCGGAGGGTTCGCCGTCGGGATGAAACCGCACCGTTCGTACGATCCCGGATACGGACGGCTCCTCGGCCCCGACCGAAGCCAGGAGGCCCAGCAACAAGCAACCCGCCGTAAGCACCCTCACAAGAGAGCCGAGTATATCGCCGTCCGTCCCTGCGGGTTTGTCAAAGTCGGGCCCTGCAGCCCCGGCGCCCCTGCCCGCCGCGAACGGTGCTCTCATAGTTCGAGGGCGGTCGCGCCCGTCAGTTCCGCCAAGCGCCATGCCGCGGCCTCGAATTGCTCCTTGCACGCTCGCGTGGCGCGGACGCCGTTCTCCCACCAGAGGCCGCGGATTTCGAGGCGACCCTCCTTTCTGTGCAGCTTCGCGTCGCAGCGGCCGATCAGCTGGTCGTCCGCGAGGATCGGCAGGACGTAGTAGCCATAGCGGCGCTTGGGTGCGGGGACGAACGCCTCGAAGCGGTAGTGAAAGTCAAACAGGCGCAGCGCGCGCTTGCGGTCGCGCAGCACGGGGTCGAAGGGAGAAAGCAGCCGGGTAAGCGGACGGACGGCGATGTTTTCAAGCGCCTGCTCGGCGCGGCGCGCGCGGCGGTGCCAGTCCCTGGTCGCGAATGCTGCGCGTCCGTCGTCGCCGACGCGTGCTTCCAAGACATCGCCGTCCGTACGCTGTCCCTGACACCAGGCGCGGGCCTCGGGGGTGGTGATCGAGCCAAAGAACGCTGCAATTTCCGCCGGGGTGCCCACACCAATCCGTTTCAGGGCCTGGTCGCACATCCAGTCGATGTACTCGTCCTCGCTGGGCGCGGGTTGCGCGCACGCTTCGGGGAAGACGCGCTCGGTCAGGTCGTAGACCTTCTGGAATCCGTCGCGCGCGGCCACGACGAGGTCGCCGCGGATCCACAGAAACTCGAGCGCCGCCTTGGCCGGTTTCCAGTTCCACCAGCCGGAGTTCGGCTTGCTGCCCCTTGGGTTCTCGAAGGCGCGCGACGGCAGCGGGCCCTCGTCGGCGATGCGGTCGTGTACGCGGCGCAAGACGGCCCTGTGGCGCGGTCCCATTTTCTTGCGGCACCAGTTGCGCAGCCACGGGCGGTCGGCCATGCGCGCGCACCGCACGCGCCACGCGGCGAAGAACGCCGTCGGGATTGCGGAGGCGTCATGCGTCCAGTGCTCGAACAGGTCGCGGCGTTTCTCGAGGAGCGTGCGCAGGTGGCTCTCGCGGTAGCCGTGGAGGCGGCTGTGGAGGGTCAGGTGCTGGGCCCGGGCGACGACGTTGATCGAGTCGACCTGCACGAAGCCCAGTTTTTCGATGAGCTTGCGGACAGCGGCGGGGGTCGCCTTGCGTGCGGGGTCGTCGAGCAGGCCCTGGGCGTGGAGCAGAACCCGGCGGGCCTCATTTCGGGGAATCTGGAGCATGGGGGTGCGGACTATTCGGGGCTATTCGGACCGAGGCGGTCCGGCTACGATAGCGGGCCTCATGAAACGGTACACGGCCTTCCTTCTCGTTTTTGCCGCTCTCGGTTGCCAGACGCCGAAGGGCAAGTCCCTCGATGAAAAGCGCGACTACGTGCGCAAGATGCGCGACGACACCCTCGCCGAGCTCTATCGCAAGAAGCCGGACGCGCGCGTCGATGTCGAGAACGGCGCGGGCTACGCCGTGTTCTCGAACCTCGGGACGCAGTTTCTGTTCACGCGTTCAGGCCACGGATACGGCCTCGCGGTCGGTAAGGACGGGCGCGAGACGTTCATGCGCATGGGCGAGTACGGCGGCGGGTTCGGCCTCAAGGTCAGCGAGTTCCGCGCGGTTTTCGTCTTCCGCACCGCCGAGGCGTTCGACAAGTTCGTCGATAAAGGCTGGGTCTTCGGTGCCGAAGCCGACGCGAGCGCGAAGACCAAGAAGGGCGGCACCGACAACGAGGGCGCGGGCTCGTTCTCGAGCGACATTCGCATCTATCGCTTCAAGAAGCGCGGCATCAGCCTCCAGTTTGCGATCGTCGGATCGAAGTACTGGAAAGACAAGAAGCTCAACGGCGACAGCTGAGCCGAGTCCTGGCATAGGGGGCGAGGGCCGCGCGACCGCGATTGCGTGTTCTTGAGAGGAGCCCAACCATGAAGAGACTCGCCCCCCTGTTTCTGTGTCTTCTTGTCTCGTCGGCAGCGGTTCGCGCGGAGGGTGAAACCGAGGCGCTAAGGAGCGAGGTTGCCGACCTTAAAGGCCGGTTGGCTGAGGCGCGGGCGAGCTTCGACGCCGAGCGCAAGGCGCTGCGCAAAGAGATAGATCAAATCCGGGATGCGGCGGCCCAGCAGAAGGCGGCACGCGCGAGTGCGACAAATCGTCGGCGTCGGGCCATGGCGGACGAGCTGGCGCGGGCGCTCCACGAGACGGCCGCGGCCAAGGATCGCCGTGCGATGTACGAGGCTCGTGCCGCGAACATCGAGCGGGCACTACGGCAAGCGAGGTTCGACAACGAGCGGTTGCGAAAAATCGCCGCGGCGGAGCACAGCGAGTGCACCCGCGTGATCCTGACCCTGGGCGAGGAGGCCCAACGGCGCTATTCCATGCGCCGCAAGACCAGGTTTCAGCTCCGCCTCGCGGTTCAGGTGATACGCGACGTCAAGCAGCCACTCGCTGTCGACGACTCTCCGAACGGCGCGTGCGAGACCCTGGCGGCAGCGGTTCTGAAACATGTGCCCGAGGTACTGCGCGGCGACGTGAAGACCGGCGACACGGACAAGGACGGCAAGGTCGAGCTGCTCGACGCCTGGGGCAATCCGATCGCGTACCTGAGCGCTGGCAAGACCGCGGTCGTGGTCAACACCAAGGGCCAAAACATCCGCGTGGAGCCCGCCACAAGAAACCCGAAGCTGGCGAAAGACGAGTTCGAGCTGGTCTCGCTGGGCCCGAACGGCAAGCGCGACAAGTACGACCAGCCCGGCTCCGACGACCTGGACACGGGCGATCTGGCGCGGCGCTGAGAGTTGAGCAAACCCAGGGTTGTCGAAGGAGCCGACGGGGTTGCCCGCTGCTGGTGGCCGGGCGCGCACGAGGACTATATTCGCTACCACGACGACGAGTGGGGGCGGCCCGTGGCCGACGACTTCCGGCTGTTCGAGAAAATCTGTCTTGAGGGGTTTCAGGCCGGACTGAGCTGGCTGACGATCTTGCGCAAACGCGAGAACTTCCGCCGCGCATTTTCAGGCTTCGACTTTGAGAAGGTCGCGCGCTTCAACGCCCGCAGCGTCGAACGGCTGTTGAACGACGCCGGCATCGTGCGCCATCGCGGCAAGATAGAGGCAGCCATCAACAACGCCCACCGCGCGTGCCAACTCGTCGAAGAACGCGGTTCACTGGCGGCGTACTTTTGGGAATTCGAACCAAGGCGCCGCGCACCAACCGGCGAGATACTCGCCCAGACCGAAGAATCAAAAGCGCTGAGCCGCGATCTCAAGCAGCGCGGCTGGCGCTTCGTCGGTCCCACAACCGCCTACGCTTTCATGCAGGCAATGGGCCTGGTCAACGACCATCTACGAGGCTGCGCCGCACGTACCGCAGTAGAGAAAGCCCGCCGAGCGTTCGAGTCGCCCCGAGCCTGACACAGCAAACGGACGGCGATGTCGCCTTGCGAAAACCGTCTGTGACGGTCGATAACGGGGCGGGCGACCCCTCTGGGCGTGTGCGCGTCGGGCCGTCGATTCGCTCCTGTGGCAGCGGACGGCTGGTCGCCGCGCGGCTCATCGAACCAAACGCGGCGGCGGGTCCTTCGAGTTGCGCCGATCCACGCCGGGGTGACGAAGCCGCCCCCGGCGGCCCGGTCCAGCGAAAACCCGCGCAGCGGGTTGTCGAAGGGGCCTCAACGCACATCGCCGTCCGTCTGCTTTTTTCGTGGTTCCGTCATCTTGTACGCCAGCGGCCGAACCGTGGACCACAGGACCGGGGTCATCGGCATGTGCTGGGTCATTGTGATGATGATCAGTCCGCGTTTGGGGGACACGGCGAAGTTGGTGCTGGCGGCGCCGCCCCAGCTGTATTCACCGAGCGAACCGGCGGCGTCCGCCTTTACCTTGACCGCGACGCCGAGGCCGAAGCCCGTGTTCGGTAGCGGGATCATGCCGAAGCGGATCGGGACCAGTGCTTTCGGTAACTGGTTGCGGGTCATCGCGGCGACGGTCTCTTTCTTGAGCAGTGGTTGGCCGCCGCGGCGCAGCATCCGGCAGAACTTGAGATAGTCGCGCGTGGTCGAGACGAGTCCGCCGCCGCCCGAGAACATGGTCGGCTTCTTGAGGAAGCGGCTCGTAGCCCGCGGGTCGATGACCTTGAGGCCGCTGCCGTAGTTTGCCGTGAAGCGTTCTCCTTGATCTTCGCGCACGAAGAAGCCGGTGTCGGTCATCTTGAGCGGCTTGAACACGCGCTCTTGGAAGAAAACGTCGAGGGTCTGCTTGCTGACCGTTTCAATGACCGCACCGAGCACGTCCGTGGAGACACCGTAGTGCCATTTGTGGCCGGGGTCGTGCGCGAGCGGGATGCTGGCAAGCTTGGTCACCATCCTGGCGAGCGTTGCGCTTCTCATCACCCTCTCGCGCTGGTACTGGCGCGCGACATCGGATCGGCCCCAGCCGTAGATCAGGCCCGAGGTGTGGCAGAACAGATCGCGCACCGTCATCGCGCGCTTCGGCCCGCGGTCGCCGACGACTTTGATGTCCTTGAATGCGGCCAGGTATCTTGCGACCGGGGCGTCGAGGTCGAGCTTGCCCTCTTCGACGAGCAACAACGCGGCGACCGCGGTGATCGGTTTCGTCATCGAGTAGATGCGGAAGACGGCGTCTTTTTTCATCGGGACGCCCGGGGCGGCCTCGCCTTGGGCGCCAAAGTGCACGATCTTGCCGTTGTGCTCGACGAGCGTGACCGCGCCGGCGATGGCCTTGTGCTGGATAAGCCCCCTGACGGCCTTTGCAATCGAGTCGGGTTCGGCGGCGTCACCGGCGGTAGCCGGAGAGGCGAATAACGGCAACAGCAGGAGCGCGAAGGCGGCAGCGGATGCTCGTAGTCTCAGCCGGTCGTTCGCCGCAGGGGCCGCGAGGCCGCGAAGCCGCCCCCGACCGCACATCGCCGTCCGTTTGCTTTTTTGCGGGCGCGTCATGCGGTGCAGTCTACATCAGCGTCGCGGCCGTCTAGGCGGAGGCGGTATAGTCGCGACGTGTCCGATTACCCTTGGTACGAGCGGTACTACATCGGTTCGAAGTACCCGCTGCTTCTCAGCCACATGGCCGACATTCCGCGCGAGGAGCGGGGCGGAATTCGGCTGCTCGACTTGCCCGCCGGCAACGGCGTCATGGCGCTGCCGCTCAAGGCCGCCGGCTTCGACGTCGTGGCGTGTGACCTGTTCCCCGAGGAACTGCAGGCCACCGTCGAGGCGCACGGCGGCAAGCCGATCGATCCGGGCTGGCACGAATTCGGGAGGGGGCGGTTCAGTCCGTCGCTGGTGCGGCGCCTCTTCGGCGACGGTGACGTTCGCGTGCCGACCGAGCTGCCGTGCGTGCCGGGCGACATGGGGGACCGGTTGCCGTTCGACGACGCCTCGTTTGACTGGGTCGTCTCGATCGAGGGCATCGAACACATCGAAAACCGCCACGCCGTCATCCGCGAGATGCGACGGGTTCTGCGACCGGGTGGCACGCTGCTGATGACGACGCCCAACCTCCTGAGCATCCGTGCGCGCATGTCGACGGCGCTGACCGGGCAGCGCACCTTCTCCACATGGTTCGACGAGTTCTCCGGCGTGCAGGCGCGTGCCGACGACGGACGCATCTATCACGGCCACGCATTCCTCGCCGACTACTTCGAGCTCCGCTACGGCCTGCACAACTACGGCTTCTCGATCCAGCGCCTGCTCCCGGGCCGTCAGAGTTTCACAAGCGCGTTGTTCTTGCCGTTCATGCTGCCCTTCATCGCGCTCAGCACGTGGCGTGCGATCCGCGTCAATCGGCGCAGGTTCGAGCGGTTCCGCGCCAAGGGTGTCGTCGCGCCGGACGTCATGGCGCCCCATACCGAGATGCGCCGCCACCTGTTGTCGCTGCCGTTACTCCTGAACCGCGTGATCATCATCGAGGCCACCGCGGTCTGAGACAGACCTAGAGGGGGCGGGGGCGCCGGCTATCGGAGGCGCTTGCGCGCCCGCGCCGAAACCACCGGCGCACCGTGTTGTCGCCGCCGAGCAGCTGCACGATTCGGAACCAGGGGATCATGAAATCGGCCCCGCAGGAGCCGTTCCCGGCGGCCTTTCGGGTTACGGGCGCATCCGGCTCATGCCCTTCCCCGGCCCGGTCGATGACATATCCGGAGGCCCGTCCCGGTCCACCGTTGTGTGGGGGGGCGCCTGAATCCGTCATGTACGTCTCTTGGGAACCGACTCGGGGAGCGACACCCGCCGCACGCGCCGTGTTCTTCTTATCGGCAGGGCCCCATCGGATCCATGGCCGCGGGCCGGCGAGTCCGGCCCGCGTGCGCGCTCGGACGAATGGATCCCGCCGTGGGATGGGCGCGCTCGAGCTTGTGCTGACGGCGATCCTCCTGGCCTTGGCCGGAGCCATCGCCCTGCCGCTTGCGCTCTTTTCGGAGGCGACGGAGAACGAGGGCGCGGCGATCCGGACATTGCGGGCAATCCTGAAGGCTCAGGTGGAGTTTCGCGCCGCCAACATCCATGACACCGATGCCGACGGCACGGGCGAGTTTGCTTTCCTGCCCGAACTCGCGGGTGAGCAATTGCGCGATGGCCGCTCAGGTGTCGACATGTTTTTGGCCCTGGGAGAGTCCGCGCTGTGGGGAGCGAAGACACTCGACGGGTATCACTTCATCGTGTTCCTGCCCGCCGATGGCGGCGTGGGCGTTCGCTACCCGGCGGACACGGTAGATCCGGATGACGGCGAGACCACCTGGTGTGCCTTCGCCTGGCCGGTCAGTCATGGTACGACCGGGAAGCGCAGCTTCTTCATCAACCAGGAAGGTCGCGTGCTGGCGACCGAGACGCGGTTCTCCAGGGGCGGACCGTGGACCGGGCCCTTTCGGGACACGCACGGCACCGGTACACGAACCGCCAGCACGATCACCGGCCCGCTCCAGACGGGCGCACCCGATGTTGCCGACGTCGCTTGGAAGCCGGTTCGCTGAGCCAGTGTTCGTCATCATGTGTGCGTCGGTTGCACTTACACTGGTGACGTGAGGAAGAATCGGTCGCGAGGCGGTTCATCGGCTTGCCTCCGGGCGGCGTGCGTTGCGGTCGCGTACATCGCCGTCCTTGGCTGTGGCGGCGGAGGGGATCCTCGGACCGAAGAGATCTGGGCGATCGATTTCCAGACCCACGGCGCCGAGGTCGCGGAAACGCTCGACCGCCTCGGCCTCACGCGCGGCACGTTCGAGCAGGCCGTGCTCGAGTTCGTGCGCATGGACTACGACGGGCTCGCGGTGAGCTTCGAACTCGGCGCAGCGGAGGGCAGTCGCACGCGCAGCGGCATCTGCGTGCGCAAAGGTACCGGGTCTCGATTCGGACGCGGCCTGCTCGACATCGGCAACGACAGCGTCGAGCACGACTGCGGCGCGCCGAGCGGCGAGGAACTCGGCGTGTTCCTGAATCGCCTCGAAGGCCTGTTTTTGGCCGCAACACGAGACCACATGTTTTCCGATCACACCCGGGCAGTCCTGTTCGCCCGACTCGTGGCGGTCGTCTTGTCCCACGAGATCGGCCACGGACTCGGGCTGAAGCACTCGGAGCGCGACTGGGGCGACGGCGATCTCATGAAGTCCGTTCCGGTCTTTGATCCCGATCTCGACTACTTCTTTTCCGATCCGGCGCGCGAGATTCTCACCGCGAATACACGGCGCTGATCGCGGGCCGAGTTTGAAGCCGGGGGGATGGGCGCGGGAAGGGGGCTCGCAGCGGGACGATCGGAGTCTGGTTCGGGTTGTTCGAACGGTCCGTCGTCGCGGATGGGGCAAGCGCTACGTGAACGTCCTTCGTGAACGCGAACGTCGGTCGTGAACGAGAACGGGGTCGGGGTCGGGGTCGTTGTCGGGGTCGTTGTCGGGGTCGGGTCGCGACTACGTCGCGGGTCGTTCGTGTGATCGACTCCCGCGTATCTGGCAAGCGCTACGTGAACGTGAACGTCGTCGTGAACGCGAACGGAGCGATCTTCTCCCGCCGACCGCTTCCACCGCTAGACTCGATTCAAACCCTCAACATCGACGATCGCCTGAGCTTTCGGTAGGGACACCTCATCGACTGTCTTCAAGGAACTTCAGGATCCCCTCGTGTATCAGCTCGCTCATGCGCAGGACCGCCTTCTCCGGCCCTGTGAGATGCCACACGACGCAGTTCGTGCACGCGACGACCGTGACGAGATCGGATTCCGCGGAACTTCGAAAACGGCCCACCGCCGCATATCGCGGCTTCAGCTTCCAGAAGGGGACCGGGTAGACCATCACTTTGCTGTCTACGATTGTGGCAGCGGCCTTCTTGCCTGTCGCGAGCACGGTTGCGCCACGAATCTTCGGAGAGTCGACCTCGGGCCAGAAGACTGCGGCGAGCCGATTGGACCCCTGCCGTGTCGCGTCCTCGTCGGGCCGCGGAGCCTTCGTTTTCCAGCCCGGCTCCCGCCCGCGAACGTGCGTCGCCAAAAAACCGAGAAGCTGATCGAACTCGCCGGGCGCAAGGCCGGATTCCTCGTTCTCGCTTGAACAGCCGTTCGAGACTCCAGGCACGACCGGAACCGGAGCTTCCTCCGGCTCCGGTTCCTCCACCGGACCGCGCATTCGGATTGCGATGACGACTCCGAGGACGACGACGAGGACGATGGGGATGGCTCGGCGGAGCTTCATCTCTAGTGCGGAGGTCGTACCCGGTCGAACGCCGGAACGTTCACGAACAGGTCGAACGTCACGAACATCAGCACTGCCCAGATCCAGAGCAGCGCGAGGAGGCGCCATCGGATTCGTCCGTCGCCGCCTTTGCGTCTCCCGCTGTTCATCTCCATTCAAGTGCTCGCGATCATTATTCAAGTGCTCGCGATCATTCTAGATTCTAAACGACACCGGCACGCGCGGTCAAAGGCTGGGGAACATGGTTAGTGGGTCAGTTTGGAGGGTAGGCGCGACGCGCGGCCTAGCCGGACTTGCGCCAGCCGTTCTCGCACCGCACGAACAACCGGCGCACACGGAACAAGAAACAGCAGAAACTCTCACTTGATCTGGCACAACTTTCGGGGGGACGTCAACACCATTGCGCAGGCGGAGTCTCTGGAGTGTGCCGCGGCTCTGGAGCTGGCCACGGTCGTCGAGATCATCTCCCAAGAAACAGGAGACGAGCTCATGTCCTACGCGCAGAGAGTCGGTGCGATGTTGACCCGGCTGATTCAGAGCCAGCGCGCTCGGGCGCCGGGTTGATTCCCGGGGTCGGGGTCGGGTCGCGGTCACGTCGTCGGTTGTTCGAGTGATCGACTCGCGCGTATCCAGCAAGCGCTACGTGAACGTCGTTCGTGAACGCGAACGGATTTCTTGCGAGGACATGCGGTGATCAAGGATCAGCTGCGGCGTGCCGCTTCAGGGCCGGTGCGAGTGTGCCGCAGGGCTGGGAGTTGGCCTTGATCTGTCGGGGGCGTTTCGCCCGCGAAGTACCCGGAGCTGATTTCGTACACGTACCGGGTCGGTGCGATGTTGACGCGGCTCATCCGGAGCCAGCAACGCTCGGGCGCCGGGTTGATCCCGGTGTCAGGCTCTCTCGCCAGCGAGGTCGGCGGCGGCGGCGTGGGCGTCCTGGGTCTTGTCCGCTTCGCCGTGCGGCGTGAGCACGCCCGCTTCCAGCCACGCGTGTTCGCCCTCGACGACCTGTTGCGCCAAGTTGTAGCTGCGGCGGTCGTCGTTGCTCTTGAGCGCGCGGAACAGTTCCGCAACCCGGCGGCGCGCGCCGCGGCAGAACAGGTCGGCCACGGCTGCCGGCTTTCCGCCGGAAACATCGCCGTCCTTGGCTGTTGTCCTGGCTCGGGCAATCGCTCCGGCCATCGCATACATCTCGGCGCCGATGTCGACGACGCGGGCGAGCAGTCTCTGGCGCCGTTCGAGCGCGGCGCGGTGGCGCAGCATGCAGTGAAAGATCGCGCGAGCGAGGCGGCGTGCGGTGCGGTCGAGCCAGCGGACGTGCGTCGCGAGCGAGCCGTACTCGGCGTGGCGCGGCCAGCGGCCCCAGCCGAACCAGAGGCGCGGATACCACGTTGCGTAGAAGCCGGCTGCCGAAAAGAACGCCTTTACCTTGGCGCCGAACGGTGCGCCGGGCTGGAGCAGCGCGCCCGCGGCCGTGACGTGGCGGTCAAGGGCCTCGCGCGCGATGAACAGGTGCATCACCTGCGTCGAGCCTTCGACGACCGTGTAGATGCGGAAGTCGCGCAGCATGCGCTCGATCGGATCGGGAGCGTCGCCGCGCCCGCGCAGGGAGGCCTCGGTTTCATAGCCGCGGCCGCCCTTCACCTGGAACCCGTCGTTGAGCAGCGTCCAGCCCATTTCGGTGTTGAAGAGCTTGGCCATCGCGGCCTCGATGCGGATGTCGCGGCCGCCCGCGTCGGTCCAGCGGCAGCCGAGATCCGCGATCGCCTCCATGGCGTAGAGCTTCGCCGCCATGTCCGCGACCAGGCCCGCGATCTCGTCGTGGCGGCCGATGTTTTGGCCCCACTGCACGCGCTGCTTCGTCCAGCGGCGGACGATTTCGAGCGCGCGCTTCGCCGTGCCGACCGCGCACGACGGCAGCGTGAGCCGGCCAACGTTGAGCGTGATCAGCGCCAGTTTGAGCCCGTTCCCTTCCTTCCAGAGCAGGTTGTTGCACGGCACCTTGACGTCGGTGAAGCGGATGACGCCGTTTTGAATTCCACGCAGGCCCATGAACTCGCAGCGGTGCGTGACTTCGACGCCCGGCGAGGACGTATCGACGATGAACGCGGTGATCTGACGCCGCATCCGCCCGCGCACTTCCTTCGGCGGGGTCTGGGCCATCACGACCATCCACTTGGCGATGGGGCCGTTCGTGCACCAGAGTTTTTCACCGGTAAGCACCCAATGCGTGCCGTCCGCCGACAGCTCCGCGCGCGTCGTCATGTTGGCGGGGTCGGAGCCGGCGTTCGGCTCGGTGAGCGCGAACGCCGAGATGGCGCCGGCGGCGAGCTCCGGCATGAGCCGGTCCTTCTGCTCCTTGGTCCCAAACATCTTGAGCGGCTGCGGCACACCGATGGACTGGCAGCCGGACAAGAGCACCGCCGTCGAAGCGCACTCCGCGGAGACCATCTCCATGGCCTTGTTGTAGGCACTCTGCGAGAGCCCCAGCCCGCCGTACTCGCGCGGCAACTTGATCGCGAACGCCCCCGCCTCGCGCAGCGCCTGAATCGCCTCGTCCGAAACCTCGCCTTCGACGTCGTGGCGCTCGCCATCGACATGCTCGCGCAAGGCCACTTCGAGCCGCTCCATGAACGCCCGCCGCTCCGGCGCCTCGACATCCGGATCGTCCGGATACGGATCGAGCAAATCCATCCGCAGCCGCCCCAAGAACAGCTCGCGCGCGAAGCTCGGATGCTCCCACGACTGCTCGCGCGCGGACTCGGCGACGTCGCGCGCCTCGGCTTCACTGACAGGACGATTCGGCTCGTTACTCATGGGATCGGGGGCTGCTCCCGACCTGCGTCCGCCCAAGTTCATTCTCTCACGGTTCGGTTCCCCTGGTGTCCAGAGGGCCTGCAGGTCTGCGAACGTATCGGCGGTCGGGGCAACCCAACCTGAGACCGTGCAAATCGAAGACCCCAGCCCAAAAAGCCCACGGACGGCGATTCTCCCACGACACCGTGTGAACAACCGCACCATAGGGTGCGTGATTTCACCCGTCCGCTCCGCGCCAAAGGCGCCGCACGGACCCCGACTCGTACCCGACCCCGAACGCCGTTTCCGATGACGTTCACGTTCCCATGGCGCCTACAGATCGCGCGGCAGCGGTACGACCGCCCTCCCTGCCCGATCCCGCGGCGCCTACCGCCTGAGATCGCGGTACTGCTTCAGGTGCCGTAGCGCGCCCGGGCGGTCGCCGAGGCGTTCCAGGATGCCGGCAGCGTTGTAGTGGGCGTCGGCGGCCTCTTCGGGGTCCGTTTCCGCTGCTTTTTCGTAGGCCTGCAGGGCGTCGCGAAGTTGCGTCAAGTCTTCCAGGGCGACGCCCAGGTTGAACCATGCCGTCGCGTCTTCCGGTGCGAGTTCGACGGCTCTGCGGTAGTGGACGGCGGCCCCTGCGGTGTTGCCGTCTTCGTGGAGCAGCCGGCCCAGGTTGACGTGCGCTTCGACGTGCGCCGGGTCAAGTGCCAGCGCGCGGCGGTACGCCTCGACGGCCTCGCGCGGCTCGCGCTCCTCGACATCGAGGCCGAACTCGTACCACCCGTCCGCGGAGATCGAGATTTGGGCATCGGGTTCGCGCGATGTGCGCCATGCCCGCCGTGCCGACGCCGAGGTCTCCGCGACGCGAGGCAGATCGTTGTCATGCTCGGAGTCGGGCTCGCCGTCACGCTCGGGACTGGACCCGGGGTCGTAGGCGAAGTGGAGTTGTCCGGTGGCGGGCTCCCAGCGTCTCGCGCCGTCGTCGAGGACCACCTCGCCGGACTCGGCGTCGAGCTGCAAGGCGGCCAGGTCTCGTTCGTCGGCGCCCTCGCGGCGCAGCTTCGCGAGCGCGCGGCGGATGCGGGCGGCGGGGATTTTCGCGGCGGTCAGGCGCATCGCCGTCCGCAGCATCACGAGGTCTTGGAACGAAAAGACGTAGGCGCCGTCGTCGCTGCGGGCGGGCCGGACCAGGCGTTCGCGGGTCCAGTTGCGCACGCGCGACAGCGGCACGTCGAGCATGCGGGCGACGTCGCCCGCTGTGTAACCCGCCACGGCCATGGCGTCGATTATCCTTCAGCCGCCTTTTTTCGCGGCGCTTTCTTCTTGGCCTTGGTCTTCTTCTTCTTTGCGGGCTTGCGCTCGGCCGCGTCGCTCGACTCGTCCCCGAGCGACGCCTTCAGCGCGTCCATCAAGTCGATGATCTTGGCCTGCGGCGCCTCCTCCGGCGCGGCGGTGATCTCCTGGCCCTCGACCTTGGCCGCGATCGCCTCCTCGATGCGCTGACGCACGTCGTCTTGATACTGCTCCGAGTCGAACTCGTTCTTGGCGATCTGCTCGATGAGCTGGATGGCGAGTCCGAGTTCCGCCTCGTTCGCCTCGCCCTCGCCGAGCGGGATGTCGCCGAGGCTGCGCACCTCGCCGGCGTAACGGAGCTGCTGCATGACGATGCCGTTGTCCATCGGCCGCAGCATGACGAGGTACTGCTTGCCCCGCGTGGCCCATTTCGCGACCGCGGCGCGCCCGGTCTTTCTCATCGCCTCGCGTAACAACGCATACGGCCGGTCCGCGCCCTTGTCGGGCCCGACGTAGTACGCGCTCGTGAACAAGATCGGATCGACCTCGTCGAGCGGCACGAACTCCTTGATCTCGACCGCCTTGTTGGCCTCGACCTCGAACTGCTTGAGTTCGTCCTTGGTAAACGTGACGTACTGCCCCTTCGCAAACTCGTACCCCTTGATCATCTCGGATCGCGGCACGACATCGCCGGAGTGTTGCGAAACATACTGTTGCTTCACCCGCGTCCCGGTCTTTTCCTCCAGCATGTTGAAGGAGACCGTTTTTTCCGACTGGGAACTGGAATAGACCTTGATCGGGATCGAAACGAGCCCGAACGAGATAGTGACGGAACCGATTGAGCGCGCAGCCATGGGAATGGAGTATATCGGTTGGAGCACACCCGGTCCGGCAGCATACGGACGGCGATGTTTCTCAGGCTCGCCCCACGACGACCTAACAGAACTACCCATGACGGACGGCTCATCGAAACACCCTGCGGATCGCCCCGGGGACCGACTTGCGGAATACCGCCGGAAACGGACGGCCAGCGCCACCCCCGAACCGTTCGGGGGGGCCCGGGTTGCCCGGCCGCGGCTGTTCGTCGTGCAAAAACACCGGGCCACGGCGTTGCACTTCGATCTGCGGCTCGAGTGGAACGGCGTGCTCCTGAGTTGGGCGGTGCCGAAGGGCCCGTCCCCGAATCCCGAAGTGAAGCGGCTGGCCATGCAGACCGAGGACCACCCGGTCGAGTACGCGGACTTCGAGGGCACGATCCCCAAGGACAACTACGGTGCGGGCGAGGTGATCGTGTGGGATCAGGGCGCGTGGGTGCCGCTCGACGATCCCGAGGCCGGCATGAAGAACGGCAAGCTGCTGTTCGAACTGAAAGGCCACAAGCTGCGCGGCGTGTGGACCCTGTTTCGCACCAACAAGAAAGACGGTGACGGGCGGCAGTGGCTGCTCATGAAAAAGCCGGACGTGTGGGCCGAGGAAGAAGAAGACGCCAACGTTGTTTGGCCCGAGGCGTCCGTGTTGTCCGGCCTCACGCTGAAAGAACTCAAGGACGGACCCGACCGCGCCGTGAAACTCGCGGCCGAGCTCGAAGCCGAGGGTGTGCCGCACGGAGCAGTGCACGCCGGGAAGGCCAAGGTGATGCTGGCCAAGCCCGAGGCGGCGCCGTTCTCGTCGGCGGGATGGATCTACGAACTCAAGTTCGACGGCTACCGATTGGTGTGCGAAAGCCGCGACGGCGAACCTGTGCTTGCCTACCGCAGCGGCCGCGACGCGACGCGTCTGTTTCCCGAAGTCGCGCGCGCGGTGCGCATGCTTCCGTACCGTTCGGTCGTGCTCGACGGCGAGGTGGTCGTGCTCGACGACGAGGCGCGCCCGCGGTTCCAGCGCCTCCAAAAACGGGGTCAAGCGCAAGCGCATCTCGACATCGAACTCGGCTGCGTGCGACACCCGGTCGTCGTCTACTGTTTCGATTGCCTCGCCGTCGAAGGCTACGATCTGCGCGGCTTGCCGTTGTCTCGTCGCAAGGAGATTCTCAAGCGCATCCTGCCGCCCCACGGAACACTGCGCTACGCGGACCACGTCGAGGAAAAGGGCAAGGAGCTCTTCGAGCAGATCCGTGCGCAGGGGCTCGAAGGAGTCATGGCAAAAAAGGTCGACGGGGCGTATCGCGGCGGGCGGCACGACACGTGGCTCAAGTTCAAGGCGGAGCATTCCGGCGACTTCGTGATCGTCGGCTGGACGGCGCCGAAAGGCACGCGCGTAGGCCTCGGCGCGCTCCATCTCGCGGCGTTCGACGGCAACGAATTGACCTACATCGGCCGCGTGGGTACCGGCTTTGGCGACCGCATGCTCGAAGAACTTCTTGCGCTCCTTGAACCGTGCGGCGTCGACGAACCGCCGTGCACCGGTCCGGTCCCGCGCACGCGCGGCAACTTCTGGGTGCGGCCCGACCACGTGTGCGAAGTGCGCTACCTGCATCGCACGGCGGACGGGCTGTTGCGCCACCCGTCGTTTCTGCGCTTGCGCGACGACAAGGAACCAGAGGAGTGCCTGGCGCCGGTGGCGCATGGCGACGAGCCCGAGCTAGCGGTAACGGAAGCGGGGGCGGACACGCACTCGGGAGCGGAAGAGGGGGGCGGGGGCAGCGAGCCCGCGTCTTCGGAGCTGCGGTTTGTTCCGACCAACCTGACAAAGGTTTTTTGGCCCGACGAGGGTTTTACCAAGGGCGACCTGATCGACTACTACCGTGCGATTGCGCCGCGGCTGTTGCCGTTTCTGCGCGATCGGCCGGTCGTGCTCGTGCGTTATCCCGACGGAATTCGCGGCAAGAACTTCTTCCAAAAGGACGCGCCGCAGTGGACGCCGGGGTGGGTGCGTACCGAGCGCATGTGGAGCGAGCAGACCCAGCGCGACATCGACTATTTCTTGTGCGACGACGAGGAATCGCTGGCCTATCTCGCGAACCTCGGTGCGATTCCGCTGCATGTTTGGTCGAGCCGCGTGACCGATCCCGCGCGACCGGACTGGTGCGTGCTCGATCTCGATCCCAAGGCCGCACCGTTCACCGATGTCGTGAAGATCGCGTGCGCCGCCAGGAAACTCTGCGACGAGATCGGCCTGCCGTGCTTTGCCAAAACCAGCGGATCGACCGGTCTGCACATCCTGTTTCCGCTCGCAGGCCAGTGCACCTACGACCAGTCGCGCGCGCTCGGCGAAGTCGTGGCGCGCGTCCTAGAGGCGGAACTACCCGACATCGCGACAACGGCGCGGACGCGCGACAAGCGCGGGGGCAAGGTCTACCTCGACTATCTTCAAAACGGGCAGGGCCGTCTCATCGTTGCGCCGTACAGCGTTCGACCGCTCCCCGGCGCGCCCGTCTCGATGCCGCTGAAATGGGCCGAAGTCAACCCCGACCTCGAGCCTCGCCAATTCACGATCCGCAATGCGCCCGCGCGCCTCGATCAACTGGAAACCGACCCGCTGCACCCGGTCCTGACCGAAAAACCGGACCTCGCGGCTGTCTTGGCGGCTCTGAGTGGGCGTTTTTGACTCGGAAATCGCCGTCCGTGTGCTTTCCTCAAGGGGCGCGACGGGAAGAACCGATGTGCCTCATCGGCATTTGCGATGCACGGGGTCGTGCAGATCACCTATCCTGACGGGTATGCGAAAGCTCTGGCTATTTCTCGTGGTGTTTTCGGTCGCGCTGGTCGGCTGCGGCGGCGATGACGCATCCAACGACGGATGCGGCTCCGGCTGCGGCGACGCGAACGGAGGCGGCACACCGCCCGCGAAGACCGCGGACGTGAACTACAAGTGCGCCCAGGAGGGCTGCACGAAGACCAAGACTCTTACGGGCGACAAGCCCGCGCCCTCGTGATGAGGCGCTCCCATGGTGCCGGGGTCGTGAACCTCGGCTAACGAGAGGCCGCGCTTTTTTTGGCGCGGCTTTTTTTGTGTGTAGCTTCGTCTTGTGTGTGGGGGGGCAGGGGCAGGGTTAGACTGCCCGGCTGGTGCGAGGGTAGGGCCCGAGGAGGACGAGCGATGCGACTCGCCTTGTGCCTGGTTGTAGCGCTTTGTTGCGGTTTGCCCGCGGCGAGCGATGGGAGCGCCCGTACGGACCTCTCGGCGGTGTCGAGTTGGGCCTACTGGCTGCAGGAGCCGGATCTCGACTCGTTGGCCGATACCGAGCACGACCTCGTGGTCATCGACTACTCACTCACCGGCGATGCGGATGGGGAGTTCTCCGCGGCGGACATTCAGGCGCTGCGCGACAGCGGCAAGACCGTGCTGGCGTACCTGTCGATCGGTGAGGCCGAGGACTACCGATTCTATTGGAAGACGAAATGGAAGCCGGGCAAGCCGGGGTGGCTCCTCGAGGAAAACCCGGACTGGGAGGGCAACTACAAGGTCAAGTACTGGGCGGGCGGCTGGTGGAAGAAAGGACTGCGCCCCTATCTCGACCGTATTCTCGACGCCGGATTCGATGGCGTGTACCTGGATCTCGTCGATGCTTACTGGTGGTGGCACGAAGAGAAGGGCATGAAGGTGCGCTCGACGGCCAATCGCATGTGCAAGCTGGTCGAGAGGATTGCGAACCACGGGCGCGACCGGGCCGGTGAGGGCTTCGTCGTCTTCACCCAGAACGGGGTTTCGATTCTGGACGACTGCTCGAAAAAGTGGCGGACGCGGTTCCTGGTCGCCATCGACGGCGTCGCCGTGGAGAGCTTGTTTCACGAGGTCTTCAGCGACGAGGATCAAGACTACCGGCTTGAAAAGCTGGCCGAGTTTGAGGATGCGGGCAAGCTGCTCTTGGTGGTCGATTACATAGGTGCCGCCAAGTGGGACGGCTTTTTTGACGATATCGATGCTTCGGGACTCGGTCTCCTGGGCTATCCGGCGGCGCCCGATCACGCTCTCGATGAACTCGTCATCTACGATTGACGGCGATGCCCGTTTTGGTCGATTTCGCCGTCCGTATGCGTCCCCGGGGGCGAAAAACCGTGTCCTATAACCGGATGTTCGCGGCAACACCTTGGCAGGGCTCTCTCGATCGGCACTTTGGAGACTAGATGCGACCCGGACTCGGACTTTGCCTCGCGACGTTGCTTCTCTTTGCCGCGAACTTGTTCGCTCACGGTGGCGGACACCGCGAGCCGCCCCCGGAGCCCCCCGCGCCGCCTCCGACTCCGACACCGCGCATTCCGCCGCCGCCCCCGACGCCTCCGAGTCATCCGGTACCCACGCCGACGACACCGTCGGACACGCCGGTGCCGACGCCGCCCACCACGCCGCCGCCTGCGAAGACCGGGCGACCCACCACACGGCGCTCGATCAAGGCCAGCGGTTCGCACTGGCGTCTGTGGTGGATTTACAACCGCGAGTACCTGCTCGATCTGCGGCAGCGGATTCGGCGCGCGGGTGCCGGCACGGTCACCGGGCCTTCGAACGACGCGCCGCGCGATCCCCTGGCGACGAAGCGCGACGAGGTACGCGAAGCGCTGCGCGCGATCGTGGGGCGTCCGAACGCGCACGAGAAACTCAAATCGTCCGCGTTCATTGCGCTCGGGCGCGTCGGCACCGTCGATGACATCGAGGCCTGCCTGACCACGCTGCACAGCCGACAGCACGACGATGCGGTCTCGGCCGCCGCGTTGTGTCTCGGACTGCTACCGGCGACCAAGGACCGGGCGCTCAATCAGCGCATCCACGCCGCATTCGAGAAGGGCGTCAAGGGCGGCGGCAACCGCTCGCGACGCGTGCGCGAGTTTAGTTGGGTGGCCATGGGGCTGCGCGCGCGGCACGACAAGATGCTCGCGATGACTCTCGCGCGCCACTGCACCGAGCGCGCGTGGGACGCGATGGACGCCGCCGTGCGGATCTATGCCTGCGGGATTTCCCGGGACGCCATGCTGCTGCCCGAGGTGCTCCGCGGGGTGCGCCGCAACAAGCACGGAGGCCAAAAGCTTGGCGACCGCGGCCGTTCGCATGCGATCGCGGCGCTCGGCCTCATCAAGTCGCCGCTCTCGTTCGATCTCCTGCTCGACATCTTGAAGTCTCGCCGTGCGGGCCGCGAGTCGCGACGCTCGGCTGCACTTGCGCTCGGCCGCCTTCTGCGCGAAGCGGAGTGGAACGCCGATCTTGTCAAGGCCGCCGAGAAGCGGTTGCTGCGTACCTTCGACAAGAACTCGGACGACGTGCTCCGCGGCTATTGCGCCGTGGCCCTCGGCTGTGCGCGTACGCCCCTTGGCATCGACCTCCTGAAAACGACCGTTGATCGCGGGGGCATGCCGAGCGTCAAGGCGTACGCCGTGCTGGCGCTGGGGGTTGCGACGCCGCGCCTCGAGAAAAAGCAGGCGGACACGATGCGCGCGTTCTTGGCGACCAAGCTCGTCAAGGAGCGTGACATCGACATGGCGTCGGCGCTGTCGCTCGCTGTCGGCTTGGCCGGTGCGGACGAGGCGGCTGCCGATCTGCGGGCGCGCGTCGCCAAGAAGAGCCTGCCGGCGCGCGTGCGCGGCGCGGCCGCGGAGGGTCTTGGCCTGCTCGGAGATCCGTCTCCGGAGGCCGAGAAAGTCCTGATGGCGGCGCTCAAGACCGGCCGACAAAACCTGGTCGAGGGCGTAGCCCTGGGCCTGGGGCTGCTCGGAAAACGTGGCGTTGCGCCGCTGCTTGTCGAACGACTCAGCGAAACCCGTGTCGGCGTCCTGCAGGGCGCGTTCACGATGGCGCTCGGTTACCTCGGCCAAAGCAACGCGGTCGATCCGCTACTCGGAGTGCTTTCGGACAAGCGCAAGCGTCGCGTCGTGAAGGAGCTTTCGTGCGTGGCCCTGGGCATCCTGGGCGGCACGGCCAAGAGCGACCCCCTGTTCACCCTGGACGCGTTCTTCAACCTGTTTGCCACAACCCCCCTGACCCACGAGCTGCTGACGATCTTTTAGTGTGTCCGGCAACATCGCCGTCCGTACGCCTTCTCCGAAATCGTCCGCCCCTCGCTGGCGTACGCGCCGGGTGTTGGGGTCGGAGCCCTTTGGCAGTCCATACCCGTTTCCCTCCGTTCGTACGGCTTCATTGGAATCGTTGGCCTTGGCTGGCGGACACGCCGGGTGTTGGGGTTGGCCCTTTGGCAGCCAATACCGAGCCGGGATCAAAAGGATGATTCTAGGACTGCGATCGTTCGTAAGGTATTTGCAGAAGACGGTTTGCGGAAACGTCTCCCGGCCGGGTTCGTGTCACAGGGAGCGTCGAAATCGCACGAACGCCCGGCTGGCAATGGCGGCACATCCACTGACGTAGTCCGGATCGACGGAGACCTGTTCGCGGTGGGCGCGCAAGCGCACTTGGACGGTTGAGCGGGGGATTTGGAGCCACGCCGCCAGCTCCGCCTGGGACAGGGCGCATAGCTCTTGGAGACACCCTGCTTCGGCGAGGGGCAGGGCCGGACGGCGTTTTCGACCGCGGATCGTCTGCCACCGGTCGAGTTGCTTGCGCTCGGCTCTGATAGCGGCTCGCACGGCGGCGGGCGTGAGGACAGGAGCGATGGTCCGTGCTCCGTCGGCCCGATCGAGCCGTCGCGCCATCTGAGCTTCAACCTTGGCTGGCAAGGCACGCAGAAGGTCATCGAAATCGGCGTTGTCCAGCGCGTTGAATCGCAGGCGCCGTTCGATCCACTCGCGCAGATCGTCGTCGAGGCTGGCGGGGAACGTGTGCGAGTAGTCCGTGGGGTTGTACTGTGCGTTCTTCGTAGCGCCGATGACCTCGCCCATGACCCAGTTGCGCCGCAGCCAGATTGGGCCGTTGGGGCGCGCGTAGTGCGTACGGCTGCACCAGGGGTAGTTGGCCGCGTCCAAGACCATCCCGGCGACGACGGGGTTGTCGTCGATGTAGCGAACGACGGTGCGCCGGTACGTGATCGAGTCCACCCGCTTGGACCGGAACCTTCCGCGGAAGAGCGCTCCATCCCGTCGATAGCGGCGATTGAAGTACCTCACGAAGCCGTTGGTCACGCGCTTCATGGCGCTTGAGAGTTCACCGACCGGACTTCGCACCAGCAGATGGAAGTGGTTGATCATCAGGCAATACGCGTGCACCTCGATCTCGCCGCGCCTGACCGCGCGCGCGAGGAACGAGAGAAAAATGCGCATGTCTTTCTTGGACTCAAAGACCGGTCGGCGTGCAGCTCCGCGGTTCATCACGTGGTGCCAGGCGCCCGGCTCGTCACGTCTGGAAGGTCTCGGCATACAACCATGACGGAAACGGTGTCACGTGAAACGGCTCCGCAAGCATCGAAATCCCGCTTGGCGCCCGGGTTTCAAAAAAATCCGAAGTGTCAAAATCATCCTTTCGATCCTGGCTCGGTAGGGGCTGCCAAAGGGCCGACCAAACTTCAGCTTCGACCCGCCAGCGAGCCAACCATCGGCCGCGGGAGGGTCGTTCGGGCGTCGGCGGTCAACCGGCCGCGAGCGGTCGTCGCCGGCTCTAAAGGGCCGACCAAACTGCAGCTTCGACCCGCCAGCGAGCCGACCATCGGCCGCGGGAGGGTCGTTCGGGCGTCGGCGGTCAACCGGCCGCGAGCGGGCGGTTCGGCGTATCCTCGGAGGCGTGAGACGGACGGCGATGTTGCTCGTTCTCGCCGGCGTCGGGGCGCTGGTCTGGCACTTCATGGCCACCGGCGCGGCCGGCCCGCGCTCGGAGCGGAACAGTGGGGCTGGTTCGCAGGCTGGGTGTTCGACGTCGGAGGGTGCGCCGAACGGCAAAAAAGCAAAAGGGGGGGGCGGGGGCGCCGGCGCTCAGCCTCTTGGCCGGCTCTTGGGGCTGGTCATGGACGAGGACGGGGATCCGATTGTCGGCGCCGTGGTCGAGCTCTTCGACGATCCGGCCACCGACGCCGGGGCGTTGCGCACCACCCTGACCGCGTCCGATCAGAGCGCGACAACCGATCGCAATGGCCGGTTTGCGTTCGATTGCCGCGGCGACGTTCGACTGCGCGTGACCGGCCTCGGGTACGCGCCCGCGTACGAAGTGCTGGAGCCGGGCGAACACGAAATCGAACTCGTGGCCGGCCGCGAATGCACCCTCATCGCCGTCGATCCCAAGGGCGGCCCGATTCGGTGGGCAACCGCGCTGGTGTATTCGCATCCGCACGACGGCTGGCCCCAAGATGTCGTGCCCGCCGACGCGTCCGGCCAACTCCGCCTGCGCATCGACGACTTCGCCCGCGTGCTTTTGCGCGCGCCCGGATTCAAGACGCTCATGGTGAGTGACCCCACGCACGGACGGCGCATCACCATGGAGCCTGGCGTGAAGCTGCGCGGCATGGTGGTCGACGAGTCCGGCTACGCGGTCGAAGGCGTGGTCGTCAAGTTGTCGCTCGGCCCGCTTCCGAACGAGCGATACACGACGGGCGACGACGGCGCGTTCTCGTTCGGCGGCCTCGGCCCGCGGGCTCGCACCCTGACCGTCCCGGGCAGCGACGCCTTCTTGCCGCACAAGAGCGACGTACAGCCCGGCGACGACGCCATTCGCATCGTCTTGCGACGCGCCGTCAGGCAGGCGGGCGTCGTCGTGTTTCCGGACAGCACGCCTGCCGCGGGCGCGGCGGTGCGCATCGCTCCGGCCTCGCCGGTCTTTGCCGACGCGCAGGGCCGTTTCGAGGTCACCGGTCTGAAGCCGGGTGCTACGACCGTCGAGGCCACGCACGGCGCCATGAAAGCGTTGCCCGGCGAACGCTCGCCGCCGCCGGCGCACCGCGCAAGGGCCAAGATCAGTGTCCCCGCCGAACCGCTGCGTCTTGAACTTGTCGCCCGTCCGCGCTCGTTTGTGACCTGGCTCTTCGTGGATGAATCGGGCACACCGCTAGCGGGCGTGCGCGTGACCGGCGCCCGAACCCAGAGCGACAAGAAAGGCCGTGCAACGTCCGCGTTCGCGGTTTCGGACGGCACGAAGGTCGAGGCGTTCGTGATCCACAAGGGCTGGCACCATCGATTCGATGTCACGGCCATCGCCGCGTTGGACACCGAGCCGCGCCGCATCACGGTGCGCAAGCTGCGCGAGATCACGGTGATCGTGCGCGCGCCGGGCGGCCGGCCCCTCCCGCCGGGAGCCAAGGCCCGCGTGCAAGCGGCGGCAGCGCGCTCACGCCAGAGCGGGCCGGACCAGGCGACGATCGCGATCGACCCCGACGCGACGCATGTGACGCTGACGGCCACCTCAGCAGACTTCGCGCCGCGCACAGGCCGCTTCGCAATCCCTGAGAGCGGCGCCGTCGTGGTGGAACTCGTCGCCGGCGCGGTACTGCGCGGCAAGATCGTCGATGCGGGCGGCGCGCCCGTCGCCGGGGCCGTTCTGGCCATCTTTGGCCACAGCGCGCGGCTGTTGACCAATCCGGAAGGCACGTTCGAAATCCGGGGCGTGGCCCCCGGCGACATCGTCCTGCGCGTGTGGGACCGCAAGTCCACGCACGGCACCTACAGACAGGCGATGGCCAAGGACGGCGATGTTCTCGACTTGGGCACGCTTGCCCTCGGCCCTCCGCGCGACGTCGCGGGCCGCGTCACGGACAGCAACGGCGTGCCGCTGCCCAGCGTCTCCGTGAGCGCGGGTGCCATCACGGACCAGCACGGCCGGTATAAGCTGCGGGTTTCGGCGGCGTTTCTCGACAGGCCCGTTTCGTTTGCGAAGCCCGGATACGCCACGATCTCGCGGGCTCTTGAAAACCTGGACAACGTGCGGCTTCAACGGGCGGGACATGTCCGAGTGCGGGTTACGGGGGCGCGGGGGAGGAGGGAGTTTTTTGCGCGCCGCGTGGGCTCGTCCACGACCTGGACTCCGCTGCGCCCCAGGAATCCGCGCGGGCGTGTCGTCGTGCTGCGCGACCACGCGCCGGGCGACTTCGAGATCCGCCTGGTGACGACGAGCGGCGAAGCCGCGGTCACCGTCCGCGTCGTTGCGGGCACGACCGTCGAGACGACCTTGCGGCTGCCGTAGAATCCGGAGCCACGGACGCGCAAGCATCGCCGTCCGTCTGCTTTTTTCCGATGAAATTCATCTACCAAATCGAAGATCTCCGCAAGCGCCTGGCGTCCGGGCGCGAAGTCTTGCGGGGGATCAACCTCGCGTTTTTTCCCGGTGCGAAAATCGGCGTCCTCGGTGCGAACGGCGCGGGCAAGAGCACGCTGCTGCGCATCATGGCGGGCGAAGACAGCGATTACGACGGCAAGGCGTGGGCGGCGCCGGGCGTGCGCGTCGGGCATCTGCGGCAGGAGCCGCAGCTTGATGAGAACAAGGATGTGCGCGGCAATGTCGAGGACGGAATCGCCGAGACGCGCGCGCTGTTGGAGCAGTTCGACGCGATTTCGGAGCGGCTCGGCGAGGACATGACGCCGGACGAGATGGACAAGCTGCTCGGGGAGCAGGGCGAGTTACAGGAGCGCATCGACGCGGCGAACGCGTGGGATCTCGATCGCACGCTCGACATCGCGATGGATGCGCTGCGATTGCCGCCGGGGGATGCGGAGGTCGCGGGGCTGTCCGGCGGCGAGCGGCGGCGTGTCGCGCTGTGCCGGCTCCTCCTGCAGCAGCCGGACATCCTGTTGCTCGACGAGCCGACAAACCACCTCGACGCGGCGTCGGTCGCATGGCTGGAGCACCACCTCGCCGACTATCCGGGCACGGTCATTGCCGTGACGCACGACCGCTACTTTCTGGACAACGTTGCGGGCTGGATTCTCGAGCTCGACCGCGGGTACGGCATCCCGTGGGAGGGGAACTACTCGTCGTGGCTGTCGCAAAAGGAGCAGCGGCTGGCGCGTCAGGAAAAGCAGTCGGACCGCCGGCGGCGTACGTTGCAACGCGAGCTCGAGTGGATCAACCTGGCGCCGCGCGCCCGGCAGGCGAAGGGCAAGGCGCGTGTCTCGCGTTACGAGGACATGCTTGCGGAGGACGAGTCGGAGAAGCTGCGCACGGCCGAGATCCTGATTCCGAAGCCGCCGCGGCTCGGCGACACCGTGGTGGTGGCGGAAGGGCTGCGCAAGGCGTACGGCGAAACGCTGCTGTTCGACGACCTGACGTTTTCGCTGCCGCCCGGCGGCATCGTCGGCGTGATCGGCGCGAACGGTGCCGGCAAGACGACGTTGTTTCGCATCCTGACCGGCCAGGAACACCCCGACGAGGGGACGCTGAGGATCGGCGAGACCGTGAAGATGGCGTACGTCGATCAGTCGCGGGATGCGCTCGACGCCGACGCCACGGTCTTTGAGGAGATCGCCCAGGGCGTGCAGGAGCTGCGGTTCGGCAGCCGCACGGTCAATCCGCGCGCGTACTGCACCTGGTTCAACTTCCGCGGCGAGGACCAGCAGCAAAAGGTCGGCAGCCTGTCGGGCGGCGAGCGCAACCGCGTCCATCTCGCGAAGCTGCTCAAGAGCGGCGGCAACCTGTTGTTGCTCGATGAACCGACCAACGACCTCGACGTCGATACGCTGCGCGCGCTCGAAGAGGCGTTGCTCTCGTTTGCAGGATGCGCCGTCGTGATTTCGCACGACCGGTGGTTTCTCGATCGCATCGCGACGCACGTGCTCTCGTTCGAGGGCAACAGCTCGGCGCACTGGTTCGAGGGCAACTACCAGGACTACAGCGCGGAGTTCGAGCGTCGCACGGGCAAGCCCTTCGACCAGCCCGCCCGCATCAAGTACAAGAAACTCGTGCGATAGCCCGCGTTGGATTGGCCGAGTTCTAGCGAGCGCGCCGTCTCGCCTCCTCGAGGGCTCGCGAATAGCGCGGGCCCGGCTGCTCCTTGAACGCTCGGTCAATGGACGCGGCATCGAAGAGGTCGGTCAATAGCCGGGCGACCGCACGAGTCGAACCTTGCGAGTATTTCAAGGTCGCCCTGATGTCCCTGTTGGCGATAGCGTCGTACAGAGCCAGGCATAGGTCCCACCACTGCTGTTCGCCGGGCCCCAGGGCACCGGCCCTCCCCCTCTCCAGCGCGGGCCGCACGCCTTCGCCGCCGATCTGGGCCAAGGCCAGTCCGACATGCTTCCGCAGTCCCAGTTCCTCGACTCGCTTGCCCTTGAGGAGCTTCACCATGCCCGGGATCGCCTTGCGCGCGCGGAGCACGCCCAGCGCGTAGACGGCCCCCAGACGAGGATCCTCGAACGCGGCAAACATCAGGCTCTGCCGCGGCTCTCCCAGGTAGACCGGCTTCGGTTTTCCCTCAAGGATCGCGATCAGGCCGGGGATGGCGGGAGCGTATTGCCGGTTGCCCATCATCCGTGCAATGGCGTTCCTGATCCGCGAGTCTTCGCCGCGATCCAACAATTGAGCCAGCAACTGAGCGCGCACCGCTTGGTCCGATGCCGCGTCGTCTGGACGGTCTTCGACGATGTGTCCAAGACTCCAGATCGCGTCCAGCCGCGCATCGAAGTCCCGCGTCTTGAGCAGCGAACGATCCGCGGCGATGCTGCGCAGCACGGCGCGCTCGTCCAGGATGAGCGCCGCCTCGACGCGAACTCCTGCGTCCTCGTCGTCGATCGCATCCCGAGCCAACTCCCGAAGTAGCGGCACCTCGACGAGATATTGGAGCTGGTGTTCTTTCTGCGCCGGCGTCGCTCGCGCGAAGGCCGCCCTCAGGATCTTGTCGTACCCCTTCGCTCCAAACGTCTTCTTGGCGAATGTGTCGGCCCAGTTGTTGATCCAGGGGTCTGTCGACATGAACGCGGTAACAAGATCGTCGGGCGCTGGACGCTTGGCGTCGGATTGGCGCCGGACCGTGATGATTCTGATGGCCTCGCGCGTCTCCACCGTCGCCGGCACGAGCCCGGAAAGCCCCTCTTCGCAACCGGGCGGCCCGACTACGCCGAGTGCCATCACGCCGTAGCGCCACCCAAACCCGCGCGGCTCCGACTTCAACCAGGCCATGAGCGCGGCAGAGGCGCCCTGTCGCTCCGCGGCGCTGCCTTCGCGCCAGTCCCACTTCGCTTGCGTCGTGTCCGCATACTCGTAGAGAAGGCCGCCGAAGGCGGCGCGGTTGCTGGTATCCGCGACCAGGAGCCGGCCGAAGGATGTCAGGACCAGCGGCAGCTCCGTCACGCCGGCCTTCCCGGCGGAGATTCGGATCCTCCCGTACGGGTGCTGCCGGGGCCCGTCTCCGGTGACGGCGAAGACCGTATCTTTCCCATCCTTCGCCGTGCAGCGAACTCGTGCCCGCGAGAGCGCCCGCAGGCTCCGAACGAGGACGCGGAAGCTCGCCCGGTTGATCGTGGCGACCCGTAAGACGACACCCGCCCTGAATCCGGGCGCATCCGGAATCCCCGGCGCGGCCCTGCAAACGTCCCAGCGCCTGACCACGACGCGGTTGCGATCCTTCTCCGGACGAAAATCGACCCTGCGGTAGTGTGTTATGTCCCCGCCGCGGAGGGCAACGATCGACCCCACTTGTCGGTGAGTACATATGCGCCGCCGACGTTCTTCGAGAGCGTCTCCAACGCATCGGGCGGGCTGTCGTAGCCGGTTCCGTTCCAGCCGAACGTGTCGATGCGCCCGCTCGGGCGGCGCACCAGAAGCTTGTGCCCTCCGTTGGCATTGGGATCCGATGAGTTCAGGACGACATACTCGGCCGTTGTCTCCCAGCTCGGCAGCGCTTGACGTCCGAATTGGGATGCGCCGCTCAGCATGGATCGCCAGCGCACGGAAAACATGTTGTCGCCGACCAGGCCCGGCGTGGTGAACAACGTGAAGTCCACCATGAGTTCCCCGGTTCGCACGTCGATGACAACACCGTCGCAGGGAGCGGCGCATCCCGAGCCGCTCTTGCAGGCGCCATAGTCGGCTCCCTCCGATACTCGCGAGAGCGTTGATACCTGGCAGAGTGCGCTCTCAGGCGAAGCCGAAGTGGTACCCCAGAACGGAGTCGCGTAGGGCGAGGCCAGCGCCCGCCCTTGGACGACGAACACCACCAGCACGGCGATCACAAACAGGCCGGCCAGGGCGAACGCGCGCCCTTCAGTAGTCTTGGGGAGCAATCGGGACCCGGCCTCCTTCGTTCGTAACGTATGGCCTAGCGAGCGTAGGACCAGCGTGGCACCGGTTGCCTTGAGTGTCAAGACTGTTATGGTGCTTTCTTCATCCGCGGAGGCTTCGGTGACAGCGCGGGTTGAGTCTTGAGGTGGTGCCCCGACGGCGCCTTGTCCTTGGTCTCCGTGGACCGCAGTCATTCCGGACCCGCGCGGCGATTGTCGGCCAGCCGTGCCCGTGCGCCGTTCAACGGTATCGCTTGCCGTCGAAGTCGATCCAGCCGCCCTGGCGGCCGCGTGAGTCGCGGTGGGTCCAGTGCACGACGCCGCCCTTGATGTTGTATTCGAAACGGCCGCGGAAGGTGAACCGGTCGCCCTTTCGCAGTGGCACCGTCGGCGCGACGTCGATGTTGTGCGCGAACTTCACGACATGGCCGCTTGGCAGCCGCGCCAGCCACTGCTGGTGCTTGTCGCCGCGCGTGTCCGTCGGCAGCATTTTCACCACGACGGCTTCCGACGTGCCCCAGACCTTCGATCGCTTGGCCCTGACCGCGTCGTCGAAGACCGACTTGCCGTCCTGAGTCGTACCGTGGGGACCGGACGGCGATGTCTGTGAACCGGACTTCGGCATCCAGCGCTTGACGGCGTAGCCGATCAGCGCGAGGACGATGAGGCCGACAATCGATGCCGGCTTTTTACGACGGCTCATGATTGTCCCTATTGCTCCGGTCCTATTGCTCTGGGGCCCACGCGAGGACGACGCGGCCGATCGAAATGTCGCCCTTGCGGGGGTTGACCGTGACTTCCTCGATCTCGGCGTCCGTCGGGTCGAACATGTTTTTCTTGGTTTCGACGTCGTCCTGGAACGAGCGTTCGAGCTGCTGTAGCTCTTCCCCGAATTCCACAAGCTGCTGCTTGGCAAACGCGACGTCGCCCTTTTCCTTGCCGATCTTGCCCGCGCGGCGCATCGTTGTGCTGGCGCGTCCGACCGTGCCGACGCTCGCCGCCTTGCGCCCGAAGACCGCACCAAGGATCGTGGCTCCGACGGACAGCCACGTTGAGCGCTTCTTTTCGGACAGCTGCTCTTTCTCGCGGCGCACCTTGTCCTGCGCGCGGTCGATGCGATCCTTGAGGCGCCGCAGCTTCGGCGCGAAGCGTTTGCGGAGCTTTTCGACCTCGAGGTCCCGCTTTTCGCGCGCGGCCTCGCGCACGCGCACGACAAAATCGCCTTCGATTTCGTCCGGCTTCGAGACGAGCTTGTACGTCTTGCAGCGTCGCAGCGTGAGCGGGAACGAGCGGTACACATGCGTCTTGAAGCGCCGCTCCCACGTGGTGTACGACTTCGGCCGCGCGGCGCGCGCCGGAAGGTCCGCAAACGCGGCACCCGGTGCCGGCTGCTTCTGCAGGTCGATTTCTTCGGGCGGCACGTCTTGCGCGCCGCTCCACACGTCGCCCGCGGCGTCGCCTTGGAGCGGCACGACGCACGCGACGCGCTGCCACTCGTCCACCTTGAGCCGTGCGTTGGCGTAGTGCAACTCCGCGGTGCCCGCCAGCATCGGCTGGTAGCGCGCCGCGGCGCCGGGAAAGAAAAACTCGGGTACGCCCGCGGGCAGGACCGGGCGCTGCGCGGGCGTTGTTTGCGCGGGAGCGGCGCCAGTCACGGCGGCGGCAGCGGCGCGTGCCGGCGCGCTCGCCGAAGGCATCGCCGTCCGTATGCTGCGTTGCGGAGGTCCTACACTCGAAGTCACCGGCGTTGATTCGTGCAAGGTGCGAATCTGGGCGCGGGTGAGCGGGCCGCGCAGGTACGACATGGCCCAGCGGGTGTGAAAGAGCACGGGCTCGTTCTCGTGGACGTTGTTCATCAAGAACACGCGGCTCTTGAGTCCGGAGAGGATCGCTTCGGTTTCCGCGCGATTGAACACGACGCCTGCGGTGGCCGAGGCGCCTTCGAGGCCGTCGAGCACGCGTTGCTTGTCGCGCTCGGTCTGGAGGCGGCCGAGGAACCACGTGCCCGCGTTCGAGAGTGCCTTGTAGTCCAGGTCCACCGGGTTTTGCGTGGCGAGGATGACGCCGAGGCCGTAGGCGCGCGCCTGTTTCAGGAGGGTCAGGAGCGGGCGTTTGCTCGGTGGATTGGCGATTGGGGGCAGGTAGCCGAAGACCTCGTCGATGTAGAGCAGCGCGCGCAGGCTCGACGTGCCGGGTTGGCTGCGCATCCAGGTGACGACCTCGTTGAGGAGGATGGTCATAAAGAACATGCGCTCGGCTTCGCTCAGGTGCGCGATCGACAAGATCGCGACGCGCGGTTTGCCGGTGGGAGTCCAGAGCAGCCTTTGGATATCGAGCGGGTCGCCCTGCATCCACGCGGCGAAGTCGGGTGATCCGAGCAGGTTGTTCAGGCTCATGGCGAGGGCGAACCGGTCGCCGGCCGGATACACCGTTTCGAGATCCATCACGCCGATCCTGTCGATGGGCGGCGCCTGGATTTGCTGGATCAGCGTGCCGATGTCGAGGTTTTTTCCGGCGCGCCACGCGTGCTGGAGGATGGTCGACAACAAGATGTGTTCGCGGCTGCGCACCGGGTCGGCGGGGATGCCGAGCAAGGCGAGCAGGCCCGACACGGCGGACCCGACGCGTTCGCGAAAGGCGTCGGCGTCTTCGAGCACTGCGCGCGGCGGCGCGTTGAACGACTTGAGGACGGTGAGCGGGCGGGCGGCGTCGCTGCCGGGGGTATAGATCGCGAATTCCGCCGCTTCACGGAGGCGGCGGATGCGCTCTCCGTCCTGGCCCCATTCGGCGAGGCCCTTGCGCCACAGCGCGGCCGTGGCGCGTGCGTGCTCGTCTCGTGTTGCGCCCTTGCGGGCCGCTTCGCCGGGATCGACCCACGGCCTGAAGTCGGCCGGGCGCAGTTCGGGAAACGTGAGCAGCAGGTTGGTGAGGTCGCCCTTGAGATCGACGACCAGCGACGGGATGCCGTCGATCGCCGCCTCCTCGAGCAGCGTGACGCACAGCCCCGTCTTGCCGCTGCCGGTCATTCCGACGCAGACCGCGTGGGTCGTGAGATCCTTCGCGTCGTAGAGCAGGAGTTCGTCGCGCGTGCCTCGGGTGGGATCGTGTTCCCGCCCGAGGTAGAACGCGCCTAGTTTTTCGAAGTCGGTGCGCATGGTTGTTTGCCTACTGCGGATAACCGGTGCGTTCCGGGCGCGCTAGTCGATGAGCGATTTGAGTTGCGGGACGCTGCCCAGCAAGCGGCCGACGAGATCGCCGCCGACCTTGCCCTTGATCCAGCCGAACGGCATCGACACGAATCCGCCCGCCTTGTCCATCGAGAGCCCGGACTTTTCGAACACGCCGGCGACCGACAGGGCACTGCCCGCGCCGCCGCCCAGCATGCCGCCGACCTTGCCGAGCAGTCCGCCGACACCGCCGCCTGCCCCCGCGCCCCCCGTCATCACACTCTTGAGATCCGGCATCTTGTCCATCAAGGAGCCGAAATCCGCCTTGTCCGCGTTGTCCTTGACCATGTTCAGGATGCCGCCGGCCGCGGACTTGGCCGCCCCCGCGTCGATCCCGAACTCGGTCGTCGCTTTCTGGATGAAGTCCATCATCTTCGTGTTCTCCTCAGCGACCGCTCGTTCCCGAAGCTACCAAAGACGGGGTAGGTGCGTCCATCCCGCTTTCGCTATGCTCTTCGGCGTGAAAGCCGTTGTCGTGGGGGCGCGCCGGACGCGTCAGGGGACCGGGCCGTTCGTCGTACGCGCGTTGCGCGCGGCGCGGGTGGACGTGACCGGGGTCGTGGCGTCGTCGCCGGAGAGCGCGGCCGCGGCGGAGCGAGAGCATGGGGCCGCGGGCTATGACGACGTGAGGGCCGCACTCGCCGCCGAGACACCCGACCTCGTCGTGGTCTGTTCGCCGTATCGTTTTCACCTGGATCATGTGGGGGCGGCGGCGGACGCGGGATGCCACTGCCTGGGCGAGAAGCCGCTGTTTTGGCAGCCCGGTGCCGGGGATCTGCGGACCGTCGCGCTCGAGCTCGCGGACCGGTTCGACGATCGCCTGCTCGACGTGCTCACGCAGTGGCCGACCGTGTTGCCCGCGTTCTTGAAGCTGTACCCGCAAGCGGCCCTGCCGCCGGCGACGTTCGCGATGAAGCTGGGCCCGATCACGCAGGGAGCGGCGGCGGTTCTCGACGCCGCCCCGCACCCGCTGAGCCTGCTCTGGGTACTGTGCGGCCCCGGCTGGATCGAGAACGTGCAGGTGGATCGTGGCGGCGCCCCCGACCTCGACTTGCGTTTCGACTACCACTTCAGCGCGGGCACGACTCGATCGCGGCTGACCCTGGTTCACAGCCCGGAGCCCCCGCGCCCCGCCCAACTCGTGATCGACGGCCTCCTCGCCCGCCGCCGCGTCGAGTTGCCCGCGTACCACCAGTTCCTGGTCGCGGACGACGGCCGCGAGATCGCGCTGCCCGATCCCCTGTCGCTCGTTGTCGCCGCCTTTGTCCGTCGCGCGCAGATGGGTGCTCGAACCGACCGCGCGCGCCTCGCCGCGGGCCAGACGCACCTCGAAACGCTGGTTGGGGCGTGCGGGACGGTAGGGTAGGCATATGAGCACGGACACTTCCGGCCCCGTTTCGCCGACGGGCGGCCAAAAGCACGTCGAGCTGTCGGGCATCCACGACTTCGCGAGCAAGCTGCTCCAGGAATCGACGCTGCCCAAGATCAAGGAGTACGTTCTTTGGCAGGCGCGCATGCGCGGGACGCTGGGCGAACAGCAGCAGGGACAGCTGACGGACGGCGATGTTTCCGCGCCGGACTTCGCGCCGGTCTCGATCAACCTCGACATCACGACCGCGTGCAACTTCGCCTGCGACCACTGTGTGGACATGGACATCCTCAACACGGGGATCAAGTACGACCACGACCGGCTGATGGACAGCATGAAGCTGATGCGCGACAAGGGACTCCGGTCCGTCATCGTCATCGGCGGCGGCGAGCCGACCGTCTACCCGAAGTTCGTCGAGTCCGTCTTGTACATGAAGGAACTCGGCCTTCAGATCGCGGTCGTTTCGAACGGCTCGGGCATGAAGAAGATCGCTGCGGTCGCGGACGCGCTGGAGGGGGGCGACTGGGTTCGGCTTTCGCTCGATTCGGCAAGCGACCCGACGTTTCAGGCGATGCACAAGCCCAAGGGCAAGGGCATCACGCTCGACGAGATTTGCGAGGGCGTGCGCGACCTCAAGAGTGTCGAGCGCCCGTTCCAGCTCGGCTTCTCGTTCATCGTGACCTGGAAGGGCGCGTTCATCAACGACGAGAAGATCGTCCCCAACATCCACGAGATGGTGGACGGCGCCCGCCGCGCGCGCGAATACGGTTTCGACTACATTGCCTACAAGCCGTTCCTGACCCGCGCGCCGGATAACAACGCCGAGATCGTCGATCTGCGCGAGACCGACGACGGCTTCGACCACATCCGCGAAAAGATCGCCCAGGGCGTCGCGGAAGCCAAGAAGCTTGAGACCGATACCTTCCGCATCTACGAGGCGACGAATCTAAAGGTGCTCCAAAACCGAAGCCATAAGGACTATTCGCAGCAGCCGCACCAATGCCATATGCAGTTCTTCCGGCAGGTGCTGAGTCCGCTCGGCATGTACAACTGCCCGGTCTACAGAAACCAACCGCACGGCAAGGTCGGCCCGAAAGACGCCTACGCCAGGACGGCAGAGTACGACCAGACCCGCAACACGACCGCGGGCCTGATCCAGACCTTCGACGCCCACCACGAATGCCGCGAAGTAACGTGCCTGTACAACCACGTCAACTGGTGGCTGGAAGACCTGATCGCCAACCCGGGCAAGCTGGAAACACTGAAACCCGCGGCCGCGCCGGCGGAGCCTGACTTCTTCCTTTGAAGAATCCGCCTTCGGCGGCTTTTCCAGCCGGGCGGGCGACCTTCCCGGTGCGTGCGATTCAGACCGTTGAGCGGTCCCTGGGCGTGCGGGACGGCTGGACGCGGCGCGGCTTAGCCGCCGGCGGGTCTGCTCTCGATAGTCCCGCGGTCGCTGACTCGTTCAACGGGATTGATAACCCAGTGCAGGATTAGCGGATGGGGCCGCGCCCAGATCTCGTAGACTGAATTGTCGAAACCGCGTGACGCCACGGTGCGCATCGCCGTCCGTTTGCTGTTTTTCGAACGCCCTACGCTTCCGCTGGGTCCGGTTCGTTTTCGTTCTCGTCGCGAATGGCGCGGAGCATCTCTGTCGTCGAGTGCTCCTTCGGGTCGCCGACGATGGCCACGCGGCCGCCGTAGCTCTCTACGACTTCGCGTTCCGGGATCATTTCGGGCGTGTAATCGGTGCCCTTCGTGTGGACCTCGGGCTTGAGATAGCGGATCAGCTCGACCGGCGTTGATTCCGGCAGCGGGATGACGACGTCCACGGCGCGCAGGGCGGCGAGGAGTTCGAAGCGTTCGTGGTCGGGGTTGACGGGGCGGCGGCCGGGCTTGATGCGGGCGATCGATTCGTCCGTATTCACCGCCAGGACCAGCACGTCGCCCTCTTCCCGGGCGCCGTTCAGGTACCGGACGTGGCCTACGTGCAACAGTTCGAAACAGCCGCAGGCGAAGACGATGGTCTTGCCTTGCGCGCGCTCGGCGTCCAGCCACGCCTTGACGGCGGCCCGGTCAGTGCACACGCGCGCGGGTCTCAGGCTCGCGGCTTCGTAGCGGGCCAGGGTGGCCGCGACCCGTTGCGCCACGAGGGACACGAGGGGGGTGAACTCGCCTTCATCGGCGGCGGCGAGCGCTTCGAGATATTCGGGGCGGTGTTCCGGGCGGATCACGCCGCCGACCAGCCCGCCTTGGACCAGGATCAGATCCTGCCAGAGTCGCGCCATGCGACCGTTTCCATCCACGAACGGGTGGATCCTCGCGATCGCCCAGTGCGCCCACGCTGCCAAGACGATCGGGTCGGTGTCCGTTCCTGCCGGCGCGCTGGCGGCCATCGTCTGCTCCACCAACGCCGCAACCTCGTTTTCGCGGGGCGGTTGGTGCACGGCGCCACGGATCATGACGCGCGTGGCGCGATACCGGCCGGCCCATTGGTCATCGATGTCGCGCAGCAGGATGCCGTGAATCTCGCAAAGCCGGCCGGATTGGTGGCACCCGGTACCGGCGTCGATCCAACTCGTGATGAGCCGCACCGCTTCGCCGAGGTTGTGCGCCTCGGCTGCCTCGCGCTTGCGAGCACTGCCGGAAACACCCTGCCGGAGGATCGCCACCGTCTCCCGGAGATCAAGCGTGCTGCCTTCGAGAGCATTGCTGGCGTAGACGGTTTCGCCCAGCAATCCCTCCTTGATTCGTCGAACGACGTCGGGCGGCAGCGTGTATGCCGCTTCGACCCTGCGGGCCATCGCGTGGACAGTCGCCACCAACGCGCGGGTCTCCTCGTCCAGATCGATGTTGTTCGGCGCTACTAGTTCCATGGCTGGGGCTCCCCGAAACTCTAACCGTTCGCCCCAGTCCGGGACTCCCATATATCCCCGAAACCCCGCTCGAATGCATGATTTCGCGCGGTTCGCCGTATACTTCCGGGTTCCACTGGTCGCTTTCGTTCACCATGCAGCGCGCCGCTCCGCAGCCGTACAAGCCCCGGCACCACGTCCGTCTCGTGACGGCCGCTTCGTTGTTTGACGGGCACGACGCCGCCATCAACATCATGCGGCGGCTGCTCCAGTCGTCCGGCGCGGAGGTCATCCACCTCGGCCACAACCGCTCCGTCGGCGAGATCGTCGAGTGCGCCATCCAGGAGGACGTGCAGGGCATCGCCATCACGTCGTATCAGGGCGGCCACGTCGAGTTCCTCAAGTACATGCATGACCTGCTGGAGGAACGGGGGGCGTCGATCAAGGTGTTTGGGGGGGGCGGGGGCACGATCCTGCCCGAAGAGGCCGAGGAGCTGCACCGCTACGGCATCGCCCGCATCTATTCCCCGGACGACGGCCGGCGCCTCGGCTTGCAGGGGATGATCAACGATGTCCTCGAGCAGTGCGATTTCCCGACGATCGCGCCGCCGTTCGACGACACCGGGCTCGCCGGACTCCAAGAGCGCGACGCGCAGCAGCTCGGTCGGCTGATCACAGCCGCGGAGAACCACCCGGACGAGTCCGACGAGGTCTTCGAGAAGATCAAGGAGCGGGCGGCGGCCCAAGACATCGCCGTCCTTGGCGTTACCGGTCCGGGTGGCGCGGGCAAGTCATCGCTCGTCGATGAACTCGTCCGGCGTTACCTGCTGGATTCCGACGATCGCACGATCGCCGTGTTGTCGGTCGATCCGTCCAAGCGCAAGTCGGGCGGCGCGCTGCTTGGCGATCGCATCCGGATGAACGCGATCCACGATCCGCGCGTCTACATGCGCTCGCTCGCCACGCGGCAGAGCAACCTCGCGATGAGCCGGCACGTGCAAAAGGCGATCGACCTGTGCAAGGCGGCGCAGTTCGATCTCATCATCGTAGAGACCTCGGGCATCGGCCAGTCCGACACCGAGATCACCGACCACTCCGACATCGCGCTGTACGTGATGACCGCGGAGTACGGCGCCGCGACACAGCTCGAAAAAATCGACATGCTCGATTTCGCGGACGTGATCGCGATCAACAAGTTCGACAAGCGCGGCTCGCTCGACGCGCTGCGCGACGTGCGCAAGCAGTACCGGCGCAACCTAAACCAGTTCGAGACCGCGGACGACGACCTGCCGATCCTCGGCACCGTCGCGTCGCAGTTCAACGACCCCGGCATGAACGCGCTCTACGCGATGTTGATGGGCAAGCTGGGACGCGCGACCAACAAGACAGGGGGCCCGGGGGACGGCGCGAAACACTTCGTCATTCCGCCCGCGCGCGTCCGCTATCTCGCGGAGATCGTCGAGAGCAGCGAGCAGTACGACACGTTCGTGGAGGAGCAGTGCACGCTCGCACGCCGCCTCTACCGCCTGCAGGGCGCGTTGCACGAGCTTGCGGACACGCCGGTTTCCGACGAGGTCCTGCCGGAGCTTCCGGAAACGTCAGGAGCGACGGGCCTGCCGCGCCATAGCCCCGAAGGGGCGACGGCGGGCGATGTCCTGGACGTGCGCTATCGCGAGCTGCTGGGGCAGCTGCATCACGAGTGTCGCGACCTCCTGCGCGGTTGGCCCGCCCTGGTCGAGCGCTACAACGCCGAGAACTACAGCTATCAGGTACGTGGCAAGACGATCGAGCAGCCGCTGTACACGGAATCGCTGTCGCACCTGATGATCCCCAAGGTCGCGCTCCCGCGCTATCGCGACTGGGGCGACATCCTGCGCTGGCTCCTGACCGAAAACCTGCCCGGCTCGTTTCCCTATGCGGCGGGCGTGTTTCCGCTCAAGCGCAAGGGCGAGGATCCGGCGCGCATGTTTGCCGGCGAGGGCGGTCCCGAGCGCACCAACAAGCGCTTTCATTACGTCTCGCGCGGCCAGCCGGCGGCGCGGCTCTCGACCGCGTTCGATTCAGTGACGCTGTACGGCGAGGATCCGGACGAGCGCCCCGACATCTACGGCAAGATCGGCAACTCCGGCGTGTCCATCGCGACGGTCGACGACGCCAAGAAGCTCTACTCGGGCTTTGATCTCTGCAAGCCGACGACGTCGGTCTCCATGACGATCAACGGGCCCGCGCCGATGGTGCTCGGGTTCTTCCTGAACGCGGCGATCGACCAGCAGTGCGAGCTCTATATCAAGGAGCACGGGCTGACCGCGCAGGTCGAGAAAGACCTCGCGGCGATCTTCGAAGAAAAGGGCGTGCCGCGGCCTCGCTACCAGGGCGAACTGCCCGAGGGCAACGACGGGCTCGGGCTCATGCTGCTCGGCGTCTCGGGCGACGAGGTGTTGCCCCGCGAGGTCTACGAAAAGATCAAGGCCGGCACGCTCAAGGCGGTGCGCGGCACGGTGCAGGCCGACATCCTCAAGGAGGACCAGGCCCAAAACACCTGCATCTTCTCGACCGAGTTCGCGCTGCGGATGATGGGCGATATCCAGCAGCACTTCATCGACCACGGGGTGCGCAACTTCTACTCCGTGTCGATTTCCGGGTACCACATCGCCGAGGCCGGCGCGAACCCGATCACGCAGGTCGCGTTCACGCTGGCGAACGGCTTGACCTACGTCGAGTACTACCTCTCGCGGGGCATGTCCATCGACGACTTCGCGCCGAACCTGTCGTTTTTCTTTAGCAACGGGCTCGATCCGGAGTACTGCGTCATCGGTCGGGTCGCGCGGCGCATCTGGGCCAAGGCGGTCAAGCGCAAATACGGCGGCAACGAGCGCTCGCAAAAGCTCAAGTACCACATCCAGACCAGCGGCCGCAGCCTCCACGCGCAAGAAATCGCGTTCAACGACATCCGCACGACGCTGCAGGCGCTGTACGCGCTCTACGACAACTGCAACTCGCTGCACACCAACGCCTACGACGAGGCGATCACGACCCCGACCGAGGAGTCGGTGCGCCGCGCGATGGCGATCCAGCACATCATCAACAAGGAACTCGGCCTCTCGATAAACGAAAACCCGCTCCAGGGGGCTTTCGTCATCGAGGAGCTGACCGACCTCGTCGAACAAGCGGTGCTCAAGGAGTTCCGTTCGCTTTCGGAGCGCGGCGGCGTGCTCGGCGCGATGGAGCGCATGTACCAGCGCGGTCGCATCCAGGACGAGTCGCACTACTACGAGTCGCTCAAGCACAGCGGCAAGCTGCCGATCGTCGGCGTCAACACTTTCCTCGACGAACACGGCTCGCCGACGATCGTCCCCGACGAAGTGATCCGCTCTACGCAGGAGGAAAAGGACTACGCGATCGGATCGCTACGCGCGTTCCACGAGCGCAACCGCGCCTCGACGCCGGACGCGCTGCGAGCCCTCCGGGAGACCGCCGTCCAAAACGGCAACGTCTTCGAGCGGCTGCTCGAGGCGTGCAAGACGTGTTCGCTGGGCCAGATCTCGCAAGCGCTCTACCAGGTCGGCGGTCAGTACCGCCGGAACATGTAGTGGGCACCGGTCCGACCAGAAACGGTGGTATCGGGGGGGGCGGGGGCGCCGCCAACGCCTGGAAAAAGGCGCCGCTGTACCACGCACCCGACGCCGCACTCTTGGCCGAAGACCGCGACAACGGCATGGACGCGGCGTGGGTACGCAGAGCGACGCGATTCGACCCGGTGCCGGAGACGTTGGTGCTGCTCGAGCCCGGTGCGGACGCCCTTGCTGTTGCGCAATGGGCGCCGAAGGACTGCGTGCTTGGCGCGGATCCGCGCGAGGTCTCGTCCGAGGAGCTCGCGAAGCTCGCGGACTTCGATGGCCGCGCGGTCACGGTCTCGACGGCTCCGGAACATCGCCGCGGCGCGCCGCCGGAACTGGAGATCGCCGTGGCGCTGGCGGGTTTTCTGCACGTGTGCCGGGCGATGGGCGACGAGGCCGCGAAGCGTCACGTCACGTATCGCCTCGAAGGCGAGCGGCGCATCGTCGATGGCATCGCGAAGATCAAGGCGCTGCGGCTCCTGCACGCCGGTATCTGCCAACGGCAGGATGACCCAGGGGAACAATCGCCGGCGTTCGTGCACTCGGTCACGTCGTGGCGCACGCTGACCAAGGCCGATCCGCACGTCAACGTGATGCGGGCGACGACGCAGGCGCTGGCCGCGGGGATCGCCGGCGCCGATGTCATCACGGTCCTGCCGTTTGACACCGCGCTGGGGGAGCCGTCCGAACGGGGCCGCCGGCTCGCGCGCAACACGCACTCGATCCTGCACCAGGAAGCGCACCTCGGGCGCGTGGCCGATCCCGCGGGCGGCGCGCCGGCCATCGAGAGCCGTGCCCGAGAGCTCGTGCTCTTGGCCTGGGCGCATCTGCGCCGTATCGAGGACCACGGCGGACTCGAAACGTTCACTCTCGACGAGCACTATCAGGCCCATCGCGACCAGCGGCTGCGCACGCGCAAGCTGCCGATCACCGGCGTCAGCGAGTTCCCCGATACCACGCCGCTACTCGAACGCGCTCCCGCACCGCCGGAAGACGGCCTGCGCGACGCGCGCGAGTTCGAGGCGCTGCGGGACCACCCGCCCCTGCGCGTGCATTTGCGCACGCTCGGTCCGCTGCGCGAGCACAAGCCCCGCCTCGATTTCGCGCGCAACTTCTTTCGGATCAGCGGCGCCGAATTCGTCGACGACCCGAAGGACGCGGTCGCGTGCCTCTGTGGTGCCGACGCTGCCTACACACCCGCACAGGTCGAGGAACTCCGGGCCGCCGGCGCGCGCAAGATCGTGCTGGCCGGACAGGTCGAGCTGCCGGGTCTCGGCGCCTCGATTTTTCGCGGTTGCGACGTCGTGGCGACGCTGGAGAAACTAGCTCAGGAGGGGGAAGCACCGTGAAGCTGCCGCCCATCGACGACATCCTGGCGATCACACCCCGGAGACAGCAAACGGACGGCGACGTCTCCCAGACCCCCGAGGGCATCGCCGTCCGTACGCTTTACTCGGCTTCACACATCGAAGAACTCGACGTGGATCAGTCCGCCGGGCAGCCGCCGTTCTTGCGCGGGCCGTACCCGACGATGTACATGCAGCGGCCGTGGACGATTCGGCAGTACGCGGGGTTTTCGACCGCGGAGGAGTCGAACGCGTTTTACCGGCGCAACCTGGAGGCGGGGCAGAAGGGGTTGTCGATCGCCTTCGATCTGGCGACGCACCGCGGCTACGATTCGGACCATCCGCGCGTGAAGGGTGACGTCGGCATGGCGGGGGTGGCGATCGACTCGCTGCTCGACATGCGCATCCTGTTTGATGGGATTCCGCTCGACGAGATGAGCGTGTCGATGACCATGAACGGTGCCGTGCTGCCGATTCTTGCGCTCTACATCGTGGCGGCGGAGGAGCAGGGGGTCGAGCCGGCGAAGTTGCGCGGGACGATTCAAAACGACGTGTTGAAGGAGTTCATGGTCCGCAACACGTACATCTATCCGCCGGCGGCGTCGATGCGGATCGTGGCGGACATTTTCCGGTTCACGTCGGCGAACATGCCGCGTTTCAATTCGATTTCCGTTTCCGGCTACCACATGCAGGAGGCCGGCGCGACGTGCGATCTCGAGCTGGCGTACACGCTGGCGGATGGGCTCGAGTACGTGCGCGCCGGGGTTGACGCGGGGCTGGCGGTCGATGCGTTCGCGCCGCGCATTTCGTTTTTCTTCGCGACCGGCATGGACTTTTTCATGGAGATCGCGAAGCTGCGCGCGGCGCGACGGCTCTGGGCGACGTGGATGGGCGAGCGGTTCTCGCCGTCCGATCCGAAATCGCTGATGTTGCGGACCCATTGCCAGACATCGGGCTGGTCGTTGACGGCGCAGGATCCGTACAACAACATCGTCCGCACGTGCGTCGAGGCGATGGCGGCGACATTCGGCGGCACGCAGTCGCTGCACACGAACTCGTTCGACGAGGCGCTCGCGCTGCCGACGGATGTCTCGGCGCGGATCGCGCGCAACACGCAGCTCCAGCTCCAGCATGAGGCCGGGCTGTGCTCGCACGTCGATCCGTGGGGCGGCAGCTACTACGTCGAACGGCTGACGGCGGACCTGGAGGCGCGGGCGGCGGCGCACGTGGCCGAAATCGACGAGCTCGGCGGCATGACACGCGCGATCGAGTCGGGGCTGCCCAAGCTGCGCATCGAGGAGGCCGCGGCACGCGCGCAGGCGCGCATCGATTCCGGGCGCCAGGTGATCGTCGGCGTGAACCGGTATCGGCCCGCGGTTGAGGATCCGGTAGACGTTCTGACGGTAGACAACGAGAAGGTGCGGGCGGCGCAGGTCGCGCGGCTGACGCACTTGCGTTCGACGCGGAACGACGCTTCCGTGACCGCGGCGCTGGACGGATTGTCGTTGTGCGCGGAGAGCGGCGAGGGCAACTTGTTGGCTTGGGCGGTGGCGGCGGCGCGGGCGATGGCGACCGTCGGCGAGATGTCGGCGGCACTGGAGGGGGTCTGGGGGCGGCATCGGGCGACGGTTCGTGCGGTGACGGGAGTGTACAGTGCGGAAATGGACGGCGATGCGGTCGAACGGATCCGGACGCGCGTAGAGCGTTTCGAGACAGCAAACGGACGGCGACCTCGGTTGCTCGTGGCGAAGATGGGCCAGGATGGGCACGACCGCGGCCAAAAAGTGATCGCCTCCGCGTTCGCCGACCTCGGCTTCGACGTCGATATCGGTTCGCTGTTTCAAACCCCCGGCGAGACCGCGCGCCAGGCCGCGGAAAACGACGTGCACGTCGTGGGCGTCAGCTCGCTCGCGGCCGGGCACCTGACGCTGGTGCCGGAGTTGCGCACCGAACTCGAACGTCTGGGCCGCGGCGACATCCTCGTTGTTGTGGGCGGCGTCGTGCCGCCGCAGGATCACGACGCGTTGCGCGCTGCCGGTGCGGTTGCGATCTTCGGCCCGGGTACGGTCATCGCGGACGCGGCGGGCGACGTGCTGGACCTGTTGGAGTTATGACGCCGCCGATCGATTCGTACGTCGATGGCGTGCGCGCGGGTGAGCGCGCGGTGCTGGCGCGCGCGATCACGCTGATCGAGAGCACGTCCTCGCAGCAACGGGACCAGGCCCAGGAACTCCTGCAGCGGTTGCTACCCGATACCGATGGCGCGGTGCGCGTAGGCATCTCCGGTGTGCCCGGGGTGGGCAAGAGCACGTTCATCGAGGCTTTGGGCCTCAAGCTCGTTGGCGAGGGCCATCGCGTCGCTGTCCTGGCGGTCGATCCGTCGAGCAGCGTGTCCGGCGGCAGCATTTTGGGCGACAAGAGCCGCATGGACCAGCTCGCGCAACACGACGCAGCCTACATCCGGCCGAGCCCGAGCGCGCAGAGCCTCGGCGGCGTCGCCCGACGCACGCGCGAGTCGATGCTCATGTGTGAAGCCGCGGGCTTCGACATCGTGCTGGTCGAGACCATGGGCGTCGGCCAGTCCGAGACCGTGGTTGCCGACATGGTGGATTTCTTCTGTCTGCTGATGCTCCCCGGCGCGGGCGATGAACTACAGGGCATCAAGCGCGGCATCGTCGAGGTCGCCGACCTGATCGCGGTCAACAAGGCGGACGGCGACGGCGCGACCGCCGCCAAAGCTGCGTGCGCGGACTACGCCGCTGCGTTGCACTACCTCCGCCCCCGCAACAAGAACTGGAAGCCACGCGCGATGACCATCAGCGCGAAGACGGGCGCAGGCCTCGACGAGCTGTGGCAAACCGTCGAAGAGCACCAAGAAGCGGTCGATATCGAAGGCCGCCGCAAGAGCCAGCGCAAAAGGTGGCTCTGGAGCCTGATCGACGAACGGCTCCGCGAAGCGTTCAAGAACCACCCCGAAGTGCAGACGCGCCTCGCCGAAGCAGAACGCGCCGCGATGACCGGCGAACGCCCGCCCGCGCAACTCGCCGACGAGTTGCTCCGGATCTTCGGAGCTGGCCGTGGCTAACAGCGAGTCCCCGTCGTCCGGCTGGAAGCTCGAATCGGGCGAGGCGCGCCACGAAGCCCATCCGAAGACGTTTCAGATTCCCCCTCGCCACGTTCGCAAGGGCCTGCGCTTGGGGGACGCGGCGCAGCTCCTGTTCGTTTTCGCAACGGGAGATGTCGAACGGATGTGGGTCGTCGTGATCGGCGGCGGGGGTGAGTCCTACTCCGGTGCGCTTGCCAACACGCCCGCTTTCGTCGAACAGGCGGATGGGCCGATCTGGAAGGGCGATCGCGTGGTCTTCGGCCCGGAGCACGTCATCGACGCGACCGAGCCGCCGTTGGACAGCATCGAGGAAGAGTACGGGGCGAAGTTCGCCCGCCAGGTCCGCCGCGTGCGCGGCCTACGTTAACTCTTCCAGCGACGCGAGGACCAAGTCCGCCTCGATCCCGTCGGGGGTGTGCGCTTGAGGCACGAGACAGCTCTTCATGCCGGCGTTGCGGGCGCCCGCGACGTCGAACGGTTGGTCCCCGACGTACAGGCAGTCCTCAGGTGCCACGCCAAGCTCTCGGGCGCCCATGAGCAGTGTCAACGGGTCGGGCTTGCCGCGACCGGGAGCCGCGTCGATGGTCACCACCGTATCGACGAGTGTGGTCAGGCCGTGCGCTTGATCGATTACGTCGTAGTACCGGCGCCATGCCGTAGTAACGATGCCGACCTTGCGTGGACGCATGCGCAAGAGCACCTCGCGCGCGCCCGGCAGCCAGAGCTCGGCACCCCGAAGCAGCTCGCAATAGTGGTCGTCCCGGCGCGTGCGAAAGGTCTCGGTGTCGTCGATCCCCAACTCGGCAAGGACCACGAGCATCGGCCGATTCGGCGCGTAGACCCGTTCCAGGAACTCGGCCTCGGTCCAGACGATGCCGTAGTCGGCCAACGACGCGAGATAAGCCCCGACCCAACGCCCGATGGTATCGACCAGCGTCCCATCCATATCGAAGAGCACCGCCTGCATGAGGTGTGAGAATAACCCGCGGGCGCCCCAAGCGCGCGACGGCGAATAGAGGATCCAAACTCACACGGCCGACTCGTTGGGCCCGCCCGTTACGCGAGCGGCCGGCTGCGTGCGCGCATCCGCACACCAACCGACTTGACAGCGTTCACGGGACCTACGATCCGGCTCGTAATGCAACGAGTGACATCGATCCTCTTCGTGGCCGCCTCCTTGTTCGGATGTGGGGCTCGGCCTGTTGTGCTGGAACGTGGGCGCGCCGGTCCCGACGAGTTTCCGGGCGTCGCCTCTATTCGGGTGTTCGAACCGAATGCCGAGTTCGTGGACGTCCGCACGGGCCGACGCGCTCCGAAGACCGACCGCGCATCCGATGCGGTCGCTGCGTTGCGGACCGCGCTGCTCGCGCGGCTTGACGAACTCGGGATCGCGGCTGAATCCGTGGCCGGTCCCCCCAACTCGGCAATCCACTTGACGCTCGCCGAGACGGTTCGGAGCACGCCGGCCTCATCGAGTCCGGGCCGGGTGACCTGCGCGGCAGCGCTGACGGGCAAGATCGGGCGCGGTGGCGGCTGGAACCCGAACACCGGACAGATCTGGGCCAGTACCCACACGACCATCCTGACGATCGTGGTCTTCGCTGCGGATGGCCGGCGCCTCTGGCGTCGGCAGGTGCTCTGGCGTGGCGCGCCCACGGCTCAGCGGATCAAGAGGGCCGTGAACAACCTCATTTTTTCCACGAATTCCAAAGAGAAGGCAGGCCGATGATGACCCGATCCCGATTCCGCATGTTCCTCGCCGCCGTTGTGTTTTGCGGCTGTGCAACCTACAAACCGCTTTATGTGGCCGACGACTACGCAGCGGCCGGGGTCCGTACGATTGCGTTGCTGCCGATTCAGGACGTGCGTGCGGATCCCACGACCAAACTCGATCTCGAGTCGGGGCTTCGGCGTCCACTGATCAAGAAACTGGAGCGGCGGGGCTACGAAGTCGTGGGTTCGACGCTGGCGAATGTGGATCCGTTTGCGGTCCAGCAGATGTCGGCGACGCGTCTCGCGGGTTTAGGCAACCCCGGAGCCGATGCCACGATGGCCGTGTTCCTGGAAGACGCGTCGCACCGGTACTTCGTCATGGGCAACCATTTCAAGATTGAGCTGTCCGCCCGCCTGGTCGATCGCGCGTCAGGCCGCGTGCTTTGGCACGACAAAATCGTCCATAGCTCGGGACACGGAGGGTTGATCTCAGGCCTTGTTCCGGTCAAGGCCGGCGGGCTCAGCAGCGCGACGAGCACGATCTGCGGCGGCATCCCGAAGTTCAAGCCGAATTCGCGCGCGTCGGACGAGTAGCCGATCAGTGTTGGCCCCTTCGTGCCGGCGCGGCAAGCTCGCCGTGCGCGACCCTCGCCCGATCCGGTACCATCGCCTGAATGTTCGGCGGACTGGCGATCGATGCTTCGGATCGGATCCACTTTGTGGCGGTCCAGGGGTCTGTCGTGTCGTTCGACGCCGACACCGGGGCTGCCCTGCGGGTGTTCGGGCTGGCGCCGTTTGTGCCGGACGACGTTCATATCGCCGCGTGCGCCATGGATGGTGCCGATGGCTTGTTGCTGGCCGATTCCAAACATCGGTACCTGCGCCGTTTCGGGCTGGACGGGACCCCGCGCGGGCGCATCGGCCGATTGCCCAACCCCGGGCTGCCCGCGCAGGATGACGAAGGGGTCTTGAGCGAGGTCTGCGATGTCTTGCCGTGCGAAGACCGTCTGTTCGTGGCGTGCGGCGGCGAGTACGCGCGCCACGGCTTGCAGGTCTTTTCGCAAGACGGCGCCTACGAGCGTTCCATCCCGCGCCCCGGCGGCTGGCGTCGTGTCCAGGGGCTCGCCCGCATCGGCGACGAGATTTGGGCTGCGGAGACCGACGCCGGGGCGATTCGCCGTTTCACGCTCGCGGGCGAGTACGCCGGTGATGTCGAGCTGCACCCGGACATAAAGCGGCCCGTGCGGCTCGTGCGCGACAGGTTCGGGGGCGCGCTGCTCCTGCTGGCGCCGGAGACCGAGGAGGACCACGAGGCGTATGGTGTCGCGCGGCTCGCGGCAGACGGCACGTTCGACGGCTGGTCGGTGCATGCGGGGGAGGATCCCGGCCAGGTCTACGGTCCGTACGATGTCGCCACCCTGAGCGACGGGAATATCGCCGTCCTTGACTTGCCGTTTGGCGGCCCGCCCGAAGTCCGGCTCCAACTCTTCACCCCGTCCGGCCAACTGCTCCGCGTCCTGTTCGCCGACACGTCAGAAGCCCGCGAACTCCAGGCGACCTGGCTCGAAACCACCGCCCGCAACGGTCCGGCGTACGAGCGTGCGCGCGTGCACCACTACCACTCGGGGCAGGATCCGGCGCATCTGGAGCAGGCGGCCGATCTGTACCGCGAGGCGATGGACGCGGGCGAGCGCTCGTTCCTGCCCGCCTTCGGTCTCGGCGCGCTGCTCCAGCACGGACTTTCCGACCCCGCCGGCGCCGAGCAGGCATACGACTCGGCTCTGGCGGCGGGCGCCGATCCCCGGCAGGTCCGGCCCCGGATCGCGGAGTGCCGCTGGGCCGCGGACGACCAGGAGGGCGCGATCGCGCTGCTCCAGGACCAACTCGAAAACGACCACCCGGGCGAGGACTACTTCGCCCGTCTCGAGGAGCTCGCCGACTGGCTCCTCGAACGAGCGGGCGAAGCCTGAGCTGAGCTGATCTGATCGCTGGCTCGGCATGGTCTAATCCCGAGTTCTCATGGCCAAAAAGAGCAAGGCAGCGCGCGTCTACGTCATCATGGAATGCACGGAGACCGGACAGCGCACCTACATGACCCAGAAGAACACGCGCGCCGGCTACAAGCTGGAGCTCAAGAAGTACAACCCCAAGGTTCGCCGCCACACGATCTACAAAGAGCGGAAGAAGTAGGGGTAGCGGTAGGGGCCGCAGGCAAGGGATCTGGGGGGCGCGGGTGAATCCCGGCGCCGGTCTACCCGCCTGTATTGAGCACACACTCCTTCGGCCCGACGCGACGCAGGCCGAAGTCGAGCGCGCACTTGAAGACGCGACGAAGTGGAAATGCCACGCGGTGTGCGTTCAGCCGTTCTGGGTGCCGACCCTGGCAGACCACGCCGATAGCGACCTACCCATCGTGACCGTCGCCGGCTTTCCTTTCGGGACCATCCCCGGCCCGGCCAAGGCGCAGGCTGCCGCGAGCGCGTGCGACGACGGTGCCGCTGAGATCGACATGGTGATCAACCTCGGGGCGCTCAAGAGCGGCGACTGGAACACGATCCGGCGCGAAATCATCGCCGTCCGTTCCTGTACGCCGGGAACCCTCAAGGTCATTCTCGAAACCGGCTATCTGACCGACGCCGAGCGCGACCGGGCGGCGCGGCTGTCCATGGACGAGGGCGTTGATTTCCTGAAAACCTGCACGGGTTATGGGCCGCGTGGGGCGACCGTAGATGACGTGCGGGCGCTGGCCAGGTTCGGACCGGTCAAGGCGTCGGCGGGCATTCGCACGCGGGAACAGGCCGAGGCGATGGTTGCGGCGGGGGCGTCCCGGCTGGGCACGAGTTCGACGGCAGCCATACTGGGAGTGGACGCATGAGGATGCAGGTCACGCAGGGCGGCGAGCGGCTCGACCGTTTTCTGGCGGCCAAGTTCCCGAAGCTGAGCCGCGCGGTTGTCATGAAGTACTTGAAAGAGGGCAAGGCGCGGATCAACGGCCACCGCGCGCGCCCGGGGCTGCGCGTGAAGACGGGCGACGATCTGGAGCTGCCCGATTGGGAGGACGCGGTGCGCCGCATTCGCCGAGGCCGCGCGAAGGGCATTCCCGAAGTCGCGCGCCCGGCCCCCGCGCCCCCCCGATCCATCGCCGTTCTGTACGAGGACGAAGACATCGTCGTTGTGGACAAGCCGCCCGGGCTCGTCATGCACCCTGGCGAAGGGCACGAGGACGAGGGGCTCGACTTGATCCTGCGCGAGAGCTTTGGCCCGTCCACGCGGCTCGTGCACCGCCTCGACCGCGATACCAGCGGGGTCGTCATCGCGGCGCGGGGGCACCCGGAGTCGGCGCGGCGGTTAGCGAAGGAGTTCAAGGACGGCGATGTTTCCAAGGTGTACCTGGCGATCGTGCGTGGGCATCCGGCGCCGCCTTCGGGGGCGTACGACCAGCCGCTTCTGAACACGCGGCGGGTGGGCGAGTCGGTCCGCGTCGATCCGGCGGGGCAGTCCGCCCACACCGACTACGAGACCCTGGAGACGTTCACCGAATCCGCGCTGCTCGAAATGCGGCCGCGGACCGGTCGGCGCCACCAGATTCGGGTCCACCTGGCGCACGCCGGGCATCCGCTTCTGGTCGATCGGGTCTACGCGCGCGTGCATCGGCTGCGGTTGGGCGACTTGCGTCCGGACATCGCGGTGACGTGGCAAAACCCGGTGATCCTGGCCCGCCAGCCGCTCCACGCGGCCGAATTGACGCTTCGGCACCCGCGTTCGGGCGAGGAGGTCACGTTCACGGCGCCGCTGGCCGACGATATGGAGCGAACGCTCCAAGTCTTGCGGGAGCGCTGAACGAGGTTACATTTCCGGGCTCCCATGGCCAAGAACAAGCGAATCCCCAAAAAAGCCAACCACGGCAAACGCCCCTGCGCGCACCACGCCCGCTTCAAGAAGCGCGTCAAGACCCCGCGTTAGGAAACCTGTCCCGGTCTTGTGCGCCGGGCAGCGGCGTGCGGTTCTGCCGGTTCTGCCCCGGGAAAAGTTCATGGTCCTCCGTGGGGCGCATTCGCGTCCGTGGGCATGGAGGGGTAGGTCGTGCGGCGAATTCTCGCTGTTGCCCCCCGGCCCATCGGCATGAAGAACCATGACCAGCGGCGCGTCAGCTCTGTCCTGGAACAGCGAACTCGTAGGCACGCTTTCGCCTGGCGATGGGCGAGACGCTCGAGCAGATCCGGCGCACGCTGGAAAGCGCTGCCGCACCGGATCATCGGTGACGTGCGTCACGTTGGCGGCGTCAGGTCGTACGTGCGGATTTTCTCGTAGAGCGTCGGTTTGCTGATGCCCAGGATGCGCGAGCTGCGGGCTTTGTTCCAGCCGGTCGCGGCCAAGACGCGGGCGATGTGTTCGCTTTCCACTTCCGGCATCGACGGCAAGTCCTCGGGTTCTCCGGGATCGCCCGGCATCGGCGGCAACGCGCGCGCCTTGCCCGTGCGCACGTTGGGAGCGAGATCGGTGCGGCGAATGGTCTTGCCGTCACCCAGGATCAGCGCCTGCTCGATGCAGTTTTTTAGCTCGCGGACGTTGCCGGGCCAGTCGTAGGCGAGCAGCGCACGCGACGCCGCGTCGCTCAGCTTGGTCTTGCGCAGCGTTTCGGGGCCGGCGTACGTGCGGATGAAGAACTCGGCCAGCAACGGGATGTCCTCGCGTCGCGCCCGTAGCGGCGGCACCTCGATCGACACCACGTTGAGCCGGTAGTAGAGATCCTCGCGAAACTGCCCCCCGGCGACGAGCGCTTCGAGATCCTGGTTGGTCGCAATCAGGATGCGCACGTCCACATCGACCGCGTCGGTGCCACCCAGCCGATCGACCTTTTTGTCCTGCAACACGCGCAGCAGCTTGGCTTGCAGCTCCTGTTTCAGCTCCCCGATCTCGTCGAGAAAGATCGTGCCGCCGTGCGCCGCCTCGAACTTGCCCGCGCGCCCCTTGGGATCGGCGCCGGAGATGCCCGACTGCGGCGCGTAGCCGAACAGTTCGCTCTCGAGCAGCGTGTCGGGAATCGCCGCGCAGTTCAGCGCGATAAACGTCTCGTTGCGCCGCGGACTGCGAGCGTGAATCTCGCGCGCGACCACCTCCTTGCCGACGCCGCTCTCGCCCGTGATGAGCACCGTCGCATCAAACCCGGCGACCTTCTCGATCCGCGAAAAGACCTCCTCCATCGACGGCGCCGCCCGCACGAGCCCGCCGTCAAGACCAAGCTGCCGGCGCAGGAGCGTGTTCTCCTCGCGCAGGCGGCTGGTCTGCGAGAAGCCGGCCAACGCGAACGAAGCGAGATGGGCGAGCCCCGACGCAAAGTCGAGCTCCTCGTTGGAAAACGACGACTCGCGCCCCTCGTTGTCGGCGTACAGGACACCTTGGGTCTCGCCGTCGCTGCGCAGCGGCGCGCACAGAATCGAGCGCACGTCGATCGAAATCTCGTCGTCCCCGGCGTCCTCGCGCACCGCGGCCTCCGACGTGAGCAGCGCCGCCCCGGACTCCACCGCGGCCCGCGTGATCGCCGGGTTAAGCGTCACCCCTTCCCCCCGCGCCCCCCGAACCCCAAGTTCATGATCCTCATCCAGCAACGCAATTGCCGCCCGGTCGGCGCCGAGCACCTTGACGAGGGTGTCGAGCACGCAGTCGAAGAGTTCCTCGGCGGACGCGACCGACCAGAGCTTCGGCCCGATCTCGTTGAGCGCCGCAGTGCGTGGGTCGAGATCGTCCGGCAGGCGGGTGAGCGTGAGCCCGCCGATTTCGACCGGCACGCCCGGTTCGAGCGGTTGCTCGCGGTCGCCGGTCTTCAGCACCCCGTTCTCAACCACCGCGACGCGATTGACGACGCGCCCCGCCCCCCAATTCGCTGCGCCGTCCGCATCGAACCCAAGCGGCAGCGGCACGTTTCCTAGTTCCACCAGAGCCCCACCGGCGGCGCTTTTGATCTCCAACTTCACCATCGTCGCCGCCAAGAGTAAGATTTCTTTACGCTGGCGCCAAGAAGGCGGCAGATGACGGTAGCAAACGGACGGCGATGTCTTTGACCCCCGAACAGTTCCAGCAAGCTGTGGCCCGCCTTGAAGCCGAGGTGGGGAAAGTCGTCGTGGGCCAGTCGCGGACGGTGCGCGAGATCGTGACGTGTCTGCTCGCGGGCGGACATGTGTTGCTGGAGGGCGTCCCGGGGCTTGGCAAGACGCTGCTCGTGCGAACGCTGGCGCGGTGCCTGTCGCTTGGGTTTCGGCGCATCCAGTTCACGCCGGATCTGATGCCGGCGGACGTGACCGGGACCAACGTCGTGCAGGAGGACGAGCGCGGGCGCAAGGAGTTCGTGTTCGAGCCGGGGCCGATTTTCGGCAACCTCGTGCTCGCCGACGAGATTAACCGCGCGACGCCCAAGACCCAGAGCGCGCTGCTCGAGGCCATGCAGGAGGCGGGCGTGACGGTAGCGGGGACGCGGCACGCGCTGCCGGAGCCGTTTTTTGTGCTGGCGACGCAGAACCCGATCGAGATGGAGGGCACGTATCCGCTGCCCGAGGCCCAGCTCGACCGGTTCCTGTTCAAGATCGTGGTCGATCCGCCGGACGAGGAGACCCTGGCCCGGATCGTGGAGGCCACGACAGGCAAGCACGCGGAGGCGCCGGAACCCGTGATGGGGGGCGCGGAGCTGCTTTCGTTGCAAGCGCTGGTGCGCGACGTTCCGATCGCGAAGCCGCTGGTGCAATACATCGCGCGGCTGGTGCGCGCGACCGGCCCGGGAACGGACGGAGCCGCCGCGGCGCGCAAGTACGTGCGGTACGGCGCCGGCGTCCGCGGTGCCCAGGCGCTGGCCCTCGCAGGCAAGGTTCACGCGCTGTTTGACGGGCGCGTAAACGTGTCGTACGACGACCTCGCCGCCGTCGCTCTCCCGGCCCTACGCCACCGCCTCCTGCTGAACTTCGAGGGCGAAGCCGAGGGCGTGCGCACGGACCGGATCATCGAGGACGTGCTGGCCGCAGTGCCGCGCCTCCCCGAAGCCGTCACGAATCTGGAGTAAGCTGGACCCAACGAGCGACCGATGCAGCGCCCCTCGCTGAAGTCCACCCTCACGCGCATCCTGCGACTGAAATGCCCGCGCTGCGGCCGTGGCAAGATTTACGCACGCCCGTTCCTGCGCGCCGACCGGTGCACGAACTGCGCTTGGCAATACGAACGCGGCGAAGGCTATTGGGTCGGCGGCTCCGAAGTGCACATGTTTGTGTCCTACGGCCTGAGCGTGATCCTGTGCGTCCCGTTCCTGGTGATTTTCGACGCGAGCCTGGCCGCAAAAATCGGCGTCATCGTCGGCCACATGGTGCTGTCGGTCGCGGTCTTTCATTTCTCGCGGGCGACGTTCCTGGGCCTCGACTACCTGATCGATCCGGGAGACCCAAAGCAAACGGACGGCGATGACCCCAACGACGGCAACGGCGACAGGCTTCCAATCAAGCCAACACGACCAAGCACGCCGAAGAGCACCACCCGCCGCCGCAGAAAGGCGCGCATGGAAACCGGAAGCGACCGCCCGCGCGAACCCGTGGATGTGTGAACAGGCAGGGCTGCGATCACGAAGTTCCTCATCGTAGTCGAGAAGATCAAGACAGGGTTGTTGCCCGCGACGATTCGATCGTACTGGTGGCGCAGGTTGGTTCGACAGTCGCGCTCTGGGACGAGAGCCTGCGCGACGAGGCTCACGAAAGCCGCAAGTAGGAATCCGGCCCCACGGAGATCGCCGTCCCGCCTTCGCGCTCTGCGCTTCGGCGCCGGCGGACCCGTTTGCTCTTTGGCTGTTGTTGTTCCGGACGATCCCGTCGCTAGAACTTCGCGGCCACGACCGTCAGATCGTCTCTCGGCGGGAGGCCCTGGGCGTGGTCGTCGCAGGCGAATCTTAGGGCTTCTACCAGGTCGGTGGGGGCGCCGCCGGCGTGGACCGTTTTGCGGATGACTTCGCGGACCCTTTGTTCGCCGAAGAGTTTTCCGTCGCGGTCGTGCATCTCTGTTACGCCGTCCGTGTAGCAGAGCAGGTATTCGCCGGGATCAATCCTGATCGACGGGCAGGGGCCGGCAGAGATGTCGTCAAGGATGCCGAGAGCGGGGGCGTTCGCGACGATCTCGCGGAAGCGGTCGTTTTCGGGGTTGTAGAGGAGCGGTGCGGTGTGGCCGGCGTTTTGGAATTCAAGGCGGTGTTCGCTGCGGTCGTAGACCGCGACGAAGAGCGACACGAACATGCCGTCGCCGAGGTCGGCGCAGAGGGCGCGGTTCATCAGGCCGTACAAGCCGCCGAGGGCGTGGCGGGTCAGGAGCACGCTGCGCAGGTGCGCGCGCACGTTGGACATGATCAGCGCGGGACCGATGCCGTGGCCGGACACGTCCGCGATGACAATGCCGACGCGGTCGAGGTCGATCGGGAAGTAGTCGAAGTAGTCGCCGCCGACGCGGTTGGACGGGCGGCTGACGCCGGCGAGCTCCGTTTCGCCGATCCGAGCCGGGGTGTCGGGCAGGAGGCGGCGCTGGATGTCGCGCGCGACGCGGAACTGTTGCGCCATCTCCCGCACCTTGCGCGACTCGGCGTGCAGTTGATGGTTGTGGATGGCCATGCCGGTCAGGCCCGCCTGGGCGTTGAACAGCATCAGGTCCGACGGCGTAAACGAGGGGCCGGCCAGCGTCGAGTCGGTGTAGAGCACCCCGATGACGGCGCCGCCCGCCCGGATCGGGGCACACATGACCTGGCGCAGCCGCAGCGCGGCGATCGATTGTGACAGGTCGAGAATCTCCCCCTCGCCGCTCACGCGCGCGATGATCGGACGGTCTTCGTCCATGACCTTGCGCGGAATCTGCCGACTGAACTCGAAGTCCGGGTCCAGATTCGCCCGGTCGCTGTCGCGAGCCACGCGGATGGAAAGCTCTTCGTCGCCGTCCCGCAGGAGGAGGAGGCCGCGCTCGCTCCCGCTCGTGCGCAGGATGTGGTCCACAAGGCGGACGAGGAGCCGGTCGAGGTCGGTCTCCGCGAGCACCTCGCTGACCGTTGCAAGCAGCGCGCGGAAACACTCCTGATCGCGCTCGGCGTCGCCGGTCAGGCACTCGACCAGCTCCTCGATGTCCCCGATGTTCGTTTGCGACGCGTGGGCGTCGTCGTCATACGTTGCTCCGGCCGTCACGCGGGCATTATCCCGCATCCCGGCGCAAAAAACCAAGCGCGCGTAAAATCGCCGTCCGTTTGCTGCCTCCGGGTCATACGGGCCGTACGCGGCGACCGATCACGCGTATAAGAGGAAGACACATGCCGACGCGAAAGCTGCTCGCCTCCCTGGTCCTGGTTCTTCTCGCCGCCGGTGCGCCTGCCGGATCCCTCGGGATGGGCAAGCGGTACAAGGATGAGAGCAGCGGCTTTCAGCTTCAGGTGCCCCGGAAATGGGACCAGGTGCCGACGAAGTTTAATGAGGTCACACTGGTTGGAAAGTGGGGCGGTAAGGCCGGGCGCGGCAGGTACAACCCGGGCCTGCACGTGGTGCGCTTCCTGAAGGTCAAGTCGGAGAGCGTCAGCTCGCCGGCGGAAGCTTTGAAGCGCGGCATCCCCGGCTACGGCGGCCTGCTGCGCGGCCAGCCCAAGAATGTCTGGGAGTACATCAAGCGCAACTACGGGCACCATCAGCTCGGGGTCGTCGAGGAGTACGCGGCGTTCAAGTGCAAGAAGCACCACCGCGTGCACCTGAAGGTGTTTCAGGCGGGGGGGAAGGCCGAGGGCGACCGGCGCCGGAACCAGGGCCGGGCGCTCATCTGCGCCGCACAGATCGAGCGGATCGACGAGAGCGACTCGGCTTTCGGCGTCGTGTTCACCGCGTCGGTGGCGGACAAGGACAAGATGCTGTCCACCTTCAAGCGGATCATCAAGCGCTTCCGCATTCTGGAGGACGACGACGAGGAGGACGCCGAGGACGGCGATGCTTCCGGAGACGAGGGGCTGTTCGTCGATAGCACCAAGAAGCCGAAGGCGTGGCGCGACGCGCGCAAGAAAAAGCTGATCCCCGGCTGGAACGCGATCGACACCGAGAACTACCTGATTGTCTACAACAAGGAGGTCAAGCGGCCTCTGCTTAAGAAGATCGCCAAGCAGATCGAGGCGATCCGCCGCGACGTGTACGCCAAGATGTTTCCGCCGACGCGCGACATCACGGCGATCTCGGTCGTGCGCGTCTGCAAGGATCGTGCGGAATACCACCGCTACGGCGGTCCGGGCGGCTCCGCGGGCTACTGGTCGCGGGGTGACCAGGAACTCGTCTTCTATCAGGACAAGGCGAACAAGAAGGACTCGCTCCGGGTGCTCTACCACGAAGCGTTCCACCAATACATCCACTACGCGGTCGGCAACGTGGCGCCGCACTCATGGTTCAACGAGGGCCACGGCGACTACTTCGCGGGCCACAACTATGTCAGCGGCAAGTTCAAGTCCGACGTGTTCCGCTGGCGGACGGGCATCATCTCCGAGGCCCTGCGAAAAAGGGAACATGTACGGTTGAAGGAGTTCCTCAAGTACACCCAGGGCGAGTACTACGCCAACCCCGGCCTCTGCTACGCGCAGGGCTGGTCGTTCATCTACTTCCTGCGCGAGATCGAGCGGCGCAAGATCAAGAAGTACAAAAAGTACTTCGGCCTGCTCGACAAGTACTTCGAGGCGATCAAGCGCAACGTCAAGGCGGTCCAGGAAAAAGGTCTCGAAGGCTTGCGCGAGCCCGTCGCTCCCGAGCCGACCGAGCCCGTGCCCGCACCGGAGGGTGGCGGCGAAAGCGGGCTGCCGCCGCTGCCGGGGCTTGCGGGGCCGTTCCCCGGCGAGCACCCCGATGCCGGCGCGGGCCAGCCGGAGGGCAAGAAGTCCTCGTCCGGCCGCACCAGCGCGGGGCCGAAGATCACCGGGGTCCGCAGCGCGCTCGACGCCGCCGTCGATCAGGCCTTTCAGGGCATCGACATCGATCAGCTCGAAAAGGACTGGATCGCATTCTCCAAGTAGCCGTCGTCGGGCTGCTGGGCGTGCTGGTGGTTTCGTCGGGTTCGGTCCGAGCTGACGGGAAGCAAAAGAGGGGGGCGGGGGCAGCGCTGCCGCTGGCCCAGGCTCGCGCCGCGATTGAGCAACTCTTCGCGACCGAAGCACCCGAACCCGAGCCTCCGCCGGGCCTTTTGGCGCCGGCCGAGACCAAGCGGCATCGCCGTGCGGCCGCCCGCTACGAAAAGGCCCTCGCATCCTGGCGTCAGGCCCGGGTCGCCCACGACCAAGAACTCGTGGCCGCGTGCACCGCGTATCTGGCCCGCGACCCGAAGCACCGCCGGATTCTCGAGATCCGCGGCATGGTCCGGTTTCGTCGGGGGCGGCTGAAAACGGCTCGGGCCGATCTCGAAGTCGCCTTGCCCGCGGGTCGTGCGTTGCTCGTGGAATGTTGCCGCCTGCTTGGGGATTATTCCGCGGCCTTGCGCCATGCGGGAGACGACGCTTCCCCGGATCTGCTGGAGGAGGCCGGAAAGTTGAAGGCGGCGATTCGGGCGGCCAAAAGGGCAGGGCTCACCGCCAAAGTGGCGGATTGGGGCCACATAGGAAAAAGGTGCCCGGGACAGATCCAGCCGCCGGCCCAGCGGTATGAACTTTTGATCGCCGTGGGGGGCGGGGCTACGCTATCCGCTGGCGTAAAGGAAGGTTTGGAGCGGGACTTCGGAAAAAAAATCGGATTTGGGCTAGTAATCGCACGCAAACCCGTTATCTATCTGCTTGACGGGGACGGCAAAGTGCTGGCCGTCAATCCGCGCCGGCTTAGCTGGACGCACCGTCTGCGGCGCTTCTTTGGCAAACGCCAGAGAGGCTTTTTGCGGTAACACGAGAGGCTGTTTGTATCTGGAGAGAAATGCCCGTGGAGCGGCCACGGGCCAACCGATCGAACGATCGTTCGGTTTTTTGGTACGCCTCTCGCACTGTCAAGTTTTTCCACGAGGGCCAGATTTCCCATTCGGGAAGGCGGCCCGTGTAGCTCGGAGAAGTCACTGTCATGACCGGACGTATGGGACCCCTCAAGGTCATTCGAGATCGAGGCCAGGATCGCACCAGGCCGTCGCCCTTCCGTGATGTCGCAGCGCGTCCGACCACGCCTGCGTCGCGGGGCCTGCCGCCCGTGGCCCGTGGTCGTGCCCGCCGCGGTGCGTTGCGGGCCGCCCGCAACCCGTTCATCGACAATGTCGATCTCGCCACGGCGCTCGACCGCGCGATCAGCGAGGAAGAGCGCATGGAGCGGTGGCTCGAGTTCGTGAGCCGTCGGGTCGAGGCACAGCCCGTCAAGAGCTTCCTTCATCGTATGGCCCTTGAGGATCGCGACCACGGCCGCATTCTTCGCCGCCATCGCAACGACCTCGACGACAGTCCGATGATTTCGCGGGTCACCAAGAAGCCCGTGCTGCCCACACACATCGAGATTCGCGGCGAGATGGGCTACTACCGTGCGCTCTTGACCGCGGTCCAGATGAAGGCCGAGGCTGCCGAGTTTTACCGCAAGCTCGCGCCTGCGGCAGACAACCGGTACCTCCGCACGTTCCTCCAGATCCTCGCCAACCGCGAGGAGGAGCAGCGCGACATCCTCGCCGACCTGCTCGACGCCCAGCGTGGAATCGGCTTTGCCCGCACCAAGTCCGGCAAGATCATCCCGCCGACCCCCCGTTGGCTCGGAATCTACCTCCTCGACGACACCGACGCCGGCTAGGGCCGTGTCTTCTGGCCCACGGTGTCTTCTTGCCCAACATCTGACGATGTTGGCGGTGACGATGTTGGCTGCGGTCGCGGTTCTCCCGGAGATTCCACAGGTTCTCCACGGGAGGGGAATTTCCCCCGCATAAGGGGAGAATTCCCCTCCCTTTCTTTTTGCCGCGACGTAGCAAGGGGCAAGGCCGCTCGGTTACTACAATTCTGCCGTGACCAGAACCCTTGTCCTCCTTGTGCTCGGCGCTGTTTTAGGCGCCGGACTGATCTATTGGCTCGTTCCGCGCGGAGCGGACGGATCTGCCCGCGCCGACGATCTTCATCGGGCGTTCGCGCGCGCCAAGGCGTACTACCTCAACGAGAAAAACGCCGACTACCTGCGTGCGCGCCTCCAGCTCGAGCCCTTCGCCGACCGGCTCAAGGACCATCTGGTCTTTCACCTGGACATGGCGCTGATCGACCTGCAGGAGATCAACTATCTCGTTCAGGAGCGGGATCGGCTCGCCGAAAAGCGGGACTTTGTCCGGCTGCTGCAGAGTGCACTGGTCCACCTCCAGCGTGCCGACGCGATCAAGCCCGGACACCGCGCGGTGGCCTACAACCTGGCGCGCACCTACATGAAGCTGGCGCCGTATTCCGACAACGACGAGGAGTTGATCACCCACGCCAAGACGCTCCTCAAGCCGCTGGTCGATCTGAAGGATCCGGACGCGTCCGTGCTGATGCTGTTTGGCGACCTCAGCGCGGAAGGCGGGGACTACGGGGCGGCGTTCTCGGCCTACTCTCGGCTTGTGGCGTTGGGGCGCGACTTTGTGACCCAGACCCTGTTTCGGGTGGGGCGCTTCAAGCGGTGCGACGCTGGCAAACGCGTCAAGGGCGAGGACTTCGACAAGTGGGCGGCCGCCTACAAGGCGCTGTTCGAGGAGTATCCGGAGCGGCCCAAGGCGACCCCGGACAAGCTCGAGCGCGGTCGGTACACGGAATTCCTCGCGTTGGGCGAGCGGCCGGAGGTTCGCCGGGATCCGCGGGTGCTGAACTGGCGTCGTGTAACCCGGCAGGCGGGCTTGCCCGCCGTCGGCCAGCCGCCGTACTTCGCCGCGCCCGACATGGACCTCGACTGCTCGCGCGATTTGATCGTGAATACACCGGACGGGATGCGCCTGTTCCGCAACCGCCGTAACGCCACCTTTGAGGACGTGACCAAGGAGGCGGACCTGCCACTCGACTTCCCGCTGGCGGCCTCGGCGGTGGGCGACATCGACAACGACGGCCGCATGGATCTCGTCGTGGCCGGACCCAAGGGCGTGCGCGTGTTCTTGAACCACACCGATTCGGAGGCGCCGACGGACTGGCGGTTCATGGAAGCGATGGTCGAGCAGGGCAAGCCGGCGCTGAGCGATACGACAGCCACGACCTGCCTCGCGCTGTGGGACCTCGACCACGACGGCGACCTCGATCTGTTTGTGGGCGGCAGCCCCAACCGGGTCTACCGCGTCGCGATCGACGAGCCGCTCGAGGGCGGCCGATTCGTACGGTTTACCGACGTGACGGAAAAGCTCGGCATGGCGGCGCCGCCCGCGACGCACGCGCTGATTCTCGACGTCGAGGACGACCACGACGTGGACTTGCTGGTGTCCAGTGCCGCGGGCAACGTCTGGTTCGAGAACCAGCGCCGCCTGCGGTTCGGGCGCCGTGATCTGCCCGGTCCCGCGGGCGGCTCGTTCGGCGCCGGAGATCTCGACCACGACCTCGTCGAGGAGATTCGCGTCGGGACCGAGCTGTTCGACTGGCACGAGGGTCAATGGAACCCGACGGGAACCCGCGCCGCGCTGATCGACGCCGACAGCGACGGTGTGCTGGACGACGACCCGTTCGCCGGCCTGACGTTGCCGGGCGAGTTGCTCAAGGTGGTTTGCAGCGACCTCAACCGCGACGACGGCGGCACGGGCGGTCGCGACCTGCTGGTTCTGACGCGCGATCCCCAAAAAGCATCGCCGTCCTTCGACCTTTTTTATTCTCAGCCGGACCGGCCCTTCGCGTGGATCGACTTTGTGCCGCGCGGGCGTGAAGCGAACCAGGCGGGGGTCGGCACGCGCGTGCGCGTGTTCGCGGACGACCTCCAGATCGGGTTTACGTGCCGCGACGGCATCGTGAGTGTCGGCCTGGGCGCGCGCACGACCATCGATGCGTACATGGTGCGCTGGACGAACGGCGTCGAGCAGGGCGCGGTCACGCCGGAGATCAACGACTGTCACGTGATCGAGGAGCGCGAGGGCGAAGTCGGTTCGTGTCCGTTTCTCTATGCGTTCGACGGCAAGCACTGGCACTTCGTCACCGACTGCCACTCCGGCACGCCGCTTGGGTTGCCGGTGGCCGACGACACGTTCTTGCCGCCGCGCTCGTACGAGACCATCTTCGTGCCGGGCGCGATGCTGCGTGCGGTGGACGGGAAGCTGCGCCTCGACCTGGCCGAGGAGTTTCGCGAGTTGTTCTATGCCGACCGCGTCGTCCTGCGCGCCCTCGACCATCCCGCGAACGTGCGCCCGGTACTCAACGAGGCGTTTCGCGTGATGGAGCTGCCCGGATTTCGGGTGTACGCCCTGTCCGACCTCGAGCCGCCGCGCCGCGCGATGGACCATCGGGGCCGCGACATCCTGCCGCGGGTCGCCAGGCGCGACGGCCGGCACGCGGTGGTCTGGGACAAGGACGCGCTGGACGAACGCTACGTCGGCCTGGCGCGCGAGTGGTCGATCACGCTCGACTTCGGCGACCTGACGACGGCGAAGCGACCGCTGCTGGTGATGGATGGGTGGGTGCAGTTTCCGACCGCGAGTGCGGTGATCGCGGCGTCGCAGACCAAGACCGTGAAATTCCTGCCGCCCATTCTCGAACAGCAAAACGCGAACGGAACCTGGCAGGCGCTCAAACTCGAGTGCGGTTTTCCGGCGGGCAAGGGCAAGTCGGTGCTCGTCGACTTGACCGGGAAGCTGCTCGGCAAGGGACCGCTCCGGTTGCGCAGCACGCAGCGCCTGCACTGGGACGCGTTCGCCGTCTCGCGAGGCCTCGGCCCCCGTCCCCCCCTTACCCTGACTCCGGTGCCCCTCACACGCGCCACGCATGGATTTCGCGGCGTCGGCCGGCGCATCGACGACCCGTCCGGGGAACAGCCTTGGCGTTACAGCCACGACGACCTGCTGCGGTTCGTTCCGTACGGGCAGCTCCCGGCGGGCAAGCTCACGCGCTACGGCGACGTCTTGGAATTGCTGTCGAAGCAGGATGACCGCTACCCGGTGCTGGCCGCGGGCGATCTCGTCAAGCTGACGTTCGATGCGAGCGGGCTGCCGGCGCTGCCCGAGGGCTGGGTACGCGACTGGTGCTTCACGACGCATGGTTGGGTCAAGGACGCCGACATGAACCAGGCGGTGCGCGAGGGCGTTGCGCCCCTGCCGTTTCGCGCGATGAGTGGCTACCCCTACGACGAGTCCCGCGAGCGCCACCCGCACCCGGGCTGGGTCGCGAAGTGGTTCACGCGCGACGCGCGCCCGCTGACCGACCCGGCGGCGCTCTTCGCCGAAACCTCCACGGCCCGCGGGGGTTGAAAAGGCATGAGAATCCTGCTGGCGCTCTCCCTGTTCGTGCTGCCCCTTTGGGCCGAGGAGACCCCCGACCTCAAGAAGGCGCGCGCGTACGTCACCAAAAAGGACCGGGACGGCGACGGGCGGCTGACAGCCGAGGAGGCCGGCATCCCGGAAGCGCGGTTCAAGCAGATCGACGGCGATGGCGACGGCTTCGTCGAGGCCGAGGAGATTGTGGCGCGCATGAAGAAGCGCAAGGGGGGGGCGGGGGCGCAGCGTCCGCCGGGCCGCCGCGACGGAGCACAGGATCGCGCGCGCAACCTAAAGCGCCTGTTTGGGCGTCTCGACAAGAACGGGGACGGCAAGATTGCCGGAGACGAGTTGCCGCAGGGCGGACGGCTCGACCTCAGCGAGGCGGATAAGAACGGCGACGGCGCCATCGACCTGTTCGAGTTGACCGCGCACGTCGAGGCCATGCGTGACGGACGTGACGGCAAGCCCGGGGCGCATGACGCGCGCGGTGGCGGCAACGATCGCGCCAAGCGGTTTGCCGAACGTCTGAAGAGGTTCGACACGAACGGTGACGGCATCATCGAGCGTTCGGAGTGGAAAGGCGACGAGCAGATCTTCGCCCGCTTGGATCGCGATGGCGACGGCAAGATCAAGCTGACCGACCTGAAGGGGCGCGGCGGTTCCGGTCGCGACCAGGCGGCGCGCTTTGCGAAACGCCTCAAGCGGATGGACAAGAACGGCGACGGCGTGCTCGACCGCGAGGAGTGGAAGGGGCCCGCCAGGATCTTTGAGCGCCTCGACGCGGACCGGGACGGCAAGATCACGGCGGACGAGATGGCGAAGGCGCAGCGTGCGTTTCGCGGGCGCGGCCGGTTTGCCGACCGCACCGGCGAGGCCGTGTTCCGCCGTTTCGACAAGAACGGTGACGGCAAGATCGCACCGGACGAGTGGAAGTTGCGCCAGGAGCTCTTTGCCAAGCTCGACGGCAACGGCGACGGGTTCATCACCCGCGACGAGGTCACCCCGCGCGGCCCGCGCGGAAAGGGCCGGCGCTCGCGCTACGACGTGAACTCCGGCAAGGACTCCGAAGCGTTCCTGGCCAAGCACGACAAGAACGGCGACGGCCAGATTGCCAAGGACGAGTTCAAGCACACCCGCCGCTTCGCGGAAATGGATGCGGACGGCGACGGCGTGCTCTCGAAGCAGGAGGTTGAGGACGCGATGGAGCGCGGCCGCCGCGAGCGCGCCTTCGACGTCTTCGAGCGCTTCGACCTGAACCGCGACGGCCAAATCACCCGCGACGAATTCACGGGCCCGGCCGCCGCCTTCGAGAAGCTGGACAAGAACGCGGACGGCATCATCGACAAGCTGGATAAGTAGCAAGTCCGCCTCCGCGCCAGAGCCGCGCCGGCGGACCCCGACCCCGGGAGGCGTGCGAGCAGAGCGAGTCGCGCAGCCGACCGTGACAACGCATGGTGCTTGCGCGACGCGCGGTCTAGATCGCACGACCAGTGACCAGCAGCGTGGACGAACAAGAAAACCACGAAGGAGGAGAACCAACGGCGAGGACTGGAAGGCGATCTCCGTGGCCCGCGAGGCCTCGACCAGATCCGGGCTGCGCTCTTACAATGTCGATCCCAGGCAGGAGCTTGGGTGCTCGCCCTGGAAGGAGGCCATGGATGACCGCTCGCGCAACCGGGACGTTCGAACTGAAGCTGGAGCCGCTACCCGGGGACGACGAGTGGGGCGCCTTTGCTCGCATGTCGATCGACAAGCAGTTCGCGGGGGACCTGCTGGCCAAGAGCGTCGGTCAAATGTTGGCGGCCCACACCGACGTCAAGGACTCCGCCGGCTATGTGGCGTTAGAGCGCGTCACCGGCACGCTGGCGGGACGCGACGGGACGTTCGTTCTCCAACACACCGGAATCATGCGCCGGGGGACTCCGGGTCTGGAGGTCGTCGTTGTGCCTGACTCGGGGACCGGCGACCTGACAGGCCTCAGCGGGTTCATGGAGATCACCGTCGAAGACGGGGGCCACAGGTACGCCTTCGACTACACCCTCCCTCCGGGCCAGTGATCATGAAACGCCATGTGGCCTTTCTGCGCGGGATGAACCTCGGTCGTCGTCGGATCACGAACGTCGAACTCTGTGCGTGCCTGGACGGGCTCGGGTTCGAGAACGTGGCGGCGTTCCTGGCCAGCGGCAACGTCGTTTTCGATGCCAAGGGGACGACCGCCCCGCTCGAGAAGCGCATCGAGAAGGGGCTGCGGGAGTCGCTGGACTATGAGGTGCCGACGTTTGTTCGAGCCGCCGACGAGGTCAAGGACATAGCGGCCCGTGTCCCCTTTCCTGCGAGCAGAGACGCGAAACGCCCGGGGGGAAAGCTCCAGGTCGCGATGCTCCGACACAGGCCGTCGTCAAGCGCCCGGAAGACCGTCCTCGCGCTCTCGACCAAGGAGGACCAACTCTCGATCCACGGTCGCGAGCTGTACTGGCTGCCCAGCGGCAACCTGACGGACTCAGAGCTCGACATGCGCCGCATTGACGACGCGCTCGGCCCCATGACGAACCGCACGCGCCGCACGATCGAACGCATCGTCGCGAAGTTCCTCGGCCCCGAGCATCCGTGAGGATGAGCTTGAGGAAGCGGACGGACGGCGATGTCTTGTGAGCCCCGCCGCCGATCCCGAAATCGACTCACGAGCCCGAGCCCGGACCCCGTTCTTCGTTCACGAGCGACGTTCACATGGCGCTTGCTGCCTGCCGTGACCGCTGGTGGTTCGGTCCATCGCCGCGCGGACGGTGGAAGAGAAAAAACACGGAGGGATGAGATGAAACGGCACCACGAACGACGCGAAGAACACGAGGGTAGGAAGAGAGGGCATGAGTCAACGCACAAGGATCAGTGCTCGCGTGCGAGTTCATGCCCGATCCCGACACCCGATCCCGAGCCCGAACCGTTCACGAACGACGTTCTCGTTCACGTAGCGCTTGCTGGTGTGTGCGATGGCGGCACGACCAACGCTCCCTGCGCGGGCGCTCGAATTCTCGTTGGCCTCGGGGCGGGAGGGCACCTATCACCCCTTCCACTTGCGTGGGGCGACAGGCGCCCCCGTCGCAAGCCTGGAGGACCTCCAAAATGAACAGTTTCTTACGCCGTTCGCTCACGAAAGGCTCGATGTCTATCGTGTCGCGCTTCGGTTGTTTGCTGATGTTGAAGAGATCGTGTGCGACACCTGCCGGGCACGGCGATCTTCTCAAGCAGCTTCGGCGCTGTTCCGCGTCGATGGTGCTCAACATCGGGGAAGGCGCGAACCGCGGACACCACAAGGACAAGGCATCGCGGTTCGTCATCGCTCGCGGTGAATGACCCTTGAACCGTTCTCGTTCACGAGTGACGTTCACGTGGCGCTGGCTGAACACGCGGAAGCTGAACGTTCGAAAGAGACGCAACATGATCGCGAGCTGATCCCGACACCGATCCCGACTCCCGGACCCCGTTCTCGTTCACGAACGATGTTCACGTAGCGCTTGCTTCCTACCGCAACCGCGGGCAACTCGGTCCACCGCCGCGCGGACGATGGAGGAAAAAAAACACGGAGGGCCACGGGAGAACCACGGAGGGATGAGCTGAAAGGGCACCACGAACGACGCGAAGGCCCGAGAACACGAAGGTAGGAAGAGACGACATGAGTCAACGCACAAGAATCCGCGCTCGCGTGCGAACTCATACCCGAACCCGACTCCCGAGCCCGAACCCGACTTCCGACCTCGACACAGCGCCAGGGCGCCTGCGCGACCCGCGGGCCTACCTCTTCTCTTTCTTCTTCTTGATGCCGTCCAGGATCCCGCCCAGGGCGCCTCCGGCCTCGTCGCCCAGCGCTTTCTTGGCTTTCTCTTTCAGAAGACCCCCGAGGTTGCCGCGCAACAGATCTTTCGCTTTCGGCGCTTTCAGTTTCGGCTTTGCCGTCGTGCCGCGGATCGGGAGCGGGAAGCTCTTGAGGCGGCCGACGAACTCCTTGTAGCTGCCCCCGCCGAAACGCTTGAGGATCGGCAGCGCGTCGATCGTCAGATCGAGTTGGCCGTCCAGCGACACCTTGCCGGCCAGGTCGTAGCGGGCCTTGTCGCCGGAGGCTGACAACCGGTTGAAGTGCAGCCAGCCGTTCTCGACCTTGAATGCGGCACCCGCGTTGTTGATGGCCATGGGGCCCTTGCCTTCGCTGCGTCCCGCGAGAGTCGAGATCATCCCGATCACCGACTTTTCGCCGAGATTCATGTGCGAGAGTTTGATCGACGCGTCGCCGGTGAGGGTCGGTTTCATGGCGTCCCAGGTCAGGCCGTTGCCGCTGAGTTCGAACGACGCATCGAGGATGCCGTCGAGCTGACCGCTCGCGGACGAAGCGAGCGGATACATGGCAGAGACAAGCGGCATCATGTCGTTGCTGAGCCCGACCGTGTCCGCCTTGAGCTGGACGCGCCAGTCGTTGCCGCCACGGACGCGCAGCGCGCCCGTCCCGCTCAGCTTGCCCTTTCCGGGCAGCAGTGCCGCGAGCTTGTCGAGCTGGAGAAAATCGCCGTCCTGGCGCGCGTCGATGACGAGGTCGCGCACCTTCACGCCACCCCGGTCGATCTGCTTCACGCGGATTTTCAGGGCGACGTTGCTTTGATCGTCCCCGTTGGACATCTGCATGGAGAGACCGACGCCTTCGACGACAAGCTTCTCGTTCTTATCCAGGTCCTCGATGATCAGCGTCGAATCGGTCAGCTCGAGCGTCAGATCGAGTTCGGGTCCGCCGTCATCCTTGTCGCCGCCGTCTTCCTTGCCCCCGCCCCCCTCTTTTTCTTCTTCCTTTTGCTTGCCCTCGTTGCCGCTGTTCCCCAGGCCATCGAGGTTGGTCGCGTCGCCGCGCTTCAGGATGTGGATGTTCAGCCCGGAGCCCTCGAGCGAGCCCTTGACGACCCCGCTGACGAGCTTTTGGAACTTGGTGTCGAGCGCAACGGAGTCGGCGCGCAAAAAATCGCCGTCGGGCCAGCCGTCGGGGTTGGCAATGCGCAGTTTCTCGAGGCTGAGCGACGTAAAGAACCAGCCGATGTCGAGCTCGCCGATTTCGACGTTGCGGCCAAGTGCCGAGCCGATCTGCTCGGCCGCCTTCTTGGCCCCGCTCTCGGAGCTGTAGTACGCGGGAGCGCCGAAGCCGATGCCGAGAACGATCAGAACGGTTAGCAGCAGGAAGATCTTGAACAGCCGGCGAATCATGTCCGCAGGCTACCACGAGTGCTCGGAGCCTTCGCGCTACGGTAGTTTTCGGAGCGCGACGGCGAATCGGCGCGTCTCGCCGCGCACGTCATACAAGACGAGGTGCCGTTCATAGCGCGTCTTACCGACGCTCCATCCGTCCAGCCGCGCTGTCGCGAGCACGTTGCCGTCCGACGAAAGCGCCACGCCCCATTTCTTGCCGGCGCGCCGCAACGTCGCCGACAGCCCGCTTCCGACAACGCGGTAGGGCCGCCCGGCGAGCCGCACGACGCCGTCCTTTCCGGCCGCGACCTCAAGAACACTCAGCCACTCGTCGCCGTACGCCGCGCGCCCGCCGACGACGCGCCCGCGCTTGCCGGTCGGTTGTCGCCCGAGCGAGATCAGATATGCAACGATCGAACGGCCGTCTCGCGCCGAGATACCCGACAGCGGCATCCGCCGCATGCGGTTGACGATCTCGCGCCACTCCGCGGCACCGGCCCGGCGGTGAAAGACCCGGCTTGGGCTGTGGCAGGAACTGCACCGCGCGAGAAAGAGCGATTGTCGAGGTTGGGGGCGGGCGGGGGCCGGAGCTTTCGTTTTTTTCTCGGAGGCTTCCGACGTGACGGAGGCTGCACCGGCCACAAGCGTCGCCAGCAATAGCCACAGGTTCGCCACGTGAGCGGCGCTAGTTGTCCTGCGCACCTTCATCGATCCAGGTCCTGATGCGGTCGACCTCGGGTGCGGTCAGTGCCGGCGCGTCGAGCGGCATGACCGGCGGGGCCGTTCCGTCGAGCCGTCGCGGCAACAGGCTTTGGGCCGCGTTGCCGGGAAGGACGATGGCGCCGGACACGCCGCCCGCGATCACGCCCGCGAACGAGTCGAGGTTGAGACCGCCCGCGCCGCCATGGCAGATCGTGCAGTCCTGCTGAAAGATCGGCAGGATGTCCAGGGCGAACGAGACCGTGTCTCCCCCGCCCCCTCCCCCGCCCCCTCCGATGATCTCGCCCGTCGGCTTCACGCCGAGACCGCATGCGGCAAGCAAGGACAGGAGCAGGGCGAACGAGAGCGCGCGCATCAAAACGGCACCACGATCTGGATCGACAACCGGTTGGCGTCAGACGCACCGGCGTCGAAGTCCCAAAACGCGTACTCGAACTTGAAGACGAAGCCGAGTTCGAACCGGTGCACGATGCCGAGCGCGTATCGAATGATTCGGTTTGTGGCTTCTTCGTCGCTGGCGGGATCGATCAGTCCGCCGGCGAGGAGCGGCGCGCTTTGTTGCAGCCAGTCCAGCGCGATGTAGGCCATCCAGCGTTGATCGAGCCGGGCTTCGGCGATCAGGTACGCGCCCTGCGTGCGGTTCGCGTCGTTGAGAAACGCGGTCGGGTCACCGACGGTCGGGTGCAGCGTTTCGCGCGGCGCGAAGACGTACTCCGCGCGGAGGGTGAGGCTGCCGCCGGCATCGCGGAAGAGGCCGTTGATCACGACCAGGAAGTCCGCGCCGTACATGCGGTACGAAAGACGGTCGGCGGCGTCGTACTTGCCGGACATCCACGAGATGCCGAACCCGAAGCGTGCGCGGTCGGACCACGAGACGGCGGTGTAGGCGAGGCGCGCGCCGACTTGCTTGTTGTCGTTGTTGTCCGCGAATCCGGAACCCTGGGCGAGGTCGCTCGTGCCGAGGAGCCCGTTCGTAATGAACACCGCGTAATAGAGCTGGTCCTCGTCACGCGACAGGTTTCCGCTCACGACGAAGCCGGTGTCCGTATAGATCGAGCGGAAGACCGAGCGCGGGTTGTTCGCCGGCGAAGAGAACGTGTCCTCGTCGCCCAGGTAGAGCAGCGGGCGCGAGAGGGTATCGAACGTGTCCGGGAAGCTGCGCGGGTTGAACTGCCCGAACGGCACGATGATCTGGCCGAAGTTGACCCGCAGCCAGTCCGCGTGCGCGTACTCGATCTCGGCGAGCGAGCCGTCGGTGTAGTACCGCGCGGTCACCCGGTCCGAGAACCGGTAGACGAACCGGAGGTAGCGCTCCTCCACCTGAAACGTATTGGTCCGCGGACCGCCGCGGTCGAGATCGGTGAAGCGATACGAACCGACAATCACCCCGCCGATCTGGAGCCGCGAACCCGCGGCCTCGGGCAGCGCCTCGGCACCGTGCGCGTCGAGGTAGGCCTCGATCTGCCCCTCGAGCATCCGCTGGTCATGCGACCGCGCCAAGCTGTCGGTCGTCTTCTCCAGTGCGGTCTCCAGCTTCTTCCGCGCCGCGCGCTCCTCCTTGAGCGCGTCCTCGAGCCGCTTGACCCGGTCCTCCAGTGTCTTGTCGGGCGCGGCATCAACGGCTGTCCACGAAGCAGCAAACAGGAGAACAAAGAGACAGCGGCAAGGCACGGGTCCGGGAGTCTATAACACGTCCGCCCCTTCGTAGGTAGCGGACCACAAGGGGAACGTCACGGGGGAGAACAGAGCAAACGGACGGCGATGTCCGCCGAGCACCAGAGCCTGGAGAAAGTCGCCGTCCGTTTGCTTCCGTTCGTCTTGTTCCCGTCCGCAAGAGCCGGGCGGCGACCAGCCGTTCGATGGCACCGAGAAGGGCCAGCGGCCCATATCGGACGCAAGCAGGAGGTTCGTCCAGTCCGCTGGTAACGAGAATCCGCGCAGCGGATTGGCGTTACCCTCGAGCCATGTCGTGCAATGCGGATAGACCGGCCTGTTGGCCCAGGCTCACCAGCACGTCGCCCTCGTGCAGCTCCAAATCGGGCGCTGGGTTGGTGACCATGGCGCCGTCCTGCTGGCGCACCGCGACGACGATCACGCCCAGCTCGCGGCGGATGGGGGTGTCGCGCAGCCGCTTGCCCGCCAACGGCGACGGCGCCTCGATGCGCTGCTCGTCCATGAAAAAGTCGAGCGGATTGGCCCCGGTCGCGATGTTGAGGAAGTCGGCCGCGATCGGGGCGGTCATGCACTGCGCCATGTAGTGTCCGCCGATGCGGAACGGCGAGATCACGTCGTCGGCCCCCGCAGCGCGCAGCTTGTGCTCCGCGCCCTCGTCGAGCGCGATGGCGACGACCTTGAGGGCGCGGTTCATCTGCTTGGCGGTCAGCGTGACGTAGACGTTCGCGGCGTCGGACCCGAGGGTGGTCAGCAGCCCGCGCGACCTTTCGATGCCGGCCCGGGTGAGTGTCTCCTCTTCGGTGGCATCCGCCTGGACGGCGAGGTGGCCGAGTTCGCGTGCGTTCTCGGCGCGGTGCTCGTCCTGCTCGATCACCGCGAAGGGCAGGTTCTTGCGCCCCAGTTCGGTCGCGATGGTGCGGCCGAACCGGCCGAAACCGCACACGATGAAGTGGTTGTGGAGCTTGCTTACCTCGCGTTCCATTCTGCGTCTCCCGAACACGTCGCGGATCTGAGCCTCGATGACCACACCCGTGACCAGTGAGAACAGCACGGCGACCACCAGGGTGCCGAACCCGATGAGCAGGATCGTGATGCCCTTGTGATCCGGTGCCAGATCGGTGTACCCGACCGTGGTAATGGTCACGACCGTCTGATAGAGCGCGTCCATCCACGACAGACCGGCGAATCGGTAGGCGATCGTGCCGACCGCCACCACGACGAGCGCGAAGGCGAGGCCGAAGACAAGGCGCCGGAGCAGGACGTACACGTCCGCATTATCTACTCCCCGACTCCCCCGGAACAGCCGGCGGAACGCCCGGGGGCGGTGGGGAGGGTTGAGGGAGCGTCAAGACTCGGAGATTTGCTTGCGTCGAAGGATGGTTTTCTTAACTTACGAGTTCCGGCGGGCGGCTCTTGTGCAGGGTTGGAGCTACCGTGCGGTCGAGGTTCCATGTCCCGCGTCTACTTTCGTGCCGGCAAGACCGTCTTGGATCTCAAAGGGTCCGAGCCCTACGTGAACCGGCAGCTCGTCGCGCTCGCCGACTATCTTCCGCAGGTTGATCCGTCGGCGCTCGAGGGCGCCTTGGGGCCCCGTGGCTTCGCGGTCGCCGAAGGTGTGTCCCCCGGTGGGGCATCCACGGGATCGTCCACAGGATCATCCACAGGATCATCCACAGGATCATCCATGATGCGCGATGCGCCCGATTCCGGGCCGTCGCGGCCTGAAGCATCGCCGTCCGTGGCCACGCCCGAGGCCTCCGGAATCCGGCACGCTGCCGCGGCGGGCCTGCCGATCCACGACCGTGGGGCGGGCAGTCCGCGCCCCGAGCCGGACGAGTTCGAGACCTTTTATCGCAAGCACGAGCCCGCGGGGCGCGATCGACAAGCCGATTCCGCTCTGCTCTTCGCCTACTACCTGCAGCAGCGTGGCGGCGCCGATGCGCTCGAGCTGCGCGATCTTCTCCGCTGCTGCATGCGCGTCGGCGTCGATACCCGCAACTTCAACCGGACCCTGGGCCAATTGACCCGCCGCGGGCTGCTGGAGACAGTGCGCCACGGCCACGCGTACCGCCTTTCGCCGCATGGCGTTACGGCGGTCGAGCAGCAGATCTCATGAGCGGCTCGGATTCCGACCAACTCCGCGAGGTTGCACGACTCACTCGGGACGGCGAGGCGTGGCGGGACCGCACGGTCAACCTGATCGCGTCCGAGAACGTGCTCTCCCCGGCCGCGCGCCGTCTTCTCGATTCGGATTTTCACCACCGGTACGCCGAGGGCCACCCCGGCGCGCGGTACTACGAAGGCACGAAGTACATCGACGAGGTCGAGCAGATCGCCCACGACCTGATGAAAGAGGTCTTGGGCGCGGATCGCGTCGATGTTCGGCTCCCGAGCGGGACGATGGCGAACGAGGCGGTCTTTTCCGTTCTGATGAAGGGTGGGGGCACGGCGGCTTCGCACGGCGTGGCTGGAGGCGGCCACATCTCGCACGCGCGATTCGGCGCGCTCGGAAAACGGGCTGACAAGATCGTGCAGTGGCCGCTCCTCGATGACGGCTTCCGGCTCGATGCGTCGGCGGCAAGCGCGCTCATTCGCGAAGAAAAGCCCCGGCTGGTCATTCTCGGTCGCTCCCTGTTCCTCTTTCCCGAGCCGATCGAAGGAATCCGCGAGGCCTGCGACCAGGTCGGCGCGACGATCCTGTTCGATGCCTCGCACGTTCTGGGGCTGATCACCGGCGGGAAGTTCCAGGATCCGCTGCGCGAGGGCGCCGACCTCATCACGGCTTCGACCCACAAGACGTTTTTTGGGCCGCAGCGCGGGGTTATCGCGGCCGGGCCCGGCAAAGACGACGCGTGGTGGCGTCCGATCGATCGTGCGGTCTTCCCCGGCGTGACCAGCAACCACCACCTTTTCACGCTGCCCAGCTTGTGTGCCGCGGCGATGGAAGTTCGCCGGTTTGGCAAGGACTACGCGACCGCCATTATCCGCAACGCCAAGGCCTTTGGCGCCGCGCTCCACGCCCGGGGGTTCGCCGTGGCTGCGGCGGAACTCGACTACACCGAGAGCCACCAGGTGGCCGTGGACGTGGCGGAGTACGGCGGCGGGCGGGATGTGTCACGTCAGCTCTGCGAAAGCGGCATCGTGTGCAACATGAACCTGCTGCCCGGCGAACCGGGGAAAAACGCCCGGAATCCGCACGGTCTGCGCCTTGGGGTTCAGGAGATGACGCGCTTCGGGATGGGGCCGGACGACATGGCCCGGATCGCAGAGCTCATGCACGAGTGCATCGTGGGCCAGAAAGACGTCTCCGGCGAGTGCGCGGCGCTGCGTGAGACCCATCCCAAGATCCAGTTCGGCTTTGATATCGACGATCTCGGCTAGCCCCCGGCTAGGAATGAGGGCGCGACCAAAGCGCACGGACGGCGATATCGACTCGTCTGTCCTCGCCCGCCCTCGCGCCTGACGGCGGGATTCATTCACGACCTCTCCACCCGCCTGCTGGATCGGTTTTTCCGATGCTGACCTCGGCCTCCATCGGGAAGCCCGTCCTGATCGGTGATCTCCCTTTCAACCGCCCGCGAGTTTCATACCATGGCGCCTCCGCATCGCGGCGTTGGGGTGGCCGTCGCGGGCCCATCCACCGATGGGGGGATCGATCATGCCGCGAAAGGCCCAGCGAAAGGAAATCCCGCCCAAATGAGCCGCTCGGCTGTGGCCCAGGTCGTGGCTTGCCTGCGCAGCGATGACGCCGGACTGCGCCGGTCGGCGGCTCGAGTCCTGGCGGAACTCCGTCCCAAGGACGTGGCCTCCCGAAAAGCGCTGGTTGCGGCGTTTCAGGACCCCGACTCGCCGGTGCAGATAGCTGCTTTGGGGGCGATCGCGGCGATTGGTGCTGCCGATTCCGCCGACGCGGTGGCCGACCTGCTTGAAGTTCCGGGCGTGGTCGGTGACCGGGCCGTGGAGGTGCTGGCCGCCCTCGGGCCCTCGACTCTGGCCAAGCTCAAAGGGCGGTACGACAAGCTGGATCCGGTCGGGCAGGCCCGCCTGCTCGAGTTGGCCGCGAAGGTTCGAGGCGCGTCGGGTGTCGCCCTCGTGGTCCAGGCGCTGCAGGCCGGCCATGTGGAGGTCATCGCCCGGATCGCGCGCCCGCTGGGCGACGCGCTCCAGCATGCTCCCCCTCGTGAACGCCGCACGTTGGTCGCCAAGATCGGGGAATTCCTGACGGATGGCGCGGCGCGCGCCGGTGTCGGCGGCGTGTCGGCTGCGCTCGATCTCTTGGCCCGTGTTTCGCGCGGTGAGTCCCAGCAGACCCTCCTGAGCTTCACCGGAGCAAACCATCCGCCGCGTGTGCGCCGCCGGGCGCTGGAGGCCCTGGCCGACATAGCCCCGGAAATCACGCTGGCGCCCGAGGTGGTTCCCGCCCTGCTGCGGATGCTGAAGAACCGCGACTACGCGAACGTGGTCGCGCCGGCGATGTCCGTCTTGGAGCGGGCGCGGATCGACGCCCGCCATGCCGGGAAGCTTCGCGCCATGCTGCGCGGTGACGATCCGGCGTTGCGGCGCTTCGGTATTCGGGCCCTGGGCCAGGTCGATACCCCCAAGGCGGCGGAGGCGCTGCTCGCGTTCGTGGCCGGCGACAACCCGGATCTGCGCAAGCGCGCCGCGGACTCGCTGGCCCGTATCCCGTCCGCCGCGGGGCCGATCGTCTCGTCGCTCATCGACGCTCCGGATTCCAAGGTCGCTTGGCTCCTGGTCCGGCTGTTGGCGCCCCGCGTTCACGAGTTGAACCCCAAACAGGTCGGTCAGCTCGCCGCACGGACCGCCGCCCTGCTCGCGCCCGGCGATCCCCGCGCCGAAGCGTTTCTTTCGTTGCTTCGGGAGCGATTCCTGCCGGCGCTCGAGGATGCCTGCCTGGCACGCACGAAGAAGCTCCGGCGGCAGCGGAACGCGGGTGGCATGCTCAATCTCCTGCGCCCGATCATGCGCGAGGGTGCCGAACTCTCTCCGGACGCGCGCTATCAGGCGGCCCTGGCCGAAATCATGCACGGCCCCCGCGATGTCGTTCGCGAGGTCCGCCTGAGGCACCCCGGCCTGAAGCTGCTGGAAGGGCTGCTCCATGAGCCGGAGTTCGAGCTGCGAACGCGGCTCAAGCGGGACAAGGCGATCCTGGAGCCGGACGAGTTCTATCTGATCGGCAGCCACTTCGCGGAGCGGGCGTACTTGGACAAGGCCTTCGGGGGCGAAGTCCTGCGCTGGATCGTCCTGACTTTCCCGGAAGGTACCGCCGCCGAATCCGCCGCCCACAAGCTGACTATGGAGGGCTTCCCGCCGCCTCCGCGCCCGAGACCGAGGCCGAAGAAGAAGGCACCCGCCAAGAAGCAGGTGCCCGCGAAGAAGGCGCCCGCGAAGAAGAAGGCGCCCGTGAAGAAGAAGGCGCCCGCGAAAAAACGGCCGGCGGCGGCCAAGAAAAAAGCAGGCAAGAGCAAGCCGGCGCGACGCCGGCTGTAGATCCTTTCGCCCCCTGCGCGCCCTTCGACGTCTCGTTCCGAGGCATCGCCGTCCGTTCCTGAGTCGTTTCAAGACATCGCTTTTTCCCTGCCTTTGCCGGTTGTTGTGTGGGTGATAGGCAATAGGTGAGGAACCCCCTCCGGGGACCGGTGCCCCGTGGGCAGCGGGTTCGAGAAAGGAAAGCGATGCAAAAAGGCCAACAGGGATTCTCGCTGATCGAGGTCGTGATCACGTTCTCGATTCTGGCGATCGCGACGACGGCGCTCGGGCTCGTAGAGCTCCAGAACTCTCGTCGTTCGCAGGATCTGAAATCGCGCGACATCGCGTTCGGGCGCGGTCAGGCCATCATGGAGCGTATTCTGCGCGTGCCCTTCGGCGCGCCGGACGCGGCTCCGCCGACGCCGTACCAACTCGACATCCTGTTCGGATCGGACGAGGACGTGCGCGCGATCACGCTCACGCAGCTCATGCAGCGTGACACGAACGGCGACGGGACCGTGGACCAGCAGCCCTACCGGTTCAAGCTCGGTGGCGTGGAGGAGAAGGGAGACTGGGAGATCTTCATCGACCAGGATCTCGATGGCAACGGACGCATCGAGCCTCTGCTCGAGGGCCTCGAGACGCGCGAGGGGAGAAACGACATCTTGCGCATCGAGGTCAGGCGCAACGGGCGCACCGTACTGAAGACCCTGCGCGCGCGCACGCCGCAGGAACAAGAAGAAGAAGCAACAGACATCGATCTCGGCTGACCGGTCCGGCGCCGGGTCGGAGCCTGGCGCACGGAATCAAGGACAACGGGATCTCTTTGAGCGAGGAGAGCAGCGACTATGAAGGGGAATAGGCATCGAAGAAACGGCGAACGCGGCAGTCTGCTGCTCGTCGTCGTCTTCATCGCCACGTCGATCGCGGGATTGGCAGCGCTAATCTCGGGGCGCGTGGTGAGCGAGATGAAACAACAAGAGGTTCTGGAGCAGGAAACGCGTGCGTTCAACGGCGCGTATGCTCAGATCAACCTGGCGATGAACGTCGTCAACACGAGCGCGTACAACGAGAAGAACCAAAACCTCGCGCTCCGCAACGCCATCGACGGCGGCAACGGCGGGACCGTCGATGCGGCAGCACTCATCGAGCGCAAGGGTTCGAGCGTGGGCGCGACGAAGACGGAGCTCACCGGTGACGAGATCGTCTACACGTACGATGCGGACGGCAAGCCGACCAAGAAGGGCGCCTACAAGCCGGGCGGCATCGATTCCGGCTACAAGACGGCGATCGATTCCGCCACGACGACCGAGACGAGATCGAGAGAGTCGTCAATAAAGACCGAGATCAACAAGGAGTGGATGGACGATGAGAACGATCCGCTCTACGGTCTGGTTGAGGGTACGAACGTACGCGTCTACCGCGGGCGCGAGTACCTCAAGCGGCTGCAGCGCCTCAAGGGCGAGACAGTCTCGGACGCCGATCCCTTCGGCGACTCGGACAGTTACTTCGTTCTCGAGGCGGCCGGCCGATCGGGCGACACCATTCGGCTGGTAGCTGCGCTCGTGCGTGAGAACGAGCCTTTCAGCTCGTTCGTGTTCTTTCAGAACCGCGCCATGCTGGGCGTTTCGGGTTCGCCGCGCGGGCTCGTACACACCAACAAGAATCTCGGCTTCTACTTTCCGAACGGCAACTACCTTGACACTGTCTCCGCCGTCGAAGGTTTCGAGTATCTCGCCGGCGCATCGACCACGAACACCAACCTGCGCGATGCGAACCCGGCCGCGACACGGATCGATCTTCAGGAGGTCGACTTCGACGACCTGAAGGGCAAGGCGGACCTGTACGAGGGCACGCCAGGCCTCGACGCCTACATCAAGATGTACAGCAACGGTTCAGTCTACATCTATCAGCATACGGCGCCGCGGATCGATCGTGTCGAGAAGACCAAGACCTACCAGAAGTACATGGGGAAGAAGAAGGTCCCGTATACGGTCAAGCAGTGGAAGAAGGTCGGCCGCGAGTGGCAGGACGTCGAGGAGACGTATGTCAAGTCCTACAAGACGGTCTACTACTACGTCTGGGAAGACGTCAAGGTCGGGACCAAGACGGTCACGAAGTACAAGAACAAGAAGGTCCAGACGGGCACGAAGGCCGTTCAAAAGAGCAAGACCGAGAAGGTCAAGGTCGGGACCAAGACGGTTACGAAGTACAAGAACAAGACAGTCCAGACCGGGACCAAGACGGTTACGAAGAGCAAGCAGGAGCCGGTCTACAAGACCCGGACGGTGACGAAGTACAAGAGCGTCAAGGTCTGGAAGCCGTATGACACCGGCGGTGCCGGCGGCGGCACGTCGGTCGGTGGCGGCGCAACCGGCGCCCTCGGCGAGTGGGTCTGGGAGAACCAGCCCTACCAGGCCGAAGAGACCTACATCGACCACTACAAGACGATCACGTGGACCGAGCAGGAGCCCGTCTACAAGACGATCAAGGAGCCCTACACGGTCAACGAGCCGATCTACGAGAATAAGACGACGACGTGGACCGAGTACGTCCCGGTCTACAAGACCGTCAAGGAGCCCTACACGGTCAACGTGCCGGTCTACGAAAACAAGTACGTCAAGAAGTCGAAGAAAGAGCCGGTTTACGGCACGCGGACCGTCCGCAAGAAGGTCGATGTTTACGACTGGGTCGAGAAGACCAAGTACAAGAAAGAAAAGGTCTACAAGACCATCACAGAGAAGTGGATCGAAGAGGTCTACTTCAAGCCGGAGTGGATGCCGCGCGAGAAGCTGAAGCTCGGCAAGGACAAGTCCGGCACCATCTACATCGACGGGCGGGTAACGCACGTTTCGGGTCGTCTGCAGGGCCGTCTCACGATTGTGGGCAACGAGAAGGTCCGTATCGACGGCAACGTTCTCTATGTGGACGACAAGGGCCAAACCGCGATGGCGAACGGCTCAAACATGAACAAGCCGTACGCGCGGAACTCGAAGTACGAGGGCCACAGCGTGCTCGGCATCATCGCGCGCGAAGACATCGTCTTCGGCCACAACATGCCTTCGGTAGCCGAGATCAACGGCACGCTGATGTCGGTCAATGGACGCGTCGGCGTCGATGGTTTCTGGGCCGACGAGGACGGCGAGCTTCACAAAGACAGCACGGCGAACCGAAAGAAGTACCTCACGGAAGATGAGTACTACCGGGAAAAGGCGTACGACAAGAACGGTTGGGCCCGCACCAGGATCTACACGAAGGAATCGATGCGCCGCATCGGTGGTGTGATCAGCAACGACCGCATCATGGAGACCTTCATCAAGCAGACCAGCGACGGTTACGCGACCGTCGATGCGGGCTTCAAGCGGGGGAACATGCAGTTTGACATCAACCTCCTGTTCAACCCGCCGCCCAACTTCGTCGAGGTTCCCCGGCCGGTCGTCACGGCTTTCGTGCCGATCGTGCTGGTCCGGAACGACGACTGATACACCGAGGATACGAATCATGCGCAAATCCGCAGGCTTCACTCTCTTGGAGATGGTGATCTCCACGACTCTTTTTGCAGCGGGCTCGATCTACGTGTACGCCACCTTCACGGGGGTCACGAAGAGCAGCCGCGGCGCGACGATCCAGATGGACCTGGGTTCGAACAACAAGCGCGGCATGACCCGCTTGTTTACGGAACTCCAGGCCAGCTCGCTCACTCCTCAGGACACGGACGGCATCGACGCCACCGACCCGGAGCGGGTGCTCGAGATTCTGGCTGATGACGTGGCACCGGCACCGGCGACCAAGGCCAAGCTTGTCACGCGGCCGGCGGTCGGCGGCGGGACGACCAACGCGGACGGTTCCTACGTCCTCGGCCACGGTCGTCAGCAGGCGCGCGAACGCACGATCACCGGGTCCAGGCGCCTGCGGTTCCGCAAGGTCGTCGGCTACCGCTTCAATGCGACCACGGGCTCGATCCTTCCGGAGTGGTCCGGCTGGATCGAGTACCGGGTCAACGCCAACCGGCAGCTTGTGCGCGTAGGCGCATCAGGCACCACGCGTGTCGTCGCCAACCGCGTCGATGCGTTCGACCTGGAAGAAAAGCCGGACGGGACGGTGCTCGCCACCATCATCACGGCGCGGCGCAACCCGACCAGCGGCGTCTGGAAGCGATACGCCAACTCGGTGACGATTCACCCGAAGAACTGACACTCGCTCTTTTCAATGACGCGGGGTGGCCGAACGGCCGCCCCGTTTTTTTTTGTCTCCTGCGCAAGTGCACCCCAATACTCGAATCCAAACCGGGTCCTAAGGATCCGCGCGTAGCGTAGGCAGCATGGGCACCCTGACCAGGCTCGGATTCGTACTCCGCAAGGGCTGGCGGCGCGTGTTCGGCAAGTCGAACGGCTATATCCGGCAGCGCTATGCCGAGGCCGACTATCTCGAGGCCTACGCCGAGCACACCGATATCCGCGTTCGTCGCGATCCGCACGCCGCCGTCGGCGGACAGTGGTTCGTGCACGGCGGGTGCCAACTCGCATTTCTCCGCAGCGAGGGACTGCGCCCGGGGCACCGGCTGCTTGACATCGGTTGCGGCACCCTGCGCGCGGGCCGCCATTTCGCGCGATTCTTGGACCCGGGCCGCTACACCGGCGTGGACATCTCGTCCGGGGCGTTGACCTACGCGAAACGGGTCGTGGAGTCCGAGGGACTCGGGCCGCGCCAGCCACGGCTCATCCTGAATCGGCACAAGCGACTGACCTTCGACTTCTGTCCGGACGAGCGCTTCGACTACCTGATGGCGTTCTCCGTCTTCACCCATCTCGACAGCGAGCATATCGAGGAGGGTTTCGCCCATCTCGGCAAGGTGATGCACCGCCGTTCGGTCTTCTACTTCAGCTACAACGACGCGCCGGAACCGCAACGCCTGACGCTGAAGGACTTCCGCTACCCGTTCGCGTTCTTCGAGGCGCTCGCCGCGCGGCACGGATTCGCGGTCCAGGACGTGACGAAACGGTTCGACGATCCCAGCGGCCAGCGGCTGGTGCGGCTCGTGCGCACGTCGTAGCCGGACCGCCCGCGCCCCCCCCTTTTTCTTGTCTCGCGAGGACGCGCGGCGCGTCTTGTTTCGTTTCGGGACGGTTCCGGGTTGCCCGCCGCGTTCGGAGTGATAGTCCCCTTGGGGGACCGCCCCGATGGCCGATCCATGTGGACGGCTAAAGGAGACTTCCATGGTTGGAAACGAACTCGGACAGAGCAAGGCAGTCCTGCTTGCCCTCCTCGTCGTCGTGGCGATCGGCGCGGTCTTCGTGATGGGCCGAGACAACGAGGACCAGTCCTCGCAAGAACAGGTGGAGGAGGCGCCGGAGGAGATCCTCGAGGTGACTCCGCTCCTGACCCCGGGTGCGATCAAGTCGGCGTCGTGGCGGTCCGAGGACCGCGAGGATGCAGACGCGGAACGCCCGAACCTGGCGGCGGCCGAACCGGAGGAGTCGCTCCTCGACCGATTGGGCGGGCCCGACGACAAGGACGAGCGCTTCAAGAAGAGTCTAGAGGAGACAGTGAAGGGGCTTGATGGCCTCGGCGTGTACGTCGCTCCGGCCGAGAAGAAGAAGAAGGGGCAAGACGACTAGCGTCCGCCGAACGAATCGGCGGAAACGAAGCGTGGAGGGAAACCGATGAGAACGAGCAAACTTTGCCTCGTGTGCTGTGCGGCGCTGTTTTTGGTTTCGGGCCTGGCCGAAGCCGAAGAGAGCGCGTGGACGCTGCTGAAGAAGGGGCTCAAGCTGTACCGGCACAAGCGGTACAACGATGCCGAGCACTGCTTTCGCGCCGCGGCGGACATGGACTCGCGTTGCGGCGACGCCCACTATTACCTGGGTGTGCTCGCGGAACGCAAGGGCGCGAGCAAGGAAGCCAAGAAGCACTACGCCCGCATCCAAAAAGAAAGCTCGGTCCATTCGCTCGCCGCGGAGCGCGTCGGCATGATGGCGCTCAAGGCCGGCGACCTCAAGACCGCCGAGGAAAAGCTCGCCATCGTCTGCAAGGACCGGCCGAGTGCGGGCGCCTGGATGCAGCTCGCGGCGATCCAGCTCGACGCCGAGAAGTACAAGGAGGCGGAAAAGAGCCTTGCGGCGGGCGAGAAGCTCTCGAAGGACAACCTCGATCTGGTCGAGTTGAAGGGCCGCCTGTTCATGGAGACCGACCGTCCGAAGGACGCCGTTGTTGCGTACAGCCGCATCCTCAAGGTGATCTCGGTCGACAACAACGCCCGCTACCTGCGGGGCACCGCCTACCTCGAGCTCGACCGCAGCGTCGATGCGCGAGCGGACTTCGACGAGGTTCTCAAGCGCGATCCGTGGCACGCGGGCACACTGCGAGCACTGATCCGGATGTACAAGGACGATCCGACCATGAGCGCGCGGGTCAAGGAGTACCGGAAGCGGCTCGCCATCCTGAAAAAGCACCCGCCCAAGGTGCGCCAGGCGTCCGGTTCGCGCCGCGAGGCGCCCCCGCCGGTGAAACGTCGCTAGTCCTGGCCAGCGCAAACGTCGTCCTGGGCTGCATCGCCGTCCGTGTGCTCTTTCGTCGGTTCTTCTGAGGTTGTCTCCGGGCCGCTCTCGGCACGGCGGGTTATCCTCGGAGCACCGTGCCTCGACGAGAATCCTCCCGCCGCCTGCTCGCTTGTTTCGCTGGACTCCTGCTGCTGGCGCTCGCGATAGGGTCGCAGTTTGTGCGCGCCACCTACGGGTGGGGTGTGCCGGTGCCGCCGCCGCTCGTGGGATCCGCCGTGCCGAAGGAGTTGCGCGATCGCGTCCAGCTCGTGCGCGGGATGCCCGTGGTTCACGTCGGCGGGACGCCTCGCGAGATGGGCCGGCAGGCGGGGCGGATCCTGCGCAAGCAGATCCGGTTCCTGCACAAGGAGTACGCCGTCGCGCTCATGCTGCGGGCGATCGGGCAGCGGAACGCCGAGGAGTGGGCGAAGGCCGTGGAGCCGTTGATTCCCGAGCGCTACCGCGAAGAGATGCGGGGGCTCGCCGAGGGTGCCGGCATGGCGTACGAAGACGTCTTGTTGTTCAACACGATGGTGGACCGATTTCAGGCGATGGTCTGCTCGACGGTGGTCGCTTCCGGCGAGGCAGCCAAGGACGGCGATGTATATTTCGGCCGCAACCTCGATTTTTTGGGCCGCGGCATCCTGCACCGCGCGACTGTCGTCATCGTCTACGAGCCGAAGGACGGCACCCGCCTCGTGTCGGTCACCTGGCCGGGCCTCATCGGCGTCCTGTCCGGCATGAACGAACACGGTGTCGCGGGCGCGACGATGATGATCCACGGCTCGGGAACGGCTCGGCCGGGGGTGCCCTACATGCTCATGTACCGGGACGCGCTGGCGAACGCGCGCAAGACGTCGGATGTCTTCGACCGGATCCAGAAGACCAGGCGCACGGTGCCGAACAACTTCATGGTCGCCGACGCGACGGGCGCCTCGGTCGTCATCGAATTCGACTCCAAGCACGCGGCATTCCGCGAGGCCGACACGGACTGCGCCTGCGCCACAAACCATTTCCGCACGGGCGTGCTCAAAGACACCGGCATCCCCCTCGGCGTGTCGCGCTACAAGGATCTCGCCGGCTTTCTCAAACAGGAGCGCGGCCGGATCGACGTCGACGCCGTCCGGAAAGCGCTCTCGAAGGTCGCGCGCCCCTGGTGGACCAACGTCCAGTCCATGATTTTCTTGCCCCGGCGCCGCGAGATGCATGTCTCGCTCGGCGGCAAGCTACCCGTCGCGAACCAGCCGTTCGTGCACTTGACCCGCAAGGTGTTGTTCCCCAACAGAGGAACAGGAGTTGGGTCAGGGGGCCCGGGGGCAGCGGGCGGCACGAAAAAAAAGCCCGACTCCAGCGAGCGCGAAACAGCCGGTGACCGGGAAGGGGCCGGCAAAAAGCGCAAGTAGGCCGGGTGCCCGTTGCGAACGGGGCGCCGATTGCGTTTGAACGGACGACATGCCGCGGCATCCGATCTTGCACCTCACTCGGCGCCGCGCCGCGCGGGCGACGGTTCCCCTGGTGTTGACACGCAGCCTCCTCGGAGGCATCGCCGTCATGGCGCTTTGTCGGCCCGTCGTGGCCGATCTCGCGCAAGCCAAGAAGAACTGGCCGAAGCTCTCGACGACCGCGAAGGTCCGGGTTCTCGACGAACTCGCCCAGTCGCCTGCGCCGAAGCTGCTGAGCCAGATCGGCAAGTGGCTGGCCGACGAGGATTCCTCGGTTCGCCTGAAGCTCATCTCCGTCGCTGCCCGGAGCGCGCGCCAAGACAAGCTCACGCGTCAGGCGACAAAAACCATCGAGGGCTACGTCGCGCGATGGCTCGACGCGCGCCGCGAACGCGAGGCGGCGGAGTTCAAGGCGGTCTGCAAGGAACACGGCGCGAAGCTCCCGCCGGACGACGAGATCGCGGCGGGCGCGTACTGGAAGGATCCGTGGGACGAGTCGCGCCGCAAGCTGCCCGCGGACACGCTGGCCGAGCGCGCCCACGTCCTCGGCCTGATCGAGGCGCTCGCACCCTCTCGCGCTCCCGGCGCCGCGCCCGCCGCGAACTCCGGGGCGCCCGGGCAGCCCCGGGGGGCTGCCGCGCCGGCGGGGACCGGGAACCGCGCGTTCGGCCCGACGCTACTCCGGCTGTTCGCGGAGCATCACGACCCGAAAGTCCTTGTTCGGCTGATCGAGACCTTCGGCGCGCGCAAGGAGTGGCGTGCACTGCCCGCGCTGGCCGATCTTTGGCGACCGCTGTCGCTCGGGCGCATGGTCGGTGGCTCCGACGTGATCGGCAAGAAGCGGTGGCAGACGATGCGCCTGAAGTGGGACGTACACAAGGACCGGCTGTGGTGGTCGCGTCCCGAGTACGTCCTGCACGCCGGCTCGCCCATCCGCAAGGCCACCCGCGCGATCACGGGCCGAGAGTTCACTAACATCGCGGACCTCGACCGCTGGCTGCTCGGCCACGACGCCGAACTCAAGAAGCACGGCGTGAAGCTGGACCGCGCGTTCCGGCGCCGCGCGGCCTCGTCGCAGCGGTGATGATCGCGGGGGGCGCTCGCGCGACCTCTCCGTGAGCGTCCGCTTGACTCGTCCAGAAGCGGACGCAGTCATCGCCGTCCGTGCGCTGTCGGGCTTGTGTGTTTTGGTCCGAAGTGGATCCCGGTGTCTAGGCTCTGTTTCTTAGAAGTCGCCTGGCTTCGGCCGGCTGCGGCTGCACCAGGTCGCTCGCCTTCGGCTCACGACCCGGTTTCGCTACGCGGCAGTGTTGTCTGCCTCAACATCTAACGATCAGTGTCGTCTGGCCCAACATCTGACGATGTTGGAGCGAGCGGGGGCTGCGTCAGCGAGCGGAGGGCTGCGTCGCGCTTCTTCGATGAAGGGTGCCTCTCCGTTGGCACGACCTCCTCAGCGCTCCCGCCTTCGGGGCGCCATAGCGCCCTTCGGCGCGGCGGTGCCTTGCCTGACTTGTCCTCGCTCGCCCTCGGGCCCTACGCCGACTTCTTAAGCAGAGCCTAGTCGTTACTGGCCATCAGCATGTACAGGATGTACCGGAACAGAATAACGACATCGATCAGCAGCATCGTCGCGGCCGGGATGTGCATGTCGGTCGGGTAGTGGCGCATGATTTTCGAGGTGTCGTACAGGATGAAGCCGGAGAACAGCAGCACCATCGCGCCCGAGTACACGAGCGCGGTCCCGCTTCCGAACCCGCCGAAGAAGAAACTGACCAGGCTAAACCCGATCGCGACAAAGAGAAGCGTCGAGAGTATTCCGCCGAGGAAGGAGAAGTCCTTCTTGGTCATGAACACGTATGCCGTGAGGCCACCGAAGACGCAGCCGGTGAGGATGGCCGCCCGCAGGAGCAGGGCGCCCGGGACAAAGTACGCGAGCGGTGCGCAGATCAGTCCGTAGAACAGGACGCACAGCGTCGCGCCGAGGATGTGGTTGCCTTTCGACGCACCCGCTGCCAGAAGACGCGGCAGGACGAACATCAGGCCGATGACCGAGATCAAGCCGAGGCCGCCTCCGAATTGGATCGGCAAGTTCATGTTCGCAAGAAATGCAGCCAGCCCGGCGACCGCGCACAACTGCACGGTCAGCGTGACGTAGGTGCGTCGAATGAATGAGAGCCGTTCTGAAACGGCAGCGTCGATAGCAAACCCGGCGCCGTCTCCAGCGGCCCAAGCCATTCGATCCGCGAATTTCCTCATCTTTTCCTCCCGCCGGCGTGGCCGGTGTTGAGCCGGAGCCGTCTACTGCGTTCGTGTCCAAAACGTCCTGAGGTGCCGCAAGCCGAAGTACGAGCGGAGCCCAGCACCGCTGGACGCGCTCTCGACTTGCGCGGTACTGGTCCAAGTCTATATCGGTACCTTCGAGAATCCGGCCCTGTTCGCGTTTTTCTTGCGGAACCGCCAAACCGACCGGAGAGTTCCGTGTTTATGAGCCAATGGTCGCAAGATTTCTTTTTGAAGTACCGACTGGTCGGTACTATTCCGGGGTGCCGAAGCGTCCTACGAAGTCCGAACGCCGGCGACAGATCTTGGCGGCCGCACGCCAGGTCTTTGGCCGCAAGGGCTACGCCGCGACGCGAATGAGCGATGTTGCGGGAGCCGCCCAAGTCGGCAAGGGGACGCTCTACGAGTACTTCAGCGGCAAGGAGGAGTTGTTCTCGACCCTCGTTGTCACCGTGGCCCACGCCTCCATGGAGGATCTCATGGTGCGGGGCCGATCCGACGACCCCATCGAGACCCTGCGCAACGCCGTGACGTACATCGTAGAGACAGCATTGATTGAAAACCTCGATCTTTACCGTCTTTTCTTTGATTTCTGGGGTGTCTCGGCCGCGTACCGACATCAGGTCCAGGAGCAGCTTGCCGATGTCGAGTCCGCTCTCGCGCGGTTTTTGACTGAGCTTCTGCGTGATGGCCGGCGCCGCGGTGTTTTCCGTGCGGATCTCGATCCGGCCCAATACGTCCAGGCTTTCACCGCGGCCGTGGACGGCATGAGCCTGCGCCTCGTGATCTTGGGACAAAAGGTCGATCTGCGGGCCTACGCCCAGACGTTACAACTCCACTATGTGCACGCAATCCTGGCCGACCCGGGCCTGCGGGGTGCTTCTTTGATCTCGGAGACTCCAGAATGAGAACCGACCGGTCGGTTTTGGCACGTTCGTTTCGAATCGTTTTGGCTGCGCTCGTCGCGGCGCTGGTCGCCGGGGGGGGCTTCGGATGCACGGGCACACACGGTCGCGGTGTGTGGAGCCCGGGGCCGAATGACGTGGACGCCCGGACGGCCGGTTCGCGCAAGCGACGGCGTGAAGCAAGGGCACCGGAGTCCAAGACCCGGTTTCGCATCAGGGAACTCGTCGTCGAGGCCTTGGCGCACAACCGCACGGTTGCGCAGGCGCGGGTCAACGCGCTCGTCAGTGGGACGTTCGAGCGGGAGGCCCGCGCCGCGTTGATCCCGACGGTGGGGGCACGCGGCACCTATACACGTGTCGATGAGCCGCCGAGCGTCAACGCACCGGAACTCGGTACCTCGTTCACCACGGGACCGAAGCGTCGCTGGGACTTTGGTTTGACCGCGGACTTTCCGATCTTCGGGTTCGGCAGGCATTTCCATGCGTACAAGGCCGCCGCGTGGGCGCGCCGGAGCAGCGAGGCCGACCGAGCCGCCTCGGAAGCGGACGTTGCGACGGCGGTGACCGCGGCCGGGTTCGATCTACTCGAAGGGTATCGCGCGATCGATGCCGCCGCGGCGAACGAGAAGGCGTTGCAGCGCCAGGTGCGGGATTCGGACGCGTTGCTCTCTGCGGGACGGGTCACGAAGGCGGCGCTCCTGGACGCGCAAGTTGCGCACGATTCCGCCATCCGGGATCGCGAGCGCCTCGAGGCCGCCGTTCCGATTCTGCGGATGCGGCTCAACGTGCTGCTGGGGCGTCCGGCAGACGCCGCGATCGAGGTGGCGGACGAGCCGATTCGCCGGGCGCCGGTCTGGAAGACGAAGGCGCTCGTCAATGCGGCGCTCGCGAAGCGACCCGAACTTCATGCCGCGCGCCTCGCGGTGTCCGCGAGCGAACGTTCCCAGAGGGCCGCCCGGGCGCGTGAGCTTCCGGAGCTTCGCGGGCAGCTCGGCTGGGATGCCACCGACAGCCGTTTCGCGAATCCCAAGGAACGAGTGACGTTGCTCCTGTCCGTCGACATTCCGATCTTCACTGCCGGTGCGCGCCCCGCGCGGCTGCGCCGTGCCGAGCACGAATCGGACCTGGCCCGAATTCGCCTCCGCGAGCTCGAGGCGCAGATGTACACCGAGGTCGCCGATGCGCTCCGGCGTGTGCAGCAAAACTACAAGGACATCGCCGTCGCGAAGCGGAGCATCGAGCGATCCGAGGAGAGCCAGCGCATCCAGAGCGAGAAGTTCTCGCAGGGCCGCGCCACGTCGCGCGAGGTTCTCGATGCGACCGCGACCCTGCGCGCTGCACGCTTCGCGCATATCCGGGCCCTTTACGACTACAACGTCGCGCTTTACGAGTTGCATCGCGCTCGCGGCGGCGATCCTCGCGGGCATCCGTTTGCAGCGGTCGATCGCGCCGTGCTCGCCCGGGCCGGAACCGCGATGCACTCGAACTCACGAAACGGCACGGTCATGTCCGGTACTCCCCAAGAGAGCGGCGAGGAGATCAACCGATGAGAGATCTGCGTATCTGCCTTGACGCTTTTCGGGGCAAACCGGGCGCTGTCGCGGCGCTTGTCCTCGCGTGTTCGATGTGCCCGGTGACCGCGCGCGCCGAGGATGAGCCCGTGCGTCCGCCTGAGGCCGAGCCCGCCTCGGACCGCCGACCCGGACCGAAGCCCGTCGCCCAACCCGTTCCCGCGAAGCGCGCGCTCAGGCTGCCCGCGGAGGTTCTCGCGCGTTTCGACGTGAACGTTCCGGCGGAAGTCGCGGGCAAGGTCAATCGCCGACCCGACGATGACACACGAGTCGTGAGGCGGGGCGAAGTCGTCGTCACCCTGAACGATCGGATCCTGGCTGCGGTCGCGCGTGGCGCAGAGGCGTCGTTGGAACGCGCCGCAGCGCGGCTCGAATGGGCTGTTCTCGAGCAAAAGAGGACGGCCCGGTTGCATGCGAGCGGCACGATCCGCGTCGCCGACCGCGACCGCGCGCGCATCGACCTGCGCGAGGCGGCGGCGGCGAGTCGGGCGGCGGAAGCCGCGGTCGTTGAGGCCAAGGAACGGCTCGCGCGCACGCGCATCATGGCGCCGTTCACGGGTCGACTCGTTCGCGTCGTCCCGGAGCGCGGCGAGTACATCCGTGCGGGCGAGACCGCGTTCCGCCTTGTCGACGACGCGGCCGTGCGCGTAATCGCGTACGCCTCCGCGCGCGTCGTCGGGCGCCTCCGCGTGGGGCAGCGCGTCCGTGTCGGCGCCGCATTCGACGACGGCTCACTCGGGCCCGCGTACGCCGCGCGCCTCTTCTCAATCGCGCCGGCGGCGGAAGGCCAATCGCGAACGTTTCGCGTCGAGGCGCGTTTGAAACGCCCCAAGGACATGCGTCCGGGCATGGCCGGATATCTCGAGCTGTGGCGTACTGACGGCGATGTTTCGTCAGGCGACTCAGGAGACAGACGACCAGGCAAACCGGGGAACGAGTCCGCCGGAGCGCCGCGAAACAAGAGCGATCCTGGGGACAACCCGGGCAAGTCGGATAAGTCGGACAAGGACGAAGGTCGATGAATCGGCTTCCGTCGATTCTGTGGCCGTTACTTGGGCTAGCCGGTGCCGTCGCGCTTGTCGTGATGTTGCAGCGCGACCCGGGCGACTCGGCGCGAGCCGAAGAGGTCGTGTCGGTTTCCGTCGAAACGATGGTCGTTCGGCGTACGGCGCTGGCGGGGGAGTTGCGCGCGGGAGGGTTCTTGCGCGCGGTCCGCGACGTCACGATTTCCGCGGAACGTGCGGGGCGCGTGATCGAACTTCCGGTTCTCGAGGGTGCGCGTGTCAAGAAGGGCGCCGGCGTGGCGCGGTTCGACGACACCTTATCCGCCGCGAATCTGCGGCGGGCGCGGGCCGTGCGCCGTGAAACGGACTTGAGCGCCGCCGCGAATGCGGCCGAAAAGGCGCGGGCCGTGGAAGCCCTGCATCTGGCCGAGCACGAACAGGCGTTGCGCCACCCCGCGTCGCCGATCGCCGGGATCGTCGAAGTTCACCACGTGGACGCCGGCGAATTCGTCGCTCGCGGCACACCGCTGGTCGATGTGATCGACGCCTCCGAGCTTGTGCTCGACGTGGATGTCGATGCCGCGATCGTGGGCCGTCTCGCGGTCGGCCAAGACATCGCCGTCCTTGGCTCCGTTTCGGTGGGTTCCCTTCCTGGTGACTCGGCCGGGGGTTCGATGGGCGACTCGCCCGGTGGCTCGTCGGTGCGCGGCGTCATTACGCGCCGAGCCTTGCGCGCCGGCGCACGTACGCGCCGCTACCGCATCGAGATCACCATCGCGGCCCACGGCACCGGACTCTTGCCCGGCATGCACGCCGAAGCTCGTTTTGTGCTGGCGCCCGGCGCGGCGGCGCTGTACGTGCCCAAGGCCGCCGTGCGCGAACAACGCGGCGAGCATGGCGTGTTCCGAGTCGAGCAAGGCGTGGTGCGTTGGATCCGCGTTCGGGTGGCCGACGTCCACGCGCGAAGCGATCTGTGGCGGGTCCGTGATAACGCGATTGCGGACGGTGATCGCATCGTGCGCGCCGGTTTCTCCGGGTTGCGGAATGGCGTGGTCGTGACCTCGGCGACGCCGAATCGCGCGGACGTTGGCCCGGACCGCAGCGCGAAAGACCAACGGTGACGACGACGCCGCAAGAAGAGCCCGGTGCGGACGCACCCGAGCCTGCTTCGGGCGTCGGCGCCATCGGAGAGAACGCCAACGGAGAGGCCGGTAACGGGGCGGGGCGGATGCTCGCCCGCTTCGCAGTGGGGCAGGGGGTGTTGTTCAACATCCTGTTTTTCGTGTGCGTCCTGGGCGGGCTCTACGCCACCAGCAACATCGCCGTCGATGCCTATCCCAACGTGGATCTGGACGCCGCGATGGTCTCGACCGTCTGGATAGGCGCGTCGCCCGAGGAAATCGACACCCTCGTTACGGCCAAGATCGAAGACGAGATCACGGGCATCCGCGGCATCGACCGGATCGTGAGCGACTCGCGTCCGAACCGATCGACGATCCAGGTGAAGCTCCGCGAGGACCTGTCCGACCGCGAGGTGGATCGGGCCTTCAGCGACATTCGCGCCGCCCTCGAACGCATCGAGGACCTGCCCGAGGACGCCGAGCAGCCGGTCCTGCAGCGGCAGACGGTCTACGAAATCTTCCCGCTCATCTCCGTGGCGGTGTCGTACGCGAAACCGGAGCTCGAACCGGTCGCGCGCCACGTCGCGCGCGAACTGCGCGAGGAACTGATCGACATCGACGGCGTGGCCAAGGTGGATGACCGCGATCTGCGCGAGCCGGAGTTTTCCGTCCACATCGATCCGCGTCGTCTGGAGCAGCACGATCTCACGCTCGAGGAAGTCCTCGCGCTGCTCCAGGCGACGAACAAAAACATCCCCGCGGGCGAGATCCGGCGGCAGGGCACCGAGATCGCCGTCACGGCGGCGGGCAACTATCTCTCCTCGCGCGATCTCGCCGACACCGTCATCCGCCACGATCCCGGCGGAAGCCATGTGCGCGTGCGCGACGTCGGCAAGGTCGTGGCCGGCTACGAAGAGCGCGACATCTTCTCGCGGTTCAACGGCCAGGACGCCGTCATCCTGCCGGTCAGCAAGGAGGAGTCGCGCAATTCACTCGATCTGGTGGACGAGGCGCGCGCCCGCATCGACGACTTCAAGGCGCGCGGCCTGCCCGCGGGCATCGACGTTGGCCTCGCGCTCGACTCGAGCCAGATCATCCGCGACCGCTTGAAGATCCTGCTGACCAACCTCGCGACCGGCATCGTCCTCGTGTTCCTCGCGCTGTGGGCTGGCATCGGGGTCCGCAACGCGCTCCTCGCCATCATCGGCATCCCGTTTTGCTACCTCGTCTCGATCATCTTCATGGGCGCCATCGGGGTCTCGGTCAACGCGATCTCGCTGTTCGCGATGGTGCTGGTCAGCGGCGTGATCGTCGACGACGCGCTGATCGTTCTCGAAAACATCTATCGCTATCTCGAGAACGGCAAGAGCCTGCGGACCGCCGTCGTCAAGGGCACCTCCGAGGTGTTTTGGCCGGTGTTCTCGTCCACGCTGACCACCATGGCGGCGTTTCTGCCGATGCTCATCATGGTCGGTGTGACGGGAGAGTTCTTCTCGATCATCCCCAAGGTCGTCGCCGTCGTGTTGCTCGCCTCGGTGTTCGAGTGCTTCTTCATCCTGCCGGTTCACTACCTCCACTTTGGGCAGAGGCTGAAAGAAAAAGAGGGGGGAGCGGGGGCAGCGAGCGCGGATGTCATCGTCGTGCGGCGCCCGCGTCTGGGCGCGCGTGTGCGTGCGGGCGCCGCGCGTCTGCGGCCGGTCTACGACCGCGTGCTCGCGCTGTGCATGCGCCGCCGCTACTCCGTCATCGTCTGGCTTCTCGCCCTGGCGATCACGGCCGTGGGCGTCGCGGGGGTGCTCGACAAGCTCCTGTTCCCGTCCGATTTCCAGGTGTTTTTGGTGAACATGCAGATGCCGCCGGACGCGAGTCTGAAAGAGACGTCGGATGCCGCGCGCGCGACCGATGATTTCTTGCGGATGCTCAACGAAAAGGGGCCGTTCGCGGGCCAGATCGAGGCGTGGTCGACCACGCTCGGGGCGATGTTCACCGATGATCAGGTGCTCTCGGTTGCACCCTACTTCGCGCAGGCGTTCGTGTCGCTCAAGCAGGGCTCCGGCATCGATCCGAACCAGGTCAAGGACTACGCCGCCGCCGAAATCCGGCGGATCATGGAGCAGCCGGCCAGCGAGCGGGAACGGCGCGTTGCGGCGGGCCTCTCGCGATTTGCCAAGGTGTCCGCCGTACCGCAGGCGGATGGTCCGCCCACTGGAAAACCGGTTGCCGTGCGCGTGCGGTGCGACGACCTCGACGTCGCCGAGGAAGTGGCGGGACAGCTCAAGGCGTATCTGTTCGGGCTGGACGGCGTCACCGGCATCGAGGACAACCACGACGAGGGCCGGGTCGAGTACAAGGTGTCGTTGCGCGACGACCTGGCGGCGGCGCACGGCATCACGTTCGCCCGCGCCGCGCGCACCCTCGCCGCGGCAAACGACGGCGCCGTCGTGTCGGTGTTCAAGGATCCGGGCGGGCTCGACGACGCGGACGTGCGCGTGCGACTCGATCCCGCGACCGTGCGTTCGGTGGACGACCTCTCGCGTGTCCGGCTGCGCAACACCCACGGCGCTGCCGTGCCTCTGCGTTCGTTCACGCGCGTGACCGCGCGACGTTCCGACGCCGGCATCTACCGCTACAACGGGCGCCGCACGGTCAAGGTTATCGCCGACATCGAAGAGGCCGTGACGACGGCGACCGAGGTCAACGAAGCCCTGCAGCGGCGCTTCGACACCCCGGAATTCAAGGCGGCGTATCCGGGCGTCGGGTTGCGGTTCGGCGGCGAGTTCGAGGAGACGCGCAAGTCGTTTGCGTCGCTCGGCCAGGCGTTCAACGTCGCTATCCTGGCGATCTACATGATTCTCGCCGCGCAGTTCAGGTCGTACGCGCTGCCGTTTCTGATCCTGCTGACCATCCCCTTCGCATTCATCGGCGTCGTGTTCGGCCTGTGGGTGACCGGCAACCCGTTCACGATGATGGCCGGCATCGCGATGGTCGGCCTCGCGGGCATCGCCGTCAACGACGCCATCGTGCTCGTGGACTTCATCAACCGGCGCCGCGGGTCGGGCATGTCTGCTATCAATGCGGTCCGCGAGGGCTGCCGCCTGCGCGCGCGCCCGATCCTCCTGACGTCGGTCACAACCATCGCCGGCCTCTTGCCGATGGCGCTCGGACTGTCCGGCTTCTCCAAGCTGTGGTCGCCGTTCGCCGCGACGATCTGTTTCGGCATCCTGTTTTCGACCATCCTGACCCTGCTCGTAATCCCGGCTGGCTATCTCATTATCGAGGATCTCAAGAGCCTCCTCGCCCGGCGCCGCAAAAAGCCCGCGCGCGAGGATGAGCCCGCTGTCGTACCCTTCAGCGCATGATCTCGATTGAGTGGAAGGACCAGGACGGCGCGCGCTGGATTGAACTCGAGGGCGAACTCGACCACGAGACGGCTCCGGCGCTCAAGGAGCAGCTCGACTCGGGCATACAGCAAACCGACGGCGATGTCTTCGTGGTGCTCGGGGGCGTCTCGTTTGTCGCCAGCATGGTCATCGGCGTGCTCCTCGACGCTCGCAAGCGGCTTGCCGAGAAGGGCCGGACCCTGAGGCTCGCCGGAATCCCGAGTCCGTTTCGGACGGCGCTCAAGCTGATGGCCCTGGACGGATTCTTCGAGGAGGCCTGAAGGCCCCCGGGGTCTCCCTCCCCCCGGGTCCTTGATTCCCCTCCCCCCGGCGCAGCTCCCCTCCCCTTTTTCCGAGGCACACCCGTCGCCGATTCCTTATACCCTGTGGGCATGGACGGCATGTCTTGGGAAGACCGCGATGGCGCGCGGTGGATTCGGCTCGCGGGCGAGCTCGACAATCCGGCGATTACCGACATGCGGGCGCGGTTCGATGAAACGGTGGACCGGTCCGGCGACGACATCGTCGTGGATATGGACGGTGTGACGTTTGTGACCAGCGTCGCGGTCGGCATGCTGATCGATACGAAGGAGCGCCTCAAGGACACCGGTCGGCGGTTGCGGCTTACCGGTATCAACTCGAAGGTGCGCAACGCATTTTCGATGATGGCGCTCGGCGACGTGTTCGAAGAACTCTGAGGGGTCTTCGAGGAACTCCAGGCGCGCCGCGCGTTGACGGCGGGAGTACAGTCGGTCCATGACCGGATCCTGCATCACAATGGAGGGCGGCGCCCTCAAGGTCCCGAGCAATCCCATCTGCCCGTTCATCGAGGGCGACGGCATTGGCCGTGACATCTGGCGCGCCGCCAGACGCGTACTCGACGCCGCGGTGGAGAAGGCCTACAAGGGCGACAAGAAGATCGTCTGGAAGGAAGTTCTCGCCGGCGAGAAGGCGTACAAGGACTCGCAGGAGTGGCTGCCCAAGGCGACGCTTGACGCGTTTCGCAAGTACCTCGTCGGGATCAAGGGGCCGTTGACCACGCCGATCGGAGGCGGGATTCGGTCGCTCAACGTCGCCCTGCGCCAGGAGCTCGATCTCTATGTCTGCCTGCGGCCCGTGCGCTGGTTCAAGGGGGCGCCGAGTCCCGTTCGCCGGCCTGACCTCGTCGATATGATCATCTTTCGCGAGAACACGGAAGACATCTACGCGGGCGTCGAGTGGCAGGAGGGCAGCGAAGAGGTTCAGACGGTCCTCAAGTTCCTGCGCGGGACGATGGGGGTCGAAAACATCCGCTTCCCGGAGACCTCCGGCATCGGGATCAAGCCCGTTTCGCGCGAGGGCACGGAGCGGCTCGTGCGCGCGGCGATCAACTATTCGCTGCGATACAAGCGCAAGAGCGTCACGCTCGTGCACAAGGGCAACATCATGAAGTTCACGGAGGGCGCGTTCCGCGACTGGGGCTACGCGCTTGCCACGCAAGAGTTCCGGGGCGACACCGTCACCGAGCGCGAGTCGTGGTTTCTCGACAACAAGGAGCGCAACCCCGGCCTGACGGTCGAGGCGAACGCCAACCTAGTTGATCCCGGCTACAAGTGGATGTCGCCCGACAAGCAGGAGGAGATTCAGGAAGAGGTCAAGGCCGCGCTGGCGATGTGGGACACCCATGGCGACCGCAAGTGGACCAAGAAGCTGCTCATCCGCGACGCGATCGCGGATATCGCGCTCCAGCAAGTGCTCACGCGTCCGAACAGCTTCGACGTCATCGCGACCATGAACCTGAACGGCGACTATCTCAGTGATGCGTTGGCCGCGCAGGTCGGCGGCATCGGCATCGCGCCCGGCGGCAACATCAACTACGACACCGGCCACGCGATCTTTGAGGCGACCCACGGCACCGCGCCGAAGTACGCCGACCAGGACAAGGTCAACCCGGGCTCGGTGATCCTGTCCGGCGAGATGATGATGCGCTACATGGGCTGGGGCGCCGCCGCCAACCTGATCGTGCACGGTATGGACCGCGCCATCGCGGCCAAGACGGTGACCTACGACTTCGAGCGCCAGATGGACGGCGCGACGTTGCGCAAGTGCAGCGAGTTCGCAGACGACATCATTTCGCACATGTAGGCATAGACGCGCGGGCGGGCTTGCTTGACCGCGGCTTCAGCGCTCGGCGTCGTGAACCTCGACGTCGTAGCGGATGATCTGCGGATCCGCGGTCAGCACCGGCTGCGGGAGCCTTCCGAGCGCGAACTTGATCGCGATCTCCGCTTGCTGCCGGGAGCAGCGGCTCGTTTCGCGGATTCCTCGATCAGGCTGCGTGGAGCCCAGCCGATCCGGACAGCGCTGCATCCAAAGCCAGACCTGGGTGTCGAGCAGCATTCTCAACCCTCGAAGTTCCTGAAACCCTCGAAACCTCCGAGGACCCCGTCGGGCAGCCGATACAGTCTCCTGATGTCCGGCACGGTTTGGTATCTGCTGCTTGCGCTGGTGTCCGCGGTCGCGTTTCCGGCCGGCTGGCGTCTTGGACGCCGCCGCGCGGCCGCCGTCGTCGGCTGGGGCGTGGCCCTCGGCGTCTTGCTGTTCAAGGCGGTGCTCAATCACCGACCCGACTGGGAATTCGCGCTGATCCGCTGGCCTCACTACGTCTACCTGCAGAGTTGGCTCGTGTTTCCGATCGGCCTGTTCTGCCTTGGCCTGGCCGCGCGGCTCGTTCCTCTGGCGCGCAACGCGCGGGCCCTGATGGTGCTGGCGGTGTTTGTATGGTCGGTTTCGCTGTGGACGGAGCGCTGGTTTATCGCCGATCCGGACACGTCCTCGGTGCAGCGGGCGGGCCCAAACCACCACTGCATCCAGTCCACGAGCTACACCTGCGGCCCCGCGTCGTGCGTGAGCGTCCTGTCGTATCTCGGCGTCGCCGCGACGGAGGGCGAACTGGTCGGCGCGTGCCGCACGCCGCCGCAGGGCGGCACGAGTCTGTACCGGCTGTGGTGGGGGCTGACGAAGCTGCTGCCGGCGAACTACCAAGCCAAGATCGTCTCGGCGGATGAGTTTTGCGCGCTAGGCACGCTCGGCGTCCAGGCTACGTGGAAGATCCACGCGATCGGCGTGGTGTTCGACGGCCCGGACGCGATCATCCACGATCCGGCGCGAACCAGTCCGCGGCGGATGTCGCGCGCGGACTACGCGAAGGAATACGGCGGTCCCGCGGTCGCGATCATTCCTCGGACTTCGGCGCGCCCTTGATCGAACACCCGGCCTTCACGGGCACCAACGGCGCGACCAGCAGTCCGGCAAAGATTGCCAGCGGAAACGCGATCTTCCACCCAACGAAGTGGTACAGCGCGAAGCCGGCGGCGGCAAAGAGGATCACGACCGCGATCCGTTTGGGATGGCTGAGGGCTCACAACATGTCACGGGAATGATACCTCCGATCGCGGCGTCCATATACCCCCATGCGGTGCAGTGTGTTCTTGTTTCTGTTGTTGCTGGCAGGCGCCCGAGAAGAGCAAACGGACGGCGATGCCTTTCGGGGATCACTCGAGCTTGACCGCGCGGAGCACGCCTTTCTCGGCACCCAGTACGCCCTGGCGCACGCGGCGTACGCACGCGCGCGCACACGCGCACCGCACGAGACGACGGTCTTCTCGCCCTTCGCCGTCGCCATCGGAAACGCGGCGCCCGCCTTGGCCGAAAAACTGAGCGCCGCTCTCACGCGCCGAGCGAACGGTGTAACCCTTGACATCTCGGCAAACACAATCCGCTTTCGATGCGAACAAACCCCGCGCGAAGGCCTGGGCCACGCCACGACCGAAACCGTGTCAAGCGTCCGCATCCCGCTCGCAAACACCAACCTGGACTTGGAACTGTACGCCGCCCGATCCCTCGCCGATGCGGAGACCGCCGCCTGGACGGGCATGAACTACAAGAAGAAGCGGTTCCGGGTCACGTTGCCGCGCCTCTCCCTGCAAGCCCGATTCGCTGCCCGAGGCATCCGCCAGTTTTTAGATGTAACGCTGGCGCAAGCCGTGCTGGACGACTCCGACGAACCGGCAAGGATTTGGTCGGGCCTTGGCTGACGCGGTCGAAGACGGCATTTCCGTGTGAAGCGCCCTTACGTAGTCGTCATCCGCTCCCGACTCCACTGCATGCCGTTGATTCTGGCCACGATTCCCGACGCGAAGCAACGCAACAAGCGCGGCCCGCAGCGTCCATCTGTCCTGGTGCGTACACCGCGTTAGCGAAAATCGCGCAGCGACTTTCGCAGGCGCCTGTCGCTTATCGCGAAGCGATTACGATCCGCTTCAGATTCACGCTGAACTCCTGCGGCCTCTGCCACCCCGAGACCATCGATTCCGGTTCCACGAGGTTGTCCACGTCGCCGTTCGGCCGGCGGTGCATCAGCTTGAACTCGAGTTTGTCGCCGTCCTTGTCGTATGGAATCAGCGCCGGGAGCAGGCGGGCGCCCGAGCGGCCGTAGCTTGCTTCGGGGTCCTTTTCGGTATCGATCTTCACGAGGACGAAGCGGCGCAGCAGCGCATCGACTTCCTTGTCGGGGAACGTGTAGTAGTCGTAGCGGTACGACGCCACATTGGTTTCCGCGAAGTAGAAAACGAGCAGCGGTTTGCGCGCCTCTTTCGCGCGGCGTTTCGCCTCGTTCAGCGTGAGGCGGAGCCAGCCTGCCGGTTTTTTCACGCGCGGTCCGGTGAGGTCGTGCTTGGTGGCAAACACCGCGGCTTCGCGGCGAAAGCGTCGGAAGTGCGCGCGGCGTACCTCGGCGTACCGACGCGCGAGGACCTCTTTGAGACTCTTGGTCGCCGGTGCGAGGACCAGGGTTGCGGCCGAACCGTCCGGTGCGACCTTTTCGACATGGAATGCCCGGCCGTCGTCTCGAAACGGAATCTGGGGCTCGGATAACAGGGCGGCTGCGGGACCGCGCAGGCTGCCGCTGCGTCGCGCCCCGGCGCGCAGCGCGATCCAGCGGTCGGCGGGATCGTTGTAGCGACCGTTGCCGTTGGCATCGACGAGGATCAGCTCGCGGACGGCGCCGGCGAGCGCGACCTTGCCGCGGCGGTGGTAGGCCGGCTGCAGGATCGCCTCGCGCAACTCGAGCCCCTTGTAGAACAGGCGGACGTCGATCCGCGTGCCGCCCGCCGCGACGTCACGGAAGTCGACCATCATCGTGCCCTCCGCCTGGTCGGTCCGGGCGCGCCCGGTAACCGGCCGCCTGCCCGTGTAGAGCAGCCCAAGCGCGAACGCGCCGCCCGGCGCATCGAATCCGAGTGTGATCGAACGCGCGCCCGACTTCACCACGGCGTAGCGCGCATCCGCGGTCAGCGCCGGCGCCTTGAGCCCCCGCGGCCGCTTCTTGGTCAACCGAAACCGTGTCTGGGGGAACGAAACGCGAGGGGCGATCGTCGCGCTCTTGGTGCTCTCCAAGACCACGCGAGCGGCCTGGCGGTCCTGGGCCCGACTCGGCGAGTCCAGAAGCAACAAGGCGAGAAAGCCAAGGACGGCGATGCTTTTCATGTCGATAGGGGCGACCTGCGGGCCAAGACAGTTATAGAATCCCTGTCATGGTCCGGTCCTCACTCACTCTGATCGTGTGTCTCATATCCGGAGGCGCCGCATGGGCCGGCTCCGCGGAGGATAACTACAAACAGTTCCTGCGCTCGGAGATCGCGTCGCGGTGGAGCCAGGAGAAACTGTCGCAGCAGCGCGTGGTGATGGTGCGCGGTTTCGCCCGCCACGACCTCCCCGCCGCCGCAAAATGGCTGCTCCACGAGGCCATCGCCAAGGATCCCGCCGCGGACGTTGTCTACGAGGCCGTGCAGACGTTGGCCGCGTACAAGAACCCCGCCACGATCGAGGCCTTCGCCGCGCTTTGGAAAAAGTTCAAGAAGCCGGTCGCGGCGCGCGCCCTGGCGCTCACTGCCTTCGGCCCGATCAAGCACCAGCTTGCCGCCAAAACCATCACGCGGGCGCTGAAGGATCGCGAGCCCTACGTGTTGATCGCCGCGTGCCATGCAGCCAGCCAGCGGCTGGGAGGCAGGTTCCGCGAGGCGTTGCTGCCGCTGCTCAAGCACAAGCACCGGGGCGTGCGCGGCGCCGCGCTGACCGCGTTCGCCGGCATCGGCGACGAGTCGGTGCTGCCGCAGGTCTTTCAATCGTTCGTCACGGATCCCAGCCCGCGCGTGCGCTTCGACGCGTGGCTGACCCTCAAGAGCCTCTCGCTCCAGAACCTGCCCTGCGATCCTGCATCATGGGACAAGTGGTGGCAAAAGAGCGCCGCGGACGCCGCAGAGAGCCTGGCCGAAGGGGAGAAAAACCCGTGGGGCGCGAAGTTCCCCCGGATCAACGCCCAGGCGGGGCTCCCGGGCCGTTTCTTCGGGATTCCCGTGCTGGGGAAGCGGATCGTGTTCATGCTCGACGTGTCGATCAACATGGACGACCCGTGGCCGATCGACATCGCGGCCGAGCGCAAGAAGCCGAAGAACGATCGCATCCCGAACTTCTTTGGCGTCAAGACGCGCTGGGATCTATGCCACGCGTACCTCAACGTGTGCCTGAAGAGCCTGCCCGAGACGACCGAAGTCGGCTTTGTCTTTTTCAACAGCAACGTCGTGACGTATCCCCAGCGGTCGAAGTTCTTCCGCAATACGAGCAAGAACCGCGCGAAGGCGCTGCTGGCGGCGAGAGAGGCCAAGCGCGGCAGCAGCACGGCGATGTACGAGGCGTTCCAGAAGGGCTGGGGCTTCTTGAAGGACGGCCACGAAAAACAGAACTTCCAAAAAGGCCCGGACACGCTGGTCTTCTTGACCGACGGCACACTGAGCGACGGCGAACTCAAGAACCAGCCCGAACGTCTGAAGGCGGAGTGTTGGAAGGTGGCGTTGTTGCGCAACCTGCGCATCCACATCGTGGGCCTGTACAACCACGACTTCGACCTGTGCCGCTGCATTGCGTGGAAGTGCCAGGGGCTCTATTTCCATGCTCAGCCGCAGGGCGACAAGGCGGAGCCCCAGCATCTGGATTTTTGGCCCGCCCAAAAAAAGGCGTGGCAGGCAGCGACCAAAAAGATCTGGAAGAACAAGGTCAAGCACTGCGGCTGAGCCGCCCCTGGCCGCTTGGAGGACTGGTCATGATTACCGGCGCCCACTCGATCATCTACAGCACGGACCCCGAGGCCGACCGGGCGTTCCTGCGCGACGTGTTGAAGCTGACACACATCGATATCGGCGACGGCTGGCTGATCTTCGGGTTGCCGCCCGCGGAGGTCGCCGTGCACCCGTCCGAGAAAAACGACGTGCAGGAGTTCTATCTGATGTGCGACGACATCCAGGCGTTCGGCACGGAGATGGACCGCCACGGCATCGAACTCACGCCGGTGAAGGACGAGGGCTGGGGCGTGATGACCGCGGTGATTCTGCCCGGCGGCGGGAAACTCGGGGTGTATGAACCGCGGCACGCCCGCCCCGACCCGATGGGTTGACCGGCGCGGAACGCATTCCGGATGTGGCTGAAAACCAGTTCCCGGACGATGAGAAGTTCTTGCCACAGAGATCACAGAGGTCACAGAGATGGGACACGCGCTCACGACTACTTCTTGGCTCAAGTCCTGTCTGAAGGGCACAGGATTGAAGCGTGGCCTGGTCCTCGACTTCGGCGGTCCGCGATCGGTGGACGGCATTCGGCGAGTCTCTCTGTGATCTCTGAGCCCTCTGTGGCTGAAACTCAGTTCCCGGGGTGCCGCCGCCCAACAAGCCGATGCGGCGGACGGTCCTTCGGGCCGCCGCTGAGCGGCAACGCGTTCGAGGATGAAGGGCTGGGCGGGGGCGAGCCCGTTCTGCCCCCGCGCCCCCCTTTTGCCCCATTCATGGGGTATCATGAATGGATGCGCACCCTCGGACTGCTCTTCCTGCTCGGAGCCATCAGTGCCAGCGTCGCCGGTGACGGTGTTGTCGATACGGACGTCGCCAAGGAAGCGATCAAGGAATTCAAGGCGGCGTACAAGCAGAAAGAGCTCGAGGCCAAGCAAGGCGCTGTGTTCGATCTGCACGACGTGCCGCACCCGTTGATTGTCAAGCAGTTGTCGAAGCTGCTCGGCAACCGCAACACCGACATCGCGCAGGTTGCCGCGCTGGCGATGGGCGGGCAGAGCCACGACGTGCCGAAGACGGGCAAGGTGCTGCTCAAGTTCTGGGACAAGCGCAAGGGCGACGGGACCGTGCGCGAGTCGATTCTCGGTGCGTGGAAAGAACTCAAGTTCATGGGCTACTGGCCCAAGCTCAAGCCGTCGCTGCGTGACAAGCGCAACTCGCTCGTCATCGGAACGCTGAGCCTGCTCGGCTCCAACAAGGACTTCCGCTCGTTGCCGAAACTGCTCGAGATGTACCACGTCGCGATGCCGAGGCGCGTCAAGTGGGCCACGGGCGAAGTCAAGGTCGATACCGGCGCCGCGGGCGACGCCGACCAGCAGGCTGCGGAAGCCGCGTTCAACAAGAAGTACGGCGCGGGCGGCTCGAAGGCGAAAGCCAAGGCCAAGGCGAAAGCCAAGTCGTTCGACGAGCGCAACTTTGCCAACCACCTTCGCCGCTGCGTAAAGGCGATCACCGGCGAGGACTTCGACACCGCCCTCGACTTCGAGGACTGGTACCTCGAGAACTATCTCCTCGTCGCGCGCAAGATGGCCGAGATCAACGGCACGTCCGTCGAAAAGGCAGTCGCGAAGGCCAAGATGGAGCTGCCGGCATTTCGGGCCAAGGTCGAAGACCGCCGCAAGAAGTACGAGGAAGAGGCCGCCCGAGCGCGCAAGAAGTAAGCCCGCCGCGCCAACCCCGTAGCACCATGGGCCTGTGGCCCGACGCCCGCCCCCGAACCCGTTCGCGTTCACGAACGACGTTCACGTAGCGCTTGCTGGATACACGGGAGTCGATCACTCGAACGACCCGCGACATAGTCGCGACCCGATCCCCGATCCCCGATCCCCGATCCCCGATCCCCGAACCCGATCCCGAACCCGAACCCGAACCCGAACCCGAACCCGAACCCGTTCACGAACGACGTTCACGTTCACGTAGCGCCTGCTGATTCGTACGGCAGTGGCACGACCCACGCCCCCGGCGCGGGCGCTCGGATTCTTGTTGGCCTCCAGGCGGGAGGGCGCCTATCGCCCCCTTCCACTTGCGTGGGGCGATAGGCGCCCCCCGTCGCAAGTCTGGAGGACATCCACATGAACAATTCTCTTACACCGTTCGCTCACGAGAGGCTCGACGTCTATC
>JAJFFH010000056.1 GCA_021776735.1 Planctomycetota bacterium | reverse complement strand
CGATGCCCGAGCGCGACCTCGGGGGCCATGTAGAGCGGCGTCCCGCGCAGGGAGCGGGCGAAGGGGCCGTTCTCGCGCTCCATGACGCGCGCAAGTCCGAAATCGGCGATGCGGGCGTCGCCGCTCGGCGTCAGTAGGATGTTGCCGGGCTTGATGTCCCCGTGCACGACGCCCGCCGCGTGCGCTTCCGCGAGCCCGGCCGCGATGCCGCCGGCGATCTTGCGCAACTGATCGAGTTCCAGGGGATGACCCGTGGCGAGACGGTGCTGAAGGGTGCCGCCCGCGACATACTCCATCTCGAATGTCCAGGCGGCGACGTCGCCCGGAGGATGAACGCGAAAGAGAGTTACCACGTGCGGGCTGCTGAGGTTGCCGATCAGGCGAGCCTCCCTGAGGAGCTGCTCTCTCCAGCCGTCGTCCGCGTCCGGAGGCACGTCGACGACTTTCAACGCGACATTGCGCCCAATGAGCCGGTCGATGCCGAGGTACACGCGACCGAACGCACCGTGCCCGAGCAGACGCACGACCTCGGCGTCACCGACGCGGATTCCGGATTCCAAGAGCGGCCCGGGGTTGCTAGGGGGGCGCTCGGGGTCATGGACGGCTTGCCGCAGCAGGCCAGACCAACCGGGCACCCACTGTCGTCGCGATGCGGTTGCGTCCCGGTCGAGGAGGTCCAGCAGGTAGGCCCGCAGCTCTGCCTGACTCCCGCATTCGGCCGCCACTAAGTCCGCACGTTCGGCCGCAGGCAGGTCGAGAGCTCGGCCGAAGATCGCCTCGGCACGGGCCCAAAGCTCCGGATTCATGACAAGTACCGTTCTAGGTGGGCTCGGGCCATCCGCCACTTCCGTTCGACGGTTCGCAGAGGCATGTCGATGCAGCTCGCGACTTCGCCGACGCTTAGTCCACAGTAGAAACGGTATTCCACGATCCGGGCCGCCACGGGATCGAGTTTTTCCAGCACCTGCAGGCCCTCTTCCAGCTCCACCGGGTCGATCACATCCGATGACTGATCCATCACCACGGCACCCACAAGAGTCAGTTTTTTGCCCTTGGGCATGCGCTTGAGGCGGTGCTTGCCGCGCGCGTGATCGATGAGCACGGTTCGCATGACCTTCGCGAGCATGCCGAGCAAGTGCTTGCGCCCCGTCCACGGCTGCTGGAGATGGCCGTGCATTCTCAGGTAGGCCTCGTGAATCAGCCCCGTCGCCTGAAGGGTGTGACCGGCGCCCTGTTGGAACATGAAGTGGCGCGCGAGCTCGTGCATCTCCTCGCGGAGCAGCTCGAACACGCGCGCTTCGGCGTCGCGATCGCCGGCGGTCATCCGTTGTAGCCACCAAGTGACGTCGTGATTCTCCACGAAGCTCGATTGTTTCCTACCGCACGAGCGCATGCAACAACCATTATCCCGGAACGTTCCTGGCGGGTCATCCGGCTCGCCGTCGTTTTCGTTCCTAGAAGCATGGGGGAAGTCCGTTGAAGCACGTGATCCTGAGGGCCATCCGGCCCGTGCCTCGCGGCGGGGCGAGGTCCCCTCAAGGCACGACCGCGCCGCGAGGTGTGCGCGTGGAGGTTGATGACCTGGGGCCGGGCGCCGCGCGCAGGCTGGCCGTCGACCGCGACACGCTCGCGCTCGCGCCCGTCATGCCGATGCGCCTCGTCGCGCCCGTGGACCGACGGGGAGGCGAAGCCGTCGGCGACGTCGCGTGGGGCGTCGCAGCAGTCGGCGCGCCCGACTCACCGTTCACCGGCGCGGGGGTCACCGTGGCTGTGCTCGACACGGGTATTGACCCGAAGCACGAAGCCTTCTCGGACGACCTCGAAATCGTGCAGCGGAACTTCACGGACGGCTCCGACCACGACGAGGACGGACACGGCACACACTGCGCCGGTATCATCTTCGGGGGCGACGTAGACTCGATGCGGATCGGCGTCGCCCCCGGCGTGCGTCGCGCCCTGATCGCCAAGGTTCTCGGCTCCGAAGGCGGTGGCAGCGACAGGATCGCCGACGCGATCCTGTGGGCGGTGGCCCAGGGTGCCCAGGTTGTCTCGATGTCCCTCGGGATCGACTTTCCGTCCTTCGGCCGGGAGCTCGTCGCAGGAGGCATGCCGACTGAGCTGGCGATATCGATGGCGCTCGAGGCGTACCGCGCGACGTTGCGCCTGTTCGACCGGCTGGCTGCGCTCGTCGCGGCCCGCGCGGAATTCGGCGCGCCAGCCGTGCTCATCGCCGCGGCCGGCAACGCCAGTCGGCGCGAGACCGATCCGGAGTTCGTCGTGGGCGTGGAGCCGCCGGGCGCCGCGACTGGCGTCGTATCCGTTGCGGCGCTCGACCGCGGCGCCGACGGCTACGAGGTCCCGGGCTTCTCGAACGTCGGCGCCACGCTGGCCGCGCCGGGCGTCCAGATCGCCTCGGCTGGACTCGGCGGCGGGATCCGTGGCGCGAGCGGAACGAGCTCCGCGGCTCCGCACGTGGCCGGAGTCGCCGCGTTGTGGGCGCAGCACCTTCGGGAGACGGACTCGCTCAGCCTCCGGCTGCTGACGGACCGGCTCGTCGGCCAGGCACGAACGGATCGACTCGCGCCGTCTGCGGACGCGCACAGCGTCGGCGCGGGCCTCGTCCGGGCACCGCCGGGTTGAAGTCGTGATCTGCGACTTTCGGCGGCATCGAGGCGCATTCGCGGTCAGGGGACCAGTTCGCGTATCGCGGCCACGATCGATGCGGTGTTCCAGGAGACGATCCTGTCTGCAGCAACTCGCACGACCGAGGACACCTGGCTCGTCGGCCGCGGTTGGATCCCCACGATGGGCTTGGCAAAGTCCCGCTTCGCGATCTCGATCTCCCGCTTGATCCACGTACTGAGGGTCGCGTACTTGCCGGCCACGATCAGGATCACCTGGCACGGCGCCATCTGTCGCTTGATTGCGCGCCGTAGCGCGGGTGCGTTCGGCGCATCGTGAACAGGATCGTCTTTGGGAACGGAGTAGTCGCGGAACGCGAAGTTCGGCGCTCTTTGGAGCAGCTTGATCAGGCGGTCGTAAGCGTCGCCGTAGGACCACGAGTGGCTGACGAAGAGATTCCGGGTCTTGAGTCTCGGCATGGCGCCTTGACAGACGACGAACGCGCGACGTTCCCGCCAGCCCGCGCTCGGATCCGGTCCGCAGAGCCAAGGCGTCGCAAGAAAAAAGGGCGGTTCGCGCCGGCATCCATCGTTGTTCCCTTCGCCGGGCCTTGGGGCGCGCAGGATGTTCCTGTCGCCGGGCCCTGGGGCACGCAGAAAGGAGCAAGCAGTTGTCAGGCACGAAGATCGTCTTCGTCGCGTTCGCGATCGAAGACGAAAGGCAACGGGACCTGCTCAAGGGCCAGTCCCTGAGCACGAACTCACCATTCGAGTGCGTCGACATGTCCGTGAAGGAAGCCTACCGCTCCGAGTGGAAAAAGCATGTCCGCACCCGGATTCGCCGATCGGATGGTGTCATCGCGCTCGTATGCAGGAACTCACTCACGTCCGATGGGCAGCAGTGGGAGATCGCGTGTGCGCGCGAGGAGGGTAAGCCCGTCCTCGGCATCTGGGCCTACACGGCCGATCGGACCAGCCTCGCCGGAGTCCAGACGGTGGGGTGGACCTGGGACGCGATCCGCGACTACATCGACGGCCTGAAGATCGGAGGAAACGATGCGCGACGAACGAGACACCGCTGAGCCAAGCTCTCGGTTTGGCGGCCGCGCTGTCCGGCTCCCGTCTTACGCCCGCAACGCCGTTCGAACAGACGCACCGGGAGTGGGATCGACGAATCATCGTCGCGCTCCTTGCCCGGCAGGCAGACCCGAACGCTCCCGCGATCCGCAAACGGCTCCATTTGCTGATCATCGCGGATCAGAGCGAGTTCTTGGAGCTGCTCGTGGACGCCGGACTCGATCTGAACGGCCGGGACATGTTCGGACGCACACCGGCCGAGTCGGCCGCGATGTTCAAGGCGAAGAAATGCCTCGCGGTCCTGCGGACGGCGCACGAACGCACCTCATCGACAGAACGAACTTCGAAACCACCGAACGAAAGGAACAGATGAAGATGGATTCGCACAGCCTACGCACGAGTTGTTGCCTACTCTCCCTCTTGGGCGCGGTGCTGCTCGCGGGCTGCCAAGCAATGGAGCAAGCGAAGGAGGCACTCGAGTCATTGAGGGGCCGCGAACCAGAGCGGTCCAACAGCAAGGCCACGCCGAACCTGGGTTCTCCAGCCCCCCCCACGGACCCCGAGCAAGGGTCGGGATCCGACTCGAAGTCGCACCAGGGCGAGTCGTCCGAATCGAGCCTCCGGGTGGAGATGACCCGTATCGGGTCGTCGGAGTGGCTTCGGCAGGTCTCCTCCGGAGGCCTACCGCGCTACGGGAGCCACTTCTACGATCCGGTCGGCAGGTCGCTCGTCGTAGCCCGCTCGAAGGGGAGTAGGATCGCGTTCACCGTCAACGGCGAAGAGGGCCCCGCGTTCAGTTCGATCACACCGCCCGTGTTCAGCCCCGACGGGAGCAGAATCGCCTACGTCGGGCGCACGCCGGAAGCGACGCACGTCATCGTGAACGGCAAGGCGCTCGCGACCCACACCGGTCAGGTTCCGATCCCGGTGTCCGCTCAAGTACGGTCGAACGCAGCGTACGAGATCGGGCCGGAACGGCAGAACAAGCCCCCCCGGGGCGAGGCGGCCTACCTGGTCTTCTCGGCCGACAGCCGCCACGTCGCGTACCTCCTCGGAAACGGCGACAAGTCCGCGGCGACGACCGTCGTGCTGGACGGCAAGCCGATCGAAACGACCAACGGCTGGATCCGAGCGTTCGGGTTCGGACCGAAGGGCCAGCTGGTCTACGCGGTTCAGGAGCGCGGCGAGACGAAGTCAGGCGCGTGGCGAGTCGGCGGCAAGAAGGGACCGGAGGCATCGGTCGGTCCGATCCGATTCAGCAGGGACGGGACACGGTTCGCCTATGCGGTCTGGAAGAGCGGGGGGACTCGGTTGACGTCGGGACAAGGCCCCGACGACTGGGGGACCGGATTGGGGCCCGGGGGCGGCTACTACGTCGATCACAAGCTGGAGCTGGATCTCAATCAACCTCCCTACTCGAGCTTCGCGTTCCTCACGGTGTTCCCTGGCCCGAATCTCCAGAGATTGGCTGTCGTGGCTCGTAGGCGAACCGCGGAAGCGGGCGAAGAGCTGTTCGTGGACGGACGAAGCATCGGTACCGTCGTTCCAGGCAGAGGCTTGCGTGTCGTCGTGGGCCCGGGCGCTGGGCTCATCTACCATCGCGCATCGGACAAGCGCGTCGTCGTAAACGGTATGGTCCACCGCGACTACCACAGTATCCAGCGAGCGGTGTTCAGTTCGTCGGGCAAACGTGTCTTGTACTACGTGACGACGACGGCCAGCCGCGACGTTTTCGCCGTAGACGAACAGGGCACCGAGTTCGGACCGCTACGGGGATCGAGGATCACACTCTTCAGCGACGACGAGAAGCACCACGCGCTCGTCGAGGCACGCTCCCGCCTTTTCCTGGACGGCGAGCCCCTGTTCGGCGGACACGCGGTCGCGTACATCCACGGCATCCGGTTCGGCGCGTCGAGTCGCCGCCTGTACGTGGACGCGACACGGAGTCCAAGACCGGCGCACCTGGAGCTCGCCGTCAAGCGGGCGCGGGCCAGAGGAGTCGACTTGGTTTGGGTCGCGCGTCCGCAGGGGTCCAAGAGCACGAGCAAGGACGGCAATCACTCCGCGTCGATCGACCGGATCACGAAGGACAACAAGAAGCGCCACCGTCTCGTGTTCGACGGAAAGCCGACGACCGAACTGTTCGACGAAATGCCTCGTGCTTTTAGGTTCGATGGTGATGGCGTGTTGCGCTTCATCGGGTTCCGAGAGGGCGGCGTTTTTCGCGTTGCCGTGGCCCCGCGCAAGTAGGCCCCTTTCGATCGCTGGTGTGATCCGTCTAGGACACAGCAGCCGACGGGGACCTGGGCTCCCCCAACGTCACAAGCGCGACCCCCTCCACCGTGATCTTCCGAAGCACCGCGTTGCTGCTCCGCACGCCTCCGGTTGTCGACAATCACAGAGAAACAGGCCCCTACGTCGCCAACCGCGCAGTGGCCGTGCTGCGGGCCTGCTACAACTCAGCCCGCCCTATCCACGCCGACCTGTCCGCCGAATCCGATCGAGGCGGTCACGTTCAACCCGGTACGGCGACGCCGCGACCCGATCACGTGGGACCTCCAGACGGATGTTGAAGTGGATACGTGACGAGCTCATTCCCGCGCAAGGCTCAGGGCCGAAGTTCACGTTCCTGAACGATATCGCCATCGATCCCAACCGCGATCGAATCCTGGCGCTCGACGAATGGGTGCGCACGACGATCGTGCGCCTTGCGGGCGCTCGTACATGAATCATCGGATTTGTTCGGCACGCGTCGATACGGCCTCGCGAGGATCGAGTACGAGCCGGCGCGCCAGCGACGCGACGACACGGGACGGAACGGAACGCGACACCACGAGACGTGCTGAACGGGGCGTCTCGCGGGGCGCGCTGTGGCGCCGCTCAAGCTAGCCGAACAACCACTTCCTGAGCCTCGCGAACAGGCCCTCGCGAGAACCGCGATCTCGCCCTTGGGTCGAATTCTCAGCCTTCGAGCTGGAAGTCGTCTGGTCCTCCGCCGCGAAGTACCGCTCACGTGCGCGGGCTTCATAGCTCCTGCCGTCCTCGATCTCTTTACGCGACATCGCGTAGGACCACTCAACCCGGTTGCGACGAATCCAGTAGTGCGACTGGCACGGGAAACTCCAGTTGCCGATCGAGGGGTCCAGCGAAACGCTGTCACCGTCTTCGTCGAGCCGCCAGCCGGTCGTCGAGAGCGGCGTGACTACCCGAGCCCCACACCCGCAACAGCACTGGTGGACCGCGGTCGCATAATCGCGGGAGATATAGAGGACACCGGACTCGATCTCGTTCGGGATGAACTCGAGAAACTCGGGCCTTAGGCTCGCGATCATGTGCGGTCCTCGTTCGCGATCGTGTTTCCGTTGATCGTGTACATGCAGCAGTGCTCACGGTCGAGGTCCTGGTAGAAGCCCGCCAGCTTCTTCCACTTGATCACCGCCAACGCTGCGTTAAGCGCATTCAGTTCCGCAATCTGGATGTTGCTCGCGTACTCGTTCTCGGCACCTCCGTCAGCCATCGACACGCGCGACCTATAGTGATCTCGTTTCTCCGCGGTACTCGTAGTCGCACGAACGATGCCCCTCAGCCCATCCTCGGCCAGCTCGACGCCCATCCCGACGTCGATGAACGAGATCCCCCACGCCTCCAGCTGTCCGACGATTGCGAGCTTGCCACCGCCGCCATCGATGCAGAGGAATACGAAGTCCATCTTTCGCAACTCGTCGACGTTCCCCTCGTTCAGGAACTCCTCGTGGGCAACCACTCCCCGATGCATCCGAACGTATTTATCGCGGAAGAAAGCGGCCTTCGTCGGAATCTTCCTCAGCTCGTCGAGCGACGGCGCGCCGGGCGACCGAAACGCATTGTGGTTCAGCAGGACGTCTTCGTCGTACAGGTGGATCTCGGCCACCGGCGTCTTCGCCACGAAATCCAACACGTAAGATCCCGTGCCCCCGACACCCAAGATCGCCAATCTCTGACCTTCCAGCCGAGCCGAGAGCGCGCAGATCCCGGCACGGGCCGATGCAGAGTCGGAGTACTGAAACGGCGACTCGTCTTCGCCAGGGATCGTTGTGGCATTTGTCTGAGCTGTCACGGTCGGATCGAGGCCGAGAGCGGGAGCCGAGATGTGGGCGATATAGGTGGTCGCCTTGTGGTGGTAGTCACGGTACTGACCGTTCTGCCTCGGCTTCGCCGAAAACATGTGGTTCACTACCACGCCTTTCGCCAGCGCTTTCTCTTCTGTGGAGTGCTGGATCTGTGAAAGGGGTTCCCCGTTGCGATCGCACGGGTGTTTGCCGGCGAAGTGCGCCGTATGGTTGCCGGGAGGACGAGTCGTATCTCCACTTACGTCGCCAAGCGGCAGCACAAGTTCGCCACGCCGAATCTGCTGGTTGGAGTCGACGTATGGAACACTTTTCACCAGAAGGTGGCCCTGCCGGATCTCGATGTCGTAGCCTTCCGCCCTGAGCTGCGAGAGGTCGCCGCTACGACTTATCAGTTGCCGTGACATCAAAAACCATCCCGTCTTGGACCTTGACCGAAGTGTCGGGCGCGAGGATTCCCTCAGGCTTGTTGCAGTGGCCGCGCCGGTAGGTGACGCTGAACAGAGTGTTGTCTCCGTACGGCGGCGATGCGTATGCATGGGCGACGACGTTGTCGAACGAGATGTCGCCCTTCTCGACCTCGTGTTGCGTTCCGTTCACAATGATGTTCAGTTTCTTCACGGGATTTCTCCTGTTTGTGTCTCGCGGTGTATTCTCCGGGCTTCCGCACCCGAGCGAATTCGACTTATCCCGCTTGCCGTTCGCGATGAACTTCCATCGTGTGAATTTCGCGGGCAATATCGTTACGCCGGAGCGTGACCTAGCCGGGCGATCCGTCCGGCGGCGGCGAGATCCTCGATTTGCTGTCACGCTCGCGCGTACCATTGGGGCCGGAGGTTCGAGCCTCGTTCTGCGGTCACGGGCTGCATGATTCGCGGCGACTCGAAGACGACTGGGAGAACTAGCTGAATTGGATACCGACGAAGATCTGCTCGTCTACATGGCGATGCGCATCGAAGACTTGGATGGTGCTCGCGAGGCCTGGGGCAAGTACTACGAGCGACACATCGAATTTATCTACGGCGTCCTCAAGGGACGCCTCGCGCGAGACCTCACCGACGACTCAATCAAGGATCTGGCTCAGGAGACGATGCGCCGCGCATACTCTCGCGCCGAAACGTATTCGCCTGCACTTGGCGACATGAACGGGGCGAAACGGCCCGAGACCGCGTCCCGGCCGTGGCTAATGGCAATCGCCAGAAACCTGGTCCAAGACGCGCTCGCCCAAACGGAGTTCTCAAACTCGGAGGAGCGCCTTGCTGCGGAGCCGTGCGCGGACACAGCGCCGAGCGTGTCGGATGAGCAGTTTGCCGAGGTGAGCCGCGAGATGCGCGAACTCAGCGAGCGGGAGCAGGAGGTAATCACTCTCACGTTGTCGGTTTATCCCGATCGGTTGAGCCCCGGCCAAGCGAGAGCACTCGCAGATCGACTCGGTACGACGACGGCGAACATGAGGCAGATCCGAAAGCGCGCTCTTGCGAAGTTGAAGATCAAACTGCGCAAGTTCGACGTCTCCGTACTCGGGGGAGGAGCAACCCAATGAAGAAGAAGCGTGAGATGTCCGAGGACGAGCTTCTGGCGTTGCTGCGCGCTTCGCTCGTGCGCGAAGGTCGGCTCCTGCCTGAGACTGAAGACGAGATTGAGCGCGTCGAAAGGGAATTGGCGAAGGAGACAACTCCCCTGCCCGAGTCGCTGCGGAATCCCAACGCTGTGCTCAAGGGCACGTGGAGCGGAGAAGTCGAGTTCCGTCCTCGGGGAGACCTGGTCGGGGCCGATCCCGAGGCGACGAGGGAGCTGCTGGCTCGTGCCGCACGTGCGGGCGGGGCGATTCCCTCCGAGGTGGAAGAGGAAATGCGTAGACAGCGCGACGCAGACACGAGGCCCGAGGATGACGAGACCGAAGATGAATAGTGAACGCGCCTCGCACCGACTTGCCGAGATTTCGGCGCTGGCGGATGAAGTTGCCGAAGAGATATGTCCCGGCACCGGGCGCGTCGATCCGTTTGAGATCGCTGCACACTTGAGCATTCCGGTGCTGGCTGGAAACTACCGCAACGCGTTCGATGGCCTGCTCGAATTCCGAGGCGGGGAGTTCTACATCTACTACGACGCGGAGCGGCTCGGGGGGCCAGACAATAGTCGAGTTCGATTCACCGTCGCGCACGAGCTCGGTCACTGGTACATCGACGAGCACCGCGAGTGCCTGAAACAGGGTGTTAAGCCGCACGGGTCCTGGACGGGCTTCGTGTCAGACAATGCCGTCGAACGCGAAGCTGATTGCTTTGCCGCGCACCTCCTCATGCCGCGGAGCCGATTCAGCCCCAAGGCCTGCGCGATCGGCCCAAACCTGAAGGAGATCTTCGAGCTCGCCCAAGAGTTCGACGTCTCAAGAACGAGCTGTGTGGTGCGATACGTCAATTCAAATGTATACGCCTGCGCTGTTGTCCTTGTGTCCCCGGAGAACAGGATCTCGTGGATTTGCACATCCAAGATCTTGGCAGATCGTGTCTACCCCACAGTTCGCCCCGGCGTTCTCGACAACGCAACCGGGACCCTCGGCCGGATCGCGCGAGCCAACGCGGATCCTGATTTCGGAATCCACGACGGTCCGGTCGATGCGTCGACTTGGTTTCGTTACGCAGACGGCTCTCGCGACGAAGAGCTCTTTGAGGAAGTTGTGTCCCTAGGCCGATTTGGGACGTTGATCTTCCTTTCGACGGAAGAGTGACTAGCCCCCCAGAAACTGGTCCGGCTCCAATGTAAGGATCCGGGCCGTGAAAGGAGGGGCAGCTGCCTGGCAAGAGACACACGGCAGAGCAGATCATTCGGAAGCTGCGGACGCAACAGACCTGCACCGCCTGTCCCATCGTTTTCCATAGGCATTGTGTCGCGAGTTCGGCGAGACCCTTGGCTGCCTGTTCTTGAACTAGCTCCGCGACCCGCTCTTGGGAGCGTTCGCGGGCTGCGCGCCAGTTCTCGCGCTTCGCGCACCGCATCAGTCCGACTTGCCACGAGCCAACTCGTCGTACTCAGCCTTCCTCATCGCCGGGACGCTTCCGCCGAACAGGACCTTGAAGCTCACGCGTGCCTGATTCATCGCCGGGTTGTGTCTGGTCATCACCTTCCACGGCGAAGTCTGTCCCGGCAGGAGCGGGTTGAACTCGATCAAGGCCGTGTCCGATGTGATGAAGTCTCCCGACTCCGTGTGGAACTGCACAACGGCCTGGCAGTTCTCGATCTTCCGATCGGTCACGTTGGTCACCTGACCTTCTGCAATGGCATAGCGGCGCCTCGTGCGCCATGTCCACTTTCCCAACACCAGAACTACCTGGGCGAGGCGCCGCGCCTTCGCGTCGCCTGTATCCGGTTCTCCGAGCCGCTTCGATGCGTCGCGGCGGGCATGGTCCTCCGCGAGGACCTTGGCCTTACGCTTCTCCGCGGAGAGCCCGCCGGACGGGCGCCGACGGGGATGATCGGTCGAATCGCTCCCCGACGATCCTCGGGAACAAACAACGGCCTGCCGATATCCTGAAGAAGTCCTGTTTCACCGGCTGAAGCGGCTGGTGGCGGACCAGGCGCTGGACCTGCAGATCCTGCGAGAGGTCAACAAGGGAAATTTGGTAGGCCCAGTCCGCCAGCGCGAAGCCGTTCGCTTTGCGCAGCGCGTACTGGACGTTCCGAGCGCCAGGCTTGTCGAGCCCCTACAGGTGCTGACGGGACCCACGTCGAACTCAACCTCTGCGCGCACATCCTGAACCGTCTCCTGTGTCCCCTACGCCCTATGGACGGGACACGCGAACGGCTTTGACCGTCTCGTAGTTGATCCAACCCTGAAGGTACGCTTGGCGGCTCCCCCCGACTTGCCGGACAAACCTCACGAGGTAGTAGACGCTGAACCACCCGGTGAGCCGACGCTCGCAGATCTGCATGCGCATCCCGGGTTCAGCGTTGAAGAGGAAGGCCTCCTCGATCTCGTGCAGGTCAGCTCCAACACCAGAGCGGCTGAAGACTGGCACGGACTCGTCGACGATCTCCCAAACCTCTCCAACAGCGGGGTCGAAGCGCGCCGGCTCCGAGGTCCTTGTGCGTCTTGTTTTCCTGTCAGAATCCTCTCTTGACACGGAGAAGACGTCCGCGGCCCCGAACAAGAGAGACGCCACGATGCCGAAGAACACCGCTACGTTCCACGGGTTGGAGGACTTCTCTATCACCCAGTCAAGCCACGTCGTGTAACGGCTCATGACTAGACAATAACCTATAGAGGAAAACTAGGGAGCGGTCCGCGTTCGATAGTTTTCGCTTGATGAAAAAGCGCGGTCCCGGCAGGCCTTCCTTGCCGCGAGACCGGAGACGTTCGTTTTACGTCGGCTGCACCGTAACCGCGAACGAACGAAAGACGATCAAGGCACGCGCTCAGGCGGCGGACATGACGGTGTCCGATTGGATCCGCTCCCAGATCGGGCTCGGGCCGAAGTAGGGTGCGGACCGGCCCGACGTCTCAAGGCATCGATTCTGGGTTCCAAACCAACGCGACGTCGGCCACACCGATCCCGCCGGCCCCCCACCGTCGGGACGGTCGTCGTTGCCCGCGGCGGGAAGCTTCAACGGATCGATCTGCTCTGTGTCCACGGGAGCACAACAAGCCATGGAACGGCGAAGACATCCACTCCTTCTCGCCTGGGCCGCGCGTTGCCCGCGCTACGGCCGCACGGTGGGTGCCCGCGGGCGACGCCTGCCGTTCGAACGAGCCGACCTCGGGCCGACAGCCCGCCACGACGGCGGCCTGCGAATCCGCACCGGCACCTACCGGTCAGGCCGCAGACACCTACCGCTCCGATCCGTGGCCGCTAACGTGGCTCCGTGTCGCGACAAGCCCACGATCTAGAGGACCTGATCTGGCGTAACCCGTTGCGTGGGTTAAACTACCGGCCGCCACGGAGGGGTGGCAGAGTGGTCGAATGCACCGGCTT
>JAJFFH010000055.1 GCA_021776735.1 Planctomycetota bacterium | reverse complement strand
ACCCATCAGGTCGATGGCGCCGATCGCGAGGCATCGGCAAAGGGAGTTCGCGTCCTCGGCGACCTCCTCGGGAAGGAGCAAGCGGCGACGGACGAGGATCGAGCGACCGGGTGCGCCGCCAGCCGAATCGCGGCAGCAAGTCGTAGCCGGGCCAAAAAGAACGCGCGGCCAGCACCGAGGCTGACCGCGCGTTTTGTGGACCGAAAGGGCGTCTTACTGCCGACGGGCAGCCAGACGGCGCCGGCGGCGACGCCGCACGGCAAACCCGACCATCGCGACCCCACAAAGTGCGATCGTCCCGGGCTCCGGGACCGGTTCGACCCGTAGGTCGTAGATTAGCAGGCCGAAGCCCTTGGGAGCCTGGATCAGGAACGGGTCGAGAGGAATCGTCCCAGAAGAGAAGTTCATCCAGCCCGATTCGCTTGAAAAGGAGTCGGGCGATGTCGGCAGCGGCCCAATTGACGTCGATGTCGCGACCGTGACCGGGGGAGCCGTGGGGCCCTCGAAGGCGAGCTTCACGAAGTCCGGTACGGGCGCAGGCGGGAATCTGGGGTCGGGAGTGGGCTTGACGACGTTGTAATTGAAGGTGATTCTGGCAAACGGGGTCTTGACGCCAGCCAGAATCACTGCGAGGTCGACCTTCGCTTGTTCCTCGGGGGCTAAGAAGAGCACCGGGATATCTTTGGTATTGTCCGGGGCGGGAGCCGACTCGGTTGGGGAGGAGGAGGGGTCTCCTAAAAACAACCCCGGGGGCTTATTGAATGCCGTCCCCCCCCCGAGGGAACTCAGGTCGACCGGAATCGGGTCTGCCGCGGCGAATCCTGCCAGAAGTCCGAGGGCCAAGGCGAAGCGCATCACCCTATTCATTCTCATAGCTGCTTTCCTTCCAATGGTGTGTTGTTGAAGCCACTTCCCTCGCGACTTCGTAGCTTCAAGGTATTTTGGAAAAGCAAACCGTCTACCGCGGGATTTCCACCGCTGATCCCCAATGAGACACTCCAGCGGCCCTAGACGCCTTGTTTTGCGGGTTTCCGTTGTACAGACGCGTCGCTCTTTTTTAGGATCACGGTTGCTTTTCGGGACCTTCGGGATGGTCGGACCGCCCACACTTCAGGCTTACCTCTTCACCGATCTGGTGGACTCCACAGCGCTCAAGGAGCGTCTGGGGGATGTCGTAGGCGCAGAGATGATCGAGCGCCACGACATCGTCTTTCGGAGATGTCTTCGGGAAAACGGCGGTATTGAGCACAGCAATCCGGGTGACGGGTTTTTTGCAACCTTTCCTTCCCCGTCGGCAGCCCTGCGGTGCGCGCTGGCGTTTCTGGACGGCCTGAGTGCGCTAGAGGGCGACACAAAACTTCGCGCCAGGGTCGGCTTACACGTCGGAGATGCAGTCGTCGTAGGCGTCGAGGGCACAACGATCCGGTCGAAGCTTCTGGGACTGGCTGTCGACCTCGCCGGACGCATCCAGGGCTTGGCGCTGCCAAACCAGATCCTGATGACTCGAGCCGCCTACGACTCCGTCATACAGCATGTTCGATCCGTCGATGACGAGCCCGTCGAGTGGCGCTGTCATGGCCTCTATCGCATGAAGGGGGCGGAACGGCCGGTCGAAATCTTCGAGGGCGGTGTCGTCGGAATCGCCCCGTTCACACCGCCGCCCGGATCGGCCAAGGCCCACCGAATTGAGAACGAGACACCGGCGCCGGCCGTCGCCGATCCAAGCACCGAGCTGCCCGCCGGGATTCCGCGCCGCCTGGGCCCGTATTCCGTCGAGCGCGAGTTGGGCCGTGGCTCGATGGGACGAGTCTTCCTGGCCCGGGTGCGTTCGAAACTCCCCGGTCTCGAGATCGGCCAACGGATCGCGCTCAAGACGTTCAACCCGCAGGTTGTCGAGGATCCGGATCTCTTGGCCCGATTCGTCTTGGAATCCGAATTGGGCCAACGGGTCGATCATGAAAACGTCGTACGGACCTATCTTCTCGACTCGACCCGGGGACCAGACGGCAAAGAGATCACCTACCTGGCGCTGGAGTATGTCGATGGAGTCTCCTTGCGCACCTGGCTCGACGAGATGGAGCACGTGCCGGAGGAGCTTTGCCGCCATGTTGGTCGCGAAGTGGCCAAGGCCCTCTCCGCGATCCACGAAGCGGGCGTGATTCATCGCGACCTCAAGCCCGAGAACGTCCTGGTCACGCGGGACCACCGGGTCAAAGTCACAGATTTCGGGGTCGGACGGCTTCGCGAAGCCTCTTCCGGCCTCACGCGGACGAACCAGTTCATCGGGTCGTTTCTATACGCGGCGCCGGAGCAGTTCCGGGGCGGCAGAGTAGACGAACGGACCGATCTCTATTCGCTCGGCATGGTGCTCTTCGAGTTGGCCGCCAAGCGCCCCCCGATGAGCGGCCGCGATCCGGCCGAGATCATGCACTGGCACATTTCGCGCAAGGCGCCGCGACTCTCCAAGCTCAACGATCGCATCTCCCCGTTTCTTGAGGAGTTGGTCGCCCGACTTCTGATGAAGACTCCTGAGGACCGCGGAGCATCGGCGGCAGAGCTTCACGAGATTCTCGAAGCCGGCGAAAAGTCCGCGTGGTGGCGATCTCGCGTGGGCGCAATCCGCGAGGAAACCCGGCAGCCTCCGCGCGAAATGCGGATTCCGCGGGAGACTGCTGTCTTCGGTCGCAAGGGAGAGTTGCGCAAATTGACCGGGCATTTCGACGTCGCTGCCGCCGGCGAAGCTCAGGTCGTGTTTCTGGAAGGCGAAACGGGGGTCGGAAAAACGCGGCTCATCGACGAGTTTGTCCACAAACTCGGCACCGATGACCGCGGCGTCCGGTTCCTGCACGGTGGATATCAGCCTGCTGGAGGCGCTGCCACGGAAGCCTTCGTGCAGGCGTTCGCAGGCCATCTTGGGTTGGACAGGATCGAGCAAACGCTCTCCGACCTGCTTCCCAACACCCCGGGCCTCGTTCCCGCACTCGCAGCACTCTTCCGCGGCGATGCGAACGCGTCCGTCGCGGCCCTGAAGCCCGACGCCGTCGCAACGGCGCTCGTCGCGCTGACCCAAGCCTTGGCTGCTGAGGGTCCTCTCATCGTGCTGATCGATGACCTTCATTTCACGTCGGAGGACGGACGCCGGCTATTCAGCTCGCTCGCATGGGGGATCCCCGGGCATCCGGTATTCCTGATCGGCACCACGCGGCCCGGTCTGCCCACCGAGTGGCTGGCGGAGATGACGCGCCGCTCGCACTGCCACAAGATCGAACTTTGCCGCCTGAGCCCGGCCGCCGTGACCGCCATGCTGACGGATGCCCTGCGATCACGCCGCAGTGCGGAGGCGGTCTCCGCGGATGTCGCGCGCAGTTCAGACGGCAACCCCCTGTTTATTCTCGAAATGGTGCAAGGGCTACGCGACAAGGGAGTCGTACACCGCCGACCAGACGGCACGTGGACGATGGCGGGCGATCGTCGGAAGCTAGTCGTGCCACACTCGGTCACTGACATTATTCGGGGCCGACTACGCGCGTTAGACGACGAGGAGCGATCCCTGCTGGAAGTGGCCGCGTGCGTCGGGTTCCAATTCGATCCGTCGATTGTCGCGCTGGCCGCCGACGAGAACCTGATCAAGGTACTTCGGATGCTGGCGCGCTTGGAGTCCCGCCGCCGTATCGTGCGCAGCATGGGGGATGGCTTTGTCTTCGACCACCACCAGTTCCAAGAGGTCTTGCATCGCGACCTGTCCGCACCGCTGGCGACCGCGTACCACGCCCTCATCGGAGAGGCGCTCGAAGAGCGACTCGCTGCGGCCACCGAGTCCGATGCGAAAGGCAGGCTCGCAATCGACGCTTGCTGCCAGCTCGTCGCGGGCGGGAAGCCCGCGAATGCCGCACCGCACCTCGCGGCCGCCCTCGACGCGCTCGAACAGGCGTTGGACTATCGCCGCGCGCAGGATCTGGCGATCGCAGTACTGTCGGCCGACGGTGCGCTCGTCGGAGAGCGACGGCTGCGGATCACATTGCGTGCGATTCACCTGTCCGAGCTCGTCGGACGTACAAGCGCCGTGACCGCGCTACTCGATGACGCAGAACAGCTCGCCAAGGACCTCGACGAGCCGGGGTTCCGTGCGGAACTGGCACTACGCCGCGCCTCACACAAGCAAAACAGCGGGGATCCGGAGGGAGCCGTCCGCGACGCTGAAACCGCCCTGCGCTACGCCCAAGAGGCAGGACATTCGGAAATCGAAGCTCGCGCGATAACCGCGGTTGCGATCGACCATGCGCGATCAGGTGATCTCAAGGCGGCAGGAGCAGGTTTCGAGACCGCGCTAGCGCTCTATGAAGAGCTGGGCCACATTGTCGGTCGACCGCAGGCATCGGGGAATCTCGCGGTAGTTGCTGAGAAGCTCGGCGACTTTGACCGGGCGCAGGAGTTGCACGAGGTCGCAATCCGACTTCATCGAGAGGCGGGGAACCGCAAGGACGAGGCCCTCGAGGAAGGCAATATCGCATCACTTTATCGCGAGCTTGGCCACTATGAAACCGCACTCGTACATTTCGAAGCGCACTTGCGACTCGCTCGCGAAATCGGTCACCGCCTCGGCGAAGCGAAAGCGCTGGGCAACGTTGGCGGACTCCTGCTCGAACTCGGGCGGAGCAAAGAGTCGCACACGCTCCTGAAGAAGAAGTTCCAGATCTCTCTGGCTTGCGGCTATCGGCGCAGCGCAGCATTCGCGCTGGTGAGTCTCGGCAGACACGCCGAGTATTTTGGTGAGCCCGACGACGCGCGAACCCATCTAAGAGCCGCGCTGAAGCTCTACGAGGAGATGCAACATCGGGCGCGCATTCCCGGAACGTTGCTCGATCTCGGACGGCTTGCGCTAGAGCACAGGCAAGCCCACGAAGCTACGGCGATCTTGCAGCGAGCCTTCGACATGGCCGAGTCGGTAAATGACGTCAACTCGCTTCCCGTGATCGCCGCGTACCGGGCCGGCCTTCCGGGCGGCACACCCGATAAGGCAGAGGAACTCCTGAAGCGCCTCGGAAAAACCATCGGAGTGGCGCATCGGATGGAGGCGTACTTCGCGCTGTGGCAGGCTACGCTCGACCAAGACACCTTGGCGAAAGCGCACCGGCTGCTCCTGCACCTGTGCGAGCGCGCCCCCGGCGAAGACCGCGAGGCGATGATGAAGAAGGTCCCGCTCCACAGCCGAATCGTCCAAGCCTGGACAGCCTCGGTCGGTACGACCACCTGACCGCGAAAGTGCCAGAGCCCTCGCGTACGCACCCGGGGCCCACGGGGGGCGGGTGATACACTCCCAAGACCGTGCGCTCCGGAATCGTGATCGCCTGCCTTTCGGTCTCCGCGGCGGCGCAATCCAACGTCGCCGACGAGCTGAAGACCGCGCTCTTCAGCGGGTACGCCACAGGGCTCAAGAACGCGTTCGCGCGGGACGTGCGTGTCGATGCGGTCGCGAGCAAGCCGGGCCTCACGCTCGAAGTCTGCCGGTACGCGGTGGATACCGCGCACGCCATGCACGTCACCCATCAGGTCGATGAGGCTCTCGAGGTGATCCAACTCCTGAGGTCGCTCGCGGACCGTGCGGCGAGCCACAGCAACGCGATGGAAGCACGCTGGGCCGTCATCGAAGCGAGGATCTATCGCGAGAGACTGCTGGAGAACATTGCGAGAAAAAAGCTCCAGCTGAGATTCCCGGTCGATGAGGTCGCGGATCACACCGACCGCTGGAAACGGTTCGTGGCAGCGGTCGATGAAGTGGCCAAAGTCACGGCAGGCACGAAAGTTGCGATCGAGGGCATCCACCGGGCCATCGAGTTTCGGCTGGCGGCGTGCCATTTCGAGGGCGCCGATCGCGAGGCATCGGCAAAGGGAGTGCGCGTCCTCGGCGACCTCCTCGGGAAGGAGCAAGCGGCGACGGACGAGGATCGAGCGACCGGGCGCGCCGCCGGCCGAATCGCAGCAGCGGAACTTCTTTTGTTTCGAGCGGATCCCGCCCAAGCGGCCAAACTGATCCGCGAGGCGCTGAAAGACCTCGCCAGGTTCATCGCCGCCGACGCTCCCGCATTGCCCACCATGCGCCGCCACAACGACCTTGTCACAATGGCCCGGAGCCTGCCGAAACAAAAAATCAAGGCGGAGTACTGCCCGGTAACGTGCGCCGTCAATGGCCGCGGCTGGGACGTGATCCTGCCGTTCTCCCGGAGCTGGCGCGGCCATCGAATCCCCCGGCGGAGCGATCTCGCTGCCGCGAGTGCATGTCGTGCGACTATCGCGGGCCGGCGACGAGGTGTCATCCGTCTCGTTCAGTACGTATCGGCACGGGCAACGGTATCCGCTGTTTGGCGCGAAGAAGACAGCGGACGCCAGACGACCGAAAAAGCTGGCGGCCGTGCTCTACGCCAAGGATCGCGCGGTCCCGCTGCACAAGGCGGCAAAGAAGACGGTTCGGAAGGGACCGAAACGGGTGCGCCTGAGTCGCGACGTCAGGTCCGCGTACCGTTACGAGATTTTCTTGCGAGGGCCGGATGCAAGGCCGTTCTTCTTGCGCACGCGGGCGTGGATCTTCTCCGGCGAGGAGCGCACATACGGAATCCGGGTGTTCGGCACCCGGGACGACGGCGTCGAGGGCCTCCACCCGGAGCTCGCCTTCATGCTCAAGAACACCTCCGGAGAATAGCGTCCGCGCCCCGACGCAATAGGCAACGCGAGATTGCCGTCATCGCTCGCGCTCGGGGTGCTTTTCCTTGCTGTTGTGCCGGTGGTTCAGGGCCTTCAACAGGACACCCATCTTCTTGTTGTCGAGGTCGGCGCCCAATTTGACGTGGTCGCAGTTGCAATGGAGGAACTTGCGGACCTGCGCAACAAGGGATGTCTCCTGCAGGCCGAATCTCTTGGCCGTTGCCCTCAGGAGTGCCGCTGACGAGCGCCGGAACTCGTGGTCGCGCTCGGGACCGCGCAAGAACGCCGCCACTTTTTTCTCGTCCCGATGAAGGCCGCGGAGCAGGGCATTGGACAGGATGTCCGACAGCTCGCCGGGATTGCCGAGATCGACTTCGCACACCTTGGCAGCGTTCGGCGCCGGCTTCTTGGCGCCTGGCTCCTCGGCGCGCCATCCATCATGGACCGGCGTGTCGGGAGCCTTCGCAAGACGCTTCAGGTCCGAAGCCACGACCTTCAACACGGCGGCCAGGTTCGATTCGACGGGATAGTGGACGGCCTTGCCGACCGGAAGCAGTTTCTCGACGAACGCAATTCGGGCGGGGATCGCCTTTCGAATCGCGGCCCGATCATTCGCGGGAAACCTCTTGGGGTGGTGCAGCACGGTGTAGGCGAACAGGGCCGACTCCGCGAGGTCCTCGGTAGCGGGATTGCGTTTTGCGTAACGGGTGATGAACCGTCCGTCGGCGGCCTGGGCACGTTTCCACGCATCCGACTCCCTGTGCTGCGGATCCCAGGCTGCGTGTACCGACTCGTGAAAGATCGTCTCCTCGAGATCGTGGGTTGCGATTCGTCTTGTGGCATTGTCGGAATACAGGACGAAGACGCCATGGTCCGCAAAGGCGGTCGTGTTCCGCCCGCCCGGCTGAATCACGATCCGCCGCAGGCCCTTGCGCAGGGATGTGGGAAGCTTTCCGATCCGCGAGGCGTACCGCAGGGCGTCCGTTCGAGCGGCATCCTTGTCGCCGATCCCCGCATGAACCGAGATCTGCACGTGCGTGAGGTCCGTGAAGTAGGCGACGAAGATGTGCGCCTTCTTGCGGAGCGGCCACTCGTGATTGCGCTTGTCCGGCATCTCGGGGAGCCCCATCCCCTTGTACGCCAAGCGCGCGAACGTACTGGGGTCGGCGTCCGTAATGAAGTCGTAGTCGGTCCCAACGACGGAGGACTTGTACGGCTCCGCGACGGAAAAAGCGGCCATCAGGAAACAGCAAGGCACGAGCGTCCAAGCCCCTCGAGTAACGAATCGTGTCGCCAGAATTCGCACCGCAGCTTGCTTCATCGAATTCACTCCTCACAACGAAACCACGCCCCTGCGTCCGCCTCGGGCCCGTGCCGAGCGAAAGTACCGACCGCAGGCTTTGTTATCAACGAAGCGTAGGGCGTCGATAGAACTGCCACAGCGCTTTTCGATACGCGCGCACACGCATTCGGGCCTGCGAGAGTCGAGCCCGGTGCCTTGGGCCGCTTCGCCCGGCAGCGTGGCGCCGCGCCAGACGGGCCCGCGGTCCGCAGCACCCGATCCGGCCTAACCCGTTACGTGGGTTAGACTACCGGCCGCCACGGAGCCGGGTGTCGCCAGCTCTGCGAGGACCGGGAGTGCCTCTTCGCGGCAGCACACCTCGCGCTCGATGGGCGTGGGGACTCCTTGACCTTGGGCTCGATGCGGTAGACACGGACGGCGTACGTTGGGTCGCTGCACTAGACTTGCCCCATGGAAACGATCGGCCTCAACTACGACGTGCGACCGGAGCGGCGCGACGACTTCATCGACTACGCGCGGGCGGTGCTCGGCGCGATGGACGGCTTCGACGGACACGAGGCGACGCGTCTCTACGTCGACGACGCCGACGCCAACTCGCTCATGATCTACTCCCGCTGGGCGAGCATGGACCAGTTCAAGGCGTTCATGGGCTCGGACGCCTTCAAGCAGGTCACGGTCGACACCAGGGACATGCTCTCCGCGCGGCCGCGACACACCGTCTACAAGACGACAGCGTCATTCTAGCGTACGCGGCGGGAGGGAGGCGCCCGACGCGCATTCGTCCGCACGCCGCGAGCAGACCGCGGGCCAGAATCGAAATCAAACTCGGAATTCTCATGTTCTGCTCCTTCGCGAGTGGGCGCGCGGCAGCGTCTCGCCGGCCGCGCGGCCGGCACTCTATCCATAGAGACAACACGAAAAGAACCGCGCGGAGGGATCGCGGCGGACACGGAGTCCCGGATCTTGAAACGGGAGCCTGTGTGTCGCCTCGAAGGACTAGCAAGATCGTCCGGGCCGCGGTTTCGCGCCTCCCATGCCGGAATCCAAAAGACGCAAGTGCAGGAGCTTCAGCGAAGCACGGCGCGCCGGAACGCCTAGAATAGGGCTTCCGCTTCGCGCGGAATCGAAACGAAACCAAACGAAACCGTGGATCGGATGGAACGAAATCGAAGTCGTCGTAGGGCTCTTCGGTCCGCGTCTGCGGCGATCCTCCTGGGAATCGGATCGATCCTGCTTTTGGGCACCGTGTGGGGCGCCGTCTATCCGAATGACCATCGCGAACGCCTCGGTGTACGTCTCGCCTACGCGGATGCAATCGAGAAAATGGACCGCCTGCATCGCGAGTCGAAATCCGGTTACGAGTTTCTCGCAGGCGCCACTCGAACCTACGCCGCGGCCATTCGCTATGTGTGGCCGAAGGAGCACGCTCGGGTTGGTTTCACCGACAACTGGATCCTGTTTGGATGCGGATATCTTGACCCGTGGCTCGTCTCGTCTGGACGAACGGACGTCCCAAACCTGTTCCGAGCGTTTCAGAGCACGGACTACACGCGTGGATTTCGGCGTGGATTCGGCATCTGTTCGCAAAACGCACTCGGACTGATCGATCTGCTTCATCGGCGGTACGGAGTCCTGTCGAACGTCGTGAGCCTCGGCGGGCATGTCGTCGTTGAAGCCGAATCGCCGAGCGGGCGTTCGCTGCACGACCCTTCGTTGGGCGTGTCGGTTCCATTCGGCCTGGAAGAGATCGACGCGCGACGGCTGGAACAGATCCGCCATCGCTACGAAGAAACGCCATTCCCCCGACTCGGCCTGACGTTCGACGCCGAGGGCAACTCTCGAGAGTCGGACGGGGTTCGAGGCTATCACCCGACACTCTATCGAATCGAGCGCGTCTCGGACTGGTTGAAATGGCTGGCGCCTCTCCTTCTCCTCGGACTTGGTCGCCGGCTCTCAAAGAGGGTTCACCCGTCGCGCGAGAGCACGGCGAGCTGACCTCGAATCGGCGTCACGCGAAGAGCTCCACCTGGCCAAGCGCTGCTCCAGCGCCCGCGGAAGGAAATCGCCCTCAGGGCCGGGCAGGACTTTGTTGTCTCGGGACCTCGCGACCGGTCTTTGTTCTTGGACACCCGGACAGTGACGACCCTGCGGCCAAAGTCGACATCTCGCCACTCAAGGCAAAGCGCCTCCCCTGAGCGGAGGCTCGTGTCCAGTAGCATCGCCACAACGACCGCATCGGCCCGCGCTCATTGCACCGCACCCTCCAGGTGTCCTTGCGGAGTCCTCTCAGGATCTCTACTCGCTCGGCGTCGTTTTCTACGAGAGGGTCACCGGGGCGGTGCCCGAAGGGCGCTTCGACCTGCCCAGCGCGGTAGGTACGAACTCGACACCTGTCCCTACCAAAGACTCAACCGCGCCTTGATTCTGAGCGTAGTAGCTGTCAAGTCTATCGCATCGACGTATCGACAGGGATACCGTCGGCCGTACAGGACGGGCATTGAAGCGCAACCTCGGAGCAGACGGGTGCCGCGATCGTGTTCGGTCGGAAGCGCCGCCAGCTCGGCCGCCCACGCGCACGCGCGTAAAGCGTTTCCGGGCCGCGACTCATCCAACTCGACGTCAGGCGATCTCCTGCGCGCGCCGGCGCCCGGACTCCGTCATCGGTCGCGCGACTTCGCGGCCGGACCGGCGGAAAAGATCGTCGTACAGCTGCACGGTCGCGCGTACGACCCGCTCGACGCGGAACTCGGCCACCGCGCGCCGGCGGCCGGCCGCCCCGAACCGCGCGCGAAGAACACGATTGCACAAAAGCCGCAGGAGTGCCTTCGCCAGAGCTGCCGGCGAACGCTCCGGCACCAGGAGACCGGTATGACCCTGGTGAACCGCCTCGCGACAGCCGGGGACATCGGTGGCCACGATCGGACGGCCGCACGCCGCGGCCTCGAGCAGCGCCTTCGGCAGGCCCTCGCGCCAGGACGGCAGGCAGACGATCTGCGCGGCCGCGTAGACATCGGGCATGTCGTCGCGGTGCCCCCACCACTCGATCGCGCCCTCCTCTTCCCACTCGCGCAGCTGCCGGACCGGAATGGTGCTCGGGTTGCGTTCGTCCGCGTCGCCGACCAGCGCGAATCTCGTCTGCGGTGCTCGTCGCCGGACGAGCCGCGCGGCTTCCACGAGTTCGTGCACGCCCTTGTGCACCAGCATGCGCGCCGGAAAAACGACGAGCGGCTGACCTGTGGGCTCCCGCTCGGGACGAAACCGGACGACGTCGACGCCGGCGCCGCGAATCAGCGCGGTCGACTCGAGCGAGACGAGCCCCCGATCGAGAAAGAAGTTCCGGTCGTCGGGGTTTTGGAAGATCACACGCGAGCAGGGATGTCCGAACGCGTGCCGGTACAGGCCCAGCGCGGCGCGGCGCACGATCCAGGCCCGCAGCGTGCGGCCGGTGAACGCGTAGCCGAGTCCCGAAACCGCGTGCACGACCGCCGGAACGCCTGCCAAGCGAGCCGCGATGCCGCCATAGACGACCGGCTTGATCGTCACGTGATGCACGAGGTCGGGACGAACGTCGCGATAGAGTCGCACGACGCGCCGGAGGACGCCGAGTTCCCGGAGCGGATTCGTGCCGGCGCGGTCGAAAGGCAGTTCGACGTGCCCGATCCCCTCCGCGCGCAAGCGGTGAACACCTGCGCCGTCGGGCGACGCAACGATCGCCTCGTTGCCCGACGCGACAACGGCACGCCCCAGTTCCAGCCGATGCGACACAAAAAAAGCGGGGTTGTTTACCACGAACAGGACACGTTTCATCGGGACGGCTCCATCGCCGGCGAACGCCCATCGCGATCCGGCGAGACGACCGCGCGCAGCAGGAAGTGAACGGAATGGAACTGCAGCCATACGACCGCCAACGCGACCTGAAGCCGGTGCCGCGGCCCCTGCAGCTCGGGAACCAGCGCGTAAAAAGCGCACGCGGCCAGCGCGTGCAGCAGGACCAGCCGGGCGCCGACGGACCGGCGCCAAAGCGAAACCGAGCCGAGGACCGCGGGCACAGCGAAAAACCAGTGCAACAGGGCCGGCCACTCGAGGAACGCGTACCGCGCATCGACGTTCCATGGCTGCGGCGTCAGCAAGAACCGCACGGCGCCGTGCGCGACCCCGGCCGTTTCGATGTGGCGAAGATCCGCCTCGGCGCCGGCGACGATCACGACGCCGACCACCGCGAAGACGAGGCCGAGGGCGCGCAGCCTGCGGTCGTGCGTACGCAACATCATCCAGGCGGCGCCCGCGGCCGCCGTGAATACGAGTGCGTAGTAGCGAAGAGCGAACAGCGCGGCGCAGGCCAGCGCCAGAGCGACTACGCGCCGGAACGTGACCTTCGCCGCGAGTTCGGCGCACAGGGCGAGCTGCCCAACCGTCAACGTCAGAACCAGGACGTCCTTCACGTTGAGCAGCGACGACCAGGCAAGAAGATCCCAGTGCAGCAGGAACACTCCGCCGAGCGCCGCCGCATAGCGCGCCGAAAAATCGCGACGGGCAAGACGCACGACCCACGCACCGGCCAAGAACGATGCTCCGACGTTCAGAAACACGGGAGCGAAGTAGTGCGCGCCAAAGCACGACTGCGCAAGGGTGTTCCACCACGCGTAGCCGGGATGCCGCCCGCCCGCGACAACCCCCAGGAGCGCGCGCCCACGGGCCTCGAAAAGCAGCGTCCACGGTGTCTCGCCGGCCGCCAGCAGGCGCTGACCGGCGCGCAAGTAGGTGAGATCGTCCAGCAGCACCTGGCGTCCGTCGAACAACCAGGCGAAGTACGCGAATGGGATCGCGACCTTGAGCGCGACGATCGCGGTCGCCCATCCTGCCGGGAAAGCCCGGCGCAGGAACCAGATCCCGAACAGGGCGGTCGCCGAGGCCGCCACGAGCAGGTCGCGCATCCCGCCCTCAGGCATCGCAAGCCGCCTCCAATACGCGGTCCCACTCGTGAAGCACGCGCTCGACGCTGAAGCGTTCCGACACCTCGCACGCTCGCTTCCCGAGGCGGCGCCGTAGCGCGGCCTCGCGCATCAGCCGGTCGAGACCGGAACCCAGGCCGGCGGCCGAGTCGCACGGCACGAGCAGCCCGTCGTATCCGTCGCGCACGATCATGCTTGGTCCGTCGCCGCACGCCGTCGCGACGACCGCTAGGCCGTGCGCCATCGCCTCGCACAAGACGTTCGGGAAACCCTCGGTCCGCGACGAGAGGACGAACAGGTCCGCCGCCTCGAGAACGGCCGCGACGTCGCGCGTCCGGCCGGGAAGACGCACCCGATCCTCAAGGCCCAGGCGCGCGCGCTGCGCCTTGAGTGCGCCGCGCGCCGGACCGTCACCCCAGATCGACAGCGACCATTCGGGATGCCAACCCGCAACGGTCGCGAACGCCTGAAGGAGCAAATCGAATCCCTTCGCGAATTCAAGGCGTCCGATCGCGACCACATCTCGCCGTGAACGCCGCCCAGGGTTTTCCGGGCGCGGCGACGCACGGCATGCGTCCGGTACCGGATTCGGCACGACGTGTCCGATCCGGCGCACGGGCTTCGGAAACCAGTCGAGCGCGCCGCGGGTCTGCGCCACGAATGCTGCCGCGTGCGGATAGGTCACGCGGCGCAACGAGGCCCAGGCACGTCCAATACCCTGGAAGCGTGGGTCCGCACGCTCGGAAACAACGACCGGAACGCCACGGGGCGCCGCGAGCACGGAGAGGACATTGGTCGAGGTCAGGAAGCTCACGACGGCGTCGGGGCGAAACCCGGCGAGCCCTCGACGCAGCGCGCGGATGCGGCCGAGGTTGCGCCGCAGCGCCTGCCAGCGGTTTCCCGCCGGGCCGGCGAGACCGAGGCGGACGTGCGCGACGCCCGCGGCCAGAGGACGAAACGGCGGCGCGTCGTCGAGCGTCAGGACGGCGACGCGATCACCGCGCGCAGCCCAGGCGTTCGCGAGCAGGGTCAGCACCTTCTCCGCCCCGCCGCAGCCCAGGCTCGAGATGACGAGCGCGATCCGCCGCCCGCTCACGCCGCTTCCCATCGCCGTCCCCGGCTCCAGCCCCAGGACATCGCCAGAAACGAGAACAGGTAGACCCCGCTCGTGCTCAGCGCGATGCCCGCGACGCCGAGGCGGTCCATCAGCACGACGTTGAGCACGATGTTCGCGACCAGCGCGAGGCCGTTCACGCAGACGAGGAACCGATTCGCTGAGGTCACCGCGAGCACGCGGCTGAGCAGGACGCCCGCGACGTGAAACGGGATCTGCAAGGCGAAACAGACCTGCACGCGCGAGACCGATGCGACAGCGGCTGCGTCGAACGAGCCGCGCGCGAACAGCAGGCGCACGGTCTCCTCGCTCCAGTAGGCGAGCCCGGCCGCGATGGGCACAGCGAGCAGGAGCGCGCTCCGAACACAGCGCGAGACCGTGCGCCGCAACGCTTCGTGTTCGGCGCGCGCGAACATTGCCGCGAACGCGGGGAACACCGCCGTGCCGAGCGCGTGGGCGCCGATCCCAACGGGCAGCGCCACGAGTTTCGCGCCGAACGCGAGCGAAGCGACGCTTCCTGGTTCGAGACGGGCCGCCATGCCCCGATCGATCAGCGGTGTCGCACCGAGGAGCAGCGCCGCTCCCGCGGCCGGAACGTACTGGCCGGCCATCGACCGCAACGCGGAGTCCGAACCGGACCATCGCGGACGGACGGCGATGTCTTCGCGCCGCGCAATTGCGACGAGGAGCGCCAACTCGAGCGCGGAGCCGGCCACGACGGACCACGCGAGCGCCGCCACGGAGGCCGCACCGGCGACAAGCACGGCGGCGATCAGCAAAGGCGTCAGAACCGGAGCGACCGCGACGAATCCGAAGCGTCCGACCGCGTGAAGCGCGGAGGCGAACACGATGCGCAGACCTTGCAGCGGAACGACAAAAGCGAGAGTCCATACCAGCGCCGGCGCCGGCGCCGGCGCTCCACGGCTCAATACCGAAAGGATCGCCGGTGTCGCCAGCGCTAGCAGGACCGCGCACACGATCAGGGCGATTGCGACGATGACCAAGGTCGACTGGAGGAACCGGCGCGCGTCGTCGCGGTCACGGTCGAGACAGCGGACGTAGACGGGAAGGAACGCCACGGCGAAGCTGCCCGCGAACACGGTGGTGGCGAATGAAGGCACGGCGAAGGCGAGAAAGAACGTGTCAAGCGACGCGCCGACGCCGAACGTCGCGGCCACGAGCGCTTCCTTTCCGACGGCGACCAGCTTGACCCCGATCGTCGTCGCAGCGATGAGCGCCGCGACGCCGAGAATCCGCCGCTCGAGCGGACCGCGCGAACCAGTAAGCGCCCCCGGCACCTACGCCCCCACGCTCCGCCGGAAAACGTCGAGGGTCCGGTCCACCAGACGCGGGACGCCGAGCTCGTCTGCAATGCGCCGGCGCGCGCGCTCCCCCGACGACCGGCGGGAGCCCCGCAGGCCGCGTTCGATCGCGCGGGCCAATGCGGCGGAGTCCGCCACCGGAACCACGAGACCCGTCGACCCCACGAGACGCGCGCTGTCGCCCGCATCGGTGACGACGCACACGAGCCCGCACGCCATCGCCTCGGCGACGACGTTGGGACAGCCCTCGCTCCTCGAGCTCGAGCAGGCGAGGTCGAACGCGCTGTAGACGGCGGCCATGTCGTCGCGTCGGCCGGCCCAGATCCACCGTTCGCCGAGCCCGGCCTTCTCCACGAGAGCCGCGAGCTCCCGCTTTCGCTCCGGCGGACCGCCGCCAACCGCGACGAAGCGGACCCGCGGGTGCCGGACGCTCCGGGCGGCCTCGATGAACGACGGATAGTCCTTGACCGGATCGAAGCGCGCCACACGGCCCACGAGCCGCTCGTCGTCGCGCACGCCCCACTCGGCACGGACCCGCCGGCGCGCCGCAGGGTCGGCGGTGAAACGGTCGACCTCGAGTCCGTTCGGCACGACGACCAGCCGCTCGCGCGCGAAACCGAGTTCGGCGTAGTCCTTCAGGCCGCGATGGGAGTTAACGACGATGGCGCTCGCCCGACGGGAGAGGCGTGCCGCGACGCGCAGGAGCAGGCCGCGCGGGTCGCGATAGCAGCTCGGATTGCGCGACCCGCGCAAGGTCCACACGGCCGGTACGCGAAGGCCGGCGGTCGCCGCCGTCGCGAAAAGTCCGCCGCAAGACGAAACGCCGTAGACGACGTCCGGCCGCTCGCGCCGGATCGCCCGCCGGATCCGGGCGAGGAACCCGACGACATCCCAACGGCCCGATTTATCCAGCGAGAACACACGCACGCCGCGAACACCCTCCAGACGGGGGAGCAGCGCACCGCCCGGATAGTAGGTGGCGACCGACACCTGCACGCCCCGTGCGGCCAGGGCGCGGGCGAGTACGACGACTTGGTGCTCGGCGCCGCCGCAGCGAAGAGAGCGCACGAGCATGAACACGCGCCGGATCGTCACGAAGCCCTCGGCAACGCCGTCGCGTACAGCGCCTCGTACCGCCGTACGGTCGCGGACAACGAGAATCGGTTCCGGATCCGTTCGCGCGCCGACGCGCCGAGTCGCACGCGTTCGGCGGGCGGCAATCCGGCCAGCGTCAACCAGCCGTCGCCGAGGGCCTCGGGATCCCGGACGGGAACGACGCGGCCAGAGGGTCCGACGAGACGAGCGGCATCGCCGGCGTTCGTCACGACGCACGGCGTCGCGCTGGCCATGGCCTCGCCAACCGTGTTGGGAAAGCCCTCCGCGGACGACGAAAGCGTGGCGAGGTCGAACCCAGCCTGCAACTCGGGTACGTCTTCGCGACGACCGAGCAGGTGCATGCGCCGGTCGAGCCCGGCTTCGCGGACAAGCCCGACAAGCTCGCGGTTCTCGCCCGTGACACCGCTGCCGACGAGCACCCAATGGAGCCGCTCGTCGCACCGGGCCGCGAGACGCGCCGCGGCAACCAGTGTCCGGTGGTCTTTTTGCCGGTGGAACCGCGCCACGTGCCCAATCACGACGCGGTCCGGCGGCAGGCCCAGTTCACGGAACAACCGTCGACGCGCATGACGCCGTGGCCGGAATGCGGCAACGTCGAAGCCGTTCGGTATCGGCGTTAGCCGGCCTGCGGCGTAACCGAGCCTCCGATGAGAGCGCACGGCCGTGGCACCGCAACAAACGATGCGATAGGGCCAACGCCGGGACAACGCGGCACCGGCAAGCAGCGTCGCCATCGTCGCCGAACCGTTACCCGCCCAGCTTGGCTGTCCACTCCGGAGGTTCCAGATCACCGGAACGCGGGAACCGACAGCGATGCTTCCGAGCAGGTTGGCGTGGTACATCCACGTCTGCACGAGAGCCGGCCGCTGCTGCTGCAGAGTGCATTGCAGACGCGGCACCGCCGCAAACGGTATCCGGCCGGGGCGCAGGTCCAGGTGCGTAACGGCGACATCCAGGCGCTCGATGTCCCCGGACAAGGGCCCGCGTTCGCGCAACACCACGACGGACGGCCGGTAGGTTGAGCGATCCAGACGAGAGAGGAGCCGACACAGCATCCTCTCCGCGCCGCCGACGCCAAGACCGGTAATGACGAACGAGATGCGGATCACCGCCGCGACTCCGGGACCGCGGCCGCAGCGCGCCGCGCCACCGAACGCCGCCACGCCAGAAACGTCAGCACACACCAAAGCCGGCGATGATGGGTCGCGCCTCCCGCGAGATGATCCCGCCAGGCCGCACGAATCAGGGCGGGGTCGAGCAGACCGTCGTCGCGTAGCACGCGCGGATCGAGCAGGCTCTCGGCCCATTCACGCAGCGACCCGCGCAGCCAGCGCCCCAGCGGAACGCCGAACCCGCGCTTGGGTCGTTCGAACCAGCCGCGCGGCAGGTACTTGTCCAGCACCTCGCGCAGAGCACGTTTGCCGCTGCTGATGCGCCCGGCCGGCGGGAGTCGCCATGCGAGCTCGACCACACGATGATCCAGCAACGGAACGCGAACTTCGAGGCCGACCGACATGCTCGCGCGATCGACCTTGGTCAGGATGTCGCCCGGCAGGTAGGCAAGCGTGTCCAGCAGCATCATGCGCCCGCCGAGCGATGCGACATCGCTCGCGAGCGTCCGGTCGTCGTACGGTGCCTGCCGGTCGACGGAGCCGGGCACGACGGACGTCGCGTTCGGCCAAATGGAAACCAGCCGGCGGTAGAGCTCCTGGTCGCTCGAGCTGCCGATCAGCCGCGCAAGCCGGTGTGAGCGCGAAGTGAGTGCGTCCGCGGGCATTGCCTTGAGCAACGACGCCACGACGTGCCGCACTCCGCCCGGAATCCGCAACAGCCGGGCCCACTTCATCGCCGCCCGGTAGCGCGGGTACCCGCCGAAGAGCTCGTCGCCGCCGTCGCCGGACAGCGCCACTGTTACGTGCTCGCGGGCGATTCGGGCCAGGAGCAGCGTGGGGATCTGCGAGCTGTCCGCGAACGGCTCGTCCCAGCAGCCCGCAACGTCGCGAATGACGCCGAGGGCGTCCGCTTCGCCGATGCGCCGTTCGGTGTGGCGCGTGCCGAGGTGGCGGGCCACCCGGCGCGCCTCGTTGCCCTCGTCGAACAAGGGATCGATGAAGCCGATCGTGAACGTCCGGATCCGCTCGCCGACCTGCGCCTGCATCAGTCCCGCGACGAGCGACGAGTCGATCCCGCCGCTGAGAAACGCGCCGACGGGCACGTCGGACACGAGGCGCTGCCTCACGGACGTACGCAGTCGCCGATCCAGCTCGGCCGTGAAGTTCTCAGGGCCGGAGTCCCACGGCTCCGCCGCACTGCGACGCGCGAGGCCACGCGCGCTCCACCAGGTCTTCAGCCGCGGCTCGCCGATGCCGTCGAACGTGGCGACCGTGCCCGGCGCCAGTTTCGAGAACCCGCGGTAGATGCACTGCGGATCCGGTACGTAGCCGTGCCTCAGGAACTGCGCCAGCGCGTCGCGATCGATGCACGCCTCGAACGAGGGATGGTGGGCGAGCCCCTTGAGCTCCGAACCGAAGAGGAGCGCGCCGCGACTGAGCCCCCAGTACAGGGGCTTGATACCGAGCCGGTCGCGCACCAGGCTCAGTCGCAGGCGGCGGCGATCCCACAGCGCAAACGCGAACATCCCGACGAGGCGCGGCAGCGTCTCGTCCAGGCCCCAGACGCGAATCGCCTCGAGCAGGGACTCCGTATCCGAGCTACCGCGAAAACGCGCGCCGGCGGCAGCCAGGCCCCGGCGCAGATCGAGATGGTTGTAGACTTCGCCGTTGTACGACAGCACGAAACGGCCGTCCGCGGACGACATCGGCTGCGCGCCGGCCTCGCTGAGATCGAGGACCGCAAGCCGCCGGTGCCCGAGGGCGACGCCGCATTCCGGGTCGCACCAGCCTCCGGCGCCGTCAGGGCCGCGATGACGGAGCTCGTCGGCCATGGCCCCGACGCGGCAGCGAAGAACCTGCGCATCCTCACCCGGCTCCTGCCAGAATCCTGTCACACCGCACATCGGCTAGCTCCGCGCCTTCTGCGGCTGTGACGCGTGGCCGTTGTCGGGAGCATCGCCGTACTCGGCGTAGGCGCCGTAGGCCTCCTGCCCCCCTCGGCGCGCGTCGTAGCGATTGAGCACCACTCCGAGCGGATCGACGTCGAGCCGCCGGAGCTGTCGTAGCGCGCTGCGCACGGTGTCGGCGGTACACCGGCGATACGCGGTGAGCAACAGGACCGCGTCGAGCCGCGACAGGAGCGCGAACGCGTCGGCAACCGCGAGGACCGGAGGCACGTCGAAAATCACCCAGTCGAACTCCCGGGCGATGTCGTCGAGCAGGTCGGAGAACACTTGCGTGGCGAACAGCGGCGCCGGATTGCGCACCGGTTGGCCGGCATGGATCAAGGAGAGCCCGTCAACGGGACCGGGACGGGCAACGTCGCGCCACGACCGGCCGTCGAGAACGATCTCAGCCAGTCCCGGCTCCCGGCCATGACCGAAGAGAACATGCGTCGTCGAGCGGCGCAGGTCGGCATCGACGAGGACCACGCGGTCGCCCATCTGCGCGCAGGCGACCGCGAGATTGCTGTTCGTAACGGACTTGCCTTCGCCCGGAACGGAGGACGTGACAGCAACGGTCTTGATCGGCCGTTCCAAACGGGCAAAGCGCAGGTTCGTGCGCAGGACGCGATAGGGCTCGGCCAGAATGCCATGCGGTTGCTCCAGCGTCACGAGCGGTCCCTTCACGGTGCGAGCCGCCCGGCCGCGCACCGTGCGGAAGGCCGGCACCGACGCGAACAGCGACCGTCTCGTCGCGTCTTCCAGCGCCGCCGGCGTCCGGATCGTGCGATCCACGTACTCCGCGAACAAGGCCCCCATCAGGCCGGACAGGAGCGCCAGCAACGACGCGATCGCGAACCGAAGCGTCAAGTGCGGCCGCGACCGCTCGCGGGGCAGGAGCGGCGTGTCGATCAGTCGTGCAGGCGCGACGGCGGACGCGTGCGCGATCTGGGCCTCCTGGCCCTTCTGGACAAGGAAGCCGTAGATGCGCAGATTCGCTTCGACGGCGCGCGCACGCTGGGTGAGTTCGCGCTCGGTCGCCGGCAATCCCGTCGTCTCGCGCTCGTACTCCGCCACTTTCGCGTCGAGGTATTCGCGCCGGCCGACGGCTTTTCTCATTGCCTGCACGAGTCCCGCCTCCAGCGCCGACCGGAGTCGTTGCCGGATCGTCTCGATCTCCGCGTCGATCCGGCCGCGCGCCGGATGGTTGGGACGTACGCCCTTCTGAACGCGAACGTCGCGTTCGAATTCGAGTCGCGCCAGCTGCTGGGCCAGCGCCCGGGTCAACGGGTCCGTTCGCTCGCCGCCGACCGTCGCGAGCACGGCCACCACGCCGGCGTCGGTGGCGAGCTGCGCGCGCAGGCGCTCGAACTCCTCCATGCGCAAGCGCACCTCGGCGCGTTCGAGAGCAACGGCACTGCCGCGCTCGACGAGCCACGTCGCCCGTTCGGACAGGAGCACCGCGTTCGCCTGCGACTTGAACTCGTCGAGCCGGACCTCCGATTCGCGCAGCCGCCGCGAGGCGCGCTCGGCTTCCTCGGTCACGAATTCCAGGGCGGCCTTCGCGTGCGTCTTGCGGTGCTCAGCCTTCAGTTCCAGGTAGGCCTGTGCGACCGCGGCGGTCACCCGTTGCGCGAGGTGCGGCGTAACGGCCTCGAGTTGCAACTGCACGACTCCCGTGGCCCGTCCAATCTCCGTGGCGCGAATGCGCTCCTGGATCCAGAGTGCGCCGTTCTCCGGCGAACGCAGGGTCAGACGGAACGTTCTCCCGACGTAGTCCGCCGGATCGCCGATCTCGAACTCGCGACCGAAGGCGGGAATCGGCTTGCCGGCCCGCAGAGGCGCGCTCACGGTGCCCGCCACGTCGTCCTGCCACGGAAAACGGGTCTTGCGCCGCTTCTCGACGGAGACGCTCGCGGTCGCGCCGGCGCGCTTTCCGTCGAAGACGAATCGGAACGTCAACGTCGGCGCGCCCGGTTCGAGCCGTTTCGTCGCAATCGTGACGTCCCGCCCGAGGTTGCCGCCGGTCACGCTGCGCCACAAGGCGTCGAGCGGGCGGAACACGTTTTCCTCGACGAGAAAGTCGCCGGCTCGGAGCCGCGCGAACGCCCGTCGCGCGACCGCGCGAGAACGCATGAGCTGAATCTCCGTCTTCGCCGCGGGTCCGTCCGAAAGCCCTTGCAGCTCACGGAACAAGTCGCCGCCCGCGCCCGATTCGACGAGGAGCGTGGCGGTGGCCCGATAGGCCGGCGCCTGGAGCAGGCTCCACGCAACGATCGCCGTGAACACGGTCGTCGCGACGAGCAGGAATACGCCGCGCCGACTCCGCACGATCGCGAGGTAGTCGTTGAGATGCGGCTTGCGCGCGCTCGTCGTCACGGCGTCGTCTCCGACAGAGCCAGGCGGCGAAATCGCGCATGCGCCGTCCGAAGCCGAGCCAACTCGCGCGGTCCGTGCAGATCGCTGCCGGCCCCGGCGTAGGCGCCGTCGGCGAGGAGGTGCGTGGCCACGTAATCCGCCAACGGTCCGTGGTCTCCGACCAGCGACCGCAGGTTGAGCTGCAGCCACCAGCCGGCGTCGCGCCACCGCCGGATGCGGTCGAGGTCGTGGCGGGCGCGCGCCGTTCGCTCGGGATGGGCGAGGATCGGACGGATTCCCCGCCGCATCAACAGGGCGCCGAAGCACGCCACGCCGACAGCCGGATGCCGCAGGGGCAACTCGACGAGAAGACAGGTCTCCCCCAAAAACGGAAACGTCACGAGCTCCTCGCCTTTGTCGAGCGCCTCGAGCAGGCGGGACCCGTACAGGCATTCCGCGCCGGCCGTCACCTCGAGGGAAACGGAGGCAGCGGCGAGCGTGCGGCGCAAGAGCGCGACCCTCGACGCCACGGTCGCGGGCGAGAGCACGTTGCCGAAGCGGTACTGGTGCGGCGTCGCGAACACGCGGCGCACGCCGGTCGCGACAAGCCCGCGGGCCATCGCGACCGATTCGGCCGGGCTGCGACTTCCGTCGTCGATCCCCCACAGGAGATGGCAATGCAGATCCGTGCGCAGCACGATCAATCCCTCGCCAGCGCTACGGCGGTCACGCCGTTTTGGATGACGGGAAGCAGGAGGCCGAGCGTGCGGCTCCAGGTCGCAAGTCCGCGAGGCGCAGCGTGAACCCGGTCACCCGGCTGCAGGCGAAGGTCGGGCCCGTAGCGCAAGACCTCTTGCAGGGTTAGTGTGAAGACCCGGGGTGACTGCCAACCTCCGCGAAAGATGCGAACTTGCTTTTTGTCCGCGTGAACGGGATCGAGTCCGCCCGCCGCCGCGAGAGCCGCCGACAAGGTCAGCCCCGAGGACGGGACCCGGATCGCGCCCGGCTTGCCGACGTCGCCGAGCACGTAGACCCGCCGGCGCACGTCGTCCGGCACGTAGACGAGATCGCCGTCGCGCATCCGGATGTTGCGGCTTGTGTCGCCGCGCTCGAGGAGATCGGCGAGGCTCACCGGCAAGAGCGTCCGCCCGCGCACGACGTACGCGCCCTCGAGATCAGCGCCTTCCCGCGTTCCTCCCGCGCGACCAAGACCGTCGAGGAGCCGTGCATGGCCGTCGACGGCGAATGCCCCCGGCCGTTCGACGGCCCCGAGCACATAGAATCGCTGCGACGCGTAGCCGGCGACGCGAACAAGCACCTGGGGCTTTTCGAGAAGCTTCGACAGGCGCTCGCGGAGCGCCTCCTTCAGCTCGATGGGCGTTCGTCCCGTGGCCGCGACGCCGCCGATGATCGGCAGATAGACCCTTCCGTCCGCCTCCACCGTGAAGGTCGCGGGCGCCTGGTCCGCGTTCCCGCGCAGGCCGAACTCCGGGTGATCGACGACGCGGATATCGAGTTCGTCGTGCGCACCGAGCCGATACGGCTGCGCCTCGTCCGGCAGCTTCGTTTCGACGCGCGCCACGCGCAGATCCAAACGGGTCCCCAACTCCGGTCGGGCACGCGCGAGCTGCTCGGCGTCGCCGCTTGAGGTCGGAGCGGAGCTGCACGCCGCGAGATGGATTCCGAGCAGCAGAATCCCGAGCCGCGAGGTGATCGACGGGCCGCGCAACGCCTCCGGCCCGCGCGGGGTAGCACGGCGGCTCGCGTGGGCCAACGCGCTGTCGGCACAGCGCATGAGCTCGTCCAGGACGGCGCGCCGCTCTTCGTGCAGTGCGCAAGCCTCCCTCGCCGATCCCATCGGACCGCATTCGACTATTCCGCACGGTACGGCCTCCGCGACCGAGTCGCGAAACTCCAGCCCGACGACATCGAGTTCGCCGACGCGCAGCCTGGCAAGTTTCAGATCGTGCGCGACATGCGCCAGGATCGGGGCGATCTCTTCGCGGGTCCGCGCGAGTCGGAGCGCCGCAACCGCATAGCGACGTAGAACATGCATGCGCTGGAAACTGCGGCGCTGTCGCAAGACGTCACGTACGTTCGCGCTGCCGTGCCGCACGATGCCGACCCAAAGCAACAGCCAGAGCCCGGCGGCCCAATAGGCGAACGGAATCGGGAACCACGGCGCAGCCGCAACCGAGTGGGCCAGCGCGAACACGAACAGAACGGCCAGCGCGCGAGCGGGCGAGGCGGTGGCCGACAGCACCCGATGATGGATGTGTTTGCGGTCCGACGCGAAGACGGGCTTGCCGCGCAACCAGCGCCGAAACACCGTGAAGCACAGATCTCCCACGGGCAACGCGACCGCCGCGAGTACGGACACGCCGCCTCCGACGGTCCCGCACGCGAGGAACGTGGCGACGAGGAACCCCAGCGGGAGACTGCCTCCGTCCCCGAGGAACTGGCGCGCTGGCGGAAGGTTGCGGACCAAGAACGCGAGTAGCGATCCCGCCAACGCAAACGCGGCCCATCCGGTGTAGCCGAGCGCCACCGCGGTCAGTACGGCGACCAGCCCGGTTCCGGACGCGAGGCCGTCGAGACCGTCGATCAGGTTGAACGCGTTCGTGACGACGAGAACCCAAACGACGAACCCGAGCGAACCCCACGGCCACGGCAGCGACCCGAGCACGGGCGCCGCGAGCGCGCGCCCGTCCGCCCACGATCCACCACACACCACGAGCGCCGCCACCGCCTGGACAGCGAGTTTTCGCCGCGCTGTGAGACCGCGCCGGTCGTCAATCAGACCCAGGAAACCGACCAGACCGGCCCCCACGGCAATGCCCAGCGACGTGCCGGTTCCCTCGCAAGCGAGAGCGAGCAGGACGGGCGGAAGCAGGACCACGCCGCCCCCGACCGGCGTCGGACGACGATGCACGGAGCGCCCGCCGGGACGCGATACAAGGTCGCGGGAACTAGCCCAGCGAGCGATTCCCGGCGCGGCGAGAAGGGCAAATACGAAGGCGCCGCCCACGAACACGCCATGCAACGCCGACCACCAAGTCGTCGCCTGCACGGTTGCGGGCAACACCACACAAAGCATCGCCGCAGAACGCAAGGGAAAGAGAGTTCCGATGCCCCTGGTTGGGAACGGGGGAGCGTGAGGTGCGCGACGGAACATGGTTCGTTGCGGGGCTGCCGGCAGTGCGAGACGGTCGCCTCCATTGCAATGGACACGTGCTCGAACAACGATTGCCCAAAAAAAACACGCGCGAAGTGCGACGCGGGGCACTCAGAGGCTATGAAGGAGTACAGAAGAGGTACATGCGACAACTCGGGCCGTGACTCACCATGACCGCATCTACCATTCCGTCCAACCCCGCTGGTTTTAGAAACGTCGTCGACACGCTACGGCCGAGGACGTTTCGCTATCTGTTTCGACTGTGCCGCAACCGGCACGATGCGGAAGATCTGCTCCAGGAGACACTCGTGCGGGTCTGGACCCGACGTCACCAGTTTCGGGGCGACGGTCGCCTGTCACGGTTCGTGCGACGAGTCGCCTATACGACTTTCCTGAATTCGCGACGACAGCGAACGCACCCGAGCCGGAACTGGACCCTTCCCCTCGTCAGCGCGGATTCGAACGCCGACCCGGGAATCGCGTGCGCCCGACGTGATAATCGAAAACAGCTGGCGGTCCGACTCGATGCACTCGTTGCGGAGCTGCCCGAGACGCTGCGGGAAGCGTTCGTGCGCTTCCAGATGCGCGGCGTGCCGGCGCAGGAGATCGCGCTGTCCCTTGGGATCACGGCAAAAGCGGTGTTTCACCGCGTGCACCGCGCCCGTGCCATTCTCAGGGCACGGCTTGCGCCGAGCGAAAGATGTCCGTGACCGAAATGGCCGTCCGCCTCCAACTCGGTCGCCCGAGCATTCTCGACTGGATACGGCGCGACGAGGACGCGACGCTTTTCTCGCCGCCCGAGGAGCGGTTCGAATTCATCGAGTCGATCGCTGCCGGAGGAATGGGCGAGCTGTTCATTCTCTTCGATCGTGACCTGAGTCGCCAAGTCGCAGTCAAGCTCCTGCGAGGCGACTTGACCGACGACGTCGCGACACGCCTTCAGTTCATTGCGGAGGCCCAGGCGACGAGCCAGCTCGATCATCCCGGCATCCCGCCCGTGCATGACATCGGACTGACCGACGAGGGCCGTCTCTACTTCACGATGCGACTGGTGAAAGGCCGGACGCTGCGGCGCGTGCTCCATCACTACGCCAGCGACGACGCGGCGGCGACGCGGGACACGTACACGCTGCACGGACTCGTGACGACGCTCGAGCGCGTTTGCGAGACCGTCCACTACGGCCACGAGCGCGGCGTGCTGCACCGCGACATCAAGCCGGAGAATCTGATCCTCGGCGACTTCGGCGAGGTCCAGGTGATGGACTGGGGCCTGGCGCGGGTCAAGCTGGCCAGCTCGGGCGATCGCCGCGGCGTACAGACCACCCGCGCAGAGGTCGGCATCCAGACCGACATGGGCTGGATCATCGGCACGCCCGTCTACATGAGTCCGGAACAGGCCCGGGGCGGCGTCGGAGGTCTCGACCGCAGGACGGACGTATACGCGCTGGGGTGCGTGCTCTACGAGATGCTTCGTCTCGAGTGCCCATTCGACCCGGACGATCCCGACCTTCTCTCTCGAAAGATCGCAGGGGATTTTCCGGACGTCGCCGCGCGCGGGTGGGACGTGCCCCCCGAACTGGCCGCCATCTGCCGACGGGCGATGGCGACCGACCCGGAGGACCGGCTTCCGACGGCCAAGGCGATGGCGCAGCACCTGCGTGCGTGGCTCGACGGACGCAGCGAGCGCAACCGGCGCGAAAAGGAGGCGGAAGCTCTCGCGGAGCAGGGCCGCAGGGCCGCCGAGCACTACGCCGAGACGCAGAGCCGGCTCGCCGCAGCGGAGATCGCTGTGGAGGCCGAGGTGCTCGCCCATCCGAGCCACGTCCCGATCGGAAACAAGAAGCCGCTCCTCGAAGCGCGAAAGGAGGCGGAGAACCTCCGCGTGGTGACTGCGGTCGCCTTCGCGAAAGCCGTCCAGCATGTGGAAGCAGCACTCGTCCGTGCACCGGACAACCGCGCGGCGCGAAGCCTCTACGGGCGCCTTTGGGAGAACCGACTCGCGGGCGCCGAGCGCCGCGGCGACGCCGCCGAGCGGGCGTTCGCACTCGTCATGGTCGGCCGTTTCGATGGCGCCACCCGCCGCCGCGGCGGACGGTTCTCGATCGCCGTCTCGCACGGACCGGCTGAGATCCTGTTGGGCGACTACACCGACCACTACGGCATCCGGCGACTGGGACGCATGCGGCACGTCGGAACGACCCCGATGCACGACCTGGATCTTCCCGAAGGCTCGTACCTGTGCGAGTTGCACCGGGAAGGGTATGAGCCGACGAAGTACCCGATCCACATCACGCGCGGGCGCCACTGGCGATGCCGGGTTCGATTGCCTCGAAATCAGGAAGTGGACCCGGATGCGGTATACGTGGCTGGCGGTTCCTTTCTCGCGGGCGAAGGCAACCGGGCGTCCATCGAGGACGTTTCCGACTTCGCCATGATGGCGCGACCCGTGACCTTCGCGGAGTACCGTGCTTTCCTGGATGCCCTCGACGAGGACGAAGCGAAGCACCGTTCGCCGCGCGCTCCCTCCGGCACTCCGTACTTCGCGGTCCAAGACGGCAGCCCTCGCTTGATTCCGCTGGTCCAGGGCCCCGCTCGCAGCCGGTGCATCGATGAATTCGGCGCCGAGTTCGAGTGGGACCTCGCCGTCGTCGGCGTCCGTTTCGAGGACGCCGACGCCTATTGCAAGTGGAAGTCGAAGTCGGGGAGCCGCCGCTGGCGTCTCCCGGGAACGTTCGAATACGAAAAGGCCGCGCGCGGCGTCGATGGACGCCCGTTTCCATGGGGGTCGCTCGAGGACGCGAGCCTTTGTAACTGCCGTGGCGCTCATCCCGACGGGTCCTATCCGACTCCGCCGGGAACCAGGGCCTCGGCAACGTCCGTCTACGGAATGATGGATGCCGCCGGAGGCGTCTGGGAGTGGACCCGCTCGTGGGCCGACCCCGCGCGCACGTTGCGCGTGCTCAAGGGAGGATCCTGGCGGTCGCTGCCAGCCGAGGTCCGCTCGGCCCATCGGCTCGCTCTCGCACCGGGCGTCCGCAGTGCACGCATCGGATTTCGCTGTGCGTACTCGTTTTGAGGCGTCGCTGGTCCAGGACGGCGATGACATCCCGCGCGCGCCGTCGCGGGTTCACTACATGGACGCGATGCGCGGCGTCCTCATGTCGCTCGGCGTCCTGCTGCATGCCGCGCAGATCTATCGGCCCGAGGGACGCTGGCTCGTCCGCAGCCAACACGGGTCGGAAACGCTCCGGCTTCTCGCCGATTTCCTGGCGACGTTTCGGATGCCGGCCTTCTTCATGATCTCGGGCTACTTCTGTCTCCATACGTTGCGCCGCCACGGACCGAACCGATTCCTGCGCACGCGGTCTCAACGGATCCTGCTGCCCCTGACCGCCGCCGCCCTGTTCATCAACGTGCCCCAGAAGTGGTTGCTCGCGGGGCGGCCGAACTGGACGGACTTCCTCGCCACCGGCGAGTGGCGCTACCACTTGTGGTTCCTGGTCAACGTCATGGTCTACTTCGCCGTCGCGTGGGCTCTTTACCGCATCGTCGCGCGCCGCCCTCGATCGGCCGCCGCGGTCGGCGACACTTTGGAGCGCGCGCCGGTTGCCGCCCTGATTTGCCTCGGGCCTCTCGTCTCCGTCGGCTTGCTGGGCATCAACCGGATCGTGCGCATGGACGGAATCTACCTGGGCATGTTTCAGCCGTATTGGCTGCTGCATTACGCCTTGTACTTCGCGTTCGGCTTCGCCCTGCACGCGCGCCCCGGACTTCTCAAGAGATTCGGCGCGGCAGGAACCCTGCACGCTGCGGCGCTCGTGGCACTGTTCGCAGGTCGCGAGTTCCTGCCGGCGCCGGCGACCCTGCCTGCGAAAGCCCTCGACGCATATCTCGGCGGTGTGACGACTTGGCTCGGATGCACGTGCTGCTTCTCGTTTTTTGTCCGTTTCGCGGGTCGCCCTTCGACCCCGCTACGCTTCCTCTCCGACGCGTCCTACACGACGTACCTGTTCCACCACCCGCTCGTGGTCCTGGGCGGGCTCGCGGTCGTGCGTCTCGATACACCGCCCTGGATCGGCTTCCCCGTCGTCGTTCTGGTGGCCGCAAGCCTCTGCTTGGTCCTTCACGAGACCATCGTCAGCCGTTCCCGCGCGGTGCGGCTCCTTTTTAACGGGAAGTAGCCCCGGGGAGAGAGCAGTCGGGCCGTCGAGCCGAGGGTCAGGACCCGGCGGCCCGCTCGATGCGCAAGACCAATCACGGCAAGGTCGCAGGCAAGTAGGGGACGTCACCTCCCCATCGAAGGTCGTCGGCATCGTCGTCCCGCCGGCGGTGAACCGCGTCCTCGACGTCCAGAGCGGCCGCGGCACCGGCGACGCAGGCCAACACGTTCCTGGAGGAACGCAGCAGGCCGATGAGAAAGTCCGACCGGCGCCGCAGGCGCACGAACCGGCCTCAGTCCCAGCCCTCCGCGTGAGGCGTGAGGACGCGGTGGAGCCAGTCCGGAAACCTGGCCAGTTCGTCGCGCAGCAGTGTGTCGCAGCCCCACACCTTCAGCGCCCACGCCACGCGAAACACTCGCGGGCCTTCCGTACGCAAGAGTGCGGCGTGTCCGACTTGGATCTTCGGCAACGAGTCGCGGCGATTGGCGTTCGCGAAGTCGTCAGCCCGAAGCAGTCCCCGTGGCGTGCACGCAACGCACGTCAGTCCCCGCGCCCCCAAAGCTGCCACGCGGCCCAATAGTAGGGGTGCTTCCACTCCTCCTTCAGATCGCGCACGTGCTCCTGCGCCTTCTTCAGGGCCATGGCGGTCGGCAGTCCCTTCGACCCGTCCTTCGGGTTCCACAGCTCGTAGAACTTCTCCATCAGGGTCTTGGTCGCCTCGTCGTTCACCTTCCACAAGCTGACAATCACCCGCGGCGCCCCCGCGAACATGAAGGCGCGCGTGAAACCGAGAACGCCTTCGGCGCTGACGATCTTGCCGCGGCCCGTGCGACAGGCGGACAGGACGACGAGGTCGGTATCGACCCGCATTCGAAACACGTCGGGAACTCCGAGGAGTCCGTCGTCTTCGCCTTGTTGGGTCAGCGCGAGCGAGGAGAACAGGGGACGCTCCGCGTCGATCAAACCATGACAAGCCAGGTGGATGGCCCGCCAGTGCCGAGACACGGCGTACTTTCGCAGCCCGGCCTCCGTGGCCCGCGGACCGAGCAGTGTCCGGGTCCCCACACTCCGGGCCTCGTCACCCGTTCCCGGCAGGGACCGAAGCCACGCGCCGCGGCCGGCGGTGATCATTGCCTTCTTGGCGGTCCGACCGTAGTCGGGGTCACCCAACGCCAGAATCCCGCGGCCCTGCTGTGTGGGCTCTGCCATGAGGGTGGCATATACGGTTCCAGAAGGGATCGCGGCGACTTCTCGACCCGGGAAAAGCAACGCAAGCGGCACTCGCAGCAGGTCATCGGTCGGCGACACCAGGACCCGATGGACGTTCTTGCCGAGCCCGAGAGGGGCGGTCGCCATCGCGCGTAATCGTTCGATCGCGGCCCCCGAGTCGAACAGAGCCGAGTCCAGACGCAGCGTGCGACAGAATCGGTTGATCTCCCGATACTTCGCAAGCTCGACCGTCCGTGCATCGTGCTGGGTCAGGACAATGGCGCACATCTCCTGGCCGCCGCGCAAGTACGCGACCAACGCCTCTCCCGCGCGAAGCAATGCCTGAACGTCGCGCAGCGGGCGGACGCTCGGCTGGTAGAGTCCATTGGCCGACTTCGCTTCGCGCTCAATTCGGTCGTCGACCGCAGCCCTTCGTTTCCTCACAGCCACGAGGCGCTCCCGCGCGAGTTTGACTCGTTCAACGTCGCCGGCCTCCAGCATGGCGCGCATCGCGTGCATTGCGTCCGCCTCAGCAACGCGTGCTTGCCGGTCCAGCGCACGCAGACCGACGGGCAACACGGCCGAACGCATGGCTGGCCGCGCCGCCAGGATTTCGAGAAACGCTCCCGCACGCGCCATCTCCGCGAAGAACCAGGAGCTCTCCAGGTCGTCGCGCACGAGAGAGAGGTACGCGCCTCGCGTCAGTAGCCGCCGGTCCTGGGTGCGCCTCATGACCGCGTGTCGATCGGATAACCCCGAGCCGCACCCATAGCGAATGTCGATGGCCTGCCTTACGGCACGCAGGGCTTTCTCCGTGTCTTTCCGGCCGAGGTGGGCCCTCGACAGGACCCAGAGCGCGTTGACCTCGCAGCTGCTCGATCCGGTCTCGCGTGCAATCCTGCGAGCCTTGTACGCCAGCGGGAGCGCATCGTCGCATTCGCCCATCAGCTGGCGCGCACCCGCGAGAACGCACAACAGCTTGCCCATCATCACCGGGAACTTCCGGCTCTCTTCGAGAAGGTGGAGCGCCTTTCGATACGACCTTATCGCGGAAGAGTCCTCCTTGTTCAGCCATTGGATGTGGCCCTCCAACATGTGCGAGCGCGCAACGGTGCGCGTATCGCCGCTGCTTTCTCCAGCGCGGCGCGCCGCGCCAACGTGCTTCAGTGCCGCCTCGAAACGACGCCTCCTAATCTCAAGATCCGCGAGACTCGAATGCACCGGGCCCACCTTCGGGCCCTTCAGTTCCCGATACACATCGAGCGCACGACGCAGGTGAGGTTCGGCCCCTTCGAGATCACCCAACTTGGTGAGGGTCCCACCGATTCCCATCTCGGCCCTGGCAATGCCCGGACGGCTGCGGATGGCCACCGCTACGCGGAGTGACTGCTCGTAGAACTTCAACGCACCGGCCTTGTTGCCCAGTGCGCCGTGACAGTCCGCCATGTCGGCAAGACACTGCACATCGAGCGCCGGAAACCCGCCTGTCCGGCCGGATGCCTGACGAGCGCGTTCAAGATAGGGAAGAGCCTCTCGATACCGACCGTTATCCCGCAGGAGACGACCCAGCAGCCCACATGCTGTCGCCATGTTGTCCCTGTTGCCCTTGAGCGTCTCATGGATCCGAAGTGCCTGTCGATAGAGCGCCTCCACTCGCGCGGAGCCCCGATCGCTGGAAGCCCGCGCCAATGCGGAGAGCGCGTGCGCCTCCTGCGCGCGGTTACCGAGCTTGCACGCCAGGGCAACTGCCTCTCCGGCCACTCGAGCAGCCTCGCCGTCCCGGTCGACCGGAAGAACGTTCGCAAGCTGAGTCAGGGATCGAAGCCGGCCGGCCTCGTCGCCTCGCTCCGTGTGGATTGCCAGCGACTCGGCGCACAAGCTGCGCGCGCGCTCGAAGTCGGCGATGAGTACGCAGTCCCGCGCCGCAACGAACAGGGACTCCGCGTGCTTGCGTCTCCATCCAAGCTTCGAAGCGACTCGACCTGCCAAGACCGTGCACGAGACGCTCTCTTGGAATCTTCTCAACCGTTTGAAGAGCCTCCCGCGAAACCGGAGTACGAGAGCCGCTAGCACCGGGTCTTTGGCGGAGTCGGAATCGAGCTTCGAAAGGGCCGCGAGCGCCTTCTCCGGCGCCAGCGTCGCGATCGAGTCGAGTCGCGCGTACACGGTGTTGGCCTCTCGCTCGCGAAACGATTCGACGTACGCCACCAGCTTCTCGACATCCTTGCGGAACGGGTGGTGACGCAGACAGGTACGCGCAAACAGCAGCGCAGCGCGCCGCTCCCCGCGACGAATCAGACGGTCCGCGGTGATCCACGGCCTCGTCGCGTCGCGCGAGATCTCTTGTTGTCGATGTTGCTCGTTCGCGCGAACAGCGGCCAAGAATTCATCGGCGGGGGAGTCCTCGGCGCGTGTCGCAGATGCAACGAGACACACGAGCAGGGCCGTACAGCGCGATGCCATCCCTAATCCTCCAGCATGCCGCCCGCCTCCGAGGAGCCCAGGAGCTCCAGGATTTGGAACAGCGTTTCCCGGCCAACCCGGTCGTTTGGGTTGGCCTCGACGTACGCTCGGGCGGCCCTTTCCGCCTCGGCGTAGAACTTCTTCCGGATCGCGAAGTGCGCTCTGAGCAGGTCCACGAGGTGGCTCGGCGTGTTCGCCTCGATGGCCTGCCACGTGTCCCGGAACTCGCGGCGCTGCCGCTGCGAGGCGACCACGAACGACCGCTGAGCGCTGTCGTCGCCGAACGGTCCGCCCGTGTAGCCCACCTCCCAAAAGTAGGTCCTGCCCAACTCGAGTGCCGCCTGCCCGGTGGGGTACGCGCACCGCACGCCCTTGGCCTTCGAACGCCAGAGCATGCCGTCCGCCTCATGGAAAGCGACTTCGTACTCGTCCACGCCCAGTGCGGGCTCCCATAGCGCATGCGGTCGCCGACCGAGTATCACGCCGGCCGGGTGCAGGGCCACGAGCGCGCCGCGCTCCCGCGAACCCGGTCTCAACCGCTCCTCGCGACTCAGCGGCGCAATCCCCAACTCGCGCGCGGCCGCGAGGAGGGCGGCCTCGGTCTCGACCGGTTGCACGGGAACGGGCGCGCTCGAACGCGGCCAGAACGCTGCCAACAACAGGACGGCTGCGACGAGGGCTGCGCCGGTCGCGCGGCCGAGGACTCGCTGTCGCCGCCGCTGCGAGGCGGGGGCGGGTTCGCCCGCGAGCTGAGTGACCAGGACGCGGCAATCCTCGCACCTCGCGACATGCTCCTCCACGCGCTGCCGTTCCGCCGGCAGCAGACGGCTCTCGGCATACCCGGCCAGTTGTCCCGGATCCGGGCATAAACCGGCCGTCGAACGCTCGGGAGCGAACTTGTTCACGAGGAACCGGGCCGGATCCTCACCAGGATTCTTGCGTCTACTCATGGCCGAGCGGCTCCTCGCCGGGGGATTCGGGCGGACCGGCCGAAGTTTCCAGGTACTCGTGGAGCGCGCGACAAAGAGCGGCCCAGTCGGAGGAACCAAAGTGCGCCGGCAACTGGGCCTTGAGCTTGTCGATCGCGCGAGCGAGGACACGACTGACCCGCGGCGGGCCGACACCGAAGAGCTCCGCGATCCGCTTCTGCGACAGTCCGTCCCGGTACTTCCACAACAGGGTGAGAATCTCCTGGCGGGTCAGGCTCGGCCATACTGTGGCCAGCGCCGCGCGAAACGCGGTGCTGGTCTCGTTCGCGACGGCCCGCTCGGACGGACCCGGACCGCCATCGCCCTTGTCCTCCAGGACAGCGGTGACCGGTCGCACGCGCGCGGCGCGACGCCGGTCGACGAGTCGGCGCAAGCAGATCACCGCAAGCCACGAAAAGAGCGAGGCGGACCCGTCGAATCTCCCGAACCGGGTCCGCGTCTCCCCGTTCGCCGGTGGGGAAGCGAGTTCGCCAAGCAGATCGTTCGCGACATCCTCCGCTTCGGTCGACGACGCACCGCGTCCCCAAAGGAATCCCCGCATGGGTCTCACGTACCGCGCACGAAAGGTCTCCCACGCTCCTTCCACATTCTGGTCGCAGGCCATCGCCAAGAAGACGTCGCCACCGGCCGCCCGCGCAAGCATCTCTCCTATTCGGCGCGCCGTCGCTTTGACGCCGGAAGCCAGAAACCGCCTGCAGGTAAGCGCCAGGTACCGGCGCGCAAACCTGTCGTAGGAAAGGGGAAGCGGGCCGAACTCCTCCCGTCCCGAGTCGTACGCCCGTCGTAAGGCGAACGCATGCCGGTGCAATTGGCCTTCTTCGAGCCGGCGCGCGGAACGCGACGCTGTCCGCCCCATCCTGCTCCGAGTCTAGCCCGAGAACGGTTGGAAGAGCCAGAGGCAACTTTTGGGCTGGCGTACGAATCACCCCCGAAGACTCACGCCGCGGAACGGGCCGGGAGGCACCGGGCACCGCCTCCGCGGGCGAGAAAGGAACCGTCATGCGAGGACTGTTGGCATTGCTCTGTTGCGCCCCTATCGCCTTTGCCGCCGAGGTGATCGACGGAACGAATCCGCCGAACCCGGCCAAGTTCGCCTGGGATGCCGCAACGAAGACGGCGACGCTGATCGTCGATCTCAACGAGGAGATCACGATCACCGGGGACGACATCACGCTCGACGGCAACCAGGGTGCGGGACGCTCGATCACCGGAACCGGCGCCGGGACCGGCATCCTCGTCCCGGGAGTAAGTGGCGTGACGATCCGGAACTGCCACGTCCGCGACTTCAGTACGAACGTCCGGATCCTGAACAGCACCGGCTGCAAGGCCGTCGGCAACCGGACGTCCGGCGGCGCCAAGGGTATCGAAGTCTTCGGGACCGCGTTTCCCTTCGCGAACGACAACGAGGTCCGGGACAACGTGTGCAGCAACCACAGCGCGATCGGCATCACGCTGCACGTCACCTCCGGGAACGTCGTTGCGGACAACACCAGTACGAACAACGGCACCGGTGTCGGCGTTGTCGGACCCGACAACCAGCTCCTCAACAACGAGGTCCACGACAATCAGAGCGCCGGATTATTCGTTTCCGCCACATCCGGCGGCTCGATTCTCCGTGGCAACAGGATCCACCGCAACGACAGGGGAATCAGCGTCCAGGATCCCGCGGCCGGACTGCTCATCGAGGGGAACGACGCCCGCGAGAACACGATCGGGATCAACGCCCCGGGCTCCGATCACGTCATCCGCAAGAACACGGCCTCAAGCAACACGTCCTACGGCATCAACGCGAACACGCACGCGCGCCTCCTGATCGAAGACAACGTGGCCAACGACAACGGCAGCCACGGGATCGCGCTCAGCGGCGTATCGACAAGCGACACTGCCCGGCGCAACGTGACCAACGACAACGGAGGCTCCGGGATCTGGTCCTCGGTTCCCGGGAGCACGTTCACGGGCAACACCGCCAGCCGCAACCAAAACGGCTTCCTGCTCGCCGGGGGCAGCATGGCCGAGAACAACACGGCCACCGACAACACGTCGGCCGGATACGTGGTCGTGGGCGCTGGCAGCACCCTGCGCAACAACACGGCCAGCGGCAACACCACGAACGGCATCCTGATGTCGAACTCCACGGGCACCGGGAACGTCCTCGAAGGCAACCTGATCGAGGGCAGCCTCGAGGGCGTCCGGCCGGCGAGCGGGTCGAGGCTCGAGGGCAACACGCTCCAGAACAACGGTACGGCCATCCTCATGCTCGGCGTCCAGGACTGCGACATCCACCGGAACACCGTGACCGGAAGCACGACCACGGGGATCGCGTTGGGCTCCGGCTCGACCGGCAACTCGATCCACGACAACCTGTTCAACAACACGGCCAACGTCGCGATCACGGCGTCCGCTCCGGCCAATACATGGAACGTGCCGGCGACGTCCGGACCGAACATCGTGGATGGGCCGTCGATCGGCGGCAACTTCTGGGGTTCGCCCGCCGGGGACGGCCACTCGGAAACCTGCGCGGACTCCGACGGCGACGGATTCTGCGATGAGCCGTTCGTCATCGACGCCAACAACATCGACCAGCTCCCGCTGGTCCTGAATTCCGCGCCCGCGTGCAATCCGAGCGGCGCCGGCGTCTACGAATGCAACGTGGACGAGCTCGTGCTGGGAGGCACGGTCTCCGACAACGACGGCGATGTCTTGAGCTTCGAGTGGCGCAAGGACGGCGATGTCGTCTTCGCCGGAACGATCGACCCGCCTGAAGGCGGCGACCCCGTCGCCCTGCCCGACCACGTGATCGCCTCTTTGCCCGTCGGCATCCACGTCTTCGAACTCGCCGTGGACGATGGCAAGCACGACGAGGTCTTGTGCGAGGTCGTGGTCGAGGTCATCGACACCATCGCGCCCACGCTGGCGCCCCGGGTCCGGCCCCGGATCCTCTGGCCGCCCTTCCACCGCATGCGCCGGGTCAAGGTCCGCGCGAACGCTGCGGACGAGTGCACCGGTACGCCGGAACTCGCCGTCGAGATCACCAGCAACGAGGGCCGCAACCGCTGCGAACCCGACTGGAAGGTCGTCAGTATCGATCCCGCCACCGGGATCATCCGGCTCAAGCTACGCGCCGAACGCCACGGCTGGCGACGGCCGCGCATCTACACCATCACGATCACCGCCACGGACGACGCCGGCAACATCTCCATCGCCGAAGTCACCGTCCGCGTTCCGCGCTTCTTCTGCCGCTGGGCCAGAATCCACCGCTTCTTCCTCTGGGACAACGAGGACTGGGGAACCGAGAATGACTAGCCAACCGACGAAACCGACTAGGCCGAAGAGTCCCGTTCGCTGGACGCTTCTCGTCCTGCTTTGGCTCTGGGCCGGCTGCGTCTTCATGACTCTCGACCTGTTCCGAAACGTGCCGGAGTTCGACCGCGTCCGTCCGGACTGGTCCGTGTACCGCGGCATGCGCATCGCCGCCCACCGCATGGTCGGAGAGCCGCTTCCGGAACTCGATCGCGTGCGAACGACCGTGGCCAAGGATCCCGCCGATCTGCTCGCGCGCCGGCTCGATGCCGCCCGCGCGGCGACGAGCACGGCCGCCCTGGCCGATCTCGCCACGGACGCGGACCCGCGAGTCCGCATTACGGCCCTGCGCAGTCTCGGGGATCGGCACGCGCTCCTGCGCGCGATCCACGACGGCGACGAGTTCTGGAAGGTTCGCAAGGCAGCGGCACGGCTGCTTGGCCGGCTTCGCGCCGAGCGCGAGCTCGAGACCATTCTCGCTTCCGAGCTGCCGCGGGCGGTCCGCGAGGGCGCGATCCTGGGACTCGGCGAGGCGGGAACCGCGTGGTCCGCCGAACAACTGCTTGCGTACACGACCGACGCGACCTACCGCGGCGCCGCCGTGCAGGCCCTGGGCCGGATGCGCAATCCGGACGCGGCGGCGATCCTGCAGCCGGCCGTCCTCGAGTCGAAACACGCCACCGAGGTCCGCATCGCGATCTGCAGGGCGCTGGCCCGGATGAAGGCATCCGCGCCGACTCTCGCCGACGTCCTGGCCGACAAGGCCAACCCGGCCGCCGTACGCGCCACCGCAGCGGACTCGCTCGGGAGGATCGGCGACAAGCGCTCGCTGACCGTCGTGGCCGAGGCGGTCACCGACCCGGACGCCTTCGTCGCACGCCGCGCACGCCTGGCGCAAGCGCGCCTCAGTCACGTCCGATAAGCACCTGGCATTGCCGAAGGTGTTCGGCGAGTACGAGATCATCCGCGAACTCGGCCGCGGGAGCATGGACGTCGTGTTCGAGGTGCACCGGATCAGGAGGTCGCGTGCTCGTGCTAGCGCCTGGTAGCCAACCAGTTCGGGACGGCGGCTGGGGTTCTCGGATCGGACGCGCTAGTCGGTTTCGTCCCCGCGCTGGGTGTAGGCGATGATGACGACCAGTACGACAAGGGACAGCGTCACGAGTCCGTCGCCCTCAAAGACATCCCAGGCGATGACCGCGAGTGCAACCAGGCAGCCGACCGTCTTCCATCCCTCGTTGGAATCGCCCTGTTTCTGCTCGCCCACCGGTTGCCTTCCGGACTAGAGAACGCGGACCGGCCACGAAGACGTCATCCAGCGCGGGGCCGATAGATTGATCGCCATCCAGTCGAGGTAGTAGCACTGGGTCATGTCCTTCAGCCGCTCGGACTGCCGCTCGGCGATCAAATCCCTGATGCGTTCCGCGAGATGGATTAGCCGGTTGCGCTCCGGGAACGAGAGCGCCGCACGTTCCAGGGCTGTCGCGTCGTCGTCGATGGCCTGAGCCCACGCCCGAAGCGTGCCTTCGTTCCGGTTCAGCCACACCGGGAATCCCGGACCGCGCGGTGCCTCGCAAAGTTCGGCCTCCATCCGCTCAAGGCTCTGTCGAAACTCGTCCGCCTTCTCGCTCGGCGGCGGCTTGGGCCATCGGCGCCTGATGAGCGGCCGCGCAAAGGAAAGCAGCTCACGCCCGTCCTCGGCTCGTTCCGCCGTGAATCGCAGACCCGGCTTCGCTCCTCGCTTCAATTGCAGTTCGACGACGTCGTCGTTGTCGGACAGGTTCACGCATTCCAATCGAGCCGGCGCGAGGGATCGGACTGCCCCAAGCGGTACGGAAAACGTGTCCGTCGCGGCGTACTTCCGCGCGATACCGGACTCCGTCAACGCGCGCCTCATGCTCCGCGTCATCATCAACCCACGGGCCGGGTGGCCGGTTACGATGCCCGCGACCGAGCTCACGAGGGACACTCCGACGTGTCCGAGGGCCTTCTTCCACCAGGGCAAACCCGAAGTCCGGACCGCACGCACGCTTTCGAGTACGAGGTTCCTGTCCGTGAAGTGGGCCGTCCAACGACCGCGGTCGCGGACGAGCTCGCCGCTCTCCAGCTCGACGGGAACGATGGGGAACGAGACGAGGTGGGTCTCGTTGGGGAGCGGCTCGTAGTACGTGAAGGGATCAGACATCAGGCTGACTGTTGGCCGAACGCGGCCGTAATGAGCAGCCCATCGTTCACGGACACGCTCACATCGCGAAGTTCGATGTCCCCGAGCCGCAAGGCCGTCAGCGGAAACGACCGGCCGTTGAAGCGATCGAGGTGTGGCCTGACGAACCCGACCACGAGACTTCCGACCACGCCCTCCCCTTCCGCGAGGAGATCGTGCGCCGTTGCCGCAAGCGTGTCGTCGACCGAGAGCGCGCCACGGACTCGGATGATCGCGCGCACGAGTTTTCGGGCCGTCACTCGCAAATCGACACCGACGTCGCGCGGGCCGGTTTGGGACAACGCGAGTTCGGTTCGCTCGATCTTGACGCCCTTGGCCTTGGCGCAGCCCGCGCACCCTGCAGGAGGAGGTTTTCGATGTCGGCATGGGCGATCTGCGCAAACACCTGGCCGGCGTCCGCGTCCTCGAGTATGAGCCAGTCGTCGGCCAGCCGGAACACCGCGCCGGAAGCCTCGATGGCCGCGTCGATCCGGGACCCCTCATAGTGGAGGGGGCGACTTTCGACTCGGACATCCTGGACGGTCACGCGAGGGCCGCCGCCCATCGCCGGTTGCTTGCTTGCGAACTTCTTGGGGCGAATGGTGGCCCCGCCGAGGTCGATCGCGATCCGGTCCAGACGCGGCCAGTCGCCCTCCACGGTCACGAGACCTTCCCGGTCGGGCGGATCCAGGAGTTCGGCGAGCCCAGCGGCCAGGGCGGCCTCCAGGCTGGGGCCGGAGGAAGGAGATGAACCGACGAGACGCAACACGGTGTTCGTATCAAGGATGGCCGGACAGCTTCCCCCACCCGAAAACAAGTTCCACGCCCATTTCGACTTTACGCCACCGCAGCGCTTGCGTCAATCGGGCTGCACGTCGTCGGGCAACGATCATCCCAGACGATCTCACCCGACCGAAGTGTGCGGGTGCGTTGTGTTCGCGGGCGGACGCTTGAATCGACGGCTCCTGTTCCCCCGATCCCAGCTCGACGTCAGGCGATCTCGCGCGCGCGCCGGCGCCCCCAAAAGCCGCAGGAGGGCCTTCGCCAAAGCTTCCGGCGAACGCTCCGGTACCAAGAGACCGGTATGGCCCTGGTGCCTCGCGACAACCGGGGACATCGGTGGCCACGATCGGACGGCCGCAAGCCGCGGCCTCGAGCAGCGTAGACATAGAGTATGTCGTCGCGGTGCCGCAGTGGTTGAGCCGGTGCGCGCCTACCCCTAGCTTCAGGGGTGCCGCCGAGCCCCACCGCTATGATGACGCTCATGAACTCGCGAGGCCTCCCGCTCCTCGTCGTGCTGCTGCTCCTCGGCCCTACCGCGGTCGACGCCGAGGACGTCAAGGTCCTGAAAGGCCGCCAATGGAAGACGAGGAAGGCGCGGACCGTGGCCGAACTCGACGGCTTCGAGTCCGGACCGTCCGACGCGCGCACGCCCTACGGAGGCTCCGCCACAGGATCGCGTGCGCATGGCCGCCGGTACTTCTCACGTCGCAAGTACGCGGGGCGCTGGTGGCTCGTCGATCCCAACGGACGGCCCTTCCTGACCGTCGGCCTCAACTCCGTGCATCCCAGGGACTTCGCCGCCGACGCCATTCCGAAGCGCTTCGGGAGCTCCATGGCCTGGGCACGCGCCACGGCCACACTCCTTCGCGCGAACGGGTTCAACACGCTGGGCTGCTGGTCGGACTGGCGGCCGTTCCGCAAGGACGATCTTTCACGCATGCCCTACACGCGGCGCTGGAACTTCATGGCGACCTACAAGCAGCGGCGGCCCAAACCCAACGGGCCCGCCGGCTTCCCCAACGAAACGATGCCCGTCTTCGACCCCCAGTTCGAGACCTTCTGCGCAGAGCACGCGAAGCAGCTGTCCGAGACGGCAGAGGATCCTTGGTTGCTCGGACACTTCTCGGATAACGAGTTGCCCTTCCGCCCGGACGCCCTGGACCGCTACCTCGCACTCCGGAAGGCCGACCCCGGGCGCAAGGCCACCGCTCGTTGGTGGCACAAGCGCATCGGGCGCAACGACCGCGCGATCACCACAAAGGACCGCGACGCGTTCCTTGAGTTCCTCGGCCGGCGCTACTACAGCGTCGTCGCCAAGGCGATCAAAACCCATGACCCCAACCACCTCTATCTTGGTTCGCGCATCCACGGCCGGACGATCCGCCTGCCGCTCTTCCGGGCAGCGCGTGGCCACGTGGATGTCATGACCGTGAACTACTACCACCGCTGGTCCGCCGAACGCGGGAGGATGACGCGCTGGGTCGAGGCGTTCCAGGGACCCTTCTTGGTGTCGGAGTGGTACGCCCAGAGTGTGAAGAGCCGCAAGACCTCGGCTACGGGCGCGGGCTTCCGCGTGCAGACGAGCGCCGCACGCGGACGCTTCTACCAGAACCTGGCGCTCGGCCTTCTCGAGCACCCCGGCTGTGTGGGCTGGCACTGGTTTAAGTACGGAGGGGACGGCGAGGGGTTCCGCAAGGGCATCGTCAGCCGCACGCTCAAGCCGCACGGTGAGCTCCTGCGACGCATGGGCGAACTCAACCAGCAGGTCTATTCGCTGGCCGCCCACTTCGCACGCGAGACCGCGGACCGCTGAGGCCGGAGGGCTGCCTGCTCATCAGCCGGCCCCCGACGGTGTCTGATTGGATCCGATCACAGATCGGGCTTGGGCCGAAGTAGGTCGATCGGATCGATGTCGCCACAAGGATCGCGTGGCACTCACGCGTGAACTCGTCCACCACGGGCAGGAACTTCAGCTGCCGCCCCTGCTCGGTGACGTCGAACGCGAAGTCCAGCGTCCACACGTGATTCTTGTGGGTTGCTCGGAGCCGATGACACGCGTTCGCGCTCGACCCGCGGCGACGCCTCCTTTTGGCCTTCTTCGGCACCCGCAGGCCCTCCTGCTTCCAGAGCCGGTGGATACGCTTGAGGTTCACGCGCCATCCGTCCCGGCGCAGGAGCGCCCAGATTCGCTTGCACCCGTACCGCGGGTGCAGAGCGACGAACTCAAGAATGCGGGTCAGCAGTCGGCGCGTGAACGCGCCGACCTTCGACTTGTACCGGAGAGTGGACCGCCAGACCCCAAGGGCCTTGCAGGCACGTCGCTCGGAAACGCCCAGCTTGCGCTGCGCAAAGCGGACCGCTTCACGCTCGCGAACCGGGCCTACCTTCCCTTGGTGACCTCCCTCAGGATCTGAAGATCGAGCGCCTGGTCGGCGACAGCCGCCGATTCTCCTCCTCCAGCTTCCGCAGACGGAGCGACTCGTCCTTGTCCAGCCGTCCGTACCGCGATTTCCAGCGGTAGTACGTCTGGGCGCTGATCTCCAGCGCCTGGCAGATCTCGGCGGTTCCCTTGCCTTGGCTGCTCAGGGCCTCCGCCTCACGCAGCTTCCGGATGATCTGATCCGTCGGGTGCTTTTTCATCTTCGTCTCCTGGCCTCGCGGCCCAAAGACTCTCATTCAACCCGGACTCGATTTCGGGGAGTACGTCTCGCCGCAGGGGTCCCCTTTTCTCTTGCCGTTTCCAGTGGCACCGTGGTCTGCGAATCGGCCCAAAGTCCCAGCCCTCTGCCTGGCGCAAGGGAACGACCCGGCCCGCGCGAGCAGGACGAAACATGCACGACAAGCCATGGGACAGCGACTACATCCACTCAATCCCGCCCTAGCGCCCCGGCGTCGAGTCGCCCGCACCCGGCACGCCGGCCCCCTCCGCCCCATCACGTTGGGCTCTGCTCCTGTGCGCCGACTCCGATGTCTTGTCTGGATTCTCTCTCGCCGGGGGAAAGACATCCGCAGCCCCGAACAAGAGAGCCGCCACGATGCCGAAGAACGCCAGTACGTTCCACGGACTTGAGGACTTCCCTACCACCCAGTCAAGCCACGTTGCGCGACGACTCATGACTGGACAATAAACCATAGATGAAAACTAGGCGAGGGTTCGCCTTCGATAGTTTTCGCTTGATGAAAAAGCGCGGTCCCGGCAGGCCTTCATTGCCGCGAGACCGGAGGCGTTCGTTCTATGTCGGCTGCACCGTAACCGCGAGCGAACGTAAGACGATCAAAGCCCGCGCCCAGGCGGCGGACATGACGGTGTCTGATTGGATCCGCTCACGGATCGGGCTTCGCCCGAAGTAGGGGCTTGGGCGTTTGACGCACCACGGAGCCGCACATCTGTGGGCCGAGAGGCGCAACCCTCGAACGAGCCGACCTCGGGCCGACAGCGTGCGCACGGGCGGCAACACGTTCCTTGAGGAACACAGCAGGCCAATGAGAAATTCCGACCGGCGCCGCAGGCGCACCGGAGGCGAGGGCTCGCCCATCACGCGAGTCTCGAACCTACGCAGCCTCGCCGCTTGCGTCAATCGACGGCCGGACTCATCGTCCGGCGATGAACCTCGTCCGCCACATGCTCGCGCGTACCTCGGCGGGCTCCATCGTCATTGAATGCCCCGACGCGACGGGCACGCAAACCGGCTCACCCGTCCGGGCTGGTGCCGCCGGCTGCCTGTCCGGGCAGCTCCTCGACTCGTCCGGCGGCCAGACGCATGACGCGTGGTTCGAACGTTTGGCGGACGAAGTAGATCTCCGTGCCGTCCACCGAGTACGCCGGGGCCACGTCCGCGTCGGCGGTCGCGAGCAGCGTCGTCTCTACTTGCGTGTCGACATCGTACTGACAGAGATTCCCCCCATGCGTGAAGACGATCGCGCTCCCGAACCAGTCGGGATCGCTGCCCTCGACGAGCCTTTGCGGAATCGGAATCGCGACGGTCACGTCGAACAGAAGGATCTCCGCGTCCTCCTCGTAGGCGATGCGAATGCCGTCGGGCCCCCACGTCGGCGAGGCGATGGAAGTGGCGCCGGGACGTTCGAGCAACAAGTCGGGCAGCCCCCCGCCTGCCGGCACGGAATAGATCGCCGGCGGTGCTTGCGGGCGGGACAACACGAAAGTTATCGTCTGGCCGTCCGGTGACCACGCCGGATCGGAGACAGTGAAGCCGCCGTCGTCCGTCACGCCGGTCATGCGGGTCTCGTTGGCGCCGTCGAGGTCGATGACGTACAGCTCGAACAGGCCGGTGCCGGGGTGATCGCGGTCGCTCACAAACGCGACGGCGGCCCGGTCCGGCGACCACGCGGGACTGGTGTCGGACGCGGGGTCGTCGGTCAGCGGCGTGTCGACACCATCGATCTGCTTGTAGATCTCGAGCTGCCCGTCGCGGTACGTCGCGAACACGACATTGCCGTCGCTCGGGGGCAACTCGAAGACTCGCGTAGCGATCACCGCGCCACTAAGCCAGGCCGCGACGCCACGTCCGCTCGCGTCCATGGCGAAGTCGCCAAGCTGGCCGTTGCCGATAGTCTCGCGTGAACTCCAGTCCCCCCCGGCGCGACGGCTCGCGGTCCAGACGAGCGTACCGTCGTCGCCGACCACCCGCATGTTGCCGTCGCCGTCGAGTCCGGGAAACACGCGCCTGCTTTGGCTGTCGAACAGGTGGAGCGGGCTCCAGCCGGTTCCGGGCGTGTAAAGGCGGGCGCGCGTGTCGGTGTCGGTCGGCCAGGCGACCAGAACCTGCCCGGCGGCGTTGGCCACCGCGGTCGGCCGGGCGTCCATGCGCAATCCGTCGCCGAGTGCCTCGGCGACGCTCCACTGGTTTGTCGCGCCGTCGTAGCGCTTGGCGTGGACCACCCCCGCCCGTCGGTAGGCTACGATGCCGTTGGCGGACGCATCGAGCGCGAGCGAGGGCGCACCCGTACCCGCGTCCGGATCGCTGTCGATTTCCACGGGCTCCGTCCACGCGCCGCCGGCGAAGCGCGCGGCGAGAATCCGGTGCCGGCTGATGTCGGGATGCGCCCAGACCGCCAGACCGCGGTCGAATTGGTCCACGGCGAGGTCGAATGCGCCGACCGACTGGGGCGGATTTTGCTCGTCATCGACTCGGTCCGGATTGAGGCCCGGCATCGCCGCGAACAAACCGAGTTGCGGAATCCCCGACGTCCCAGCGACGACCTCCTCCAGCCACGCGCCCAGCTTGAACGTCGTGCCGAACGGCGTGGCCGCGGCACGCGGCGCGTGCACGCCAAAGAACGCGTCGTCGAGCTGCACGGCCGGCGCGAGGACGTCGGTCAGGACGTTGAGTTCGATGGATCGGACCACGTTTGTCTCCTGCTCCCACACGACCATCGCGCGTTCGGTGTCCATCGCAACGTCCAGGTCGCCCGACGGATCGCTCGGGCCACCGATGAAGAGCGTGCGCTCCGCCTGCCAGCCGCCAGAGTCGAGAAACCGCTGCGCGCGGATCTCGTCGTCCACGCGATAGACGACGACCGCGTCGCCGCTCCCGTTCATTGCCACCTGCGGCGGGCCAACGCCGGGGAAGGGAGAGGGAGGCGGCGGCGGTTCGACGTCGCCACACAGCACGCGTACGTCGAACGTCTCGCTCTGATCGTGGTCCCCGAAGAACCCGTCGGTCTCGAAGAAGAGCCGGAACTGCAACGTTGAGCTGGACGGAAGCGGTTTGGTCGCGTAGACATCGAGCGTGCCGGCCGAATCGGTGACAGAGGCATCGAGGGCCAACCCGTCCGTGGCGGAAACAAGTGTCACACTCCCCAACTCGACCCTTAGGCCGGTTATCGAAACCGTGCCGACGTAGACCCTGCTCTCTGGGTCATCCGGAGTCGCGGACGGTGTTCCTTCCGGCCAGCAAAAGTGAAACAGTAGGGGATCGACACTTAGCGCGGCGGGGAGGTCGGTGCACGCGGCCATCAGGCACAGGGAGAACAGGAGGAGATAGCGCATCGTCTGTCCCTGCGTGATCCGTACCCCGAGTGCGCACTTTTTGAGAGAATCGCGCAGGAAACCGTGGAAGGCGACATCACGAGGATTCTCGATGAACTAGGGCGCGACGCGCCGGGTGCCGAAGAGGCGCTGCTGGAGCGGGTGTACGACGAGTTGAAGGGACTCGCCGAGACGCAGATGCGTCGCGAGCGCCAGGGCCACACCCTGCAGCCCACTGCACTGGTTCACGAGGCCTACTTGCGGCTGCTCGGCGACAAGGACGCTTCGTTCGAGGATCGCGCACATTTCTTCGGCGCGGCGGCGCGGGTCATGAGGCGCATCCTGGTCGATATCGCGCGGGCGCGGGCCACGCAAAAACGCGGCGGTGATCGAGTCCGGGTGACCTGGGACGGCGCGGCGAGTTCCGGGGCGCCGTCGGCCGAGGATGTCCTCGCCATTCATGACGCGCTCGAGAAGCTGGAACGCGCCGACCCGAGCCTGAGCCGCGTCGTCGAGCTGCGTTTCTTCGCGGGATTGACCGGCGATGAGACCGCGGCGGTGATGGGTCTTTCGCGCCGGCGCGTCGTCGCGCAGTGGGAACTGGCGCGCGCCTGGCTCTTCCGGGAGTTCTCGCCGTGAGCCTCGAACGGGTGCTTGACGTGTTCACGCGGGTGCGCGAGGCGCCGTCCGCGGACCGGACGCGGGTGCTCGACGAGGCGTGCGGCGACGACGCGACGTTGCGCGCGGAGGTGGAGTCGCTGCTCGCCGCGCGCGACGGGCTGGGTGATTTCCTCGAGACGCCCGCGCTCGCGCCGACGGCGTTCAAGCCCGGCGATCGCGTGGGCGGCTACGAGATCGTGCGCGAGCTCGGCCGCGGCGGTTCGGGCACGGTCTACGAGGCGTGGCAGAGCCAGCCCCGCCGCACGGTCGCGCTGAAAATCGTGCGCGCCCGTGCGAATGTCGAGCAGTTCCGCGCGGAAGCGGAGATCCTCGCGCGCTTGAAACACCCGGGCGTGGCGCATGTCTACGAGGCGGGCGTGCACGAAGGCCGGTTCTACGTCGTGCTGGAATATGTCGAGGGCGCGCGACCGCTCACCGAGGCGGCCATGGAGCGGGATCCACGTGCGCGGATCGAACTCCTCGAACGCGTCGGCGAGGCGGTGCACCATGGCCACCAAAAGGGTGTTATCCACTGCGACCTGAAACCTGGCAATGTACTTGTGGACGAGAGCGGTGCCCCGAAGGTCATCGATTTCGGCATCGCGCGGCTCGCCGGGGAACAGGGTCCCCGGGCACGCGCCGGGACGCTGCCGTACATGAGCCCCGAGCAGATCGAGCCCGACAACAGCGCGCCCGACGTGCGCTCCGACGTGTACGCCCTCGGCGTTCTGTTGCGCGAACTCGTGCCGGGAGGATCGCGCGATGTCGTGGCGATCGCGGACAAGGCGACGCGGCCCGCGCGGGCGGGACGTTACGCATCCGCGGCGGCGTTCTCCGCCGACCTCCGGCGCTTTCTCGAACACCGGCCCGTCGAGGCGCGCGCGGGTGGGCTTTACTACCACGCGCGTCGATTCGCGCGTCGTCATCGCGTGACGTGTGCGTTGCTGGTCTCGCTGGTGGTCGTAAGCGTGGCCGCGGCGATCGTGGGCGGCGGCCTGGCGCTTGAGAATGCCCGGGCACGCGAGGTCGCCGAGCGCAAGGCGTACGTTGCCAACCTGGCGGCGGCGCACGCCGCGCTGCGCGACCACGATCTCGCCGGCGCGCGCCGTCGACTTCTGGCGACGCCGATTCGCCTGCGCGGTTGGGAATGGTCGTACGTCGCAGCGGGCGTCGATCAGAGCGCACGCCGGATCGAAGTGACCGAGGGCAAGGTCCGCGCCGCGTACGCGCCGGACGGCGACCGCATCGTCGCGGCGTGCGGCGACTGGTACGAGAATCGCGCGACGATCCGCGCGTTCGACGCGGCGACCGGCCGCGAGACGGCGTCGCGTGCGGTGGCGGGCTGGACGTGGACGCCGTCGTTTACTTCCGATGGCCTGGTTGCATGGGGCACGCACGCCGGCGACGTTACGTTTGCGGACCCGACGACGCTTGAGCCGGTGCGCGAGTTCGCTTTCCCCGATGAAAGCGCCGTGCGGTTGGACGCACGAGCAGGGCTGTGCATCACGGTGGGCGAGGGAGGTGTCGTGCGGTTGCGCCGGCTCTCCGATGGAGCCATCGTGCAGGAGCTGGCCGCTGCGTCGCGCGAGGTGAGCACGGCGGCGCTGACGACGGATGGTCGACGCGTGGCCCTTGGCGCCGATGGATTCGTGGATCTATGGCGGGACGACATGCGTACCCGCTTGGCGGACGACCGCCCCGCCTCCGCGCTGGCGTTCGCCGACGACGGGCGGCTGGCAATCGGCTTCCGCGACGGCGCGATCGAGGTCGAATCCCGCGCGGTGCGTGCTCCGGCGGGTGATCCTGCAACCGTGCTCGCGTTCGCGCCCACCGGCGACGTCGTGAGCGGTCACGAGAGCGGCACGATCCGCGTTTGGCAGGCGGGTGGTGTTCGGACTCACATCGGGCACGAGGCTTCCATCACCTCGTTGCGCTTTCATCCGGGGACGGGCGCGCTGTTGTCGGGGGCGGCGGACCGGACGATGCGCTCGTGGGCCGGGCACACCGTGGCGCCGCAGCGGCTTCTCGCCGCGTTGCCGCGGATTGCGTGCGAGGTCGCGTACGCGCCGGACGGTGGCTGGCTGGCGGCGGCGTGTTTCGACGGTGCCGTGCGCATCTTCGATTGCGCGACCGGCGCGACGGTCCGCACGCTGCGATGGGAGGACGAGGACGAGTGGGTCAGCTGCGTCGTGGTCACGCCGGATGGCCGGCACGTGATCGCGGGCGCGAACGATCAGAAACTGCGGTTCTGGAACGCCGCGACAGGCGCGCTGGCGGCAACCGTCGCGACCGACGGGCGTCCGTTGTCGATCGCGCTGGGCGGAATCGGCGGCCATCTTGCGTGTGGCGATACGGAGAACGTGCTCACCATCCGCGACGCGGACACCGGTGCGTCCGTGCACCGGTTCGAACAGGCATCGTGGGTGTTGTGCAACGGGTACAGCCACGATGGCGCAATGCATGCGAGCACGGAGCGCGGGCATGTGATCGTGCGGGATGTCCGCAACGGGTATCGGCGGCTGCGCACGATTGCCGAGCACGGCGCCGCCACCATCGAGACGATCGCGTTCCACCCGAACGCCCGCCGCCTGGCCGTCGGCACCCGCTCTGGTCACGTGACGGTTTGGGACGCGGACACCGGTGTGCGCATCGCGGTGACGCGATTCCTCAAGCCTGTGGCCGCTGTGACGTACTCCCCGGATGGCCGCCTGCTGGTGGCGGCTTCCGGAACCGACGTGCATGTTCTCGCGGCCACCACCGGCGAGAGCCTCTTGACCCTGCGCCAAGGGGGTCCGGCATTGGCGGCCGCGTTCGCCCCGGACGGAAGCCAACTCGCCACCGCCGGCGGCCGCCACGACGGGCGCCACTGCGCCGTCCGCCTGTGGGGCCGCACCCCCGGCCTGGCCTGGCCGCCAAGGCTGGACTGAGCCTGACTCTCGTCCTGTCCAAGAACTCAGCTGATCATCACTACGCGGCCCTCTCGTAGTGCTTCAGAATCCCGCCCAGCCGTTCCCAGCAACGAACCGGACCGCACGACGGCGAGGCGCGTTTCGTGATTCGCTCGTTTCCAAGCTGGAGCCGCTTGTCCTTGAGCTGCTCCTTCAGGACGCGGTTCTCCTCGACGAGGCAGGCGACTACGTCGTGTCAGCCAGCCCGCCAACGTCGTCAGGAGGACACGCAGCAGGTAGAGATCGACGCTCATGCACTCATCGCGTGAGTCGCAACGTCCGCTTGGTCAACGAGTTCCGGGCGGCCGAGTTTTCGGACAAGACGCGGTCGTCGTTCGGATCGATCTGCTCTGTGTCAACGGGAGCACAACAAGCCATGGAACGGCGAAGACATCCACTCCTTCTCGCCTGGGCCGCGCGTTGCCCGCGCTACGGCCGCACGGTGGGTGCGCGCGGGCGACGCCTGCCGTTCGAACGAGCCGACCTCGGGCCGACAGTGCCCGCCACGACGGCAGCCTGCGAATCCGCACCCGGCACCTACCGGTCAGGCCGCAGACACCTAACGCTCCGATCCGTGGCCGCTAACGTGGCTCCGTGTCGCGACAAGCCCACGATCTAGAGGACCTGATCTGGCGTAACCCGTTGCGTGGGTTAAACTACCGGCCGCCACGGAGGGGTGGCAGAGTGGTCGAATGCACCGGCTT
>JAJFFH010000054.1 GCA_021776735.1 Planctomycetota bacterium | reverse complement strand
TTCCCGCGTCCGTCGTGGCATTGTTGTTCATACCAAAGCCGTCGGCTGGGCGCGGGAACCTCTTTGCACAAAACGGCTTACGTCAGATACTCAAACCCCGCCTACGGCCTCCAAAACGCCAACTTTCCGGGATCGCGCCCCAGCCTCCTTGTACTCACCCGAGTCATGCAGCCGCTGCGCCTTCATGAGCAACGCGGTCACAACCCCCGCCGGAGCCACCGGCTCGGGAGGCGGATGGTATTTGAACTCGTAGCAGCCCTCCGTACTCGAGCGCAAGAACCGTCGACCCCAGATTGGCAGGTTGAGATTGTCGTTCTGCATCTCCCGAACGTGGAGGCGACCAGTGTGCATCGTCGTGTCGAACTCTACGAGGTTGTAGGCCCGCCCGTACCGAAACGACGGCCCACCACAGAGCGTGCCCGCGCTGATGACGGTGATTTTCTTGTCCTCGCCGTGGCGGAATCGCGTCTCCAAGAACTGGGGCCGGTGCTGGTGACCATGAAACCCGAGACTGAAGTCGCAGTCGATCAGGTTCTGGATGAGATCCGGGCTCATGTAGTCCGACTGTACTGGCTGCCCCTCGGCGTTGTGATGCCACACAGCAATGCGCAGGCGCCCTTGAAGAGAAGTGTCTCGCAGTCGTTCGGTTGCGCTCGCAATGCACGCCGGGTGAATCGAACCCTGCCTATTGAGTAGGTCGTTGTGGTGGCAGCTAGAGAAGCCAGCGACCGTCAACCCGAACTCCGGGTAATCGAACAGGTCAACCTGCGCGGCGGGATCGAGGTCATAGTCCCGACTACCTTGATAGAACTCCCCGTAGAATTCGCAAAAGGCCGCCAACCTCTGCGCATACAGATCCTTGTCCGCGATCTCATACAGTTCGAAGTCCGACCATGACCATCGCAGCCGTGAGCCCGGCGAAAGCAGTGTCTTCGCAAGCTCCCGCTTGCGGTCCGGCCGGATCTCCACTCGAGTGAGGCTCCGATAGAAATGGTCCGCGCTCACGTCGTGGTTGCCCGGGACCAAGACAAGTCGGTTTCGATGTCCTTCTAGGAAGCGGTCGGTGAGGGCCGCCAGGAACTCGATCGCTTCCGCGTACTGTTCGCGCAGACCCGCGTCGGGATCCTGCGTCCCCTTCTCGATGCCTTGGATAAGGTCACCACTCACGATGACCAAGTCCGGGGGACGAATCTGTTCGGCTATGTAGTTGCGCCTGTCGTTCTCAAGCGAATTCAGAAGCACATCGTTGCGAATCGGGTTTTCGCGATCACGGTGCAGATCGGAGATGTGAAGCACACTCAGTTTTTTCATCGATTAGCACCACGCAGCGAACGCTTCGACCATCGCAATTGTCCAGCTAGGCTAGCAACATTAGTAGCGCGCAGCTCCGCACAGCCTAGGATTCTTGAGGGGGTCTGGGTTTCAGTAGCAGTTCCTTGGAGTTCCCCCGGTTTCGTGGACACCGGGGGCCATAGGGGTCACGCAACTCCGGCCTGTCCCTCCCGAACACTAGATCCACGCCCGGATTTTCCGCTTAGCACACCAGTTTTGACTTCTACGCAGCCTCGCTGCTTGCGTCAATCGGACCGTGCCGTCATCGTCCGGCGATGAGCTTCGTCCGCCACCTGCTCGCGCTGGTCCGCGCTGTATCGCCAACACGGCGCGGTGCCGCCAATCCCTCGGCGGGCTGCACCATCGGTACACACGCGCCGCGTGAGCGGCCGAGCCGTGCCGGCGCGTCGCACGACCACCTTACGCTTGTTTTGGGGCTAGACTGGGGCAACGCTGTACCGCAGGACACGTCCATCCCACTTGTCGATGACAATCACACAGTTACAGCCTCTCCAATCCGCCCTATCTCGGATGGTGTAGGAGAAGAGCCCCCAATGAACATGGACCGGCTCGACAAGCTCCGCGTTCCGCCTTTTGCCCTCTTCCCGAGCAAGCTCGATCGCCTCTGCCCGAGAAATCTTCGGAGTCACGATTAGACGAAGGCGGTCCCATAGTGACGGAGAAGCGCGAGTCATCGATCGTCCTTGATAGCCCGATAGGCAGTTCTGTAGCCGACGTACGCAGTCGCGAGCAGGGACACGACGATGGCGTCGCCCCATCCAACCTGAAATGGACTGTAGCCAGGCGAGAAGGCCAGCCGGACACCTGCCACAGGACTGTGTGTCGCGTATGTATGCACGAGTGCCTCCTCCGACACTCGCAGTATCGCACTGTTCTCGTAGAATTGTGTCATGCGATTCTGACGCCACCGGGCAAACGCACCGTCGCCGAGCGCCGAGAGGCGACGATGGCCATACTCATGTCGGATGGCCGTCGCCTCGGTGGCGGGATTCAGTCCCCTCCGAATCACGACGCTTCCGTCAGGTCGCGTGCCGCCAGCCTCACCGGGCTTCAACTCTCCGGGCTTTGCGTATCGCCACGGGAACTTCGGAACAGGAAGGTCACTCCGCTCGCCGGGGAGATGCAATGGAGAGGCGCGTTGGCCTGCCAGGCGGACTACCGTCGAACGGGCCCCCCAATACGCCAACGCCAGCCCGATCGTACCGGTGACCCACTTGCCCTCTTTGTAGCTTCCGTACGCGGAATAGGCTCCAGCGCCGGACAGCCCTAGACCAGCAAGGCTCGGAGCCCAACGAAACAGCGGCCCAAGAGGCGCCGCAAGAATGACTGCCTGTCCGACATCTTTCACTTCGAACGATCCCGTCGGGTGCTCGCCCGAAGCGAGTTGCGCGGCCTGCATGGCCGTGTTGAATCCACCGCCCAGGGCACCGGCACGTGCGAGCGTCCCGACCCAGCCCCCTGCTTTCGCTCCTACGACGATTGGCGCCCCTGCGATGGCGAGCCCGGTTGCGAGCGTAGCTGCTACGGTCGCAATACCGAACATGCGACTGGTCTGGGCCTGCCGTCGCCTCATCTGGAACGAGATTTCTCCGAGACTGTCCTCGATCTCGTTGATCGAGTCCGTCAAGCCCGTGATACGAGAGACGCCGGCCTTGACCGACAGGTTGTCGAAGTCGGGTCGTCGGTGGCTCGTGACGGAAGTGCCCATGACGCGGGCGAAGTTGACCCACTCGGACTTGCGGTTAAAGAATCCCGGGCGGTTCTGGCTGTCTTGCTGGATGCCCAGGAGCGCGACGTACCCGAGACGGACCTTTTGAGCGGCCCATTGCATTTTTGCGCGGAGCTGCCCTAGCCTCTTGTCGATAGCGGTCGGGGACTTGTCCCGAAGCGCCATGTATTCGCTCCGCAGGTCGATCCCCCCGAGCAAACTCAGCTCCTGGTTGATGTCACGCTGGATTTCCCAACGAGCGGCATCACGGTTCGCCTCCAGGTCATCGACCGGGTTGTCTTTGAGGTCGATTTCCAGACTCTCGCGCGCGCTTGATACGCGAATCCACTGTAGCTCCAGATCCTTCAGGTTGTTCGCCAGGACGTGAATGTGTTTCAGGGCACCACGCCTGTTCTCGCTCACCTGATCTTCCGGGCTTAGTTTGTCAAACTCTTTCCGGTGGGCTCGGCGGAAATAGTATTCACGGTACGTCCGATTCGCCTTGGCGTACCTGCCTCCGAGCCGGTCAAGGTGTTTTCGCACGTTCTTCGCCAGCACCGAGCCCGACGCGGCAAGGCGATCGAGCTCCGCCTCGACTTCCTGCTCACGTTGCTCGATCAACCGCTCCGCCCGACGCAAGACAATCAGAGTGCCGCGACGCGTGGCAGCTGCCTGCAGGAGCGCAAGCAGTTCCCGTCGGTCCTTCATGCGCCATTCCGCAATGTCCTCGATCCCCTCGGCGAGTTTCTTCCTGGACCTGACCTTGGCTTTCTCGGTCAGGTCGTCGATCACCTTCGCTGCCTCCGCCCCAACCTCCTTCGCGAACTCTGTCGCGGCCTCGATCCCGCGCAGAAACTCGGGGATGAGCTGCTCCCGAATCGTTCCCCAAAACGGGAAACCGGACGTGGGGGGTGAATCCGACGGCGGTGCACTGTCCGGCGGGCGTCCCCCCGTCTTGGGAGGGCTCGTGGCCGGGTGAGCGATCGTTCGGGGACCGTCGTCCGGGGATTCATCATCGTCGTCCTTCTTCTGTGGCGCGACGACGGTTCTGCGCTCGCTGTTTTTCTTGTCGTCGCCCTCTTGACTCGCCCCGTCCGCCTTTTCCGCCGACGAGTCGTTGGCATCCGAGGGCGGCGTTTCATTTTCTTCGTCGGCTGATCCCCCCGCATCCGGCCCTTGGCCCGCAGTGGGAGCACTCCCCGCTTCCGGCACGACAGCATCCTTGGGATTGCCGGTGCCCGGCGGTACCTGCGGGGGGGTCTTGCCCGCGTGTTTCGAGATGGCCCTCCCGGTTCCATCATCCGCCTTCTTGTTCTTCTTCTTGTTCTTCTTCTTGGCCTTTTTTTTCTTCGTCTTGTTCTTCTTGCCCTTGTTCTTCTTGCGATTCTTCCACGCCTTGATCCGTTTCAGGTGCTCCGCCAAGTGCTCCGGCTTGAGGACGCAAAAGCAAATCTGGTCCGGCGTACATATCGGGTCTTTGCACTCCCAGCACGCCAGACACGGATTCAAGAAGACGGCCAACGCCTTGTTGAACGCGTTCTGAGCGTCCGTCAGGTTGTTTTGGGCTGTCTTGCTCCCCGGAGCTTTCCCGGCAGCGATCTTCGCCAGCTTCAACTGCTGCTTGGCCGCGTCGAGGGTCGACTCCATGCCCTGCCATGCGCGGTCTCGCTCCTCGTCGGTGGCCTTGGGGTCATAGCGCTGGCTGGAGAGTGCGACCATATGCTCCGCGGCGGCGCGCATCCAGGCCGCGACGTCCGCGGTGATCCGATTGGCAAGACCGGCGACCTGTTTTTGACGCAGCGCCCGGACTTTCTGCAGTGCCTTCTTCTTCCATTTGTTCTCCGCTGCCTCGATTTGCTTGTCGAGTTCCTTGAGCTTCTTCGAGGCGAAGATCAGGGCCCGGCCGGCGTGCGTTTCGGCCAGCGGGCTGATCTTGATCGAGCCGGAGCCGCCGGGACGAGCCGCGTTTGCGCTCTTGAGCACGCCGGCGGCCTTCGATTGCGACCGCAGGAGTCGCGCCCGCTTCTTCTCCAGACGTTTGAGCTTTCTGGCAGCCTTCTTCTGCCTCCTGCGGTCCCCCGCCTTCCTGGCGTCTTCCTGCTCGGCTTGAGTCGCGTCGATCTCGGCTTGAACCCCAGCCAGCGCGATCGTTGCCCGTCGATAGGTGCCAACGGCGCCCGCAACCCCGCGATCAAAAGCACTCGTCACCACGGTGCCCACGAGACCGCCGTCAGCCACCCTCGTCCCAAGGCCTTTTTGTCTCTTCTTCAGCTTCGTCCGCTTTTTCGCAAGCCGTTCGATTCGTCTAAAGCTCACCGCCGCCGTGATCTTTCCGTCAACGGCCATGAACTTGTCCCTCTCGGTCCGGATCTCCTCATCGATCTTGTGGATCTCCAGCGCGATCTTCGCGAGTTCGGAGCCGACCCGACCACTCTCCGCTCGCTTCTCCGCTCGCTTCCTCTCGGACACCTCGAACCCGCGGATCTTGCGGAGCGAGTGGTCGATCACAACCGATCGGGCCGACGTCGCGCGTGCGTCTGCCGCAAGAGCGCGGCCCCGTTGCTGCTCCGCCCGGCGGCGTGCGCGACCGCGAACATTCTCCGGCAGCTTCTCGTCGTGAGCCTGCTTGGCGTACTCGCGGTACTTGCGCCAAGCACTCTCGGACCGGCGCTCAAGACCCGGTAGCGACGCCTCCTGGCCGGCCACGAAACCCGGACGCCGGGATCGGCGCTCCGCACGCAACTGAGCCTTCGCCACGTTGCGCCGTGCCCTTCTCAGAGCCTTGAGCGCCCGCGCCTTCAGGTTGTCCATGCTGTGAACGCCCAGCCTGCCGGAGAGCCCTCGGACCATCGCGGTGTCCGTCTCGAGTCGAGCTGCCCAAGGCTTCAGCGTCTGTGAATCGGCTTCGGCCACGGCCTCGGCAGCCCCCGCTCGCTCCAGCAGGTCGCGCCCGTGCACCACGGCCGGCAGGTTGTGGGGGGTATCAGGAGTCGGAGTCCCTAGTTTCACGAACAGATTGCCGGCCCGTGACAACTCGGACGCCTTGCTCAGGGTCAGATCGATCTCCGCGGTCGCGCTATCGACATAGAGCCTGTTCTGTTCGATTCGTTCCAACGCCCTGCCGAGCTCTAAGAGCAGGCCCTCGCCGCCCCCGCCCCCCATGCCGCGGGGGCCGACACCGGGCTTGCGCGGGCCGGCGACCGGAGGCTTCCCGGTGACCTGGGGAGGGACCACGACTCCCTTTTGCCTCGTCGGTAGTTTCGTCGGAACCGCCGCGGGAGGCGTGCGCGTTGAGTCTCCAGCGCCCGCCGCGCGATCATTCGGCGGTCTCGATCCCGGCGCCGTCGCGATGTTTCGAGCGGTTTGGAAGAGGGGAACCTCATCGCGGCTTTCGAATCGGTCTCCTTGACTGCAATAGCCGCTCGCCATCGACTTGGCGGCCGGAACGGCAGGGCGCTGCGTCTCCGCGTCTGCGCCGGCGCGCTCGGGTGCGTGTTCCCCGCCCCGCTGCTGCGGCGTCGCGGCATCGCCCGCGACCATGTCACGGAACCGGCGGCGCGCCCCGAATCCGATCCGATCAGGGACTCGCCTCGAACCACATCGGTTCAAGTTGAGCCCGGCGCTGACTCGCTCGTACTGCTCCCGCAACTCGTCAACCGTCTGGAAGGCGTTCCAGGGCGTCGCTTCAGGAATCGCGTCAATCTTCGGCCGCGCCAGACCGCCGCCGCCCTGGATTCCCTTTGAGTCGCCCCGCAGAGCCTGCGCGGGCACACCGTCCTGGATGGTGTTTCCCGACCCCGCTCCACCCTTGCCGATCGGCCCCTCGGGTCCGGCCGCCATGGCCGGATCGAGAGAGCCACTCCGACTCGACGAAACCGTGGTGAGCGGATGGGGCTGCGGTTGCCCGCCCGCACCTGTCGATGAGCTAGCCGGCGAGCTACCTGAATTCGAAGAGTGGGGCTGCGGCTCGCCACCGGAACCACCGGCGCCACCACTCGCGGCAGGACTCGCCGAAAACCGGTCTTCTTGCTTGACACGCGAGACTGCGTCTTCGCACGGGACTCGGACATCACCCTTGCCCCCCGCGGCGCCGCGCCAGGAGCCCTGCGCAGACCCGACCCCGACAAACGAACGCGTCGCGGAAACACGACTGGCGAGCGCTCCGGGGTGGCCGATGCTGGCAGCCCCCTGGGCACTGCCCATGCCTCGGGGACCAATTGCGCCGCGCCGCTCAAGCGCGCGCGAGTGCGCGGGTCCGGCCGCAAGAATCGAATGGCTGGAACGACCGAGCGACTCCATCGGATGAGCGACCAGCGCGTTCAACGCTCGAACCGGAACCGGCGCCCCGAGCCCCGACATCTCTGAGTCGTTCGCCGGCTGCGCAGATTGCCTTGCCTGAGACCCGGATCGCTGCGGAGTGACCGGGGTGTCGGACCGTGCGGGGTGCCACGGCGGCCCTGTCATCCTCCCCGAGAACCCACGAAGCCGGGTCGAGACGCCCCGAGCCGGACCCGCCAGAGCGGTCGCTCCGTTCGGATGCTGTATCGAGGAAACGAACCCGGCCGGCATCGCGGTACCGCCCTTCGATGTCGTCGGCGCCGAGAGCCCGGTCGTGCCGAGTTGCGCGGGCAGTTTCGACCCGTGCTTCACGTCGCCGACTCCTCAAGCCCCGGCGACAAGAGCGGAGCGCTTGGATCGCGTCGCCCGGACAGCAGGGCGAGATCCTCGGCGACCTCGGCCGACAGCGGTGTCGAAAAGGGAACCCGGGCCTGGATGGTGTGTTCCGGATGTGTCGGCGCGAGCAGGGTCACACGGCGTTCCCGATCCAGCGTGAACTCCGCGGGTTCGGAAGCGTTCGGGCGAAGCGCCGTCAGATCCAGTCCCGTGAATCGTCCGAGCCCCAGGTCCGCCCCCTCCACGAGAGGCGTCATGCTGGGAACAAAACCGCCCGCGATGGATTGGAGTACGGCGTCTCCGTCATCGCCCGGCGTGGAACTCGCCCGAGGTACGATCCAGGACGCCTTGATGCCCATCGAGTCGAGAAGCCACAAGAGGTCCGGCATCGCGTAGGAACGCTTTTGCCAAAACCAGAGCGCGCCGGCGAAGACCGTGTTCACGTTGAAGGAGAAGTCGAACGGCCACTTCAACCGCGGGAACGGGATGCAAAAACACGTGCAGGGGCAGGGGACGCTCGAACCCGGCTTGCCCCGAATGTTCGGGGAAACCGGTGTTACGGGCACCTCCCCGCCCTTTTTCGGCTCGTGAACCGGACAGCTCGGCGTGGGCGGCCGTCCCGCTTCGGCCGCCTTCAGGAGCGGTCGGCCTCCCGCCAGAGCCGACGCCGCACAGGGATCCGTCGTGCAGCCGTTGCGAGAGTCCGCGTCCTGTTCGCGCTGCTGCGGCGGCTCCGCAAGGTCCTCGGAGATCGAGTCGTCGGGTCCGACCTGGCTCTCGCAACTCAGGCGCGCCGACGATGTCGCGAAGACGGGCTCGCAGGGATCGCACGCGACCGGAGCGGCCTCGGGCGCTCTCGGTCCGCGAACCGACGTCAGCTCCCACAGTGGAGCCAGAACCTGAAGCCTCAGGTTTCGACGCCCCACGCCGATCGCGCGCTCGCGTATGACGGCTCCCACTCCAGCCGCGAGAGGGGACATGACATGTGTCGGCCGAAGAGCGGTGAACTGGCTGAGCCCGCAGTCCGAAGACACGTCACGTTCCATGGACGCGCGGGCGAGCATCGTGCGCGGGGGCGGGTAGTCCGTCCGCGTCATGATCTCCGTCAGGGTTGCGACCTGATTTCGCGCTGCCTCCTCCAAATCGCCGTCCGTGACCGTCAGAATCGGAAAGTCGGCGATGTCATCGAGCAGACGATTGCGAGGCTGGGACTTGGGGCCGCAGCCGCAAGGCGCCCCACTCGGCTTGACCTTCGGGGTTCCATTGCAGCCGCATCCCATGCGTATCTCCCCTAGTGCGTCCTCGCAGTGAAGTACCCGACCGCGTAGAGCGACGCCGCTACGCCGGTGCCCCCAAGCTTTACTCTTGAGCGGAAGTACCGCTTCTTAAGTTCCACCGATACGAGGTGCTCCGTGTCGGTGCCGGGATCGACCGCTCCGCCTCCGGAACAGGTCGTCCACACGGTGCGATCGGTCGATTCCTCGAACTCGAACGTGCACGTCGGCGACGTCCCGTTAAGGGAGTTGCGCCAGATCGTGACCAGGGCCGACACGAACGGGGTGACTTCCATCCCGATCGTCGTAAAGTCGCCGGCCCCGGCGTACGTCGAATACCGGGGAACCAACACGAGCGGAAAACGCTTCCCAGCCATCGTGTCTTCTCCTTGCCGGCAAGACGCCGGCGTTGGGCCGGTTGTCTAGCTCTCGCGCATCTCCAGGAATCCGAGCGCCCAGCAGCTGACGCCGGGGTTGGTGCCGCCGACGAGGACCTTCACGCGAAACCATCGTTTTTTGAGCTCGGCGGTGACCTGTGCTTCGGTACTCGCGCCGGGATCCCAGCTCGCTGTCGTGCCGGAGCACGTCGTCCACGAGTCCTGATCCGTGGACTCCTGGAACGTGAATGCGATCGAACCGCCGTTGAGGACCGGGCCGCGCCAGACGTTGAGGATCGTCTGTGTGTAGTCCGTCACTTCCATGCCGATCGTCGTGAAGGTTTCGCTGCCGTTGAAGGTCGAGTACCGGGGCAGCAGGACGAGGGGGACGAGTTCACCAGCCATGTGTTTTCCTCCGCTTTCTGGCCAGTGGTTGTTTTGGCCAGTGGTTGTTCGTTCTCTTAGAAGCGTAGATCTGTTTGTTTCATACGTCAATGGCGATCTCACATCTCTCACAGATCTCACACCGGGAGCCCACGCAACGTGCTACGATTTTCGGTCATGGTTCGAAAGCGCGTGCCCTACGTCATCGTCGCCCGGTACACGACGCTCGTGCAGGGGACCTACCGGTTCGCGATCGCCGACGTCAGCTCGTTCGAACTCGGGCGCTTCCTCGTGTGGCGCGGAAGCCTGATCGGCTCGTCGCCGTCGTTCTCCATGTACTTCGAGGAATCGTCCGATCTCGTCGAGTGGGTCGCGTGCAACGGTGTTCCCAGCCCGTACGACCCGGGCGCTCAGGGCGAGGAGACCGTCGAGATTCCGTTTCGCCGGAAACATTTCCGCCTGCGCGTCGATGTCGGCGGAAACGACGCGATGTGCACGTTCTTCACCTACGGCTACATGCTCGCGCGAAGCGGGGTGCTGCTGTAGCGCGGTCGTCCAGGCCGCGACAACGGACGAACGCGTCCGTCACCCGGCTCTCATGCGCGCCGTGTCGTAACTCGCGGGCTGACCACAACCGCCAACGTCGTGCTTGTCGAGGGGCTGGCCGTCAATCGGTCCCTGCGAAAACCCCAGCGTGTTGGTGACGCGTCACTCCGCCAAGATGTCTACTTCGCGGACGGCGAAGCGCTTCCGAGTCATTTCGCGCGGTCTCGGGCGGCCCGCCTCGCGACCATCCGGACCGCGGCTTCGGCTTCCGCCTCCCGGTGGTCCGTGAACAGGGTCAGGCTCCGGTCACACGAAAGGCCGCCCCGAAACTGCTGCTCAAGGTCGCGCAAGGTTGCCGCAAAGCAGATGTCGGCCAGCTCGCTCGCAGGCGTGGGGTCGAGAACGACCCAGAGGGTATCGTCGGCGGTGTACCGCATGTCCTCCATTCATGTCCATGTGGGCGCGAATGGCAAGTTCCTTGATGTTTCAGGGCATTCGAGCGTTCATCGGGGCGCTCGCCCAGCGAGCCCCGGCCGGGTCGGCCGCGGAACGCCGGAGCCCCTGATGAAGCTCGCCCGACACTCCGCCCGAACGCCTTCGCGCACAACGTTTGTGACGGTTGGCCGCCGCTCCTTAAACCCCGACGCGTTCCCGCTCGAGATGGCCGGCGCTGCGGCCCGAACACCCGCTCAGGTCGTTCGCATCCAGTGTCAGACACTCGCCGGGTGCGTGGACGCGGCGCGCAAGCTTCATCGCCGCATCGAGTACGGCTTCCACCTCTCGGTCGAGATCGAAGGCGCCCCGGGCGAAGTCATCGCGCACGTCTCGCCCAACGCGCGGGTGTGGGCCGGCGCGGCAAGGGACTGGACCCGGAACACACCGGAACTCGAGACGTAGCCGAAGCGGTTTTCGGAGCTCCGGTCGGCTTGCCCCGAATCATCAAGTCTGCTACAGAGAAAGGCCTCTGTGTAAGAAAGGGGGCACGATGAGCGAGTCTCTTGAGTTCGCGGTCGTCGATGTCGAGACGACGGGCCTGTTCGCCGGGGGCACGGACCGGATCATCGAGATCGCGATCCTCCGCCTGAACGGTCGCGGCGAAGTCATCAACGAGTACGCCTCGCTCGTGAATCCCCACCGCGACCTCGGTCCCACGCACATTCACGGGATTCGCGCGCGTGATGTGGCTCACGCGCCGCGATTCGAGGAGATTGCCGGAGACGTGACGCAGCTACTCACCAGCGCCATCTTCGTGTCCCACAACGTCAGCTTCGACGCGCGATTCGTGAGAGCCGAGATGGAGCGGCTGGGACATGCCGTTCCGGACTTCCCCACGCTGTGCACATTGCACCTCTCGCGCAGGATCGAACCGCTACTTCCAAGTCGCCGACTGGTGGAGATCTGCCGGCACCTGGGGATCGCCGTGGGCACGACGCATTCCGCCCGGGATGACGCGCGCGCCGCAGCGGCCCTTTTGAAAGCATGCTCCGCCCGGCTTGGCGGGCTGCCGCCAGCGGACCCGGCGCAGCTCGGCGTTCGACGCCCCGAGGGTGACACGTCGTTCTGGCCGGTACTCCCGGTATCAGGGAGATCGTATTCCCGGCAAACGGCGCGAGACGAAGCCTCGGGCGAACGTTCCTACATCGAACGGCTCGTCGCGCGGCTCCCCGCCTCGTCCGATTCGTCACCGGAGATCGACGACTACTGCGCACTTCTTGATCGAGCGCTCGAGGACCGCCGCATCACCGAGGAGGAGAGTGAGGCACTCGCGAGCCTCGCCCGGGAATCCGGTCTTTCCTGCGCCGCGGTCGTTGACGCGCATCTGGGATACATGCGCGACCTGATCCGGGTCGCGCTTGAGGACGGCATCATCACGGAAGCGGAGCGCCGCGATCTCGACGATGTCCGCCGGCTGCTCGCGATCACCGAGGACCGGTTTGAAGCCCTGCTGAAAGACACGCCCGCCAACACCCCTCCTGCTGTCCGGTCAAGCGCCACACAGCTCGCCGGCAAGACGGTCTGCTTCACCGGCACGCTGCTCTGTCGGATCAACGGCGAGCAGGCCAAGCGCTCCGACGCGCACAGAGCGGCAGCCGCGTGCGGCATGGAGATCAGGAAGAGCGTGACGAAGAATCTCGACTACCTCGTGGTCGCCGATCCCGATTCGATGTCGGGAAAGGCGCGGAAAGCGCACGCGTACGGCGTGCGCATCCTGGCGGAGCCGGTGTTCTGGCGGCTCGCTGGTGTGGACGTCGAGTAGACAAGGCTGCCGACGTCGTGCGCGCCCCTCCTGGCCGACCCGGCATCGTGCGATAGGGAAGGCACGGAGACCACGAGCGGAGCGTTCTGGCCATCGTCGCCGGGCATCATGAGCCGCCCCTGGAATCCCGGTGCTCGGCCCAGTCGTGTTCTCGGTCCTGACGGACCTGGGCCGAGCGCTCGCGTGGCAGATTGACGATGGCGACGATAAGACTGCCCCTTCCTCCTCTCGTCAACGATCGACGGCGGAGACTCCACCAGCTGGTCTGCCCGATCGGCTTGCCTCAACGCCCACACACCCCCCCGCGCACCTTCACCGTCAACCACGACTGGGCCCGCGCCCCGAAGAAGGCCTTCGCGAAGAACCGAGCACGGATGCGCAACTGTTACGCAAGCGTTATCCGGGTGGGAACCGCTCGGATCGCATCCAGTCGTGCGCCGTCCCCGGTGGCGCAGGCGATACGGCGCCACATCACGGGCGACGTTGACGGCGGTCCGCGCCTAGCCACTCTCGCCGTGAAGAAAAACGTCGGGTCCTGGCCCCTGACAAAGCAAGAAACTGGATGTTTTTGGCCCGATAGGGCTGACATGGGGTCGTGCCCAAGAACCGCAATGGCCCGAAGCCCCCGAACGAGCTCCTGCTCGTCATCCCGGAGGACGCGCAGCTCGCGACACGGGAGAACCTCCTGAGTACCGCGACTTCGGATGAAGACGTGGAGAACGGCCTCGATCTTCGTATCGACATCGCTAGCCAGGAGATCGCACGGGCGCTCGTTGAGACCGGCCGACCACTGGGCCACTTGCACGCTCTTTGCCGCTCGATCGACGCACGGTCCGCCGCACGCGGCCATGTCGATGGCGCCAAAGCCATCGCGGCGATCGTTTCCGCTGTCGCCCGCGACCCCACGGCTTTCGATCCAGGTAAAAAGACGCCGCAAACCCGCCCTTCCGACGATTGAAACTTGTGTCAAGGGACCGCTCGACACCAGGGGTTTTGCGCGCCCCCGCATGCGGTCCCCCAAGAGCGCGCAAAAGCGCCCGATATGGTGCATGAAGAACAGCGGCTGAATCCGGCCTTGATGATTCATCGCAATCATCGCTCCATGGCGGGCCATGCCTCAGGCAAAAGACTCACCCGCTTCGACCAGGACCGTCATCGGCTACGTGCGAGTCTCGACGGCCGACCAGGCAGCCGAGGGCGTGTCGCTCCAGGCGCAACGCGACCGGCTCTCGGCGTATTGTCTCGCCCACGACCTGGTCCTCGTCGGCATCGAGACCGACGCTGGAATCTCCGCCCGCAAGACCGGCAACCGGCCTGCACTACAGCGCACCCTGTTGGCGCTAGAGAGTGGCGAAGCCAGCGGGCTGGTCGCGGTCAAGCTTGATCGCTTGTCGCGCACGACGCGTGACGTGCTCGATCTCGTGGCCAACGCGGAGCGACACGGCTGGGCCATCCACTCGATCGACGAACGCCTCGATACGTCCTCGCCACAGGGGCGTTTTGTCGTGACACTGCTTGGGGCACTGGCCCAGCTGGAGCGCGAGCAGGCAGCCGAACGGACAAAGACAGCCATGGCCGCGCTCCGCCGCCAAAAGAGGCGCATCTCCGGACGTCCCCCGTTCGGGTACCGGTTCGAGGGAGATCACGTCGTACCCGTACGAAGTGAGCTCCGACTCCTTGTGCGCATGCGAAGAATGCAACGCGGCGGCTCGGGATGCTACCGGATCGCGTCGGCGCTCAATGCCGAGGGCGGCGTGAATCCACGCACCGCCAGGCCTTGGTACTACGGCACGATCCGCGCGATCCTCAAGCGCATCGCGCGGTAAGACACCCACGTTTGCCCACTTTTTCCGTCCATGGATTCCGTGGAGTCCAGGGAGTCCAAAAGTGCCCCGCTGGTCCTGACGCTGTTGCGAAGCCCGATCTACTTGGCGCATGACAGGCGACCGCATCAAACACCTCCAGCGGACTCGGGACACGTTGCGGCGACACGCAACGTATCCCGGCCCCAAGATCGGAGCCGACGTTGCCTGAGCCCGGTCGTCCCTCCAAGCTCACAGCCGAAGTCGAAAGGCAGCTCGTGGGCGCTCTCGCCCTCGGCAGCACCCGCGCGGACGCCGCGCAGTTCGCCGGCATCGACAAGGCAACCCTGCGCCGCTGGCTCGCCCGAGGCGCACATGAGCCCGATGGTCCGTATCATCAGCTGCGCGAAGCGGTCCTCAGCGCAGAGGGCCGCGCCAAGATCGGCGCGATCGGGTGCATCACAAAGGCGATCCGCGACGGCAACTGGCGCGCCGCGGCCTGGTTTCTCGAGCGCAAGTGGCCGGCAGAGTACGCGACCAAGTCCCCGCTTTTTCTGGTGGCCAGAGCGCTGCGGGAGATGGAGAGCGCCGCGGAGGATGCGGGCACTCCCCTGCCGGAAGGTGCATGGGAGCAGACCTGGGCCAAGCTTGCGCGCGAGTTTTCCCTTCAGCTGCCGCAACCGGGCAGTCGCGGTTCGGACAAGACTCCCGAAAGCGAGGGCTTCGATAGCCCGGAAGGCCTCGAGGCAGCGCTACGACTGCTCGACATTCCATGCCATGACCGTCCAGACGGAACTGCTTCGTAAGGTCGCGCGGACCGCGCCCACCGAGAAGGGCATCGTGTCGTACACCAAGGCGGTACTCCAAATCCCGTGCCCCGACACGACCGTGCAAAAAGGCCACGACACACCCGGGGCTCACCTGCGCGCCATGTGGCGCGGAGACAGCTCGACGGTCTCCATCGCCTCACGCGGCTCGTACAAGACGCTGACAACCGCGGCGGGAGAGTTTCTGCTCGCGCTTCACCGCGGCGTTCAGATTCTTCACTTCGCGCAGTATGAAAGCCAGTCGCAGCAGGCGTGGAAATACATCGCCGAATTCGCCGCCTTCCCGTGGTTCAAGGGACTCGTGGACGTGACCCGGACCGTCGTGTCCTTTCCCGCCTCGGGCGGCTGGATCGAGTTTCGACCACTCACACTGGCCAACGCCCGATCGGCCCACGTGCCCGTTGTCGTGTTTGACGAGGCGGACGAGATGGACCCGCAGATTCTTCAGATCGCACGCTTCACGACGGGGACGCGCGGGACCGAACGCGCAAGGACCCACTACGTCTCGACCCAAAACCACGTGGGCGGAATCGTTGAGCGCCTCGTCAGCCTAGCGCCGACACGCGGCATCCAGGTGCTGGGCTGGAATTTCAAGGAAACCACTGAGCGCTGCCCCGACGAGCGGTCCGGCATAGCACCGGTCGATGCGTGGATTCACCCCAAGCTACTGCTCTGTCGCGCCGACCCGGTTTCTGACTCTCCGGAATGGAGCAACGTCCGGGTGTTTGAGGGATGCCTGCGCTGCCCTCTTGTGGCGTCGTGTCGGGGCGACCTGAAGCGAGCAGCCGGCACGGTGCCCATCCAGATCCTGCTCGACCAAAGAAACGACCCCAGCTTCGCGCCCCACGTGTGGCGCTCGCAGATGGACAACGAAGCGCCGGCGAAAGAAGGTCTCGCCGTACCGGAGTGGGACCCGGAGCGTTCGGTCACGACAGCCGCCGAGTACGACCCTGAGCTTCCGGTCTACCTCGGGGTCGACTTCGGCACCAGCCACCCTGCCGCCGTCGTCATCGCCCAGCTAATTCCGGTCGGCCACAGAGGCAACCTTGTTCGGGGCCGCAAACATATTTTTGCCGAGTACACGACCGCGGCGCCGTTTCATCCGGTGATCACGGACTGGATCGCCGAGCACTGGATTCCCAAGTACGGGTTTCCCAGAAAGGCGTGGATCGATCCGTCCGGCGCTCCGGTCTTGAACCGCCTACCCGTGGCCGGTCGCACCCTGACCATGGAAAAGGCGCGCTCCAACAAGCACAAGGTCGGCTATGACGCGCTGCGTGGCCATTGCGTGCCCACCGACAAGGACGGACTCCCCAAGCTACTGGTGCACCCGCGCTGCACGCGGCTTGCCCACGAATTCTCGACCGTGCGGCACGCGATGAACCGCGACGGAACGTATAGCGAGAGGATCGTGAAGCTCGGGGATGATGTCCTGGATGCGACCCGCTACCTCGTGGTCTCGCTTGACAAGTGCATCGGCTTTTCCGCCGAGGAGCAGGCCAAGGGCGCCCGGAACTTCGGAGGGCTCTGGTAGGCGACCGCCCCCGGGGCGCACCGGCCTCCGCCCGCGTATCGCCTACGGGTTCATCACCAGGATCCGGCCCGGCTCAAGGCGCTTGAACGGAACCCGCGTGAGTTGACCGATCACCAGGGCCTGGAATCGCCAGACGCCGTCTTTCTTGAGGCCACCCGAGAAGGCTCTCGCCTCGGCAACCTTCGCGCCGGTCGCATCGAACAGGTCGAGCCGCAGCAGGATCATCCCGAGGTCGTGCCCCGAGCGGTTTTCGGCGACGCCGGAAAACGCCAAGATGGCGCGGGATTGACTCTTGACGACGCCATCCAGTTGAACGTGGACGCCGTTTTCCTGGTAGGGGTCGGGGAACTCCAGGTCTGACGCCACCGGCCTGGTCGTCGTGCAGCTCGCCGCGATCAGGGCCAGCGCGCCGAGGAATGTGAGTTTGTTCATGTCGAGGTGCTCCATCCGGGAGCCCTTTGCTCCCGTAATGGGAGCACACTAGGGCGCTCCGAAGATCGGAGCAATAACGAACTCCGTCCATACCCCCGCTTATCGCAAAATGCTCGCCCTGCTCCGGCAGGTACGGGCTGATTCTGGCCTATCCCAGCGCGATGTCGCGGCTCGCCTCAAGTGCCAGCACTCCTGGGTGGCCAAGGTCGAGCTCGGGGAGCGCAGGCTGGACGTGATCGAGTTTGTGCGGCTGGCACACGCGCTCGGCACAGACCCCGTCGAGCTTCTCAAGGTAGTGGCATCGCGAATCCGCTAGGCCGTTTGTAGCCCAGGCGATGTCGGACGACCGCCCTATCCTCCTGAACATGAGCGCTGAAGACCATGACTACATGAGTGTGCCGGCCGACGATCGAGCCGCGTTCGAATGGTGGATGAGCCGAAGTGTTCCGCGGGACCACGTGGACTCGGCTCTTGCGAAGTACAAGGAACATTCGCCGTCGATCACCGACCGCGACGTTGCATGCCTCACGATCTTGGAGATCGAGAGCACCCATCTGAGACATCTGATTCCCGACGCGCAACCAGAGCAAGACCGGTTCGCGATGCTGCGCGCGTTCGTCGTGGTCTACGACGCCTACTTCAGCGATAGATCTCCTGAGGCTCTGTATGAGGACTTCGCCCGCTGGGCAGAGAAGATCATCGCACTTCGCTCCGTGAACAACCGGTCACCGAACGAGCGGGAGGCGCTGGTGCTCAGGCTGTTCGACAACGTGATTGTGCGGGGCCGGATCGACCCAAAGAGACTCGAGCGGGAGCTGACGTGGTCCACTCAGTCTGCGAAAGCGCGCTACAAGTCCACCCGACGCGTGGTGTCGGCGCCCGATGAGGAGCTGCTCACAGCACTGCACACCGTGGCCGAGATCGGACTGGAAGGCGACGACCCTTGGTGCAAGCTTCGGGCTGGTCGTTATGACGTCGATAAACGCCGAGTGCGGGACATGGTGCAGCGAGACTACAAGCCCAGCGTGCCGCCGCGCCACACTGGACCACTCCTGAAACAACAGGAACCTCCAAACGAGAACGGACCGCCCGTGCCCGTCCCTCCTACAGCAGGGAACGGGTTAGACATCGACACGATCATCGGACGAGACGATCCATGGGCCAATGCCGAGCGGATCGAGCTCTTCCGGGAGCTTCGAGCGATCCTCGATGAGATACGCGACTGCCCACAGGCCATGGCAGCGTTCGGCTACTTGTCGGAGAACATCGATCTCTTTTTTGAGGACTCTGAGTTCCCCGAGTTCGCCAACCGCCGTCATCACAGCCAACACGCGGCCGCGGCCGCCTGGATGGTGTCCCGCGACGCCCTTCGGCATCAGTTGCCGCTTCTGAAAGAACGGCTCCGGACAGTCCTCGAAAAACGAGGAGCGTAGAAAAAAAAGAGGTCGCCCCCCAATCATCTCACCTCGAACCCTTAGTAGGGGTGAGATGACTCCGCCCGATTTAACCTCGATGGTCCTGCCCGACGTCATGTCGGTTCAGGATCTGGCCATTCGTCTTCATCGATCGCCCTCGGTGATCCGCGACCTCCTAAGGCGTGGGCTCCTGCCTGGATGCAAGATCGGCAGGCGCTGGATCGTGGAGCGTCGCGCGTTCTTGCAGGCCATTTCGCCTGACAATGCCCGATTTCGCTCGCATCAGGCGGCCAGGAACGCTCGCTGGCAACGTGTTCCAGGCGGGGCCGGATACGGCAACGACAAGAGAGATCCTCAGACGTCGACACTCGGTGGTCCGGAGTCATGACCGACCGCCGCGTCTCGGTCGATGGGCGGCGACAACGCACCCAAGCACGCCGAGTCCAGCTGCGCAAGGTGACTCGCGCTGGGACACTCCGTCGAGCGTGTCGGGGCTGTGCGCACCCCCTCAGAAACCCCGTCGTCGCCAGACGGCTGGGAATGCGCCGCACCGTGTGGAACTGGCCCACAGAAAGGGCCCTTCTCGTCATTCGGCTACTTCGCCGTCTGGTTCCCGCTGATCGTGTCGATTGCCGTGTGATCTCGGCCTATCGATGGTGGGGGCGGCGATGACTTGGGAAGTTGCCGAAGACATCGGCGATCTCGGTCCGGGAGATCTCCTGACCATCCAACAGGTGCTTCAACTACTGCCGATCGGACGGAGCACGCTGTATGCGCTCGTGGATTCCGGACAACTGCCTTGCGTTCGGGTGTCAATCGCCGGACCACAGCGAGGTCGCATTCTCGTCAATCGGGCCGAGCTCAGGGCCTTCCTACGACACCGAGTAGTCCCCTTTCGGACCGCACCAAGGAGTGAGGATCGTCAATGACGCACGATCACGGCAAGACTCCCATCGACAACGACGACGCCGACGCCGACCAAGCGGGCGACCCTCCTCTTCAGGATTCGCTAGCTGAGATCGGGAACGGAGCGCGTAGCGCCGATACGCCCCTTCTCAGCGCCGCGCTCGCCCTAGCCGCGGAGGGGTTCCCCGTGCTCCCGGTCCGCGCATGCACGAAACGCCCCCACATCAAAGGGTGGCCCAAACGCGCGTCTACAAACACCGAGGATGTGAATGCGTGGTGGAACAAGTGGTCGGACGCCAACCCGGGCTATGTGACCGGAGAGAAGTCCGGTGTCCTCGTGGTCGAGATTGATCCGCGCAACGGCGGCGAAGAGTCTCTCGAGACGCTCGAGGCAGAGCGCGGGAAGCTGCCAGACACCGAGACCGTCTACTCCGGACGCGGGGACGGCGGCCGCCACTTGCTCTTCCGCCATCCGGAATTCCGTGTCTACAACAACGCGGGCACGCTTCTCGGCCCCGGCATCGACGTCAAGGGCGACGGCGGGTTCGTGATGGGCCCTGGAGCGCTTCATCCGAAGACGGGCCGGCCCTACTGGGTCGACCGAGGCGACCTCGATGACGACGGAGACCAGATCGAGCGCGCTCGCATCGCCGAAGCCCCCGAATGGCTCGTCTCGCTGTTGCGGAAGCGAAGCGAGAACCGCCCGGAGCTCGGCGACCTCCCGCCGGTCGAAGACCGATGGGAGGTCCCGATGGAAGAGCGCGCGGCCCGGTGCCGCCGCTACCTCCAGGCTTGCCCGGATGCGATCAGCGGCGCGGGTGGACATGACAAGACGTTCCGGGCCGCATGCGAGTGCTACCGCTTCGCTCTTGACCATGAAGCCGCACTCGACGTGATGTCGTGGTGGAGCGAGCACAAATCGGGAAGCGAGCTGTGGACGCCGAAGGAGCTGCACCACAAGCTCGAAGACGCGTTACAGCGAGTTGTGGCAGACGACGAGTTCGGCGCCCAGCTGAGCACGCCGCCGCAATCCCACGAGGAGCCGGCGGAAGCGCCGGTAGAGGAGGGGCCGGCCGGGGTGAGCCTGGCGGTTGCCCATACCCGAAAAGCGGTGAAGGGCGAACGGATCACGATCGACTTCGCCCTCCACCTCCACGGCGAGGACACCGGGCTCTGCATTACGGTCACGAACAGCGCCACCGGACAAGACAGAGCCGTCAAGGCCCTGATCACACGGCTCGCGGACGAAGGCCACGCCGCAAGTGATCTCGCATCCCTCCGCGCCTGGGCCTATCGCCTGTTCGCCGGCCCGAAGCTGGCGGAGCTTCATCGCGACCACCAGGAGCGCATCGCAAGAGCGCGCCAGGGAGCGGAGGAGGGCCCCATCATGCGCCGGATCGCGACGGAATACGCCGAAGAGGCGTTCGACCTTCGCTTCGCCTACGCGAGTGGCCGGGCCTGGAGCGAAACCCTCGGGCGCAGCGTCAAGCGTGAGGAGTTCATCCGGAAGACGCCGAGCCGCCTACTGGACCGCCTCCGGGACGCCCTGGACGGACGCGCGAACGAAGACGACGCCCAAGCCGTCGTGACCGCGGAGCGTGTCCTGAGGGTGGCCTGGGCGGACGTGTGCACCAGGCTCCTTCACGAGACCGGAGACACCGGTCTCGGACCCGGCTCGAAAGCGGCACGGCACTTCGAGCAGATCATCCTGGATCTCTTCCACGCTCCCGAGGTCTGGATCAGCGTCGGCACGGACCGTGCGCTCCAAAAGGTCAAAACCACTCTGGCACGCCAGGCCCGAGAGATGGTGACCGCCGCGTCCTCTGCCGGCATCGACTGGACAAGAGTCGTCCCCGGCCTGGATGCGTTCCTTCGGGTGACAGACGGGTCCGGCGCATTTCTCGCGGTGCGCGAGGGGCTCTTTCGGGGACAGGTCAAGACGGCCACGATCGACTCCGTCCGCTCGCTGAGCGACCTCAAGACACTCCTCGACCGCTACGGGCTCGCTCGACCGGAGCTGGTTGCCGGTATTCACGACAACGAGATAGGGGGCAGGCTAGACGTCGTCCTGCTCAGCGACACCGTGACCCGCAAGGTTCTGCGAGGCAATGACGGTCCAGGAGAGCGGGAATGAGCTACCCGCGGTCGAGCGGTTTTTTTTCTCCATACGCGCGCGCACGCACATACGGCGGGGGCGTGGCGTATCTGTCTTCGCGCATAAGGAAAAAAAGAACTGCGCGGATCAACGGCATCCGGGGGCTCGCAGCATGAGCGCGCCGCTGATCGACCCCGAACTGCGCGCCCTGATTCCCGCCTTGACTGGTGCGGAGCGCGACCAGCTCGAGGCGAGCCTGCTTGCCGAGGGCTGCCGCGACGCGCTCGTCGTCTGGTCCGGCCACGATGTCCTTCTTGATGGTCACCACCGACTGGAGATCTGCGACCGGCTCGGGCTCGACTACTGCACGACCGCGGTCGATCTCCCCCACCGGACCGCGGCCAAGGCGTGGATCATCCGGCACCAGTTCGGCCGGCGGAACCTGACGCCGTATCAGCGCGCCGAGCTCGCCCTGCTCCTTGAGCCCCTCATTGCCGCGGAGGCCAAGGAGCGGCAGCGCGAGGGCGGTCGCCAGAAGGTTCCGCAAGATCTTGCGGAACCTCGCGAGACCCGTGAGGAACTCGCGAGGTTAGTCGGCGTCAGCCGGGAGACGCTCCGGCTGGCCAACGTCATCCGTGACCGGGGCGACAACGACATCAAGACGCGGGTCCGCACCGGGGAACTCTCGATTCACATGGGCTACCGGCGCGTCAAGCGCGCCGAGGACGTCGCCCAGCGCGATGCCCGGCGCCAGGAGAACGCCGCCCGGGTCGCCGCGGCACCCTCGGTCGCGATCGCCGTTGCCCGGGCTCGGTTCGCAACCATCGTCGCCGACCCGCCGTGGAGCTACGACAACGCGGACCTCTACGGCCCGGGGCTCCCCGAGTACGCCTCGATGTCTCACGACGACCTCAAGGCCCTGCCGGTGGCCGACCGTGCGGACGAAGACGCACACCTGTACCGGTGGACCACGAACCCGAAGTTGCCCGAGGCGTTCGAGCTGCTCGACGCCTGGGGCTTTCGGTACGCAGGCTTCGTGACGTGGTGCAAGCCGCGGTTCGGGATGGGGCGTTACTTCCGCAGCCAGACCGAGCACGTGCTGTTCGGCGTCAAGGGCAGCCTGCCCCTTAGGCGCAAGGATGTCGGTACGTGGTTTGAGGCACCGCGGGGCCGGCACAGCGCCAAGCCGGAGAAGTTCTTCGAGATCGTTGAGTCGTGCAGTCCGGGGCCGTACCTCGAGCTGTTCGCCCGAACCGAGCGGGCCGGCTGGACGGCTTGGGGTGGCGAGCTGTGAGGCGGACCTGTGCGCACCACCTGCTCCGCTCGATCATCGTCGAGTGGAAGTCGGCCCATCGCCTCGCCCGGCGTCGCCGCCATCGACGCCAGCGCATGAACCGTCGCCAAGGCCGGAGGACGAGCAGGTGAGCACGCACCTTCACGCGCTCCCTCCTGAGTCCTGGCCGGCGCTCCTGACGCGGCAGCACCTGCAAGACGTGCTTTCCTGTTCGCCCCGAACCGTGTCCCGGCTGCTCGCCCACGAGTTCCCGTCGATCCGCATCGGCGGCATGCGCTACGTCCGTCGCGAGGCGCTGCTCGAGTTCCTGGCCGAGCGCGAGCAGGCCCCCCACCGCGCCCCGAAACGCGCGCGCGGGGCCCGCGTGGTCCCGCGACGCGGGCGGATTCGCCGACATCGGGCAGATAAGAGTTGATGTCCGAAACACGCGAGGTAATTCACCAACCATGGCCCGAAACCGGTGTGGAACCATCCGCCGCATTCCCAACCGGGACGGCTGGTGGTGCGTCTTCCGCAAACGCACGGGCCGCAAGCCGAACGGAGCGATCAAGTACCGGTTCATTACGCGCTTCGCGGGCCGGACCCGGAAGGCCGGCGAGCAGATATCCGCGCGCGTCTGGGTCCTGCTTCAGGACGGCTGGAGCATCGAGGAGGCGGTCGCGCATGTGTGGGACGAGCCCGCGCCGGGCTCCGAGAGCACGACGTTCGCGCGCCTCATCGAGCTTTACTTCAAGGACGCCGAGGTGCGGAAGCTCAAGAAGAAGCGCACGCTCGAGGGGGACCGCCACCGGGCCAACGTCCTCAAGCAGGCGCCGTGGGCCTCGCTTGACCTCGGCACCTATCGCCGCGCCGAGGTGCGCGACTGGGTGAACGCTCGGCTGGCCAAGGACACCGCGGCGGGAACGGTCAACAACGACCTCTCGCTCGCGAGCGCAATCCTGCGCCACGCCCAGCGCTGCGGTTGGGCCGAGGACGACGATTGGAACCCGTTCGCACGCTGCCGCATCGCCCGGGTCAGGCGCAAGGAGACCGTCGCGCTCACGCTGGACGAGTACCAGCACCTGCTGGATGCCGCGCAACGCGACTGCCCGGACGCCTACCCGATCCTCCTCGCCGCCGGACACACCGGCTGGCGCGCCGGCGACCTCGTGAGCCGCACGCGTGCGGACCTGCACTGGCCGAGCACGGGCACGCCGTACATGGAGGTACGCGCAGCCGACGAGAAGGGCGGCATGCCGAAGCGCGCGTACCTCACGCCGCAGCTCCAGGCCGTCCTCGGCGGAGACCGGAAGATCCGCCACCTCCCCACCGCGCTTCTGTTTCAGCGCAACAACGGCAAGCCGTGGGACTCGCAGTCTCTCGGGCGCCGGCTCCGCAAGTCGCTCAACGCCTGCACCGACGAGCAGGTCCCGGCGGCGAAGCGGAAGTTGATGACGTTCCACTCGCTACGGCACACCGCGCGCTCGATCCTGCGCGATCTCGGCTTCGACGCCTTCGCGATCTCCGCCATGCTCGGCCACAAGACCGTCGAAATGGCGGCGCACTACACGCACACGCGACCGGAGGAGCTGGAGCGGATGGCGGACGCGGTCGGACGGGCGACGCGGCGCGCCGAGTAGGGCAGGGCGGCCGTCAGCCTGCATCGCCTTGTTGAGCGGCCATCTGCTTGGCGTTCAGCGCCTCGAGTATCTGTCGACTCGGCTCGTGCGCGCCGCTCGACGGGTGGGAACGGACTTGTTGGGCGGCGACATTCAAACATCAGCCCGAGTGGCTCCGCCTGGCCTCACAGGTTTCCAAAAGGAAGTGCCCGACTGTGGAGGCTGCGTTGACAGCGAGCCGCGCGTGGCGCTCGAGAAGGCGTGACTGACTCGCGCCACGCCCATGTGCAGCGCTGAACTTAGTCCGCAGGACCCCCAGCCCGACGGCCGCGTTGAACAGCCCGCCGAGGACTTGCTTAACCACAGGATCAGCCCGCCCATCCGGGGACAGATCGAGGGCCTTGAACGTAGCTTTCAAGAGGGGATTGAGACTCTCGTCGCGCGGATAGGCGTGCTGCCGAACATCGAGAATCTGCTTGCACACGCTCTCCAAGGTCGAAGAAGCGCTGGCTATCGCCTGGTCAGGGTCGGTCGCAACCGCTGCTAACGCCCGGTTGAAGTCCGAAACGCATGCTTCAGTACCGCCAGCGTCGAGATAAGATCGGAATCCGCCTGCGGATGCAGTCTTCGTTCCCGGTATCTCGATTTGCAGTTCGTGCGCGATCTCCAAGATCACCTCGTCCCTCGCACCCGAGAGCAAGTTCATGACATACGTTCGTTTGCTAGGGACTATGTCAACATGTGGGCAGTTGAGTCCGAACGCTCCCAGCAGCGAGTTGATCTGGGATGTCGCCATCGTCGATTGAAGGCGAACGGCGATTGATTCAATAACCGCGAGTCGATCCAGCTTTCGCATTCGTTATTCAGGGCCCGCCTAACGCCGTTGCCGCTCAGCCGCGAGCGGCGGACGACATGGTACCGCCCTCGCGCGACCGGTTCCCGCCGCTCGTCGGCTGCAGCGACGGGTTAGGGAGCGACGTACCGCAGAGTCGTGTCGATCGCCAGAGTCATCGGCTCGCCCATCACAAGAGCCGTGGCGCGCAGGGTGAAGGGCCCCTCACCGCGCTGGAATTCGCCGAACTCGAGATCCGCATTCCGAACTTCGTCGTGTTCGAACACGTAGAGGCACAGCAGCGGCTCTCGGGACGACCAGCCGGCGGCGACGTGCAACTTCTGATTCGATAGTGGTGCGATCGGGTCGAGATCGATCGGCGCCAACTCCGAGTAGAAGCGTGGAGTCCGCGCCCACAGCGGGTGTTCGTCGGGGAGGTCAGCGTCCGCACAGGCGACGTTGAACGACCATCCGTGACCCTGTTCGTCGCGTCCGAACGAGAGTTCGGCTTGGACGACGGGGAATGTCGCATCGCCGAGGGTCAGAGTTCCGGTCACCAGTCTTCCTAGCTTCTACTTCTACAGTTCCGCATAGGACGGGCCTCGGCCCGCTGCCCGCAGTCTATCGCATCCGGGCGCGGGCCGAGTTCGGCCGGCGATGGCGGAGAAGCGGCTGGTTTGAGGTCGGGGTGCGGAGGCCGGTGTCGGGATAGACTGCGGCGCGCCCGCGGCCTATCCACGTCGCCATCCGGGGGGCGACACGACGCCCGTGGCACGACGACAGCGCCCCGAACCCGTATCACCTCTGGTATCACCTAGCGGTGGCCGTGTGGGGCCGTCCGTGGCCCTATCTGGCCCGGATTGGCCAACACGGCGCGCGGGCCGAAACCCGCGCACCGTGGCTGAAACTGGCGGAGAGGTAGGGATTCGAACCCTAGGTGACCTTGCGGCCACACCGGTTTTCGAAACCGGCCCGTTCAACCGCTCCGGCACCTCTCCGTCGGGGGTCGTACTCTAAACTCGGCGATCCGGGTCGGCCAGTTTAGCGGCTTCCGGGCCGATTCGGACCGCGCGAGGGCAAAAGCATCGCCGTCCGTTCGCTGTCTCAGCTCGGCGCGGTGGCACGAATGGGCGCACTCGGATACCGTGCGGGCATGCGCGTTCTGAGCGGGACCAGCGGCTACGCCTACAAGGAATGGAAGCCCGACTTCTATCCCGAGAAGCTCGTCCAAAGAAAGTTCCTCGAGTACTACGCCGGGCGGCTTTCGGCGGTCGAAATCAACAACACGTTTTATCGCATGCCCAAGGCCGAAGTCGTCGAGGGCTGGGCGGCGCAGGTGCCCGACACGTTTTCGTTCGTGCTCAAGGCGTCGCAGCGGATTACGCACAAGAAACGTCTTGTGGACTGCGAGGATGAAGTTGAGTACGTGACACGGACGGCGATGCTTTTGGGCGACAAGCTTGGGCCCATGCTGTTTCAGCTTCCGCCGTGGTTGCGCAAGGACACCGAACGGCTCGCGGCGTTTTTGGCGATGCTGCCCGACGGCTTTCGCGCGGCGCTCGAGTTTCGCCACGAGTCGTGGTTTTGCGACGAGGTCTACGACGTGCTGAAGGCGCGCGGCGCGGCGCTCGTAATCTCGCAATCCGACAAGGCGCCGGACCCGCCCGTCGTCGCGACGGCGCCGTTCGGATACCTGCGGCTGCGCCGGACCGAATACGACGACGCCGCGCGGGCGGATTGGGCCGAACGCATGCGAGACCAGCCATGGGACGAGGCGTTCGTGTTCTTCAAGCACGAGGACGACTGCGCCGGACCGCTGATGGCCGAGGCGTTCCAGGGATTGTTCGATGGTTCCTGACAGGAATCGTGGCCCGATTCCGTTTCCCGGGGTGTCATGAGATATCTGACGATAATCGCGCTTCTTGCCGCCATTCCGGCCATTGCGGCCTGCGAGGAAAAGGACGCAGAGAAAGGGGGGGGCGGGGGCGCGGTTTCCACGAAACTGAAGGACGCGCTGACGCTCGCCGACAGCTTCGCCAACCAGCTCATCAAGGGCGTGCAGCAATCGCGCACGACTCTCATCCAGGGGGTCTACGGCGCGACGCGCATGGCCCGCACCGGCAAGATCACGAATACGGGCACGCTCACGCTGGTCGCCGGTGGCCAGTGGATCTACCAACCCGCGCCGGCGGACAAGCTGGTCATCAAGGCGGGCCCGCTGGTCCAGGAGTTTGTCGTGCTTGGTGCGCAGGGCAACATGAACGCGGCGGACGCCGAGACGTGGATCGGGTCGAACCACACACTCAAGTACCGGCACAAGATGAAGGATGTGTTCGACGTCGAGGTGAGCGATACGAGCCGGAACGGTCGCTTCGCCTTCACCCTGAAGGGCACGGCCTACTACAACAAGAAGCCGTTTCAGGCCGACCTCAAGGCGGAAGGGTCTTACTTTTTCCAGCGCGACCTCGCCGGCTACGACAACAAGGCCGAGTACAAGCTCCAGGGCACGCTCACCGGCAAGGACGCCAAGGTTCTTGTCGATGAGGAGCACAAGTTCCGGCTCCTCGCGGCCCAGTCACCTTCCCGCCGGCCCGGTGTCACGCGCACGACCGGAGGCGGAAGCCGTGTCGTCTCGTATTCCGACGACATCATCCGCAACAAGCTGACCCTCGGGTCGGATCAGTACGTCTGGAAGGCGCGGTTCGTGACCGACTTCATCAACGGCAAGGTTCCGCCGACACAGCCGACGGCGTGGCGCTGCGGCGGCACCATCACGCGCAACGGCAAGAAGTGGGGCCAGTACAAGATGGACGCCACGGGTCGGCGCGTCCACGGCAAGGTGGTCGGCAACGTTCGGATGTTCGTTCTGGTCACCCCCGAGGGCAAAACGATCCTGCGGCACTTCAGCTGACCCTCTTTCCGCGTCAAGCGTGTGCGGGCTGCCGCGGCCGCTACTTCAGCAACGTTTTCAACGCGGCCGCCTGTCCCTCGGTCAACTTCAGACCCGGCGAGCGTTTCAGCTCCTCGCCCTGCAGCGAAACCCACTCGATCTTGCACGCCATGCCGGGCACGAGCGTGGCCACGCGCACAAAGCTGCGGTAGTCGGCGTCCGTGTCCTTGGTGTGAACCAGATAGCAGTGGCCAGCCATCACGGCGGCGCCGCTTTTTTGCCCCTCCTCCACACGTCGGCGCTGGGCGAGCTCGGCCCAGTCCAGCTTGCCCAGCGGGGTGAGCGTGCACCGGTCGTCCCCCACCATGTTGACGTGGAAGACATCCCGACCATTGCCAAACTGCAGGTCCCAGTCGTTTCGGGTCTTCTTCAGGTCAGGGTCGTCGCGGATGCCGAACCGAAACGAGAACGTGCACGCTTCGTAGTCCTGAAAACGACGGCGCGAGAACAAGACCTCCTGGCACTTGTCGGGGTCGGGCATCTTGATCCGCGCCTGAGCCAGCACCTTGCGCAACATCGCCGTCCGTTCCTGACGTTTGCGCCTCTCTTGTCCCGCAGTCGCCCTCTGCGCGGCTGCAATCTCGACCGGCGTAGCCTGCGGCTCGCGGCTGAACAGCACGCCCCCGATCTCGCGGTCATTGTCGCCGCGTACGCCGAACGCGGGCCGCCCGGGGCGGTACGCGTAACGGAGCTTCGCGGGTTGCGTCATCCAGTCGCTCGACCGGGTCCGCCCGACAATGGCCAGCTTCACCCATCCGCCGTCGCGCAGACGCAGGATGAAGACATCCGACTCGGGAATCCGGCTGGCGCCGCGCGCGGTGTCGCGCCACCTTAGCTTCGCGGGGTCGGCGCCGACGACCGTCTCGAACAACGCGTCCGCTTTCATACTCGTGCCGCGGCGGCGCAGGACCCGCTCGAGGTTGACGATCTTCCCGCCGGGCACTTCGAGCGTGATAAAGCTGATGCCGCCGGCGCAGCTCTTGAAGATGACGTCCGCCTCGGACGGATCGACGAGCTTGCGCTGCGCGAAGCTGAATCCCTGTCGGTAGTGAAACGAAAACGTCCCGGCGGCGGCTCCGACCCCGTAGCGGCACGCTTTGTCGACAATCTGGCGCCGGAACCGCGGCACGGACGCGAGGTCGTCTTTGAGCTTGGTCAACAGCCGTTCAGCTTCGTCTTCCCGCTTGAGCCGGCTCGCGCAGACCGCCACGCCGAGTCGGGCCAACGCCCGCCGCTTCGCGCGCAGGTCCTTTTGCCCCAACGCCGAGCGAAACGTCGCCTCCGCCTGGGCCGGCTGGTGTGCGTCGAGTTGGCGCCACGCCCGCGCCATGAGTTCGTCCGTGGTCTCGTCCGCCCCATCTTCGGCGAGCGCCCCGCCGCCGACCGCGAGCACCAACATGAACCCCAGGATGCGACGCCGTACCGATGTCATTTGTCCATCGTAGCCCGGCCAGGCCCGCCACGCGCAACACGTCGGCGACGAACCCATGACAGCGACGATCAGCCCGAAGTCGTTTGCCCACAGGGATTTCGAACAAGTCGAGTCCCAAGATCATCCTTCTGATCCTGGCTCGGTATGGACTGCCAGCCAGCCGACCGATCAACCCGGCACGATCCGCCAGCTCCGGGGCCGTGGTGCGGACGCAGCTACCGCAGCGTCACTTCGTGCTCGATCGGGGTGTCGCGGACCGTGATGGTGTCGGTCGGCTCGTTGTTCACCATGATCGCGTACCGGCCCGGGGCCACGCTCGGAAGCTCGACGCGACCCTCGCCGTCGGTCACCCACCACCGGGGCTTCATCAGCATGTCGATCGGACTGCTGGCCGGGCCAAGCAGGGTGCCATCCGACATGCGCAGCGTCACGCGAGCGTCGCCTACCGGTTTGCCGTTGCGGCGCACTTCGACGGTTACGCCGAGACCGGAGGACGGCACAATCGTCTCGGTGTGGTCGCGGTTCAGGCGCACCGTCCGATACTCGGCAGCACGTCCGGGCACGAGCGCCACGATGCGCCATGTGCCGGGCGGAAGGTGAAACGTCCACTTGTCCGCGGCGTTCATCACCAGCCCTGTCACGATCATCGGCACGAGGCTTCCGCGCGCGTCACGCACCAAGACAAAGCCCTGCCCCTTGTCCGGAAGCCGTAACGGTGAGTTCGTGGGTTTTCACATCGGCCAAGGAAACATCGTGGCGACGACTGCCGCCGGCAACCTCGACCATGCGCCGGCCCACGCCGACAACCAGGCGGTACTTGCCCGGATCGATGCCGTTGATTCGATATGTGCCTCCATCGCGGATGTCGGTCTGAGCGACGAGTTCGCGCTGCATCGACAAGATTCCATGACGCACGGGCGCACCGGCGTCTTGCAGCGACCGCCTCATGAGCAGGATTTTTGCCCGCGCGACCGGTTTCTTGTCCACGCCGAGTACCTGCCCGAACAACCCGCTCGGACCGGCGACGAGTTCGACATCCGTATCGCGCTCGGACAATTCGATGGTCCGACTCAACTGCGCGCCGCTCTTGAGCCGAGCAGCGACGATGTAGCGACCCGGTGCGAGGTCTGCAAACACGAACGCGCCGCGATCGTCGGCCTTGCCCTGCTGGTACTGCGCCTCGGAACGCCCGGCCGGGATCAGCAGGACGTCGCATCCGGCTGCGTCCTTGGCCCGCACGGTGCCGCGCAGATTGCAGCGCGGCGCGCTTTCGCCGATCTCGACGACAACGCGTTCGCCCTCGCGCACATCGATCGTCCGCATCGCAAGTGCAGGGTTCTGCTCCGACCGCGCGCCCATTGACGACGACAGCGGACTCGTCCCGCCCTTGGAAAGCGTCAGGACGAAACGCCCGGAGGGCACGGTCGCGAGGATCGCGTGACCGTCGTCGTCAAGCTGGGTGAGCGCAACGGGTAGTGGCATGAGGCCGGGACGGATGATTTCACAGACCAGTCCGGCACCCGGCTTGTTCGCGACCAGGGGCGCGCGCACCTCGACCGAACCGCCCTGCGCCAGCCGTACGACGACATCGCGCTTGCCAATGGACGCATTGCGCGCTCGTCCCGGCAGGTATCCGTCCGCGAGCACGATGATGTCGGCGGTACCCTCCGGTAGACCGGAGAACCGCGCGCGTCCGGATGCGTCGGTCGTGGCGGTACCGTGCTCGAACAGGTGCGATGCGTCGCTGCGTGCCATGAAATCGTCGGTCGTCATCACCGGCATCAGCCGGACCGGATCGAGTTCCTCGTCCCGGGCGGTCCGGGCGTTGTTCCCGCGCAGCAGCCCAGCCCCCGCCTGCAACAAGAGTACGCGTGCGCCAGCGACCGGCCGCGCGTCCGGCCCCGCTACCACGTTCACCGTGACCGTTTGCCCCGCCGGCAAATCGATGCGCACTTCGCGTCCGTCCGCCTCGACCGTGCGCCGGACCGGCCCGAAGTCCGGATGCCAAAAGGCCATGCTCTGCTTGCCCCTGGCCTCCATTGAAAAGCGTCCGTTGGCGTCGGTGCGGAAACTCTTGTCGTTTTCCACGGCGAGGTTCGGAACGAACACGCGGGCGTTGGGGAGCGGCCTTTGGTCCGCGTAGACACGGACCGCGATGTTTCCGGGGCCGAGTTTCGCGGGCGGGTTCGTGGCTGTCTCGGTGCCGGGTCCGCGGCTCTTGGTTTTGCCGCGCTCGGGCGGTGTGCGTGTCGCGCGATCGGAAGTATCGCCGTCCGTTTGCTTCCCCGGACTGTGCTTTGTTTCGGCATGGTCGCCGCGGCGGAGCGGATCGCTGCTCCGCATGGCGCGGTGGACACCGTAGGCGCCGCCGCCCAACAGAAGGAGAAGGACGACGACTTTGACACGTGTGCTCATCAGGAGCGCTCCCGCGACGGCAAGACCCGCCGGCTTGGTAAGGGACCAGGCGATGGGAGCGAGCGCGCGCTGCCACGTGCCACGTTGGCCGTCGTGGCTTGTGTCGAGGTCCTCGCGCAGGCGGCGCAGCGCACGTTTGATGCGCGTGCGGACGGTCTCTGCCGGGATGTCCTGGCGGCGGGCGATTTCGCGGGGGCTGAGACCCTCGAAAAAGCGCAGCACGATCGTCGAGCGGTACGGTTCGGGCAGCGCGTGTGCGGCGGCGACGACCTTGCGTTCGATTTCGAGGCGCTCGGCAGCCAAGGCGGTGTCCGAAGTTGCTTCGCGGCGGGCGACCGCGAACTCGCGGGCCCGGCGTCGTGTTTCCGCGCGCCGACGCATTCGGGCGAAGTTCGCCGTCACCGTGGCGAGCCAGCCGCGCACGTTGCGTTCGTCGCGAGGCGGCCGTTCCAGCGCGGCGACCATCGTGTCCTGCACCGCGTCCTCGGCAAGATCGCCACTGCCATCCAGCAGCCGCCGCGCGAGGTTTTTCAGAAAATCCGCATGGCGCAGGAGAGTCTCGGCACTCGGTTCCATCACCCCAGCAATGCCACGGTCCGCGGGTCCGGTTCACCGCACCCCAAGAAACTCACCCTGTTTATCACGCCACCCGTTCGTCCGGACCCCGAACCCGACACCGAACCCGAACCCGAACCCGAACCCGACACCGATCCGCCGACCCCGAAGTCGTTCTCCGACCCGGGCTTCGAGCATCGGTCTGTCAAAAACCATCATTTTGATCCTGGCTCGGTAGTGGCTGCCAGAGCGCCGTCCCCAAATCCCGGTCACATCCGCCAGCTCGGGCCGCCGGACCGTTCAGGGGGCCGTCGAACCGTTCGGGGCCACCGGTCACGGGCGCTTTTGGGTGAAGAAATCGACCAGTACGGCCGCGCATTCGGCTTCCAGGACGCCGCCTACGACGGCGAACTTGTGGTTGAGTCGCGCGTCGCGTCCGACCTGATAGAGCGATCCGCACGCACCCGCTTTTTCGTCTCGGGCGCCGAACACGACGCGGCTGATCCGGGCGTTGACCAGGGCGCCCGCGCACATCAGGCACGGCTCCAAGGTCACGTAGAGCGTCGCGCCGGTCAGCCGCCAGTTCTCGATCGCGGCGGACGCCTGGGTCAACGCGATCATCTCCGCGTGCGCGGTCGGATCCTTCAGCATCTCGCGCTGGTTGTGCGCGCGCGCGACCACCCGCCCCTCGTGCACGATCACCGCGCCGACCGGCACCTCATCGGCGGCGAGCGCCTTGTGGGCCTCGCGCAGCGCCATCTGCATGTACGACGCATCGGTCGCCGCGTCTGACGACGCGTCGGGAACATCGCCGTCCGTTCCTGTCTTCTTGTCGGGACCGATCACAACAGCTTGATCTCGTCGCGGTTGCAGACCCCGTTGGCACGCAGCGCCTCGCAGGTCGCTTCGATGCGCAGGCGGTGTCCGACGGGTGTGAACCCGAGCCGTTTGGTGACGAGTTCGTGGAGCTTCACGACGGATTTGCCGTCGAACTCGAACACCTTCTTGCAATCGACGCAGACGATGTGGTCGTGCGGGTCGTGGCCGTACGTGTGCTCGTACATGCGCCGGTTGTCGTCGAGGCCGACTTCCGAGATGAGCTCCGCCTCGCACAGAAGCTGGAGCGACCGGTAGATCGTCGCCTTCGAGATGCCGTCGCCCTTGACGTAGTCCTCGAGATCCTCGGCGGAGAAGTGGGTCTCGCGCTCGAAAATTCGCCGCAACAGGATCTCGCGCTGGCGCGTGACCTTCAGATCCTTCCGCTTCAGGTAGCCCCGGAAGAGGTTAAGCGCCTGCTGGATGTCCTTGACCGACACGTTCGGATTGTACGGGACGACCCCGTGGAATCCGGGGGCTAGTGCGGCAGGCGCGCGAGGAAGCGGGCGACCTCGAGCTGGACCTTCGGATAGGTGCGGACGAACAGGTGGTGGCGGAACACTGTTATCTGTACGCCTTCGTTTTCCCACGTGTCCTTGCCCGTGAACTGGCGGACGAGTTCGGCAAGCTGGTCGGAGCTGTCGTAGGTCTGTGAAATCTCGGGCTCCGGCGGTTCGGGAGGCTCGTAGCCGCTCGGGCGCAGATTGAGATCCGGCGCCGGGAAATCGCGGATCGGAACGAGCAGGTGCGCGACCGAGTAGATGCGCAGCACCGGCTTGCCGAGCACGTCTTTTTTTGACGTGATGATCAAGATGTTGCGCTTCACCTTGAAGGCGAGGTCGTGGCCGGCCAGCGCGATCTTGAAAGCGTCGGCGGCGGTCACGTTGGTGAGCTCGAGATCGATCTCGATGGTGTCGGCGTCGCCGCCGTCCTTTTCGATCCGCGCCTTGTTGACGAAGACATTGATCCCCGTCGCGGCGCGCATGTACTTGACGAACTGGTCGAGCGTCGCCTTCTTGAACTTGAACGAGACCCGACGCGTCTTGAGCGTATTCACGATGCCGCGAACGCTCCGCACAGACTTGGTGCGCTTTCTTGCCTTCTTCAGCTTCGCGGCGCTGGATTTCGAGTCGCTGGACTTGGGGCCGGCGAGGCCCGCGCTCGAAAAGGCGAGGATGCAGAGGATGGCAATGTGTCGCGTCATCAGGCTTCCTAACGCTGTTTTGACGCCAAAGGTTACAGGACTGGCTACTGGGACACGCCTTCGGCGATATCCACCCGGTATCGGGCGCCCTTGAACGAGATTTTTTCGGCCGCCTCGTAGGCCCGGGCCCGGGCCGCGGCGATGTCGCTGCCCAGAGCCGTCACGCCCAGCACGCGACCGCCGGACGTGACGACCTGGCCCTCATGACGGCGGGTTGCCGCATGAAAGACCTGCACGTCTTCCATCGCGCCGGCCTCGTCGAGCCCGGAGATCGGCCGACCGACCGGACCGCTCGACGGATAGCCCTCCGACGCCATGACAACACAGCACGCCGCGTCGTCCCGATAATCCAACTCGACTTCCTCAAGGCGACCGTCCAGCACGGCCTCGATCACCTCGATGAGGTCGCTCTTGAGCCGCATGAACACGGGCTGCGCCTCGGGGTCGCCCATCCGGCAGTTGAACTCGATGACCTTCGGACCACCCTTGGTCAACATGAGCCCGGCGAAGAGCATGCCGCGGTACGTGCGGCCTTCCTTGTTCATGGCGTGGACCGTCGGCACGAGGATCTGGCCGACAACCTGGTCCATGATCGCCGGGGTCAACGCCGCCGACGGCGAGAACGCACCCATGCCTCCGGTGTTCGGTCCGTCGTCGCCATCGAACGCGCGCTTGTAGTCGCGCGCCGTCGGTAGCACCGCGATCGTCTTGCCGTCGGTCACCGCGAACACGGACGCCTCGACGCCGCGAAGATACTCCTCGATCAGCACGCGCGCGCCCGCCTCGCCGAAACGCTCCTCTTCCAGGCACTCCTGCAATGCCGCCACGGCCTCGTCGAAGTTCTTCGCGACCGTCACACCCTTGCCCGCCGCAAGGCCGTCCGCCTTGATCACCGTCGGGAAGTCCGCGGTGCGCAAGAACTCCGTCGCACGCTCGAGGTCGTCAAACGACCGGGCGACCGCAGTCGGAATCATGTACTGCGTCATGATGTACTTGGAGAACACCTTCGAGCCCTCGAGCTCGGCGGCGTCCTTGCGCGGCCCGAAGATGCGCAGCCCTTCCGCCTCGAACCGATCGACGATACCGCGGCAGAGCGGATCCTCCGGACCGACGATCGTCAGTCCGATGTCCATCTCGCGCACGAATGCCACGAGCCGATCGATGTCGGTGGCGCCGATGTCGATGCACTGCGCGACCGCGCCGATCCCGGCGTTGCCCGGAGCACAAAAAACCTCGGTGACCTTTTGCGATTGGGCGATCTTCCAGCACAGCGCATGCTCGCGCCCGCCGCCGCCGACGACCAATACCTTCATGCCCCTAGTGTCCCCCCGGAACGCGACCGTGGCAAGCCGCGTCGTCCGGGCTCCTCCCGGGGGACGGGGGCCGGGGCGGCCAGGAAACATCGGTGGTAGGATCCCGGTCCCCACCGGGGAGTAGCTGCAACGGTAGAGCAGAACCTTTGGGGGGTTCAGGTGTGGGTTCGATTCCCACCTCCCCGACCAGCGCCGGCGCGGCCCCCCGCGTCGGCGCCCAACTCACCCCGCCATGAACCGGCGTCACGCGCTCCCCTACCTGCTCCCGTACGTCCTGTACGTTCTCGCCGCCCAACTTCCGCTGGCCCCGGAACACGGCTACATGCTCCGTATCGTGCTTACCGGCGGCGCGCTCGCCTGGGCGGCACGCCGAATCCGCGGATTCACGGGCCCCCAGCGCGCCTCGGTCTCGATCATCGTGGGCGTGGCCGCCGGACTCGTGGGTATCGCCGCGTGGATCCTCTTGCTGAAGCCGTTCGTGGGATACGCCGGAGCGGCAGCGGAAGGCAGCAAACGGACGGCGATGTATTTCTGGCTGCGCGCCGGGGCCGCCACCCTGCTGGTGCCGTTCGCCGAGGAGTTCGCGCTGCGCGGCTTTGTGCTGCGCTTCGCCGTCCAGTGGGACCGGTTTCGCAAGGCCAAGGACAAAGACCCGTTCGGCGCCGCCCTCGACGCCGACTTGCACGATGTGGAGCCGGGCGCATGGACGTGGTTCGCCGTCCTGGTCTCGACCGCGGCGTTCACGCTGGGCCACGGCTTTGTCGAGTGGCCGGCGGCGATCGTTTATGGCGCGCTGATGGCCGGACTCTGGATCTGGCGCAAGGATCTCTTGAGCTGCGTGGTCGCGCACGCCGTCAGCAATGCGGCACTCGCGTACTACGTCCACGCCCGCGGCGCGTGGGAACTCTGGTAGCAGGAACTCTGGCAAAGGGCGGCGACGTGCATCGCCGTCCGTTTGCTGTCGCCCGGAGTCGTCCCCTACTTGTTCGCCCCTCTACCTGTTGGGCTGGGGCGTGACGCGGAGATACGGGCGCTGTTTGTCGTAGCCCTTGGGGAACTTCGCGTCGGCTTCCTCGTCGGTGAGGGCCGGGGCGATGATGACGTCGTCGCCGTCGTTCCAGTTCACCGGGGTGGCCACGCTGTAGCCGGCGGTGAGCTGCAGCGAATCGATGACGCGCAGGATTTCGTCGAAGTTGCGGCCGGTGCTCGCCGGATAGGTGAGCGTCAGCTTGATCTTGTCGTCCGGGCCGACCACGAAGACCGTACGTACCGTCATGGTGTCGCTCGCGTTCTCGTGGATCATGTCGTAGAGATCGGCGACGGTGCGGTCGGGGTCGGCGATCATCGGGAAGTTGGGCGCCATGCCCTGGGTCTCCGCGATGTCTTGGGACCACTCCTCGTGCGCGCCGAGCGGATCGACGCTGAGGCCGATGACCTTGACGTTGCGCTTGTCGAACTCCGGCTTCATCTTCGCGACGGCGCCGAGCTCGGTCGTGCAGACCGGCGTGAAGTCCTTGGGATGGCTGAACAGGATCGCCCAGCTTCCGCTCTTCCACTCGTGAAAGTGGAGCGTGCCGTCGGTGGTCTCCGCCGTGAAGTCCGGCGCGGTGTCGCCCAATCGAATCGCCATGTTGTCCTCTCCTTGCGCCGGGTGTCCTCGTATGGGGCGACATCATAGCGCCTGTCACCGCTGGACTGAACACACGGGCGCGGTCCGAATCGCGGAAAAAGGAGGGCGGCCCGAGAGGGACCTTGAAACATGTTGTCGTGCGGCGGCATAACAGGGTCATGCCCTACTCGCATCTTCGCGCTGCTTTCGCGGTTCTCATCCTTGCTGCGTTCGGCGCGGCGGCGCCCACCGAAAAGGCTCTCCGCAAGGTCGATTTCCCGTCCAAGGACAAGCTCAAGATCACCGCGGACCTGTACGCGCCGCACAAGGACAAGAAAACTCCGTTTCTGGTCCTGTTTCATCAGGCCGGCTGGAGCCGCGGGGAGTACCGCGAGATCGCTCCGAAGCTCAACAAGCTCGGCTACAACTGCCTCGCGATCGATCAGCGTTCGGGCGGAACGATCAACGGGGTCGCGAACGAGACCATGGCCCGCGCGAAGAAAGCGGGCAAGGGCATGACCTATCTCGACGCGCGCCAGGACCTTGTGGCGGCGCTTGAGTACGCGCGCAAGAACCACGCGAAGGGCAAGCTCGTCGCGTGGGGCAGCTCGTACTCGTCCGCGTTGGTCCTGCACGTCGTGGGCGAGAAGAAGAAGCTGGCGGACGGCGTGATGTCGTTTGCGCCGGGCGAGTACTTCGCACGTTTCGGCAAGTCCAAGACCTGGATCCGTGACGCAGCGAAGAAGCTCAAGCACCCGACCTTCATCACTTCGGCCAAGCGCGAGCACCGAAGCTGGAAAGCGATCTACGACGCCATCCCGAAGGGCAAGAAGGCGTTCTATCTGCCCGAGACCAAGGGCAACCACGGCTCTCGCGCCCTGTGGGAACAGTTCCCGGACCACGAGGGCTACTGGAAAGCGGTGAGAGCGTTCCTGGCCGAGCACTTCCCGACGAAGAAGGCGAAAAAGGACCCGAAGAAGAAGAAATAGCCGACGGGGGCTCCGCCACGAGCGAACCACACCCCCGCCGGACCGGTTGGTAAGCTACGCGCCGCTCTACGCCCCCGTAGCTCAATTGGATAGAGCTCCGGATTTCTAATCCGGCGGTTTCAGGTTCGAGTCCTGACGGGGGTGCCACTCTTTTCCCGCTGTTCTAGCGGATTTTCGGCCACTCAGGCGCATCTTGGCGCCCACCCCGCACGCACCCACTCCCCGAGTCATAGTGGCCTAACCCGGCACACCGGGGCAGTATGGGTACACAAAGGGTACACACCACACGGGTGCGGACTGGTGCCGGAGGAGAGCTCCGGACGCCCTCTCGCTGGGGTTCATCGAACACCTCACCCGCGCTTCTCGTTGGGGTATGGGACCACGGAATCGCGATGCGAGCCGAGAGGGTCGACGACGCTGTAGGGGCGTTCCGACTGAAACACGCTGCCGAGTTCAAAGACCTCGAGTCAAGGCGCCAATCCTGAACGCAGCCCGATCAACTACGCTCCTCACGGGCGTGGCACGCCGCGCACACGCTCATCAGGTTCCCCATCTCGTACGCCCGCCCGGGCTCGTCACGCACCTTCACCACGTAGCGCACCTGTGCGACCGGCGTCGTTCACCCCTCCCGCTCGCAGACCTCGCACAGCGGATCGGCGGCGATCTTCAGGGCCCGAACGCGCTTCCACCTCGCCGCGTAGTAGATCGCTGGGCGTCAGGATCGCGCCGGGTCCGGTTGTGGTGCCGGTGCCCGTCGCGGCACGCCTGCCCGGGGGCGGCAGGAACTTGGGCCTTCCGTTGCGTCGCCGCGGTGACGGTTGTTCCGGCGCAGTGGCGATTCGCACCCGAATTGCGCGACAATCGGCTTGGCACGGCGAGTGCGAGGTTCCGGTGGTGCACCGACTTGCGCCCATCCTCGTTACGCTCGTTCTCGCCGCCGCCTGCGGTTCCTCGAAAGGGGCCGCGCCCAACCGCTTGCCCAGCGCTGCGTGGCTGGTTCCGGGCGCGCGGCTCACCGTCGCGACGGGCGGGCACGCCATCCTCGACTTCGAGGCGAGCGACCCTGATCTGGATGCGCACTACACGATCACCGTCAACGCCATCGAGATCGCGAGCGGAGCGGCCGTGGGCGTGCTCCGGATCGAGTGGGACACGACCGATCTCGCCGCCGGGGAACACGCGGTCGTCCTGCACGTCGCCGATGACGACGCGTCGGCGGAGGCGGTGTTCACGCTTGTCGTCGATGGCCGGCCCGGAGTCGTGATGTTCGGCCTCGATTCCGATCGGCTGGCGCCCATCGTGGAGAACGCGCCGATGGTGGGGTTCGATCTGCGCTCGAGCGACCTCGAAGGACCCGCCCACATGACGGTGGCGCTCGAGGACGCGGTCGAGACGATCGTGCTCGCTTCGGATCTGGCCCTGGGGGATCATCGAATCGACTTCTCGCCGGTCGGTGTCCGCGTGGGGAACTACCGGCTCGTGGCCACGATCGACGACGGCATCAACGCGCCCGTCCGCGTGGAGAGCGCGGGTTTTGTGCGGCTGACCACGCCCGATGACCTCGTGCACCGCGGCGGCGGAACGAAGACCGTCCACGATCGTAGCGTCCTACCCGACGGCTCCATGCTGGCCGTGGGGGTGTACACCGGGCTGCCGGTGTTCGGGCCGGGGGAGGTGAACGAGACGTCGCTGAATCTGCAGAACGGCACCAGTGCCTTCATGGCGCGCTTCGATCCGGATGGCTCGGTCGCCTGGGCGCGGCGCCCCTGGGACGGCGGCGTGGAAGCGGCGTTCGCGCTCGTGCCTCTGGATGACGGGGACTTCCTCGTAGGCGGCAAGTACGCCACGGCGGTGTTCTTCGGAAACAACGAGGAGGGTGTGACCTACGTCGAGGCCACCGAAAACGGTTCGGAGGCACTGCGGGTTCGGTACGACGGGAACGGCGTGTTCGAGAGCCATCTCACCTGGGGAGGCCCGCTTAGCAACGAGGTGGAGTCGCTGGCGCGTCCCGCCGAAGACGTAGTCGTGATGGGCGGCTACTTCACAACCGCGATGGACTTCGGCGGCACGACACTCACGAGCAATGGCGATCGCGACGCGTACGTGGCCGCCCACGACGATGCGGGGAGCCTGCTTTGGGTGCGGCAAATCGGCGGCGCCGCGCGCGACGTGATCGAGCAGGTCGCGCCGATGCCCGACGGCGGCGTGGTGGTCATGGGGCACTTCGTTTCCCCGACGATTGATCTCGGCGGCGGGCACTCCGCAACGAACACGGGCGGCGGCATGGGCATGTTCCTGGTCCGCTACGACGCGGACGGAAACGTCGTCTGGGCCCGCACGGGCACGACGTCGCGGATCATGCTGGGCAGCGATCTCGACACCTGGCCCGACGGATCGGTGGTCGCGACCGGTGTCTACAACTGGACTGGGGCGACGATCGACGGCGTGGAGTTGCCCGGACCGTCGACATCCGATGGTTGGGTCGCGCGCTGGCGCGCCGACGGCACGCTGGACTGGGCGACGCACATCGGCACCGACCGCCTGGGTCGCGTCCAAACGACGGTTACCTACGCGGACGGTAGCTTCGTGGTGGAGGGCACACTCTCGGCCGATTGGCACATCGACGGGCAGGTCCTCCAACCGGGACCGGAGGGTCGCTTCGCCGTGCGATTCGCCGCGGACGGCACCATCCTCTGGACAAGCACGCCTTAGGCTCTGTTACAGCCGTCCGTCGAACAACACTGCCTTGAGCACGCTGCGCGGCGATTAGGCCGCATCAACAGCGAGCACTTGGCTTACTCGGTAGCGCCATGCTTCGGCGGCTCTTGCGCATCGCCGCCTGGAAGTCGCTGGCGTTGAAGCGCATCGACGAACTCAGCGAATCGTTGCGGATCGAGCCGGCCTGAGTCCAGGGCACGGTCCAGGAAACGATCCACGGCGTCCGTTACCGAATCGACCACGACCTGCACGCCGCGGTGAACTTCGAGGTTCACGCGCATGCCGCTTCGGAGTTCCGACAGGTTCGTGCGCCGCAGGGTCTCCGGGATCAGCCAGACATCAAATCGGCACGCGCGCCGATCCACGATGCCCACGGTCAGGCTGACGCCTGCGATCGAAACAAAGCCGTGCGGAAACAGATAGCGCATCCAATACGGATCGAGGCTGAACTCCATGCGGACGTTGCCCGGCGAGGACTCCACGACTTCAACCGTCGCGGTCGTATCGACATGCCCGGAGACCTCATGGCCGCCGATCTCCGACGACACCTTCAGGCTCCTCTCGAAGTTGAGCTGATCTCCCGCGTTCACATTCGCCAGCGTCGTTCGCTCGAGCGTGGAACGGACGAGATCGAGCGCCACGCGGCTCCCCGCGATTTCGCTGATGGTCAGACAAACGCCGTCGAGGCTGACGCTGGCGCCGAGCTCCAGATCCTCCGCGAAACGCGGGAGCAACTCGACCTGCATGCTTCGCGCCTCGTCTCCGGGTGACGCGTCAACGACCAAGACGGTGTCCTGCACGATTCCGGTGAACATGCCCGTTGTCTAATGGCACGACCACAAGCCGTCAAGCAACCCGGGCGACGGACGGCGGCCCAGCCCAGGCGGACCGTGGCTGCACGAACTCAGAGGATCCGCCCTCCCCGCACCCGAACCAACTCCATCACCTTGTGGCGATTCAGGCCGAGCTTCCGCGCAAACTCCTCGACCAAGTTCTCGCCGATCCCCGGTGTGTCCGGCGCGTCGGACCATGAGATGAACTGCAGGTGGCCGTCATGTTCGCGCGCCCAAGCCCACGTACCGGGGGGCAGGTCCGGCTCGCTCTTGGCGCCCAACTCGACAAGAACGTCGTTCAAGACGTCTACGCGGTATCTGTCCCAGCCATTCACGACATGGAAAAGTCTAAGCCGCCCGAGCGACGGTTGCTGTCAGCTCGTAGGACTCCTGGCTTCGGCTTAGCTGCTCCACCTGACGGCCGACGAACGCGCGCATGAACTCCAGAACATGGGGCTGGCCCGAATCCTGTGCCTGCCTCCACCATGCCTCGGGCGACAGGCCGTGACGGCCAGCGGTGAGAATTGCCGCATCGAGCGCTCGCTGAAGGTGTTCGATCGCGGAGTCCGCCGTTCTGGCCTCCACCGCGTGGCCGGTCAGGACCGACCGCGCCGTCCAAATGGTCCCCCACCGCTCCGAATGGTCCTCCACTACGAGGAACATGAACGGAAGAACGCTCTTGCTGTCTGTCACCATGCCAAGGCTCAGGATAGACCCTGTCTACCCCAAGAAGTACGGCCAAGAAATACCGCGATGAAGTACCGCCCAAAGAAATGAGCCAAGAAAGCCCGCCAAGAAACACCCTATGGATATGCCCGCGAGGCCCGGACCGGGCGACTGTACCCGGCGGTGAAGATGCGCCGCGACGCCCGGCCATCACGCGATGCGCCTGTCGCTACGGGGCGCCGGCAGGCCCCGCGCTTTGTGATATCGTTCTTTTTGCGCGGCCGGTCCTTCCGACGATCGTTGGGAAGGACTTATGAAACGAGATCAAAGAGATCGAAATCGAAACGTTCGCGGGCAGGATTCGGACGAGACGATTGCGCCGCCGCTGATGCCGCTGATCGACGTAGCGTTTTTGGTGCTTATCTTCTTCATGGCGCTGCCGATGCGGCGCCTCGACGGCAAACTCAGCGCGCACATGCCGACCGACCGCGGCCTGAGTGCGGTTCCGGCAGAAGCGCCGCAACGCCCGGTGGTCATCCAGATTCTGTCGCGCGCTGCGGGCACTCGATTCCGCCTCGGCGACCATACGTCAGCGACGGCGGCGGGACTGCGCCCGGTCGTCCTCCAACTCGGCCCGAAAACGCTGTTTGAAATCCACGGCTCACCTGGCGTCGCGTGGCAGGACGTGCTGTCGATGGTCGACGAACTCACGGGCCTCAAGGTGACCAACGTGCAGTTCCACGGGGCCAGGGTCCCGCTCAGCATGCTGCGGGCGATGCCGCTCCCGCCCCCTCACACGAGGTGATCCGCGCGCAAGTCGAAGAGCGTGTCCAGGTCGCCGGGAAGCATCAAGCACGTCATCCCGGCGGCCCGGGCCGATCGGGCACCGATCTGGGTGTCCTCGATTGCGAGACAAAAACAGGGACGGACGGCGATGCTTTTTGCGGCGTGCAGATAGACGTCCGGCGCGGGCTTGCCGTTCGGGACTTCGTCCGCAGAAGATGTCGCATCAAGCTGCCAGCCAAACCGCTCAACGACCCACTCGAGCACGCGCCGTGGCGAACTCGTCGCGATGGCAATCTTCGCACCCGCGGCGCGGATGACGGCCATCGCTTCGTCGGCACCCGGCATCGGCGCCAGCGACCGCTCGAAGTGCTCCAGCAACAGATCGATCATCGTCGCGCTCACGTCGGCGGCCGACGCATCCAGCCCATAGCCCCGCACGATCACGCGCGCGACGTCGTCTTGGCGCTGACCGTGATAGCCCTCCGCGACTTCCTCGGAGTACGCGCACCCGTAGCCGTTGACGAGCGCAACGATTGCCTCTTTCCACAGCGGCTCCGAATCGACCAGGACCCCGTCGAGGTCGAACACCACGCCGCGCGCGGAATCAATCGGCATCGGCCGAGGCACCAAAGCGGTCAATCAGGCGGGTCGTCATGTAGCCCGCAAAGACCAGCGCGGCGGCGATCGCCACGCGCCTGTTCGTGCGAAAAGTGTCGGCGAACGGATACAGGCCCAGCACGGAGCCGCACAGAAGGCCCATGAGTACGCCCAGGGTCTGCTGCTGGAAACTGTGCAGCAGGGCGCGCACGAGGTTGCTGACCACGGCGATACCGACCACCACGCCGATGCCGACCGGGACGATGACGCCGAAGGTGTCGGACACCGCGCCGAAATCGAGAGCCTTCGCGCCGTTCTTGGCGTCGCGCACGGCACCCAGGATGCGTTCGTACTGCCCCAGGATCAGCAGCAGGTACGCACCGCTGATGCCGGGCAGAATCATCGCGCTCGCGCCCGCGACGCCCGCCAGAACGAGCATCAAGAAACCGCCGTCCTGCGCGCCCGTCGCCGACGACATCGCGAGCAGCGCCATCAACAGAAAACCGGCCCCCGTCCCCCCCAAAAAAGACGCCCGGATCGGCCGTGCCTCGCGCCAGACGAGCGGCACGCCGCCCAGGGTCAGCCCGATGAACAGGCTGTACATGATCCAGCGCCGTGTCTCGACGAGTTCCTTCATGACCCCGGCAAGCAGGACCACGCTGAGGAGGGCGGCACCGCCGACGACGGCGAGGACCACCACCGAGCGCGCGCGAAAGCGCAGGCGGGACGCGTCCGCGACGGCTTCGACGAAGCTCCGGTAGATGCCGGTCGCGAGCAGCATCGTGCCACCGCTGATGCCGGGCACGAGATTGGCGAGGCCCATGAGCACGCCGCCGCACGTGCCGCGCACGAGCACGCCCGACGGCGGGCCAGACCCCGGGACCGAGGATTCTGCGGATTCTTCCGGGACAGCCAACCCTAAGAAACATCGGGTAGAGTCGGCTGTTCCGTGAGAAAGCTCTGGCGCAGGCTGCTCTGGGGCGGGTTGGCGACCATCGTCCTGCTCGCTCTCCTCATCGCGATTTTCGCGCCCGCGCTGGCGAACACCGATTTCGTACGCCGCCGCGTCGCGGACCAGATCGCCCGCCGTCTGCACCGCCCCGTCACCCTCGGCGAAATCGACACCGGCTGGTTCTCGCCCACCATCGCCCGCGGCGTAACCGTCGCCGACCCCGACGCCGCCCAGCCGCTGCTCGAAGTCGCGTCGGCCCACATCGACGTGTCCCTGCTCGACCTCCTCAAGGGCATCGACCCGGGCGAAGTCACAGTCGCCGGCATCACGCTGCGCATCCGCCAGGAACCGGGCGGCCACACCAACCTGGACGATCTCCTGTTCCCGCCGCGTCCCAAGCGCCCCGTCCGCGTCGCGCCCAAAAAGCGCCCCCCCCTTGCCCTCCGCATCTCCGACGCGACAGTGCACTACACGTTCCTGCCCTACCGCCGCCCCAAGCGCTTCGACGCGTTCCGCGAAGATCCGATCATCCACAGCGCCCGCGACGGCGAGCTCGTCGTCGGCGTCGAGGGCCTCGACGTCCGCATCGATCAACAGAGAATCGAACTCGCCGGAACCGTGCGCTACGCGGGCGACGAGGCGCGGGTCGAAGGCTCGTGGGACGGGACTACGGGGCGGGTTGTTCTTACCGGCTTGGTCCTGAACTGGGCAGAGAAGCTGACGGACGGCGATGTTTCCGGCCGCGCGGACTTGCGCGCGACGTACACGGACGGCGCGTTGTCCGTCAAGATGACCGGCCGCGATTTCAAGCTCGACGTGCCGGGACTTCCGGTACTCGACGAAAAAGCGATCGTGATCGAGGGCGGCACGCAGCCGCGCCGCCTGTCGGTACGCGCGACGACGTTCAACGTCTCGGCGATCGAAGCGGATGGTGCCTTTCGCGCGAAGGGTGAGCTGCCGCTGGCGCTCGCCACGTTCGCCTTCGGTGAGCCGCCCGCGGACGGGCGCCTGTTTTTGGACGCGCAGGGTGCGGGCGGACGCTGGCGCGGCAAGGCGCGCATCGAACAACTCGTGTTTCGCGATCACGCACTGCGCGCACCGCCGGACACGCTGTCCCTGGACTTCGACGTCGCGCGCAAGGGCGAGTCGTTTCTGCGCGTGAAGAGCCGCGATCTCGACGGCGAGGCACGCGGTCGCAACGGCTCGGTGCGCGGCCACTTCCAAGGCGATCTCGCGCGCGCAGCACCGTTCTTGCGCCTCTGGCGACCCGATGTGGACATCGCGGGCCGGGTCAAGACCGAAGACGTCGCCGTAAATTGGGACGACGGCACCGCACATGTGCGCGGCAAGGCGGAGCTGTGGGATCTCGACCTGACGTTTGAGGGACGGCGCTACCGCCGTGACCACGCGTTGACCGAATGGGACGTTGTTGTTGCCGGTGTCTTCGGCGAAGACATCGGCGCCGACAGCATCGCCGTCCGTCGGCTTCGCGTGGACGACCTGCGGGCCCAAGGCACCGTCCGTGGTCTGCGCAACGGGCGGTTCGAAGCGAATGGCGAAGTCCGAGGCACCGTGGATCTCGCGCCCTGGCCGGGGACCCTGACGCTCGACGTCAAGGCGAACACGCGCGCGGGAGTGGTCCACGTCTCGGGCCGCGCGGCGGGCACCGGACTCGAACGCGTCGGCACGGTTCACGCGGCCGGAACGGTCATGTGTGCGGACAAAAAATGGACGGGTGACGTAGTCGCGCGCCATGAGGATGGCACCGTGGTCCTGGGCGGGGATCTGTGGCCCATCGGTCGACTCGAAGTACGCGCGAGCGCCGCGCGACCCCTGAGCGAACTGGGCGAACTGGGTGAACTGGACGACCTGGTCGCGGGTGGCGTCGTGACGCGGCCCAACGGTCACTGGACCTTCGCAGGTACGGTGTCCGGCGTCCACGAACACGGCGGCGTGTTTTTGGCGCTGAACGCGCGCCGCGCACGCCGGGATGCGCGCGAGGGCTGGGAGATCGATGTCGACGCGGGTTCCTTCGGACCGGCCGTGCTCGACTCCGTGCACGCTTTTTGGGGCGACGACGGTCGGGGAGTGGCCGAGGTCAAGGCGCGCGGACCGCTCGTGGAGACCGAGGGCCACGGAGCCGTGACGGCGACGGTGTCCTATGACGGCGAGGTTTTGGGGTACGAGGGCCGGCTCACGTTCCAAGAGACGCGGATCGGCACGGGGACTCTCGACGCGCGCGGGCAGGACAAAAACATCGCCGTCGTGAAGCTGTTTTCAGAGGGGATTTCCCTCGAGGGACAAGGCACGCTGGATAAGTTGACGCTCAAGGGCACGGTGAATGCGAGCCGTTTCGACGACCGGGCGCGCGGCACGTTCAAGGTGCAGGCTCGGGTGACGCGGGATCGCGTGAACGGGACCGCGACCGCGGCCCGGGCGTTTTTCGCCGAGATCGAGGCGCGGGGTTGTCGCGTGCGTTTTTGGGGACCGCCCTCGAAGCCGAACGTGCTGGTCGCGGTCCGCGCTTGCACGGTCGACGGCGTGCCCGTGCAGCGACTCTCGTATCGAACGCGCGATGGGCTCCTTGGCGTCGGGCGGATCGAGTTCGGGTCGCTGGTTTGGACCGATGTGTCCGGCCACGCGACCGTGCGCGGGCGAGTGCTCACGGTCCCCGACGTAGCCGCACGGCTCAACGGCGGCAAGGTCAGCGGTTCGGTGATGTTTGATCGGGGTGCGACGCCCGTTCGCTGGAAGGCGAAGGTTGAAGGGCGCGATGTGAAGATCGACGAAGGGCTTGGCCGGCCGCTCTCGTTCGTCGTCCCGATCCTGCGCGTGCGGCGCCGGGCGCGGAGAGCGCGCGAAAAACGGCTGACCGGACTGACGGACTTCGACCTCGATTTTGCGGGCCGCGGGACGGACCTGGCGGCGCTTCGAAAATCGCTGGCGGGCAAGGGCCGGATCGGGTTACGCCAGCTTCAGGTGCACGGTTCGGTGCTGCTGCCGCTCTTGTCGCTGCGCCTCGATCGCGCGCTGTTTCGGCGCCCGGTTGCGTTTCGCGAGGCGAAGGTCCGGTTCGTCGTGGCGAAGGGCAGCTTGAAGATCGAGCCGTTTCGCATGAGCCACGACGCGTTCAGGCTCGGCGTGCAGGGAACGGTCGGCCTCGACGGCACGCTCGATTTGCTGCTCCACCCGACGCTGCCGCCCATTCCATTGCGTGTCAAGGGCCATCTCGACCGTCCCAAGGTCCGGGCCGCGCCCTTCGCGGGGCTCTTCGACCGAAAATGAGCGCGGCGCAGGCCGCCGGGCCGCTACATTGGGGGGCGTGGTGCACCTGATGTTGTTGAGCGAGATCGGCCGGATCGTCGGCGAGGCGACGAGCCTGCAACAGGTGCTCGACCGCGTTGTGGACCTCGTCGCCGACCGCATGAGCACCGACGTGTGCGCGATCTGGCTGCTCGACGGGCGCCGCGGCAAGCTCACACTGGCCGCAAGCCGCGGCCTCGCGCCGGAAGCCGTCGGCAAGGCACACCTGACCAAGGGCGATGGCCTGACGTGGCAGGTGCTCGACCGCATGGGCCCGGTCATCGTCGAGGACGCGCCGTCCGATCCGCGGTTCGTGTTCCTGCCTGCGATCCACGAGGAGGACTACCACTCCTACCTCGGCCAGCCGCTCCTGATCCGCGGGCTCCCCATCGGCGTCCTGTACGTCCAGACCAGGGACCCGCGCCGCTTCGACGGCAACGAGGCCCGCGCCCTCGCGGCGATCACTTCACAGATCGCGCCGGTCGTCGACAACGCGCGCCTCCTCTCGCTCATCGCCGAAGACGACGACGTACCCGCGCTTCCGGAACTGCGCGGACCCCAGCGCTCCTTCGGCACCCCGTGCTCGTCCGGTGTCGTCTGCGGTCAGTTGCTGCGTCTCGGAGACGCGCCGCCGGTTCCGGCCAACCCCAAGGGGACCCCGGAGGAAGAGGCCAAAAGCTTCGGGACGGCGATTCAGGCTGCGCGCGACGAGTTGCGCACCATGCAGGAGTGGCTGCGCAAGCGGCACGCCGAGGAGGCCGCACTCGTCTTTTCCGTGCAGCTCCTCATGCTGGACGACAACAGTTTCGTCGGCCGCATCGTGCGGGCCATCGACGACGGCTCCAGCGCGGACAACGCGATCCGCGTCGTGACGGGCGATCTGCTGCGACGCTTCGAGAGCCTTGAGGATCTGTTTTTTCGCGAGCGCTCGGAAGACGTGCGCGATCTCGCCCACCGCCTGTTGCGCCACGTACGCCCGGTGACGAACGGCGGCCGACCGACACTGCGTGGACGCATCGCGCTGCTGCCCGATCTCGCGCCCTCGCGAATGGTTTCGCTGTGCGCCGAGGGCATCGCCGCGGTGCTCACGGGCGGCGGCGGCGCGACCTCGCACGCGGCACTTCTCGCGCGCTCACTGGACCTGCCGCTCGTGGTCGGCCTCGGCGACGTGGTGCGCGACGCGGAGGACGGCGCACGCGTGCTCGTCGATGCGGCGACCGGCGAGGTCGTGTTCGACCCGCCCGAGGAACTCGTGCAAGAGGCCACCCGCAACGCCGCTTCGAACCTCGAAGCCCTGCGCTCGTTTCACACCGGCGGCGACGCGGCACCCGGCCGCATTCGCTTCGAAGCCAACGTGAGCCTGTGGGGCGACGCGGTCCGGGCCAGCGAAGAAGACGCGGACGGCATCGGGCTCTACCGCACGGAGTTCGCCTTCCTCATGCGGCCGGATTTGCCCGGCGAGGACGAACAGTACGTGCTTTACCGGCGCGTCGCCGACCAGATCGCACCCAAGCCGGTCACGTTTCGACTGCTCGACGCCGGCGGCGACAAGCTCGTGCCGGCCCTCGGCCAGGCCGCCGAGCCCAACCCGTTCCTGGGCTACCGCTCGCTGCGACTCCTGCTCGACCATCCCGACATCCTGCGCGCACAGGTGCGGGCGATTCTTCGTGCGCTGGAAGGCCGCAAGGGCGCACTCCTCGTGCCCATGGTCGGCTCGGTCGAGGAGTTCGATTCGGTGCGCGCGATCGTGGCGAAAGAGGGACCGCTGCCGCGCATGGGGGCGATGATCGAGGTGCCCTCCGCGCTGTTTCAGATCGACCAGCTCGCGCGCGAGGCGGACTTTTTGTGCGTCGGCACCAACGATCTCACGCAACACGTACTCGGCGTGGATCGCACGAACGCCCGCGTCACGCGCTACTTCGACCCGTGCCACCCGTCCCTCGTGCGTGCCCTGCGCCAGATCGCGACCGCCGCGCAGCGCGAGTCCACGCCCCTCTCGATCTGCGGCGAAGCGGCCAGCAATCCGCTGCTGCTTCCGCTCTGGCTCGGCATGGGAGTGCGCCGCCTGAGCGTCCACGCGTCGCGCATCCAGATGTTGCGCGCGCTCGAGCCGCGCGTCGATGCCGAAGAGTCCGCGGCCGCGGTGGAAGAAATCCTGGAGATGAAGGGTCCGAGAGACGTGCGCAAACGCCTGCTCGACATGGCCGGACCGGAGGTGAAAAAATGGGCCGCCGCACGCAAGGGCTGGTAGCGCTCCTGCTCGTCTTTCTGCTCGCGCCGGTCGGCGCGGAAGAAGTGCCGGCCCAAAAACCGGAGGCCCCGCCGGCGGCCCCCCACAACCCGGACTGGTTCGCGGCCCGCGGTCGCTCCGTCCTCGAACCCCTGATCCGCACGGTTGCCAAGAGCCCGCCGATGGGCCCGTTCGCCGACGCCGTCCACTTCACGCTCGGCGCGGACACGATCACCATCGCCCGTGCACTCCTCGATGACCCGGAAGAGGACACCGCGGTGCGCGCGGCCGCCGCGCGCGCGCTCGGCGCCCTCGGACCGCGCGCCAAGACCGAAGTCGATCGCCTCGTCGCACTGGTCGCGAACAAGGACGAAGACACCGCGGTGCGCAACGCAGCCGCGCACGCCCTCGGCCGGCTCGGCCGTCACGCGGCCGCTGCCCTGCCCACGCTCCTGACCTACGCCCGGTCCAACGAAACGGCGAAGGAAACAGCGACACAGCAAACGGACGGCGATGCCTCATTGCTTGCGCTCGGAGCGATCGTGCGCGATCTCTCATTGCACGAGCACCAACTGCCCGCCCGCAACGAAAAGGTCGCCGCCGCCGTCGCGCGGGGCCTCGACTGGCTCGCGCGCCACCAAGACGACGACGGCAAGTGGGATCCGGCCGAGTTCGACCGTCACGCCCCGCCCGACGACCGCAACGACCGAACCGGTGGCCGGAGCGGGCGCGGCAAGCCGGGGTACGCCACGGGCGTGACCGGCCTCGTGTTGCTCGCGTTCGTTCAGGCCGGACCACCGGAACGTTACGCACTCGCGGTACACCGTGCCGGACGCTTTCTCGTCGGGCAGCAGGCAGCCGACGGACTGATCGGTCCGGGAAAGCCACTGCACCGGCACTACAACCACACGATCGCGCTGTGGGCCCTGGCGGAAACGTGGCGGCGAACGCGCGATCCGCTGTACCGCGAAGCTGTGCGCAAGGGCGTCGCGTACCTTCAAGGAGCGCGCAACAAGAACGCGGCCTGGCGCTACAAACCGGGCGACGGCAACAACGACACGTCGATCACGGCGTGGGCCGCGTACGCCCTGCGCGCCGCGGAAACAGCGGGCCTCGCGGTCGATCCCGAGGCGTACAAGGGCGCGCTGGCGTGGACCAACAAGATGACGCACAAGACAACCGGCATCGCGGGCTACACGACCATGGGCGGCCTGTCCGCGCGACCGTCCGGAATGACGGGAAAGTATCCTGCCGCGCGCACGCGCTCGACCACGGCCGCCGCGGTGGGCATCCGCCTGGCCGCCGGCCAGACCTACGGTCGCAACGAGTTGTTGCGCAAGGGACTGTGGGAGTGCGCCAAGCTGCCGCCAATCTGGGATGTCGCCGGCGGACGCTGCGATCCGTACTACTGGTTCCACGCAACGCTGGCAATGACCCACACCCGCTGCCGCGCGTCAGCCGAGTGGAACACGAAACTGCTCAGCGCGGTGCTCCGCAACCAATACAAGAAACAAGCAGGCTGGCGCTCGGGCTCCTGGGAACCGTCGGGCCCCTGGCAACATGACGGCGGCCGCGTCTACACGGCCGCGATCCTGACGCTGTGCCTGCAATGCGTAAACCAACGGGTCACCCCCTTGTCGGTCCCGGTCGCAAGCCAGAAGAGCTGCCAGGAAGCCGCCCAATTCCTCCAACAAATCCAAACCGACGATCGCCAACCCGAAGAACGCCGCGAAGCCGCCCGACGCGCGCTGGTGGGTCTCGGATAAAAGGGCCCGAGCGCCGCCAAAGCACACGGACGGCGACGCGCGTTGCGTGATCAAAGACGCCGTGCGGCGCTGAGTCGAGCGTGCGTGTCAGAGTCGGGCGTCGGGTTCGGGAGTCGGGATCGGGATCGGGATCGGGTCGCGTACACACGCCGGGTCCACGAAGGCCATTGCCCGCGGACACGCCGACGTGCCGCCTGAACGTCCTTCGTGAACGTTTCGCCTCGTCGTTCTCCCTCATCCTCTGCGCCCTCTGTGCCCTCTGTGGCGCCGTGTTTCTTTCATTTCCGTCGACCGCACCGCGCTCGCTCGACTTGGCCGCGCGTGCGCACGAATCTTCCGCTCGCAGTTCGCCGTTCTCTTCTTCCTCTCTCCTCTTCCTTCGTTCTTCGTGCTCTTCGTGAGCTTCGTGGTTCCCTTCTCAGGCGATCACGCCGCGGTCGTGCGATCGGCCAGACGCGGCCGTCCCGCCTTCGCGCTCCTCGTTCTCTCCGCAGACATCGCCGTCCGTGCGCTACCGTGCGAATCGTCCGGCAGACCCCCAACGAGCGGTCCCGGCTACCGTCCGGGTGCTTTGGCTCCGCCCGGGGTAATCGTGACTTCGCCCGGGCGGGGAGTCAGCGAGCGCTTGGCGCTGCGGGAAAAAAACAGGAGGGCGAACGCGGTCGCGCGGAGTTTGGGTTCCGGGTCGCGCCAGCAGCCTTTTTTTTGCTGGTGATCGACGAGGTAGCGAGCGCCGCGGGCGTACCAGTCGTGGCGGCCCACGAGTTTGCGTTCGGCGCAGGAGCCGGCGCGTTCGAGTGACCACAGCCAGTAGTAGCGCCAAAACTGGTCGCCGCGCTTGCCCTTTTTCTTGCCGAACGCGCGGCCCGCGTCGCGGTTGTTTTCGGGATCGAAGCCGCGGCCCAACCACTCGAACGCGCGATCGGTGGCAGCTTGTGGCGCGTCGGTCAGGGCGAGCACCATCGCGCCGCCCGCGGTCATCGAGCCGTACGACGTCTTCCGCTGGTTGTGCGCGTAGCCCCAGCCGCCGTCCGCGTTCTGCGACTCGACGAAAAAAGCGCGCACCTTCGCGAACGTCTCGTCGGGAACGGCGAAGCCCCGGCGCGCCGCGGCCGCCAAGGCCAGTGCCGCGATCTGCGTGTTCGAGTTGTCGCCCGCTTTCTTGCGTGACGTCGCGCGGTACGCGTAGCTCCACTGGCCGTTGCGGCATTGCCCGCGCACGAGATGGCGGACGAGCTTCGTGATCTCTTTCTTGTGTTTCTGGCGCGGCTGCTCGAGCAGCGCCAGAATGCCGAGCGCAGCCCCGTAGACCGAACCGTCGGGTAGCGCGCGCTCCAGATACTTCGCCGCCTTCACGCACAACTTGTCGTCGTCGCGCACGCCGGAGTGCCGCAACGCCAAGAGCACCAACGCCGTCTCCCCCGGTCCCGACCCAAACCGCCCGTTCGGCTCGCGCTCCTTGCGCAACCACGCGACCCCGCGCTGCACGGCTTGGGGCACACCGGCGACCGCCTCCGCGCCCCCCTTGCCCTTCTCAGACGGCGGTTCCGCCCCCAAAAGAGCGCCCAAAACCGCCAAAAACAGGAGGATCCGCACGGCCCCGACCATAACCCTTGAAAACGCATTTGATCGGCGCGTTGCTTGCTCCGATGAAAAAGCATGGCCCGCTACACCGCCGCCGTCCTCGTCATCGCCACCCTGGGATTTGTCTGGAAGGGTGTGAAGGGTGAGAAAACCAACCCTGAGCTTGGTAAACGGACGGCGATGTCTGTTCCGGCCGACGAGCGGGTGGAGCTGATTTCGACGGGCGAGGAAGTGGATTTGGACGCGTACCTGGTCGCGGAGAAGGGCCGGTACACGGTGCTGGAATTCACCGCGGAGTGGTGAGGCGCGTGCAAGCAGATGGGCCCCAGGCTGGCGGCTCAGATTGGCAAGCGCGGCACGTTTCGCCTGAGGACGATCGACATCGACCAGTGGGCCAGTCCGGTCGCACGCCAGTTCGAGATTCGCAAGCTGCCGACGCTGCTTTTGTACGACGGCGACGAACTGGTTTCCGAAAACCGCCGCGAAATCCTGAACTTCGTTTTCCGCGAGGAGTAGCGTGGACGACGCATCGGGACCGCCCCCTTGCGGAACCGCCGGACGCCCTTAGACTGACGCGCGCCACGAGTTACATGGCAGCGGTTGCAGGGCTGGTGCCCGCCACGGATTTCAAATCCGATGTACCCGGTTACGCCGGGTAGGTAGGTTCGATTCCTATGCGCTGCCGCCACTCTCGCGAAGCGAGAGTGGCGTTAGGACGCCGCGCGCCTGCGGCGCTGGGCGCCTACAAGATCCGGCGCCACGGATCCGGTCGTGGACCGCGCCGGCGGTCGCATCGCCCGCGGAGGAGGCGGCAGCCGCTTCCCGCGCAGCTTGCGCGTGCCGGCCCGTCAAGAAAGTCGCGCATGCGCTCCACTGTCTCGTCTTGCGTCAGCACTTCGCGTGGGCCCGCGGGAAGCGATAGTCACTCTCGTCGTCCGAAGCAACAACCGCCCGCTCAAGGGCGAGACCGAAGGCAATGTCTCGTCCTAGAGGCTCCCACAGTTCCGCGAGTCGCTCCTTGTCGACCCGCTTGACGTGCTCCGGTCAGTGCGCGAACGCGAGACGTGCCAGCTCAGCCTCGTCCGCGTCCGCGGCGCGTTCGGTAAGCGACCGAACGTCGCCGAAGAGACCGGTCTTCGGGGCAACCGTGGCACAGGGCTCCACTTCGCCCAGTTTAACTGTATCCCTCCAGCCGGCCCCGGAGCCACGCCCGTGCGGCTACGTTGACCGCGAAGAGGCAGAGACGCGCCGTACGACGGGGCAGGAAGGCGATGCGTGTCGCGGAAGTACGCCCCGGCGCTCGATGACCCGGCGCGCAAGCAAGCGTGCTACCGGACTCCCACCGCTTCGCTCGGCCGCTGTCTGGTCGGCGGTCTCGATGACGTTGCGGACGCGCTTGCGCTGGGAGAAGGCGAGAAGTTCTCGTGATCGTCGTTGATGCCAACCTCCTCGTGTACGCGTACGTCGAGAGCATGGCCCAGCACGAGGCCGCGCGCGTGTGGCTCGATCAAAGAGTTCAACGGCACAACCGGGTGGGACTGCCGTGGCCCAGCGCGCCTGCGTTTGTTCGCCTCGTTTCGAAGCCGAGAGTCTTCGAGCGGCCGAGTTCGGTCACGCAAGCATGGACGCAGGTTCAGGATTGGCTCGATTGCGCCCCGGCCTGGATTCCCGGTCCGACGGACCGGCACCGTCAGGTTCTCGATACTCTCCTGACCGGAACCAACCTGCGCGCCAATCACGTACCGGACGCGCACTTGGCCGCCCTCGCGATCGAACACGGACTCACAATGTGCTCAACCGACGGCGACTTCGCCCGCTTCCCCGACCTGTCGTGGGAGAACCCGATCCGGTGAGACCACCCGCGCTCGCATAGCGCCGCCCCCGCCCCCCCCTTTTGCGAACTTGTGTTGTCCGGCAGCACGGCAGCCGGATCCCGGACGGTCTGGGCTGTGGAGTCTTCCGGGGACCTGCCCGCCACCGATCACATTCCGGGTGGTGCGCGTAGTCGTTTCGTCGCTGGCGGACCTGGCGGAGAAGCGCGCTCGCTCTCGACATCGTCCGCAGCCTTACCAGAACCTCCACCACGGCTTCGGTAGCTCGTCCAGCGTGAATCGGAGATGGCCCTTGAGCGGTTCGCGAACCTGCCGTCGGATCTTTCGGATCAACGACGCGGCGTCGTTCGGAAGGTCATCGTCGTCGAGAGCGTAGATGCACCAGCCGGCCAGCTCGACTGCACCTCCTTCGAACCACCGCTGGATGCGATCCCATGTGATCCCGCAGCACGTGGCAACCGTTGCGATCTCGAAGAGGTCGTTCGTCGGCTCGAACTCCTCGATCCAGTCCAGTACGCGCGCGTCCTCGAGAAACTCGCAGGACTGCAGCCGCTTCCCGCGCAGTTTGCGAGTGCCGGCCGCGTCAAGAAAGTCGCGCATGCGCGCCACGGTCTCGTCTTGCGTCAGCGCTTCGCGTAGGGCACGCGGGAAGCAGTAGTCACCCTCGTCGTCCGAAGCCATGACCTGGCTCCAGATGCGATCGAGCCACCGGCGGCTTCCTGTATACGCCGCCCGCTCAAGGGCGAGACCGAATGCAATGTCTCGTCCGAGAGGCTCCCACAGTTCCACGAGTCGCTCCTTGTCGATCTCCGCGACCCGCTCGACATGCTCCGGTCCATACTCGAACGCGAGACGTGCCAGCTCAGCCTCGTCCGCGTCCGCAGCCTGTTCGGTGTGGGACCGAACGTCGCCGAACAGACCAGTCTTCGGGGCAATCGTCGCACCGGGCTCCACGTCGCCTAGGTAGCTGTCGAGACTCACGATGATGTCGCGGAAGCCCTCGTCGCGCAGCCAGCACTCCACGGCAACCGCGCCTGCGAACGGGTTCTCGAACGCAACGAGCAGCTTGATTCCATGCGCCGTGCGTTCGACCGTGCAGTCACCACCGTACGCCGCTTCGGCGTTGCGATCTTCGTCTTCGCCGAAACGGGGATCAACGGCCTCCTTGCCCCACGGCGGCTCTGCGTCCAATGCATAGTCGGGAGCACGGATGATTTCGGCGTGGCGCTCGATCTTTTCGAACGCGGCACCATCGCCGATAGCCTCGACCGCGACCTTGACCCTGCTCACGTCACACCAGCCCGCGGCCTTCGCTCCCACGGCGGCGAAGAACTTCTCGAAGTTGCGCCATCCCGAACCCATCGCGTACGGATGGTGGATGATGACGGTGTTGTCGATGACGTGCGCGGAGAACGACTGCATGTCGTGTCCGTCGTCACACTCCCACCAAAGCCCTTCGTCCCACGCGAACCCGTGCGCCCGACCGAACTCCAGCAGCGGCGGGGTCGCCGGCACATGTTCGCTCTTCGCGTCGTACCGCTCGAAGTCGGGGTGGGTCTGCAGCCATTGCACGTGCGCCTGCGCCACCTCTTCGAGGCTGACCGCCGTGCACACCGCCTCGTCTGTGGTGGCGAACCGCCCGAGGACCGTGTAAGTGCCGCTGTTGTTGCTTGCGCGCACCTTCCATACGAACACGCCCGCCGGTTGCGGGCGCTCGACGAACGACGCGCGCGTGCAACCGTCGATGCAGGCGGAGGCTCGCCGAGCCCTCAGGTCCGCGTGGATCACCTGCAAATCCGAGAACGTCTCGAACGGGATCCTCTCGTGGTGAAACGAGCACGGCTGAACTGCGCGATCCGGCGTGATGACTAGGAACTCGTCGCCGGCGCCGCAGTCCGACCTCGCGAAGAGCTGGGGCACGCCCTCAAGCAGCGGGTGCCAGCAGATGTCGAGCAGGATCGGCCAGTCCGTTCGCCGACGGAGAGTCTGGCTCAGGACATGGAGATGCTCGGGGCGCAGGTGCAGCGAAGCGTCCGCCCCCTTGTAGCCGAGCAGCAGCACGTTGCGCGCCCCGAGCGCCAAGCAATCGTGGACGACGGGCTCGACGAGGCCGACGTTCTCCGGCGTAACGAGCCAGTTCACGCCGAACTCCCGGCCGCTCAGCAGGCGCAGCGTGCGCCGGTAGTGGTTGTCGGCGTACGCGGAAACGCGGATCTCGCCCACCGCATCGTCCACATCATCGAGGAACGCCTGCGTGAGCAGCGTCCCGTTCGTCGTGAAATTGAGACCGAGCGGCGTGTTCGCGTGCAACTCGCGCAGCAGCCCGGCGAAGTCGTCGAAAAGCAGCGGCTCGCCGCCGCCGAAGGCAACCTCCAGCACGCCCCACTCTGCCGCTTGAATGAGCAGGTCGAGCAGGAACGGCTTCGTGAGCCGGCTGGGCGCGGATGTATCGCGGTAGCAGAAATCGCACGCGAGATTGCAGGGCGTGAGCAAGCCGATCTGCAGCGACCGAGGCGCGCTGCGGCGCAACGTCGCGGTAACCGGCGACCGGATGAGTACGTTCGTCCCGGTCTCGGGATCGAAGTACAACCTCCCACCGTCTACTGCCTGGCCGTGCACACCGGCATCCTACCGCTCACGGCAGTCGAGGAACAACGCTTACGCCCAAGCCCCACGCGGGGAACTGGACGCCGAGCACCTTAGGCGCTCGGCCGGGACGGCCGGAAGCAGACGGACGGCGATACAGGTGCGCGGAGCCGGAAGGAATTCCGTACCATCTGGCCGCCGTGGATTCTGATTCTTCCCAAACGTCCCACACAGACGCGATTCCGGTGTTGCGGATTTTTGTGTCTTCGCCGGGGGATGTTGCCGAGGAGCGCGAGGTCGTGCTTGCCGTTGTGCGACGGCTGCAGGCATGGTTTCGTGGTCGGTTGGCCCTGGCGCCCGTGTTTTGGGAGAGCGAACCGCTCGCGGCGACCGCCGGTTTTCAGCAGGAGATCGATCGGCGGGTCCCACCCGCCAAGTCCGACATCGCGTTGTTCGTGCTGTGGTCCCGACTCGGCACGAAGCTCTCCGCGGAGTTCACTCTGCCCGACGGCACACGACCGACGGGCACGGAGTGGGAGTTCCACGACGCCCATCAGGCCAACCAGGAGCGCGGCGCGCCCCATATCCTCGTTTACCGCAAGTCCGAACGCGTCGCCGTGTCGCTCGACCAGGACGAAGGATCGATCGCGGAGGTGCGCAGCCAGTACGCCTCCGTGCAGCACTTTTTCGAGACCCGTTTTCGCAACGCCGACGACCTGTCGTTCACCGGATCGTTCCACGCATTTCAAAGCGCGGCGGAGTTCGGCCAGGTGCTCGAGACCCATCTCACGAAGCTGTTGACCGAACGGCTCGAGGGAAGCACCGCGACCTGGCACGAGTCCCCGTTTCGCGGCCTGCAGGCTTTCGAGTTCGAGCACGCGCCGATCTTTTTTGGTCGCAGCCGGGCGATCCACGAGGTGCGCCATGCCCTGCGCGCCCAGGTCCAGGCCGATCGCGCGTTCGTTTTGATCCTCGGCACGAGCGGCAGCGGAAAGTCATCGCTTGTGCGCGCGGGCCTGCTGCCGTTGCTCCAGGTGCCCGGCGTAATCGAGGAATCCGTCGTCGGCGGCACGTGTCGCCGCGCCACGATGAGCCCGAGCGACGGCTCGACACCGCTCGAATCGCTGGCGGCAGCCCTGCTGGGCAACGACGCCGTGCCCCACCTGGCCGACCACGGCAGTGCGGCGGATCTCGCGACCGCGTTCGCCGAGAGTCCGCAAGCGGGCGTTGCGCTCGTGCGCGGCAGCTTAGCGCGCGTGGAACCGTCACCGGCGCGCCTGGTACTCGTCGTCGATCAGTTCGAGGAACTGTTTTCGGACGGCGACGAGGGCCAGGCTGCGCGCAACCCGCTCATAAACGCTCTCGACGCGCTTGCCCGGAGCAGCCTCGTGTATGTGCTCGCGACGCTGCGCAGCGACTTTTATCCGTCGTTCGCCGCCGAGCCCAAGCTCATGGCGCTCAAGGACGGCGACGGTCAGTACGACCTCACGCCTCCCGACGCGGCCGAGCTGGCGCAGATCATCCGCCGCCCCGCGCAGGTTGCCGGCCTGACCTACGAGACCGACAACCGGACCGGGCGCACACTCGACGGGATCCTGTTGACCGACGCCACCGCGAGTCCCGACGCACTCCCCCTGCTCGAATACGCGTTGAGCGAGATCTACGACCGCCGCGACGTTCGTATCGGGATGCTCACCTTCGAAGCGTACGAGGCACTCGGAGGCGTCGAGGGCGCGCTCGCGGCGCGGGCAAGCGAAGAATGGGCCGCGCTGTCTTCCGACGCCCAAGACGCCCTTCCGTTTGTCGTGCGCGCGCTCGTCGATGTCGGGGACCGGACCGCGACCAAGCGGCGGGCAAGCTGGACCGAGGCCACACGCGCACGCGGCGCGTCGGAGTTTGTCGAACGCTTTGTGGCTGCGCGCCTCCTTGTCGCCGACACGGACGCACACGGGGAGCCCGTCGTCTCGGTGATTCACGAAGCGTTACTGCGTCGCTGGGAGCAGATGACGCGGCAGATTCGCATCGAAGGGCGCCTGCTGCGCGCGCGGACACGGATGCGCCGAGCGGCACGGGCCTGGGCGGAGCGTGGCCGCGACCAAAACGATCTCGATACCGGACGCAAGCTCGCCGAAGACCGTGAGCTGACCGAGCACGGCTTTGACCTGACCGAGGAGGAACGCGCGTTCATCGCGGCGTCAAACGCGCGAGCGCGACGCGCACACACGCTGCGCCGCGTGGCGATGGCCACGATCACGCTGCTCGCGATTGCTGCCAGTCTACTGGCGTGGACCGCGCGACGCGCGCAGAACAAAGCCACCCGGGAAGCCTCGACCGCAGCCCGGGAGCGCGACGAAAAAGCCGACGCGCTCAAGGACAAGGCGCAGGCACTGGACGAGGTCGCCAAGGAACGCGACGCCAAGTCCGTCGCGCTCGCGCAGGTGCTGCGTCTTGCCGACGCAAAAAAGATCCGCGATCTGATCCGCGAGGCCGACACGCTCTGGCCGGTTCATCCGAACCGCGCTCCGGCCATGGCCAGCTGGCTCGACCGGTCCCAGGCCGTACTCGAGAACCGCACCGGCCACGAGGAAACGCAGGCACGTTTGCGCAAACACGCGCAGCCCTACACCGAGGAGCAGCGCGCGACCGACCGCGCCGAACAGATTCGCCGATTGACGTTGCTCCAGGGGCGCCTCGCGGAGACGGGCGTCGTTGTGCGCGAGTTGAGACCGCAAGGCCAGGCAGCCCTGGCTGGAATCCGGCCTGGAGATCTCGTCACTGCCTATGGGGCGCACGCGATCACGGACTTCGCGTCGTTCGGAAAGGCGTTTCAAGCCGTGGCCGCGCTTGGCAAGCCCGTCATGCTGCGTTTCACACGGGCCGAGGAGCCGCGGTCGGCGAGAGTCAATGCCGGAGCGCTGGGCCTGCGCATTGCCGACGCGCGCATGATCCAGACCGGACTGGACCAGGCACGCACCGCTCCCGTACCGCGCCTCACGTGGAGCTTCGCGACGCCGGCCGAGGAGTGGCAGCACCAGGTGCTGTGCGACGTGATCACCGACCTCGACCTGCTCGCCACGACACGACACGCGATCACCCGGCGGCATGAGTCGGCCGCCACACAGGCAGCGCGCTCGCTCGACGCCAAACGCCGCGAGTGGCAGGAAACGATCCGCGGCATCGCAGCGTCGCGGAAGTACGGCGGCCTCACGATCAAGCCGCAACTGGGGCTCGTCCCGCTCGGACCGGATCCCGACTCCGGACTCTTTGAGTTCGTTCACTTGGGCTCGGGTTCGATGCCGACACGAGACAAGGACACCGGACGGCTCGTGCTGGCGGACGACTTCGCGGTCGTGTTGGTCCTGATTCCGGGCGGCAGCTTCCGCATGGGTGGACCACCCGACTCACTGCCGGTCCACGATGTCACGCTGACCCCCTACTTCCTGGCGAAGTACGAGTGCAGCCAGGCACAATGGGAACGGCTGTCCGGCACCCGACCGAGCCGGGTCGGCAAGGAGTCGATGCGTTGCCCCGTGGAACAGGTCTCATGGGACGACTGCATCCTCTGGATTTCGCGCTACCAACTCGTCTTGCCGAGCGAAGCGCAATGGGAATACGCGTGCCGCGCGGGAACGAACACCCCATGGTTCACGGGTTCGGATGTCAAGTCACTCGGTCGCGCGGGCAACATCGCGGACACATCCATGAAACGCCAGGGACCCGCTTCTTGGCTGTACACCGAGGAGGTCAAGGACGGCTATTCCACTCCTGCGCCGGTCGGGTCGCTCGCGCCCAACGCGTTCGGACTCCACGACGTCCATGGCAACGTCACCGAGCTTTGTCTCGATACGATCGGACCCTACCCATCGAAGCCGGTCACCGATCCGATCGTCCGCGGCGACGGCCTCCGGATCTATCGAGGAGGAAGCTGGGACCTGAACGCCGCAGCAGCACGCTCGTCATTCCGCGACGGCCGCTACCCCAACCGCAGGCTCTACAACCTCGGCCTGCGCCCGGCTCGCGCCCTCGCCCTCGACTGACTGGTCCATCCCAACAGTTCCTGCCTCGATGATAGCGCCGTACGTATCGAGCGGACCGCACGCGCGCTGGCTGCGCTGCAACACTCGACATCGCGAACCACATGTCTCCGACGACGATCTTCGGAGAGCTGCTCCCCGACGCCAACCTGCGCATCCCCCTCCGACGATGAATTTGCATATACTTCCCGGCATCCGAGACAGAGCCAGACATGACGACGCCGACGGATCAGGCCCAGACCAGCCTACACGCGTTCTTGTTCACGGACATCGTCGGTTCAACAGAGTTGAAACGCCGGTTGGGTGACAAGGAAGGCGCCCGGCTCATCGCTCTTCACGACACCCTCTTCAGAGAGTGTGAGCTTCCCCCGAATCGGTGGACACCTCGGATCAGTAGGATACTGGTCAAGGAGTACCGATGGGACAGCGCAAGAAGCGCACGTTTACAGCTGAGCAGAAGTCGGAAGCAGTTCGGCTGTATCACGTGGTGGGAAACTAC
>JAJFFH010000053.1 GCA_021776735.1 Planctomycetota bacterium | reverse complement strand
CTCCACCTCCGCTGCTACCTCAAGGCAGGACGCTGGGACGAACTCATGCGCCGCGTCCTCTACAGGTCACACCTCGGACGACGACGACCCGAGGACTTGCAACGGGTCGCATGAACGACAACTTTCCGGGACTGCTCCCGTGCCGGAGTACGCTCCGGAGGGATTCACTTGCGAGAGTTCCGCGGGGGCGCGCATCCGCGAGTTCGTCGCCGCGCTGAAGGAGCCGCCCGCCGCGTTTCAGCCGGCCTGGCAGCGCATCCGCAAGTCGATGGCCGCGGGGTCGGACGCGCCCGGCCGCGAGCCGCTCCGGATCTTTGTGCGCTCGTACGCGCGGCCCGACCTTCCGGGACATTGCGTCGCCGTCGCGATCGCGTTCTATACCGTGCCCGACCCGCACATCGGCCGCCCGGGTTTCGGGCCGTGGCCGGGCCTGCTCTTCGACATCCACAAGACGTACCAACTCGCGGGCGGCAAGACACGGCTCGTCGAAGCGGCCCTTGAGGTACACACCGAAGTCGCGCGGAGCGCCATGCGCGCACCGCTCGCGGTTCTGGCCGGGGAGCCGCAGGGCGACGCACGCGAGTCGACACACTTCGAACAATACGGGGCCGGTCGCCGGCACGCGTGGTTCTGGATGGATCGCGACTGGGGCGCCCGCAGCAAGAACCAAGACATCTTCGCCCGCAAGGTCGTCGTCGTCCTGGGCCGCGGTCCGCGCCAGGTCGATGCAAAGCCACTCTCCGCACCGGAGGTCGCCGCCCTGTTCGCGTTCGTGGAACGCGCCTGACCGGGTCGACGGCCCATCCGCTACCATGCGCGCATGTCGCGCAAGCTCAAGATCACTCTCGCCGTCGTCGCCCTGCTCGTGCTGGCGCTCGGCTCAATCCCCTTCTGGATCGACGGGGCCGCCCGCAGCGCCGTGGAAACGAGCGCCACGGACGCGCTCGGGGTCCCCACCACTCTCGACAAGCTCTCGCTCTCGCTGTTCGGCGGCGAGGCCGAGTTGAGCCAACTCCGGATCAAAAACCCGGCAGGCTATGACGGCGATTTCTTCTCGCTCAAGGACGGCCACGTGTCGGTCACGTACGGCTCGCTCATGGGCGACACCGTCGAGATCCCGGAGCTCACGCTTGACGGCATCGAGCTGAACCTCATCAAGCGCCGGAAGGAATCGAACTACGACAAGATCCTCGACAACATGACCGGCGGCAGCGGCGGCGGCGGAAATGAAAAAGAAAAGGAGGGGGGCGGGGGCGGACCAGAACCCGCGAGCGACGGCGGCGATGACAGCGCCGGCAAGAAGTTCGTGATCCGCCGGATCATTGTCAAAAACATCCGCGTCAAGGCGACCGTGCGCATGCTCGGTGACGTTGAATCCGAGATGGAAATCGAGGAACTCGTGTTCGAAAACATCGGTTCGGACACCGACGGCGCGCAGTTCACCGGCATCATCCGCGAGTTCATCGGCAAGATGCTCTTCTCCGTCGTCACGCAAGGCGGCGGCATTCTTCCGCCCGAGATCACGAAGGGGCTCGGCAAGGGCGTCGAGGGCCTCGGCAACATCGCCAAGACCGGGATCAAGGTCATCGGCAAGGGCGGCAAGGCGGTGCTCAAGGAGGGCGGCAAAGCTCTCGAGAAAACCGGCAAGACCGCACTCGAAGGCGGCAAGAAAGTCGTTGAGGGTGCGGGCGACGCGCTCAAGAACCTCGGCGGGGCATTCAAGAAAAAGAAAAAGAAAAAGGACGAATGACGCGCGCGGCGTTCATCCTCCTGTTGGGCGGACGATGAGAAGTTCTTGCCACAGAGATCACAGAGGTCACAGAGATGGGAGATCCGCTCACCGAACAGATCATCGCCGCGGCGATCGAGGTACATCGCCACATGGGTCCCGCTCTCTTGGAGTCGATCTACGAGGAAGCCCTCGCCGTCGAGTTTCAGCTCCGCAACATCCCGTACGAACGCCAGAAAAACGTCGATGTTGTGTACAAAGGGAGGGTCATCAAGGGGCAGCAGATCGACCTCTTGGTGTTCGGGCAAGTCGTGGTCGAGATAAAATCCACGCAACGCGATCACGACTACTTCTTGGCCCAAGTCCTGTCCTACCTGAAGAGCACGGGATTAAAGCGTGGCCTGGTCATCAACTTCGGCAGTCCGCGATTGGTGGATGGCATTCAGCGAGTCTCTCTGTGATCTCTGTGTCCTCTGTGGCCAAAAACCAGTTCCCGGGCGCGGCCGCCCAACAAGCCGATGCAGTGGACGGCCTTCGGCTTCGGCGCCGGGGAGAAAATCGGGATCACCGGATTCTCGGGCGGCGGCAACCTCTGCTACGCCTTCTTGGCCCGCGAGCCCGGCCAGGTTCGCTTCGCCGCGCCGGCGTGCGCCAACTTCTTGGGGCAGGGCTTCTCCCGCGCGAAACCCGTGACCGGCGGCGGACCGCCGATCCATTTGATGACGGGCGCGCAGGACAAGCACCGCCGCTTCACCCACGGCAACAAGAACTCGCCGGGCATAGAACCGCAAACCGATCGCGCGGTTGAAGCCCTCAAGCGTCCGGGATTCGCGAACCTGAAGCGGACGATGCTGCCCGGCAAGGGCCACGGAACGCTGGCTCCGGAAGTCTGGGCTTTTGCCGATACCGTGCCCCGATAGCCCACAACCGAGCCGACATGACGACGCCGGAACATTTCTTCGCCCCGGACCGCTACAACGCGGGCGAGTTCATCATCCGTTCGTACGAACCCGGCGAGGGCGCGCTCATGAACGCCGCCACGCGCGCGTCGTACGACCACCTCAAGACCTTCATGCCGTGGGCGCGCCCGGACCAGACCGACGAGGAAGCGGAACAGATCGTCCGCCGCATGCACGCGGAGTACCTCCGGGCAGAAAACTTCACCCTCGGCGTGTTCTCTCCCGACGAAAAAGAGGTCTGGGGCGGCAGCGGCTTTCACCTGCGCGAAGGCGGACTCGAAACCAAAAACGCCGAAATCGGCATGTGGATCGCTGGCGACAAGGCAGGCAAAGGCCTGGGCACGAAAGTCCTGCGCGCACTCATCCAATGGGCCTTCACGGAGTGGCCATGGCTAAGGCTGTCCTGGCGCTGCGACCCAAGAAACGCAGCGAGCCGCCGAGTCGCCGAAAAGGCGGGGCTGCGCCTCGAAGGCACATTGCGCAGCCACAGCCTGAGCCCCACGGGAGAGCGCCGCGACACGGCCTGCTACGCCATCCTCAAGGAGGAGTGGACAATGGCGGACAGGCTCGCCCGTGTTCAGCCCATCGACCCGGTCCGTGGCACACTGAGCCAGGGTATGATGCGGACTAGGCCGCCTACGTCGAATCTGGACCGGTAAAGCCACCTGGGTTCGCCGCGTCGATCTCCATCTTGTACTGGCACCAAGTCGCCGTTGCGGCTGGGTCGTTGTCCAGGAGCGCTGCATAAAACAACGGGTCGGACGCCCACTCAGGAAACGCCCGTATCGTCAGCCCATGCGGATGAGACACTTCGTTCCAACACGCCGGCGGCGTGGAATCGACCACATCAAACATCGGCTCTGGGTACGGGGTGGGATACCAGCTGGCCGCGCGACAGACATAGAACCACTTGCACCGATGGTCGACTCGGACAACATAGACTACGTACGTCACACCTACTTCGAGGCCAGAATAGATCTTGTCACGAGTCCAGCCTGCGCGTTCATCGACACACGAGTCCGGCAAGCATCCGCCATCGTTTCGGCTACAAGTCGCGAGCATTCCCGCCTCCATGACAGTCAAGGGCCGAAGACTAGCCGCCTAGATCCCAACAAAGCTAGATTTCACTTGAGCCACAGCTCCGTGAATTTGGGCAAGCCATTCTTGCCCACCGTAATACTCTGTGCGTGAACCATCCGACGCATTCGAAATGTAGGAGTGACGAACTTCATTTGCATAATTTCGCCGGAAACGAGGTTTTTCATGAAGTGAACCTCGGCTGTCCTGCCTCGAACCGCGAACTTCGCCACGTTCCCGCCCCAAAAAGCAGCGACTTCGTTAGCTGGAATGATTAACTCGCCGCCACCGAACAATGCCTCGCTCGCGGCCACCTGTTCGGCAATCGTCGCAGGGACAGTTCGATTGCCCGGCTGCAGCCCGAATCGCAACGGGAGATATCGCGGGGCGGTGGCCGCAGCAGCGGCTACACGAGCTTCCATAGTCGCCGCGAGGCACTTTATCCCGCTGAACCCCGTCGCCAGGGAAGTTCCCCAGTAGGTCGTCTGATAGGATGTCCTCAGGGGAGAAATTCCAAACTCGCCCCCGGGGTCCGCCAACAAAACGTCGCCTGTCCAGAAGTCCGCCTGTGCGTAGATAGGACCGATGAAGGATCCGACCGGGCTGTCTTCGGGCATGAAAGACAGCAACTTTCGCGAACCGACTTGTGAGGCATTAGCAATGGACTGACTCACCCTGTGGATAGAATTGTTCGCCCGAGTGGCATACGGCTCCTGCCAACGATCAAGGCGGCGGACCTCCGCGCCCAGCCCCTTATCAACAAGGTCGACGAGCTTGGCGATGAGTTCTCCCCCTGGGCTCAACCCGAGAGGATCGACGGCACTCACCGGACTGTTGCCCACGTATACGTAGGCATTCAGCCCATCGACGTAGAGAAGCGGATCGCGCTGAAGGAACCGTCCACCAGCCGGGTCGTACGTCCGTAGCTTGTAGTGGTACAGGCCGGTCTCTGCGTCGAATTTTTGGCCCGTGTACAGCACGTCGTTGCCGATCGTACTCGCGGCGAGGAGTGCGCCGGCCGGACCGAAGAAACTCGGGTTCCCGTACTCGTCATAATCGACGGTCTCGACCAACGAGCCCGCGGAGTTCATGACCGCGATCACGGAACCAAGACGGTCCTTGTGGAGACTGTACGTCGCCCCGCCTATCGTCACATGCGTTGGATCGTCCAAACTGTCCGCGTAGATCCACGACTTCAACACGGTGCCCGCGGCGTCGCGCTCCTCGACTACCCTCAGGCCGTCGTAGACGTAGTTCGTAACCACACCTCCGACCGTCTTTCGAACGCGGCGTCCGACAGCGTCGAACACGTAGGTCGCGACGAGCGCGCCGGTCGACTTCAATCGGACCTCGTGAAGTAGGTTGCGGAAGTCGTACTTGTACAGATGCGTACCGTCGTCGGTCAGGTTGCCGTTGGCGTCATGAACTCGGCTCACGCCGCCCACGCTCGTTGCCTGGTGGACGTTGCTCGTCGCCGTGGCGACCGTCGCGCCGGTTCCTCCGAACGGTGTCGTCGTGACCGTGGCTCGGTTCTTGCCAGCTCCGAAAACGTAATCGACCTTGGTCGTATGGACCTGGCTTCCCGGATTCGCGGACTCGCCTGCCGGATTCGCGCTTCCGCGAACCGCCTGGACCAACTGGCCGTCCGAATCGTAGCGATAGACCGGGCCGGTCCCTCCGCGATGCCCGCGCGCCTCCCAGGCCGGAATCCCGCGGCCAGTGTAGCCGTACGACACCGAAGCCAGAGTACCGCCACTGTTCGCAATCGTGATCGATGTCAGGTCGCCGAAGCCATTGGAAACCAGGGTATCGACGACTCCGTTGCTGAACTGGCGGCTCTGCAGGCCCTCCGCCGCGTTCCAGCCTTGCGTCACAAGCACGTTCGCACCGGAGGAGATCGAGTTGATGCGCCCTTCGGTGTCGCGCTGATAGGAGATGGACAAGCCACCGGAGTACGCAATCGAGGACAGGAGACCCCGGTCACTCCATGTGTAGCCGACCGCATTCGTACCCTGTTGGTCCGAAGCAAGTCTTCCCAAAGAATCGTAGGTGTGCGCGGTCGTGGTCGAACCGTCGGTCGTCGATGTAATGCGACCGAGCGCGTCTCGCGACACCGTGATGGATGTCGGCCCGAGGACTCCCGTCGCCCGGGCAATCGAAAGCGACGAGAGATTCCCGTCTCCATCATACGAATAGCTGATCACCGTCCCGTTGGGATCGGTCCTCGTCGCGACCGTTCCGTCGGTGTTGTAGGTTGTCGATGACTTGTCCGCGTTGGCGAACGTGAGTTCCTTGCCGCGTCCAAGGTCGTCATGGGCAAAGACGGTCTCGTTGCCCGTGGCATCCTTCGTCTTGGCCACGCGACCATCGTCGTCATATGTCGCTTCCTCGGATTCGGTCCCGATCGGGTTTCCAGCCGCGTCTCGCATTTCGCGATCGAGTCGGATCAGGGCTCCGGTTCCGTCATACCGGTATCGGGCGATCTCACCGCGAGAATCGGTCGCAACCCGAACCCGGCCCAAGGTGTCGTACTGAAACTGACTTGTCCGACTACCGGGATTCTGGGTATCCGACCAAGTCGCTGAAATCACCCGGCCGGCATCGTCATAGACATACGTCGTACGGGATTTCTTTGTGCCGTCGGTTGTCTCCACGGTTTCGGGTAGGCCATCGCTGTCCCGTGACCACGCGGTAGTCGCTCCCGAGGAGCCAGCTGCGCTTGTCGGTGCGCCGCGCCAATCGCGATTGATCGTCGCCTCGTTTCCCGTTGCATCAACGGACTTCGCGACACGACCCATCCGGTCGTACTCGACCCGGTTCGTGATGATGGATGGCGTCAACCCTGCTCCGAATCGGTGGTCATCGACCTTGTGCAGGCGCCCCCGGCTGTCATAGTCGAACTCGCGCTTCGCTAGGAGCGTGTCGCCGGCGTCGAAGACTTCGGCCTTGGCGAGTGCTGCGCTTCCACCTAGGTACGTCCGCTTCGCGTAGCTGCCGCTGGGAATCGTGATCCTGTCGGGCAGGCCGTGATCCCCGCGGTTGATCGCGATTCGCCGCCCACCAGGATCCGTGACAGCAGTCAACAACCCATCCGCAGACCGCTCGTACTTGGTCGTCTCGGCAGATGGGGTGCCCGCGCCATCCGTGACCTCGCAGGGGAGGTTTCTCTCGTCGTATTTGATCTCCCGGCGCCGACCGGCTGGCGACACGATCGCCGTCACGTTGCTGTTGGCGTCGTGCTCGTATGTGACGGTAACAACCTTGATCCCGGACTTGGTGAGGGTCTCGGTCGCGGTGCGGCCCATCGGATTCAGGGTGCGCGACCACTCGGTTTCTGGGAGTTCTGGATCGACCGTTCCGGATTCGTCCGCGTTCTTCTCCGTGACCTTCACGAGTCGTCCGCGTGCGTCGTGGGTGAACTTGCGCTGGTTACCGACGCTCGTGGGGCCGTCCAGCTTCTGAGTGAACCCCTGCCCGTCAAACGTCGCCGTCGAGGACACACCGCTCGGCGTCGTGAACTTGACAACCTGCCCCTGAGAGTTTCGCTCAAGGAGATACTCCACCGCAGTTCCGCCCTGCGGGATCACGGTCATCTTCATGATCTGGCCGGTAGCGGAGTCACGCTCGAAGCTGTAGTCCGTCGCTTCAGGGGTTTTCCATCCGCTCAACTGCCCGGCGGCCGACCACGTGTATTCCGATTTCGCTTGCTGGGTTGTCGGGTACTCCGTGACGTCGGGATACTTGAACTCCAACGGCAGGCCTTGGCCGTCACGAACGATCGACGTCATTTTCCCGAGCGCGTTCGTGTGGGATGCGAGGAGGTTGTTCGCCGTCCAAGTCGCCGTCTCGACGATATCGGACGCCTGGTTCTGTGTGGTGTTCGTTGCGCGCCGACGAAGCTCGACCGGGTTCCCAGCCGCGCCTCGGGTGATGTCCACCCGACGGCCCTCGGCGGAAACCACGCTCATCAGCCGATACTTGGGGTCGAACGTGTACGTCCTCTTCCACGACGACGGCGCATCTGGACACAGTGACGGAACCTGGCTGTTGGTCGTCATCTCGGCTGCAAACGGTCCAGAGTTCGCCGTGAACTTCTGCGTATGCACGGTCCCCCGGGGGTCCGTCACGGTTCGGATCTGATCGCTGCCCTGGGTCTGCCACGAGATATTCGCCTGGCAGTTGCCGGCGGACACCGTCGCAAGATGGTCATCCGTATCGTAGGTGTACTCCACCATGGCGACGCCATCCGCGTCGAGAACCTTCGTCATGTTGTTGTTGAGCGTCGGATCGCCGAATCCGGACGCATACTCGAATGTGAGGTTCCGACCGTTGGGTCGGTCGGTCGTTGCGGGCGTGTGGATCTGCGACATGTTCGCTTCGGCGTCGTACGAGAATCCGATCTGGTAGCCGCCGGCCATGTCGATCGTCTTGACACGTCCAGACGGGTAGTACACGAGCAAGTAGATCGTGGCCAGGAGAGGATCCTTCACCGTCGTCAGCTGGCCGCCCGCGTTGTACTGAAACGTCCTCTCCTGGCCGAGCCGGTTCCTGCGCGAGAGGATTCGCCCGCCGGAGTTGAAGTCTGTCTGCTGGCCGAATCGGTCGGTGAGCAGATACTCGGGTGTCCCGCCCGGATTGTGAACGATCACGCGATCATCGCAGATCGCCTCGCCGATGAAGTTGTTCGTCGTGCCCTGGCGCACGAACTTGTACTGGAACCCGCTCCCTGGGTTCCAGTAGAGGAGGTTTGGGTCGCCGACATGGATCTGTTCGAACAGCGTGCTGTCGGTATTCGCGCCAAACGGTCCATTCACGATATTCATCGTGCTGGAATAGGAAAACGATTCTCGCAGTCCCACGTTTCCCGCCCACGCGTTAATCAACGGGAGCGGACCGATTCCCACAGCGAACGTGACTCCCACGACTTTCACGACCCACCGCCCAAGCCATGTAACCAGGGCGTCCATATATTGGCTCTCGTATAGGTCTTGAGCAGCGAGTGCAATAGCGTTCGCAACGTAGCCGGCCAAGAGGCCTTGGTTGAACACCCCGTCCCCGACGTTGCCCGCGTGGTCCGCACCGCCGAACTGCATTTCCCCTTGGAGCCCGTCGAGTGCGGGAAAACAATTCTTGAACATATCGAACACTTCGGGCAACGAAGGCGGCTGGTAGGGCGGCGGCGGACCGCAGGGATCCCATGGCTTCGGAAAAAACTGGAGCCCGGCCACCGCGGCAGCGGCCAAATCGAAGAGCGGTCCAGCGGCACTGGCCGCGACCGACCGTCGTTCGGTGTCGGACGAGTTCTCCGAACAACCGCAGATCACGACCATCGCGATCACGATTCCGATCCACTTCATCATCGCAGTTCCCTCCGTCAAGAGAATCAAGTCTGGCGCAGTAACTTAGTGATCGTGCCAATCGGCTTGACATCGACCCCGTCCTTGCGTCCAGCCAGTAGCCTAAGTGCGCACACGCGCCCTAGCGTCACAATTCTCGGCTATGTGCAGCGCTGTCGGCACAGACAGCCCCCTCTCCTTCGAACGTAGCCCGCTGGCCACACTGGACTTGTGAAGGACAAGGATTCCCCTGTTTATGCCTGCATTTTCCCCTTCGTTGGCTCCGAAGGTTGCCGAGCACGGGAATGGATCGCAAACGGGCGCTACTCGTAACCACTCGGATTTTGGCTTTGCCAGCGCCAGGAGTCTTGGCACATGTCGTCCAGCGTCTTCTTCGCGGTCCAGTTCAGTTCCGTCTTGGCGCGGGTCGGGTCGGCGTACGAGACTGCGAGATCGCCGGGGCGGCGGTCTACGACTTCATGCGCAAGGGTCTTGCCGACGGCTCGTTCGGCGGCACCAAGCATTTCGAGCACGCTGTAGCCCGTACCGGTGCCGAGGTTGAACGCGCGGCAGCCCTTGAGCTTCGGCAGGCTCTCTAGCGCCGCGAGATGGCCGCTCGCCAGATCGAGAACGTGGATGTAGTCGCGTACGCCGGTGCCGTCCTTGGTGTCGTAGTCGTTGCCGAAGACCCGAATCTTGTCGAGGCGGCCGACGGCCACCTGCATGATGTACGGCACGAGGTTGTTCGGAATGCCGCGCGGGTCTTCGCCGATGCGCCCGCTCTCGTGCGCACCGACCGGATTGAAGTAACGCAACAAGACAATGCGCCAGTTCGGCTCGGCGGCGGCAAGGTCCTGAAGGATGCGCTCGATCATCTCCTTGGTGCGTCCGTACACACCCTCGGCACCGATCGGCGCGTCCTCGCGCAACGGAGCGGGCGCGCGGCCGTAGACGGTCGCCGAGGACGAGAAGACAATGTCGGTCACACCGTGCCGCTTCATGCAGTCGAGCAGCACGAGCGTCCCGGTCACGTTGTTTTGGTAATAGCGCAACGGCTGCGCCTGCCCCTCGCCCACCGCCTTGAGCCCGGCGAAGTGAATCACGGCGTCGATGCGGCGGCCGGCAAACACGCCGTCGAGTCCCGCGGCATCGAGCAGATCGATCTCGTGAAAGGCGATCTCTTTGCCCGTGAGCTCCTGCACGCGCTCGATCGCGACCGGCGAGCTGTTCGAGAGGTTGTCGACGCAGACGATTGTGTGGCCGGCGTTCAGGAGTTCGACGCAGGTGTGGCTGCCGATGTACCCGGCGCCCCCGGTGACGAGAATGGTCTGCCCCATACTCCGTACTTCGGACTATCCCGCTATCCGCCGTAGCGCCGCACGATCGCGCAGACCAGATCGACCGTCGCCTCGATGTCGGACAGCGCCGCCACCTCGACCGCGGAGTGGGTGTACCGCACCGGAAACGCCAGCGACATCACGTGGGGTCCGGCCGCCTGAAACGGCCGCGCGTCGGTCCCGCCGCCCCCGAACACGATCTGCAACGGGATCGCGTGCTCCTCCGCCAGCGCCCGCAGCTCGTCGCGAAACGCCCGCGGAATCACCGTGGCATTGTCCGCCACCCGCAGCGCCGCCCCCGCCCCCACACGTGCCGATGACAACGCCGGATCAACCCCGGGCCAGTCAGCGCTCGAAGTCGAATCGATGGCGAAGGCGTGCGACAGGTCGTACTTACGCGCCAGAAGCTGTGCCCCACGCAGGCCAACTTCTTCCTGGACGCTAAACGCGAAATAGACAGGAACGGACGGCGATGCTTTTTCGGCCACGAGCCGCTCCAGGGCACGCAGGAGCACGTAACAGCCGGCGCGGTCGTCGAGTGCGCGGCCGCAAATCCTGCCGCCGGCGAGCTCGAACACGTGCTTTTGGAGCACCGCGAAGTCGAGCACGGCGACGCCGAGTTCCGCCGCGTCGTCGGCACTCTCGGCGCCGATGTCGATGAGCAGTTCGTCGATCTTGGGGACCGCCTTCATCTCCTTGGCGCGGTCGCGCATCAGGTGCGGCGGCGTGACGGTGAAGACTCCCGGCACTTCGCCGTCGCGGGTCACCACGCGCACCGCCTGCCCGAAAACCGTCCGGGGATCGATGCCGCCGAGCGGCTTGACACGCAAGAAGCCACCCGGGGTGACATGCGTGACCAAAAAGCCGATCTCGTCCATGTGCGCGACAAACATCAGCCCGGACGGCGCCTCCGCAGGGCCGGGGACATCGCCGTTCGTCAGCTGTGCCACGAGGTTCCCCATCGTGTCGGTGACAGACGAAACGCCGTCGGGAAGACGCGCCTGCACGAGGTCGCGCACCTGCTCCTCGTGGCCCGGGATTCCGGGGACTCGGATCAACTCTTCTAATAGTGCATCCATGCGGGGCAGTGCATCCATGCGGGGCCTCTTACGAAAAAACCCCCGTCCGGCAGGACGGAGGTAACTGGAGCGGGCGAACAGATTTGAACTGTCGACCCTCACGTTGGCAACGTGATGCTCTACCACTGAGCTACGCCCGCATCCGGTGGACCGGACTATACCACCGGCCCTACGCAGTTCAATTTCGCGGGTTCAGTCGGCTTTCTTGGGGGTCGCGGGCTTCGCCGCGGCGGCGTCTTCCTTGAGGACGCGGACGGATTTGCGCGTGGCCGGGCTGTCGTCCAGCATCAGGGCGTAGTCGTAGTATTGCTCGGACCGGGAGTCGCCGTGAATCTGGCAGTAGTAGCCCAGCCACATCGTCTCGGACGCGCTTCGCGGGTTGCGCAGGGCATCCATGAACCCGATCTTCAGGTCGAACGAGATGTCGTCCCAGGACCGCGTCTCCTTGACCTTGGTGTCCTCGTGCTCGAGGACGATCCCGTTCGGGCCGGCGCTGGCGATCACCAGAGCGCCGTCCGCCATGATGTCGTACTCGGACCAACGCGCGGCCGACCCGCTCAGGGCTTCGGCGCGCGCCCCGACGATGGAGAGGAGGCGCTCGATGTAGGTCAGCTTGCTCAGCGCGTCGTCGATCCGGAGGCGCTCCGGCGTTTCCTTGCGGGTCTTCTCGCGCAGCTCCTTCGCGCGAGCAATGGCGCCGGTCGGGTCCCAGTTGACGGCCCTCTTGAACAGCCCGGCGCGCTCCTTGTCGAACGTCTCGCCTGTCTTTTCGCTCTTGCGGGCGGAGATGTAAGTCGATCCGCGGCGTTTGCCACGGAGCACTTCGTTGATGCGCTTCTTGAGCGCCTGGTAGGACGAATCCGCGAGACGGTAGTAGCCGGAGTCCTTCGGCGCCCTCTTGCGAATGCGGTTGTAGAGGTCGATGGCCTCGTCGAGGTTGCGAGTGCTCTCCTCCTGGCGGGCCTGGCTCAGGAGGTCACGCAGGTCATTGGCCAGCTTCGGGTCCAGGCCCTTGGCGAGCCCCTCGTGCGAGGCCTCACCGGGTTCGGGCTTCTTGGGCTTTTTCGGCTTCCGGGGCTTGTCCGACGCACCGGTCGGACCCGTGTTCGCCGGATCGTTGCTCGCCTTCTCGGGCGGCGGATCGTCGTCGTTGCCGAGGAGCACGAACGCCAGAATCGCCGCGACGACCAGTACGCCGCCGATCAGCGCCAGCGGTGCGCCGGAAGACCCTTGCGTGGCCGCGCGTCGCCGCGTACGGGCCCGAACCGAGCCGCCGCGGGCCTTGTCCTGTCCCACCGTGCCGGTGGTGATCGCCTCCACGACCTCCTTCGCCGTGGGCCGGGCGTCGGGGTCCATCCTCGTCATCTTGCGGACGAGGTCGGCGACCTTGCGCGGGATGCCGGGCTGAAGCTTTTCGGGCTCGAACCGCTTGCCCTCGAGATGCCGATCGACAATCTCGTCGGTCGTCTTCGCGCCGGCAAACGGGGCGTGACCGACAAGCATGTGAAACAGCGTGATACCCAGCGCGTAGATGTCGGACGCCGTGCGCGCCTGCTCGCCGCGACACTGCTCGGGGGCCATGTAGTGCGGCGTGCCGAGCCGACCGCCGGAAAACGCGCCCTCGGCCTCGGCGGCGAGACCGAAGTCGACGATCTTGAGCTTGCCGCTCGGCTCGACGACCAGGTTCTGCGGCTTGATGTCGCGGTGGACGAGGTTCTTGCGATGCGCCGCCGCGAGCCCGCGGGCGGCCTGGGCGGTGAGGTCAAGCGCGGTCTCGACGTCGAGTCGGCCATCCTCCGTGCTGTTGATCAGGACCAGAAGATCATTGCCGCGCAGGAGCTCGAGCACGAGGTAGTAGTGCGAGCCGTCCTGCCCGACATCGTAGATCTTGAGCACGTTCTCGTGGTCAAGCGCCGCGACCGCGCGCCCTTCCTGCTGAAACACCCGAACGACGCCCGGGTACTTCGTCATCTCCTGTTGCAAGACCTTGAGCGCCACGGTCCGCTTGAGCGGCTCATACATCGCCCGATAAACAACCGAAGTCCGCCCCTCCCCGATCAGTTTTTGGATGTCGCACTTGCCCAGCCGCTTTCCAATCAACAGATCCTTGAAGAACTCCGGATCGGACTCCATGGCATTCACCATCTTGGAGTCGGCGTTGGTCTCGGAACCGGGGTCGCCGGAGGGCTTTTTGCGCCTCTTTTTCGCCATCGACCCGAGTGTAGCAGGCGAGAAGCCGGAAGAACCCCCCGAGAAAGCAAACGGACGGCGATGTTTCGTGGCCCGATGAGCCGCACCGGGCGCGTACATCGCCGTCCGTAGGCTTCGGTCATGCTAGCGAGAATCCGGCCTCCGGATTCTCGTCACCCGAGTTCCAACTGCCGACGCGCATCCACCACATCCCGGTCGATCTTGTCCGCGGCTTCGCGCAGTTTGTCGCGGAGGGGGTCGTCTTGTTCCAGGACGCGGCGGAGTTGGCGCATCAGTTGGAGCGCCATTCTCAGCGTGCGCACCATGTCGCCTTCGGTCACGCTCGTCAGCCGGCCCAGGTCTGAAAACGGGATGCCCTTGGACCAGGCGAAGGCGACCGCGTTCAGGGAGAAGTCGATGCCGCGCGTGCGGTTTTCGATGCCCTGTTTTTTTTCCTCCTTGCGCCAGCGCTTCAGCTCCCCGTCGACGTCTTTTTCCTGGGGGATTTGGACGTAGTCGGTGTCGTCGCCCTTGCGCGGGTCGTAGACCATCCCGATAAACATCGCGGCGAGCTCTTCGGCGGATGCGTGCTCGAAGATCCCGGCGAAGTAGAGCTGCGTGACCGCGATCTCGTAGCCGTTGATCATTCGCGCGAGCTTGCCCCGCGGCGTCAGCGCGTCGCCGTCGATGTAGCCCATCGCCTTCAGGACGCGCAGGCGCAGGGCGATCATGCGGTTGCGCGGGGACGCCTGCGCGCGCTCCTTTTTCGTTTCCTGGTAGTGCGCGAAGCTGCGGTCGTACGCCTGGGTCACCTTGCTGCCGAGGCGCAGGTAGAGGTTGAGCAGGGTCGAGTACGCCAGGTTGAATCGGCTGCGGACCGGTTCCGCAACACCCTCCGTGATGCGCTTGAGCGGCTGCCACTCGGCCTCGCGCATGTCGAGCCGGGACAGGACAATGCCTTCGTCGTCGATGCCCTGCCGGCCCGCGCGTCCCGCCATCTGCATGTAGTCGCGCGTCTTCATCCAGCGCACTTCCACGCCGTCGTACTTGCGCAGTCGGTCAAAGACCACGCACTTGGCGGGCATGTTCACGCCGAGGGCGAACGTTTCGGTGGCAAACAGCAGCTTGATAGCCGCGGTCGTGAACAGGCGCTCGACGATTTCCTTGTGGATGGGAAGCAGCCCGGCGTGGTGATAGAGCACGCCCTGGCTCGCGAAGCGCCGCAGACGCTTTGTTCCCGGCTGGCCATCGACCTCGTAGCGCTGCGCGAGATCGTCGAAGTGCGACAAGAGGAACCGGCGTTCCTCCTTGGTGACGAGGGACTCGCGGCTGGCGAAGCGCTCGCAGAGGCGCTCGCAGTCCCGCCGGGAGAACGCAAAGTACAGGGCGGGCAGCCAGTTCTCGCGAATCACGTACGAGAGCGGTTGGCGCGGATAACCCTCGCGGCGAAAACGGCGCTTGTTCGGCGGCTTGTGGAGCACGCCCTTGAGCTGCCCAAGCTCCTTCGGACCGACGTCACGGAGATAGAAATAGTGGCGCAGCGGAACCGGCCGCTCCTCTTCGGTGACAACGTCGACCTCGACACCGCGGGTCTTTCTCATCCAGCCCGCGAGCTGGTCGATATTGGGGATCGTCGCGCTCAACGCCAGGACGCCGATGTGCTGGGGTGCGTAAAGCAGCGATTCTTCCCATACGGTGCCCCGCTCCGGATCGTCGAGGTAGTGCACCTCATCGAACACCACCCACGTGACCTTGTCGAGCCGCTCGGGACTCTCAAAGATCGTGTTTCGAAAGACCTCCGTGGTCATGATGATCAGCGGGGCGTCCGGATTGATCGTGACGTCGCCGGTCATGATGCCGACGTCGTCGCCGTGGTCGGTCCGAAAGTCGCGAAACTTCTGGTTGGACAGCGCCTTGATCGGCGCGGTGTAGACGATGCGCCGGTCCTCCAGAAACGCCAGCTCGATCGCGTAGTCCGCAATCAGGGTCTTGCCCGCGCCCGTCGGCGCCGCCACCAGAACGGAGCGCCCGGCATCCAGCGCCGCGACCGCCCGCTCCTGGAACGGGTAGAGGGTCTTGCCCCCAAAGACCTGGCTCCCTTTCTTCACGCTTCAGGCCACTCCTGCCCCATACAGGGCACCAAAGAAATCCGGTGCACGGCAGAATCGAGACATCCATTCGGCACGCGGTATGCGTATGTAGGGGTAGATTGACAAGTTAAGAGACCAAACCTGACGGTGGATGCCGGGGAGTCCGGCGCGCTCGCGCGCTGGCTCCACCAACTTGCTCCTACAGCAAAGACCCAACCTCTGGCCTTCCAACCTCCGCATACACCGGCATTTACAGCCGTCGGGACTACAAATCGGCGCCGATTTCCCTCTTCCGTACCGTACCCTATCCCCACCCACACACCCGCTTCCGGCGCCGTAAACCTCGGGGCGGGGCCTTTTGGTCCCGTCCCGTTTCTTTTGCCGTTTCCCTTATGGGTAACTGTAAGGGTCTGACACAGTCCGCCGCGCGTGTCCCCTGCGCCGACGGATGTCCTAAATCGGAGAATCTGGTCTCGATACGAGTCGTTTTCACAACGTCGGCTCGACCAACCGCGCGACGGCCTCGAGGTGTTTTCGATCGATCTCGTCGAAGGCGTTGATCCGCTCCGAATCACAGTCAAGGACGGCGATACTTTTGCCTCCGCGGCAGACCGGGACCACGATTTCGCTCCGGCTGCGACTGTCGCAGGCGATGTGGTCGGGAAAGGCATGCACATCGGGGACGATCTCGGTCCGGCCCGACTTGTACACCTTGCCGCAGACGCCGCGGCCCGCGGGCAGGAGCAGACAGGCCAGCGGACCCTGGTAGGGACCGGCCGTGAGCGACCCGTCATCAGCCGGCAGATAGAACCCGACCCAGAACATCTCGGAAAAGGTGTCGCGCAGCAGCGCCGCGGTCGAAGCCATCGCCGCCACGGGCGTCGGGCACCCATCGAGCAACCCGCGCAACTGGACGAGCATCGCGCGGTAGATCTCCGCCTTGTCCTGCCTGTCCGCGTGGTCCTGCCCGCCCGGCGTGTCGGGGTTGTCCGGGCCTGTCTGGGATGCCCCACCCGTCGCGCTCACCGTTCGCGGCCCCGCCTAAAACTCGTGCTCTTCAACGATGAACGCCGATGACTTCGAATGGTCGATGAAATTCCCCTCATCCTCCAGCAGGGCCGCGCCCAGTTTCTGTCCTTCAGGCGAACTCATTCCATCCACCAGTGCCGCTTCGGACTCGAACCAGACTTCAGCAACACCGTCGTACTCGGGCAGCATCCCTCTGGAGTCCCTGAGACCTTCATTCAGTGGTGTGTCCAGGGTGTGTGACTGCACGTATTTCCTGGCCCCCATCGCCTCCGCGTTGCTCATGAAGAACGGGCCATGCTTGTTCATCCAGTAGTCCCGGAATTCTTCGCGGGTCATCTCCGGATGGCGCGCCAGGCACATAACGAACTTGATCATCTTTGAGGCTCCTGAGGAATGTGAACGAGGCGCCGCTCCGCCGCGCGCGGCGGACGTCATGCTACCTCATTCGCTGCTCACTCGCCCACCGCTCGTCGGCTGCAGCGTCTTGTCAGATGGCGCTGCCACGTAGCCGTTTCCTCATCGGTCGACCCGCATCGGTCCGGCATTGCGATTGCGGCTCGTATCCTCGACGGAGATAAAACTCCTCGGCATTCCAGCTTGCGTCCAGCGCTACGGCGGCATGGCCCGCCGATCGAATCCGGTCTTCGGCATGGAGCAAGAGCGTCGAACCTACACCGCCGCGGGCCTGGTCTGGGCCGACGTACATACCCTCAACACGGGCCTTGTCGATTTCGACCCAGCCGACAGCAACACCGTCGCGCTCCGCAACCCGCACCTCATGCCCGTTGATGGCCCGAAGAACACGCTCGTCAGCGGAGGAATCCGCCCACTTTCGTGCACTCTGCTCCCCGATCTCCGGCGTGGCGAGCACGAGGATCGCTGTTGGTTTGCTCGATGTGCCTGACGACTCCGCCGCTCAGCCGCGAGCGGCCGTCCCCATGCTACCGCACTCGCAGTTCGCGCGCCCGTCGCTCGTCGGCGGCAGCGGCTTGTCAGGCGGGCAGGGTCGGCGAATCAGATGCGGTCCAGGGTAGTTCGCCCTCCCGAATCGATGAAGGACGCTGTCCTCCAAATCCACGCGCGCTCGACTACCGGGCTGCACGAGGGCCCACCTCCGTCACGACCTCCGCGATGGTCACTGCGGGCGGCCCCGCGAAGGACTCCGCGAGCTGCCCCATGAGATCGCTATGCCTCGGGTCGGCAAGCCACGACCGCATCTCTTCAGCGTCGGCCCACGACCCGACAACCACGATCTCGTTCGTTTCGGAATCGACCGCCAGCGTCGCCCCGCGCCAACTGCTGAACTCGCTCAACACGTCCAGGAGAGTGGTCTCGAAAAACGTCTTCGTCTTTTCCTGGCTCCCCGGAACGAGGGCGACCTTCATAATGACTTGGTGCATGTGTACCTCCTGATAGGGGGAAGACCACTCCAGTGCCAGAAGGGCCGTCCAACGCCTTGGCCGATCAGCGGCGGCCGAAGGCCGCCTGCTGCATCGGCTTGTCGGGCGGCCGCGCCCGGGAACTGGTTTTCAGCCACAGAGGACTCAGAGATCACAGAGAGAAGAGACTCACTGAATGCAACCCACCAATCGCTGACTGCCGAAGTTGATGACCAGCCACGCTTCGATCTCTCATCTCTGAGACCTCTGTGATCTCTGTGATCTCTGTGGCAAGAACTTCTCCTCGTCCGCCCAACTACTACATTATGCGGTTCCGCACAATACGAGGGTCTTGCGCATTCGTACAGTCTATCTCGAATCGGCAGACTCCGGGGAGTGCCGCGAAGACGGCTCCGCGTGCGGTTTTGGACGGGCCGGTCAGGCGCGGCCGGGATAGACTGCACGGCGCTGCTGCATAAGACGAGAGTCGAGGATCACTGCCGTCGATTCAGGGGGCAGCGCATAGATCATGGTCGTCGTCACGCTCCGGTGACCGGGCGAGGCCAGAAACATCGCCGTCCGTTCCTGTGGTCGGTCTTGGTTCTGCTCTCGCGTGGGTCCGGGGCATTGCCCGCATCACCAGTTCGTATCGACGGCCAGAAACAACGTCCGCCGGCCGCGCCGGACGAACAGCGCGATCTTCTTGCGCTTCGCCTTCTTGGCGGCGGTGGCGACCCGCTTCAGGGTCGCGACGTCGGGCACCGGGTGCTCGTCCACGCGCAGGATGATGTCGTCGGACCGCAATCCGGCCAACTGGACCGGCGCGGCGCGTGCAATTCGGGTCACGACAACGCCGTCGATGCCCGAGCCGAGACGCAGCGTGCGGCGGTAGTCGTCGGTGAGCGGCTTGACCTTGATTCCGAGATCCGCGACCTCTTGTTCCTCGACCTCGGCGAAAGCGAGCGGCCGCTCACGCAGCGTGAGCGTGCGCTTGATTTCCTTGGCGTCGTACTCGCCGTCCGCCCTTCGCGTGAATCGCACCACGTCGCACTCGAGTGGCTGGCCGAGGGGCAGGCGCTGCACCGCGCGCAGCATGATGTTCCAGTCCTCGGCGCGCTCATGGCGAATGCGCAGAGGCCCGATACTGCGTACAAGATCGTGCACCTCCAGGCCCGCGTCCGCGGCGGGCGATCCCGAGGCGACGCCGGTCACGAGCGCCCCGTTCCAGTCGCCTTTCACGCTGAAGAACGCCTCGCGGTCTTCGTCGAACGGCGCAAGGTTGACGCCGAGCCACGCGCGGCCCTTCACCTGGCCCGGAGGGCGGCGCGCCGCAGCGGCGTAGACGTCGGCGGGCACGACCACGACCGTCTGGGCGCCGAGACCGAGCATCGCACCCCGGCGGCCGGGCATGGTCGGACGGGTATCCAAAAAACCGAGCAGCCGGCCGTCCGAGGTCAGCGCCATGCTGCCGATCCAGCGCGTGACGTCGGCGGACAGTGCGTAAAGCCGCTGCGGTCCGCGGGCCACGGCTTCGATCTTCAGCGTGCGCTCGCGCGGGGCGTGCCGAAACAGCGGACCGTGGCGCCCGAACAGGCGCACCGGATCACCGACACCGAGTTCCGGCGGGGCCTCCAGATCGACCGGTTTGGGCATCTTGCGATCGTCCGCGGGCACGAGACGCACGAACGTGCATTCGAGGTCGTCCACCGTACCGAGGAGTTTCGCCCGCCAGACCCAACCCTTGGGACCGACCGCGGTCACGCGCACATCGGTGTCGTGGTTGTCCTTGTCCGGCTCGATCGCGAGGCCGACGACCATCAGCAGACCGTCCGGACCCGCGACGATGGCGGGCGCGGCCAGCGTGTTGCGCCGCGTGCCCGTGTTCGTCGCCTGCTCCGTGACCACGCGAACGACAAAGACCCGATCGCGCACGTCGGCGCCGGCATCCGCGGACGCCGCCAACAGGCCCAGGACAACTAGAACCCTCGGAACCGCGGCCGTCATCTTGGCGAGAGTGCTCATCCGGTTCATGGGGACCTCCGCAAGACGGTCACGTCCAGAATCGCGCCCTTGCGAACCTTGAGGCGAACGAGCCGGTCGCCCGCGCGCAGCGATGTCGTCACGAGTTTCAAGAAACCCGCGAGGTCGGTCACGTCCACGCCCTGCACGTTCGTGATGACGTCGCCGCGCTCAAGCCGCCCGGCGGCAAGTCCGCCCGCGCGCACCCCTGTCACCAGCACACCCGCGGTCGTCTCGAATCGGAGTTCACGCGCCATGGCCGGCGTGATGCCGCGCACCGTGACGCCCCACGACGCAACCGGCAGCTCGCGACCGAGTTCGCGCGCCAGCGCCACCGCGCGTACGGGCACGCGCAGGGAACGTCCGGCGCGGCGCAGGGTCAGGACCGTGTCGAGGTCGCGCGGGAGGCGCGCAATACGCTGGTAGACACGCGGCAACTCCTCGTCGAAACGCACGGCGACCTTCACTCCCCCAAGCGCCTCAAGGAAATCGCCCGCGCGAATCCCAGCGCGAGCCGCGGGCGAGTGTTTCTGCACGGCTGCCACGAGAACGCCGTCTGGCGCCACCCCAAGCGCGGTGTCGGCCAGCGCCCCGACCGGCTGCAGTGTCAGGCCCAGCGACGAGCGAATCACCTTCGCGTGCCGGATCAGCTCGGCGACGACGTCGCGCACGACATTGCTCGGAATCGCGAAGCCGATATTGTTGGCCGCCAGATTCGCACGCGTGTTGACGCCCACCACCCGCCCGGACAGATCGACGAGCGGCCCGCCGCTGTTGCCGGGGTTAATCGCTGCATCGGTCTGCAGCCAAGTGTTGTACTTGCCGGTCTCGAGCCCGGCGAGGCGCATGGCGCGCAACGTCCGCTCACGGCACGAGATGATGCCGAACGAGAGGGAGCGCGACAGCGAGAGCGGCGAACCCATGGCCATCACGAAATCGCCCTCGTGGAGCCGGTCGGAGTCGGCAAAACGCGCGAAAACAGGCTTGCCGTCCGGCCACGCCACCTTGGGATCGACCCGCAGAACCGCGATATCGGTGTACGGATCGCCCGCGACAATCGTGGCGGCGACCTTGCGCCGGCTGGCGAGGGTCACGAACAGCCGTCGCGCCTGCCCGGCCACGTGGTAGTTCGTGACGATATGGCCCTTTTCGTCGATGAAAAAGCCGCTCCCGCTCGACACGCTCTTGCGCCGCCGCCCCCGCACGAGGTTTTCCTCGACGTTAACGATGTGAACCAGCGCGGGAAAAACCCCGTCCTTGGCGGCGCGCATCCGGCGCGCGAGGCTGGGCAGGCTCCGCGGACCGTCCTGCGCCCGTGCCGGGGTCGCGGCCAGGGCGCCCAAAAGCGCACCGGCACCCAGGAGAAAATAAAAAAAACGCACGGCCCAAAGCTACCAGCCGGGGACCGTGCGGCACGAATCGTGAAAAAATCGAAGGAGCTACACGAGCAGCCCGTCGAGCTTGGTCTTGAGCTCCGGCTTCTTGCGCGGGCCCTGCAAGAGATCGACCGGCTCGCCGTTGTTGAAGAAGATCAGCGTCGGCACGCCACGCACACCGAACTGGCCGGGCGTGAGCGGGGCGTCGTCGATGTTGAGCTTGCCGATCTTGATCCGCCCGTCGTATTCGGTCGCGAGTTCCTCGATAATCGGGTCCATCACCTTGCACGGACCGCACCATGTCGCGTAGAAATCGACCAGGACCGGGACATCCGAGCTGAGGACTTCGGCCTTGAAGTTGTCGTCGTCGAACTTGCTGAGACTCATCAGGAACTCCTTGAGAGGGGGGGACTCCTTGCGGGCCTGCCCCCGGGCTAGGAGTATACCCACGCAACCGACAGGCCCAAATGAGCACCAAAACGCGCACGGACACGATCAACGGCCATCTTTTCGCTGCCCTAGCGCGTTTTGCGGACCACCCGATGCAGATTCGGCGCGACCGGACCTGGACGTACGCCGAGGCGACCGACGCGATCCACGGCGTCGCGCTGTTCCTGCGCCAAAACGGCATCGGTCCCGGCGACCGGGTGGCCATCGTGGCCGAGAACAGCCCCCGGTGGTTTCACGTCTACGCCGCCTGCCTCGCGATCGGCGCCGTCGCCGTTCCCCGTGGCGAAGACATCGCCGTCCGTGAGCTCCATTCGATCTTGCTGCATTCCGAATGCAAATACGCCTTCGCCGGATCCGAACGCGCGGCCTCCCTGCTGCCGGACACCTTGAGGGTAACGCGTACGGACGGCGATGCCTTTCCTGCGCCGGTCGCGTGCGACGCGGACACGCTTGCCGGCTACGGCGCGCGCGCCGCTCCGAACGACCTCGCCGTCCTGCTCTATACCTCGGGCACGACCGGGCGGCCCAAGGGCGTCATGCTGGAGCAGCAAAACATCGCGCACAACATTCGCTACCTGCCGACGCTCGTCGATATGCAGCCGGGCGATGTCTGGGTATCGATCCTGCCGAGCTGGCACACGTTCGAGCAGACCGTCGAGCTGTGCGGGTTTGCCGCGGGCAACGTGTTCGTCTACAGCGACAAGCGGCGGCTCAAGCAGGACCTGCAAAAGCATCAACCGCAGTTCTTCGCCGCGGTGCCGCGCGTTTGGGAGGCGCTGTATCGCGGGGTGTGCGACGCGATCGACAAGAAGGGCGGCCTCGCACCGAAGCTGTTTCGCTCGGCCTGCCGCGGCACGCGGCGCTGGCGCGCACGCAATCCGCTCGGTCTGCCGCCCCACCTGCTCGGCAAGGCGCTGTTTTACAGACAGGTCGCGGCGGCACTCGGCGGGCGCCTCAAGCACGGCGTCAGCGGCGGCGGCTACCTCCCGCGACACATCGACCAGTTCTTCGCCGACGTCGGCGTGAGCCTGCTCGTCGGCTACGGGCTCACCGAGACCGCACCCGTCGTCGCGTTGCGCGTGGCCGGGGACAACATTGTCGGCACCATCGGGCGCGCCGCACCGGAGACCGAAATCCGCGTCGGAGACAACGCGACGTTCCTCGTGCGCGGCCCGCAGGTCATGCGCGGGTACTACAAGGACGAGGATCTGACGCGCTCGGTTCTCGATGACGCCGGGTGGTTCGATACCGGGGACCTCGGCAAGGTCACGGAACAGGGCGACCTGATTTTTGTCGGACGCGCCAAGGAGACCATCGTGCTCTCGGGCGGGGAGAACGTCGAGCCCGAGCCGATCGAACACTGCATTCTGCAGGTGCCCGGCGTCGCGCAGGTCATCGTCGTCGGCCAGGATCGCAAGAACCTCGGCGCGCTGGTTGTGCCCTCGGCGGACGCGGACGATGCGCGGTTGGACGCGGATGATGCGCGGTTGATTGAGGCGTATCGCGACGACATCCGCGCCGCGACGCGCGAACTGCGCTCGTTCGAGAGAATCAATCGCATCGCGCTCTTGCCCGAGCCGTTCGCCGTCGAAAACGGCCTGCTCACGCCGACGCTGAAGCTGCGCCGCAACGTGATCGCGGAACGCTATTCAGATCTGATCGATTCGATGTACTCTTAGACCGTGAAGATTCACGAGTGGTGAACGCGCCGAACCCGCTGCGTCGTCGACGCAGTCACGGCGGAAACGTACGTCGATCCGCGCAATGTCGCCGTGGCGTTGGCCATGGAACCGGCCACGCTCGACGCGCTCCTGAACGGCAGCGACACGCCGGACCATGCGACGCTGTACGCGTTCTGCGACGCCGTCAACAACGTGCTGTCGCTGACCCCGGAACTCGCCGGCGAGACCGTCACGCCAGCGCAGCTGATGGGCATCGCCAAACTCCCTGCGTGGATCGCCCGCTACGGACTCCTGGACTCGTCGAAGTAGCGTGGGCGGTCTTGCCACAGAGGTCACAGAGATGAGAGATCCGCTCACCGAGCAGATCATCGCCGCGGCGATCGAGGGGTCCTACCTGAAGAGCACAGGATTGAAGCGTGGCCTGGTCATCAACTTCGGCAGTCCGCGATTGGTGGATGGCATTCAGCGAGTCTCTCCGTGATCTCGGTGTGCTCTGTGGCTGAAAACAAGTTCCCGGGCGCGGCCGCCCACACAACGATGCAGCGAACGCGCTAGCCCCCCAGCACGCGGCGAATCGCGGTCGAACCTTCCTCGGTCAACCCGCCCTTTTCGGCGGCGAGCGGCAACGTTGCGCGCACCAGTTCCGCGTAGAGCGTTTGGTCTTCCGGGGAAAGAGCAGCAAGGTGTGCGCTCACGATTTCTGTGTCACCGCGCGCGACCGGACCGGTCAGCGCGTCCGGAAGTCCGACCGCCTCGAGGTTGTCGAGGCTGCCGCGCGCGAGCGGCAACAAGGCGGCCAACGCGGAATCGCCGTCCACGCCCGCCTCGCGAAACAGCTCCAGCGCCCACGCAACGAGCGCCAGGGTGTAGTTGGACGTGATCGCCGCGGCCGCGTGATAAAGCGCTTTCTTGTCGGTCGCGATGCGCGCGACGTGCGGCGTCAGATCGCGCGCGAGCGCTTCGGCAACATCGACCGCCTCGCCTTCGACGAAACAGTGCGTGTCGGGCAGCGCCGCAAGCGCGCTCTCGACGTCGGCAAACGCGCGCAGCGGATGCAGACCGGCGGTGCGCGCCCCGGTCGGCACGAGTACGGTGGACGGATGCGCGCCGGAAAGATGCAACGCGACCTGTTCGACGCGCAGCGTGTGCTCTTTCGCGACGGTTGCCAGCGCGTCGTCGGGCGTCGCAAACACGACGACATCGGCCTGTTCAAGTGAGCCATCCGTAGAACCACAGCCAAGGACGGCGATGCTTTTTGCCGCGGACGCGGCCGAACGCGTGCGCACCACGCCAATCTCATGGCCCGCGCGACGCCACGCAATCCCCAAGACGCGCCCGGCGGCCCCGCACCCCACGAACGCGAGCTTCACGGTCGAGTCCTCATCGCCAGCCCTCCGGACATGGCCAAATGGTTGACCGCGCCATGCGCTGCGTGCTCGAGCCCGCGGCGGACAAACGCGCGCGCCGCCGTCACGGCGTCAGGCAACGAATCGCCGTGCGCCAGCCGCGCCGCGAGGCCCGCCGCGAGCGCGCAACCGGTGCCGTGGGTCTGATCGGTATCGATGCGCGGTTCGACCCAGCGCTGCTCGACCCCATCGCCGACGAGCACGTCCAAAACGGTGTCGCCGGTTCCGTGGCCCCCCTTGAGCAGCACCGCCTTCGGCCCGAGCTGCAAGAGCGCGCGCGCGGCAGCCATCGGATCGTCCACGGGCTGTCCGAGCAAGCGCTCGGCCTCCGGCAGGTTCGGCGTGATGACGCTCGCGAGCGGGAAGATCCGCTCGACCAGGATCCGTACGGCATCGTCGCGCAGCAGCGGCGCCCCCGAGGTCGCGACCATCACCGGATCAACGACGAGGTGGGCCGGCGGGCGTCGTTCGAGCACCGACGCCACGGCGTCGATCGTCAGCGGCACGGACAGCATGCCGGTCTTGATCGCTGAGACCGGACGGTCGTCGAGTGCTGCCTTGAGTTGCGCCACGACAAAGTCAGGCGGCACGTCATGCACCCCGAAGACCCCACGAACGTTCTGCGCCGTCAACGCAGCAAGCACGGCCATCCCGTGCACCCCGTGCGCAAAAAACGTCTTGAGGTCGCCCTGAATTCCGGCCCCTCCCGACGGATCGGACCCGGCAATGGTCAATGCGGTGGGGATCAGTGCGGTGGGCGCCGCCAAGTCAGCCATGCCTTCTAATAGAGCATGCTTGTCACCGTCCTCGGCTCCGGAGCCGCGTGCCCCACAGCCCGCCGCTCCAGCTCCGGATATCTTGTCGAGTGGTCCGGCGGCCAGCTCCTGCTCGACGCCTCGCCCGGCACGTATCAGCGCGCGCTCAAAGCGGGACTCGATACAAGTCGGCTGCGCGCGGTGGTGCTCAGCCACTTCCACATCGACCACACCGGCGACCTTGCGGGGCTCCTGTGGCACCGCGACGACCAGCTCACGATCGCCGGCCCGCCGGGTACGCGCGCGTTCGTCGAGCGCGTGTGCGCGGCGTACCCCGACGGCTGGCTTCCCGCCCCCAACATCATCTCGTTCGCCGAACTCGAACACGTCGCCGAAAACATCGCCGTCCGTACGCTACCCGCAGATCACTCCGACGAAGCCGTGTGCATTCGCCTCACGGCGGACGGACAAACGCTCGCGTACAGCGGCGACACGGCGGACTGCCCGGGCGTGCGCGAAGCATTGCGCGGCGCGGACCTGGCGCTGCTCGAATGCACCGGCGAGTTCGACAAGCACTGCAACGCCGCCGCGTGCGCCGAGATTTGCGCGGACGCGCAACCAAGGCGTGTGTACCTGACCCATATCCAGCACGAACCGGACACGAACCTGCCGCTGGCCGAAGACGGGCTGGTGTTGACGGTCTGAGCGAGTGCGCACACCGATCGCGGCCGTCTGCGGTAGAATACGAGTCATCATGGCTGACGTTGCCGAGAGAATCACCGTCGATCCCGCCCAGTGTGGCGGGCGGCCCTGTGTCCGCGGCATGCGCATCCGCGTGACCGACGTGCTCGATCTCTTGGCCCACGGCCTCTCCGTCGAACAGGTACTGGAAGAGATGCCGGACTTGGTGGCGGAGGACATCCGCGCATGCCTCCGTTTCGCCAGCAAGCGCAGCGTGCGTTAGCGAGACGTTGCTCGTCGTGCCGAGCGGCGCTGTACGTCGGCGCGTAGACTGGGTGCAATGAGACGTTCCTTCGCCGTCCTTCTGTGCCTGCTCGCTGCGCCGGTGCTTGCTCACGACATTCTTGTCATCGCGCCGAAGGAGTTGCAGCCGGCGATTGGCGCTTGGCGCAAGCATCGCGAGGCGCAGGGGCACAAGGTGCTCGTGCGCGCGCCGTCCGTGGACGCAGCCGGTCTGAAGAAGCTTGTGGGGGGGGCGGGGGCGGACCTTCGGTTCGTGTTGTTGCTGGGTGACGCGCGGGCGATTGCTTGCGGGTATCGGGCGGGGGTGGCGATCAAGCCGTATGAGCGCGACCCCCGGATTGCGAACGACAACTGGCTTGCGGATCGCGACGGCGACGGCGTGCCGGATTTGGCGATCGGGCGTATTCCGGCGGACAACGTGGCCGAGGCGCGCACGATGCTGGGCAGGGTTGTGGCGTACGAGAACAACACCGACTTCGGCCCGTGGCGGCGGCGCGTCAACATCGTCGCGGGCGTGGGCGGCTTCGGGTTTTTTCAGGACGCGGCCATCGAGATGGTCACCACGAAGTTCCTCAAGGACCTGGTCGCGCCGTCGTACGACCTGCACGTGACGTTCGGCAATCCGACGTCGCCGTTTTGCCCGCCGCCCGCGTCGATCCGCGACGTGACGCTCGAACGGTTCAACGAGGGCGCGCTGATCGTGGCGTACATCGGTCACGGCAGTCGCGGTCGGCTCGACCGCGTGCGCTACAAGGGCAAGCGCTACCGCATCATGACCGAGGACGACGCGTACGAACTCAAGGCCCGCCACGGCGCCCCGATCGCGTACTTTTGCGCGTGTTCGACCGGCCATTTCGACGGCGCCCCGGACAGCCTCGCCGAGGTCGTACTCAAGCAGCCGCAAGGACCGGTCGCGATTCTGGCCGCGTCGCGTGTGTCCATGCCGTACGCCAACGGCATCCTGTCCAAGGAAATCATGGAGGCGATGTTTCAGGACCGCGTATCCACGATCGGCGAGGTGCTCCAACGTGCCAAGGTGCGCCTCGCCAAACCGAAGCCGCAAGACCGCACGCGCCAGTACATGGAGCTGATGGCCTTCGCCTACAAGCCCAGCGCCAAAGACCGCAAGATCGAACGCGAAGAAAACCTGTGGCTCTTCAACCTGCTGGGCGACCCGGCGATGCGCCTCCCCCACCCGAAGCGAGCCAAGATCACGGCCAGCAAGCGCACGACCATCGGTCTGCCGCTCACGTTGACAATCGAGTCCCCCATCGCCGGCGAATCCACGGTGGAGTTGCTGGCCGAACGCACGCCCGCCGTCCAGCCGCGCCTGAACGACGCGGAAGAATCGTTCAAGCGAGCCTACAAGCGCTCGAACAACTGGGTCCGAATAACCCGCAAGATCAAGCTCCCCGCCAAGACCCCGACCAAGGTCCAACTCCTGATCCCGGTGAAGCTGGTCCCCGGCCAATACCACGCCCGAGTATGGGTGAAAGGCCAATCGGCTGCCGCCGCGAGCTCGGTCCCGGTGTGGGTGCACGGGCCGCGAGATTGAAGACGAAGCACGCACGCAGCAAACGGGCCCGCTCGCACCGACACACGGAGCGCGAACACGGGACGGCGATGACCGTGCCCCCCCGGACAACGGGGGCAAAGAACTACGAATCCGAATTGTCCGGTGTCTTCAGCCAAGCGGGATCGAAACCCGCCTCGGTCAGTCGCCTCATGGCCTCGGCGCGATCGACGCCCATCGCGGTGAGCAGCCCTCGATAGTTGGCCACGACCAACCGAAGTTTCGGGTGAAGATGCCCGGTCGAGCGCGTGAACTTGCAGATGATCTCGATCACACGACGCATCAGAGGCTCCGCCTCGACGAAGCGATTCATCGACTGAAGCAACCTAGCCAGGTTGTTCAGAATCCCTGCGACCTCAGGGTGGCCCGCACCGTACGAAGACTTGTAGATCGACAGCGCACGACGCATCAACGGCTCTGCCTCGAGGAAGCGATCCGTCGATTGCAACAAATGCGCCAGGTTGTGCAGATCCCTTGCGACCGCAGGTTGGTCCAGACCGTACGAAGACTCGTCGATCGACAGCGCACGACGTATCAGCGGCTCCGCCTCGACAAGGCGGTTCGTGCTCAGAAGCAGCGTGGTTAGGTTGTTCAGATCCCTTGCGACTGTAGGGTGGTCTGGACCGTACGAAGATTCGTCGATCGACAGCGCACGACGCGTCAGCGGCTACGCCTCGACGAAGCGATTGGTCGCCTTAAGCAACGATGCCAGATTATTCAGGGCGCTCGCCACCCTCGGGTGGTCCAGACCGTACGAGGACTCGTAGATCGACAGCACACGACGCATCAACGGCTACGCCTCGACGAAGCGGCTCGTCCCGCCAAGCAACGAGGCCAGGTCGTTCAGAGCCCTTGCGACCTCAGGGTGGCCCGCATCGTACGAAGACTCGGCGACCGACAGCGTACGACGCATCAGCGGCTCCGCTTCGCCGGAGTCTCCCTTCACCATGAAAAGAAGCGCTAGCTGGCTCATCAGGCGCGTCGTGGACTTCGTGTGCCCACGTTGCTCCGCTACCGCGAGGATTTGGGCAACATGCGCGCGCAAAGGATCCCAGACCCGCCATGTCCGCACGTCCTGAGGACTTCCTTGGGCGGCAGCTTCGACCAGCGCAACCGCCACAGCGAACGTCTGCTCCGGATTCGGTTCCCGACTGCGTGTCACCGCTGCGAACACCCGGTGGATCTGACCCGGACTCTCAAACTCCGCTTCCTTTGCCGGTTGGAGGAACGAGTATCGGATCAGCTCCTCAAGCGCGTCCTCCGCGGCGGCGTCGTCATCGGCTCCGAGCTTTATCCCTCCCTGGCCAACGATCGCGCCATCGAACAGGAAGCTCGGTAGCGGATCGGGGGCCAGCCAGCAGAGAATCCTTAGCAGCGCGCGGGCCGCGGTGGAGAGTTCGTCGAACGTTGTTTGCCATGTCTTGGCGACCGACTTCGGGTACTGGCTGACCTCCGGCTTGAACCATTCATGGACTTTCTTGTCCGCTTCGTTCCAGCGCCTTCTGTATTCGGCGAGACTCTTGCGTCGTGCAACGACAAACGCGCCGGCTTGCTCAAGTGCCAGCGCCAATCCGTCGAGGTCTCTTGCCAATCCCTCTGCCTGCGCAACGTCGTCATCCTGCTTCGAGCGTCCGTTCGTTCGCTCCAGCAGAAACTTCGTCGCGTCCTCCGGCTCCAGTACGCCCAACTCCATCGGTTCGACGCCACCCGCCCAATTCGAAAGGCGCGAGGTGACAATCACATGGCCCTTTGCTAGGCGCGGGAGATGTGCTCGGACCTCGACCGCCACATCGTCGGTGTCCACGTTGTCGAGGATGAGCAGCCACTCGGCTTGATTGTCGCGACCCAGCCAGTCGAGGGTCGCCTGAAAACGGCCTTGTTCCTCCGTGACTCCTGCGGCGATTCCGAGCTCGGTTGTCAGCTCGGCGAGATTGCGGCGGAACTCCTCCGGGCTTGGCGCGGAGATGAACAGACATGCAGAGTACTCGTCGGCAAAGCGCCAGGCGTACTCCACCGCGGCGCGGGTCTTGCCCGTTCCGCCCAGCCCGTGGATGGCTTGGTTGGGATAGATTGCGGCTGCCCCTATTCAAGGCCGCACCAAACGGTTCCGCAGCGTCCCGAGGAAACTCTCGCGTCCCTTGAACAAATCACCGAGCGACGGATACGGGAGGTTTTGAGGCTTCGTCAAGGCCAGCGTGGGCAAGTCGAGGACGAGTACGTCCTCGATCAACTGTTCCCGACTCGTGATGCGCTGATAGTCCTGCCCCTGGCTGAATAGCCAACGCCGAAAGGCAAGCTGGCGAGAGTCCGGCGCGGCATCATCGTCCGGCGTGAAGGACAGATAGAAATCGCAGCCAGCGTCGAGCGCGAGGAGCAGCTCCCACTGCGTGTAGGAAGCGTCTGTTTGGCCGCTCTCTCGGAGATATCGGGCGTACGTCGGGCACTCGATGGATGCCACCGCCTCCGCGCTCGGACCCGCGCCTTCGGTCTCGCCTACGAGGCAGACCACGGCGTCACACAGATCGATCGTAGCTGTCAGCTTCGCCAAGAGCGTGCCCGGCCCCTGGCGAAACGCCATGTCCTGCACATCGACATGCAGCCCCTTGCGGCGCAAGACTCGGGCAACGTCGAAACGCTCGGCGCCGAGCTCCCGGCTGACCGCGCTGACGAACACCCGATACGGAGCCTGCCCTCCCGGCACTAGCGTTTCTCCGTGTGTCCGCCCGGCGCCAACATCGCACCGATTGTACCCGCCCGCCGGGCGCGTTGGACTGCGGGCCGCGGGGGCATGCCCCCACAAACATCGCCGTCCGTTCCTGACGTAGCTTCGGGGCGGGCTTGGTTCTGCGCTAGAATCTTTGGCGTGACGCGTCGTGTTCTTTGCCTGCTGGCGGTTGGGTTTCTTTTTTCGTTTGCGGTGGCTGGGGATCGGCTGACGCTGGACGATCTCAAGTTCCTGCTCGAGACCGAAAAGGATCAGGAGCGCATCGTCGTGCTTGTGCGGCAGGCGGACGATGTTGTGCTTTCGTCCGGCGATCTCGATCGGCTCAAGGCGCTGGGGGCCGGTGAGGCGCTGCTTTCTGCGTTGCGCGAGCAGCTTGGGTCCGGGTCGTCGCTGACCGTGCGCACCGTCTTGCGCATGCTGCGCGAGAAGCGGCCCGTGGCCGAGATCGTCGATCACATTCTCGGCGCCGGGCCTGGGCTCGTGCTTTCGGCGCGGCAAAAACTCGATCTGAGGCGGGCGGGGGCGAACGCGGATGTAGTGCGGGCGCTCGAGGGGCGCTACGTCTACCCCGGGTTCGCGCTGTACACCACCGACCATGGGCTCTTCGCCGTGCAGCGGCCCGACGGGTGGAAGGCGGTCACGTTTCATGACAAGAACGGGCTGCACGTGATCTTGTCGCCGCAAACGGTCAAGCGGCCCGGCGATTTCACGACCGGCATCGATGTCCAGATGATCGGCCGCAGGCCCTCGAGCCAATCGCTGCTCGAGCGGCACCGGCGCAGTCTGCCCGTGTTCCTGGCGATCAACCGGCGGTACGCGCTTAAGCCCGCGTACGAAGCGAAGGCCGTGACCGTGGACGGGCGGCCCGGCGTCGAGCAGCTCCTGTACGGCACGTTTCGCGAAACGCCGTGCGCGCTCTTGATGGTGCGCGTCGTCGATGAGGACGTCGAGTTCGTCATTCAGCTTCTCGCGCCGCGCGCCAAGGTGGCGGAGTGGGGACCGATCCTGCGGCGCGCGCTGCGCACGTTTCGCACGTTCCCCGGGCAAAAACGGCTCTTCCGCCTGCGCCAGACGCTGAGCCCGACCGAGGCGATCGAACGCTTCCGCCCGAGCGTCGTCCACGTGCGGTCGCTCTTTGGCAACGCGACCGGATTCGGCAGCGGCTTCATCGTGCGCGAGGACGGCTACGTCCTGACCAACCACCACGTCATCTGCCGCAAGAAAGATCACGGCACGTGCACGGAGCGGTCGAAGATGCAGCTCGCCCCGAAGTTCGAGCTCGTTTGGGATTCGCGCGTCGGGCCGAAGCCGAAAGGCGCGAAGAACCGGCGTTCACCTGCAACGCTGGTCGGCACGGTCTACCAGTCCGAGCCGTTCATCGATCTGGCCCTGCTCAAGTTGCCGCCCCGAAAGACGCCGTATCGTTCGCTGCCGCTGTGCCGCACCGGACGCACGCGGGCTACGGGGTTGGTCAAGGACGGCGATCCGGTTTTGGCGCTCGGCTTTCCGCTGCCGAGCCGGTTCGGCGTGGACTTTCTTACGCCGACGCAGGGCGCGATCACGCGGCTGGATTACCGGCAGGAGTCCGGCGACGCGCAGGTTCTCGACCGCATTCGCGCAACCATCAACATTCAAAAGGGCAACAGCGGCGGCCCCCTGATCAGTCTCGTGACCGGCGGCGTCGTCGGCCTCACGACCGCGGGCGGGTTGGCGATCAAGGGCGAGACGCGCGTCGTCGGCGAGCAGCTCGGCCACCAGCTCGCGTCGCCGATCGACTGGGCGCTGCACCACTTCCCGCAACTGCGCTACTACCCCCTGCACCGCGACCCGCCGCTGCCCGCGCACCTTGAGCTGGCCGAAATGCTCATGGGCTCCAATCTCGATGCGGCGAAGGTGGAACTCGACTACGTCGCGGCGCGCGTGCGGAAACTGTCGCGGGTCCACCGCGCCGACTACCACTACCTGCGCCACCTGTACGCACGGCAGACCAACGACACGAAGGGAGTGCTCGCCGAACTCGACCTCGCGCTTGGCTTCGAGCCCCGCAGCTTCCGCACGCTCGTCGAGCGGGTACGGCACACCAAGAAGATCAACGAGGCGATCGGGTTCGCCGACCGCGCCGTCGCCGTCAAGACCGACAGCCCGTGGGGCTACTACCACCGCGCCGCCGCGCTGCGCCGCGCGAAGCGCCTGGACGAGGCGTTGGAGGACGTCGAACGGTCCAAGAAAAACGGCGGCGCAAGCCAGCCCGACGTGTGGCAGCTCGAGGGCCTGATCCGGTTTGACCGCAAGGAATCGGACGCAGCGCTCAAGGCGTACCGCGAGTCGTTGCGCCTCGATCCAACGAGCATCGACGGCGGTTTCGGCGTAGCGGAGTACTACCGGCGCAAGAACGACCACGCGAACGTGGAGCGCGAGTTCGAAAAAGTCGTGGCGGGTCACCCGGACAACGCGAAAGTGTTCGACGCCTACTCGAGATACCTCGCCGGCCGGCCCGCACGCAAGGAGGCGGCCCTCAAGCACAGCGAACGAGCCATCGAACTCTCCCTGAAGCAAGGCGGCAAGCCGTGGGTGGGTACGCTTCGGCGAGCCAGCAAACTCGCAACCGAGCTCGGACCGCGATACACGACCCGCGCCGTACGCGCCGCCGTACTCTTGTCGCGCCACTGGTCGGCGTGGCGCAGGGACGCTCACGCACAGCTGGGTTTCGCATGGGAAAAGGCGGGACGGCCCGCACTCGCGTTCGCGCACTTCAAGGCATCGGATCCGCGGGGATTCTTCGGCCGCCTCAAGCGCCAAAAGCCCGTGCCCCTGCCGTTCGCCGACGTAGACGCGATCGTGCGAACACAGTACGACCCCAGCCTGTTTGCCGAAGTACTGTCGAGCACCACCCTCGGCTTTGTGTGGTCGTTCGCGGTCAAGACGGGCAACATCGCGAAGAGGTGGCAGTTCTGGCAGGTCTTCGCACTCCGCCGACGCATGGAAAACAAGACGCGGAAGCCGCCCCCGAAAAAGATACGCCCCAGACGCGTCTCCCTCATGCCGTCCATCCAGCTCGGCCGGCTCGTCAAGGTGTCGTACGAGGGTTCGGTTAACTCGAAGAGTGCGTACGCGCCGAGTTCCCGCGTGATCTTCAAAAACACCGGCAGGACACCGCTGATGGACCTCCAGGCGCGGATCAAGGTCATTCGCACGGTCGGCAAGAAACAAACGGTACTCGGCGTCAAGACGCGCAATGTGCACCTCGTCCTGCAGCCCGGCGAAGCCTACAAGATGCGCTTCGCGTGGATCCCGTGGTCGGAAATGAAAAAACTCGGCATCGACCGCAACAAGGTCACGCATTACTCCTGCTCGATCCTTGCCGCCGTGAACGCATCGGTCCTCAAGTACGTCAAGGTGCGCGGCGCGTACCGCAAGGACAAGAGCGTCTACGACTACACGGTCACGAACACCAGCACGACGCCGCTACGCAACGTCCAGATTCGCTGCGACTTCGTCGACACCAAGGGCCGTCCGATCCCCCGCGACGACGGCACCCCGGCACACATGTGGGCGTTCATCCCGGGAACCCTTCAGCCGGGCAAGAGCTTCTCCGGCTCCTCCAAGTCCTGGGCGGACTGGAAACAAATCCGGAACCTGGGCGTCAAGGCAAACAACGTAACGGTCCGCCTCGTCGTCGCCCACGCCAAGGCAGGGAAACCCAGGTAGGGGAAGCATACGGACGGCGATGTTTGTGCCTACGATGCGGGCAACAACGTGAAGCATCGCCTCGCTCTTGGACTCGTCCTCGCCACATCGCTCGCGCTCGCCGCCGTGTTCGTTTGGCCGAAAGCAACCGGGCGGCGGTCGGACCGAACCGTGGACACCGCAAGGGTCCCCGCCCGCGCCAGCAAGTCGGCAGTGGCCGGGGAGGCGCGGACGCACACCGCGCTTGGGATCACGGAACCCGCGCGGCCCGGCCCGCCGTCTTCAGGCACCGCCGCGCTCGAAGGGATCGTTGAGACCACGCGCGGCGTACCGTTGGCCGGCGTCGGCATGGCATTGTCGCGGCAGATTGTGCCCGGCCCGAACGCCCCGGCCCAATCGCGAATGCGGGCCACCCGCACGACAGGCCCACGCGGACGATTCCGGATCACCGGGCTCGTTCGGGGCCAAGCGTACGAGATCAAGCCCAACATGCCCGGCGTGGCCCCGCTCATCGTCGTTCCGCCGCAGGCGGTGTGCATCCGCCTCGATCCGCCGTGCCTCCTCGAACTCGAACGGGCGCGGGAAGCTGAACTCGGCTTGTTGTGGGCGGCCTCTTCGCTTGAACCGCCACCGTGGGCCGGTGTGCTATCCCACGCCCCCTCGTACCAGCGGACGAACGGGTCGTGGCCGCCTGAGCTCGATGTTCTCACGATTCCGATCTGGCCCGGCCGCACCCGGGTTCGGCTAAGGCTGCGACATGGCGGTCATCGCCGTCTGGTCGCGAAAACGATCGTCCTCCCCGAGCACGGCGGCCACAGGCATGTCGTGGTTCGTCTCGGAGCCGGCCTGCCCGTTCTTCAGGTGCACAACCCGCACCCGTACCCTGCGGCGATCTACCGCTGGCCGGCAGACGCCAGAGACTACAGCATCCGCACCCTGGTGGATCCAGGCAGGAATCTAGCGCTCCCGGTGCCCGCCGGCGACTGCCGCTTCGCGTCGGCGGTATACCCCAAAGCCGTCGTGACCTGGACCGTGCACGCGGTCGCCCAAGTCACGACCGATGTCGATATCCCGAGCGGCCTCCACGCTCCCGGCGTTTTTTTCCGCGCGTCGCATGAAGGCCGGACGCCCCAAAGCACCCAACTCATCTTGAGCCCGAGCCATTCAATCACGGACTGGCATGTTGCCTACACCGAAACGAGGCCTTGGCTCTTCGCCCACAGTCTCTGGCTGGGATCGGCGAAGACACTGGTAGTCCCGTCGCGAGGCGGCCTCCGTTACGAGGTTGACGCCCCCGGCTTCACACGTGCGAAGGGCCGCTGGCCCGCGGACGGCCGTCTGGACGTGCGCATGAAGAGACATTCGGACCAGCCCCCGCGCGCAAAGTAGGCGCTCTCAGGAAGTCAGGCGAACGCGGTTGGGGCGACGGCCGTCGATTTCCAGGAGGCCGGCTTGGCGGAGGATGGCCAGAACATAGGACGCGGCGCGGACGCGGTCGTTTTCCATGTTCAGAACCGACTGAAACATCTCGTCCTTGGCCTCGACCCAGTTGTCGCTGCGCGCGCCCATGTCGTCGAGGTATTTGACCGCCGAGTCGAACGTGAACAGCGACACGCGGACGCGTCCGCCGCGGGCGGTGCGGACCGTGACGTACTCGCTGTCGATGGTGTCGATCGAGAACGGCTTGCCCGACGCCTTGTCCGGCGTGCGGAGCTTGTCGCCCGGCTTGATTTTTTCAAGGACGATGTCGTACGCGCTGTTCACGCGCGGATCGTAGCGGTCCCCGCCTGACCGTCCACTTCCGCCCCCGCCCCCCCCCAAGATTCCCACGCATGGTGCGCCACGCCGTTATAGTCGCGACTGATGCAACGCTTGATTACGCTTGTCTTGTTCTCGACCCTCATGTCGGCTTCGGTCGCCGCCCAAGAAAAGCAGAAGGCCCAAACGAAACGGGCCGAAGCGCTCGCCAAGGCCTCCACGAAGGCGCTGCATGACAGCGCCACGCTGGCGCTCCTGTTGGCGAAGGAGGCGCTCACGACAGCCGATACCGAGCCTGCCCGCTCCGCTCTGTACGCCGCCGTCAACCAGGCGCGCGAAAGGGCGGTCCTGAGGCACAAGGCGCCGGTCATCTTTGTCGATATCGCACCCGACTCAAAGTCCGTCGCCACGGCATGTGAGGACGGGACGGCGACGATGTGGCCCGCGGATGGCGGACCGGGCGTGACCGTCGATGCGGGCGCGGCGCTTACGAGCGTGCATTTTCTCGGCCGGTCGCACATTCTCACGGTCACGAAGAAGACTCTCGCCATCTGGGAGCGCGGAGGTGCCCGGGTTGTGGAAATGCCGGCAGCGCGCCATGTCGCCACGGCCGCGGGCGTGATCTTGTGGGGCGAGGACTCGCGGGTCCGCATCGTGAGCACCAAGGGTAAGGATCTGCTGAAAGCGAAAGTGATCGCCGCCGGAGCCGGGAGGGGCGAGGTCGCTCTCTATGTCGTCCAGCCCCGTGGTCGGGTGCTGCTGTACAACGCGCGCGGACGAAAAAAAACCCTGCGCGCCGACAAGGAAACCACGCGCGTCGTGATCTCTCCCAACGGCAAGCTCGTGGCGACGTTCGGCAAGGGCCCGAAGATCGAGCTCTGGTCACACAACGGCAAGCGGCTGGCGACTCTTATGCACGAGGGTGCGGTTGAAGCCGTGGCTGTTCATGACCAGGCGCAACGGATCTTCACCGCATCCTCGGACGGCACGTACGGCTTTTGGGACAAGAATGGCAAGCGGCTTAAGACGCTCACTCACGAATCACCGGTCGATATGCTCGCGTTCGCAGACGAAGGCCACTTCGCGGTCTCACTCGAGGGCGGCCACTACATCAGCATCTGGTCGGGCGACAACATCCTTGATCTCCTCGAAGTGAAGCGCTGGGCACACGCCATCCGCCGCGTGACCCCCGACTACGTCGGTCTCGGGCTCGCCGTCGAGTTCGCGGATGGAAAGTTCGTGTTTCTCCACGGCGACCTGTCGGTGGTCAAGGCCCGAAACGTACTGCGCGGCAAGATGAAATCTTGGCGTTGGGCGCGCAGCACTCTGTTCCTCACCGACACCACCGGCGCGGCGGGCCTGCAGCACTGGTACGGGCGGCCCTCCGTGCGGCTGCGCGGTCATGGTGCCGCGATCACCGACGGTTGCGTCTCCCCCGACAGGACGTACGTGGCGACCGCATCCAAGGACGGAACCGCACGCCTCTGGTCGATCGACCCGCCGCTGCCCATTCACCACCACAAGACGATCGTCACCGGCCTGGCGGTGCTCGAAACGCGCAAGCGTCTGCTCACGACCGTGTGGAACCACTATTACTTTCGCGACCTCGACGGCAAGGTCCTCAAGCACCTCGAACTCCCTAACGTGATCGACTGGGAAGACGTGGGCGGAGATCGCGTCGTCCTCGCCGTGCGCGATTCGAACGTGGCGCTGCTGTACGACACCGACGGCAACAAGATCGCGGACCTGACTCACGACAACCCGGTCCGGGGCGTAGGCGCATCGACTACGGGTGAATGGATCCTGTCGTTTTCGACCGACGGCGGACCCGCGCGCCTCTGGGACAAGCGCGGCAAGCTGCGCAAGAAGCTCGCGCACCCGGCAATGATCATGACCGCCGGTTTTCTTCGGGACGGCAAGACCCTCCTGACGGTGGATGCCCAGCGTCAACTGCGGATTTGGTCCACGGGCGGCACCGTACAAACCGAATGGAGCGTGCCGGATCGCGCCTACTCGTTCGCGGAGTCACCGAACGCGGATCGCATCGCGGTGATGTCCGAAAACATCAAGCCGGTGCAGGTCTGGACGCCGAAGGGCGTCGCCGTGGCGACCCTGGAAGGCCACATGGGCCGCGTCTGGCACATCGCGTTCGAAACTGGAACCGGCCGCATGCTCACGGCGTCGGCCGACAAGACCGCGCGTCTCTGGAGCCGAGAAGGCATGCCGCAACGAATCCTGCGCCATCCGAATGAGGTGCGCACCTGCGAGTTCCTGCCCGACGGACGCGGATTCGTCACAACGTGCAAGGACGGCTCGGTGCGCCACTTCGCGCCGGACGGAAGCCTGCGCGCATTGATCAAGGCACACAACCGCGATGTCTGGCGCCTCGCCGTGGTCGAAGCCGGAACCTGGATCGCAACAGCTTCGTACGACAACACGGTTCGCTTTTGGCCAATCTCGCGCAAGGGCCTGCTCGACGTCGCCCAGGGAACACTCTGCCGCGACTTCACGAAGGCAGAGCGCAAGAAGTACGCCGCGCTGCTGGGGAAGTAGGGAGCAGCACTCCGACACAGCAAACGGACGGCGATGCCCCCGCCCCCCCTTTTTTCTGATCGCATGGGCTCGTTCGTTTCGCTACTTGGCTTCGAGCACGATGCGGACCGACATGTTGCCCGCTTCGATCTCGCGTTTTATTGAACGTCCGTCGGCGCGAACGTGCAGTTCGTACTTGCCCGGTGCCAGGCCGTCGAGGCGAAATGCGCCGCTCTCGTCGACCGGCACGCGCCGGCGGAACTTGGGATTGCGCCGATGGGCTCGGAACGAGAGGCCGCGCGGGCGCTTGCCGGCGGGGAACACGACCGTGCCCGCGATCGACAGTCCGGTGCGCAGGACGATCTCCACTCCCTCCGTGCCTGCGGCAACGGCGGCAACCGGTCGGGCAAGCTGGGTCTTCGAGCGGAGTTCGACGCGGTAGTCGCCCGCGACGAGCCCCACGAGTCGGAAGCGACCGTCCGCTTCGACCGGCGCGCTGCGGCGGCCACCGATCTTCGGCCACGGCTTGCCGACAAACGCCGCCCCCACGGTCGTGCCGGAGAAATCCGTGCCCGCGGGTGCGATCACCCGCCCGGTGATCTCCAGGCCCTCGACCAATCGCACGACGACGTCGTCAGCACCCGCTTCCACGACGTTCCGCTCGAAAACGAACCGATCATGCTCGTGCCCGACGGCGAAGTGCCACGTCCCGCGCAACTCGTAGCGTCCCGGGGCGAGTCCGTCGATGCGAAATCGCCCCTGCATACCCGTCCGTCCCCCGCGCGGCCGTCCCCCACCCGAAACCGGGACGGCCGAGACACCGGCCACCGGCAGGCGGGCGCCGTCGGCGGCGAGAATCACGCCCGAGATCGAGAGGTTCCCGGCGTTGTGCACGGGGTCGAGCACGATCCGGTTTTGCTGCGGCGCGAAGACGGGCGCGCCCACGGTCGCGATCTTGTACGCGTGGGCATGAACCCGGACGGAAACGCGCTGTCCTCGCAGGTCGCGGACAACGAACTCGCCTCGCGCTCCGGTGTGGGTAGCGACATCTCCCTCGCGCGACCGAACCCGAACCTGCGCGTAAGCGATGGGCTGTCCGGCCGAGTCCACAACGAGACCGCGCAGGACTCTGGGCGCGGGCAGTACCACGTCACGGATCCGGACTTCGCCCGCGGCCAGCGCAACGTCCTGAACCCGCTTCCTACCGAAATCGACGTGATGAAAACGAAGCCCGACCGGCTCGGTACCCAGGCCACGCAAGACAAACGTCCCGTCGGCGGCAGTCCGGGCCTGTCCCAGGTAGCGCGTCGTCGTATTCGTACCCATGCGCTTGATTCGCGACGCCCGGACCACGGCCCCCGTGATGGGCTGGCCCGACTCGTCGATCACGCGACCGTGTACGACCCCGGGACCGCGCGCGGTCAGAGTGCCGTCTTGGAACTCGAGTTCCGATTTCGCCTCACGCAGCACCAGTCTCAGCTCCGCGCGGTGTTCCCCAGGATCCAACCGAAACGTTTCGGACCTGCCGATACGGCCGTCGGGCGCACGCGCGCGCACGCCGCGCGACTTTTCGCCGGGCCGGAACCCGCGCAACGTGAAACGCCCCTCGGGGTCGGTAAACGCCGGGCCAAACGCCCGGCGCGACGTCACCTCGGCGCCGGACACGCCGCGTCCATCCGAATCGACGACATGGCCGGACACTGACCCGCGCGGCGCAACGAGCACCGTGGTACTCGCATCGTCGATTCGTATCGGTCGCACCAGATCAAAGCGCGGAGTGTCCACGAGCCGGATCATGCGTGCGTACGCACCCTCCACCCGAAATCGACCGTCCGCTCCCGAGACCGCCGCGCGGCAACTTCCGCCGGCACTGGCAAATACGTCCCACACCTCGACCGCAAGGCCGGGCACACCGCTCCCATCGCCGAGCACGACTCGACCCTCCACGACCTGCGGCGCCATGAGCACGATCTCCTCGACGCGCCACTTATCGCTGAAGTGAACCGCTTGAAGCAACGAACGCCCGCGCGGTCCCGCGTCCGCCATAACGCTGAACTGGCTCAGCCGCGGGACACGGACCGTAAAGCGTCCGCCCGCACCGGTCGTCGCCGATATCGGCAGCACACTCGGTGCGTTCCCGATCCCAAACACGGTCACGCGCGCGCCGGGCACGGGTTGCATCGTCGCGTCGCGCACCATCCCGCGCAGCTCTGCTCCCGTCTCGAGCACAATCGACACGTTGCGCCCGGGGGCAGTCACGCGACCGACGAGCGCCGGCAGATACTCCGGATGACGACACAGCAAGCGCACACGACCCGGCGGGACCCCCGGCAACACAAAGCTCCCGTCCGCGCCGGCTCGCGAACTGAAATGGGCACCAAGATCGATCGGAGCCGCCGGGCCAAAGCCATCGGCCGCCGCCGTCACGGAGACATCGCCTTCCTTGACTGCGATCACGAACCGTCCCTCCTCGTCCGACCGCGCTTCGGCCAGAGGGAGCACGTCGCGCACGACGGAGCGTGCAGCCACGATCCACCGCTCGAAATCGTCGAACCCCTCGCTGCGCGTGTCGCCCCGCGCCAGCACAAGTACGCGCGCGCCCTTGACCCGCGCGCCGTCGGGATCGATCACGACTCCGATGATCGAGATCGTCGCCGCTTTTGTCGGGGGCACGTCGGACACGCCGGTCGCTGCCTCCCGGGTCGCAAGGTCAGCCCGCGCAGGCGTCGTACGGCCCCCAGCATCGCGCGGTGTCGACTCGTCGCGTGCTCCGCGAGCGCGCCACAAGACGCCGAGCGAAACGGCCACGACGACGAATGCCACCGCGACCTTGGCCTTCACGCCGAGAACGGCTGCCCCCGACCCCCCCGTCACCAACATCGGGGGTGCAGCACCCCAACCCCCAGGCGCCCCCAAATCGCTGGCCAGGC
>JAJFFH010000052.1 GCA_021776735.1 Planctomycetota bacterium | reverse complement strand
GCTCCACCTCCGCTGCTACCTCAAGGCAGGACGCTGGGACGAACTCATGCGCCGCGTCCTCTACAGGTCACACCTCGGACGACGACGACCCGAGGACTTGCAACGGGTCGCATGAACGACAACTTTCCGGGACTGCTCCCTAATCAACGTGTGCACCGGAGAGTTGCGGCCGAGCCGAATCCGCAATCAACTTTGCTGACGGCGATCCGGCGTTGGTTGCCAACGAGGGGTACCACAACATGGCAGAGCGATTGTCACCCGAGAAACTGAGCCACACGTACGAGCGCGTTCGAAAGTCGTTGTGTACGGCGCTCGGCGACGATGACCTCGAATGCACGCCCGAATCGCTGCTGGTCAGAGACTTGGGCGCCGAAGAGATCGATCTACTTGACATCGTCTTTTTGCTCGAAAAAGATTTCGGCATCAGTATCCGGACTAATGCGGGGTTGTTTCGACTCGAGAACTTAGACAACCTAGCGATCCAACACCTTCTTGATTACGTCGTTGCAGAACAGGTCCGCACCGGCGAACTTGTGGTCGAGACGGAAATGCTACGTTTTTTCATGAGACCGGATGGCCGTGTTCACGTTGCGATGTCGCTAGAAGATGGCAGCTGGGGCTACGCAGACGGCTCGCGATCTTTTCCTTCCCATCTTGTGTTGTTGCAGCCCGGTCGGTGGGCTGCCATCTTGAAGGAGTTGGAAGATCTCATCAACGACCCGAAAGTGACGGAACAAGCGCTGCAGTCCTTTCTGGAGCAGCACCCGGAACTTCTTAAGGGCGACGACTACGATCTTGTCGTCCCGCAGGCTGCCCTGTCACCCGTTGATTTCGATACCGAATGGTATATGGACTTTGTCGCCCGGCCAGTTGACGCCAATGCGTTTTCCAAGATCGTCGAACTCAAAAAACCACAGATCCCGCTGATGAAGCGGACACGCTTCAGTCAGAACCCGTTCTCAGCTCAACTGTACGACGCACTTCAGCAATTGCGTCGATATTCTCGCGCCTTCACCGCGCCAAACGTCCGTGACGATTTTAGACAGGCACATGGGATCGATGTGTATCGCCCTGATTTGCATCTAATCGCTGGCCGTGCGTGGGACATTGCGTTGGCTGACAGATTCCGTGACTTCGTCAAAGACGAACAAGTTTTTGTTGAGGACTGGGATTCCGCTTTACGAAGACTCCGGCGCAAATTCACGTAGGAGTGGAAAGCGCCTGGCTGTCCCTACCGAAAACTAGATCCGCGCCCGGATTCTCCGCTCATCACGCCAGTTTCAACCCTACGCCCGCTCACCGGTTGGGTCTACCGGATCGCGCCCGCATCGTCCGGCGATGACCTTCGCCCGGCACCTGCTCGCGCTGGTCCGCGCCCTCGCCACCGCACGCGCCTCGCACTCGAGAACGTCGTCCTTCGCCAGCAGCTCAACGTCCTCCGGCGCAACGCGAAGCGCCCGAAGCTCGACGACAGTGATCGCGCATTCTGGGTGCTGATGCGGCGCATGCTCAAGGACTGGAAAGAGCACCTCGTGATCGTGAAGCCGGAGACCGTCATCCGCTGGCATCGCCAGGGCTTTCGGTACTTCTGGCGCTGGAAGTCGCGATCCAAGCCGGGCCGGCCGCCGATCGAGCAGAAGCTCGTTCATCTGATCCGGCGCATGTCGATCGACAACCCGCTCTGGGGTGCGCCACGTATCCGCGACGAGCTCGCTTTGCTCGGTCATGACGTCGCCGCCTCGACCGTGGCGCGCTACACGGTTCGCGCGAAGGACCGCGAGCCGGCGCGTCAGACGTGGCGTACGTTTCTCGCCAACCACATGCGCGTGAGCTCAGCGTGCGACTTCTTCACCGTGCCGACGCTGACCTTCCGTGTGCTCTACGTCTTCGTCGTGCTCTCGCACGACCGTCGGCGCATCGTCCACGTCAATGTGACGAAGCACCCGACGGCGGCGTGGACCGCGCAACAGATCACCGAGGCGTTTCCCGGCGGCGAGGAGCCACGCTACCTGCATCGCGATCGGGACGGCACCTACGGCATCGAGTTCCGCGAGCGGGTCCAATCGCTGGGCATTCGCGAGGTCGTCAGCGCGAAGCAGTCGCCCTGGCAGAACCCGTACGTCGAGCGCGTGATCGGCAGCATCCGGCGTGAATGCACCGATCACATCGTCGCGCTCAACGAAGGTCATCTTCGGTCGGTGCTCCGCGACTACGTCGGGTACTACAACTCGGCGCGGTGCCACCAGGCACTCGGCGGGAACGCGCCGGAGCCGCGGAACGTTGAGGACGGACCGGGCGCGGTCGTGGCCAAGCCATACGTCGGCGGACTGCACCACCGGTACACGCGCGCCGCGTGAGCGGCTGACTCGGCTTGAATATCTCGACTTACCGGCTGCGGAACCGATCTGTCCGAACGAGCACTCTCGCGTTTCTCTTCTGCTGACCCTGATCGTAGACGCGAGGGGGATGGGCTAGCGGTCGTTAGTTGAATCGGTGCGCCGTAGAGGCTCTTGGAGCGAAGACGTGATCAGTCTTGGTCGCTCTTGATGGTGGCATCTCAAGCACGATCGTGTCCACGCCTTGTGCAATCATCTCCCGCAACAGCGGAGCAATGCGGCTAAAGAGCATCTCGCGAGGGGCGTCCAGGTAGACAGGTTTCGTTTGGCTCCAACCGGCCACGATCTGTTGAATATCTGAAACCATCGCAGCGTTTTGCCCGTCCAGGCGCAACACGCCGTTCTTGCAATCGATAAGGACTCTCTTCGCGCCAGCGTCAGAAACTCGCTCGAAGGACAGGTAGTACGTGGAATCGTCGGTTGAGCGCTCGGCACGCAATGCGATCTGGATCAGAGTGCCGACTGCGGTGGCCGCTCGGAACGCGGTCTCGATCGTAGACCACGGCACAAGGGCATCGGCCCTCACAATCAGCCAGCGCGCTGGTCGTGGCCCTCGAATACTGAAGCGCCGTGAACGTCGAATCGTCAGCACCGATTCAACCATGTTCGGCGGCGTCGCGATCGGCCAATACGCACGGCGGGTCCTGGGCGGTTCCAGCGATGAGCAGCCGACCAGAACGACGAGGACGGTGAGGCGAGCGAGTACCTGGGTAAGCATTGGATTGGTCTAGGGGCGCCGTAGCTCAGGGAGACTACCCTGAACGAGGCCGTCGTATGCGGACGCAAACGCCCAAAATCCAGTCTCGCCGTTGGCGACCGAGGCCATCACGCTCCACTCGACGTTTGTTTTGATCGCCCGCATCGCTCTGCTGTAGTACTCGGCGTCGTGCCCTCGAGGGAACCACCAGACCACATCGTCGCGCTCGGCGAGGATGTGGTCTGGTCCGTGCTCCGCGAGTACGTCGAGTACTACAACACGGCGCGCTGCCATCAGTCGCTTGGCGGGAATGCGCCGGAGCCTCGGCACGTCAAGGATGGACCGGGTGGTGTCATGGCCGTGCCGTACCTCGGCGGCTTGCACCGCCGGTACACGCGCGCCGCGTGAGCGGCTGAGTTGCCGACGCCTCCGATCGAACACGACCGCCTCAAGGCCGTCGCTTCGCGCTTCAAAGTCCGTCCTGCACGGCCAACGGCATCCCCATCGACCACATCGATGCGATAGAACTGACCGCTACGCTCAGAATCGAGGTGCGGTTGAGTTTTCAGGAGGGACACGCGCGACGTCCCGGACACGGTCTCTTATGTTCTCATGCTTGTTCGATGGCGCGACGGAGGTCTTCAAGAGTCTTGAAACTCGTAGGACCGAAGCTCCACGTGAGGGTCTCATCGACGAGGGAAAGCGATCCCCCGTACGCGTGGGCGATCTCATACAAAGCACTCAACGTGCCGGGAACAAACGCCTTGCCCGAGACTGAATCATGCGTCGATGTGACCTCCAAGAACGCTGTCCCATCGTCACCGTGATACTCAAGATCCATGCTATGCGCCGGAGTGCTAGCCAGCTGAATCCGAGGAATTGACCGGAACGCCTGGATGAGACGCGAGGTATCGAACGGTTTCTCGTTACTGCGAATTAGGAGATAGCGCATGTGTCTGTCGAATAGAGATGGCCCCGTACTTCTGTACTATCGTCAATCTCGGCACGCGCTGAGCCAAGCTCGACTGCGCGCGACACTTGCCGCTTTCTCAGAGCACATGGATGTCGTCAAGCTCTACGTCGATCCGACCCGAGCGGACGACTATCGTCAGCTCAACGGTCAAGTCCGAGCGACCCTCCTCTCGGGTCCAGAGCGGCATCCGCACGGACCATGTAGGAATGGCAGCTTGGACAACCCTCACTGTGTCCATCAGGCCATACGCGGACGAAGGCGGCCCCATCACGGTCGCGCCGTAGCCTTTGAGGATCTCTCCAATCCCATCCGCGGACAACCGAGATCGAGTGATTTGAGCAATCACCGCGGCGTAATCCCCCTGCGCCAGCAGGTTCATGAACGCCCGCACGGCGAGCAGCACATCTGTTTCCGCCATATGATCTAGTTTCGTCTGCGCCGATTCCCCGGCATCCGGGTCGGAGTGTTGTCATCCACCATCCCCAGGAGGACACGCAGCGGGTAGAGGTCGACGCTCATACGCCTATCGTACGAGTCGTAAGACCGGTCAGGTCAACGAGTTCCGGACGGCTGAGTTTTCGGATAGGACGGCATCTGAGCCACGATGCACGGATAAGCGCACGCTTCCGTCTCTGGGAGCTCACGCATAACCAGACCCACCTCGACGAAGCGTATCGCCTACTGACGTTCATGCGCGCCCATGCTCCGGAAGAGGACCGCGAGACGATGATCCAAAACGTCTCACTACACCGCAACATCATGAAGGCATGGGAGGAGCACAGCGGTGACTGAGCGCATCACGATGCGCATCACATGGAGCCGCGGGCTGCCCCGTGAAACACGCCCGTCTTCCCTAACTCCCGTCGTGTTCTATACTTGCGCCCCCACGGGGTCGTAGCTCAATCGGTTAGAGCAGCGGACTCATAATCCGTCGGTTCCAGGTTCGAGTCCTGGCGGCCCTACCATCCACCGCGACCCGGCGCGGCCGACACCGGGACGACCGCGCTACGCGCTGCGGCCCGCGCGAACCATCGTTCGCACCAGCAGCACCAGAACCGCGAGCAGGCCCGCGATGCACAGAGCCGAACTCGGGATCGCCAGCCACTCCAGGGACTCTTTGGCGGCGCCCGTCGAGCCCAATCCTGGTGCGCGCGCGCCCGACCACAGCCAAAACACCGCGTAGCCGAGGCCGCCCACGCCCGAGGCGAGCGCGACGAAAGCCTTGGTGCGATCGCTGGCGGCCAGGCAGGCCAGCAGCAGGATTAGCACCAGCGCCGATGTGCCCAGGCCGTTCGCGTGCAAGTGGGCACGCTTGAAGTACGTCCACGACTTGCTCGTGACCTTCTTCGCCTTCGCCTCGTCGCCGTTGTACTTGTCCGCGAGCACCGCCTGGGCCTCGTCGTTCAGATAGCCCTTCAGGCCGTCCTCGTTCGCGCCGAACGCGGCGCCCAGTCCGAATCCGAACAGTAGCGTCAACAGCGCGAACAGGATTCCAAACCGGCATGGGTGCAGGCGCGTCCAGACTTCCGACATGGCGGGAGTGTACCCGCTACTCCCTCGCGTTCGCCATCGCCGTGTAGTACGCGTCGAGCAAGCGCGCGCGCTCGTCCGCGTCCGCCGGCGTGTGGCATGCAAAGATTGCATCGAGTTCCGCGCCAAGCCCCTCGTTGGCGTGCCCGATCGCTTCCACGACCGCGCGCGACCACACGAAATACGCCTGAATCTGTTCGGCGGACCAGGACGTAGGCGGACGGACGGCGATGTCTGTGAGGTTCGCGAGCTTGTCGGCCAGCTTGACCAGCGCGGCTTCGGGCGATGCGTGCGGCGCGTGTTCGACTTGCCGGCGCTTGCGGTCCGCCTTCGGCAGCGCCTTGTCGTCCGTGAGTTCCCTCACGATGCCCGCGACGTGCGCGCCAAAGTTCGCTTCCAGCTCCGCGAACGTCGTGTCCGTGTCCTCCACCGTGTCGTGCAGCAGCGCCGCGGCAAGAACGTCGCCGTCCGTTTGCTGGCCCACCTCGACCAGCAGCCGCGCGAGTTCGAGCGGGTGGTTGATGTACGGCACGTCGCCGCTCTTGCGCCGCTGGTCGCGGTGTTTTTCCGCGGCGAACGCAGCCGCGCGCACAACGAGTCCGATGGTGCTCACGCGCGCCCGCGCCATCGTAGTGCGCTGCCCGGCGCTCCGGCGACATCGCCGTCCGTTTGCTGTTTTTGCGGTTCGTTTCCGGGCTACGAACGGCGACGCCTGCGACGACGGCCTCCGCCGCCACCACCACCATCTCTTCCGCGACCACGACCGCCACCGCCGCCGGAGTCCCGGTCGCCGTCTCGGCCGCGATCGTCGTGGTCACGTCGTTCCGGACGGCGCGGCTTTTCCGGGGCAACCGGGGCGTGCAGGGACTTGTGGTAGTAGTCGTCCAGCAGCATCGCCATGACCTCTTCGATTTCGCCGAGGCTGCGGGCGAGCGGGGCGAACTTCATCAGGCGTTCGCGGTTGAGGTCGCTGCGCGCGCGCAGGTCGGCTTCGAGCAGCGCCGTCACGCGCTCCGAGACGACCGTCGACACGTCTTCACGGGTCGGGAGTTCGCGCTCCTCGAGTTCGAAGTCGTAGCGCTCCTTGATCGCGCGGATGACGATCAGCTCGAAGTCGGCGACCAGCGTGATGGCGCGGCCCGTCTCGCCAGCGCGGCCCGTGCGGCCGGCGCGGTGGATGTAGGACTCCGCGTCCTCCGGCGGCTCGAACTGGATGACGTGCGACAGGGCGGGGATGTCGATGCCGCGCGCCACGACGTCGGTCGCCACTAAAAAGCGCAGCTCGCCCGCGCGCAGCTTGCCGAGGACGCGCTCGCGCGCCGACTGCGACAGGTCCGAACTCAGCGGCTCGGCGTCGTAGCCGAAGTTCTGGAGCACCTGCGCGACGAAATCGACGCGCGACCGGCGCGCGCAAAAGATGATCGCCGACGTCGGGTTCTCGGTCTCGATGATGCGCAGCAGCGCGCGCTCGCGGCTCATCGGATCGACCTTGTAAAATACGTGATCGGTCTCGGTCACGTGCACGTGGTCGTGGCTCAGGCTGAGCGTCTCCGGGTCGCGCAGGAACAGGCGCGCGAGGCTGACGACGGCAGGCGGAAACGTCGCCGAAAACATCGAGCCCAAGAGGCGCCGCTTGGGCAGGAAGGTCTCGAGCCGGCACATGTCCGGATAAAAGCCCATCGACAGCATGCGGTCGGCCTCGTCGAAGACGAACATCCGGAGGTCGTCGAGACGCAGCGAACGGCGCAGCAGATGGTCGAGAATGCGCCCCGGCGTGCCGACGACGAGATGCGCGCCCTCCTTGAACGCCTTGAGCTGCCCGCCGTACGCGACGCCGCCGTACACCGCAATCGTCCGCACCCCGCCGTCGCCCGACAAGAGTGCCGCCTGCGACTCGACCTGGCGCGCCAACTCGCGCGTCGGGGTCAGCACCAGCGCCTGGCACGTCGGCCGGCTGGCGTCGATGCGATCGAGCAGCGGCAGCACGAACGCGCCCGTCTTGCCGCTGCCGGTCCGCGACTGCACCATGATGTCGCGCCCGGCCAGCAGGTACGGAATCGCCTGCTTCTGCACGGGCATCAGCTCGTTCCACCCGGCACGCGCGACCGCCGCCTGAATCGTCGGCGAGAGGTCCTCGAGGCTGACCTCCGGGAATGCGCCCGCGGGCTCGTCCGTCTGCATCGGGCCAACCTAGTCGAAACGACCCCCACGCCTCAGTTTTGACGGCGCTGAACAACAAATCGGCCACGATCCGGAGTGGGGGGATGGGGGCGCGGAGGGAAGGGGGACGGATCGCGCCGTCTATCTTTTGGCGGGCTCCTTCTTCTTTGACCTGTCCTTCTTCTCCCGGAAGGGGTCAACGCGATAGAAGACCTGGAGGCAGAGCGTGGCGACGGCCGTGGAGTACACACGGCCCAGTTCGGCGCCAACGGCCCCCACCGGATCCCAAGAGCCGGCAAGAGGGCCTGACTCCTTTGGATGCTGAACCTCCGGCAGGGTGCTCCACAAGAACGGATGCCACGCCTCCCATACCTTGCCCTGTGCCTGATGCAGCACGAGGGTCGCAAAGTAGAGCCGGTCGAGATCAACGTGTTCCGCGTCAAGCTGCCACGAGGGAGCGGGCGAGCGAATCCCGCGCACGAGGTCGCGAAGCGGTGCCTTCCGCGGATCCTCCAGGTTCCCAAACACCCTGCACACAAGTGACGCCGCCGCGGCTACGCGCTCCTTGCGATGCGCAGGCGCGCGAGCCCATTCACCGACGGACTCAAACACGCGTCCGTCGAACTTCAGAGTCGCGAAGCGACAGGACTGGAGCGCCAACACGCCGTACGAACGAACGCGCGCATTCGCGTCCGGCCGTTTGAGTTCACGGATCAACGCAGCGGCAGCGAGGGTCATCGGCTTGCGGTATCGCCTGTTCCCCGTGAGCCAGAACGCCTCGGACAACGCCAGCGTCGCCACCGCGTGGCCGACGGGAGTGGCCCCCGAGCGCGCACCAATGCGACCGTTCTCTACCTGCTGGGCGATCAGAAAACGAAGCGCGCGGCGCACCGTGGAAGCGTGCGGGTTCTTCCTGTCGGTGTAGCCCACGCCGAGGAACGTGAGCAGGGCCATCGCCGTCACGCGCACGTCTGCGGTCGCCCGCCCCCCCCCAAAGCACCGATCACCCTCGGGATCGTGTCGCCCAAATCCCGCAGCGCTCCACCGACCGTCCTGCTCCTGGTGCCGGGCCAGCCAGGCGCGTCCGTCGGCACTCACACTCCGCATGTACGCCCGCGCGTCGGCGCTGATCCCGAAACCGCCCCCGAACGCCCACGCAGATCCGTACTGCTTCCGCAGGATCGCATCGTCCACCGGCGGCTTGGTGCGGCCTGCCGCCGCGCGCGTGACGATCGAATTCGTATCCAGCGTCAGGGCCTTGAGCCGGCGCCCGGCACTCGGCGTGCGGATCCCGTAGTCGGCGAGAGCCCACGCCGCATTCCGACGCACGCGGGCATTCCCGACGCGCGACAACGCGAGAACGGGCCCCAGCAACGCGATGCCCGTCTCCCGCGCGGCCGGGACCGCACGTGCGACCCTCTTGCGGTTGGGCGAGCGCAGCGCGGCGATGTAGATCGGCACGACCGCCTGCGGATCCCCGCCAACCGCGACGAAGGTCCGGGCCACCGAGATCCGCATGCGCCCCTTGGTCTTCGACAAGAGCTTGCGCAACGTCACGCGCGCTCCCGCCGCGGCGGACCCGACGGCGCGAAGGCCGCGCAACGCCGCCTCGAAAGCCACGGTGCCGACCGGCTCCAGACCGGACTCGAGAATCCGCGTGGCTCTCGACGAACCTGCGTGGATGGACCAGAGCGTCGCCGCAGCCTCGGTGCGTACGAGCCGGTCCTCGTCGTTGAGGAGCGAGGCAAGGGTCTTGCGCAAGGAACGCGGCACGGTTCCGAAGGCCCACAGCACGCGCGGCAGCCGACGGCGCAACAGCAGATCGTCGGAACGCATCAAGCGGTCGATGGCGACGAGGAGCAGCGCGAGGCGATCCTCCTGGTCCCAGAGATGCCGCACGAACGCACGATGCGCAGCCCGCGCAACCCGTTCGTTGGGCTGGCCGAGCAACTCGATGAGCGCCATGGTGGCCTTCGGATTCTGGCCCAGCTCCTTGATGGCCCTGTTCTGCACGTCGAGGTCCGTGCTGCGCAGCCGACGCAAGGCGTCCTCGAGGTCACGACCGCGAGCCAGCCCGGCCATTGCCGCCAACAAGACTGCCACCCGAACACGAATCATCACGCCTGAGCAGCATACCCCCACGAGTTGCGCCATGGGAGATGGACGCGAATAGCGCCGACGGCTCGTAGTAGATTTGGGCAGGCCATGAAATACGGTGCTTCCTGGCGAAACATCACGCGCGCGACAACTTTCTTTCGGCGCCTGCGCGACAAGCGCGGCGCCCGTCGCCTCAGCCGGTCCGGGCGCCCCGTTGTCCACGGCGCCAGGAAACGCCCCTCGCCGCCTCACCCGGTTCGCATCTTTTGCTCGCTCGTTCTGCCCCCGCTCGTCGTCAGCGCGGTCGGCCTGTTCGCGATCGCCTACTACAAAGGCCGCCCCCACCACTCGTCGTACATCTGGAAGACGTTCGTCCTCGTGTTCTTGATCGTCGTTTGCTTCACGCGCATCTCCAGCACCACGTCCCCGCTCTGGATCCGCATCACCGCCATCGCCGCCGGCCTGATCTACCCGCTCGGCCTCGTCCTGCGAGGCAACGGCATCTGGCCGTAGCCCACTCATCGCCGGCGAGGAGGCTTCTCCCGGGAGGGAGGCATACGGACGGCGATGATTGGGCTACTAGGACCTGGACGTAGCCCGGGCCGATTGGCACCGGGTTAGCATTCCGAGGGCCATGCTGGTTGCGATCGGCTTCGTCGCCGTCCTGGCCCTTGCCTTCGCCAACGGCGCGAACGACAACGCCAAACCCGTGGCGACCCTGGTCGGCGCCGGACTGGCCGGCCCGCGCCGCGCCCTCCTCTACGGCACGCTGGCCACGCTCACGGGCAGCCTGCTCGCCATCGCGCTGGGCCAGGCACTCGTCGCAAGCTTCTCCGCGAAAGGCCTCGTCGGCCCCGGCATCGCCGCCGACCCCACGTTCATCCTCGCCGTTACCGTCGGCGCTGCCGCCACGGTCCTCGCCGCCACCCGCTTCGGCCTACCCATATCGACCACCCATGCCCTGATTGGGGCAGTCGTCGGCGCCGGCGGAGTCCTCGGCGCCGTGAATCTCGCTGTCCTCGGCCGCGCCTTTGTCGTCCCGCTGCTCGCCAGCCCCCTCGTCGCCATCGCGGCGACGGCGACGATCTATCCCATCGCTACCCGCATCCGCCGCGCCCTCGGTGTCACCCGCGAAACATGCCTTTGCGTCGGCACCGAGGTCGTGGCCATGGCGGACGGCACAGCCGCTGCGCAGTGGAAAGCAGCGCTGGACGATGGCGCAACCTGCCGCGAACGCTACACGGGATCCGTGATGGGCATCTCGGCCGGGAGCTGCACGACGGCGATGCATTGGGTGAGCGCATTGGCCGTTTCGTTCGCGCGCGGATTGCAGGACGGCGCCAAGATCACCGGCATCGCGCTCGTGCTCGGACTCGCCCTCGCGCCGATCGGTGTCGCGGGCGCCATCGCCATCGCCATGGCACTGGGTGGACTGCTCGCGGCGCGCCGTGTCGAGCAGACAATGGCTTACCGCATCGCGCCGATGAATGACGGCCAGGGCCTACTCGGTAACGTGTTGTCCGCAAGCATTGTTTTCGGGGCGACCGCGCTGGGCGCGCCGGTCTCGACCACGCACGTCACGACCGGCAGCCTGTTCGGCGTGCGCCTCCACACCAAGCGGCCCGCCGAAAGCTGGATCGGCCGCATCCTGTGGTCGTGGGCCGGCACCCTTCCGCTCGCCGCCGCAATTGCCGCAGCCATCGCATTCGTCGGTTAGCGGGCACATAGCAACGATCCGTACATCGCCGTCCGTTTGCCAACGTTCATTTTTCGCAACATCGCCCGTTCGCTAAACTGCTCTCAGAGTGCCCCAGGGGGTCGATTCGTGGCCCAAGAACCCGTACGTTGGCGGTGAGGGCCACGTCATGAGATCACTGCTTGTATTGTCGTCTGTGCTGTTGGGGGCTGTCGTCGCATCCGGCGATGAAGTTGTTGCGCGCGTCAATTTCCAACCGGCGGGATCCGCGTTGCCCGCGGACTTCGACGCGGATTCCGGTGCGACCTACGCCGATGCGCGCGGCTACGGTTGGAACAAGACGGTCCCGACCAAGGAGCGCGACTTCGACGCCGACCAACGGCTGGACACGTATGCCTTCGTCCGCAACGGGACGACGCGCACGTGGGAATTCGCGCTGCAAAACGGCAGCTACACGGTCAAGCTGGTCTGCGGTTCGCCGCAGTGGAGCGGTCGGCACACCGTGTCGATCGAGGGCACGATCGTGCTCGACTCGGCGGGAACGCACCAAAGCAGCGTCGAGGTCGCGGCGCACGCGGTCACGATCACGGACGGGCGCTTGACGATCAAGGCGGGCGATACCAAGTCCGGCCGCAAGACCAAGCTGCAATACCTGATCATCACAACCGGCGACGGGGGCGGCGGGGTTCCGCTCCCGAACACACCGCCCACCGTTTCGACGGCGGCGAGCGCGACGACCGGCGACGCGCCCCTCGCGGTCACGTTCACGACCACGGCGAACGACGACGAGGGGCCGATTACCTCGGTGGCGTGGACTTTCGGCGACGGCGAAACATCGACGGAACTCAGCCCCGTACATACCTACGCCGACGTGGGCACGTTCACGGCGAAGGTCGTCGTCACCGACGCGGGTGGCCTCACGGCGGAGGCAACGGTCACGATCGAGGTGAACGACGCGGGTGAGCCTCCGCCCCCCCCTTCCGCCGCCGATGAGACTCGGATCAATTTCCAGCCTCCCGGGACGCCGCCCACAGGCTACTTCGCCGACACCGGCGAGGTGTTCTCCACCACGCGCGGCTACGGTTGGCTGGACGACGTGGCGAACAAGGAGCGCGGCGTGGACTCCGACGCGCGGCGCGACACGTATTGCTACGTGAGCAACGCCTCGCCCGAAACGTGGGAATTCCGGATCGCCGACGGCGATTACTTCGTCACGCTCGTGTGCGGTTCGCCGCAATACACCGGCAGGCACACCGTGTCGGTCGAGGGCACGAAGGTCATCGATGCGGTGGCCACGAGCGGCTCCGAGTTCATCGAGGTGCTGCGCCATCCCGTCACCGTGAGCGACGGAAGGCTCTCCGTACGCATCGGCAGCGGGACGTCGGGCAAGAAAACGAAACTCTGCTACCTCATCATTCAGGGGACGGGCGACGATGTCCCGGGCGAGGTGGTCGGCGAAGCTCCGACGGCCACGGTCACGGGCAGCCCGCTCTCCGGCGACGCCCCGCTCGCGGCGGCGTTCACCGGGACGGGCGAGGACTCCGACGGCACGATCGAGTCGTACGCGTGGACCTTCGGGGACAGTGCGACATCGGCGCAGGCGAGCCCGAGCCACACATACACAATTCCCGGAACCTACGTGGCTACGCTCACGGTCACCGACAACGACGGCAACACGGTCCAGGCTTCGCTGACCGTCGTCGTGACCGGCGAGGCGCCGCCCCTTCCTCCGCCTCCCGGCATCGTGACCGCGTCGGTGGAAACCCCCCCGGTCGTGGCGTCGCGGGACGCCGCGGACGATCCGGCCATCTGGGTGCATCCGGACGACCCGGCACTGTCCGTCGTCATCGGCACGGACAAGGACGCCGGTTTTCTCTTCGGCTACGACCTGGACGGCATCGAACTCTGGCGCGTACAGCACGCCGGGCAGCCGAACAACGTCGATGTGCGCGGCAACCTCGTCGGGTGCAGCTTGTCCAGCACGCGGGAGATCGCGTTCTACCTGATGGATCCGGAGACGCGCACGCTGACCAAGCTGGGCGAAATCGAAGTCAACGTGGACTCCTCCTACGGCTTCACGTTCTACCGGTCACCGACCAGCGGCAAGCTCTACGCGTTCGTAAGCGGACGGCGCCGCAAGATCGAGCAGTACGAGATCCAGACCAACCCGCTCTCCGGCACGCTCGTGCGCACGCTCAACACCCTGAAGGGCGAAGGCATGGCCGCGGACGAGGAAACGGGCAAGCTGTTCATGGTCGAGGAGACGTCCGGCCTCTTCGTCTACGATGCCGAACCGACGGGCGGCCAGGCGCGAACCACGATCGAGAAAACAGGCAGCCCGCTCCTCGTGGGCGAGCTCGAAGGAGTCACGATCTATTACGCCGCCGGCGGCAAGGGCTACGTGATCGTCTCCGATCAAGGCGCGAACCGGTACGTCGTCTTCAATCGCACGGCGCCGTACGCACACGTCGGCACGTTCGAGATCACGACACACCCGGACGCCCCGGGCCCCGGGGCGCATGACGGCACGTCCGAAACCGACGGAATCCACGTTCTGAACCTCGCCCTCGGCGACAACTTCCCCTTCGGCGTGTTCGTTGCGCAAGACGGCAGCAACACGAGGCCGAACGAGAACCAGAACTTCAAACTCGTTCCCTGGGAGCGCATCGCCGACCTGCTCGGCCTGGAAAAGGACACGACGCACGTACCCGAGTAGCGCATGCACCGCAGCGGGAAGCTGCATGACGGCGATGCCCTCGCGACATCGCCGTCCGTGTGCTTTCCCGCCCGGTTTCAGTCACGACGTGTTGCCACCATCGGCGCACGGCTGCTACGAGATCGCGAAGATGATCATGGCCGCGCCCGCGTTGCGCAGGCGCCGGTTCAGGATCTCGATGCGGATCAGGTCGGTGAAGTGCAGGACGGTCGATCGTTCCGCTTCGATTCCCAGTTTGGCCAGCGCGGCACGCAGGCCCGGTGCGTCCGACGCCGCCTTGAGCACCTGAATCGACGCATACGGAAAATGGCTGAGCAGGCTGCGGCGGCGCAGCTCGTCCACGAGTTCCTGGCCCGGTCTCATGAACGCATTGTATCGGTCTTGGACCGGTCGATCCGGGCCGAGACGCGCCGTTCCGAAACGGGACGGGCATCCGGAGGGCGGGCTCAGGATCGCGGTCGGACAGCGCCGATATACAAATCGCTGGAGGGCTTGAACGGTATCGCCGTGTGTCCGCACGCGGACGCATACTGGAGATAGCCATGTCACTGTCCAGCCTGCTGCGGGCGCTCGCCCTCGGCCTCGTCCTCCTCGCCATTCCCGGCTGCCCGACTTCGGCGCTCGATCCGACCGGGACGGACAACGAGCCCGCGGCTCCCCCGGCCGAAGAACAGCCTCCGGAAGAGACTCCGCCGCAGGATCCCCCCGCGGGAGATCCGACCCCCGCGCCGGGAATCCCCGGTATCGTGACGGCCTCGATCGAGACGACGGCGGTCCCGTCGGTGAGCGATGCGGCCGACGATCCTGCCGTCTGGGTCCATCCGGACGACGCCGCGCGCTCCGTGGTCATCGGAACGGACAAGGCCGGCGGCTCCCTCATCGGGTACGACCTGGACGGCATCGAGCTCTGGCGCGTGTCCGATTCCGGAAGACCGAACAACGTCGATGTGCGCGGCAACACCGTCGTGTGCAGCCTGCGTGACGCCGACGCGCTCGGCGTCTACGCAATGGACTCCGCAACGCGCACGCTGACCAAACAGGGCGAGATCGAGGTCGGCGTGGACGCGTACGGCTTCACGCTCTACGTCTCGCCGACAAGCGGCAAGCTCTACGGATTCGTGAGCGGCAACCAACGGGACGTCGAGCAGTACGAGATCCAGGTCAGTCCGCTCTCCGGCACGCTCGTGCGCACGCTCGACACCGCCAAGACCGAAGGAATGGCCGGGGACGACGACGCCGGCAAGCTGTTTTTGGCCGAGGAGAATCGCGGCTTGTTCGTCTACGACGCCGAGCCGGACGGCGGACAGGCCAGAACGAGGATCGGGTCGACCGGCGACTCGCAGCTGGCCGGCGATCTCGAGGGCGTGACGATCTACTACGCCGCGAGCGACAAGGGATACGTCATCGTCTCCGACCAGGGACCCAGCCGGTTCGTCGTCTTCAATCGCACCGCCCCGTACGCCTACGTCGGCACGTTCAAGATCAAGTCGCACCCGGACACGCCGGGCGCTGGCGCGCATGACGGCGCGGCCAACACAGACGGCATCCACGTCGTGAACCTGCCGCTCGGCGACGGCTTTTCCTCCGGCATGTTCGTGGCGCAAGACGGCAACAACACGGGGCCGTCGGAAAACCAGAACTTCAAGCTCGTGCCGTGGGAGCGAATCGCCGACCTGCTCGGCCTCGAGACCGACACGACGTTCGTGCCCGAGTAGTCTCGGCAAAGGGCACCGCGCGCGGCGAAAGCTGCGCGCGGTGTAGCTCCGCTGCTCCCGCTGTGACCACATCGGCGTCCAATTGGCTGCGTCTTGTATGGCCTGCGTACGCGGGTCGGCGCCGTGGGGCGACCTCGTGCACGGGCGAACCCCTGGCCCCATGGGCCGGATGTTGATTTTTTTGGACATTACGGCCGTGGATGTTGAGCGTGCGCCTCATCGCGAAACAGAACAGTCGATATTTTTGGACATTCCTCGATCCCGAGGGAGCCAGTCTGTACGTTTTCGGCCTAGGAGGTCGAACGATGCGAGTGTTCATGGTTGCACTTCTTGTCTTGATCTGGGCGAGTCCAACACTCGCCGACGAGGTCGTCGCCCGCATCCACTTTCAGCCCGCGGGTGCCACGGTGCCCACCGGCTACTCCGTCGATTCCGGCGCGCTGTTTTCGGCCGCACGGGGACACGGCTGGGACGGCGCCACTCAGGCCAAGGCGCGCAGTGGATTCAGCCCGCTCCTGGCTACGTACGTGTCCGTGAAGAACGGCAGCACGACGACGTGGGAACTCGTACTGGCCAACGGCGACTACCTGGTCACGCTCGTTTGCGGCGGACCCGTGTTCCGCGGGCGCCACACCGTTTCGATCGAAGGCACGCAGGTGCTCAAGTCGGTCGAGACCTACCAGGGCAACGTCGAGGTCACGGATCACGCCGTCACGATCACGGACGGACGCCTGACAATCGAGGCCGGCGACCCGGTCGCGGGACGCAAGACGAAGTTCCAGTATCTGATCGTCACATCGACGGACGGAACCGCGCCCCCCGCGAACACGCCCCCGACGGTCTCGACAACAGCCGACACGACCAGCGGCGACGCGCCGCTGGTCGTCACATTCACGACCATCGCCGCCGACGCGGAGGGGGCTATCTCTTCGGTAGCCTGGACGTTCGGCGACGGCAACACGGCAACGAACCTGAACCCGACGCACACCTACGACAACGCAGGCACATACGAAGCGAAGGTCGTCGTGACGGACGAGGGCGGACTGACCGCGGAGGCGACCGTCACGATCACCGTGAACGGTGGGGTGGTGCCCCCGACGAACACGCCGCCGACAGTCTCCACCGTGGCGAGCGCCGCCAGCGGCGATGCGCCGTTCGCCGTGACCTTCACGACAACGGCCGACGACGACGAAGGGCCGATCTCTTCCGTGGCGTGGACGTTCGGCGACGGCGACACGGCGACGACGCTCAACCCCTCGCACACCTACACCGATGCAGGCACGTACGAGGCGAAGATCGTTGTGACGGACGCGGGCGGCCTCACGGCCGAGGCGACGGTCACGATCATCGTGAACGAGGCCGGCGAACCGCCGCCCCCTCCCCCCCCGCCGGGTGACGGCGAATCCCGCTACAACTTCCAGCCGCCCGGCTCCGCACCATCCGGCTATGCCGTCGATACCGGACAGGAGTTTCTCGCGGCGCGCGGCTTCGGCTGGAGCGACGGCGTCGAGAACAAGAAGCGCAACTTCCACTCCGACGCGCTGCGCGACACCTACTGCTTCGTCAAGAACGGTTCGCCGGAGACGTGGGAGCTCGCGATCGTCAACGGCAGCTACGAGGTCACGCTCGTGTGCGGCTCCCCGCAGTGGACCGGCAAGCACACCGTCAAGATCGAGGGCGCGACCGTCATCGATACGGTCGTCACGGCCAGCAGCGAGTTCGTCGAGGTGCTCAAGCATCCCGTCACGGTCAACGACGGGCGACTGAGCATTCAGATCGGCGGGAGCAGCTCCGGCAAGAAGACCAAGCTGTGCTACGTCATCGTCCACGGGACGGACGGCAGTACGGGCGGCGGCGATCCCACGGGCGAGCCTCCGACGGTCACCGCAGCCGGCAGCCCGCTCACCGGCGACGCGCCGCTCACCGTCGCGTTCACCGGCACCGGCGAGGATACGGACGGAACCGTCGGTTCGTACACGTGGGTGCTCGGGGACGGCAGCACCTCGACGAACCAGAATCCGAGCCACATCTATCAGTCACCGGGTACGTACGTTGCCACCGTGACCGTCGCGGACGACGCCGGCAACACGGCGCAGGCTTCGTTGACGATCACCGTCACCGGCGAGGAGCCCCCCGCGCCCCCGCCGCCCGGACTCGTGACCGCTTCGGTGGAGACCCCGCCGGTCGTGTCCGTCAGGGATGCGGCGGACGACCCTGCGGTTTGGGTACACCCCGACGATCCCGCGCTTTCGGTTGTCATTGGCACCGACAAGGACGCCGGCTACCTGTTCGGCTACGACCTGACCGGCGTCGAACTCTGGCGGGTGCACCACCCCGGGCAGCCGAACAACGTCGATGTGCGCGGCAATCTCGTCGGGTGCAGCTTGTCCAGCACCCTGGAAATGGCCTTCTATCAGATGGATCCCGAAACGCGCACGCTGACCAAGCTGGGCGAGATCGATGTGGGAGTGGACTCCGCCTACGGGTTCACGTTCTACGTTTCGCCGACGAGCGGCAAGCTCTATGCGTTCGTAAGCGGAAGGCGTCACGACATTGAGCAGTACGAGATTCAGACGAACCCGCTTTCCGCCACGCTCGTGCGCGAGCTCGACACCGCCAAGGGCGAAGGCATGGCCGCGGATGAGGAAACGGGCAAGCTGTTCATGGTCGAGGAAACCGTCGGATTGTTCGTCTACGACGCCGAGCCGACCGGGGGGCAAACGCGAACGCAGATCGGATCGGTCGGCAGCTCGATACTCGCGGGTGAACTCGAAGGCGTGACGATCTACTACGCGGCCAACGACAAGGGCTACGTCATCGTCTCGGATCAGGGTCCCGGTCGTTACGTCATCTTCAACCGTACGGCTCCCTACGCCTACGTCGGCACGTTCAAGATCACGTCGCATCCGGATGCCCCGGGTCCCGGCGCGCATGACGGAACGTCGGAGACCGACGGAATTCACGTCCTGAACCTCCCACTCGGCGACGACTTCCCGTTCGGCGTGTTCGTCGCGCAGGACGGCAGCAACACGAAGCCGCAAGAGAACCAGAACTTCAAGTTCGTGCCCTGGGAACGCATCGCCGACCTGCTCGGCCTCGAAAAGGACACGACTTTCGTGCCCGGCGAGTAGTCGGCACACGACCAAACAGGCCGGTCCGCAACCGCAGGCGGATCGGCCACCCATCGCCTCCGGCGATCGGGTTCGACCGCACGGGACGCGCCTCGGCGCGTCCCGTGCCATGCCTGGCTCGCTGGCGAACCGCAGCTGTTGGCCGAACGGCCCTTTGGCAGTCCATACCGAGCCCGGCACAAAAGAGCGATTTTTACAACGCTCGCGGAGCCGGGAATACAATCCCGCGATGCGCGCACTCGCCCTATTCCTGCTTCCCGTTCTCGTTTCCGGCGTGCGCGCGGAAGACCCGCCGGGCACGGCCAAGAAGGCCGCCGATCCTCGCCAACTCAAGCCCGGCCACGCCCCGACGCCGTACACGGCGGCTCAGATCCACGAGGGTTGCAGCGATCGCACGGCAACGTTTCGCCTCGAGCGCGCCGGGAAGCCTACGATGATGCAAAGCATGCGCTTCACCGATGCCAACGAAAAGAACGCGCTACTCGAGGTCGCAGTGTGGCCGGAGCGCGGCGGCGCGCCCGGTAAAGGTCCGGGCCGGCGCGTTTCGTGGAGCGCCCTTCAGGCGCACGCATCGTTTCCGAACGAGGCGACCAAAATCGTGGATGCAAAGATCGAAACGCCTGTCGGCACACTCGCCTGTCTCGTTTACACCGTGACGAAGGGCGACACTGTCAACCGCTTCTGTTTCGCGAAGGCGCTGCCGGGACCACCCGTCCTCCTCACGTCCGTGGTCAAGGGCGGCCGGGTCTTTTCGATGACCCTCGTGAAACACCGCGACGGAACCGAGAAAGGCGTGCTCACAGCCCTCGGACTCGGCACGACCACGACAACCGCAGCGGCGGCGACGGCCAGCCTGGCCAAGCTCGACAAGGACAAGAGCGGCGGCCTCGGACCCGCCGAGTTTCCCGGCACGGGTCTCACCAAGACGCAAGCCGCACGCGCGTTCGCTCGTATCGATCGCAACGCGAACGGAACGATCGACGCCGCCGAATTGGCACACGTCGCGAAAGCGTGGGCGCCCAAGCCGGCCCAGGCCTCGCCCGCCGTAGAGACCCCGGAAAAAGTAGACGAGAAGAAGTAGTCCGGTGGCGGAAACGTGCGTGCCGCGGGCGGCAACCGTTCCGGCATGCGCACGACTCTATTCTTCTGCGTCGCGCTGACCGCGACCGTCGCGACAGCGGACGACGCCGCGAACGACAAGAACGAACTCGTTCGGTCGAGTGGATACTTCAAGGTCACAGCCCCCGCGGGCCACGAGGCCGCCGCCAACGCCGCATTGGCGCTGGCCCGCGCCGTCCCGCCACACATGCAACCCTACTTCGGTACGCGGGGCGCGCGGGGCCAGCTCACGATTCGGCTCTGGCCCAAGGGCATCCGATTCCGTCCGCCGCAGGACCAACCAGGAAGTGCTTGGCGTAGCCTGGGGCTGGCGCTCGACCGCAAGACCCGCACCATTCACGTATCCCTGGCCCCGGCATCGATCAGGGAAACCTCCGCGCTGGGCTTGCGCCCGCACACGCGGTTCGCCGTCGCGTTCGGGACCGCCTTGCTTTCGGCAAGTCCACGCGCTGCCCTCTGGTACGCCGACGGCGCGAGCGCACGCGCGGCCGCCCGCGCCGTGCGAATGGCCGATACGCAGACCGCCGTCGCACAACGATTCGCAGCGTGGCGCTGGCTCCCGCCGCTCCGCCGACTGCTCGCCGAAGACCGGGCCCCCAAGGCCCGCGCCGAGCATGTGACCGCGGGCCGCGCCGCCTTCGTCCGCTTTCTCGAAGAGGGCCCCCTCGCCGACCGGCTCGCCGCGTTTCGCAAGAGACCGCGCGTCCGCGTGCAACGCCTTTTTCCGAAAAACATCGACGACCTGTTCCAAGCGTGGCTGAAACGGCAGTCGATGCCGTGGGAACTCGCCGGATCCACTCTTGCCCAAGCCGCGAATTCGTGGACGCTCGCCGCCGATGGCACGGAATCAGCCGCCGCCTGGCGCCCCGCAACGACCAAGCCACCCTACTCGATCCGCGGCACGGTCACCCTCGCCGGCGATGCCACCGTGCTGCTGGCAAGGCACGGTCAGGAGCACGTCACAGTCTCGTTCCGACCGGGCCAGGGCGTCACGATCGCGCGCGCCGGGCAGATCAAGAAGCAACTCGCCGTTGCCCCACCCCACCGTTGCACACTCAAGCCCGGCCAGCCGGTCCGCTTCGCCGTCCATGTGCTCCCCGGCCAGATCGCCGTCACACTCCGCGGCATCGAAGTAGTCACGGCCACCCTGCCAAAGACAGGACTCACGGGAGCATGGGGCATCGCGACCGACTCGGCCGCGCGCTGGACCGACCTTCACGGTCCGGGCCTGACGCCGCCGCCGGCCCCCAAGCCCCGGAAAGACGACGGCGTCTCGGTTGCAACACTCACGGTACGCGCGCGAAAGGCCAAGACCGCCGCGGCGCGTACAACAGCACTGACAAGACTCGGGCGGCGCGGCAAGAAGGGCTGGATCGCGCTCGCGCGCATCGTGCGAGGCGGCGCGCGCAAGCATCCGAAACTCGCGGTCGCAGCGGCAAGAGCGCTCGGAGCCGACAGCCTGGAGCCCAAAACCCGTCAGGAACGGACGGCGATGCTTTTTGAGTTGCATCGCCGTCCGTATGCTCCCTCGGTCCGGTTCGCCATTCTTGAAGGACTCCTCCGCGACTACCCCCAGCCGTCCACCCACGCCGCACTGTTACATGAGGCGTTGCGGGACGCGAGCCTCGACCGGCGCGCGCAACTGTTTGCGCGCCTGCGCGACCGGTTGCCGCCGGAGGTGTTGCGCGCGTGCCTCGGCGAGCAGCCGCTGGCGCAGCTCGCGTACGACGAGCTGCGGCGGCGTGACTTGACGATTCCCGCGGCGCAACTGACCCTCGCGGCGCGCGAGGCCGCGCGGCAGGGGCACTCGCTCGCATACGCGCAGTCCGTGCGCGACGAGCTTGCGCGCAACCGGGGCTGGGAGCTCGTGGCGGCGATCGCGCGGCTCGTGGACGACAAGGAGTACGCAGTGCGGCGCGGGGCGTACGTGTTGTTGCTACGAGTTTCCGGGAAGGATCAGCCGGCCGATGCGGACCTTTGGCGTTCGTGGGTTGCGGCGCGGCGCGGGCGGTACAAGCGGCCGGATATCATGTCGCCCGGAATCGTGGCGGCGGCGATCGTGCGGGGTATGGATGTGTTGCGGGCGGACCTGCTCGCGGACGGTTATTGTTCATACCGCGAGGACGACCGTGGTGCCGAAGACGCATCGACGCGAACCGGTGCGACCGGGCTTGCCGTCTTGGCCCTACGCGCGGCGGGCGTGCCGGCGGATGACCCGGCGATTCGCAAGGCGCTGGCGACAACGCTTGTGCCCGACGAGGCGCCGGACGCCCGCAAAGGCAAACGGAAGCGAGGGAAGTCGCGCCGGGCGGCGCGCCTGCACCCCAGTGAACGCGACCGCAATCACACCTACGCGATCTCGATCCTGGCGATGGCGCTCGCTTCGGTGGACGCCAAGCGACACGAGTGGAAGCTGCAGGAGCTCGCGAACATGCTCGCCGCGGGGCAGCTCAAGAACGGCCAGTGGACCTATCGCGTCGGACGCGGCTACGAGGCGAAAGCGGGCGGGGTGCGCCCGACCGGCGACAACTCCAACACGCAGTACGCCCTGCTCGGCTTGCGCGCCGCGTCGAAGGCCGGCGCCCAGGTCAACGCCGACACATGGCAACGCGCGCTCGATTTCTGGAGAAAGTGGCAGCTCGTTCACGGCCACTGGATGTACACCCCGCGCGTCATTCCGATCGACGAGCACCATCGGCATACCAATCTTTCGATGACGGCGGCCGGCGTTTCGAGCGTCGCACTGTGTCTCGAAGGCCTGCACGGCAACGAGGCCGCGCGCGTGGTCCGCCACGACAAGAACCTGAAGAAGGGACTCCGCGCGCTGGGTCGAGTACTGCTGGACCATGGCCTTCGGGGCCGGGCGCTGGACCACTACATCCTGTACGGCGTGGAGCGTGCCTGCATGCTGACGGGCACGCGCCGCTTCAACGAGGTCGACTGGTACCGGCAGGGCGCGCTCGCCCTGATCCGCACGCAACGCGAATCGGGCGAGTGGATTCACGACGGCCGTTCATACGGCCCGGCCATCGATACGGCGTACGCGCTGCTGTTTTTGCGTCGCGCAACAACCCCGATCGTGAATCGCACAGACAAGGGGGTCGTGAACGTACCGCCCAGAAACGCCGGAGGCGGCCCTCGGTAGGTCGCGCGGACGGCAACCGTTGATCGGTGGAACCTTGGTGGCCCAGTCGGAGTGCCTGGGGGTCCGGAGATCGCCGTCCGTTTGCTGTGGTTCGGGCTGTTTCCGGTCACGCTTGAGCGGCTCATGGGGATTCGGTAGGTTGCCCGGCGTGCAGGGCGGCGCATCGATTCGGACAGTGACCATCGGGATCGCCGTGGACGGCTTGCCGGCGGCCGAGAGTTGGTATCGACATGTCCTGGGCGAACGGCCCGAGGTGCGGCCGGTAGCGCACGTGCTGGAGTTCGAGCTGACCCCGGGGTGTTGGCTTCAACTCATCAAGTCCGCCGCGGTGACTCCAGGCACAACGACCTTTCGCATCGGAGTCGCGGACCTGCGCGCAGAGCACCGGCGCCTGCTCTCAGCCGGCATCGACGCGGGTCCGATCGAGACCCTGGAGGGCATCCTCATTCGCTGCGCGCTGACCGATCCGTCCGGCAACGCGCTCAGCCTGTACGAGCTTGTGTAAGCCGTCCGGACTGAGCGATCTCACTCCGCTGCGGCTGGCGGGCGGGAAACACCGCAGGTCCGCCGAACCGCCAGTTGTTGATACGGACCAGGACAACCTCGGGCGGCTGACACATGCCCAGGGCGGACTCCAGGATTGCGTCTGCAAGATCGAGGCGGCCCGCGGCGTCACCCGGGTACGCGCAAAACGCAGCGTTGATTCCCTGCACTCTTGGTAGAACCGGAGCACCACGGGTCGGTTCGATCGTTTGGGTCCATCATGCGTGAGCGGATCGAGAAAGAACTTCGGGAGCTTGAGCGGCGCGAGAACGCCGTCGTGCTGTACGCCGCCGAGTCCGGTAGCCGCGCGTGGGGTTTTGCTTCGCGCGACAGCGATTGGGACGTGCGCTTCGTGTACGTGCGGCCGATCGACTGGTACCTCTCCGTGTACCCGGGCCGCGACGTAATCGAACAGCCGATCGACGATGGGCTCGACCTGTCCGGCTGGGACCTGCGCAAGGCGCTCGCGCTGTTTCGCAAGGGCAACGCGGCGCTCGCGGAATGGCTCCGGTCACCGATCGTGTACCGCGAGGAGCCGATGCTCGCCGAGCCGCTGCGGGCCGCGTTGGCGCGCAGTTTTCAGCAGCGATCGTTCGCGTTCCACTACCTCGCGATGGCGAAGAAAAACTACCGCGGCTACCTCCGACGCGACCGCGTACGCACCAAGAAATACTTCTACGTGCTGCGCGCACTCCTCGCGGCTTCCTGGGTGTGCCGCCGTGGCGACGCGCCGCCGGTGCCGTTTCAGGAACTCGTGACCGAGGAGCTGGACGAGACCCTGCGCACGATCGTGGACGACCTGCTGACCCGAAAAAGGGCCGGCGACGAACTGGCGGACGGCCCGCGCATCGAAGCGCTGAACGACTTCATCGAGCGTGAGATCGAACGCATCTCCGCGATCGCGCCGCAGCAGCCCGTGGGTCGCCCCATGGAGGCCGAACAGCTCGACACGCTGTTTCGCAAGATCCTGCGGTCTACCGGCCAGAACGGGTCGTGACCGGCAAGGCCTTCGGCGGACGCCCCGGGGTCGTCGCGTAGACCGTGGCGCGGCTCAAGAACAGCAGTGCCAGCGATGTCTCGTAGGCGGCCTTTCGATCGCCGCCCGGACCCGCCCCGTACGGCCACCGGCCATCGTCTTTCTGAATGCGCACCAGCTTGCGCGCGCCCTCGACATACCACTCCGCGAGTGCAACATCGACGACGGTGCCCACGCGTTCGATGGCGTACAGCCCGTAGTAGTCGCGCGGGTCGAGACGCAGCTTTCGACGATACGCATCGATACCACGTCGCGCGATCGGACGCGTGCGCGCGTCCTCAAGCCCCCGCGTCCCGCCGTGCAACGCCGCGTCGGCGTACACGAACGCAACGAGGCCGGCCGCCGTCATGCGCGGCGTCTGCCGCCGCGCCACGGCCTTCTCTTCGGTCTTGCGCGCCGGCGGCAGGTAGCTCCAGCCGCCCTTCGCAAGCTGCGTCGTCGCGTAGTACCGCCACACCCGTTGCCAGGTCTGCCGCGGCACGCGGTAGTTCGCCATCGACGACGCCGCCCACAGCGCCACGACGGCAAACTGCGAATTCGAGTTGTCGCCACGCGCCGGGCGCGCGGCCCCCGCCCCCCCCTTCTTGTTCGGGCTCTCTTTGCGCCGCGCCTTTGTCGCCCGCCCCAACCGGTAGCTCCACATGCGCGTCGGATGCTGTCCGTGCACGAGGCGCCCGGCCAGGGCGTGGATCCACGCCCGGTTCCGCTTCGCATCGATCCGCGCAAGTGCCAACACCAGCAGCGACGCCGAGTAGGTGCCGTACGCGCCGCGGGCATCGAACGCGCGGGGATGGCGCTTGACCCAGGCCAGCCCGCGCCGGATCGCAATGTCGTTCGCGGGCAACCCCGACGCCGCGAGCGCGTAGAGCGCGAGCGCGGTCAGGCCGCCGGTCGCGTCCGCCCGGTCCGGGAGCTCGGCGTCGTAGACCCAGCTCCCGTCCTCGCTCTGGATTCGCCGCAGGCCGAGCACGCCCTTGCCGATCGCTGTGTGGATGGCGCGCTGCAGCGAACCGTCCTTGATGTTGCGCCTGGGCCGGTCGTCCTCGGCAGCCGCAAGAGACACGAGCAGATAAAAAAAGACGCACCGGGACACACGACAGGTTGCCGCCCGACATCCGAGCGTTTCCAGGTGTAGGATCACGGCCATGAAGACATCGCCGTCCCGCCTTCGCTCCGACAAAGCTCCGGCGCGGGCAGGGCCCGTCCCTGACGCCCTCTGTTGCTCGCGCCGCAACTTCCTCGGCCAGATGTCGTGCGCCGCATCGGTCGCGTTCGCCTGGGCCGCCGCCGGCACCGGGGCTCGCCGGGTATTCGCCAAGGAACCGGAAGGCGCAAAGCGCATCGACACGCAGAGCTGGGCCTACGTCGACCGGCTCGGCGACGGCCTCTACACCACGATCTCCACGCCGTTTCAGCCGGGCCGCGCGCGCCCCGACCCGACGACGTTCTCGAACGGCGGCATCATCGCCGGCAAGAATCGCGTCTTTCTGATCGAAGGGTTCAACCAGCCGAAGGGCGCCGCGTGGCAGGCCGCCGTCACCAAGAAAGCGGTCGGCCGCGCGCCCACGCATGTCGCGCTGACGCACTTTCACGGCGATCACTCGGGCGGACTCCCCGGCTACCAGTCCGGCGCGGACGCGCCCGCGATTCTCGCGACCAAGGAGACGCGACGCCTCCTGCTCGAAAAGCTGCACAAGCAGGTGCCGCCGCCGCCGACCGACGGCGGCCGATTCGCGCGCACGCGCAAGCTGCTTTTGCCCGACACGATCCTCATCGACGAGACCCGCCCGGTCATGCTCGACCTCGGCGGCCGCAAGGTGCGCCTCGTCCCGCGCAAGGGCCACACCACGAGCGACCTCACGATCGAGCTCGACGAGCCGCGCATCATCTGGTGCGGCGACCTGTTCTTCCACGGCCTCTTCCCCTACTACGGCGACGCGATCCCGAGCGAACTCAACAAGACGATCCAGACACTGGTCAAGGAAGACTTCGCGGTCTACGTCCCCGGCCACGGCCCGCGCACCGACGCGAAGGGCCTCGCGACATACCTGGAAATGCTCCAGGTCGTCGAGCACGCCGCCCGCCACGCGTTCAACAAGGGCGTCCCGGCATCCAAGGCATGGCAGACATTCTCGATCCCGAAAGAACTCGGCGAGTGGCGCAAGTTCCGCCCGGACGTGCACCGCTTCGCGTTCGAAGCCTGGGAGCGGGAGCTGAAGGCCAAGTAGCCAAAAGCGTACGGACGGCGATGTCTCTCGGCTGCCAACGTGATCTGTTCGTCGTTCCCGACGACGTCACCTATCTCAATACCGCGTATCTCGCGCCGCGCCTTCGTTCTGTGCGCGCCGCGGGCATTGCCGGCGTCGAGCGGCGCGACGCGCCGTGGGAGATCGGGACCGAGGCGTTCTTTGAAGAGGTCGAGGAAGTGCGCGCGCTCTTTGCGCGCCTGATCGACGCCGAAGCCGACGACGTCGCGATCGTGCCGTCGGTCAGCCACGGCCTCGCGACGGCCGCAAACAACCTCGCCGTGCCCGCGCGCAGCCGCATCGTGGTCGCGAGCGAACAGTTTCCGTCGAACGTGTACGCGTGGCACACCGCGGGCGCGCGGGCCGCGGCGCGCGTCGAACACCTCGCGCCCGACGCACTCCTGAACGCCATCGACAAGACCTCAAGCGTCGTCGCGGTGCCGCAGGTGCACTTCACCGGAGGCATCGAGATCGACATCGCCGCCGTCGCCGGGCGTTGCCGGGAAACCAAGACCGCGCTGGTGCTCGACCTCACGCAGTCCGCGGGCGCGCGCCCGTTCTCGGTGCGCGAGACCGAGGCGGACTTCGTTGCGGTGGCGGCCTACAAGTGGCTGCTGGGTCCGTACGGCCTCGCGTTCTTGTGGGTGCATCCGCGCCACCACGGCGGGCGACCGATCGAGCAGGGCTGGGCCAACCGCGCCGACAGCGACGACTTTGCGCGCCTCGTCGAATACCGCGACGAGTACCGCCATGGCGCCCGCCGCTTCGACGGCGGCCAAAAAAACAGCTTCATGACCATGCCGATGGCCAAGGCTGCGCTGGAACAACTGCTCGCATGGGGTGTGCCCGCAATCCACGTGGCTCTCTCGGCGTGGACCCAAAAACTGGCCGAAGCCGCCGAATCCGAAAACATCGCCGTCCGTCCCTGTGGTCATATGGCCGCCCTGACATTCCCCGGCGGGGTCCCCGCGAACCTCCCGCAGAAACTGCGCGAGCGCCGGGTTTTCGTCAGCGTACGGGGCAACTCGATCCGGGTCGCCCCGCACTTGCACAACGACGAAAACGACATCGACCGGCTTCTGGCCGCGCTTGATTGAGACGTCCCGACCGCCGAAGAGGTTCGCGGGAGGGAAAGATGTTGAAGATCCTATCGGCCGTTTTGTTGGCGCTCTGCGTCACCACCGTCGCGCGCGGCGACGACGAAGGGGGCTCGGATTGCCAAATCTGCGGAGCCTGGATTCCGACACCGCGGCAGGAATGGCGCACCGGAAACACGCGCTACGTTTACATCGGCAAGCGTCGACTGAAGACGTATTGCCCGCCGTGCCAGCGCGACATCAACAACGGCAAGATCGATCCGAGTGATCCGCCGCTGCTGGGACCGCGCGACTCGGACGAAGCGATCGACGGCAAGAAAAACCCCTTCGGCGTCGAGAAGCTCGACCTCGAGGGGCGAAAAATCAAGCCGCTCGGCAAGGACGAGTCCTCGGGCTTCGGCGCGATCGGCTGGGTCGCCGGCATCGTGGTCGCGCTCGGCGCTGTTCTCAAGTACTTGCTGAAGTGAACGCGCCCGACGAAAATCCGCATGGCGGACTTTCGCTAATCACCTGTCGGTTGGACTGAGCTTTTCTCCACCATCAGGATGACCGTGCGTTCGGGGGCGCGAGTGCGGTGCACGCGGCCTCGGGGGACCGTGTACGCCTGGTGCGGCATGAGTTCCACGGTGTCCTCGTCTTCGAAATCGAGGAGGAGGCGGCCTTCGAGCACGAGAAAGAACTCGTCCTCGTCGTCGTGCTTGTGCCAGTGGAACTCACCGTGGATGACCCCGAGCCGCACAACGCAGTCGTTAACCACCGACAGGGACCGGTTCGACCACTTCTCCGTCGTCGCCGCAACGATTGCGGGGATGTCGATGTGCCGGTTGTAGCCGTACTGGACCTTCAGGTCGATATTGTAGTTGTCCGTCATGGGCCGGCGATGATAGCGTGAGGATGGAGCGGGAGCCCGTCCTAGAGACACCGTCCGAAGGCATCAATCGAATCTGGCACCGATGGCGAATCTGGCACCGATGGAGTTCGACGACCTCATCGAAAAGGCCCGCAGCGGCGAACCCGAAGCGGTCGAGGAACTGTTTCGCCGCTTCTCGCCCGCGGTGCTCGGTCGTCTGCGGGGCCAACTCGGCCCGGCGCTTCGGCGCCGCTACGACACCGATGACCTGGGCCAGTCCGTACTGGTCGAGGCGATCCGCGACCTGCCCAACTTCAAGTCCGACCACGAGGGCGCGTTTCGCAAGTGGCTGTGGCTCAAGGCGCGCAGCAACCTGTGGATGAAGCTGCGCCGCCAACTCGACAAGAACGGACAGCGCCGCGAGCGCACGTGGGACGGCGAGAAGACGGACTACTCCAACCCCGCGGACCACGTGGCAGCGGCGGAGGAGCACGCGCGCCTCGACGCGGCGCTCGACGAACTCGACCCGATCGACAAGCAGATCGTGCTGCTGCGCGACCGTGACGACCTCACCTATGGAGACATCGCCGTCCGTGTGCTGCTTCCGAGTGCAGACGCCGTTCGCATGCGCTACGCCCGCGCCGTCCTGAAGCTGCGCCAGCAATGGAAGACACCCTAGAAGCAGCCTTCCTTGCGATCCTCGACGAAAAGGAGAACGGTCGCAGGATCACGCGGGAGTGGCTCGACGCGCACTATCCGCGGTGGTCGGCGGAACTCGCCGGCGCGCTCGATCTCAAGGACCGCCTGCAAGGACGCGTCGGCCCGTACCGCTGCCTGGAAGAACTCGGGCGTGGCGGAATGGGAGCGGTCTTTCTGGCAAAGCGGACGGACGGCGATGTCGGCGCGACGGACGACGGCGAGGTTGTAGCGCTCAAGGTGATTCACCGCCACCTGCTCGCGCGACCCGGCATCCTCACGCGGCTGCTCAACGAGGCCGAGGCCTGCCGCGACCTCCGGCACGAAAACGTCGTGCGCACGCTCGACCTCGGCACTGTCGAGCGCGACGGTACGCGCGACTTCTACCTCGTGCTCGAGTACCTGAAGGGGCGCACGCTGCGAGAGCAGCTCGAGGTCGAGGGTGCACTTTCCGAGACCACCTGTCTCGCGGTTGCCGATGCCGTCGCCGCCGCGCTCGAAGCGATCCACGCCCGCGACGCACTCCACCTCGACCTGAAACCGGAGAACGTGTTTCGGACCGAGGACGGGTGCATCAAGGTCATGGACTTCGGAGTCGCACGCATCGCCGCCGAGCCCGTGCTCGATGCCCCCACCGGTGCGTTCGCCGGCACGCTCATGTATGCGGCGCCCGAGCAGTTCCATGCCGAGCGGCGCTTCCTCGACGCACGCGCCGACCTCTACTCGCTCGGCGTGCTCCTCTTCGAGCTCGCGACGGGCCGTCTTCCGGATGACAACGAGGCGCCTGGGGTATCGCGTTTTTTCGACGCCGTGGTCGCGACGCTGCTTGCGCTCGATCCCGCCGACCGCTTTCAGTGCGCACGCGAGCTGCGGGCGGCGCTGCTCGCGCGGCAGTGGCGCGGGCGCTCGGAATTCGTCGGGCGCGCGGCGGAGCTGGGACAGCTTCACGACGCCCTGGATGCCGGCGGCGCGATCGTGATCGAGGGCGAGGCGGGCTCGGGCAAGAGCCGGTTGCTCGAGGAGTTCGTCGCCGATGCAGACGACGCCGGCCACAACGTCGTGCGCGCCCGGAGCCTGCGCGAGCTCGCACTGGAGCGCGCCGACTCGCCGGCGCTCGCGGACGCACCGGTCCTCGCGGAAGCCCTGCGGCGCGGCACGCCTACACCGGATGAGCTCAATGCAGCGTTGGCCCGCATCGCCCGCGGCCTCGCCACCGAACGCCCCGCGCTGGTCGTGCCCGCGCTGATCGTAGTTGAGGATCTGCACGCCCGGGGCGCGGTGGAGCAGCGCGCATTTGCCGCCTTGGCGCGCGCTGTTGAGGGCCATCGGACACTGCTGGTGGGCACGACCCGCCGCGGCGCCGAACAGCTCGGGGGACGACACCTCGCACTGGCCCGCCTGACACAGGACGACCTCGCGGATCTCGCCACGCGGCGCGGACAGGACGGCGAGCTCGCTGCTCGCCTGCACGACGTGAGCGGGGGCAACGCGCTCTTCGCACAGCTCGTGCTCGACGCCTGGCGCGAGGACGGCGACGACGTTGCGCGCACGCCGCGAGTGGTCGAGGAACTGATCCGGTCACGCATCGATCGACTGGCGCCGGCGGAACGCGAAGCCCTCGATGCCGCGGCGTGCCTCGGCCGGACGGATGGTCTCTTGATCGCTCGGGCCCTCGGCCAAGAGCAGACGGACGGCGATGCCTTTGCGCACGACCTGTTCCGCGAGGTCGCCGCCACGATGCTCGACGAGAACGCGCGCCGCCCGATCCACGCCGCTCTCGCGCGCGCGCTGCCCGACGGTGCCGAACGCACGCGGCAACTCCTGCTCGCCCACGAAACCGTGACGCCGGGGCAGGTAACCGCAGCCCTCGACGAGCTCCGTCTCGCTCGTCACGAAGACGCGCTCGCGCTGATCGAACTGGCGACGGAGCGTGTTCCGGGCGTCGAACGCCTGTACCTCCTGCGTGCCCGCGGTCACGCCCTCGTACAACTCGGACGCTACGACGACGCCATCGCCACCTACGAAGAAGCGCTGCCGCTGATCAACGAAGACGGCGACGCCAAGACCGGCGTTGGTACGCGAATCGACTACATCGCCCTGCTGAACACCCTGTCACGCTACGCGGAGGGCCGGCGCGTGGCGCATGAAGCACTGGCACATGCCCGGCGCGCGGGAGACACGGACGGCGAGTACAAGGCGCTGCGGCGACTATGCGATCTGCTGATGTTCCTGGGAAAGGGCGGGCGTGCGGAGGTACTCAGCCGACGCATGCTGAAGCGGGCGCATGCGGCATTCGGCAGGATACCCGCCATCGCCTTTCAAAACGCCGCCAAGGCCGCAAAAATGGCGGGCAAGCCCGACCAGGCGATCCGGTTCTTCGACGACGGCCTGCGGGCCGCCCAACTACCGGAAGACCGCGAAGCGGTGATGCTGATCGAAGGGCATTACGGCATGCAGCTCATGAACATGGGGCGGTTCGACGAGGCGCGGGAGCGGTGCCGGCGCTCGGCCGCGATTGCCCGCGAGAGCGGCAAGCGCTACCCCGAGGCGATGGTCCAGAGCGTTCTCGCCGAGCTGAACGAGCGCCAGGGACGGTTCAAAGCCAGCCTCGCGGCCGCGAACCGCACCATCGCGCTCTGCGAGGAGCTGGGCGCCCTTGACGGCATCATTCGCGGCGAAACGATGAGAATGCAGATCGGTCTCGTCCTGAACCACCGCGGCCTGTTCGATCAAGCCTGGACGCGGATGCTGACGCTGGGGAAGAAGACCGAGACCTATGCCCTCGACATCGTCACGACGTTGGCCCGCGCAGAGTGGGATCGGCGCGAACAGCGGTTCCCTGCGGCCATCGAGCGGCTCGAGGCCGCCCTCGTCCGGGCTCTCGCGATCGAACACCGTTCGGCGATCGCGTGCAGCCACTACGGATTGGGCTATTGTCTCGCGGAACACAATACGGACGCGGCACGCAAGCACCTCGAAACGGCACTGGAGGTCGCCCAACGTATGCAGGAGCCCGATCTCACCGTGGCCGCAATGCTCGTACTCGCCAAGCTGCCCGGCGGCGAGATCGACGCCGCCGTCGCCGCCTATCACGAATTCGAGCCCCGCATAGCGGCCGCCACAAAGGCCGAGCAACTGATCCACCTCTGGGAGCTCACTCGCGACGACGACGTGCTACTCAGCGGGCGACGCCTCGTCCACACGCTCCTGGTCAACGCACCGGAGGAGTACCGCGCCGGTTTCCATGAGCACCCGTACTGCAAACGCATCCTCGCCGCGAGCGAGGCCCGGTTCGGCCCGGCGTAGCCGCGCGCGCGAGTTCATCCCGGAGATCGAGAAGGTGACCGGGCAGACAGGTCATCCCCGGTGCGCAAGGCCGCGGAGGAAGCCCTGCGCAGGATCCGGGGCGAGGACGACTGACACGCGGCGGGAGCAAACGGACGGCGAGGCCCCTGCCCTCAGCGTGCGACCGCGAAGCGGGCTTTCGCGACCAGGACCGGCTTGACGTCGGCGGACTCGTACAGGCGGCGGAACGTCTTTACGCGCGGGTGATCGACGGTGAACAGTTCCGCTGCAAAGCGCGGAGACAACGTCTGGTAGTAGAGCTCGGCTTCGATGACGTAGGTGCGCACCTCGTCCGGCACGGGCACCTGCACGATCACGCTGTCGCTGCCGCCCACGAAGTCCTCGTCCGCACCGATGCCGACCGGGCTCAAGATATCGCCGTCCGTCAGCTTTAGTCCTGAGGGAAGCAGGCGATTGTCCTTGAGATAGCCCACGGCCTGTAGCGCCCGTATCGTCGGGCGGCCCGCCTTGTCCTTCATGACCGCCTCCCAAACGGCGACCTGTTCGGCTCGCGTGATCATGTCGCGATGCGGTGCGAGCGGTCCGCCGGCTGCCTCGAACGGCAGCGGCTTTTGGTCCGTGCCGAGCAACCGGCCGCGCGCGTCGAACGCGCCGGACTGAAACAGGACCTTGCCCGCGGCGCTCTTGATGCGCACGCGCAGGAACACCCGGCGGCTCGGATGCGCGGTCGGAAACTTGTGGCCGCACAGGTTCGTCACCTTGACCCGGAACTCCCACCCGTCAAGGACGTCGAGAATCTCCAGGCGCGCCGTGCGTTCGGAGAGTTGCTTGCGGACGGCGGCGATCGTTGCATCAAAGGCTTCGGGGGGCGCGACGGCGCCGAGTTCCTTGTGGTCGCGCAGAAGCGCGGGGACGAGCGTGTTGCCGCCGACCAGCAGGTGCCGGCCGACCGGTGAACGCGGTTCGATGTCGAGAACGTCGCCGCCGGACGCGCCAGCCGTCGCCAGCCGTGAGGACAATCGCGCGCCGTCGGCGTCGGCCTGCGGAACGTGGCAGGTCTGGCACGTTGTCTTGGGCGCGAACGACGAGCGCTTCCACTCGAGGTACGGAGTCTGCTCCGGGAACTCGCCCAGGAACAGGGTGTGGCACGTGGCGCAGTGCTTCGACTTCAGGATGTGCGCGCTCTCCGTCGGCAAGAACCCGGTCGAACGCCGCATCGGCAGCGTGAGCGGATCGGCATGCGGACCGTAGATTTGCTTTTCGTCGCCGACCCTGAATCCGCCGCTGAAACTCTCCGGCTTGCCGAGGTTACCCGGCTGCACCTGGTGGCAGAGGGTGCACGACACGCCGTCGCGCGCGAGCTCCGACCACGCGGTGTCGATCAAGAACAGATCGAGGCCGGGAGCACCATGGCCGCCCTTGCGCATTTCCTCCGACGCCATCGGGGCGTGGCAGCGCAGGCACTTGGCCTCGATCTCCTGGCGCCGCTCCGGCTGCGCCGCGATCTCGGCCTCGACCGCCGCCAGGAAAAACGGATCGCGCGCGGCGTTCGCCATCATCGTCGACTGCCACAGGTCAAACGGCGCGACAGGCCGCCCCTTCGGGTCGCGCCACGCCCCGGCCTGCGGCCGATTCGAGTGGCACTGCGCACACACCGCCCCGGTCGCAAAGTGCTTGGTCAAGAGCGCCGGCGCCGGGCGCCGTGCCGGGCCGTCTTGCGCCATCGCAAGAGCCAGAAGCCCCAGCACGATGGCGAGCCCGGGAAAAAGCAAACGGACGGCGAGGCCTCGCATGAGGCGACGACTATACCCGCGGCTCATTCGAGTGCCACGCGGCACGGACGGAACGGGCTCTGGGCCGGGATCGGATTCGCGCGGACCTCGGGGTCCGGGTCGGCGGACGTGCGATAATCTTCGCGTGACATTGTCCGACACTTCGCCCGAGGCCGCTCGCGTGCAGATTGAGCTTCTGCGGTGCATGGGGCCCGAACGGCGTCTTGCGCTGGCTCTGTCGTTGAGCCGGCAGGCGCGAGCGATGGCATTCGACGCGATCCGGCGGCAATGGCCCCGGTTCGATGAACAGGAGGTGCGCCTTAAATTCATCGAGGTGCACTACGGTGCCGACCTGGCCGCGAAGGTGCGGGACTACGTCGCATGCCGGGCTTGAACCACGAGTACGCCGCTGCCCTCGGCCCCGTGGTCGATGTTCTGGAGCAACTTGACGTGTCGTACTACATCGGCGGATCCGTGGCTTCGTCGCAGTACGGCGTGGCGCGCACCACCCTCGACATCGATCTCGTGGCGGCGCTCGACGCGGGTCATGTGGCGGCGTTCATCGATGCCTTGGAAGACGACTACTACGTCGCGGCCGAAGCCATCCAACGGGCGTTGACCGACTCGTCGTGTTTCAACGTCATCCATATGCAGACGGCGATCAAGGTCGATGTCTTCGTCGCACACAACCCGGCTCACAAAAGGCGCCAACTCCACCCGCTCGCGGGCACCGATCGCCCGTACTATTTCGCAGGCCCCGAGGACACGATCCTCGCCAAGCTCGACTGGTACGAGCGTGGCGACCGCAAGTCCCAGCGCCAGTGGTCGGACATCCTCGGGGTTCTCCGCGTCCAGGGCGTTTCGCTTGACCGGACCTACCTGCGCAACCAGGCGCGCCAGACCGGCCTATCCGAACTGCTCGAACAAGCGTTCGACGAAGCCGCATCCATGTAGGCTCATGGCCCAACAAGAGTCCGCATGACGGACTCTTGCCCATTCGGCGGCCAACGGGACAGGGACGAGAATCGCCGTCCGTTTGCTGCCGTCCGAGGAGTTTTCCTGGTGTCTCAGAACGGGACTCAGCCACAGGGGCGTCTCGTTCCGATGAATTCTGCATGTCGGGACAGGGGACTACCGGCGGAGCGAGCGCGACCGTGGACTACTACCACGTGCTCGGCGTGGCTCGCGACGCCGAACGGACCGCGATCAAGCGGGCGTATCTCACGCTTATCCGCGAACACACGCCCGAGGCGGCACCCGAGCGGTTCCGGCAGATTTCCGAGGCGTACCGCACGCTCTCCAATGCCGAGAAGCGCGAGGAGTACGACTCGCAGGAACGGTTGCCCGCCGAAGTCGAGGCCGGACTTGTCGAGGCGAACCAGGTCGGCGCGGAGGAGCCCGAGAAGGCGGTCCCGATTCTTCTGCGGCTCTGGAAGGACCACCGCGAGTTCAAGGTCGTGCGGTTCACGCTCGGGGTCATGCTCGATCGGTCCGACCGCAAGGCCGAGGCGGCGCGGCACTTTCAGGAGCTGTTTCACGAGGAGCCCGACAACGCCGTCTACGCCAAGTGGCTCGGCGACGCGCTGCTCGCGTGCGGCCAACCTGAGCAGGGCGAGTCGTACTTGAAGCAGTCGCTCGTACTCGACAAGGACGATCCCGAGACGTACCTCTGCCTCGCGCGCTACTACAGCGGCGAGGAGCGTTTCGACGACGCGTTGAAGATCATCGACCGAGGGATCCACGCCGACGGCAATGTCGATGTCCAGGACCTGCCCCTGTTTCTCGAGAAGGTGCTGGTCCTCGGGCGCTCGCGCGACTGGAAACGCATGGAGTCCGCGGTGCGCGAGTTTGTCGCGGTCGTTCCCAAGGACGACCCGGGCGCGCGCCAGTACGCCGCCGCGCGCTTTGTCGATCTCGCGCGCTTCTTCGAGGAGGTCGAACAGCCGGACCTCACGAAATTCGCGGTCGATGCGGCGCTGGAGCTCGACCCGGAGCGCGACGATCTCAAGGAGATCTCCAAGGGCCTTTCGGAGTCGGCGGGCCTCTACAAGGAACGCGCGGCGTTCATGGAGGACGAGCGCGTCGATGACTGGGCGAAGGCAATCGTCTACGCACTCACGATCGAGGAAGACGAGGACAAGCGCAACGAGATCCTGGGCAATGTCATGGAGGCGATCGGCGGCGACACGCAGGCATCGTTCGGGCATTGGCAGGGACTCAAGCGCCGGTACCCGGCGCTCACGGACAACCTGGACGACAGCTTTCGCCAGGTTCGCAAGATCGCGCGCGACAACTTCAACGCCGCCGCGCAGGAAACCAAGCGGAGCAGCGGACTGATGACCGCGGTCGTGATCGGCGTCTTGGTCGCGGTGTTGCGCGCATGCCTGTAAGCGCCTCGGAACTCTCCGAACGCCTGACCGAGGCGCTGTCCGCGTCGAAGGACTCGGAGCAGACGCTTGCGGATGTACGCGGGGTCGTCGAGCAAATCGTGGCGCACGAGGTCGAGCAGGTCCGCGCGGAGGCCGCGGAAGCAGGCAAGCTCGCGGTCCTCAAACAGCTCTCCGAACTGGGCGAGTTGCTCGATTCTCTGCACGCGCGGCTGCGGGACTCGGACGCGACCGGCGCGAAAGCGCTCGACAAGCGGCTCGACCGCATTCTGTCTTCGCACGGCTTCGAGCGCACGGCCACGGTGGGCGAGACCTTCGATCCGCGCTGGCACGAGATCGCCGGCGTCGAAACGGGGCCCGCGGGCGCCCGCGCCGCGCCGGGCACCATCGTGCGCGAAGTGGGCCGGGGTTACCGGCGCGACAAGTTCGTGCTCTGCACCGCACGAGTCGTGATCGCGAGCTAGGACGAGAAAGGGAAGAGACATGACACATCGAGTCGGCATCGACCTGGGCACAACCAACTCGGCGATCGCGTACACGCACCTCGGCAAGCAGAAGTGCGTCCCCGTCGAGGAGAACGAGTACACGTCCGCCGTGCTTCCGTCCGCCATCGGCATCGGCATGCGCGGCGAACTCATCGTCGGTGAACGCGCCAAGCGCATGCCAGGCTCCGCGCGCGAGTTCAAGCGCGGCATCGGCACCGGTCTCTCGTGGCTGCTCGGCTCCACCGGCTACAACGCCGTGGAACTCTCCGCACTCGTCATGGCGGAGCTGAAGCGCGGTTTCGAGAGGCGCGTCGGTGCCGTCGAAGGCGCCGTCATCACCGTTCCGGCCAACTTCCCCGACAACCGCCGCCACGAAACCAAGGAGGCGGGACGTCTTGCCGGACTCAATGTCCTCCGCATCATCAACGAGCCCAGCGCCGCGGCGATCGCCTACTCGCGCCACGAAGAGGAGCTGGGCGAGAACGTGCTGGTCATCGACTGGGGCGGCGGCACGCTCGACGTGTCGCTGGTCGACTCGATGGCGTCCGTGCTCGACATCAAGAGCAACGACGGCGACCCGGAACTGGGCGGCACCGACATCGACACCGCGCTGCTCGAGCTGCTGGTCGAGAAAAACGCCACGCACCTCGCGCCCTACCAGACCGACATGCCGGTCCTCGCCGAACTGCTGCGCCGCTGCGAGGCGATCAAGATGCACCTGACCGACCACGAGGGGTGGGAGGAACCGGTCAACCTGCCGACGCGCGATGGCGCGCTGCTGCTCGACTTCGAGTTGGGCCGGTCGGAGTTCGAGGGCAAGATCACGCCGCTCGTCGATCGGGTCATGGCGGCCATTGCCCGCTGCCTTGAGAAGAATCCTGAGGGGGCGCTCGCCCCCGATGACGTATCGGACATCATCCTCGTCGGCGGATCCTGCTATGTGCCGCTGCTACGCCGCCGGGTCCGGGAGTATTTCGGCAAGCCGGGACGCATGGGTCTCGACCCGATGGAGGTCGTCGCGCTGGGCGCGGCGTACCAGGCCGAGCACGCCGACAAGACCGGCGACATGGTGGTCGTCCACAGCCTCGCCACAAGCCTGGGCGTGCGCTGCATGGGCCGCGACGGCCAGGGCGTCATGCGCGAGGATCTGTTCACCGCAATCCTGCCGTCGACAAGCAAACTCCCTGCGCGCCAGTCGCACACATTCCACACGGTCAACGACAACCAGGACGAGATCGAGGTCGTCGTCTTCGAGACCGACGAGACAACCACGACAGGCCTCGCGCCCTGGGATACAAAGACGATCACCGGCCTGCCGGACGCGCCCGCCGGCTCGTTCGAGATCAAGATCACGTTCGACTACAACGTCGAGCAGGTCCTGACCGTGGTCGTCGAGGTGCCCGATCACGACGTGCGCGAGGAGTGGAAGCCAAATTTCCTGCAACGCCTCGAGCGCCAGCGCCCGGAGTCGCAGGAGAAAATCGACAAACTGCACGGGCGCTCGCTCGAACGCCTGACGACGTTCGCGGACAAGGTCGATGCCGCGCTGAACGGCCAGCCGGCAACGAAGAGCCGCGCCGCACTCGGTGAGCTTCGCACGGCCCTCGACAACGACGACGTCGATGCCGCGCGCGCAGCCAAGAACCGTCTCGGCGACGCGCTCTTCGACGAAAACATCTCGTTGCAGTAGCAGTCTCTTGAGGTCACAAACAGGGGGCGCGGGGGCCGGAGACACGGCGTGAGCATCACAGCCAGTGCGTTGTTCCAGACGGCAACGGCCATCGCCGTCCTCGCCGGGTGGTGGAAGGTGTTTGAAAAGGCCGGCCGCCCCGGGTGGCACGCGTTGATCCCCCTTTACAACTTCGTCGTGTTCGTCGAGGTCGTGGATCGGCCGCTCTGGTGGCTGGCCGTGCTCTTTTTCTGGCCGTTGCTCGGGCTCTTGATCGGACCGCTCGCCCTGTTCGCGCCGCTCCTTGTCTGTACGGGTCTCGGCTTTGCCGCGGCCGACCGCTTTCACAAGGACACGTGGTGGGCGCTCGGCCTCACGTTCCTGCCGTTCTTGTACTACCCGATGCTGGGCTTCTCGGACGCCGAGTACGACGACCCGGACTACCGCGACATCCCGGACCCCGAACCGGAACCGGTAGGCCTGCTGGCCCCAAGACGCCCGGCAGTGCTCCCAAACAACAAAGGCACCGCCAATCCTTCAAGCGTCGAGCGTTCGCTGGAACCTAGCGAAAGGTAGCCGCAGGCTGGCTTTCGTCATTTCCCTACCGAATAGAACATGGCGGTGAGGTACTCCTCGTACTCCTTTTGGAACCGCGCCCAGTCCGCATGGGTCCGCAGGCCAAAGATCTCTTCGAAGACCTCGTGCGCCTGGGCGTAGCCGCTCGCGCCGCGGTGGCCGAGATACCCCTTGAGTGTCGCCGCGGTGAACTTGAGCGCCTTCTTGCGGTACTTGCCGTCTTCGTACTCGTAGAGGAAACTCACCAGCAGCCACGACTGCGCGTACAGCATCTCCATGAAGAGGGGGATGAGCAACTCGGGCTTGGCGATCTTCAGCCGCTGCCGGGGTAGCCACTCCCGCATGATGTGAAACATCCACTCCATGTAGTCCGTCCTGCGGACGAGGTCGCGCACCGGAAACAACGGGACGCCGTGCTTGCGCAGCAGCCGGAGCGAATTGACCCGCACCTTCGACGGCACGCCGAACTCGTACCGGGCGCCGGTCTTTTTGGTCCACCCTACGTACTCGGCCCAGCCCTCCTGGAACCAGACCGCCTTGACGCGCCGGAAGTGGTTGAAGAAACCCGTGCCCTTGTCCGGCTCGTGCGAGAAGTGCCAGTGCAACTGGTGCGTGAGTTCGTGCGAGAGCGACGACTCGACGTTGATCGGGTTCCGCTTGTCCTCGAACAGGAACACCCAGTGGTCCTTCGGGTCGAAGTACCCGAGCATCCCCGGCGTGGGCGGTGTGCCCAGTTTCTTTCCGTACTCCTGCCAGGTCTCGCGCTCCGCGAAGACCCAGACCATGAACAGCTCGTCTTTGGCAAACTCCTTCAGGCCGAGCGGCTTCAGCCAGCGCTTGCGAAAAAACTCGAGGTACGCCGTTACGAGCGGGCGAAACGCATCCAGCCTTTTCTTAAGCCGTGCTCGCTCCGCCTCGACGCGGCGCGCTTCCTTCTCGCTGTCGTCTTTCTGGACGAGCTTTCGGCTGGCGTAGAAGAGCACCCACGGGTGCAGCTCGATGTGGACGAACTCGTACTTGCCCAGAATCGGATCGGTCTTGACCCGCGCCCGCGCCGCGTGGATCGCCTTTCTGGTGGGATCGTTGCGCATGGCCTCGTCCCACTTCCGGAAGCGGTCGAGCAGCGCGCGAACACGCTCGAACTCCGCGGGCTCGTAGGCGGGATACGTGACCTTGGGCCGCGTCTCGACGCGATCCAGAAGCGCCTCGCGAAACCGTTCGAACTCCGGCGGCATCGACGCCCAGTGCCGCAATCGCTTGAACACCCCGCGGAAGTCCGGGTAGTCGCTGATCGGGATGCGGCCGAACGCGCGGTTGGCCTCGGGATGGTTCGGCTCGCGGCCCAGCAGGCGGGCATAGGCCTTTTTCTTCCATCGATCCCAGCCCATCTGCGGGATCAGGTGGTAGCCGCGCTTGCGGGCAATCGCGAGCAGAGCGTCGAGCCTCGCCCCCGTCAGCGGCGGACCGTCGAGGAGCTTTCCCTGCATCCAGATCATCGCGTCGTCGCGCTTGATCTTGATCGGATCGACCGCCTTGGTCTTGGGAGGCGGTCCGGGATCCGTGGACTTGCCGCGTGACGCAAAGAACACGATGCCGCCGACAAGCAAGACGATACCGGCCACAACCATCGCGATCGTTGCGCTGGAGTTTTGGCCATGCGGACGCCGCTGTCCCTTGGCCACGCGGTCGGACCGGCCCCGGGGGGTCGGCGCGCGGGAAGACGCCCTCTTACTCATGATCCAGGGGAATGATATAGGATCGGCGGGTGTTGCGACGACGAGCGGGATCTCTTTTTTTCGCGAACGCGTGGCTCTTCGCCGCGCTTTGGGCGTCAGGCGCCGCGACAAAGAGCGCGGTCGCCGACACTGCCGTCCCGGTCCAGGGGCCCGTCTTGCGAGGCGTCTTCGATCCCGCATCGAAGACCTTCGTCGCTGGCGACAACCACGTCGGCGTGCTTGCGCTACTCCTGGTCGAGCGCGACAGCGGCGCGTTCTTGTGGGCCGAGAGCGAAGGCACGCGGTGGCGGGGTTACCACCGCCTGGTCCACGAACGGCGCCGCAGACAGCTCGTGGAGCTCACGAAGGAAGCGGCGCGCGCGCGCGATCACGTCACGGCCCGGCGCCTGTTGCAGTGGGCGCAGGCCGAGGGGTTGAAAGGTAAGCCGGCAAGACTCCTTCTCCTGCGCGTCGAAAAACTCGAGAGGCGGCCGCGCAAAATCAACCGGAAGCGCATCACGCCGGTCCTGGAAGCCGAACGCAAGCTGCGCGTCCAGTTGCCGAAGCTGCTCGTCGCTCGAACGCGCCACGCGTTCAAGGAAGACCACGAACTGGGACTACGGTTCCTGCGCCTGACACTCGACGAGTTCCCCGACGACCCGGGTGCACTGTCGATGCTCCGCAAGCTGCATCCGAAAGACGCGCCGATCAAGGACGCCCACCGCTGGCTCGCCTGGCACGTCGATCTGGAGCGCAAGGGCTTTCGCTTCACGAAGCCGAGCGAAAACGCGCTCAAGCGCGAGCAGCATCGCTGGCGGCCCGACCTGTACGGCGTCGAGACGGACCGCATCCGCTTGATCACGCCCCTGCGCCGCATGGAACTCGTCGCCGACTGTGCGCGCCGCGCGCAACTGACGGAAGCCGCGCTCGCCGAACTGTTCAAGACGGACAAGCCGATGTTGCGGACCAAGGATCCGCTCACGGTCCACGTGTTCATGCACAAGCCCAATTTCCGGAGCCGAATCAGCTACAAGAAGGCAACGGAACGAGCGCCGTGGTACCAATGGCGCTACGGCGAATCCGACTACCGGGAGGACGTCGTCCGCATCTACGCCCCCGACGGCGTCGCGCTCGGCTACCGCCCGCTCGCGCATACGATCGTCCACGAGACCACGAAGCTCTGGCTCGAGTCCCGCTGCCCGCGCTTCACTTCGACGGATTGGGCCCAGGCCGGCATGGTTTCCGGACTCGGCGTGTCCTCGGGCCTGCGCGGATTTCTTGCGGAGGCCCCGGTCGATTTCGAGAACGACAAACTCGACCTCGCCGCGCGCGGCACGCCGTCGCTCCGTTACGTCGCCCGCCACGCTGGCCAGCTCATCAACTGGAAGGACTTCTTCCTGATGGACTTCAACGACGCGGCAAAAACGGTGAACGACGACACCAAGGCCGAAAAACGCGACCCAAACCGACAACGGCGGAGCACAGTCTTCCGCCACCAATCGGCCGCCACGTGCCACTACCTCTACAACGCCGGCGGCGGACGGCACCGGGAAGCACTCGCCCAATTCATCGCCGAGTACTACAAGGGCAACCAGGCACGCCTGGACCCGAAGGTGGCATTCGGCATGAAGGCGGAAGAGATCGGCGTGGACGTCGTGGCCTACGCACGTCGCAAATAGAACACAGGGGTAAGGGGGCGCGGGGGCAGGAAAACACCGCGTCGGCGCACGCGTCTTTTGTGCTCCCAAACGCGTCCTCGTCGGGGCTCGGGGCTCGGGGCTCGGGATCGGGCGGAACTCGGGGGCGGATCGGTTGTCGGGGAGTCCTCCATGATCGACAACCGAAACTTCTCCGCCGCTTCCCGCCGACAAGGCATACCGCTACACCATCGCGCAGGCGGAATGTCTGGAGTGTGCTGCTGCGCTCTGGGTCAGGGCTTCTTCTTCGGGGGCGGCGTCGGGGTCCGCGGGCGCCCCTTCGGCGCGAGAGCGGACGGACAGGCAACCTCGCCGTCCGTTTGCTTTTTGTCATAATGCTTGGCCCCCATCCAAACGGAGAACATCCCTTGCCGATTGAGCCGCTGCCCGTGTCCGCCTTGCGTTGGCGTTGTGACAATGACTGCCTGAAGTTCGAGACGACCGAGGAGGTCGAGCCGATCGCCGGCATCGTGGGGCAGGACTCGGCGGTCGAGTCCTTGCGCTTTGGTCTTGAGATCGACGCGCACGGTCAAAACATCTTTATTCGCGGGCTGAGCGGGACGGGGCGGATGACGCTCGTGCGCCGCTTACTGCGCGAGCTTCAGCCGACGTGCGCGGTCAAGCATGACCGGTGTTATGTGCACAACTTCACCGAGCCGGATCGACCGCGGTTGATTTCGCTGGCGCGGGGCCGGGCGCGCGCGTTTCGACGGCGCATCCACGAGTTTGCCGAGTTCATTCGGGACGGGCTCGGACCGGCGTTGAGTGCGGAGATGGTGCGCGAGCGGCGCGAGGCGCTCGATTTGCGGCAAAAGGAGCAGCTCGCTGCCATCACCGGCCCGCTCGAAGCGGAACTTAAGGCGGCGGACCTTACGCTCGTGCCGCTCCAGACCGGGCGCGCGACCGCCACCGCGATCTACCCCGTGATGGACGGCAAGGCAGTCACGCCCGAGCAGTTCGAGCAACTGCTCGCGCAGGGCAAGATCACCGAGGAGCAGCGCGACGCGATCCACGAGAGGATGGAGGAGTTTCGCGGCAAGTTCCAGGACCTGGCCGAGCGGCTGCGCGTCGTGCAGACCGACCACGCGCGCGGCGTGCATGCGGTTGTCGAGGGAACGGCGCGCGCGCTCCTCGCTGACCATGCGCACCTGATCCTGCAGGAGTTTCCCGGCGAGGAGATCCGCTCGTTTCTGTCCGAGATCATCGACGACGTCGCCGAGAACCGACTCGCCGCGCAACAGGCCGAGGGCTTCGATCCGCTTGAGGCGTACGGGGTCAACGTGCTCCTTGAGCAGGAGGACGACGGCTGCCCGATCATCGTCGAGAACACTCCGAACCTGATGAACCTGCTCGGGTCGATCGACCGCGAGTGGCTGCCGCAGGGCGCAAGCCACTCCGACTACCGCATGATCCGGCCCGGTTCCCTCCTGCGCGCCGACGGCGGCTACCTGATTCTCGACGCGCGCGAGGTCTTGAGCGAGCCCGGCGCGTGGCGCGTCCTCATCCGCACGCTGCGAACCGGGCGCCTCGAGATCACGCCGCCGGAGCTCGCCGGGCCGTGGGCGCCGGCGGCGCTCAAGCCCGAGCCGATTCCGATCAGCCTGAAGGTCATCCTGCTCGGCAACTCGCGCATGTACTACCTGCTCGACGCGCAGGACCCGGACTTCTCGCAGCTCTTCAAGGTGCTCGCCGACTTCGACAGCGAGATCCCGCGCGAGCCCGATGGCGGGCAGCGCTACGCGGGCGTCATCGCGCGCATCGCCGCGGAAGAGAAACTGCCCGCGTTTCACCGCGACGCCGTCGCCGAGCTGGCCGAACACGGCGCGCGCATCGCGGCGCGCCAGGGCAAGCTAACGGCTCGGTTCTCGCGCGTCGCCGACATCGCGCGGGAAGCGGCGTTCCTCGCACGTCACGAACGAAAGGGGCCGGTCCGCGGCACGCACGTCCGCGATGCCGTGAGCCGTACCAAGCGGCGCGCCGACCTGCCGTCCCGACGTTTCCGCGAATTCCTGGAAAACGGCACGATCCGCATCGACACCGCCGGAAGCGTCGTCGGCCAGATCAACGGCCTCGCGGTCATCGCCGCCGGCCCCCTCCAGTACGGCTTCCCCGCGCGCATCACCGCCTCGATCGGCGCAGGCCGCGCAGGCATCATCGACGTCGAGGGCCGCTCGCAACTCGGCGGACAGATTCACACCAAGGGCTTCAACATCCTCGGCGGGCTTCTGCGACACCTGCTGCGCACCGACCACCCGCTCGCCTTCAGCGCATCGCTCACCTTCGAGCAAAGCTACGGCGGCATCGACGGCGACTCGGCCTCGGGCGCCGAAATGTGCTGCCTCCTGAGCGAGCTGACCGAGACCCCCATCCGCCAGGACTTCGCGATGACCGGCGCCATCGACCAGCACGGTCACATCCAGGCCATCGGCGGGGTCAACGAAAAGATCGAAGGCTACTTCGACATCTGCGACCTGCGCGGCCTCACCGGCACCCAGGGCGTCATCGTCCCGCAATCCAACGCAGGCGACCTGATGCTCCGCCACGACGTCGTGAAAGCCTGCGAGGAAAACCGTTTCGCCATTCACGCCGTGGACACCATCCACGAGGCCCTCGAACTACTCACCGGCATGCCCGCCGGCCAACCCGACAAGAACGGTGCCTACGAGGACGGCACGCTCCTCCACCTCGCCATGCAAAAGGTGCACGAGTTCTGGCTCAAGGCCTACGCACGCCCGGACCAGGACCAGGACGCGAAGTAGGTAGGTCGAACTCTTTCGGAGAGAGCAAACGGGCCCGCCCGCGCCGAAGCGCAGCGCGCGTAGGCGGGACGGCGATGTCGTTCGCACGGCCCGACCCCGAACCCAACCCCGAACCTAAGGCGGGTGGCCTACCCGCTTCGCGGAGGAGCCGCGAACCGGTGAACTTGGGGTCGGACGGGGCGCAGTGTCTTTTGGCTTCAACGGCTCACGCCGTTGAGGCCTCGCGGGCGGGACACCTACCCGCTTCGCGGAGGGACCGCGAACCGGTGAACCTGGGAACATCGCCGTCCGTCTGCTTCCGCACGGTCTCAGGCGAATCGTTAGACGTACCGTTCTCTTGTGGTAGAGTTGCCATGTCAACGTTGTTAGTCATGCCTACTTCTGCTCGCGAAGATTACCTCAAGGCCGTCTATTTCCTCACTCGGCGTGGGGCAAAAAGGGCCACCACGACCGGGATTTCCAAGCATCTGGGGGTTCGGAAACCGTCCGTTACCGCGATGCTCAAACGGCTGAGTGAAGAGGGCTTTGTCGACTATTCGCCGCGCCAGGGAGTCCGGCTTTCTGAGGCCGGGCGCGTGGCGACCATGCGGGTCATTCGGCGGCATCGGCTGGTCGAGCTGTTCTTGGTCGAGATTCTCGGGCTGGACTGGTCCGAGGTCCACGACGAAGCCGAGGTGCTCGAGCACCACCTGTCCGACCGGCTGGTCGCGGCGATCGACCGCGTGCTCGGGCATCCCACCGAAGACCCCCACGGGCATCCGATTCCGACCGATGATGCCTCCCTTGAGCGGCGCGAGCTCGAAGCGCTGGCGCTGATTCCGACCGGCGCGCGCGGAACCGTGCGGGAGCTTCGGATCGAAGAGGCGGCACGGCTGCAGCGCTGGAAACAACTCGGGCTCGTGCCCGGGGCGCGTGTCGCGATGACGGCGCGCCAGGATCTGGAAGACGTCATGCACATCGATGTAGACGGACGCGTCATCGTCACCGGCAGCGAAGGGGTCGAGGGCGTGTTCGTGGAGCTCTTGAAATGAAACTAGGTCTTGTATTGGCCTGCGCGGCAGCCCTGCTTGCCGGCGGATGCAGCGACACCGCGAACGGCGCCCCCGAGGGCAAGGTCGGCGTCGTCGCGACGACCGGCATGGTCGCGGATCTCGCTCGGGTCGTCGGCGGCGAACATGTCCACGTGACCGCGCTCATGGGCCCGGGCGTCGATCCGCACCTGTTCAAGGCGAGCGCGGGTGACCTCGACCGCCTGCGCGCCGCGGACATCGTGCTTTACAGCGGCCTCCACCTCGAAGGAAAGATGACTGACATGTTGCGCCGGCTGGCCCGCAAGCAAGCCGTCGTCCGCGTGACGGATGCGCTCCCGCGCCAACGGCTGCTCGCATTGGCGGACATGCCGGGCCACCACGACCCGCACGTCTGGTTCGACGTCGCACTCTGGGCCGAAGCGATTCCCGCGGTCCAACGCGCACTGGCGAAGGCCGATCCGTCGCACGCCGACGACTACAAGCGCAACGCGGACGCATACACGACGAAGCTGCTCGCACTCCACGACGAAGTAAGAACGACGGTCGCGACGATCCCCAGGCTCCGCCGCGTACTCATCACGTCGCACGATGCGTTTCGCTACTTCGGACGCGCGTACGACCTCGAAGTGCGCGGCCTGCAGGGTATCTCCACGGTCGTCGAGGCGGGCGTGAAGGACGTTCAGGATCTCGCGGAACTCATCGGCAAGCGCGGCATCAAGGCGGTGTTTGTCGAGACGTCGGTGTCGCCGCGCGCGATCCGCGCCGTGCAGGAAGCCGTCAAGAGCAAGGGCCACAACGTCGCCATCGGCGGCGAGATGTTCAGCGACGCGATGGGCTCCAAACCGCCTGAAGACACGTATGTCGGCATGGTGCGCCATAACGTCGCCACGCTCGTCAAGGCGTTGAAGTAGCCCACCGTGAGAGCGTCGCCGGCCCCCGCCCCCCCCGAAGCCACCGCGCTCGAGTTCCACGACCTCACGGTGGCGTACCACACCAAACCGGTCCTCTGGGACGTCGACCTGTCGGTACCGAGCGGCCACCTCGTCGCGGTCGTCGGTCCGAACGGCGCGGGCAAGAGTACCTTGCTTAAGTCCGCACTCGGCCTCGTGCCGCTGTCGTCCGGATATGTGCGCGTGTTCGGCCAGGCGTACGACGACGTGCGCACGCGCGTGGCGTACGTGCCGCAGCGCGAGTCGGTGGACTGGGACTTTCCGGCGAGCGTGTTCGACGTCGTGCTGATGGGCCGGTACGGTCGCCGCGGTTGGTTTCGCCGGCCCGACGCCGGCGACCGGCGCACCGCGCGCGAGGCGCTGGAACGCGTCGGCATGGCCGAGTACGCGGACCGTCAGATCAGCCGCCTCTCCGGCGGGCAGCAACAGCGCACGTTCCTCGCGCGCGCGCTGGCGCAGGACGCCGACCTCTACATGATGGACGAGCCGTTCGCGGGCGTCGATGCGGTCACCGAGCGCGCGATCATCGCGCTCCTGCGCGAGCTGCGCGACCGCGGCCGCACCGTGGTGTGCGTGCACCACGACCTGCAGACCGTGCGCGAGTACTTCGACTGGGTGGTCCTGCTCAACATGCGCCTTGTCGCCGCCGGCCCTGTGGACGAGGCGTTCCTCACCGAGAAACTGCAGGCCACGTACGGCGGCCGCCTCGGCATCCTCGAGACCGCCGCGACGCAGCTGTTGACCGAACGCCAGGGACGCTCGACGAAATGACATCGAAAAAGAGCCAACGGGCCTGCCCGCGCCGTAGCTCCCGGAGGAGCGAAGGCGGGACGGCGATGGACTCGGGGTCGTAGGCGTGGACTTCACGCTGCTTACCGTCATGGCCGGGGCGGGCACGCTCGGCATCGTCGCCGGCGCGCTTGGATGTTTCACTGTCTTGAAGCGCCAGAGCCTCCTCGGCGACGCACTCGCTCACGCCGCGCTGCCCGGCGTCTGCCTCGCGTTCCTGTTCGGCAGCGCCGTCGGTATCGACCCGCGCCATCCGCTGCTGCTCCTCGGCGGCGCGCTGCTCACCGCGTGGCTGGGCACCCTCGTCATTTTGGGAATCACGCGGACAACGCGCCTGAAACAGGATGCCGCGCTCGGCATCGTCTTGTCCGTGTTCTTCGGAGTCGGCATCGCGCTCCTGACCGCGATCCAGCACACCAACCTCGGCGCGTCGCAGGCCGGTCTCGACAAGTACCTCTTCGGCCAGGCGGCGAGTCTCCTGCCGCACGACGTTTGGCTCATGGCCGGGCTCGGGTCGCTCGTGCTCGGCACGATCGTCGTCTTGTTCCGGCACTTCCAGCTCATCGTGTTCGATCCCGTCTACGCCGGCAGTATCGGTGTGCGCGTCCGGTTGATCGAAGTGGTACTGACGTCGCTCGTCGTCGTCGCCGTCGTCGTCGGCCTGCAGACCGTGGGCGTCGTGCTGATGGCGGCGATGGTCGTAACCCCCGCCGCGGCGGCGCGCCAGTGGACGCACCGGCTGTCCACGATGGTCGTTGTCGCCGGCATCTTCGGCGGCGCCGCCGGAGCATTGGGCGCGTGGACCAGCTCGCTCGCCAGCCGCCTGCCGACCGGTCCGATCATCGTGTTGTGGGCCACGGCGCTGCTCCTCGTGTCGCTGCTGTTGTCGCCGCGCCGCGGCTTGTTGTGGGCGGCGGTACGACGAGCGCGCAACCGGCGCCGCATCCGCGCGGAAAACCTGCTCAAGGATCTCTGGCGCCTCGGCGAACACGACGGACGAGGCGACGTCGCCCGCGCCGTCACCGATGTCTTGGCCGTGCGCGCCGCACCTCGGCGCGCCATCGACGAGGCGCGTGCCGCCGGACTCGTGCGCGTGGACGGATCGATGATCCGGCTCACGCCGGACGGAAAAAAGCGCGCGGCCGAAGTCGTGCGCAACCACCGCATCTGGGAGCTGTATCTTTCGCGCCGCCTCGAACTGGCCGACGACCACCTCCACCGTGACGCGGAAGACATGGAGCACGCGCTCGACACTGCGGTACTCGACGAGATCGACGCGGCACTCGGCTACCCCAGCCACGATCCTCATGGCCGGCCGATCCCGCGGGGAACGACGGCATGAACCCGCAGTTGACGATCGTCCTCGTCGGAGCGTGCGCCGCCGTGGCCTGCGCGCTGCCCGGCACGTTCCTCGTGCTGCGCGGCATGTCGCTGCTCGGCGACGCGATCAGCCACGCGGTCTTGCCGGGGATCGTGATCGCCTTTCTGATCACGAACTCCGCCAGCACGCTGCCCGTCGTCATCGGCGCATCAATGCTGGGCCTGCTTACCGTGTTCCTGATCGAGGCGCTGCACCGAACCGGCCGCGTCAAGGAAGACACCTCGATCGCTGTCGTATTCCCCGCGCTGTTCGCGCTCGGCGTGCTGCTCGTCGCACGCTACACGGGCCAAAAGGACCTCGACCAGGAGTGCGTGCTCTACGGCGAGATCGCGTTTGCGCCCGACAATACGATCGTGCTGCTCGGCCACGAGATCTCCCAGCCGCTGGTCGTGCTGGCAGGTGTCGCCGTCTTGAACCTCGTCTTGATCCTCGCGCTGTTCAAGGAACTCAAGATCGCAACGTTCGACGCGCCGCTCGCCGCGGCACTCGGCCTGTCTCCGGTACTCGTCCACTACCTGCTCATGGGCACGGTGTCGGTCACAACGGTCGCGTGCTTCGAATCGATCGGCGCCATCCTGGTCGTCGCGTTCCTGATCGTGCCCGCGGCGACCGCGCACCTGCTCACGGACCGCCTCGGCGTCATGCTCGGACTCGCCTGCACGATCGGTGCCGTCTCCAGCACGGGCGGCTACTACCTTGCACGCGCACTCGACGGCTCGATCGCGGGCTGCATGGCGGCGACGATGGGTGCGGCGTTCGGCGTCGCATGGCTCCTCGCGCCGCGGGAGGGAATCGTCGCCCGCGCCTTGCGCTCACGCCGCCGCAAGGAGCAATTCGCGCGCGCGCTGGTCCTCGAACGCCTCGGCCGATCCCAGGCAAGCCACGGAGAACTCGTGGCCGGGCTCCGGTGGCCCGAAGACCGAGTGCGCGAAATCCTGGCAGCGCTAACCACCGCCGAACTGGCGCGTACGGACGGCGATGCTTTTTCGATCACGCCGGCCGGCCACGACTTCGTACAACAGGTCGTAGGATCGTAGACACGTCGAAGACATCGCCGTCCGTATGCTCTTGTCCGGAAGGGTTCTCACCAAGCGGAGCGCAACATGCGACTGAACGCGATCTTGTATGTTCGGGACCAGAAGCGCAGCCGGGCGTTTTATGAAGACGTGCTTGGCGTGGCGCCGCAACTCGACGTGCCGGGGATGACCGAGTTTCCACTCGACGGGGCGGTGTTGGGGCTCATGCCCGAGGCGGGAATCCGGCGGCTGTTGGGCGACGCGTTACCCGACCCCGCGCAGGCTCGCGGCGTGCCGCGCGTCGAGTTGTATCTAACCGTTTCCGATCCGGCGGCGTTGCATGCGCGGGCGCTGGCGGCGGGTGCGGTCGAGTTGAGTCCCCTGGCCGCCCGCGACTGGGGCGACGACGCGGCGTACAGTCTGGACCCGGACGGCCACGTCCTGGTGTTTGCGAAGACGCGGGAGTGACGGCCATCAAACCGGCTCCAGGCCGTTCGTCAACTCGGCCACGAGTGCCGTTACTCCGGCTTGTCGGCGTGCTGCTCCAAGCCCGGGAAACCGCCGTACGAATTCGCGCGCACGCCGAGAACGCCCGAAAGGTCGTCGGCGAGCATCCCGGAAGCAGCAGTTCATCGAGAAGCTCCGCGGACCGTGACGCACGCCGTGGTTCTACCCGATTCGCCGCAACCCCGCGCCGACCCGGCCGGCACCAGGATCACCGAGCCCTCATGGGCGTCGGCAAACTGTCAAAATCGCTCTTTTGTGCCGGGCTCGGTATGGACTGCCAGCCCGCCTGCCGCCAAACAGGGGCAGGTCCGCCAGCGAGTCCGGATTCGGTCGCTACTCCAGTGCGGTCGCGGGTCAACGGTCCTAGGGCCTGCGGTATTCGGTCGCGACTCTCACACCCGCCCCTAATGAAGTCCCGCGCAGCGCGGGACTTCAAGGTCAATGCCCGCAAAACCCGGCGTAATCAATGTAGCCGGGGAACTCGGCGCCGTCTGCGCAGTAGCTGCAGTTTTCGTTGCGGCGGATCTTGAGCGTGCGAAAACTCGTCGCCAAGGCGTCGTAGAGCACCAGCTTGCCGAACAGGGGTTCGCCGATGTCCAGCGTCAGCTTGATGGTCTCGATGGCCTGGAGCAGGCCGATTATGCCCGGCAACACACCGAGCACGCCCGCTTCCGCGCAGGACTGGGTCATGTGCGGCGGCGGCGGCTCCGGATACAGACAGCGGTAGCACGGACTCTTGCCGCGCTGGAACACGCTCGCCTGGCCCTCGAAACGAAAGACCGAGCCGTGCACGTTCGGCTTGTCGTGTTTCACGCACGCGTCGTTGACGAGATAGCGCGTCGGGAAGTTGTCCGCGCCGTCCACGACCACGTCGAAGGCTTCGATGATCTCGTCCGCGTTGGAGCTGTCGAGGCGCACGTCGAAAGTCTCGACGTTCACGAACGGATTCAAGTCCTCGATCGTGCGGCGGGCCGAGTCGACTTTCTTTTGGCCGACGCGCGACGGGCTGTGCAGGACCTGCCGCTGCAGATTCGATTCGTCGACGGTGTCGAAATCGACGATACCGAGCGTGCCGATGCCGGCGCTTGCAAGGTACAACGCGGCAGGGGAACCGAGACCACCCGCGCCCACGAGCAGCACGCGCGCGTTCTTGAGCTTGGCCTGGCCTTCGAGGCCCACTTCCGGAATGACGAGATGGCGCGCGTACCGGCGCTGCTCGGCGTCCGACAACGGACCTCCGGGCAGTTCGGTCGGCAGCCCGGCTTCGGCCCATCCGCGATAGCCGCCGGCAAGGTTGCGCACGTCCTTGTAGCCGAGCCGTCCCAATGCCTCGGCTGCAAACAGCGAACGCACGCCGGTCTGGCAGAACACGACGACCGGGCGCTTCTTGTCGGGGATCTTGCTCTCCGCCCATACCTCCAAGTAGCCCTTGGGCAACCCGAGTGCGCCTGTGGCGGTTCCCGCGGCGTACTCCTCGCGTTCGCGCACATCGACCAGCACGGCACCCCCTTCCGCGGCGTCGGCGGCCTCTCGGGGACCGACTTCGCGCACGGATTCCCTGAGCCGCGCGACAAGTTCCTTTCCGGCGTTGTCCGACATCCTTACAGTCTAGTCGTTATGGACGCGATTCCCGTCAACGTTCGCCAGGAGGGCGCCGACTTGGCCATCGACTGGCAGGACGGCACCACCTCGACCTACAAGGTCTACGACCTGCGCTGCGCATGCCCCTGCGCGAGCTGCCGGGACGAGGTCACCGGAGAGCGGTTGCTCAACCCGGCCAACGTACCGAAAGACATTGCGCCGCGGCGCATCCAGAGCGTGGGCAACTACGCACTGAAGATCGAATGGTCCGACGGCCACGACACCGGAATCTATGCGTACGATCGACTGTGGACACTAGGCGCGAACGGTGCAGGCGCAGCCAACGGCACTTCGGCGTAGCGCTGCCCCCGGGCCCCCTATTCCTGTTCTCGGGAACGTCCTACAACGCGGCGAGTGCGTATGCGGCGTGTGCGCGCAACGGAAGCGCCGGGCCGTGCGCGAGACGGCGCAGGGTTTTTTCGGCCGCGTCGCCGCACAGGCTCAGGCGGGTCAACAGTACACGCGCGACAACGTCGAGGGCGGCGGACGGTTGCTCTTGCTCGCGTGTTTTTGCGACGACGCGATCGGCCGCTTCGCGAATAGCGGAGGGTCCACCGACCACGCCGATACTCTCGACGATTTCCTCGATCGTGGTTTCATCGACCAGGGTCGCCTGTGCAAGAACGCACAGCGCCTTGACGAGCGCGTAAAGCGCTTCGCCCGCGCCGAGGCGGCGGATGGCTTCCGCGACCGCGCGGACGACTTCGACATGGTGGAGATACCCGGTTAGCTCGACCGTCTCGATTTCGCGCAAGAGCAAGCCGGCCAGCGGACGACCGGATCGCGGCGAGCCCAACTCGCCCAGTGTCCAGGCGGCGGCTTCGCGGTGAAAAGCGTCGGAACTGTTGAGACGTTGGATGTACAGCGCCGACGGGTCGAGATCGTAGAACTCGTCCCCGCGCGACGATTCCGAATTGCCGTGCGGCGAATCCAGATTGTCCGGATGCGTGCCCATGTGCCTCCCGTAGCGTACCCTCGCGCGTCGAGTGTAACCGGATATGTTTCTTTGTGCAGTCACCAAGTAGAATCCGGCGCGTGCTGGCCAGATTCCCGCTTGAAATCCACCTCTGGACGATCCCGCTGCTATTCGTAACGGGATGGGTCATCGGTTACGCCCACTTCCGGCACACACTCGCGCGCCGGCACCCCGATCTTTACCGGGTTTGGTTCAAACGCAACCACCCGGGGCAACCGATCCCGGACGAGAGTCCCGTTCCGGAACAGGATCCCCCGAAACAGAATCCCACTGGCGAACCCGGTGCCCTTTCCGAAGGCGCCCTTTCGGAAACGAGAAAGGACTAGCGCATGCGCGTGTTGTGGATTCCCGTCGCGGGAACGATCGCCGCCGCACTTGCGGTCGTGATCGCGCACGGCAAGCAGGAGGACACCAAGTACCCGATCGAACTGCCGCGTGCCGATCAAAAAGAGTTCGAGCGCAAGGGCACGCCCCCTGCCCCGCCCGGTGCGGAGCCGGTCAAGAAAGCGCCCGACGATGATGCGTCGGACACCGAGGCGAAAGAGCGCACCTCCTACGACATGCGCCTCTTGAAGGACGGCACGCTCGTGGACGCAGACTCCGGTCGTTCGTTCAAGGACGCCGCCGCGGTCGCGACAGCACTCGGCGCTGACGGCAAGAACAAGCCAACGGTGTACGTACGCAACGAGGAAGGCGTGCCCGAGTCCGCCCTGGACAAGGTCGGCAGCGCGCTCAAGGGACGTTGCCGCTTCGTCAAGGAGTACCGTGCTCCTAAGAAGCCGAAGTAGGCCGCATTATTCGTGGCCACGTGGCGCATCGGCCCGATGCGGACGTATCGGCATGGCTTTGGACGGCACCGGGTCCCGTCCGAGCGTCCCTATCCCTCGTTCTGGTCGAGGACAGATCGTCGAGGTCGAGGAACGACGACGAAGATGGCTCAGAGGAGCCATCGAGGAGGAGAGACGAAGAGATCGGCGATATGGACCGGCCAGAACACGGGTGGTCGTGAATAATGGGGCCTAGCCGACGCGCGAACGCACTCCTGCTTTTTGCCACGTTGTCCGCCGGTTGCGCGACCGCTCCGCAGGAAGACGCCGAACTTCCCGCCCGCAAAGACGACGTCACGCAGGCGTTGTACCGCCAGCTCGATCTCGTCCTCCGGCACCGGGAAGAGCTTGCGGCACGGCCCGACACAAAGCGGGACCGCGAACGCCTGACACGGCTCGCGGGCGAAATCGCCCTGCGCATCGCCCGCATTGACACCGACGCGGACGTGCGCACACTCCTGCGCCGAATCGAGCCGCAAGCGTGAAGTGGACACCGTGAAGTGGATATTGGGGCTTCTCCTGGTGGGCGCGGCCCTTCGGTTTGGGCTCGCGTACACGACCGACGACCTCAAAGACGACGAGCGGTACCGCTACGTCGAGATCGCACGCAACCTCCGTGCAGGCGAGGGCTTCTCGATCAAGGGATCCCCGACGGCGCAGGTGATGCCGTTGTGGCCGTTGGCGCTCTCGCGCCTGCCGTCGTGGGTCAAGCCCAACTACCTCGCGGCGGCGCTGTCCACACTGGCCATCGCGCTGGCGTTCTGGCTCGCGCACAAACTCGGAGGATTTCGCCTCGCGCTCGCGGTCGGCGCCCTGATGGCCTTCGACCTCGACCAGGCCCGTCTCGGCGCGCGCATTCTCACCGAACCGCTGTTCACCGTGCTGTTGCTCACGTTCGGGCTCCTGTGGGTCGCCCGCCGGCTGCTTCCGGCCGCACTCGTCCTCGGCCTCGCCACACTCACGCGCCCCGAAGCGTTCCTGATTCCGCTGGCGTTCGCGCTGTTCATCCGCAACTTCAAGAGCATCGCCGTCCTGGCCTGTGGCGTTCTCATTGCCCTCGCCCCCTGGGCCTGGCGCAACTGGCAGACGTTTCACGAGTTCATTCCATTCACGACGACCGGCGGCATCACGGCGCACGCGGGCATGAACGAGGAGGAGGCGCGGCTGCCGTTTCGCAAGAAGGGCGACGGGCAGGCGGCGAAGTATCCGCACGCCACGGACATGGCGATGGAAGGCAGCGAACGTCGCTGGGACAAGGAGTACCTGGCGCGGGCCGTCACGTTCGCGCGGGAGCACCCGGGCGAAGCGCTCAAGTTGACCGCCGCGAAGCTCGTACGTCTGTGGACGCCGCTGCAGCGCAAGGGCACGTCGGCGGTGTTCGCGATCGCAACACTGCTCGCGCTTTGGGCGCTCTTGCGGCGCGTCCGTTTCGTGGTGCCACTCGTCGGTCCGCTGCTGCTCGTGATGACGTTTGTCGGCGCCGCGTTTCTGGCCATTCCGCGTTACCGCGCGCCGTACCATCCGTTCTTGTTTCTGCTCGCCGGGGCGGCGCTCGTGCGGCGGGAGAAGATGGAGGAATGACGTGAGGCCAAACCGCAGAAACGCCGAAACGCAGAATCCGAGCCAGGTCAAGTAGAGGGGCGGGGGCAGCGTCCGAAAGGTTAGACTTGCGGGCGTGGACGGCGAGGTCACGAGGCTCCTGGGGCAGCTCCAGAACGGGCGCGAGGGTGCCGAAGCGAAGTTGTATGGCCTGGTCTACGACGAGTTGCGCCGGATCGCCGGGCGCTGCATGCGCAGCCAGCCAGACAACCACACGCTGCAGCCGACCGCGCTGGTCCACGAAGCGTACCTGAAGCTGCTGGGCGGGGCCGAGTCCGGATTCACCGACCGCGCCCATTTTCTCAACGCCGCCGCGCGGGCGATGCGTTGCATCCTGGTCGACCACGCCCGGGCGCGCCGGGCGCTCAAGCGCGGCGGTGGCAGCACGCACGTCACCTTCAACGAGGATCTGCACGGCGACACCGAGTCGGTCGAGAAGGTCATCGCCGTCCACGACGCCCTCGAAAAACTTGAGCAGGTCGATCCGCAAAAGGGCCGGCTGGTGGAGCTACGCTATTTCGGCGGGCTGCCTTTCGACGAGATCGCGAAGGTGATGGCGCTCCCGGAACGGACCATGTACCGCCTCTGGGACCGCGCCCGCGCGTGGCTCTTCGCCGAGATGGCGGGATAGCCCCCCCCCGCACGCCGCACTTTTTTGGCAGTCGCCGGCGGCGCTTCCCGTTCCCAGGGAGTGCGATGCTGAAACTCTTTGCGATCGCCATGATCGCCGCCTCCCCCTGCTGTGACTGGATCTCCAACTGCGACGACCGTAACAACGACGGCAGGATCTTCGGGCCGCCCATCGACGACACCCAGCCCCCAGTGGAACCCACAGTGGAACAGTTCCTTGAGTGCGTGGGCGAGACGTTCGTTGATACCGAAATGTCTCTCGCCGACTGGGGCGTCTTCTCGCGGGACGTGCCGGACTCGGCGATTGTCGCGTCGATTCACCAGGATTCTCCGGGACAGTTTCTCATCACGAAGCTGACGTCGCCGGACGTCGGGTTCGCGGACGCGCGCGTTGCGTACGTTCACCAGCGCGTCGGCTACTCGCCGGCGCTGCACGGTGCGCTCCGCGCGGTAACCATGTCCGCCAAGGTGACCGTCCTGAACACGCCGGGCCCGATCGATGTCGGGCTTGCGCTCTTCCAACAGATCTCGGAGGACGAGGACGCCCTGTTCGTCGGCTTTGCCGGGGACCAGACCATGGTGGGTTCCGGCGAGACAAAGGTCGTACAGATCTCCGGAAACGAGTTCGCGTTCACCGGGACCGGCGTCCAGTTCTTCCCGAATCTCACGAACGGGGGCCAACTCCGGTTCGGCTACGTGATCCGCATCCCGTCGACGGACCCATCGGACACGCCGTACGAGGTCCACGTGGACGACTTCACGGTAGAGCTCGAGTGCGAGTGCGACCGCATCCTGCGCGACGTCGAGATGGACCCCGCGAACTGGGGCACGCGCGACGCCGTGCTGTTCTTCGGCAATCATGAGATCGCGCCCCCGCCGCCCGTCCTGCTCAGGGACCTTCCCGCGCGCACTTCCCGCTTCATCTACGAGGTCGCGCCGATCGCGGGCAGCATCGCCGAAATCGCGCACCGGCAGACCGAGCTGACCCACGACCCGGCAACGCAGGGCGTGCTGGTCGGGGTGTCGTTCCGCTACCGCGCGCTCGCGCACGGCGACGGCCCTGCCCCTGACGTGATTCGCTTGATTCCGGTGATCTTTCAGGACGGTAGACCGTTCGTGCAGACGTTCGGCCTGCCGCAGAAGGCGATCCTGGTCCCGGGCACCGAAGTCGAGGTCACGAACGCGGGCGGCAACCGGTTCAACTTCCAGAACCCCGACGACGGGTCGAACCCCGACTTCTCCCCGATCGGCGGCGAGATGACCTTCGGCTACATCATCCGGCTAGAGGATCCCAAGGCGTCGATCGAACAGGATCAGACATTTGACGTTTCCGTAGCCGATTTCGAAGTCACGCTAACGTGTCTCGAGGAAGGCTAGCGCTAGCATTTCTGGGGCCCTTGGGGAATCCTCTGGGAGTGAGCGAGCACGCCAGGCGAATCGACGCCCTGTTCGAAAAGGCCCTCGGACTGGAAGCGGACGGACGGCGATGTCTTCTCGCCGAGGCCGGCGAACTGCGCGGCGATGTCGAGCGGCTCTTGCGCGCACACGAGTCCATGGCGGACGACTTTCTCGGCGCGCCGGCCGTCATGGACCTGCCGGGCCTCGAGGTCCACGCACTCGAGCCGGGCGACGAGGTCGGAGGCTACACGATCGAGCGCGTCATCGGCACGGGCGGCGGCGGGACGGTATACGCGGCGCGCCAGCGGCACCCGAACCGGATCGTCGCGCTCAAGGTCATGCGCGGAGGACTGACCACGGAGTCCTCGGTCAAGCGCTTCCTCGCAGAAGCGGAGATCCTCGCACGCCTGCAGCATCCGGGAATCGCGCACGTGTACGAGGCGGGTGTCCACGGCACGATGCCGTACTTCGTCATGGAGTTCGTGGACGGCGAACCGCTGCGCCGGACCGACCTTGAGACGTTCGCGCGCATCTGCGACGCCGTTCATCACGGACATCTCAAGGGCGTCGTGCATCGCGACCTGAAACCGGGCAACGTGCTCGTCGATGCCGACGGCCGCCCCAAGGTCATCGACTTCGGCATCGCGCGTGCGGACGATGCGCGCGAGCTTGAGATCATGGGCACGCCGAAGTACATGGCACCGGAACTGAAGCAGGGGGGCGAGGTCGATGCGCGCACCGACGTTTACTCGCTCGGCGTTCTGCTGCACGTCGTCACAGAGCGCCGCACGCGCGACCTCGAGGCGATCGTCGCACGCGCTTGTGAGCCCGAACACGGCAACCGATATCCGTCCGCCGCTGCACTCGCCACCGATGTGCGCCGCCACGCGCGCCACGAACCGGTCGAGGCGCGCCACACTTCGTGGGTTCACCATCTCGCGCTCTTCGCGCGTCGGCGCACCGGCATCGTCGTCGTCCTCGCGGCGCTGTTGGCCGTGCTGGTCGGCGCAGTAGTCGTCAGCCTGCGGTTCGCCGCGGCCGCGCACCGGGAACGCGACGAACAGAAGTACCAGAACTACCTGGCCAACATCGCCGGTGCCCAGGCCGCGCTCCGTGCGGGGGACACCGGCGAGCTGCGGCGGCGACTTCGAGCCGCACCGGCGGAGTGGCGCGGCTGGGAGTGGGAATACCTGAATGCGCGGGCCGACGATAGCGCACGCACGATGTCGTGGCCCGGAGCAGCGATCTTTCACGGCGACGCGAGAGCGGGCGTCCTGGCCGCGTGCGGATCGGACCGCCGCGCGGGCCGGCTGCGCGCGTGGGACGCAGCGACCGGGAACATCCGTTTCACGGGGACGCCGGAGCTCTACGACACCGCGCTCGCGATCTCGCCGGACGCCGCCACGATCGTCGCCGGGCGGCGTGACGGCGAAGTGCGCGAGCTCGACGCGCGCACGGGAGCGCCGCGGCGCGTCCTCGGCCGGCACGGGGACATGGTCAACGACGCCGCGTTCTTGCCGCGCGGCCGGATCGCGACGGCGTCCGCGGACGGAACACTGAAGATCTGGGGCGACGACGGCCACCGGACGCTGCGCGGCCATCCCGACCGCGTGATCTGCGTCGCGCCGCTGCCCGACGGACGCATCGTTTCGGGCGGCCGGCAGGGACAGGTCCGCCTCTGGGATCCGGCCGGAGAACCCGGAGAACGTTGTCTGCGCATTCTCAAGGCCCACGCGATCAGTGTCGAGGATATCGACGTCGATGCGCAGGGCACGCGCCTGGCCACCTGCTCGCGCGACGGCACGGTTCGTTTCTGGAACACGAAGTCATGGACGCGGATCGCCGAAGGCCGGGGTCATACGGGGAACGTCCGCTCGGTCGCGATCAGCCGGGACGGCCTCACCGCCGTCACCGGAGGCTACGACCGGACCGTACGCATCTGGGACGTCGCCTCGGGCACCGAACGGGCGTGCCTGCGCGGGCACACGAACCTGGTGCGCCGCGTGATATTGCAGGACCGCGACCGCGAGATCGTCTCGTTCTCGCGGGACGGAACGATCCGTTTCTGGCCCGCCACGCGCCGAACCGGCGTGTTCGAACTGGGGGGCCACACCGCAAGCGTGACCGACCTGGCGTTCCAGCCCGGCGGCACGCAACTCGCGTCGAGTTCGCTCGACGGCACAACCCGGATCTGGGATCTGAAGTCGCGTACCGTCATCCACCGGATGGGCGATGGCGTCGTGACGACGCCGGGCAACCGCCCATACCTCGGATTGTGCTGGCTCGGACCGGACCGGCTGCTCGTCGCCGAACGCAAGCGCGTGCTTAGCGTCAGAGTGTCCGACTTCGCCGCCACCGCGCTACCCATGACCGTCGCCCGCCTCGCCCCCACGCAGCCTCCGGGCCAACTGCTGCGCGTCTCGACACGCTCGATCCGGCTGCAGGGACTCGACGACGGCGTCGTCGCCTACGACCGGCGGTTCGACGGCAAGAAACACGCCATTCGCGCCACCGACTACGCCCCGGCGGCGCGGCGCCTCGCCGTGGTCATGGCGGACGCAATCCTGATCCGCCAGCTACCGCGCGGTAGCCGCACGACGTGGCGCCGCGGACCGACGCGAGCACGCGGCGCCGCACTCTCCCGCGACGGCGCCCTGCTCGCGATCGGTGGCAACGATGGCCGGGTCCGCGTGTTCGACGGCCGCGACCTCGAGAAAGTCGCAACGCTGTCCGGACACATCGAGGCCGTGCTCGGCGTGGCCTTTCATCCGACGCGGCCGCGGCTCGCGACGTGCGGAGGGTCGTCCGTGCGCCTTTGGGACACGCGCACCTGGCAGCAGGTCGCGGTGTTTCACCACCCGCATGGGCAATGCGTTGCGTTCTCGCCGGACGGGCGAACGCTGGCGGCCGGATCGAGCTCGGTCCGCGACGCCGCGATCCGCATTTGGACGATCGGGGGCTGACGTGGAGCAGGCGCGGCAGATCGACGAACTGTTCGAGAAGGCCCTCGGAATGGACGCGGACGGACGGCGATGTCTTCTCGCGGAGGCCGACGAAGGAATGCGCGGCGATGTCCAGCGGCTGCTTCACGCGCACGAGTCGATGACCGACGACTTCCTCGCGCAACCCGCCGTGCTCGACCTGCCCGGGCTCGATCTGCACGAACTCGGACCAGGACACAGAGTCGGCCACTACCGCATTGAGCGCCTGCTCGGTGCCGGAGGGGGCGGCACCGTCTACGCGGCACGCCAGGAGCAGCCCAACCGGATCGTCGCGCTCAAGGTGATCCGCGGCGGCCTCACCTCCGAGGCAGCGGTCGCGCGCTTTCGCGACGAGGCGGAGATCCTTGCACGGCTGCAACACCCGGGCATTGCCCACGTCTACGAGGCGGGCGTCCACAAGACACTGCCCTACTTCGTCATGGAGTACGTCGACGGAGCTCCGCTGCAGAACGTCGATCTCGACGCCTTCGCACGCATCTGTGACGCCGTCCACCACGGCCACCTCAAGGGCGTCGTGCATCGCGACCTGAAGCCGGGCAACGTGCTCATCGACCCCGAGGGCCGCCCGAAAGTCATCGACTTCGGCATCGCCCGCGCGGACGACACGGGTGACGGCGACATCGTGGGCACGCCGAAGTACATGGCGCCGGAGCAGCGTGCGGGCGGCGACGTCGATGCGCGCACGGACGTATTCGCGCTCGGTGTCATGTTGGCCGACATCGCGCCGGAGCGCGATCGGGATCTGGAGGCGATCGTTGCGCACGCCGCGGCAGAGCGTCCCGAGAACCGATACCCGTCGGCCGCCGCGCTGGCCGCCGACCTGCGCCGGCACGCGCGTCACGAACCGGTCGAGGCGCGACGGGCGTCGGGGCTGCACCACTTGCGCCTGTTCGCGCGGCGCCGCACGGGCGTGGTGCTCGCGCTCGCGGGCCTCGTCGCGGCGGTCGCGGCTGGGATCGCGTTCACGCTTCTGTTCGCCTACCGGGCCGAAGAGGCGCGCAAGAGAGAGCAGCACAAGTCCTACGTCGCGGCCATCGCCGCCGCGGACGCCGCCCTGCGCATCTACGACGTCACCGGCGCCCGCCGACACCTGGCCGGCGCGCCGGCGGAACTACGGGCGTGGGAGTGGCGGTACCTGGACCGCTCGTGCGACCGGAGTGTTCTCGTGCGGAAGCTCCCGGGTATCTCGGTCGACTGGATGACGCGCGGCCCCGACGGGCACCTGCATTGCGTCACCGGGGGCAAAAAGGACACGTATCTCACGGAATGGTCGACCGACGGCGACCGCCTGCGCCACCGAACAATCGAGGGCGGATCGGCCTACGCGCTGTCGCCGGACGGCGAGCGGATCGCGGTCGGTGCGCACGACGGCACCATCACCGTTCGGCGACTGCGCGACGACGAGGAGATCGCGAAGTTTGAGGCGCTGCCGCACCAGGTCAAGCGGATGCTCTTTGTCGGGGACCGGCTGCTGACCCGGGGCGGCGAACTCGGCACGTTCGTCTGGGACTGGCGGGCCGGCAAGAAAACGAAGGTTCTCCCGGACTGGAGCCACGACTTCGCGCGCGGCAAGCACGGCGTCGTCGTCGCGGCGCACGACCATGTGGTGTTTCTCGACGCGGACTGGCGCGAGCGCAGCCGCACCGCGGTCGAAGCGCCGACGCACGTGGCGTGCTGGAACGGACTCGCCGCGACCGGCGGGCGCGACCAGACGGTCCGCATATGGGACGAGAAGACGGGCCGTCTCCTGCGGGAGATGCGGCAGCGGGCGGAAGTGCCGACCTCGCTGGACTTCGCCGGAGGCGTGCTCGCAGTCGGCTTCCGCGACGGAACGGTCACCCGCTGGAACCCGCACACGGGCGTCGAGGTCAAGACCGTGTGGGGCCACGAGTTCGGCGTCGTCGGCGTTTGCCTTCTCGGGGGCGAGCGCTGCGCCACGGCCGCGCGGGACACGACGATCCGCTTCTGGGACCTCGCCCAGCCGCTCCGCGAGACCGTCCAGTATCGTTCCGCGGCGTTTTCTCCGGACGGCCGCTGGATCGCCATGGGTTGTCTCGGATGTGGCCTGCGGATTCACGACGGCGAAACGGGCCGGTGCGTGCGCAAGCTCCTGCCGGGCTCGCGCATCCAGTCCGTCGCTTTCGCACCCGACGGAAACAGCCTCTTCGTGGCCGACGGCGTCGGACTCGTCCGCGTCGTCGACCCGAAGTCGTGGAAACAGGTCGCCGAGGTGCGCGTCTCGACCGGCCTGCTTTCACTCGCCTGCACCGACGAACGCATCGCCGTCGGTCTCGCAGACGACGTGGTCGTCCTCGACCGCCGAACCCTGGCCGAACGCGCCCGCTTCCCGGTCGGCCACTGGCCCCTCGGCATCGCGTTCGTGGAAGGAGACATCGTCGTCGCGCGCCAGGACGGGGAGTTGCTCCGCCTGAACCCTGAGACCGGCCGGCGGCGATGGTCCGCGACGGTGCCGGACTCGCTCGCGGCCGTCGCGGTCAGTCCGGACGGCGCCCGTCTCGTGACGTCGGCCTGGGACGGCTCGCCGCGCTGGTGGGACGCCGCCACGGGCACGATGCTCAAGGTGCTTCCCGGACGCAACGGATGGGCGGCGACCTACAGCCCCGACGGAACGCGCATCGCCGTTGGCGGGTTGCGCGTGGTCTCACTGGTTGACGCAACGAACGGCCAGCGTGTGCTGACGCTGCACGGCTTCGGCAGCTGGGCCCACGGCCTCGCGTTCAGCCCGGACGGGCTGCGCCTCGCCGCGGCGGGCGAGGACGGCTGGTTCCACACCTACGACGCGCGCCCACGGAGGTAGCTCCTTCATGGTGCGCGCCCCGCGCCGAAGGCGCGCACGGACTATCGAAAACCCGCGTAGCGGACTTTCGCAAAGGTGCATCGCCGTCCGTTCGCCACGTCAAGGCGGGTTTTTTGGAAATCGAGACCTCAAATATGAAACCTGAGTCCGCCCTCGTGCCATTGAAGGGGTATGACCGGGCCCGTAGATCCTCTGGCGCCGCTGCTGGCGCGCTACTTCGCGACCGGCGATGCCGACACAATGGAGGAAATCGTGCGGCAGACCCGGGCGCGGCTGCTGCGGGCGGCGCGACGGGCGTGCGCGCCGCAGGACGCCGAGGATGCCGTGCAGGCGGCCTACCACGCATTGCTCCGGCGCGGCGCTCTACCGGACGGCGTGCCGCCGACCGGATGGCTCGTCACCACGGTCGTGCGGATCGCGTGGCGTCTGCGCGCGCGGGCGCTGCGCATCGAGGCCGTCGCGCGGCGGCTTGGAGTCGCAGACAACGGACCGGGGCCGGTCGAGCGCGCGCAACGCTCCGAGGATGCCGCGCGCGTGCGCACCGCGATCGCCCGCCTTCCCGCCAAGTACCGCGACCCGCTCGTCCTGCATCATCTTCAGGGCCTGTCCGTCGCTGAACTCGCGCCGCTCATGGGGATGTCAATCAACACCGTCAAGACGCGCCTGCGCCGCGGCCGCCGCCTGCTCGAAGGACGCCTGGCCCCGCCGGCGGCATGGACACTCACCACGCTGTGGGGACTCGCCGATCTGCTGCGCCCCGCCGCGACCACAGGAGGAATCGTGAAAGCCAATGCCATCATCGCCACCAGCTTGATCGGGTTCGCGTGCGGCGCCGCCGGCTACGCGCTCGGCGGAAACGCGCGGGCTAGCAATACCGCGCGAACACCGCGCCGCACGTCCGTGCTCGCGGACCGAGACAAGGCGCCCGCGAAACAATCTGCGACTCCGTCGCCGCAGTCGATGACACCGGCTCCGGAAAAAGAGCCGGCGGCACCGCGACCGCCCGATCCGCGCTCCGAGGCGTTCTTGCGCGCGCTCGACAACGCGGCACGCGAACTCGGCGCGTCACCCGCCGCAGTCAAACGGGCGCGATTGGCGCTCATGACCGCGAACGGACTCGCGACCGCCCGCCGGACCGGCAACGCCTGGGAGGACCATCATCTCGCGGAACTGCAGACGGAAATGAACGCGCTTTCGGCAATGGGCAAGGACGGCTATCTGGCCATGGTCGCGCTCGCTCGCTGCGGCTATTCCAAATCGATGGGTGAACTGCTCGCGCGGCTGTGCCCGCCGGGAGGCGAGGCGCACCTGATCCGCGACGCCGCGGATCCGAAGCGCGGGCCCTTGACCCGCGTCGCATGCATCGAGGCGCTCGGACAGTTGGACCGCGACGCGCCGGGCATCGACGCCGTCTTGCGCGAAGTCGTCGCCCACAACAACAACGTCGCGATCTTCGTCGCGGCGACCGAAGCGGCGGCGAAGCGATCCGTCGAACTCGATCTTGCGCGGATCGAGCAGAAGCTTCGCGACAAGTCGTTTCGGCACCGCCATGTGCGCCTGCTCCGGGCGCTCGTCACGGGCAGCGGCGAGCGAGCCGCGCGGTTGCTCCGCCGTCTCGCGCAGGACCCCTCGTTCGGGATGCCCGGCCCGACGCTTGACGCACTCGCCAAGATCGATCCCGACCTCGCCGCGACCGAAGCCGCAGCGCTGCTCGACGGGCCGCGCAAGCTTCACCCGATGCAGCGCGCGCGGCTGCGCGTCGTTGCCGGCCGCTGGTAGCGAACTCGATGCGCAGCTCGACGGTTGCGCTGGCGACTACGCCTTTGAGCCTTGCGCTTGCGCTTGCGCCGGCGGGCTATCTTGGCGCCGGCGCTTGCGTTTTCCGCGCGACCAGCGGGCTCGGCCCGGAATCTACGGGCGGCACTGGTCCAACTCGCGAGCCACGTCGCCACGCGACCCGGAGTTCGGCGAGCCTGTCTCCTGCTGGCCGTCAAGCGGTTCACGTCTGATCGTCTCGTCCGTGAATGGAACGCGCTGCGATCGATTCTCCGGCCCGGAATAGGCTCCCGCCTCGCCATGGTTGCGGTCGGAACCGACCCAGCAATCGATTGGCTCGGAGACTGCGTGCGGCACCAATCCGACCGCAGCGTTGAACTCGACGAGTTTCCCCTAGCGCGGGGTCAACACGAAGGATGCGGACCTGATCGAACCGCTCGAGGAATCCGCCGCCTAGTGCCAGTTGACGTGCGGGGCCTTGTTGCGCACGAACCAGTCCCAAAGCAGGCCGCCGTAGGTGCGCACGCGCATCGGGTGGCGGTCGAGGACCGGTTTCAGCTCCTTGTGGAGCGCGGCGAGGTTGTAGAACGGGACCCCCGGGAAATAGTGGTGCTCCATGTGGTAGTTCGACCACAGGTACAGGAAGTTCCAGATGGGGTTCGTCTTGATGATCGTGCCCCAGGCGGCGGGGTCGTCGGGTTCGATGTCGTAGTGCTGGCCCAGGCGGTTGACCGTGAACGCGATCGGGAATACGAAAAACAGCGGCACGACGTAGAGCCGGAGCAGCATCGGACTGCCCCAGGTGAACCAGATCGCGGCCATGACCGCGGCGTGAAAGCCAAGGACGGCGATTCTTTCGCGGCGCAGGCGCGCGCGGAACTCCGGTTCGTAGCCGGCGGCTTCGCGGGCGGCGGCGCGGAAGTAAATCGGGAACAGCGCCGGGGTGAGATACAGGAGTTTGAACCAGCGGCGGATGATCTTGGGCGTCAGGTGGTGGCGCTTCGGATCCTTGTCGTCCGTGCCTAGTTCGGCGTGGTGATCGAGGTGCCAGCGCGTGAACTGCGACGGGGCGAGGCCCGACGGCACGGCGTAGAGCCAGGCGAGCACCCGGTTGCCGACCTTGCGGTCGCGGTTTTCAAAGACCGCGCGGTGCACGACCTCATGGAGCAGCACCGAAAAGGAAAACACGACGAAGCCCAGGACGATCGCGGCGGGAATCCAGATCCAGGGCGCCGTGAAATTGACGATGGCGGCGCCGCACAGGGCGAGCAGCGCGAACTGGCGAGCAGCGATGAGGGCATGGCGCAGCCCGGACGTGCGGTGCAGTTCGCGCACACGGCCGGTATCGAGCAGGTCGCGGAGTTCCGCGCGCAGCTCCGCGGTGGAGTCGTGCCAGTGGCTCATGGGGCCAACGTCGAGTGTGGTCCGGGTAAAGTGTGTCTCGTGGAGTTCTCGCCGCACAGGTTTGGCGCGACGACCGTCGTGCTGCTTACGTTCCTTTTGGCCGGCTGCCAGGCGCCGGGTGCGGGCGCGTTGCGCGATACCGAGGTCCGGTTGACCCTGTCCGCGCAGCTCGCCGGTACCTTGGCCAAGCAGCGTCACTACTTCACCACGGCCGAGGAGCACGACGTCTTTTTGGAGCGGCTCCTGGCCGTTGCCCGCCGGGTGCATGACGCCCCGAGCTACTACCTCGCCGCCGCCGACCTGCTCGCGGGCCTGGACGAGGGCCATACCGGCCTGGTCGGCTCCGCCGAGGTCCCCTTCGCCCGCACGATTCCGCCCGCGGCAGTGCTGGAATCCGCCGAGGGGCTGCCGGTCATCGCCGGCGTCGCGCCCGGGATCGAGGGCGGCGGTCTGCGAGCGGGCGACGTACTCCTCGAAATCGACGGGAAGCCGGCCGCCCGGTCCCTTGAGGAGCGCGAGCGGGTCACCCCGGCGTCCACGGCCCATGCGCGCCGCGCGCGGGCGTTTGCCAACCTGATGATCGGACCGACCGACCGGCCCGCCCATGTCCGGGTCCGCGGCGTCGATGGCCTGGAGCGGAACTGCTTTCCGCTGCGGTTTCTGCTCGACGACGAGGGTGTGAGCCGTTCCCGTTTCGGCTTTTTGCCCACCGACGTCGTCGCCGCGCGGCTCGATTTGGCCACGGCGTACATCGCGCTGCCCGACTTTCACCCAACGCGCGGCCGGCAGCTCGAGCGGGCCCTCAAGGCGCTGCGCCCCATGCCGCGCCTGGTGCTCGACCTCCGCGGAAACCCGGGCGGCCGGATCCGCACGCTCCAGCGCATCGCGGGGCTGTTCTTCAACGAATCGATGCCGCTGCTCCGGCTCGAAAACGACGGCGAGACCGAAACGGTGTCGTCGGTTCAGGGACAGACGGTGTACTACGGCAACGTCTTCGTCCTCGTCGATGAGCGGACGGGCAGCGCCGCCGAGCTCCTCGCCGCGGCACTTCACGACCGCCGACGCGCCACGATCCTGGGGCGCCCGACGGCGGGCTCGGCGCGGGCCCGACTGAGTGCCGTGCTCCCCGGCGCCGTGGTCTTTCACTACGCGGGCGCGGCCGAGTTCCGGCGGCTGGACGGTCGGCGCGTCGAGGCGGTCGGCGTGATCCCCGACGTCACCTTCCGACCGACCCGGACGGAGCTCGCGCGCAGCGGATACGGCGAGCCATTCTCCGACCCACTCGTCCAACTGGCCCTGCAAACCGGCCCACGATCAGACAATCGACCGAAAGTGCGGAATTGACCCAACCCCTTTGACCACCTAGACTTTCGAACATTGTCGGCGTGGGGCACCGCGTCTAGGAGAGCGAATGAAGATCACCGAAATGCCGGCCGATGGATACGAGGTTGTGCTCCAGTGCGAGGACTCGGAGAGCGGCCTGCGGGCCCTCATTTCCGTCCATGACACCACCCTCGGCCCGGCGCTGGGCGGCCTGCGGATGTGGCCGTATCTGTCCGACCAGGAGGCCATCACGGACGTGAACCGGCTGTCGCAGGGCATGACGTACAAGTCGGCGGTCGCGGAAACCGGTCTGGGTGGCGGAAAATCAGTCATCATCGGTAACCCCAAGACCGACAAGTCGCCCGCGCTCTTCAGGGCGATGGGCCGGTTCGTGGACACCCTGAAGGGCAAGTACACGACCGCCGAGGATGTCGGCACCACGGTCGAGGACATGGTCATCGTGCGCGAAGAGACCAAGCACGTGACCGGCCTGCCGCGCAAGATGGGCTCGTCGGGCGACCCCTCGCCCTTCACGTCCCTCGGGGTCTTCCTCGGCATGAAGGCCTGCATCGAAAAGGCCCTTGGAACCTCGGATTTCAAGGGTGTCCGGGTCGCCATGCAGGGCTGCGGCAACGTAGCCCGATACCTCGCCAGACACCTCGCCGAAGCGGGCGCAACCCTGATCGTGACCGACATCGTCTCGGAAAAGGCCAAGATGGTGGTCGATCAGTTCGGCGGAACGGTCGTCGCCCCCGAGGAAATCTACGACCAGGACTGCGAGGTCTTTTGCCCCTGCGCCCTGGGCGCCATCATCAACGACGACACGATCCCGCGCCTGAAGTGCAAGGTCGTGGCGGGCGGGGCGAACAACCAGCTCCTCACGGTGGCCCACGGCGACCGTCTCCGCGGAGACGGCATCCTCTACGCCCCCGATTTCGTGATCAACGCGGGCGGGATCATCAACGTCTCAGTCGAGCTTGAGGAAAAGGGCTACAACGAAGAGCGAGCGCTCCAAAAGGTCAACAACATCTACAACGCTGTCCGGCAGATTGTCGAAACCGCCGACGAAGAAAGCATCGCCACCAACCGCGCCGCGATCCTCGTCGCCGACCGAAAGCTGGAAGAAGGCCGCAAAAGGCTCTCGTAGAGCCAGAAATCCGGAGACAGCGTACGGACGGCGATGTCTCTGGGCACCCGCGCGCGGGCTTTTGGTTAAATTAAGACCGTGAGGATCCTGATTATCCTCGCGGCCACCTCGCTCGCGGGCGTGGCCGGGCTTCTTCTCGCGCGGTCCGACGACGCCGGCAAGGGGCATATGCTCCAAATCCGCGCTCCGCTCACGGAGTCGGACCGGCGCCCGGACGCGCGCCCCGGCCCCACACCGACGCCGCTGCCCGACATCGCGCGGATCGTGGCCGCAGCCCCCCGCGCCCCCAAAACCCAGGAAGAACTCGCCGGCTTCGTCGCCCTATGCGCACGCCGGGGCGAAGAAGCGGTTCCCGAGTTGCGCGCGCTGCTCGAGGGCGGCACCAATCACACGCTCAGGCTGCGCTGGGAGTTTACGGAAAACGGTCGCCTCAAGGGCTATCCGACCCTGCGCGCGGCCATTCTGGATGCGCTCGGGCAGATTCCGGGGCCCCAGTCGGCGGCGATCCTGCGCGGCATCGTGGCCGAGCCCGCCGTGATCCAGGAGGCATGCCTGGCTGCGCACGCGCTCTATGCGCGCGACACCGGCGGCTGGGTGCCCGCGGCACTCGAACAGGCCGGCGGCAAGACCAGCGCGGTTCGGTTGCCGTTTCAATTCCGGCTCGTCGAACTCGCCGCCCAGGCGGACCCCGGAGCCACTGCATCGCAGGTCGTCGCGCACGCACCGCGCGGAGAGGACGGCGCCGATCCGAAGGTGCTCGCGAGCGCGTTCGCCCACCTGCCCGCCGCCGCCGCGACGCGCGCGGCCTGGCAACTGCTCGGCGACCGCGAGGTGACCACGCGCGCCAAGGCCCGCTTCGCGCGCGCGCTGTGCGAACGCACCCAGGCCGTGCCGGAGGTATTCCGCCAGCTCCACGACATCGCCGCCTCCGCAGACTGGCCCGCGACGCTCCGCGTCGACACCGCGAACGCCGCCGCCAACGCGCAGTCATTCCTGCTGGACGAAAACGAGTTCCTGCGCGCGAAGGCCCGCCACGACGGCCCCGCCACCACCGCCATCCGCAAGCGCTTCGAAGAACGCCTGATCGCCGTCGAACGCCTCATCCACGGCCTGGTCGGCGCCGACCCCGCCGACCCCCGCGCCGCCGCGGTGTTGCGCACCCTGGACCGCCACCGCAAGCGGCTGCGCTAGGTAGGGAGCTACCGCAGTCGCTTCAGGATGTGGTGGCCGTACATGCCCTTGTCGCCGTCTACATACAGCACGAGGCGCGCCTCGCCGATTTCCATTCTAAAGACCGCGCCGGCGATGGTCGGGGACCACTTGTCGCGCGGATACATGTTGGGGTAGATCGAGACCTCGTCGAAGTTCAGCAGGCCGTACGGGCCGAGCGGATTGTCGTCGCGCGAGCGGTCGTTGCTGTACTTTTTCTTGAGCGCTTCCCAGCCCTCGCCTCTTTGGATCCGTTGGTAGACGTTGCGCGCCATGCGTCCGGCATCGTCGCGCGAGCGGGCCGACTTCACGTCGTGCCGCGCGCCCCGAAACGAAAACGCGATGTGGTCGTAAACCACAAAGCGCGGCTCCTCTATTTCGGGCTCCTCTTCGCCGCAGCCGGCGAGCGCGAACAGGATCGGGATGGCCAGCAGGGCAGGGAAGAGAACGCGTCGCATGCCGAAGCTCATGCCGAAAGTCACTTGATGCGCTGGACGATGCGCCAGCCGCGAGGGGATTCCTTGGGATCCCACTCCACGAGTTCGGTTTCGCCGACCTTGAGGCGAAACATCAGCCGAACCAGCGCGATCTCGTCGATCCGCGTACTCAAGAGCTCCCCCGGGCGCAGTTTGTACCCTGCGCGCGCGACCTCCAGATGCGCGGGAATCTTGCCGCCGAGTTCGGGGTGGGCACGCATCAGGACCGCGAAGTCTTCGCCCGCGCGCACCTGCGCGAGGACCTCTTGCGCCAGCGCCCTGGCTACCTCGCGCGCCTTGGGATCCTTGGGCTGCCGAACAAACACCTGGCGCACGGCCACGCGACCGGGACGCACGCGCGCCTTGCCCTTGGCCCGGCTCCGAAACCACAAGACGCGTCCTTCGCGCCCGCGGTGCTCGCCACGGCCGGTGACCGCGCCGTTGTTGTCCGCGACCAGGAACAGGTCGCCGCGCACGGGATCGACCGCCACGCCCTCGATCAGACCGAAGAGCGGGTTCTTGTTGGTGAGCGAAAGATCGCCGTCCGTCAGCTTACGGAAGCTGGCTGTCCTCACCCTGCTCTTCGGCTTGTCGCCGTCGAACTCGAACTCGATGAGCTGGCGCAGAAGACGTCCGGTGGCAATCATGGACTCGCCGTAGAACGTTGCGCCCGTCTGGTCCGGGGTCAGAACCGGCAAGAAGAAATCCTTCCCACGCGAACGCAGCGTGAACGGTTCCTCGACGATGTCGAAGGCACGCACGTACGGCCGCTTGAGCGTTGTGCCCCAACGCTCCTTGAGCACGTAGAGAATCGGGGTGCCGTCTTTCTTGCGGCGGAGCGCGACGCCCTCGATGCCGTCGTTCCCCGATGAGTCGATGCCCGTCTTGGCGCGGCCAAACACCTGTCCGAAGACGGTCGCCCGCAGGATCGTGCTGTCCGCTTCGCAGCCGAGGAACAGGTTGCCGGAGTAACCGACGTCGTAGGCGACGCCCTCGAGATCGAGAGTCTTGCCGACGAGGCCCGCGAGCGGAATGGCCGGGCCCACGAGAAGGCGTCCGCCGCCACGGTCGAGCGTCGCGCGAAACAGCGCCGCTTTCTTGTCGGAGACCACCAGAAGCTGCGAATACACGTCGTCGCCGCCCAAAAACGCAATCCCCGACGGATCGGGAATCGAAAGCGGTAGCTTGAACGAACCGGCGAAGTCGTAGGTGTCGATCAGGCCCTTCAGCACGAACTCGGCCCGGTCGGGCGGACCGGTGGAGCGCGCGCGGGGCGGCTTGCCGGACGAGCGGCGGACGGTCGCGCGCTTGCTCAAGTGAACCGCGATCGCGTCGTCCAGGCGATTGACGACGACGATGTCGTCCTTGCCGTCGCGGTTCATGTCCGCAACCTTGACCCGCGTCGGACCGCGGCCGCTCGCAAAGCGCTGCGCTGCCCCCAGACCCCCTTTGCCATTGTTCAGGTACAGCCGCACCTCGCCGTCGAGGTACGACGTCACGACGAGATCGGGAAACCGGTCGGCGTTGAAGTGACCCGCCGCGACGGACCGCGCGTCGGAGCCCGCATCGACTCCCTTGCCCGCACGCAGCGTCCCCTTGCCGTTGTTTTTGACGATCACGAGGCGGCTGCGTCCGCCGCGCGGCGGGGCGCTTATGGTTGCCAGATCGTCGAACCCGTCGTTGTCGAGATCAACCGCGATCACGTCCACCGGGCGCGGGAGCGGGAGCGGAGCCTTCGGCAGGAACGCGCCGTTCGACTGCCCCTGAAACACGAGCAGTCGTTGATGGTCGACGACCACGATGTCGTCGAGGATGTCGCGGTCGATCCGACCGATCGTCAAGCCGTAGCCCGAGCGGTGCTTGCGGCCCGCATCGAGGGGCCAGTCCTGCCCGGTGAGCCGCACGCCGCGCACGCCGTTGCCGAACCGGATCACGAGCGGCTTGCCCATACCAAAGCCCGTGGCCACGATATCGGGGATGCCGTCGCGGTCGAGGTCGTGGATGCGGAGCCGGTAGGTTCGGTCGGGCACGGCGCTCAACCTTTGCACCTCGGGCTTGCGCGCGCCGTCGAAGCGCACGACAAACAGCGCGTGAGCCGGCCGCGTCCACGATGTCGTCAGGACTTCGAGCCGCCCGTCGCCATCCATGTCGTCGATCTCGCAGCCGTGATGACTGCCCAGCCCGAGTTCCACGAACGTGTGGCGCTTGAGCGAGCCGCCGAAATGAACCGCAATCCCTCCGGCGCAGCTCACGGCGACATCCGGACGACCGTCCGCGTCGAGATCCCCCACCGCCACATCGACCGGCGCCGGACCGGTGGGCAAGACCTGCCGCTCGAACCCGACGACCTTGCGCCGGCTCTCGCCACTCGGCACGAACGGCGCATGCTCGACGTCGGGATTGATCTCGTAGCGCTGAACGTGCTGACGGATCGAACGCTTGTTTTGGCGAAACGTGCCGCCCTGCTCGGTGAACAGCACGACGGTCGCGTACAGCTCGCTCGGCAGGAGTACGCCTTTCACCCGCGAATACGAAGGATAGATCACCTCGGCGAACGGGCGGTTCTCCTCAATCTCGTAGCGCACGAGATAGACCCGGTGCGAGTCGGGATCGACGAACACGAGACGCCGCACGCCTTGTTGGTCGGGCGGGCCGGCAAGGACGTGATAGTTCCGCCCCTTGATCTTGGCGGAACCCAGGCGCATCGCCGCGGCGGCGCCAGCCGGGTTTTGGATCTCGGCCAGCAGCGGAAACGGCTGCGCGAGTGCCTTTTGGAGATAGTAGCTGCCGCGCGTACGCCGGTCTCCGGCACGAAGACGCACCATGCGGCCCGACGACAACGCAAAGGCGCCCGCTGCACCGAAGTGCTCGCGAAACAAGACGCGCTCGTCCCGCCGCAACTCGCGCACGCACCGGCCGGGCCACGCCCACCAGGCCTTCACGCCCTTCGCGCGCCCGCGTCCGTTGTCGCTGTCCAGGATCGCGTGCAGCGTCTTGACGCCGATCGCCGGGCCGAGAACAGCGGCGTGCTGACCGAGCAGTCGCTCGATCCGTGCGCGCTCCGCGACGTTGGCGCGGCCCTTGTTTTTCTTCGGTCCCGCCGACGCCCCGCGACACAGCAGGACGATCAAAACGGCGGGATACAAAGCGCGGCGTCGCATCAGGAAAACACCAACCCACCAACCACGGCGAAGCATCAGTCTACCTCGGCGGCGCGGGGTATGCGGAACTGCCGGCGGCAAACCCAGTCGAGCAGGCGGCGCGGCAGAAACTTGGAAACAGCGACCGTCGCCTTGGCCATCGCGGTCACCGCGTACCGCGAGCGGGGGCGGCGCGCGGCGCAGGCCTTCACGATGACTTGGGCGATCTTTTCCGGGGTCGTCGCCTGCTTCATGAAGTCGCGTTCGATGTCGTCCACGGCGTCGAAGTAGCGTACGTACGGCGATGCTTTTTGAGTCATCTGTGGTGAGACCTTGGCCTTTGTCACCTCGAAGAACTCCGTGCGCACCGGTCCCGGCTCAATCAGGACAACGTGGATGTCCCAGGGTGAGACTTCGATGCGCAGTGCGTCGGACAACCCCTCGAGCGCGTGCTTGGTCGCGCAGTACCAGCCAAAGAGCGGATAGCCGAGGCGCCCCGCAACCGACGAAACCTGGATGATGTGCCCCGATCGCTGCTTGCGCATGAGCGGCAAAACGGCCTGGGCGAGAAACGCGGGGGCGAACAGGTTCACCTCGAACTGGCGCCGCGCGTCTTCTTCCGAAACCACTTCCACGGGCCCCGGTTCCCCGTATCCGGCGTTGTTGACCAGGATGTCGCAGCGGCCGCGGCACGCCTCGACGACCCGCGCCCGAACCGCCGGATCGGTGATATCGCCGTCCACGGCGGTCGCCCCGAGGGGCTCGGCGACCTCAGCCAGCCGGTCGAGCCGCCGGGCGTTCAGCACCAGTCGAACACCGTTTTCCCCCAGCAAACGGGCCGTCGCCCGACCGATTCCGGCGCTCGCACCGGTGATTACCGCCACGTGCCCGGAGAAACGTTGCGAAAAACGCGACATGATCGCGGAGTCTACCCCGTGAGCTGCGTTGAAAAAGCAGGCGGGCAGGGCTATGCTGCACACCAAGGAAAAAAGCGGGCGCAATTGCGCCCTTTTTTCGTTTCTGCCCACCTAAACCACTTAGCACCGAAATGCGTACCTTCGCGAGGCCCCTGACCCTTTCACTGGCCGCTCTGGCCCTGGCTGCTTGCGGCGGCGGGAGCAGCGGCGATGGCGGCGGAGGAGGCGGGCCCCCGCCCCCCCCTTTCGCTGACTCGTTCGAGACCGGCCTCGCCATTGCCGCCGGATTTCAAAACGCGGCAGTCATGCTCCCGCTGATCCTCGTTCCGGTTTCGGAAGTCGAAATGGGTACGGACCTGAACGGCGACGGCGACAACCTCGACGATGTCGTGCATGTGGTCGATACCGCGACCAACACCAACGTCAACCTCGGACTCGCCGTGGTGGGTCCGCTGCTCGCGTCGGATCGTCACTTCGCGTTTCTGGTGGCCGAGGGTGCACAGGGCGGCGGCGATCTGAGCGGCGACGGCGATGCGGCCGATGCCGTTTGGCACGTGTTCAATCCCGCGGCGGCCGTCGGCGGCGGCAACCCGCGCAACCTCGGCCTGGCGACACCCGCGACCGGACTCCGGGGCGTCGGCCTGCGCGGCGGGTTTTTTCTGCTGCAATCCGAGGGCGCGCAGGGCGCGGACCTGAACGCCGACGGTGATCAGATCGACATGGTCGGCGCGGCGTTTGACGGGACCGCGTTCGCGATCACCGGAGTCACCGGGCCGATTGCGCCCGCGACGCCGGTGCCGTCGCGCAACGCGCGCGTGGCATTCACGCTGAGCGAGCCGGCGGGGGCTGCGGACCTGAACCTCGACGGCGACCAGACCGACCTCGTGATCGGCTTTGCCGACTTCACGCTTTCGCCGCCGACGATCGGCCGACCGAACGCGCCCGGTGGCACCGCGATCGCGAACCATCCGTACGGGCTGACCGACGACGGGCTCGCGTACTTCATCGACGAAAACACGAACGGCGCGGTCGATCGCAATCTCGACGCCGATGCCGCCGACGCCGTCTTCGCGGTGTTCGACATCGCGGGCCTGACCGGCGAGGCGACGCCTTCGAATGGCGCACTGCTGCCGACGATTGCGCTTGCCGGCACCGCGGGCCTCGGCCTCGCCACGGGAAGACACCATGTGCTGGTCGGCGTCAGCGAGATCGACAACGCGCAAAACGACCTCAACGGCGACGGCGACACGTTCGACGCGATCATCGGCTGGGTCGATACGCGCGTGGGCCAAAACGGCCTGCTCAACGTCGATGCCACGTTGCCGCTCGGTCCGTTCCCGATGCGAATCGAGGGCGACCGCGGCATCTTCGGCGTCGCGGAGGCCGCCCTCGATCCGACCCAGTCCCAGGATCTGAACGGCGACGGCGACGGCAACGACATCGTGGCGTTTGTTGTCGATACAACCACGAACACGTTCACGAACCTGGGCCTTGCCGCGGCAACCCTTGAGCTCTCGGGCGACGATGCGCTTCTCGGCATCTCCGAAGCGGGGCAGGGCGGCACCGACCTGAACGGCAACACGCAGGCGAACGACATCGTCGAGAGCTACATCAACCTCGGCGATCCCGCGTTCACGGAACACCGGCTCGGCTTTTCGCGCATCGCGATTCAGCTGTTCCGCCTCACCGCCACCGAAGTCCGCATCGCCGGACTGTTCGCCGAGGGCTCATCCGCCAACTTCGGCGACCTGAACGGCGACGGCGACCTGCTCGACCGCGGCGTCGAGCTGATCGTCCTGAATCCGCTCGCGAATCCGGCCGGCCCCATCAATCCCACGCCGTTTTTTGCGGGCACCGCGGGCCTCGGCAACGACACGCCGCTCAGCGTCGGCACCGACGTCTACGCGTTTCCCTGCGCCGAGGTCTCGGTCAACCGCGACCTGAACGGCGACGGCGACACGTTCGACACCGTCTTACATTTTGTTCGCGTGCGTTGACGCTCGACAATATCGCCAGGGGCGTTTTTGCAAGGCATGAGCCTTGAGGGAAGCACACGGACGGCGATGATTCTCGCCCAGGCCAGCCGACCGTAGCCGACACACCGTTCACTTCGACCGTGTCTGTTCCTTCGCCTTGCATCCGGCGGCCACGAACGCCTGTTTCACCGCGGCCCAATCGACCTTGCCCTTGCGGCCCACCACCGTCTGACGTTCGTTGAAGACGTCGGCAAACAGCGCGACGACTCCGGGGATTCGGGCGGGAGCGAGCGCCACGCGGCACGCCGCGCCGCCCTGCGGGATGCCTGGCAGGACAAACTCCCGTGCCTCGACATCGGCGGTCCAGCCAGCGGGAAATCCCTCGGAATCGAGCAGCAGGGGCGTGATGAACGCGCGTCCGGCCGCCGGATCGAGGTGCCACGCGCCGGCGACGCCGGAGAACGCGGCCGCGAATGCGGCGGGTTTCAACTCTGCCTTGCAAACGAAGGCCACGGGAACCGGTTCGTGCCAGCGGACCGTCAGCGCCATACGGCGCGCTGCCTCCGCGACCTTGCCCGGAGTCGATGCTCCTGCGACAACCCGCAGTGTCATTGCGCCACCCTTTTGGGCGACGACGCTCACGCCCTTGGACGAAGCCAGCTGCTCGTGCAACTTCGCGATGTTCTCTTTCGCTCCGCCCGCGCTGAAGCGCCATCGTTCGACTGCGGTCGCAGTCCGCGCGGCCTTGAGCCGCTTCGCAATCGTTGCCGCATCGATCGCCGGAGCCCCCATGCCCGGGAGAGGGATGGACGCAACCCGCCGTCCGTCACCGTCCAGCACCAGCAGACCGGGACGCGAGGTCTCGCATGCCCGCAGCAGGAGATATGCCTCCGGCACACGCACCCGCACGCGCACGTAGCCACGACTCGCCTCGATCACCTTGACGTCGTTCAGGAGCTTCGAGAGCGGACCGCCCTCAAACTGCAGGAACGCTCATCACGTCGGCGAGCCGGCCAGCCCCACGAGCAGGCGCTTGCCGGTCCGCTTCGCCTCGCGCGCCGCCGCCGGAAGCGAGGCGTGCCCGTCGAACCGCCAGGTCAGCCTCTGGGCCTCGCCGCCCCGCGCCGACAAGGCGCAGGAAACGAGCACCGTCGAGAGTGTCAGGGTTCGCATGCGTTCCTCCACCTGTGCTACGCCGTAATTCCGAAAAAAGGGCGCTCACCGTGACGTCGGGGGTCGGACCGCCTACTTCAGGTCGATGTCGATGGCCTGTTTTTCGTGGATGAAGTTGACCAGCATCACGAACATCGAGTAGCTGCGGCTGATCGGGGTTGTTTCCTTCATCTCTTCGAAGAATCCCTTGGCCTCCAGCTCGCGGAGTTCGTGGAGCGAGAGGCCCAAGTGGTCCGCGGCAAACAACTTTCGCGCGGCGGCAGTCCCGAAGCTTGAAAAGCCCTGCTTGGCGAGGAAGAAGTGGCTCGTGGAATGGATGACGCGGCCGAGACCGGCGCGGAACTCGACCAGCATCGGTGAGCTTCCGTACCGGGAGAGCATTTCGAAACTGTCGACGAGCACCTCGGAACGGATCGGGTCGTCCAGCACGATCGGGAACGCCTGGATCTCGAGCCACCACTTCGGGCGCACGCCAAGGGGAAACGCGCCGTCGAGGAGCCGGGCTCCGGGCGCGCCCGGCTCCACGATGACGACGTCGTTGCCCGTGCTCTGCCGCGCGTACTTGCCGATGACCCTGGGGAACGTTCGCGTGAGCGCGTTGACCAGCGCCCAGTCCGTCGTCGCCATGTAGCCGCCGGTCACGACGAACCAGCGCAGATACTCGGCGGTTTCGCTGTCGGTCGTCCCTTCGCAGTTCACCAGTACGACCTGTTTCGGGGTCAGGCCCAGCGTCTTGACTTTTTGGGCAAACACCGCCGTGTGCTTGACCTCTAGATCCTCGAGCACCTTTTCGACGAAGTCCCAGCGCCCGCGCAGGACCAGGATCTCCGTATCGCCGAGAATCTTCTGCATGTACTTGCGCGGATCGATCGCGTAGCCGTACTTCTTGCGTTCCCGCTCCCGCAGCTTGCGGAGCTCCGCGGGATGCACCAACTCGAACTTCGGGCCGTTCGTCTTCCACCATGCCTCGTACGCGGCCTTCGAGGCGAGTTTCTCGCCGATCATGTAGCGCAGGTTCTTGCGCGCGACCTTCCGCGTCACCGGATGGCGATCCGCGTAGTACTTCGTGAAAACCGGGATCGCCTCTTTCTTCCACGCGTACGTCAGTCCTTCGAGAGCCGCCGCACGAATCTGCCATGCGCGCTCTTGCGCGAGCTCAACCAGGCGGGAAAACGCCGCGGAGCGGCCCAGCCGGCCGAGCGCCACGCACGCCGCCGCACGCGCTTCGCGGTGCTTCTTGGCCGCCGTTTTTCCTGCCGCCACCTCGGCAAGATGCGCCACGGCGTCGCTCCGCTTGTGTTCGACCGCATATCCCACGCCCACCAGGACGACGTCGCCGAACTTGCTGTGCAACACCTGTTCCAGCGCCTGCTCCGGCTTCTTCGACGACGACAAGTACGCCGTCGCGGCGGCATGCCGCACGACCTCTTGTTTGTACTTCAGCGCCGACTTGGCGTCGGCCCATTCCACCGCACCCTTCTTGAGGCCGGTCACAGCGAAAGCCAGGGCGCGGGTTCGCGTCTGCCGCGACTTCAGATGGCGACCGGCAGCCTCGGCGCACCCCTCAAGCCGGCCGGCCCAAGCGACCAGGAGCAGCGCCTCGGTATGAGCGGACCCCGAGAGCGCCGCAGAGATCGTCTCTTCCAGGGCGCTCTTGTTGACCGACGCTCCAATGCGCCCCACACGCCGCAGGACCCAGCCCGGCACCGGCTTGCGCGGCCGCGCACCCTTGATCCAGGCCGTGATCGACGCTCGCGCGGTATCGGAGTCGATCCCGGCGAGACCAACGGCGGCGAGCCACTGAACCTCCGGCTCCTTGTCGCCAAGAGCACCGGGCAAGATGTCGATCCCGGCCTTCAGCCGGCTCAGGGCGCGGGCGGCTGCAATGCGATCCTCGACCGCGGGCCTGCGCATCTGTTTCCCGAGTGCCTTAATCGCGGCGGGACTGCCGAGAATGCCGAGCGCCTCGATCAGACGCACGCGGTGTCCCTCCTTCAGCCGACGGCCCCCGAGGATCTTCGCGACCTGCCACGCCACGCTCGCGTCGCCATGCTTCTTCAAGAGCATCGCGGTCCGCACGCGCAGTACCAAAAACTCGCCGGTACGCAGCTGCTCGATCAACGCCACGCGTCCCTTGCTCGATCGAATCGGCGCCAACGCTTCCGTCGCCGCCAGACGAACGGCCCAGTCCCGGTCCTCCAGCAGCGCGAGCAGCTTGTTGGTCCCAGCCACGTCGCCCTGCTCGCCAAGCCGCGCCGCCGCACGCTCACGCGCCGCCGCATCGCGCGACTTGAGCTGCGTGGCGATCGGCGGCTCCTTCGGCTTGGGCGCCGCCTCGGGCTTGTCATCGCCACGGACCGCAACAAACAACAGACAGACAAAAACAACACGGCGCATGACCGGATCCTACCCGGTGCGCACCGGTCGGTCCGGTGGATCGACCGGGTTCATCGAGCGGGTTCGGTAATCGTTACGCCGTTCGCAGGCTTGGTCAGGGCGATCTCGAAGCTCTTTTTGCCGGCTACGCGCGCCATGAGAAACGCCGTGGTTCTCGCCAGCATCTTGCGGCCGCATTCTGCCGGGGCGCACATGTGGTTCATGCCCTCGATCGTCGCGAGCAGGTGCGGGCCCTTCAGGTTCGAGTGCAGCTTGCGGCAGGTCTCTTGAAAACGGTCCTTGTCGCCGACCACGATGAACGTAGCGGGGTTGTGTTTCGCGTCCTTCACGCCGCCTTCCGGGCCCGCCGGCGCAATGGCGAGGCAGGCGCCAAAGCGCGTGTTCGCGTGCGCCGCGAGGATCGCCGCGTGTCCGCCGCGCGAGTGGCCGGCCGCGATCGCGATCTTTTGGTCCCAGGGGACATCGCCGTCCGTACGCTTTTTCAGCGCATCGACAACCTTGCCGAATTTCGGCGCCCGCTCCGTTGCCGATCCGTCCGCGAACGCGACGATGACGACGACGAAGCCCCAGCTTGCCCAGCGCCGCCCGAAGCCGGCGTAGCCCTGATACGAGCTCGCGGCCCCGCCCGGCGAAAACACGATCAGCGGGTAGCGCCCGTCGCCTACGGGTGAATGCACCTCCGCGGGCCAGCCGAGTTTGATCCGTTTGGTGCGCGTGCGCAGCGGGCCGTCCTCGTTCACGTCCGGCGCGCGGCGCTTCAGCTCGCCCGTCACGTACTTGGTCCACCGGTCGTCCGGTTTGAGTTGGCCGTCCGGCTTGCGCTGGTCCACGCGGTACGAAAAACCGCCGCCGCTCTTGGCCGGCGTGAACGTGTAGCGCCACGGCCCGAGCGCGCCGCCCTCGCGAGCCGTCTCTTCCCAGACCACCGTGCCGTCTTTCTTCACGCGCACGTCGTACGTCGCCGCGTCGCCCATCGCGAACTGCCGCGCACGCAGCCGCCCCGCCTTGGCGTCGTACGACACGACCCGCACGTCCTGAAACACCGTCCGCCCGCCGATCACGCTCTTGGAGCGCACGAGTACCGCCGTCCGGCCGTTGATCCACTCGCCCGTGAACGTTTCGTCGTACGCGCCCCACGGGTGCTGCCCACGACCGCGATGCTCACCCACCAGGAATGCCACCGGCGCAAGCGCCTCCGCGGGAGACGGACCGGCCCACACAAGAGGCGCATTGCCCAGGAAGGCGAACAACACGAAAAAAAGGGGGAGGAGGGCGTGGGGAGGAGGGGCGAAGGGAACCCGGGGAGAAGGGGCTTCCGGCAAAGACACCGACTGGGACGCGGGCTCGGTATTGGTCATGGACGTAAAGTATACTAGGTATACAACTCTTGGGGTTCGGCGCGCCCTGAATCGCGACTACGGCCCGACGGCCCCTCCGGCCGGTTATGCAGAATCTCGAACGGCTCATTCGGCTCTTTCACCATCGCTGGGCGATTCCGGTTCTGGCGGAGCTGCACCGCTGCGGCGGCGGGTCGCGGGTCGCGGAGCTGGCGCATGTGCTGGCGGTCAACCGGCCGTCCTTGCGCAGGACGCTGGCGGCGCTGCGCGCGCAGGAACTCGTGCGGCCCAACCCCGGGCACGGGCACCCGTTGCGCCCGGAGTGGCTACTCACGGCCCGCGGCGCACGGTTGGCTCCGCACGGCTTCAAGCTGCTCGCGGCGGCCTCGCGTCACGGGTTTCGCAAGGCGTGCCTGACCAAGTGGCCGATGCCGATCGCGCGATGTCTGCTCGAGGGGCCCGTACGCTTTGGCGAACTGCGCCGCCAACTGGAAGTCGTGACACCCCGCGCGCTCAGCATCGCGCTCGACCGGCTGTGCCAGCGCGATCTCGTCTCGCGCCGCATTCTCGACGAGAGCCCGCCCGGCACGCTGTACGCCCTGCGCCGCCACGCCCGCCGCCTCGTCGCACCGCTGCGGGCGATGTAGGTGGATCAGATCGTCGCGACCCGCGCAAAGCGAGAGATCCAGACGAATCCGCGGCCCGGTCGTTCATCACCGGCCTCCACAACCGTGAACCCGGCCGTGGACAGAGCCGCGTCCAATTCAGCGCCCTCCCAGAACACGAACCGGCGCGATGTCGCGATCTGCGGATCCGCGCCGGGATAGGACTCGACCGTTTCCCCGGTCCCGCTCTTCATCGAAATGTAGAGCCATCCCCCAGCGGCCAGCGCACACCGCAATGACGCGAGTGCATGCGGCACATCCTCTCGCCGCAGATGCAGGAGCGACGCGCAGGCCCACACCCCCGCGAACGTTCCGCGAAACGGCACGGCGCGCAGATCCCCGCGCACGAGATTCCCCGCCAAGCGCGTCCGCGCCGAGGCAAGCATGCCACTCGATAAATCCAGGCCCATCGTGTTCAGGCCCCTCGTCCGCAACTCGACAGCATCGAAAGCAGGACCGCATCCGGCGTCCAGAGTCCGCGCGCCGGGCCCGACCAGAGCAGCGAATCGGTCGAAGTCCGGCACGAGGGCGGACCGGTCCGCGCGGCGGCAGGCGTAGTCCTCCGCGAACATGTCGTAGGTACGGATGGTGTCATCGACCACGCCCCGGATGATAGTCTGCGGCCCATGAACATCGCCGTCCGTACGCTTTCTTCCGGGGTGCACATCGACACCACGGTTTTGGCCAACGCCCTCGCGTGCGCCGGCGTCGTCGATCCGGGCACGAAGGCTCCGTTTTCAGAAGCCACACTTTTTGGCATCGCGGGAGGCATCGGCGGCGGCGTGAGCGATTGTCCGTCCATGCTCAAGTGGGGCGTCGGAGCCGGGATCACGTTTGTCGGTCGGTTCAATTCCAACGTGTGCGACGGCGGTTACAAGAAGACGCTGCTCGATCGGCTCGGCGTGCCGTACCGCGTGACCGAGGCCTCGACGCCGCGCGCCGGACTCAAGAAACTCGTCGCCGAACTCGAGGACGGGCCGGTCGTCGTGCAGTGCAGCAAGGCGCTGCCATGGCACGGTGCGCGCGCCCATCCGCACCTGTGCAGCGTCATGGATTTCAACTGGGCGCTGCTCGTGCTCGGCGTCGACCAGGAGGGCGAGGTCGCGGACGTTGCGGGCCTCGCGCCGACCGCGTTTTCGCTCGATCTCGAGACGCTCGCCGCGGTGCGCGGGCAGACGTGCACGCACAAGAACCGCACGTTCGCCGTGCGCGCGCCGAAAAAGGCGCCGACCAGGACCGCCGTGAAGGACGCGATGCTTGACGGGCTGCGCGCCTGCGTGGCGGACCAGCGCCGGCCGAAGACCAAGACGTTTTCGCTGGCCAACCTGGCCGTCGTCGCGAAGCGGATCGGCAACCTCAAGACCAAGAAGGGGTGGAAGGGCACCTACGGGGCGCGGGTGTTTTGGGCCCTGTCCGATCTGGTTCAGTCCGTCGATGGACAAAACACCGGCGGCGGCTTGATGCGCCCGCTGTTCGCGGACTTCTTGGAGGACGCCGCGGAGCGTGCGCGCAAGAAAGCGCTGCGCGCGTGCGCGGAGGACTACCGCAAGCTCGGGGCGCAATGGACCGCATTCGCCGACGCCGCGCTGCCCGGGCGCGACCTGAAAAAAGCGCGCGACGTCGGCCGCAGGATCGATGCCCTCTTTGCTGAGAAGGGCGCGGCGGCGATGAAGCAGATCGACAAGAGCCGCGCGAAGGCGGCGGAGCTGCGGACGCAATACGTCAAGGCGTTCCCGCTCGACGACCAAAAGACGGACGCGCTCCTCCTGGACCTGAGCACGCGCCTGCAAGACCTTCACGACGCGGAATGGGCCGCGCTCGACCGGCTGGAGAAGGCCCTATGAAACGACAACTCGGCAAGACCGGTTTGCGCTGGACCCTCGCTGCGGCGGCGGCACTCGCGCTCGCGTGGACCCTCCCCGCGGAGGAATTCAACGACCTCGAGGGCTCCGCGATCAAGTGGCGCACGAACCTGAAAAAGGCGCGTGCGGAAGCACGTCGCACGAACAGGCCGCTCCTCGCGGTGTTTCGCTGCGTGCCATGAAAAGACTGCCAGGATTTCTACGGACGGTTCGTCCGTGGACCCAAGGAGCTGGCCGAGTTGGCGAAACAGTTCGTGTGCGTGCGCGTCATCGACATGACCGACGTGGACCTATCGGTCTTCGACTTCAGCTACGACCTGACGTTTGCCGCGCTGCTGATGCATCCGGACGGCCGCATCTACCACACGTTCGCGGGCCGCGACGCCAAGAGCGCCACCTCGCACACGTCGCTGCCCGCACTCATGAGCGCGATGCGCTCCACGCTCGCCCAACACAAGGATCCAAAGAACGCGCCGAAACAATCGATCCGCCCCCGGCGAACGCCACGCCAGCTCAGGGAGCAGGCCGGACGCAACGGAAAAAACTGCATCCACTGCCATCAGGTCTTCGAGTTCGAGTACGAAATCCTGCACAAGCGCCGCCGCTTCAAGCGCGAACACCTGTGGCGCTGGCCCACGCCTGCGCGCCTCGGCCTCACGTTGCATACAGACAACCAGGTTCGCATCACCAAAGCAGCGGGCCTCGCCAAGAAAGCCGGCCTTAAGGCGGAGGACCGCCTCGTGAAAGTCGGACCGCTCGCGGTGCTCACCTACGGCGACGTGCAGCGCGCACTCCACGAGCTGCCCACCAAGATCAAGAAGTTGGAAGTCGTGTACTCCCGCGGCGGACAGGAACGGACGGCGATGTTTGCGTTGCCGCGGGACTGGCGCGAGGAACCGGTCGCGGAATTCGCGTGGCGCGGATCGATGTGGCCGCTGTCACCCAAGCCCGGCTTCGGCGGACCGCCGTTGAACGCCGGCCAAAAAAAACAGCTCGGACTGTCCGCGGACTCGTGGGCCTTCCGCGTCAAATACATCGTCACGTGGGGGTCCAACTCCCACACCGGCCGCAACGCCGCCCGTGCCGGCATCCGCAAAGGCGACATCGTGTACGAGGTCGATGGCAAGAGCGACTTTTTCTCGATGCAGTACTTCCACACCTGGTTTCGCTTCACGCGCAAGATCGGGAAGAAAGCGGAGGTCAAGATCATCCGCAAGGGCCAGCGGCTCACGATTCGGCTGCCGCTGATTGACTGAGAAACACGAGATGCAGCGATTCTTGGCTTGGATCGAGGGCCTTGGCACCGGAGAGCTCCTGCTTTGGACGATCGCGCTGGCGGTCGTCGTGCGCGCGGCGTTCTGGGTGCTGCACAAGTTGGCCCAGCGCACAAAGACCGGCGTCGATGACCGGATCGTCGCCGCGCTGGGTACGCCGCTGTTCTTGTCCGTGGTCGCGATCGGCCTGTATGCGGCGATCCATCGGACGGGGTGGTCCGAGGGGGCCCGGGGGACGACTTCGGCGCTGGTCGTATCCGTCGTCATCCTCGCGTGGACCCGCTGCTTTATGCGGATCGGCGATGCGATCCTCGACATGCTCGCGCGCCGGGTCGACGACTACCAGTGGGTCGAGCCGCGCACCCTGCCGCTCTTTGAAATCGTCGCCCGCCTGTTCGTCGTCGGTGGCGCCGCGTACGCGCTGCTCGGCGCGTGGGGCATTGATCCGACGGCATGGGTCGCGTCCGCGGGCATTGTCGGCATCGCCGTCGGCTTCGCCGCAAAAGACACGCTGGCCAACCTGTTCGCGGGGCTGTTCATCCTGGTCGATGCGCCGTACAAGCTCGGCGATTTCATCATTCTCGATTCCGGCGAACGGGGCCGCGTCACCGACATCGGCATTCGCTCGACGCGCCTGCTCACGCGCGACGATATCGAGGTCACGATCCCGAACGCGGTCATCGCCAACGCCAAGATCGTCAACGAGACCGGCGGTCCGTTCGAAAAGGAACGCGTGCGGGTGGACATCGGAGTCGCCTACGGCAGCGACATCGACAAGGTCCGCGCCCTGCTGGAGAAGTGCGCCCGCGAGTGCCCGCGCATCGTCAGCGCCCCGCCCCCCACCGTTCGCTTCTATTCGTTTGGAGATTCAGGGCTCAACTTCCAACTCCGCGGCTACATCGACAAGCCGATCCTGCGCGGTCGCGCCGTCGACGCGCTCAACACCCTGATCTACAAGAGCTTCGAAGCCGAAGGGATCGAGATCCCCTTCCCGCAACGAGTCGTCCACCTGCACCGTGATCACGTGCATCGGGATCCGGACGACCAGGAATAGGAACCCATGCCCCAAGCCAAGGATCCGACCCTCGCGATGCGCAAGACAGCGGCAGCCTATGCCGGCGTCACGCAGGGCACGTCGTGCAACCAGACGTCGTTCAAGGCGGGCAAGACCGCGTTTCTCTACGTGGGCCCGGGTGCCAAAGGCCAGGGCTTCAAGGCGATGTTCAAGCTGGAGCGGTCCATGCCTCAAGCCAAGACACTCGCCGGAAAGGAACCGCAGCGATTCGAAGTAGGCTCGACAGCATGGGTCGCCACAAGATTCACCGCCGAAGAACCGCTCCCCAAGACCATCTGGCAAGAGTGGCTCAAAGAATCGTACGAGCTGGCGACGAAGAACGTGAAGATGAAGGTCACGAAGAAGAAGACCAAGACGCCCAAGAAGAAAGCGGGCGCCAAGGGTCCCGCCAAGCGACGCTAGCTGACGCTATTCGACGCGCAACGGCTTGATGCGCTTGACGTCGTCCTTGATCGCTTGGGCCGCGTCCCACAGATCAACCGCGCGCTGCGCGTTGAGCCAGAACTCCGGGGAATTGCCAAACAGCCGCGCCAACCGCAGCGCCATCTCCGGACTCACCGCCCGCCGCTCCCGAAGCAACTCGTTAATTGTCTGGCGCGAAACGCCCACAGCCTGCGCGAGACCGGCGACCGTAAGCCGGTAGTCCGGCAGGAAGTCCTCCCGAAGCATCTCGCCGGGATGGGTCGGCCGAATCCTTCGCCGGCCCGTATTCCGAATACTCATGTCACGTTGCCTCGCTGGTCTACTCGCGCTTTCTTGTACGAACCGAGTCCACTACCTGGACGCCAACAATAAAGAGGACGTAGCCGCCGATCAGGAGCGCCGAAGGCAGGAATGCCAGCCGTCCTTCGAGATTCATGATCTTCGTGATCCCAAGCCCAATCCACCCAAGCACAGAAATGATGACCAGGACGACCATCAACTCGAATCCGATACCGTGACCGATGTGTCGCATTGTCTCTTGACCCGTTCGCGCGACAGCTACGGCTTTGCCGGGGCTGGCGGCTTCGACGCGGGCGCTCCTCGGAGCAGGCTCCGCGTGCTGAGATCCTCGTCAATGCCCGGCCAGTGGATGCCGAATCCGCCGCCGGCAATCTTCCAATTCTCCCGCTGCTCGATTGTGGCGCGCAGCAACTTGGAGTACCAGGCAAGCGGAACGGTGAGCGTCCTGCCATCGATCAAATCGACAACCGGATCATCGTCCGTAACCCGAACGTCGCGGACCGCCTCACCAAGCCTAGGCTCCGTGATACTCACTCCACTAGTCCATCGCAACACGGCGGCTGCCGGCGGACATACCGCATGACGGAGGTCAGAATCGTTTGCCGGTTGCTACGGAGGTGCGGGTTCTTGAGGGGGGCGATCGCGGAGCTTCGCGGTGCAGCTCCTCGTATTCGTGGGCGAACTGGCTGTAGCTCTGGCGCAGGTCGTTGCAGATCCGATTCATGAACGGCAGCACACCGACGGCGATGATTTCGGCGCCTCGGTATCGGACTTTCCGGACGACCTCGTCTTTTTCGAACTCGTCCTGGCGCGCAAACAGCTCGTCGCGGGCGCGGCGGCTGTGCAGGTTGGTCGCGATGCGCTTTTTATTGTACGTCGGCGCGGGCAGGCAATAGTCCGGGAGCCAGACGTGCTCGCGATCGTCTCGCTCGTCGCCCTGCAGGATTACATACAACGGCTGTAGCGGACGGTGCACGCGGACTTCGTAGGTTGTCTCGTTTCCGGTCGCGTCGAGTCCGCGGGCGGTGCGCATGCCCTCCAGGAACAGATGCGGAGTGTTCGCGACCTCCTGGAACCGGTGCACGAGACTCGTGTTGTTCGTGTGGATCAACAAGAGTTCCGCGTCTTCGCGGGCGGCGAAGCGTCCGTACGTCGAATCGTCGCCGAACGGGGTTTGGACGTGCTCGGAGCCGTCGATCAGCAGGGCTGCGTCGGGACCGAGTGCCGCGCACGAGTGTGTCGGGTGCAGGCTGCGCTGCGCGCCCGCGGTGCGCCAAAGGGTATCCGTCAACAGGCCGCTGGCCGACCGGGTTGCGGCGCGGTCGTAGAACGGATCGCCGGCGAGATACTCCTCGCAGGTGCCGCCGAACGGAAACGTCGGCATCATGATCGTCACGTTCGGTACCGCGTCCTGGACGGCACCGATGACGGTCTGCGGGCCATCGACCAGATGACCGAGCGCACTCAGCATGCTGTGCACGCACACCGGAGCACCGTCTTCGATACCGAGCCCGCGCAGCGCATGAGCCAGCGCCTTGCGACTGGTCCGCCGAAACACCCGCGCAAGCTGACGGCGGGCGACGCGACGGATTCCCTTGGGAAAGTACCGGCGACGAACGCGGTCAAGCATCGCCGTCCGTTACCTCTTCTTGCTCTTGTTCCCGCTCTTCCAACAGCGCGTCCAGGAAGAACTTGGTCGCCCAGTTCAGGATCAGAAACTGCCCGTAATCGCCGTGCGTCGGCCAGGAACCCGCGAGGCCGCCGCGAATCGCGTCGTCTTGGGACGAGATGTCGTGGCGCTGCATGACGTAGCGGTTGGCGAGCTTCGCGGCGTCGCGGTACTTTTGTTCGCCGGTGAGCCTAAAGAGCGTGCTCCAGATGATCGACGTCTGCGCCGTGCCGGTGAGGCAGCACCACGCGACCGCGCCGTTCCAGTCCTTGTCCCAGCGGCCGGGCAGGAAACCGTCGACGTCCATGCGGGCGAGCAGCGCGTCGGCGGCCTTGCGCGCGGCGGCGATCAGGTCGTCGCGCTCGGCGAGCATGCCGATCTCAAGCAGACCGCGAATCGTGTACGCGGTCGTGTGCAGCAGCGGCGCCTCGGGATTGGTCAGGCAGTTGTCCGGAAACCACCCGGTCGCGGTTTGCTTCTTGAGCACGTACTCGGCGTTCTTGACGGCAGCGGCGACGAACGCTGTCTCGCCGGCGGCCTTGCCGAAGCGCGCGAGGCCCCACGCGGCGCGCACGTTGTAGATCGTCACGTGTGCGTCGGCGAACTCCGAGTTGCCCTTGAACCAGTTGCCGTTGTCCTCCTGGACATCGACCATCCAGCGGCCCGCGCGGCGGCCCGCGTCGCGACAGCGGTCGTCGCCGAGTTTCTCGACGAGCGCGGCCCAGCCGATCAGGACCTGGCCGGTGTTGAAAATTGCCGGCGTCGGATTGTCGTTCAGGATGCCGCCCATCACGGCGCCGCACTCCATCTGGACGTCGCACTCCCAGTGGCCCATCTCGAGCGCGCGCTTCTCGAAGTCGTCGCTCCCGGTTGCGCGGGCGAGGCGCAGCATCGTCGGGATGATGTAGCCGGTCGTCTCGGGATAGCTCTCCTTGAACTCCTCGCCGAACTTCGTGCCGTACGCCACGCCGCGGTTTTTTCCGTGGTCCTGCGCGCGCTTGATCCAATCGGCCGCCTCCGAAATGTGGCGGTCGAGATCCACGTTGTCGTGACGCGACGTATAGACACCGGCCACCTTGAAGCGCTCCATCTGCACCTCTGCAGAGCGCTTGATTTTTCGCAGCAAGTCGAGCATGGCTACCTTCCGCTTGTACCGATCGATGTCGATCTATCTGGACAGATCGCCCGTCCGGAGGAGATGGCGCAGATCCCGTGCCGAATCTGAGAAGGTGGGTCTACGGGCGGGGGCAGGAGCGTACGGTTCACCGCGGCTTGAGTTCGATCCTCACGTCGGTATCGCCGGCGGCGGCGGTCGCCGAGCCGAGCATCCCGTTGGCCACGGGTTCGGACGCTTGAAGCCGCACGCCGGCCGCCCCGGGCGGCACCAAGATCTCGAACCGACCGTCGGCACCGGTCGCGGCGCTGCGCAGGATGCTGTTCTTGCTGAAGGCGTAGATCCTGGCGTTCGCTACACGATGGCCGTCCGGCTTCACGACGACACCGCGGATCGGCACGCCGCGGACAAGCCGCACGGTCACGCGCCCGGCGCCGGCCGCAACCGTGACCGGGCCGTCGAAAACGAACGGCATGGACCTCGGCACCCGGACCGCGATCTTGAGTTCCCGGTTCGGGAGGTCAAACAGCTCCGCGCGGCCGTCGGGGCCCGTCGTTTCCGCGGTCCGCGTGCCATGCACCAGCACGGCGGCCTTCGCCACCGGCTTGCCGTCGGGCGTAAGCACCGTGACGACGAGCGCTTGACCCTTGGTCACCTTGCGCACGGTCAAGACCAGATCGGTCGTACCGGGCGACACGCCCTTCAGCTCCCCGGTGTAGGGCGGATTCGTATCGATCGTGTAGCCGGAGCCAATGGTCCTCACGACCCCCGCCAGCTTGATGTCGAGCGCGCCAGCGTTGGGGACGGTCACCTCAAACGTCCCGTCGGCCTTGGCTCGGGCGGTCGCAACCTGTTTTTCACCGCGCGTGATCTTGAGCCATGCTTGGGCCAGCGGCGTTCCGTCGGCCTTGACGACCTTGCCGGCGAGCTGCGTCCCTTTTTTGGCTCGCAACCGCACCTCGGCCGTGCCGGCGGCGATGTTCGTGAGTTTTTCCGGCGGCAGGTAACCGTTTCCCGGATAGGCCTCGACCGAGTTCACTTGACCCGGAACCTGAAAAGTCGCACGGCCGTCCTTGGCCGTTTCGGCGCTCATCCGCGCGCTGCCCGCCAGGACCATGACCGTCACGCCGACAAGGAACGTTCCGCTGTCGCCTTCGACGCGAACCGCGAACGGCTGGGTCGTGGCCGCGACGAGCTGAAGGTCGACGAGATCCCGATCACCGAGCACGACATCTTTTTGCACGTCCGGCGCACTGCGTCGTCGCACACTCAGGCGATAGGCTCCCGCAGCGAGGTCGGCAAACGAAAACCGCCCCCCCTGGTCCGTCCGCGCGGTTTCCCGACGGCCGGGCGTGAACTGCTTGATCTGCCCCGGTCCACGCAGGGTGATCTCGACATCGGGTTCCGGCCGGCCCGCGCGGTCTTGCAGCGTGCCCTCAAGCCGCAGCCCGCCGACGAGCACGATCTCGCCGATGTCGAGCACAGCGTCGTCCTTGGCGACCACTTCGATGGCCGTCCGTCCGTACCCGTCCGCCGCAATCACCAGGGTGTGCGCCAGATCGGTGCGCAAGCTGGGGACTACGAACCGGCCGTCCGCACCGGTGACCGAGTGGCCGAAACTCAGCCGCTGCTCGCCGCGTCGCGGGCGCTTGGAACCCACGGCCCCGACGCGCGCGCCGGCGACCGGACCGCGCTCTGGCGAAAGAACGACGCCGCGCAGCTCGAAACCGCGCCGCAGCGTGAAGTCCACGGTCTCGGCCTTGCCGATGCGGCCGCGCCGCGTCCGCCCGTAGCCCGCGGCGGTGACCTCCAGGGCCGAGCCGCTGTTGCCATCTTTCCAGCCCGACAGGACGTAACGCCCCTCGCCGTCAGTCAGGACGAAGCGTCTTTGCGTCCATCCGACGCCGACCTTGGCCCCGTTGATCCCCGCGCCGGTTTCGGCATCCGTGACGCGCCCCGTGATCGTGCGCCCCGTGGACATCACAAGCCGCTTCTCGGTCGCACCGCTCGTCGTCAGATCCACAGGGACCCAACCCCACCCGGGCGGAGCGAGCGTGTCGTGCAGCGGTTCCAAATACACCTTCATCCCGGCGGGCAGATTCTGAAACACAAAACGCCCGTCCGCATCGGTCCCGCCGGTGCGGTGCAGGGTTTGTTTCGTCTCGCGGCGGCGCTGGAACAACCGTAGCCGCACGCCCGCGACGGGCTTGTCCCCCTCGTCGACAGCCACGACGGCAAGGGTCACGCCAACGCGCAAGACAACGCGCACGAACGACCCGGCGGGGTACGGTCGCTCGTACGGCGCGAACCCCTCCGCCTCAACCCGCAACCCGTACATGGTGCCGCGCGCGAGACGTAGTGCGAACGTGCCGTCCCGGGCGCTGCGGGTCCGGCTCGCGACAACGCTCTCCTGCCAGTGATCAATCGCGACCGAACTCAGGCGCCGGAACGGATAGCGCACGGCTTCCAGTTTCGCACCGGCGACCGGATTGCCTTCCGCGTCCTCGACGATTCCGTGGAGGTCGCGGCGCGCATCGATGGCGTTGAAGTCCACCGGGTCGGGGAACGCCCCTGCCGCCGGGCCCCCTTTTCCAACAATCAAGGACGGCGATGCGTTCGAGTCGTCAAGCCCTTTTCGCTCGGTCTTCGCGCGGGTTCCCGTGCCCTCCCGATCCCCCGCACCGCGTCTGCCGTCCGCCACGAGCAGGTAGACCAGGAGCCCGGCCACCAACAGGACGGCAACAACGATCAGGGCGCGCATCGGCTATCTGTTTTAGACGATTCCCGACGCCCGCGTCGTGTCAATCGCCCGCGATAGCCGCCTGCCACGCCGCGAGGGATGCGCGCGGCGTGCCGTTGTTTTCGCGGAGCCCCGTCTGGCGGAAGGCGACGGCCACGCCGTCGATGTCGTGCAGGATGAAGTAGGTCACGTACGCCAAGTCGAGCGCCGAGGTCAGGTCGAAGAAACGCGGGATGAAGTCGCTGTGCTCCTGGAGCGACCCCGTGTAGGGAATCGCCGGGTCCGCCAGCCACGCGATCTCGGTGAAGATCACCTTGCCCGCCCAACGAGCGGCAATCTCGTCGTAGTAGTCCTCCGGGATCCCGGCCGGGGTCTCGAACTCGAAGTACGGATACGAGGTGAACCCAAAAGCGTCGATATTGCCGGCAAAATCGTCGATCAGATCCAACTGCGGCGGCTCACTCCAGCCGTTCTTGACCCCGAGTCCTTTCAGGCGTTCGTACTGAAAGACCGTGAACACCGTCGTGTCCGGGCTCTCGGTCTTGATGGCGAGATAGGCCTCGCGAAACATCGAAACCCATGCATCCCATTCTGGCTGCGTCACGTCCAGGAAGTACGAGTTGATCTCGTTGCCCAAGAACAGGTACTGCGGGTGATAGCGCCGCACGTAGTCGGTCACCATCGCCAGGAAGTCCGCGCGCGTTTCCTGGTTGGTCCAGGTGTTGTTGCCCGGCTCCGAATCGCTGGTGAGATCCGGACCGGTGGCCAGGTTGAACCCGAATCCGACGACCGGCAGATACCCGTAGGTCTGCGACTGTTCCTGGGCGAACACCGCGGTGTTCGGAATCTGCCCGGACCGCGCTCGGCTGTCGCGCCACGCCATGTGAAACGCCACGACCGGACCGGTGTCGGCATGATCGCGCAAGAACGCGATCACGTCGCCGGGAGTCTGGTTGATCGGGAAATTGCGCGGCGAAAACGTCACGCCGAAGGCGACGCCATCGACCCGTGTGACGGTGAAACCACCCCCGCCGGAACAGCTGGCAGCAAGAAGAAGCGCAAGAAGACCGAGTCGCATACGAAATCCTTCGACGGGTGGAGACCGAAGCCTTGGGCATACCCACCGCAAGGACGTGATCGGACGGCAGCTACGGCGTCTTTGCGGCTGTCTCGAGCTTGACGGCGCAGAACTTGAACTCCGGGATCTTGCCGTACGGATCGAGCTTGTCGGTGGTCAGCGTGTTCGCCGCCGCCTCGCGGAAGTGGAACGGGATGAAGATCGATCCCGGCTGCGTCCTCGTGCTGATGCGCGCCTTGAGCGTGATGCGGCCGCGGCGCGACGAAACGCTCAAGACATCGCCGTCCGTCAACTCCATTTCCTGGGCATCGTCGGGATGCACCTCGACGAACGGTTCCGGCTCGCGCTCATGCAGCGTCTTGGAGCGGCGCGTCATGACGCCGGTGTGCCAGTGCACCAGGACGCGCCCGGTCACGAGGATGAACGGATACTCGGCGTCGGGCAGCTCGTCCGCGCCGGTGTGCTCGGCGGGCACGAATTTCGCCTTGCCACTCTCGGTCGGAAAGCCGTCGCCGAACATGACCACAGTGCCGTCGGATTCCTCGGGATTCGGGCACGGGTAGAGCTTGCCGTGCGCGCCGAGGGCGTCGTGCGACAGGCCGCGGTAGGCGTGCATCAGGCCCGTCATTTCATCGAAGACCTCGGCGGCGGAGTCGTAGCTCATCTCGTAGCCCATCCGCGTCGCAATGTCGCAGATGACCTTCCAGTCGAGCCGTGCCTCGCCCGGCGCGTCGAGCGCCTTCCGGCCGACCTGCACGCGGCGGTCGGTGTTGGTGAACGTGCCGGTCTTTTCCAGCGCCGACGTCGCGGGCAGCACCACGTCGGCGAACTCCGCGGTTTCGGTCAGGAAAATGTCCTGCAGCACCAGGAAGTCGAGGCTCGAGAGCGCCTTGCGAATCTTGTTGATGTTGGGGTCGGACAAGAACGGGTTCTCGCCGAGCATGTACATGCCCTTGACCGAACCGTCGAGGGCGCCGTGCATGATCTCGACGACCGTCAGGCCCGGATTGGGATCGAGCTTCGTCCCCCAGGCCCCCTCAAACTTCTCGCGAACCTCGGCCGAACCGACCGGCTGGTAGTCCGGGTAGACCATCGGGATCAACCCCGCGTCTGACGCGCCCTGCACATTGTTTTGGCCGCGCAGCGGATGCAGGCCCGAACCGTGATGGCCGATGTTGCCCGTCATGAGACAGAGCGAGATGAGGCAGCGGCAATTGTCCGTGCCGTGCACGTGCTGGCTCATGCCCATGCCCCAGAACGTGACCGCCGCCGCCGCTTCGCCGTACGCCGTCGCCACCTCGCGGATCAGGTCCGCCGAGACGCCGCAGATGCCGGCGGTGTATTCGGGCGTGTATTGTGCGACCGTCGCCTTGAGCTTGTCGAAGTCCGTGGTGAAGCGCGCGACGTAGTCCTCGTCCACGAGCCCCTGCTCGATGATGACGTGCATCATGCCGTTGTAGAACGCGACGTCGGTGCCGGACCGAATCCGGCAAAAACGCCAGGCGTGCTCGGAGATGCCGCTGGCGCGCGGATCGACAACGATCAGCTTGGTGCCGTTGCGCGCCGCCTGCTTGAAGAACGTCGCCGCGACCGGGTGGTTCGAGGTCGAGTTGCTACCGGTGATCAGCGCGACATCGGAGTTCACGACGTCGCCGTAGGTCGTCGTCACCGCTCCCGAGCCGATCATCTCAAGCAGCGCCGCGACCGACGACGCGTGGCACAGCCGCGTGCAGTGATCGACGTTGTTGGTGCCGAACGCGGTCCGCACGAGTTTCTGGAAGAGATACGCCTCCTCGTTCGAACACTTCGCCGAGCCGAAGCCCGCGAGCGCGTTCGGGCCGTGCTCGTCGCGAATGCCCGCAAGCCTGCTCGCGACAAGATCGAGCGCCTCGTCCCACGTCGCCTCGCGAAACGCCGGCATCACTTCGCCGTAGTCCACGATGCCGCCGGGCTTGCCTTTCTTGCGCGCCCCCTCCGAATCCGCGGTCTCGTCCGACAGCGGGCCCTTCGGATAGTCGATGCGGATCAGCGGCTTGGTGAGCCGGTGCGCGTGCAGCGCGTAGTCCCAACCGTAGCGCCCCTTCACGCACAGGCGCCCCTGGCTGCCGGGATTCTCGCGCCCCTCGGCGAACACGATTTGGTTTACGTCCTCATCGACGTGATAGGTGAGCCCGCAGCCCACGCCGCAGTACGGACAGACCGAATCGACCTGCTTGAGGTCGGTCCGCGGCCGCAACGGTGCTGCAATCTCGGTGTTGATCAAGGCGCCTGTCGGACACGCGGCCACACACTCGCCGCAGGTCACGCAGGTCGAGGCCCCCATCGCGTTGTCGAGGTCGAACGAGATGCGCACGGTGTAGCCCTTGCCGGTCCGCCCGATGACGTCGTTGCTCTGAAGATCGTCGCAGGCACGGATGCAGCGGTCGCAGAGAATGCACGCCTGGTGATCGACGGCGATCGCGGGGTTGGACGTGTCCGCGGGACGCGAGTTGCCCCGCGGCAAACGCGCGGCCCCCGCCCCCCCTTCCAAGACGCCGTAGTGCTCCGCCAGGCGCCACAACTCGTCGTCCGCGGTCGTCGCGTCCTTGGCCGACGCGTCGCGCTGCTCCGACATCAAGAGCTCGGTCAGCATCGAACGGCAGCGATCGACCTTCTCGCTCTGGGTCCGCACGACCATGCCGTCCTCGGCCTCGCGCACGCACGACGCCGCCATCACGCGCGCGCCCTCGATCTCGACAACGCACATCCGGCAGACGCCGACGGGTTCGAGCTTCGGGTCGTGGCAGAGCGCAGGGATCTCGATCCCGGCACCGCGCGCCGCGTCCCAGAGCGTCGTGCCCCGGGGAACGTCGACATCGCGCCCGTCGATTTTCAGACGGACAGTTTCAACCGGCTCGCCAGCGACGGCGGAACCCGACCTTGTTTCGTCCAGCATCGTGCCTCGTAGTAGGCCCCGATCATATCGGCCAGCGTCGTGGGCGACAACGCGCCATCGAGCAGGCGCGCGGGCAGGCCGTCGTCCGCACGGGTCCAGCCGCACCGGACGTTGAATTCCTTGCGGAGCGAACACACGCGGGAGCCAAGGACGGCGATGTCTGTGGACTCGCCGGTGACCAGCCGCACCATTTCGGACGCCTCGCCCCAGAAGTCCGAAAACACGCCGCGCAGGAACTTGCAGAGGATCAGCGAGTCCAGCGCTGCCGCCCGGTCCTCGAGCTCCACGATCTTCTCGATCTCCACGAGCTGGCCCACGTCGAACTCCTTTGTGGAGGCCTCCGCGGAAAAATCGAGTTCGTACGCGCTGGAGCGGTTGTGGTCGGCCCCGCGAGTGCTCACAGCCAGCCCCAGGCCCATCGCGGACAGCCGCCGCGGATCGTAGCCGGGCATCTCGAGCCCCTTGACGTGCATCGCCAGCTCCGGCCGGCCGATCGACTCGGCAACACGCCGCGACCCCTGCGCCAGTTCGCCGCCGCGTCCGATCTCGTCGAGCGCGGTCCGCACCCCGGCAGCGTCGCCGAACGACAGGCCGGACAGCCCGGCTTCCATCGCGAAAGCAATCGTGCCACCCGCGCTGATGGTGTCGATCCCGAGGTGATCGCAGCGTTGCGCGGCTTCCAGGACCACGGCGCGATCCGAGATTCCGAGCAGCGAGCCGAGCGCGAAAAGCGTCTCGTACTCCAGCCGCACCGGCAGCCCGTCGGGAGCCCTGAAGAAGTGCTCGCAACCGATCGTGCAGGCCGCACACGACGCCCGGCCGATCCGGTCCATGGCGTGGAGCGCCTCCGCCGAAATCGACGGCGCCCCCTCGAACGTTCCGTCCTGGAAGTTCCGCGTCGGCAGGGTTCGCAGCCGGTTGAACACAAGCACGTTGGCAATCGTGCCCAGCTCGCGGTACTTCGCCGTGGCCGGCCCGAGACTCTTTTCGGAAAGATCACGCGCCAGCGCGACGACGCCGCGCGGATCAGCGACCTCGACTTCGGCGTCGCCGCGAACCGAGAAGGCCTTGATGTTTTTGGCGCCCATGACGGCGCCGAGTCCGCCACGCCCGGCGTGCCGTCCGTCGTTGCTGATCGTGGCAAAGCGCACGAGGTTTTCGCCCGCGAGACCGATCGCCGCCGTGCGAAACCCGTCGAGTTCGCACTCATGGGCCGGCAGGCCCCGCAAGGCATCGCCGTCCGTCAGCTTTACCTGTCCGTTGTCCACCAACAAACGGGACAAGCGCGGCGCACGGCCGGTGAGCACGTAGGCATCGAATCCGGCCCGCTTGGCTGCGATCGCGAAGTGGCTCGACGAGATGGCGTCGGACAGGAAACCGGTGAGCGGCGACCGCGCGACCACGGCGAACTTCGCGGAAGTCGTGAGCGGCGTGCCGACGAGTGGGGACATACAGAAGACGAGCGGCGATTCCGGCGCGAGCGGATCTTGCTCGGCACCGCCCTCGCGCAGGCAGATCCAGGCGCCCAGGCCGACGCCGCCGAGGTAGCGCAAGAACACGTCCTCGGGAATCGCGATCGGCTCCGCGACCCCCGTCGCGACGTCGATGCGCAGATAGGTGCCATGCCGTCCAAAGCTCATCTGGACCGACAGTATAGGCGTGACGCTCGAGACCCAGTACCCTGTGGCGCGCGGGAGCAATCACGAACACAGAGAGAACACGAAGAAATGAAGAAGGTCATCATCGGTGCCGTCGTCGGCGGCGCCATCCTGTTTGTCTGGCAGTTTTCGGCGTGGATGTTTCTCGGGATTCATAAGCTGGACAACGAGCCGCTGCTCGGCAACGAGGCCGAAGTTGCCAAGACCCTGGAAGGCACGGCGCGCGGCGTGTACTGGATTCCGGGTATGACCGATGCCGACATGAAGGACCCCGACAGCGCGGGTCACAAGTCCTGGGACGGGCGTTACAGGAAAGGTCCACGCGCCTTTATTGTCTACGACCCCGAGGGGGCCGAGCCGATGCAGGCCATGACGATGGTGGCCGGCGCGGTGTTCTCGATTGTCACCGCATTCATCGCGGCGCTGATGCTTCATGCAGCCGGGATTCGGTCCTTCCTGGGTCGCGTCGTGTTCGTGGCCGGATTCGGCGTGCTGATGGCCGCCGCGGTCGATCTTCAGAACTGGAACTGGTCGAACTACCCGGTCGATTGGACGGTCGGCTGGGTCATCGACCACATCGGCGGCATGGCCGTCGCCGGAATCCCACTCAGCCTGATTGTCAAGCCAAGCAGCCAATCGAGCAGCTAGCCACCCGCCTGTGCGCCGAGGATCAGCAGCGTGTCCTCGGCGCACAGTTTCGTTTCCGGACGGTTCACGAACCGGTCGCCGTTGAGCGACGCGACAAACAGCGGCGACAAGGCATCGCCGTCCAAGACTTCGGCGGCGAGTGCCGGACACGCCTCGCCCAGCGCGCGCAATGCCTCCCGCAATGTTTGCGCCTCGACGTCGATATCGACGTACTCGACGCCGGCGCGCGCACGCGCGATTCCAAACAGCTCGATCCTCACGCGGGGGAGTCTACGCGAGCCGAGCCGGCCCTACTTCCTCTTGAAATCGTAGACGTCGATCTTGTTCTTCTTCGCCCAAGGTGAACTCAGGGTCACGACGAGGTTTTTCTCGCTCTTGCGATGGTAGACCAGGCGCTGCGGCCAGTCGTGGCGCTTGTTCTCGAACGTCACCTTGTTCTCTTCGAGCTTCGCCAGCTTGAAACTGGTCGAACGCGAGCCCTTCGGATGCGGCGTGAACCAGACCGCCCCCTTTTGCACCCGAAAGACCTCGAACTCGTAGAAGAGCACTTGGTCGCCTTTCTTGAGCTCGCTCAGCGAGAGAACCGCCCCGTTCTCGGGCGTGGAATAGTGCGCCTCGAACTTTGCGCCGAACTTGTCCGCAACCCAGTTCCCGGCGAGAAACTTCAGCGCGGCGAGCTGCGCCGCGGGATCGGCGGCAGTCTTGTCCTTGTCCTCGGCACGGGCAGGAAGGGTGGCGAGAACGAGCAGAATCGCAAGGGTCTTGTTCATGGGCTCAGAGTAGGAGCCGGCACGGAGATGGTCTTGGATAAAAACGACAGCAAGAACGATCAAGATTGGAGGGGCGCGGGGACCGTATGCTGCGGGCCATGAAGTGGTACGCGGCGCGCCTCCTGCGGGCACTCGACTGGATCGAGGGCCACCTCGACGACGACATCGCCGTCGCGGACGTCGCCGCCGAAGCGGGATACTCGCCATACCACTTTCACCGCATCTTCTCGGCCGCGATCGGCGAACCGCTGATGCGATTCGTGCGAAGGCGACGCCTGACCCGCGCCGCCGACGAGCTGCGCCGCACCGACCAGGCGATCATGGCGGTCGCGCTGACCGCCGGGTTCGACTCGCAAGAGGCGTTCACGCGCGCGTTCAAACGGGCCTTCGACGTCACGCCGGGGCGGCACCGTGCGGGCGAGGGTCCGTTTCTCGCGGGCCGGCACCGCATCACCCGCGACGCACTCGATCACCTTTTGGAGGGCACGATCATGGAACCCCGTTTTGTCGAACTCGAAGCCTTTGCCGTCGTCGGCATGGCAAGCTGGTACACCCCCGAGCGCATGCCGGAGATCCCGGAACTGTGGGGCCGGTTCGTGCCGCGTTCTTTCACGATGAAGCGCATCCCGGACGGCAAGTCGTACGGCCTGTGCTTTTGCTCGGAGGGCAACGGCTTTTTCTACATGGCCGGCGTCCCGGTGGCGAGCCTGGACGACATGCCGCACGACATGGTCGGCAAAACCGTGCCCGCCGGCGCCTACGCGGTGTTCACGCACAAGGGCCACGTGGGCAAACTCAAGCTGACGCTCGACGACATCTGGGGCAAGTGGCTGCCGAAATCCGACTGCCAGCCCCGCCGCGACGCGCCCGACTTCGAGCTCTACGACGAGCGCTTCAACGGCCAGACCCTCGACGGCGAGATCGACATCTACATTCCCGTGGCGGCGATTCCCGAAAAGTAGTCGCCCATCGGGTGCTCAGTCGCGAAATAGCGTGCCGGGCTCAGGCCGCTGAACGCGCGAAAGTCGCGTATCAGGTGCGACTGGTCGAAGTAGCCGCAGCGCTGCGCGAGTTCCGCCCAGTCCAACCGGCGCGTCCCCTCGACCGCCGCAATGACCGCCTGGAACCGAACGACCCGCGCCAGCAGCTTCGGCGAGAGCCCGACCTCACGCGAGAACATGCGTTCCAAGGTGCGCGCGCTCGCGCCGGCCTGCGCGGCCACGTCACCGATCCGCGCCCGACCTCCCGACGCCTCTACGAGCGCCACCGCCGCCGCCGCGTGCGACCGCCTGCGAACCAGACGCGCCAGCAGCACCTCCTCGAGACCGCCGATGGCGGAGCCGCGCCCCCGCCCCCCCCAAGCCCCTTCTTCAAGTGCCCGCCGCAACAACCGGCAGACATCGCCGACATCGGGACGTTCATCGGTCAACTCCGCTTGCGGCACATCGACAAACGGCCACAAGCCACCGGGCCGAAAACGAACGCCCAAGAGATCGACGACGCCGGTGGGACGAATGCGCAAGAATCGACTGATCTGTCCGACCAGCATCAACGCGGGTTGCTCGCGCTGTTGATCGACGCCGACAAACGGATCCGCCCGGTTCACGATGATCTCGCAACAGCCGTCCGGCACGATTCGTTCGACGCCCACGGACGGCGAGGAATCCGACAGCAGCCAGAAACACTTGACGAACGGTGCCAGCTCGGCACGCGGGGCGATTTCGCGGTAATCCATCAGCGGTGCAGCGGGGGCGTGCTACGCGAAGTGCTTCATCACGCTCAGGACCGGGTTCAGGGCGGCCTGGCCCAGGCCGCAGATCGATGTCTCCAGAAGCGTTTCGTGCAGCTCCGGGATCAGTGTCGTGTCCTCTTGGCCCAACATCTCGACGGCTTTTTGGGTGCCGATGCGGCAGGGCACGCACTTGCCGCACGACTCGTGGCTGAAAAACGCGGTCAGGTTCGTGGCGAGTTCCAGCATGTCGCGGCCCTCGGCCACGATCACCACCGCGCCCGAACCCAGCGCCGAGCCCGCGTCCTGCAGCGGCTTCCAGTCCATGACGATGTCTGCGTGCTTCGCCGGCAAAAAACCGGTGCTGGCGCCGCCGGGCAAAAACGCCTGGAGTTTCTTTTGGTCCTTCATGCCGCCGCACAGATCGACAAGGTCGCGCAGCGTCGTGCCGGACTTCGCCTCGTGCACGCCCGGGGTCTCCACGTCGCCGCTGATCGAGAAGAACTTCAGGTCGGCTTTGCCGGTGCGCAGGATGTGCGGCACGAACGCGAACGACTCGACGTTGTTGATCAGCGTGGGCTTGCCCCACAGGCCCTTCTGGCCCGGGTACGGCGGCTTGTTGCGCGGCTCGCCGCGGCGCCCTTCGAGCGCTTCGAGCAGGGCCGTCTCCTCGCCGAGGATGTAGCCGCCGGGCGAGACGAACACCTTCAAGTCGAACGAGAATCCGCTGCCCAGGATGTTCTCGCCCAACAGACCGGCATCGTACGCGTCGCGGATCGCGCGGCGGATCGCCTTGCACTCTTTGGTGTACTCGTGGCGAATGTAGACCCAGCCTTCACGCGCACCGATCGTGAGCGCGCCGAGCAGCAAGCCTTCGACGACGAGGTGCGGCAGCTCTTCCAGGATGACGCGGTCCTTGAACGTGCCCGGCTCGCTCTCGTCCGCGTTGCAGACGATGTATTTTTGCGGCTCACCCTCCGCCCTCACGATGCCCCACTTGAGCCCCGTCGGAAAGCCGGCGCCGCCCATGCCGCGCAGACCGGAGTTCTTGAGCGTCTCCACGAGACCGTCGACGTCGCGCGACTCAAGGAAGCTGCGAAACGTCGAGTACCGCTCGTCTGTGGCCGCGTAGTCGCACTTCCACGAACGCGGCTGATCGGTCGGCTCGTCCGGCGGCAGACTTCCGAGATCGTCGAGCAGGCCCGCGACCTGCTCGGGCGCCACCGGCACGTCGTTCACCGTGCACGCGGGTGCGGTATCGCAACGCCCCAGACACGACGCCTCGTGAAACTCCACGCCCTCATGTCCGGCGCAGGTCTCGCGCACGGTACGCAGCGCCGCACCGTCGTCCGTCATGCAGCACGTGAGGTCGCGGCACGCCGTCACGTGCACGCGCGGCGGTGGTGTGCGCCGAAAGTGCGGGTAAAACGTCGAGACTCCCTGAATCTCGTAGAGCGGCACCTTCAAGCGGCGCGACAGTTCGCGCAAGTCCTCTTCGCGCAGCCAGCCGTGCTGGTCCTGCAGGGCGTACAACTCTTCGATCAAGTTCATGGGCAAGTTCATGGGCAGATTCATAGAGATCAGGGGGAGGACGAGTATAGCCCCGCGTCCTTCAGCGCCCGTTCGTAATCCTGCTCGGTGTTGATGTTGACAAACACGCCCGGGTCCGGGTCCTCGACAACCGTGTGGGGCACGCGATCAAGCAGGTGGTACGGGCGCCGGTCGCCCGCGGCCAGCATCTTCTCGATCTCGGGCAGTGCCGTGCGCGGATAGACGGCGGAAGTGACCATGAAGTAGCCGCCGTAGCGAGGGACGGCGATGCTTTTTTGGGCGGCGTCAAACAACTTCCGCAGGTGCGCCGCGTTGAGAAACGGGGTGTCGCATCCGGTCAAGAACGCCTGGTCCGACTGCATGACGCGCAGTCCCGCCGCCAGCCCGGCCAGCGGTCCGAGGCCTTCGGCGGAATCGTGCGCCCAGCAGACATCGCCGTCCTTGACTGTTACCTCCTGGCCCTCCCGCGCCACCACGACGATTTCACCCACCACCTCCTTCACGATCCGGATGGTGCGATCGAGCAGGGTTTCGTCGCCGAACGGCAGGGACCACTTGTCGCGGCCCATCCGCCGGCTGAAGCCACCGCAGAGCACGATCGCCGCTTCCCGCATGCCCCGCATTATTCACGACCTCCTACACGAACGCATCTGTCCGATGCTCCACGTGGCCCTGAATAATGCGGGATAACCGATAATGTGCGCATGCCGCTCCCGATTCGACCTCGCCGCAACCGCGTGTCGGCGGCGGTGCGCGCGCTAATCCGCGAGACCGCGCTCGCGCCGGCCGATTTCATCTGGCCGCTGTTCGTCGTCGAGGGCGAGGGCGTGCGCGATCCCGTCGCGTCGATGCCCGGGGTCGATCGGCTCAGCCGCGACCTGCTCGTGCGCGAGGCGAAAGAGGCACAGGCGGCGGGCATTCCGGCGGTCGCGCTGTTTCCCGCGCTCGACGGGTCGCTCAAGGATCCCCTGGCCAAGGAGTCTGTGAATCCGGACGGATTGTTGCAACGGACGGTGCGCGACTTGAAGGACGCGGCGCCCGAACTCGCGGTCGTCACCGATGTCGCGATGGATCCGTACAGCAGCGACGGGCACGACGGCATCGTGCGCAACGGGGAAATCGTCAACGACGAGACGCTTGAGATACTTGCGGCAATGGCGGTGTCGCAGGCCGAGGCCGGAGCCGACATCGTGGCGCCGAGCGACATGATGGACGGGCGCGTCGGTGCGATCCGCGACGCACTCGACGACGCCGGTTTTGAAAACGTCGGCATCCTCGCCTACTCCGCGAAGTATGCATCCGCGTTCTACGGCCCGTTTCGCGACGCACTCGACTCTGCCCCGCGCGGCGGTGACAAAAAGACCTACCAGATGGATCCGGCCAACGCGCGCGAGGCCCTGCGCGAAGTCGAGCTCGACGTCGAAGAAGGCGCGGACATGGTCATGGTCAAACCCGCGCTCGCCTACCTCGACGTGATCGCCGACCTGAGAAGCACGGTCGATGTACCGATCGCGGCGTACCAGGTCAGCGGCGAATACGCGATGGTCCACGCCGCGGGCGAACGCGGTTGGCTCGACGCCACCGCCACGCTGACGGAAATGCTGATCGCCATCAAGCGCGCGGGCGCGGACATGATCCTGAGCTACGCCGCGAAGACGGTGGCGCAGGCGTCGTAGCCGGGCGGTATCGGCTCCTCGAGCCCGGTCGCTATCTCAGTTTTCCAATCAGGCGAAGGTACTTCTCGCGCGGTTCCGCGGTACGCCAGTGGATTCCATGGCGATAGTGGAACCAGTACCCGTGAAGCAGGGCCATGCCCGCCGCCATCACGACGAGAAGGCCATAGAACCACGGCCGGCCGGCGAACTGATGCACGGCGGCAAACACAGCCGCCAACAACACGAACTTCGTCAATCTCCTGCCGAGGCTGATGTGAGCGTCGTAGCCCCGGAACACACGAAGCCCGATCAACCAGCCGGAAACAAAAACAACCGCGTCCCAGTAGTTCATCTGCGTATCTTGTCGCTCACCGGTTTCCTGCAAGCCCTCGACAGGAAGCCGATCGCCGCGAGGACAGCCTCTTCACGCTTCTCGCCTGCGCGCGGCACCCGGGGGTCCGGCATGCGGGCGCCCCACCCCTTTCCCCGCACTCGACGAACCAAGTACCTCAACGCAACCTCATCTGCTGGATACGGTCCACTCCGCGGTCATATGAACGACAGACATCACTCGCCCGCGATGGTCACTTTGTCGCTGATTCCAAGATCCGTGAGGATCTGCCGCAGGTCGGCCTTCAAGGCTTCGGCTACGGCACCGTCGGCGGTGACGACCAGATCAATCCCCACCTTGACATCGCTGCCCGACTTCAGTTTGGGCAGCAGCTTCGTGCCAAGACGGTTCCACAACTCCGGAGGTACTTCTCCGTGCACGCGAATGGTCTGTCTTGTCTCGGAAGGTCGAGGATCGTTCCCGTCCCCCAGAGTCGGCCCGAGTTCCGGAACGGACGCCGGCCCCGGTTCGGACGGATCGGTCGGCCCGGGCTCCGGCTCCGGTTGAGCCACAAGCTCCTGCGCCTTGCCCTTCAGCAGCAGGAACACCCCCGGCTCGAAGGCGACCTCGTCGCGGCCCATCTGTTCCTCGAACCAGACGCGTTCGAAGGTGCCGTCCGGCTTCCTCCCGGAAGCCAAGCCGAAGTCACCGGTGCCGACAAACTCGACGATCTTCGTTCTGAGCACGGCGTCCGGATCAACCAGTCTCGTCAGCGCGCCGTTCAGGAAACTCTGGCGCAGGCTCGACAACGGCCATGCGCCGTCGTTCTTGAGCGCCGGGGGCCAGTTCCGCTGCAGGTAGCCCGCGCCCACCGATTCGTTGAGCAGGGCGCCCGACTTGAGTGCCGTCATCACGCGCCCGCAAAGACTCTCATTGCCGCTGGAATGACCGGCGCCCAGGTTGATGGCTTCCAATCCGCTCTTGCCGTCTCCGTTGTAGAGCGCCACATAGAGATAGTTCGCCCAGACCTCATCGCGGGCGGTCTCCTCCGCATCGGCCACCTTGGTCTTGATCTGCGCGCGGTCGGCCGGGTCGAACTCGCCTCCCAGCGTGCCTTGGGCAATCTCGGCGGCGACACGCTTCCAAGCCAGCCAGTGGGTCACCTTGCCGTGCAGACTCCGGCCCGGCTTCTTGACCACCCAGACCAAGGAACCCGGGTAGAGACGGGCGGAGCCGCCCCGTTGCCGGGTCCATTCGGCGATCTCATCTCTTATCGCACCGTCTTCCTGCCATTCCTTGCCCGGATCCGCCACCACCAGGGTCAGTCGCGGTGAATCGGGGATGGTGGGGCTGTCGTCCGGAAAGAAGACACGGGGAACACTGGCCCCCTTGTCGAACTCTCTTTGGACCAGGGCCCGCAGGGCAGGTTGAATCTCGGTCTCCTCGTCCAGCGAAGCCCGCCGGTCGCTGACCACCTTCTTCACGGTCGGGGTGTGGCTGATCTTGAACCCGTCCGAGCCCACTCGGCGCAGGAAGTAGGACCGGTCATCGAGGGCCACGGCCGCGTTATCGACGGATGTCGTGTCGATCTCAGGCTCCCCCAGGGCGAAGCGCAACTCGGGAAGATGGGCAACCTTGTCCACCTGCCCCCCAGACGACTCAAACAGGATGGCGGTGCCGACGCGTCGGTGGATGTCCCGCAGGGCGGCCTTCGTGTCGGCGTCCAAAGCGCGGGCATGCGCCTGGGTTCCGGCAATGTCGGCATCGATCGCGGCCGTCAGCCGCGACTCGCCCAACTGTCCCAGCACCACACTGCGGAACTCGGGCTGATCGAGCGGCGCCGAGCCGAGCGTGATCAGGGGCTCGCGGCGAGCCTGAATGAACCCGTCCTTGTGCGCCCAGGAGATCCACTGCGCCAGCATCGCCAGCGTTCCGCGGGTCTGCTGGAACTGGCTGAGCGCCTGCCACTTGCGATGGAAGACCGAGAGCGTGGAGGGGTGGAAGGGATAGCATGCAGCAAAGCGCGCGCGCAGGTGCTCGCGGGCCTTGGCGTCGGTCGCGCCGCTGTCCACCGCCGTCCATTCGGGCGGCAACTGCGCGCGCCGTTCGAAGCACCAATCGGCGTACGCTCGGCAAACCCTGGATCGCATCTTCTCATCGCCCAGGTCGTCGAAGAGCCGCCGGCGCACGACCTCGCCGATCTCCGCCTCGTCGTTGGCGATCAGGTCCTTCGCCACCCGCCGCACGACCTTGGTGATCTTGTCCTGCCACTCCATGTCGAAGTCGCTCATCTCCACCTGGCTGCGCGGCAGGCTGATGAGGGCCGCGCCCTTCGTCGTGGCCGTCATGGCCACGGTCAGGTTCTGGATGAAGGCGTGAAATCTGTCGGCCTGGTCCCGGTGGCGGTTGACGAAGTTGAGCACCTCGTCGAAGAGGATCAGCACCGGCGCGTTTGCGGCGGCGAAGACGCGGCCGAGCGACTCGGTGCCGGGCGGGGTGGTCTTGGCGTTACTTCCCAACTCCGCCACGCCCGCGTCTCCCGCGAGCTGGCGGGCGAGGTCGATCCACGGCGTCTCGACGCCCTCGCGAGGATCCCATGCGTTGCCGACGAAGACCGCGACCTTGGCCTGGGGAGCTTCCGACAGCCCGGCTTCTTCCAGCAGATTCGCAACACCGTCCAACTCGCGGACCCGCTCTCCGGCCGTAACCATGTGGTAGAGCGCGGTCAGCGTGTGGGTCTTGCCGCCACCGAACTGGGTCACCAGCGTCATCACCGGCGAGGTGTTGGTCGTTTCGCCCGCCAACCGCCGCAGCACCATGCCGGCGTGCTCGCGCAGCGCCCGGGTAAAGCTGGTGCGGACAAAGAACTGCACCGGGTCGCGGTAGTCCTCCGGCGCGCTCCCGCTGACCACCTGCTCGAGATGGATGGCGAACTCGTCGGGGTTGAAGGAGCGGCCCTCCCGGACCTCCTTGCGCAGCGTGGCGACCTTGTACCAGGGTTCGAGCTTGGACGGCATCGTTACACTCCTTGGGCGTGGCGCAGTCTATCGAAGAGCGCCACGGACGCCTGCTTCAATCGCGCCAGGTTGGCGTAGGCCACGGGTGCGAAGTTCTTTTGGTGGTCGAAGATGCGGTAGCGAAAGCCGTCGGAGACCACCACGTCGCGCGATACGCCCAGCCCGGCCACATACTGTTTGGCCTGCTTGCGAGCGGGTGCCAGGCCGGCGCCCAGGCGCTTGGCCTCGATCACGAAACGACAGTTCTCCGGCGTGCGCGGCAGATTCTCGAAGAGCGCCACGTCGATCCGCCGCCATTCGACAGCGATCAACTCTTGCGGCCAGCCCAGTGCGCGCAGGAAGGGCACGATGAAGTGGGCGGTCATTTCGTTTTCGTTGGGCGCATCGCCGAGGTGCTCCTCGTCGCCGTAAGGCCCCGCCAAGTCCCGGGCCAGGCCGACCACATCGCGCAGCCCTTCCGGCACCTCGTCCAGCGGCGGCTCCACCTCGGGCAGGGCAGGCAACGGGGCTCCTCGCCAGTGGGTCAGACCCGAAGTGAGGAAGCTGCGGGCGGTGTCCACGGCCTCCTCGCTCAGCACCCGGGCCAAGCGGCGGGGGTTCGCGCCGAAGACGCTCGTTTCGAAGCGGTACGGCTCGGGCAGGCGGCACCAGCGCACGCGGCGACCGTGGCGCAGATCCCAGCCGTTGACATCGTCGAAGGGCTCGAGGAACTCGTATCCGCTCGCAACCAAACCCACCGCCGCGACCTGGCTGATCGCCGTGCGCAAGAGCAGCAGATCGCCGGTACGCAGATCCTCGGCGAAACGGCGCACGAAGTCCCCGGCGTCCATGTGCGTACGCCCCGGCTGCCAGGGACCGTCATGGCCCGGGCCGATCAGAGCCACGCCGTGTTCGAGAAATATCTCGGCATAGGGTCGATCCACCGGGCCGCCGGAGACTTGCCAGACCGCTGGATTGCGGGTCTCGGTCATGCAGGCTCCGTCACCGCGGCACCGCCAGCAGCATGGCGTCAAGCAGCCGTTTTTCCTCCGCACCCTGCGGATAGAGCGCCGAGAGCGCATTGGCGAGCCGCAGGAAGTCGGGGCCACGGTCCTGCTCGGCGGCGAGCAGCTTTCGCAGCGCATGCGCCTGGCCGCCGGCCTGGAACAACATGGCCGCGTGCACCCGGTCGAGCGTCGTGGCATCCGGCGATTGCAGCTCGGCACCGCCCTCGATGAGCGCCCGCTTGCCACGACGCTTTTTTTTCTTGGGTGCCGTATCCATCTCCGGGAACAACACCATCTGCACGTTGGCCCCCGGATCGCTCTCGATCCAGTCGGCGGCGGCGCGGGCGCCGTCCTCGCCGAAGAGCGCCTTGGCGCGTTCCGCCACGGGCAGCAAGCGCACGATGCCCTTGTCCTGGCCGATGACGCGGTCGGTCCAGACGTCGAGGTCGATGCCCATGGGCTGGGCGAAGCGGCGCACCACGTCGAAGGGCAAGCTGAAACCCTTGGCGGCCCTTTGGGCAACCTCGTCGTCTTCATTCGCCGCGCGGCTCCTTCCGTTTCCGTTGGAAGCTTCGGTGCCCTGCACGGTCCAGAGAAAGAGTGCCACCAAACGTGCATCCTCCTCGAGACTGCCGGCATCCGCGCTGCCGAGCACCTGTTCCAACGCGGCTCGGCCCACCACCTCCCAGACCTTCTCCAAGTACTCGGGGAGCTTAACCTCGCGGCCCTCGGCAGTCTCGACCACGCGGTAGCGGCTGAAAATCTCGAGCGCCGGCCCGATGCAGGCGAAGACCAGGTCGGCGCCGCGGATGCCCTCGACCTGCAGGCGCTCGATCCAAGCGGCGACGCGCGGAGGAAGCTCGCGCAGGACATCGGCCCAGTCGCCAACCGGGGCGTCCACGGGTCGCGGGCGGGTGATGAGGTGGACGCTGGTGGCGAGCGCTGCGGAGTCGCGGGCGCGCAGGCGCGAGGCCATCTCGGTGGCGATAGGCCAGGAACCGGTGATGGTCCAACCGCCGCGGATCATGCCGGAGAGCAGCGCCTCCCAGCCCTCGGTGGTTTTGTGGGCGAAGACCACCGAACCGATACCGTCCTCACGCAGGATGCGGCGGCCTTCGGCGAAGGCCTTGGCCATACCATCCTCAAAGAACTGCTGATCTTTGTTGGCGTACCGTTTCGAGTCCCAGTGGGCCATCTCACACAGCTCGGGACCCTTGGGAGTCAGGTCGTTACCTGGGTCGAACGGATCACGCAGTAGTGGATGCCCGGGCAGCGTGCGTTTCAGCCACACAAAGAAAAAGTCGGAGAGGTCGGCGTAGGGTACCGCGAAGTAGTAGGGCGGGTCGGTGAACCAGACGCCTGCCGATTGGTCGGGCAGGGGGTGGTTGGTGGCGTCGGCGGATTGAACCTGCCCCGACCTCGTGCATGCCGACAGCCGCTCGGCAACTCTGATCATCGTGCCAAGCGTCGTTGCGTAGTCACCCGCTTGTCCTCCATTGAATCCTGCCTCAGCAAAGTCCCATAGCATCGGAATAGCCTGCCGCGTAAAAAGATGGCGTACCTGGTGCTTGGTGTTCTCCCATTGACATAAGGCATTTGCGATGTCGGAGAATCTCGAAATGCTGGCAGCAATAAACTCTGTCACCGGTTGGTCAAGGGACGCGCCCGACAGGACTCGTCCCAACCCCACCAACGCCACTTTCTGCCGCGCCGTGAAAAGGTCGCCCCAGGTGTTCATGCCGTAAAGCGGCACGTTGAACGTCCCGCTCATCAGCGGTAGCGGCTCATCCGGCACCGGGCAAAGCCCTTGCCGCCCGCCCCGCTCCCATTCCGCCAGGATCTCCGCCACCCGCTCCTGCGCCCGGCGCACCGCCGCGTAGTCGGCCTCGGTGGGCAGACGGTAATGGCGTCCCCGCTCTCCGGGCCGGAGCGTCACCACCGCCGTCACCCGCGCGCCGCCGGTCCGCTCGCCCCGTGCGTCGAAGATCGTGTCCGCGCCGCCCCTCTCGGCGGCGAGTTGCGCGCGCACGCGCTCGGGCGGCAGTACCGTGCCACAGCAAAGGCAGCTCGCCTTGGCGCGGGCTACGGTACCGCCGGCCACATCCTTGTCGCTCGCCGGCTCGAAGATCTCGAACTCCACCCGCGGCACGTCACCCGAAGGCCGCACGACCTTGGTGCGCCGCGCCCGCTTGCGTTTGGTCTTCTTGCAGAGCCACATCGACCGCAGCAGCGGAATCTCGGCTCCGCAATTCGGCGACTCGCAGCGCACCGTGCGCGCCCAAAGATAGGCGATCGGCGTGGCGCCGTCGGGATCGGTCGGGTACAGCTCGGCCAGCTCCTCTTGCGCCGCCGCCTTGATCTCGCCACCGACCCGACGCAGCTCATCGGCCAACTCGGGCCCGTGGCGCGGAATGTCCTCCACATCACCTTGAGGATCAGGCAGGCCACCGGATTTAGGTCGCTGGCGAATGCCTCGCAGCCGAGCCGCAGCGCCTCCAGCGGAATCGAACCTCCGCCGGCAAAGGGATCGACCACCAGCGGCGGTTCCTCCGGATGGGCGGCACGGACAAGCGCGCGGCCCGTCTCCAGGTAATCCGGGTGGGCCGCGTTGTCCCAGTTGGCGAAGTCGGCGATGAACTTGAGCAGCACCCGGCGCAAGCCCTCGTCCGACGCGGTCTGGTCCGCCCAGCCCCGGGGACGTCCGTGCATCGCGAGCAGGGCCGTACGCGCCTTGTTCTTGAACGCCTCCGGGCAATGCTCGTCGCACGGATCGGGTAAGAGCAGCGTCATCAGCACCGCCCGCGAGGAGGCCAGCGGCCGCCGCGCCCACCACAGGTGCAGCGTCGAGGGATGCCCATGGCGGATCGATTTCTCGCGCGCCGCGTGCCTGCTCACCTCCGCGATGGGAAAGTCCACCTCGGCCAGGCGCTTGCACTCCTTGGGGATCATGCCTCCTCGCGCTCCTTCCAGAGGCGAACGATGAAGCGATCGTCCTCCTCCACCAAGTCGGGCTCGGTGTCGTTGTGCGTGCGCATTCCGGCAAGGATCCTCCGTGGCACGCCGAGCCCCGTAGCCTCGATGTAGCGATAGTCGCGGAGCACCTCCTTGATCAGCTCGTTGCGCGAGGCGCGATACCCTGCACGCATTTTCTCCACCGTGACGGTGTTGGGCAGCCGCCCCGGCGAGATAATCTCCAGGCGATCGGCGTAGATCGAAAGGTCGATGTCGATCACGCCGATGCTGTAGTCGCGGTGGGCGACTGCGTTCACCAGCGCCTCGCGTACGGCTTCGAGAGGGTAGTCCCATCGCTCCACCCGTCGACCGCCGTCATCGATCCACGCCTTGACCTCGATGTTGCGGCGCACGAAGTCCAGGGCTTGCTCGATCGTTCCGGCCTCGACGGCCTCCACGCTCTCGGAAAAAGTGCGTGCCAGCCTCGGGAATGGCTGCGGCACGCCTTGTTTAGGATCTGGAAAGAGCGAAACCGCGGGTCCTCGCAAAGTCGCCCTCGCCTTGGCGTCGTAGTCCTTTTCTTTGCCGGTGTAGGCCACCGTAGTGATGCCGGCCTGGGGCAAGAACCGCCTCGGCCGCAGTCCGAACAGGAGCAGACCACCCACGCTCGGCATGGCGCGATTCCGATCCTCCATCATCAACTCCGTGTTGACGAGCAGGCGCGTCCAACCCTCCCCGTCAGCCGCCTCCGGGCGGGCCTGCCCCCGAACGTTGCGGAAGTAGTTGCTGAGACGGCGAATGTCGAGATCCGCCAAGGTCGCGCCCGGGACAGGCTTGCGATCGTACTGCACTCGCCCCGACTGCATGTAGAGGCGGGCCTCCTCCTCGTCGGTCGCGTCGCGCGAAGTGGTGCCGACTCGAACCTGCGTTACCCACGCCGATGCGCGCTTCATCTTGAAGGGCTTGTCCGGTGCGTCGGCCGGCAGCGAGACCACCCCGACGGTCTTGCCCTCGCCCCACTCGATGGTCTCCCAAAACGGGATCGTTGCCGGCCGGACATGCGCCCGCGCGACCTCCATGACCCACTCCTCGGCCTTCCCCAACTCGCGGGCGAGTCCTGAAACCGTTCCGTTCTTCTCGACCCCCAAGAGGATGTGTCCACCCTCGAGGTTCAAGAGCGCCGCCATCTCCTTGGCGAGCTTTGTGGGAGTGATGTCATCACGCTTGAATTCGACGCCCGAGTTCTCGCGGTTGGAGATCAGCTCTGCAAGCTCCGTTCGATTCATCTCGCTCCTTCTCAGAACCCGTACTTCCGGCGGCGGCGCTCGAAGGCCTCCTGGCCCCCCTCGAGGAGTTCCTCGACCAGCTCGCGCACCGGCTGCGCGTCGATCGAGCCGACGTGCTCGGGCGCAATCCGCGCCTGACCGTCGCCCGCCTCGCCAAGCGCACTGAGGCCGAGGATCAGCTCGGCGTCGCCGAGGACCGGAATGTTGGCGTTGTGAGTCGAGAAGACGAATTGCCGCCGCCGCTTCTCCGCGCGCATCCGAGGCACAATCTCTTCAAAGATGAAGCGGTTGTCGAGGTCGTCCTCGGGCTGGTCCACGAGCAGCGGAGCATCCGACTCGAGTAGCAGGAGCAGCAGCACCGCCGTTGCTTTTTGTCCCGTCGAAAGTTGCTCCAGATCCTGCCAGCTCTCGGCCTCCCCGAGGGCCGCGGTGTTGAGCTCAATCCGCGTCGTCGAGGAGAGTTCCAGCTCCTCGATCTGCATCCAGACCGAGTCGCCCGCATCCGCGAACTTCTTCGCCTGCGCCGGGGTCAGCGAGTACCGCTCGCGCAGGCCGTCTGCGCCCCCCTTGCGAACCGTATCGGCGAGTTCGGTCAGGGAGAGATCCTCGCACTCGCGAAGCCTGTCGACGGTCTTCGCCATGTTGCCGCCGATCTCGCCGCGCAGCAGCTTGAACAGCGGCTCGCGATTGCCCGCGAACGCCACGCGCACGCGCACGCGCCCCCGCAGCTTCCGTGTGACCCGCTTGCCCGCGCGGTCGAGGATCTGGAACTCCTCGCGCTTGACGTCCTCCCATTCGGCACGCAGGTTCTGTCTTCGCTCGAGGTGCTCGGCTTCGAGGCGGCGCAGTTGAGACTCGCGCTCTTTCAGAGGCCGCAGCTCTTCGATCCGGCGGCGCAGACGAATGAACTCCTCGCCGTCCACGCGAGACTTCTGGAGTTCGCGCAGCTTTTTCTCGTAAGCTGCCTGGACCTTCTGCTTGCGCTTGCCCCAGCGGCCCCGGACGCCCTTCAGGCCGTGCTCCGCTCGCTCCAGGGCCTCCTGCATGTCGCCCGCGACCTTCTCCATGTCGCTGCCAAGGCGCTGAAACGTTTCCTCGGCAGCAAACAGGATCTCCCTGCCCGGGAGATCCGCGAGGGCCTTGGGAGAGAGAAACACAAGATCGATGGGCAGCTCTTCGCGAAGCTGCTCCAAGGCGTCGCCGAAGGGGTCGAGCCGCTCGCGAAACGTGCCGAGCACGCGCTCTTCACGCACGAGCAGGCTCTGTTCCTTGAGGCGTTCCTCTAGTCCTGCCTCCCGGTAGCGCTTGAGCGTCTCTACGAGTCCCGGAAGCGCCCCGAGCCGCTCCTCGACCTGGCCGAGTTCGCGGCGCACATCCAGGATCTTGCCGCGAGAGAGTTCGAGCTCTCGGCGAAGGTCGCGCTTGCGCCTAGCCAGCGAGTCGTCGCGCTCCGCGAAGCGCTCGAGCAGCCGCGTCAGCTTTTCAGGGCTCTTCGTCAGCTCCGATATCTCGTGTTGACCGAAGACCTCCACGCGAGGCAGCACCTGTGCGGGGGTGAGGTTCACGACTTCACCGGTCTCGGCGTCGCGAACGACCGGCGGGTTCGGAACCGTGCGCTCGATCCGGTACTCGCGTCGCGCCGGCCGATGGCAGCGAACCAGGAGAGAGACCTTGGTTCCCGGCTGTAGCACGTAACGCACGATGCCTTCGTGGGCCTTGCGGGCCTCCTCGCCGAGCGGCTCGAGCCCGAGCACGTAGCGCAGGCTCTCGATGACGGTCGACTTGCCCGTCCCCCGGCCGCCGATGAGAACGTTCAGATTCTCGTTGAAGTGGATCCCCGCCCCGTCGAGAAAGCCCCCCTCCCATGTCAGGGCGACGAACTCGGCGCGAACTTCGGGCGCCGGATCGCTATTGAGCCGGATTCGCGACCGGGGGTCGAGGAATGCTTGGTAGAGCCCATCGATGGTCACCTCGGACATCTTGATCCAGCAGGTCGCGGCGGGGTCTCTTAGGTCGTCTGGCGCGACAATATCCTTGGCGTTCACGACCGCGACGGCGAGGTCGTCCTCCGGCGGATGCTCTCGCCTGTACTGAGAATCCTTGTTCTCGACGATCTTCCTGAAGTTCTGCGGGAGATCAGCGACGGCACCGGGAATCTGGATCGCGAGGAGATCCTCACTCTTCCATTTCCGGATTCTGGCTTGCCCATCGAGCTCCGTGAGGAGCCCGTTCTCGTTCGTTGCGTGAGCGGCGATGGTGATGCCGCCTTGCTTGCGCACTCGCGGAAGGATATCGGCGAAGGCCATTTCGCAGAGATCGCTCGAAGGAGACGTGTCTTGAATGCCGAACTTCCCCAGGAAGCGACCCAACTGGTCCTCCTCCGTGTCCGGCGGGTACAGGCAAAGAACGTGAATTCCCTCGGTGGATGCCAGCTCGAAGCCTGGAAAGACTCGAATGCCCCGCTTCTGCGCCATCTCGCGAATGACCCGCACACCCCCGACATGGTTGTGGTCGGTGACGGCCAGAACGTCGATCCCAAGGTCAGCAGCGCGCTCGATTAGCCTTCTTGCGTAGCCCTCCTCGTCGCCGTCCGCCGCCTTTCCGCGATAGCTCCCGGCGTAGTGATGCGGGTTGACCTGAAGTGCGCAGCGATGGAACCGCGCACCCGGCGAAAGCTTGAGCGCGCTGCGGATGGGATCCTTCTCAGTCATTCTTCACCTCCGTAACCTGACGGGTGTTCCCGTGCGCGCATGGAACGTGTCATGGCAGCCCCGTTCACGGAGTCGTGGCGGACCTGGCCCTGCACGAATGGTAGAGGTTGCCACGCGCCTTGTCCCAACGTCTCCGGATTGAACGCACCACAGGGATCAGGCAGGAGCAGCGCTATCAGCACCGCCCGCGAGGAGGCCAGCGGCCGCCGCGCCCACCACAGGTGCAGGGTCGAGGGATACTCGTCCTTGAGGTCGAGAAATTCCAGGACGAAGGGATCCTTGATCGCCTCCCGGGGGCTGACGGCGTCCTCGGGCAGAAGTTCCTGCCCCTGCTCCAGCATGGCCGCCTTGTCCTTCGACAGGGCCGTGCGCTCGTAGAATTGGGACTCGATCTGACGACGAAGTTGCCGCACCGACCAGCCGCCGCGCAGGGCCTCAGACTCATAGAAACGGCGCGCGTTCTCGCTCTTGACCGAGAGCAGGCGCACATAGGCCGACCAAGGCAGAGGGAAACAATCGGCGAGAGGCCTTAGCGCGGACGCCGCGGGCAAGATCGCCGACTTGCCAGACGCCGTCGGGCGACTTGATTCTCCTCCGTTTGTTCTGGATTCGCCTGACGCTGTCAGGCAAATCTCCGAGGCGGAACACGCGAGGTAGAACTGACGCATCTGCTGAAGGTTCTGCCGCAAGAACCCGCGACCGAAGCGCTGGCCAAGGTCGTCGGCAAGCCGAACGAGTAGCTTGTCCCCGTAGACGGCACGCTCTTGACCGCCTTGATCACCCTCGACAATCCGGCGCCCGATGAGCCAGTAGGCTGCGGTCATGACCGCGTTGATGGTGCGGGCCGCCGAGTTCCTGGCCTCCTGGATCACGCTCCCGAGATCAGCCAGGACGGCTTCGTAGCCGTCCTGGTGGGGCGCAGACTCGTTCGTCACTGCCCATCCCCGTAGGTCGAGGGATCCTCGCGCACCCGCATGGACCCGGTCATGGCGTTCACGGACAGATAGTAGTGCTGCACCTTCTTGACCTCATGCCACTCATACCGGATCGGATCGTGAACGGGCTCCTGCAGGGTCGGCTCGGCGGCGCAGCTTGTCACCACGTAGAGCCAGTAGCAGTCGCGGCGGTCCTCGGCGACGCGCTTCTCGTTGGGCGACCAGAGGATGGTGCCGGTGGCGGCGGCCAGCCCCTTGACCTCGATCAGGCGCATCTCGCCCGACCTCGTATCGAGGCTGGTGACATCGTAGCCGAGGTTCTTGGCGCTGACATCCTCGACCTGGCAGCCGCGCGCGCGCTCATGCCCCATGACGACATCCATCGCGGTCGCCTCGGTCTCGAGGCTCGGGCGCAAGCGCCTGACCTCGCTCGACTCGCGCTCGGGGTGGGGGAGAACCAACACACTGGTGATTCGCTCCACCGCCTGCAGCGAAAGGGCTCGCTGGCGGCCCAACTCCTCCCGGCGACGGTCGCGACGGGACAGAAGTTCGGCGTGCCGGTTCTCGGCCTTGGCGAGGCGACCCTCGGCACCCTGCCTGCCCTCCTCGACATCGACGACCGCTCCACCGATCTCTTCGTCGGTACGCAAGAGGAGCTCCGTCAACGACAGCTCGACGTGTTCGGCGATGCGCTCGACTTCGCTCGAACGCTCGGCGCGCGTCTCCTCGAGGAAGGGTGTCAGCGCGTGTTCCTGCAACCAGTCGGCGGGCTCCGGCCCGGCAGCGATCGCGGGAAGTTCGTCGGGCGGTTTCGCCGGCGTGAAGTTCCCCAGCGTGCCCGCCTCCCGAAGCTGCGGCTCGGTGCCGGTGCGCAACTCCACCGCGAAGAGGTTCTCGTGGACGATGCGGCCCAGCCCATCGACTACGCGCGCGCGATAAAAATCGATGCGAGCCGGCTCTGCATGCGCGAGTGAGTGAAAGCAGGCTCCCTCGCCAAAGGGCTTCAGGGCGCACTCGCGCGTATGGCGTCGGATCGACTCGAACAACGGATGGCCCGGCGTGACCCACTCGAGGCTGTTTTTGTCGGCGGTGTCGCGGTCGGTGGAACAGCGCGGATACCGGCCCGCCAGCTCGGCCAGCTTCCAATCCGGCTCGCGCTCGTAGCGGCGCAGGACACCCGGCGTGCGCGCGGGCTCGAAGGTATGGGGCAGGCTTTCGATCGGCTTGAGCTTGAGCGGCACGAACTCGGCGGCATCGCGCAGGAAACGGGCGATGCTCTCGGGCACCAGGCGGCGTTCCCTGGCCCGCGCGCGGCGTTCGATCAGCATCTCCAGGTTGAGCTTCTTGGCGGCGAGGCCCTCCAGGGCGTTTTGGCAGATATTGCGGAAACGGGACTCGTCCACGTCCTTCAGGAGACGCTCTTCCAAGTCGGCATCGCCGAGCTTGCCGGCATAGTAGTCGCGCAGGACTCGCTCGACGTGGGCGGAGGGTAGAACCTCGCCGACCACATTGAACACCGCGTCGTCGTCGAGCGCATCACGGATTTCCTGCAGCTTGTCGAGAAGGCGCTGGAGCACGCGCCCCTCGATGGTGTTGGTCGCGACGAAGTTGAAGATCAGGCAGTCCTTGAGCTGGCCGTAGCGGTGGATGCGCCCCATCCCCTGTTCGAGGCGGTTGGGATTCCAGGGAATGTCGTAGTTGAACAGGATGTTGCAGCACTGCAGGTTGATCCCTTCGCCCGCGGCTTCCGTCGCGACCAGGATTTGGATCGCACCGTCGCGGAACTGCTGCTCGGCAAAGATGCGGGTGCCGGGGTCGTCGCGGGAACCGGGCTTCATGCCACCGTGGATGACGCCGACGCGAAAACCCCAGGCTTCGAGGTTCTCGACCAGGTAGGCGAGGGTGTCCTTGAACTCGGTGAACAGCAGCAGGCGGCGGTCGGGGTTCTCGAAGAAGCCCTCTTTCCCGAGCAGGGCCTTGAGCTTGCCGAGCTTGGCCTCGACGCCGCTTCGCTCCACCCCCTCCGCCACCTTGGCCAGCTCGCGCAACTCCACGATCTCCTCGCGGACCATGTCGGCGTTGCCGGCGAGAGTGACCGCCTCAAGCATCTGCTCAAGCCGCTCGCGCTCCCCCTCTTCCATCTCATCGAGTTCGTCCCAGTCGGGCAGGTCCGGAGGAGCCGCACGGATCAGCTCCTGGGCCTGCTCGAGGCCCTTCGCGAGCCGACCCGCTCGATTCTCCAGGCTGCGGCGCATCGCACGAGTACTGGAGGCCAGCCGGCGCTGATACAGCGCCATCAAGAACCCTACGGCGCGAGCGCGCGGGTTGTGGTCCTCCGCGGCGGCGCGGGCGCTCTGGCGTTTCACGAAGCGGGTGATCTCGCAGTAGAGATCGAACTCTTCCCCGTCGATGGCAAAGTCGACCGTGTGCGGGATGCGCTTGGTGAAGATCTTGCGCGCCTGCCAGGTGCCGTCGTCGCCACGCTCAGGGAAGTAGACCATCGCCTCCTTGGTGCGCCGCAGGTAGAAGGGCGCCCGCTGGCGTTTCATGGCCTGCTGGATGGAACGCACATCGGCGTAGGCGTCCCGATCGAGCAGTTGCAGGAACAGCGTGAAGTTGACCGGATCGCCCCGGTGCGGCGTCGCGGTCATCAGCAGAAGATGGTCCGACGTGTCGCGCAGCAGCTCGCCGAGCTTGTAGCGCAGGCTCTTGTGGGACTCGTCGCGCGCCGACATGCGATGGGCCTCGTCGACGATGACCAGGTCCCACTGCACCTGCCGCAACCCGGGCAGAATCTCATCGCGCTTGGCCAGATCGAGCGAAGTGATGACCTTCTTCTGCTTCATCCATTGGTTGACGCCAAACTGGTCGCGCAGGTCGGCGCCCTTGAGCACCAGGAACTCCTCGTCGAACTTCTCCTTGAGTTCCCGCTGCCACTGAAACGCGAGGTTGGCGGGTGCCACGACGAGGATGCGCTCGGCGAGGCCGCGTAGCCGCAACTCGCGGATCAGCAGGCCCGCCATGATCGTCTTGCCGGCCCCGGCATCGTCGGCAAGCAGAAAGCGTACCCGGGCCAGCTTGAGGAGATGGTCGTAGACCGCCTCAAGCTGGTGAGGCAACGGATCGACGCGCGAGATCGAGAGCCCGAAGTAAGGATCGAATTCCCACGCGATGCCCAGCGCATGGGCTTGCAGCCCAAGGCGCAGGAGCCGTCCATCGCCGCTGTAGCCGAATCCCGGCTGGTCAATGGTGAGCGATGCCAGATCATCAACCGTCAGCGTGACCTTGCGGAACCGCTCGGACCGCGTGCCCACCAGGCCAACAGCCCAGGATCCGTCGGCCGCCTGGCGCACCGTCTCCACCCGCATCGGCTCGCTGAAGAGCGGGCCGGTGAGGAGTTGGCCTTCAAGGACCATTGCGGCGTTCTTCAAGTCAGACAATCAACCCCCGTAGCGGCAGTAGCGGTTCCGTCGCTATTCTACTGATGCGGTCCGGCGACCCTCTGCGGTTTCTGCGGCAGTGTGGCTGCATGATCCAACGTCTCGCCGAACGTCTCGAGCGAGTCGATCCAGCCCAATCGTAGAGATGCGCATACCCGCGGCTGGCCGCAGCACGCGAGTTCCAACCTAGAGTTCGCCATACTCAATGACGTGAGACAGCGCCGCGATGCCGACGCGGTCGCGAAAGACGGACCGGACGCTCAGACACGGCGAAGACCCCGGACAGCGGCTAACGCGCTCGTTCTGAAGCGGCTGACTATTCGTTCGTGCAGCATCTATCAGCGCCGACTCGACAGTCTCGCGGATCACGCGATCAGCCGTCACCGGCGCCCCCCAGAATCGGTAGGCCGCGAGATTCTCACGCGCAAGATCAAGACCTCGATAGGCGTCGTCTGGATCCCAGAAATCCGTCAGCAAGCTGCCTATCGAGGGTCGGTACACGGGTTCAGGCGGACTCCCATCGATCAGGTGCTCTCGACCGTAGAGGCAGTAAGCCCCGCCAAGCGTCCAAAACACGTGCTCATAGAAGCGGTCCACGAGACTGCCAGCCTGGCCGACGTACGAGATCTTGGGGCCAGCGTCGTTGGCGACGGTCCAGAGATAGACTCCGCTCTGAGCAGGCGGCGAGAAGGTTTGGCGGTCCTCACGGGACGCCAGACTGTGCGGCCCACTCCACTTCAACACGACCTCTCTCATGGAACCTCCTACTGACGCCCAACACGCGGCCGGGCGGCGACGGCCACGAACACGTCAACGCTCCACATGGCGAACTCCGGGCAGAACAGTTGTTCTCAAGACTTCCCGAGTTGCCGCCAGGACGGGCCCGGCGCGGTTCAGCAGTCTATCCCGAGCCGATGATTCCGGGAAGTCCGTAGAAAGTCACCCTGCATGTGGGCTTGAGGTTGGGGTCCGATCGGGTGCTCTCGGAACAGGCGAGCGCCCCCGTACCGAACGAGAGTCCTGCCGCACGCCTGGCCACATGCCTACCTCGCGGGCAGGTCGAGGCGTAACGTGCTCGCGATGGCGGCGACCTGCGCCTCGGAAACTCTTGCGGCCTCCGCGAAGTCGGGCCAGTTCGCGACTGCGGCGCCTACTTCGTTAAGGATCGTGTCCGCGCGGCCTCGTTTCATCATTGCGGTCTTGGCGCAGGCGCGCAGATCGGCGCGCGTGAAATGATCGCGCTTGCCGTTCAGCGACATCTGGTGGCTGGCGGTCCAGGCGCCCTCGGGGTTGTAGCTGTAGATCACGTCATACGCGGGCGAGAGCGTCCAGCGGCCGGACTTGTCCATCAGGAAGGCGATGTTTTTGACGTGGTCGTCCTGGTTGCGCGCGGCCACGTTGAACACCATGCGCCGGAACTGCTCCTCGATCGCGTCCATGCCGAGATCGAGTTCACGGATGACGCGAAACGCCTCTTCGTAGGAGTGCGCGCCGGCCGCATTGAAGTCGAAGTGCGCCATGGCGCCCAGCGACTGCATGTGCAGCTTGCCGCCGCCGGACGGCCGGTCGAACCGCCGCGTCATGAAGTGCCGGCGACCGTTCTCTTCGAGCAGCCGGCACTCGGTCATCTCGATGCCGGCAGCGCGCGCCATGAGGTGGTACGCGTATTCGATCGCGCCGTAGCCCGCGGGCTCGGCGAGATCCTTGTCCTTGTCCCGGTTGCCCGACACGCCGTCGAACTTGAGAATCCAGGACGAAAAGCCGGACCCGGCATCCGTTTGCCCCGACCGGACCTCGTGCGTCGTCTCGTTCCACGCGATCACCGCCTGGGCGCGCGCGCCGCCGGCGGAGGTTCCGACGGAAAGAATGTCGGCCAGCGCACGACCGCGATCCTCGTCTTCGAAAGACCCCCGGAGGTCGCCGCGGTGGCTGAGGATTTCCGACGCGAGTTGCACGAGTGCTGCGACCTCGATGCGGCGCGACGGCGTGGGCCGCGGCCCCTCGGCCGGCGCGAATTCAAGCGCACCCATGCCGCGCGAGCCGACGTAGCACAGGCGCTCGACCGCGTTGAACGTCTCCGGACCGCGGCCCTGCGTGGCGAGCCACGCGTCGATGAGCGCGTTGCCGAAGCGGTCCGGCAGGCAGTCCGCGAGCAAGCCCGGCAAGCCGTGAAAAGTGTCGCGCGGAAGTGCTGGAAAACCGTAGCGGCGGGACGGCGATTCAGGCAGGGGCATTTGCAGCGGAGCGACCTCAATTCCGCTGGCCGCGAATTCGCGGTCGTACTGAAAGACCGCGTCGTCGCGGCCGTCCTCCAGCAGAACCGCGCCGATCGTTCGCCCCCATAGCCGAACCTCCGCCAGGGTCACGAGTCGTCATCCCCCCAAGTCCAATCGGGCGCCTTTTTGGAACCGCGCTTGCCGGAAACACGGACGCGCCGCTTGCCCCGATTGCGCAAAAGCTCCATGGGGCTCGGTCCTTCCGCAGGCACGAGCGCGTTCAACCCGGCCAAGAGGTTGAGGGCGCGCAGCAGCCGGATCACGCTTGAGAGTTGTGCCGACGCCCCATTCTCGATCCGCTCGACGGTCCGCTTGGAAATCCCGGCTTCCCTGGCTGCCTGGGACTGGGTGAGACGAGCCGCGATTCGCCGCCGCGAAATCCGCAGCCCCAGCTCGGCAAGAAGGGCTTCGTCCGAGAGGGTGTCCGTGATCTGCATAAGTCGTCAGTATAGGCGATAAAGGCGAATTGTATCGACGTAATCGTCATATTCGACGAGATACTGAACACAAATGCCGGACTACTACTCGGCATCATCGACGATTTATCATTCCGAATAGCAACTACTCGCCATATTTGACGAGTCCCCTGCCTCATACTAACGAGAATCGCCTCCGGCGATTCTCGCAACCAACGCGACTACCGCGGGTGTCCGGGCGACGAAGGCCACGTCGAACTCCTCATCTGCGAGGAACTCGAACTCCAGGCCGTCCGCGCACTCCTCGATGCAGACCCCCCAGTCCGCCCGGCCCGATTTGACCGCTGCGGCGACGGCCTGGTGCGAGCGCACCTCAAACTCGTAGCCGTCCGGGCGCGCGCCTTCAAGGAGCCGATCAATCAACACGCGCGTACCCGCGCCGCGGTTGCGGTTGACCAGGCGGCCCTCTCGACGACCGTCCCGGGTCACGACCCCCTGCCGCCGCCGGTAGCCCTTCACCAACTCGGCCCCCGGCGGCAAAAACGGCTTGTTCCAGGTGTCTGTCTTCTCGTCGAAGAGGTGAATGCCGGCGACATCGCACTCGCCCCGCGCCAGCGCGGCGAGTCCGGCCCGCGAGCCGGCGGCGATGAGCTTGCTCTCGATCCCCTCGCGACGCAGGTCCGAGAGGATGCGTCCGAGGCGCGGACAGTTGCTGCCTATGACGACCAGGTCGGGCAGGCGCAGCGGCCCGAGCAGCGTCACCTCGACCTCGGTTTCTCCGTCGAGGCGCTCGACGTCTTCCGGAATGGCGTGAAAACCGTCGGCGCGCGCGAACGTCGTGAGCGAGCCCGACCCCTTGCCGAGCGGAAACGCGACCAGATCGTCCGCACCGCGCGCGCGCACCAAGTGCACAAGATCGTACTCCCGGCGGCCGCGCTGCGAGGCGACCGGATGCGCGATGCGCGCGCGCACGATGCGGCGCCGATCTGGCGGGAGACCCGCACGCTCCCGAATCCACGGCGCCACGAACTCGTGGAACGTGAACGTCGCGGACGTGGGGAATCCGGGCAGGATCACGACCGGCTTTTCGTCCACGACCGCGAGCACGATCGGCTTGCCGGGCTTGAGCGCGACCCCGTGCACCAGAATCGTCCCGCGCTCTCCGACCATCCGGTAGGACAGATCGCCCGCACCCTTCGAAGTCCCGCCGGAAAACAACACCAGGTCGGCCTCGGCCAGCGCCTCGTCGAGCTTGCGCGCGAGCGTGTCTTCGTCGTCGCGCACGATGCCGCGCTCCAGCGCGATCCCGCCGCACTCCGCAATCGCGTCGGCCAACACCCGCTGGTTCGAATCGAACAGGCACCCGTCGCGCCACGCCTCGCCCGGCGCGAGCAGTTCGTCACCGGTGGACAGCACCGCGACACGGGGCGGAATCACGAGCGGCACCCGCTCCAAGCCCAGAGCCGCCAGCAGCCCCGTGTCCCGCGACGTCAGCACCGTGCCCTCGCGCAAAACGGTCTCGCCGCACGCAAGGTCGGATCCGGCGTGGGCCAGGTTCGCCCCCGGAGCGACCGCGCGGCGCACGATCAGCGCACCCGCGTCCGCGGCCCCGGGCCCCCTGTCCTCCACATCGGTGTCCTCCACCATCACGACCGCGTCCGCGCCGCGCGGGACGACGCCGCCGGTGGCGATGGCCATGGCCGTGCCGGGCCGCAACTCGGCCCGCGGCGCGACCCCCGTGAGGACCCGTTCCGGAGCCAAAACGAGCCGCGCCGGGGTCTCTTCCGCGGCGGAGAAGGTGTCGCGCGCGACCACGGCGAAGCCATCGACGTTGCTGCGGGTGAACCCGGGCACGTCGATCGGAGCCACGACATCGGCGCCCAAGACCCGCCCGGCGGCCCCGGAAACATCGCCGTCCTGGGCTGTCTTCCGGCGAAACGACACCGCCGCGCGAAACCGCCGCTCGGCCTCGTCGCGCGAAACCACGTTCAGGAACTGCCGCTGTTGCACAACGATGATCCTATTCTCCTATGATCCGGCCCATGAGGATTCTCGCGATGGCGCTCCTGTTTGCGGCCACGGCCCGCAGCGCCGGCAAGGAGCTGCGCCCGCGCCCCGCAGGCGGCTGGGAGGGCTTCGGCAAGGGCTCACAGGTCAAGCTGAAGTTGATCAACGCCCATGTGGGCAAGGTGCCGCACGTCACGATCATGGAAGGCGTGATCACGGGCATCAAAAAAAGCACGCTCAAGGTCAAGTGGACCACCCGCAACATCGCGCTCACACGCTCGCAGGACCAGGTGCTCAATCGCACGGGCCTCGCGCAGCCCGGCGAGACGGCGAAGTCCGGCAAGCCCGTGGACGACATGGTCCGCGTCGGCAAGCGCGACGTGCTGTGCATCAAGAAGCGCACGGTCGTGACCGGCCCCGCGGGCAAGCGCGCCATCACCGAATGGATCGCCAAGAAGCCTCGCGTCGTTGTCCGGCTGGTCACGACGCTGACGAAGAAGGGCAAGGCCATCCAGACCGAGACGTTCCACCTGACGAAGCTGAACGCCAAGCGCACGGTCGCCGAGCGGGTCGTCGTCTGCCGTCAATACAAGGTCACGCGCAAATACCCCGGCGGCGGCGTCGAAAAGGGCGAAGCGTTCCTGAGCCGCGACGTGCCCGGCGGAACGGTGCTCATCGAAACGGTCCTGACCGAGAAGGGCAAGGACGTCCGGACGCAGCGGATCTCGTGCATGGCCTTCACAGTCAAGTAGCGCGAACGGACCGACACGGCGAAAGCCTACGGACGGCGATGTTTCGGGCGACCCGGGCGCTGGTGGGACTGCTCGTGCTGGGCGTCGGATGCGTCCGGTCCAACCGCGACCTCGCGGACGAACTTGAAGCGGCCGCGCGCAACACGCCGCGCCCCGACCTCGACGCCGTCGCCGCCCATGGCTACGGGCCGCTGCCCCCGCGCCCCCCACTACGAACACTCCGGTTGCCGATGCTTCCCGGAGAGCTCCCCGTGGTCGCCGGCGAGATCAACCGGCAGCCGATGCGGATCCTGCTCGACACCGGATCCTCGCACGTGTTCCTGACCGGGCCCGCAGCGCATGCCGCCGGTCTGTATGTGCCGCCCGGACGCGCCGTGCCGGTTGTCGCGCCGGGAGCCGCGACGCTGCACAGGAACGGCGTCGTCGAGTCCATCGGGTTCGGGGGCGCGGCGTTCGGGCCGGGGGTCGCCGCGTTTCCGCTCACCGAGCGGCGGGTCCCGGATCTTGGTCGCGAACACGCCGTGGCCGGGGCGTCGGTCCTGTGCCATTTTCGCGCGACGTTCGACTTTCGGCGACGCGAGGTACGTCTCGAGCCGCTCCCCCGGCCCGGCCGACCGAGCACGCTCACGATTCGGGCCCTGGTCCAGGGACGACCCCTGAATCTGCTCGTCGATTCAGGCGCCGAGCGCCTCGTCCTGGAGCCGCGGATCGCGGCCGACCTGGGCCTCATTTCGCCTGCCGCGGCGCGCAAACTCGCCAAAACGGGCTCGGCAGCCGGGCGCACGAGGCGCAAATCCGTGCAGATCCGGACCGTGCGGGTTGCGGGCCGGACGTTTCGGCACGTCGCGGGCTGGGTGGTCGCGACGTTTCCAAAAATGCAGGGCGCTCCGGACGGCCTGCTCGGCTTGCGAGGTCTCGGCAAACTCTCGTGGACCCTGGACTACGGAACAAGGCGCCTGACCGTCGAAGAATGACCTTATGAATCGCGCGTTTTTCCTGAGCCTCGCCATCCCGGCCATTCTGACGGCCGGCTGCATGGGCACAACCGTCCATGACCTCAGCCGGGAGTTCGCGGCGGACGAGTCCGGCCTGACCATGCAGGCGCCCTCGGGCGACTCCCTGAACCCGGCGCTGGCCGCCGCCCCCGATCCCGCGATGGAAAAGACCACGCGCATGGCGGAGACCTACGTCAAGTCGTTGGAGCGTGACGACACCAAGGCCCGCTACGCCCGCGCGCTCTACGCCTGCGCACTCATGGCCCGCGGCGAAACCGATCGCGCACAGGCGGTGATGGACAGCATCACGCCGGAACGCGACAGCAATCTCTCGCGCGACAACGCGGTGATCCACGCCACCGGGTACGCCGTTGCGGCGTGTCGGTGCATCGACGCGTACGAAGCGTTCGTTTCGGTCTGTGAAAGCGGAGGCGATCTCACGCAATGGGTCCAAAAATACGGCTCGTTCGCCGGGATCGACCTGCCGGATGCCGACCACGAGAACTACCAGCCCCTGCTTGAGCGCGGGGTCGAGCAGCTCCGCTCGCGCTGCTTCGCCGTCAACGGCAACGACGAACGCGAGGACGCCCGGGTCGAGCGCGGACGCTCCGGCGTACGCCGCCTGATCGGTGAACAGCTCTACAACGAAGCCGCCTCGATGCTCGTGGTCTTGAAACAGCCGGGCACAGACACCGCCGCCGCACCCGAGCGCTGGCTGGCGACCGTCGCGGTCGGATTTTTCATCGTCTACGCACGCGTGATCCCCGACCTCCTGCCCGCCAAGCTGAACCGCGAACAAAAGCGCTGGCAGCGCCGCCAGGCCATGTCGGTCTACGACCGCTGCCGCCGCATCTGCGGCTGGTTCATCCCCGAGGCCGAGCGGGAGGAAATCATCCCCACCAGCATCGCCAGAGACATCGCCAATCGCGACGAGTTCTACCGGTACCTGTACGCCCGCCTCCTCGACGCCGAGGTCGCGGTGGTTGGGTGGATTACCACGCGCTGAGAGCGGGCCAACAGCGACGGACGGCGATGTCCGCTGCGAAAACCGCCATGAGGCTGTTTTCGATAGTCCGCCCGCCGAGTCGCTTCGCGGCGGGACGGGCACTATACGAAGCGTTGGGAAAGCGAGCGCGGCCCAAATGCGGCAGGATTACCCGGCACCGTATCTGGCCCGTATCTGGCCTGCGCTACGCGTTCACTGGAGGGCGACGAATCGGTAATCTCGATGACCGGTATCGGTTTCCCCGTTTTGGGGAACTCGTGACACACCGCTGTCGATTCAGGGGTAGGATTCTTCCAGCTATGAAATATGTACTTGCCACAATGGTCCTCGCCGGGGCGGCATTCGCCCAGGCGGCGCCTGACAAGGTTGCGGCCAAGGCTCCGACCCTGAAACAGGCCCGCACGCAGTGGGATAGCGCACGCACTGATTACCGGCGCCTGAGCCGTTTCGAGCGGATCGCGATCCGCGACGCCCGTTCGACGTACTTTCAAAGCCCGTGCGGCAAGCTCGTTCAGCCGTCGCTGAAGACGGCTGCGGCGCTGCTCACGAAGGCAGCGGCCGAGGCGACCAAGCAAAAGAACGTAGAGTTCGCCAAGCTCGCCGGAGACGCCGCTACAGCGGCGAACCGTATTGCGGGCAAGGCCAAGGCCACGGAAGGCCTGCTCGCCGCCTGGAAAAAGGCCGCGAAGACCAAGGCGGACCCCGAAATCACAAAGGCGTTCGAGGTTCTGGCCGAGGGCGACCCGCGCCAGCGCGCGCTCAAGGCCAACGTCGCGACGATCAACAAGGCGCTCGCGAGCCTGAAGAAGCTCGAGGCGCCGAAGGCTGCCCAACAACAGGTCGCTGCCGCCACCTCGCTCACGGCAATGGTGGCGAAGTGCCTCAACGCGGTGCCGGCCAAGCGCCTGGCTCCGCCGGTTGCGGCTCCGACCCAGACGCCCACGTGAAGCAGCATGGGCGGCGGGTGAGGCTAAGCCTCCCCGCAACCGGGCGGTCGCCCGGTTCAAACAAAAAAGGCCCGGATCACCGGGCCTTTTTTCGTGCGATCTTCGGCGAACATCGCCGTCCGTTTGCTCCCAGGACGGTCACTCAAAAAGCGACCGGTGCAGGGCACGGACGGCGCGGTTGACCTGTTCGTCATCGATCAGGAAGCTGATGTTGATCTTCGTGCCGCCGTGTGAAATCAGGCGGACCGGAATCCGGCGCTTCTTCAAGACCCCGAAGACTTCCGCGGCGGCGCCGATCTTTTCCCGGATGCCGTCGCCGACGACGCAGACCTGCGCGAGGTCCCGCTCGATGTCCACCTTGGCGATCGCGGTGAGGTCGCGCTTCACGTCCTTCAAATGCCGGTCGGTGTCGATCGTCACGGAGACCGTGACCTCGCTCGTCGCGACAAGATCCACGGACAGGTCGTAGCGAGCGAAGACCTCGAAAATCTTCGCCATGAAACCCGACTGCAAGAGCATGCGCGTCGAAGCGACCGTGATCAGGATGATGCCGCGCTTGTACGCGATCGACTTCACCGTGCCGCGGTTCGCGCCGCCCTCGGCGACGATCGTCGTGCCCTCGAGCTCGGGCCGCGAGGTGTTGCGCACGCTCACCGGGATGCGTTTTTCGATCGCGGGCAACATCGTCGCCGGGTGAATGACACGCGCGCCGTAGTACGCGAGTTCCGACGCCTCGGCGATCGAAAGCGTCGGGATCGACCGCGCCTTCTTGACCACGCGCGGATCCGCGGTCATCACGCCATCGACATCCGTCCAGATCTCGACTTCCGAGACGCCGAGCGCCGCGCCGAGCAGCGTCGCCGTGAAGTCGCTGCCGGACCGGCCCAGGGTCGTGATGTCGCCGTTTTGGTCCTTCGCGATGAACCCGGTGACGACCGGAAGCTGGTCCTTGAGCGCCCGCAATGCCTTGCGGACGGCGGGGAAGCACACGGCGTCGGGGGTGGCCTGCGTAAAGCGCGAGTCGGTCCGCAGCCCCAGGTCGAACGCGTCGGTCGCAACGGCCGGCAGGTCGCCTTGGCGAAAGAACTCGGCGATGCCGCGGGCGGACAGGCGCTCGCCAAACGAGGCGACCAGATCGAGGCTGCGCGGCGTCAGCTCGCCGACCAGGGTCAGGCCACGCAGGAGATCGTTGAGTTCGTCGAAAACCGGCGCCACCACCGCGGGATCGATGCCCAGTTCCTTGTACAGCCGGGTGTGGCGGCTCCTCAGGCGGCGCAGCGAATACTTCCCGGCAGCCGCGGCCCGCGCCTGGGTCAGCAATTCGTCGGTCACGCCCGCGTGGGCCGAAACCACGACCACCGGCCGCGGACTCCGCGCTTTCACGATGTCGCGCACGCGGGCGAGATTGCCCGCATTGCCGACCGACGTACCGCCAAACTTCAAGACCCGCATGGTGATGCCCGCACTGTCCACCGGATTGTATCGCCGTCCGTAGGCTTTCCCTTTTTCGGGACGGTATAGTCGATAGGTGGACCGCGACAAGCTCATTTGGGACTGGAACGTCGAGGGCGAGCACCCCCAAAAGCCCTCGCAGACGATCGAACTCAACGACGAGACGCTGCGCGACGGCTTGCAGTCGCCGTCGGCCCGGACGCCGGCGCGCGACGAGATGATTACGCATCTGCACCACTGCGCCGCCGTCGGCATCCACGCGATCAACATCGGCTTGCCCGGCGCCGGCCCGCATGTCGAGGAGCAGGTCGAGGCACTCGCGACCGAGATTCGCGACTCGAAGCTGCCGCTGTTCCCGAACTGCGCCGCGCGCACGGTGCGACAAGACATCGAGCCGATCGTGCGCGTGTCGCAAAAGGTCGGCATCCCGATCGAGGCGGCGACATTTATCGGGTCGAGCTCGATCCGCATGGAGGTCGAGAACTGGGATCTCGATTTTCTGCTGAAGTGCGTGACGGACGCGATCACGCTCGTCAAGAGCGAGGGTCTGCCCGCGATGTTTGTCACCGAGGACACGGTGCGCGCCTCCCCCGAGATCGTCCGCGCGCTGTACGGCACCGCGATCGACCTCGGCGCGGACCGCATCGTGGTCTGTGACACCACCGGCCACATCACGCCCTGGGGCGTCGCCAACCTGCTCGGCTGCGTCTTCGGCTTGCTCGACGAGAAGGGCATGCGCGGCAAGGTGCAGGTCGATTGGCACGGCCACATGGACCGCGGTCTCGGGGTGGCGAACAACATCGCCGCGCTGCAAGCCGGCGCGAATCGACTGCACGGTACTGCTCTCGGCATCGGCGAACGTGGAGGAAACGCGCCTCTCGACCTGACCATGGTCAACCTCAAGCTGATGGGCTGGATCGACCAGGACCTGACGCGCCTCCGCGAGTACGTTGGCCACGCGGCGACGATCTGCGGCTTCGACATCCCGTCGATGTATCCGGTGTTTGGCTCCGACGCCTTCGAGACCGGTACCGGCGTCCATGCCGCGGCCGTCATCAAGGCGCTGCGCCGTGGCGACAACTGGCTCGCGAACCGCGTGTACAGCGGCGTCCCCGCCGACGAGTTCGGCCTCGAACAAAAGATCCTGGTCGGGCCGATGTCCGGCAAGAGCAACGTCGTCTACTGGCTCGAGTCGCGCGGCCACGAAACCCTCGACCAAACCGTCGCGGCGATCTTTCAGGCAGCCAAGGACTCGCGCCGCAACCTCACCGACGACGAGATCGACGAGATCGTTCGGCACAACACGTAGGAATCGTCCAACATCATGAAGTGGCTCTACGCGGTCATCCTCTTCGCCGCGGGCACCGCCAGCGGCTGGCTCTCCCACTCCTACATCTACAAGCATGAGCAGTCGCACGACGCGGCACCTCGTCAAGGGGTGCGCAAGAACAGGGCGCCCACGCCGGACACGCGTCAACCCGACACGGAGTCACGCCCCCCGGCCCCCCAAGACCATACACAGGGAAAGACTGCGCAAAAAAAGCAGACGGACGGCGATGTCGGTGCCGCGGTCCTGAGCCCGGAGGAAGAGGAACAGCGGCGCCAGGCGGCCATCGCGCGGCTCACGAAGATGATGAAGCCGCAGTGGAAGGCGTTCGCCCAGATGGGCGGCATAGGCCGGCTAAGGGCGATGCTGCGCGAGTTGGGGTTCGACGACGAGACGGCCGCCGAAATCGAAAAGCTCTTGATGAACGATCTCGACCGGCAGATGGACAGCCTCATCGCGGCGATGATGGGCGACGGCGAGATCGACCCGGACATGGTCACGGCGATGTTCGGCATTCCGCCCGACCTCTCCCCGAAAGTCGAATCCGCCATCGGCACCTTCTTGAACGACGACGAAGTGTCCCGGCTGCGGCAAGGGGTCAAGAAGTCACACAAGGAGCAGATGCGGGTGATGGCGGACGCGCAGATCGGCATTATGGGACTGCCAAACCTGCACGACGATCAACGAGAGCGCCTGCGCGGCGTATTCTTGGGCCAGGACACGATGAGCCAGCAGCTCAAGACGTTCGGCGCGGTCTTTCGGGATCCGAAGATTCGCAACGACCCGAAGGCGTTGGAAGCGATGGTGCGCACCGGGTTCGGCACGACCCGCGGACAGGTGAACGAAATCCTGAACCCCGAGCAGCTCAAGGCTTATGAGGCGTTTGAGGACCGGACCGTGGGCATGGTCAAGATGCAGATGAAGATGATGTCCGCGATGTTCAAGCCGGACGAGAAGCGTCCGTCGAAGTAAGAAACGCATGCGCGCCGCCCGCGGCGGCGACGGCGTCGTGCGAATGGCGCGATAACTCCACGGTCGCCGGAACGTCCAGGGTTTCCAGCTCGGCGAGGACGGGCGGCCAGTCGATCTCTCCCTCGCCCAACATCAGGTGGTCGTGCACGCCCTTTCGGTGGTCGTCGAGGTGCACGTTGACGAGGATGTCCCCGTACCGGCGCAACACCGCCTCCGGGGACTCGTCTTCCAGGCAACGGACGTGCCCGACATCGAGCGTGAGCTTGAGCCGCGGATGCGAGAGCCGCCGGCGCAGCTCGTCGAAGCGGGCCATCGTGTCCACGAACATGCCCGGCTCGGGTTCAAAGCCGATGTCGATACCCAGGGCGTCCGCTCGGTCGCAGACGGTTTCAAGACCCTCGACGAGGCGGTCCCAGTCGCGATACGGGTCTTTCGCGTGCGCCGCCCCGGACCAAAGCGACACGCACGGCGCGCCGAGTGCGGCGGCGGCGTCCACGCAGTCGGTCAAAAAGCATCGCCGTCTTTCGCTTTGTTCGCTGAGCAGCGTTGGAAAATGCTTGCGGCGCGGATCGAGCAAAAAGCGCGCGCCGGTCTCGACCACGGGCAAAAGGCCGCGGTCGGCGCACTCTTTGCCCAGTGCCGCGTAGTCGGTGCCGGGCGGTGCGTGATGGACGTCGATCGTCAGGCCGACCGCTCGATAGCCGAGCAGGGCGAGGACGTCGAGGCAGTCGGGAAGCCGATGGTGGGCGAAGCCGTTGGTGTTGTAGCCGAGGATCACTTGACGGTGGACATTTCCTTGAGCGGCTTGGCCATCTTGGTCCAGCCCGTGACCTTTTGGTTGTAGGGCTTGAGGAAGCGATAGGTCTTTTCGGCGCTGGCCTCGTCGAGCTTCCCGTCGTCCTCCATGTCCTGGACCGAACCGTAGAACTCGCCCCACTTCTCGTTGAACTGGCTGTAGGCGACCTGGGCCGCGGCGATCGCGGCCGCGAGCTTCACGCGGTTCCCGGCGGCCTGGGCGCTCTTCGCCTCGTTGAACTTGGCCAGAAAAACCCCGCCCGACTTCTCGATGCCCGGCCACAGCTGGTTGAACCGGTTCTTGACGCTGTCCGGCACGCCCGCGGGCGCCTTGATCGCCGGCTTGGACGCGTTGTTGTTCTCGACCGGCGTGTTCGACGGCACCGGTGTCGAGTTTTTCTCGCAGGCGGTAAGCAAGAGGGCGACGAGAGCTAGGGCCGAGAAGGTTCGCATGGTCCGCGAATCCTAACCGGGGGCGCGCAGCCGCGCCATGAAACCACCGTCGCCGCGCGCCTCATCCGGATACGCCGTGCGGGCCTCCTCGAGCGCAAAACCGTCCCGCAACGCCAAAAACGCCTCGACGACACCGAGGTTTTCCTCGGGCTCGAGACTGCACGTCGAATAGACGACCGTGCCGCCCGGCCGGACGAACGCCGCGGCGGTCTTCAGAATCTTGAGCTGGCGTTCCGCCATGCCCTTCAGGTGCCGCTCCTTCACCCTCCAACGGGCTTCGGGGCGCCGCGCCAAAACACCGGTGTTCGAACACGGCGCATCGACGAGCACTCCGTCGTACTCGCCCGACGCCTCGCCGCAGCGCAGGTTCGTGAGCCCGAGCCGTTGCGCGTTCTCTGCGACCTTTTCGAGCCGTTCCGGGGCGATGTCCCACGCCGTGACTTCGCCCTGCGGCGCAAGCTGTGCGAGGTGCGTCGCCTTGCCGCCGGGCGCGGCGCAAAAGTCCAGCAGCCGCGCGTCCGGCGCCGGGTCGAGAAAAAGAGCGACCTGCGACGCGACGGCGTCCTGCACGGACGCCCCCCCCGCCAGCGCGTCGTCGAGGGATTCGCCGTTCGCCAGGGGCGCTACCGGTGCGCGCGGATCCCGGCGCACGAGCAGCGGCGGCGTGGCCGCCTGCAGGTCCAGGCACCTGAGGGCGCGCTCAAGACCGAGCTCTTCCAGCCGGCGCGCCGCGATCCAGGACGCGGTCGAACATCGCGCCGCCAGAAACGCGGCCGGCTTTTGGTTCGGATCGGGAAACACCACCCGCTTGAACACGTGGCAAAACGTCTCCCGCGGCAGCGTCCGCCGCACATCGCCGTCCGTTTGCTGTTTGTCCGATTCCCTGCGAACGGTACGCAGCATCGCGTTCAGGAAACCGACATCGCCCAACCGGCGGGCGCGCTTCGCGCTCTCCACCGCGGCATGCACGATCGCGTGGTCGGGCGCGTCGTCGTGATACAGCATCTCGAAGAGGCCGACGCGCAGGGCGGCGAGCGTGTCGGGCTTCAGCAGCCGGACCTTGCGCGTGGAATGCACCTGCGCGATGGCGTCCAGCGTGGCGCGGCGCCGGAGCACGCCGAGCACGAGTGCGGTCTCCGCGGCGGGGCGCGGGCCGTTCCAGACCGCCTTCGCGGTCGTGCGCTTTTGGTGCACGGTAACCAGGGTGCGCACGGCGGCGCTTCGGGGGTCGTCCACGGCCTGCTAGCTTACGCGCATGCAGAGAATCGGCATCCTGACGGGCGGCGGCGACGCGCCCGGGCTCAACGCGGTCATTCGCGGCGTGGTCTTGTGCGGGCTCAACGAATCCGGCCTCGAGGTCGTCGGCATCCGCGACGGGTTCGGCGGATTCGCGGAGGGCGACGCGGGACTCATGCCGCTGGGACGACGCGACGTGCGCGGACTCCTGTGGCGGGGCGGCTCGGTTCTCGGCTGCAACAACCGCTACCGCGGTGACTCCGCTTTCTTTTGCGAGCGGATGGCGGAGATCGGACTCGATGGCCTCGTGGTCGCCGGCGGCGACGGTTCGCTCACGATGGCGCAGGACATGGTCAACGCGGGCGGCACCGTGGTCGGCGTACCGAAAACGATCGACAACGACGTCGAAGGCACGGACCAGACGTTCGGATTCGATACCGCCGTCACACTCGTCGCGGACGCATGCAGCCGGCTCATCGACACCGCGGAGAGCCACCACCGCGTCATGGTCGTCGAGGTCATGGGGCGACACGCGGGCCACATCGCGTTGCATGGCGGGCTCGCCGGAAGCGCCGACATCGTGCTTATTCCGGAAATCCCGTTCTCGATCGACAGCATTGTTCGTGTCATCGGACGCCGCGGCCAGATGCACCGCACGTACACACTCATTGTCATCGCCGAGGGAGCCCGGCCGGCGGACGGCAAGATCGAACTCGACGACGACGACACTGCTGCGGCCGGCCGCGAGATCCTCGGCGGCATCGGGCGCCAACTCGGCCTGCGTTTGCGCGAGCGAGTCAACCACGAGGTGCGCAGCCTCTCGCTGTCGCACCTGCAGCGCGGAGGCATGCCGACGGTGTTCGATCGCGTGCTCGCCACTCGCATGGGCGTCGCCGCCTGTCGCGCCCTCGCCGCCGGAAAAAACTCGGTGTTCACCACCTACCGCAACTCGAAAGTGCTCCTCGCACCGCTCGAAGACGCCGCCGGAAAGACGCGCAACGTGAACCCGGCCGGCCGCTCGGTCTCGTCGGCCCGCGCCGTCGGCATCGCGTTCGGCGACGAGTAGCCGTAAAACACTGACAAGCCAAAGAGTGGATTCAGGGGGCCCGGGGGCAGCCTGTCGGCGGGCTAGCCACGGCGCTTCACGACCTTGTAGACGTGTTTGCGCTTGCGTAGTACCGAGGCTTTCTTCAGGCGGTCGCCGTATTCGAGGGCGCGTACGATGTCGAAGCCCTCGATCACGCGGCCGAACACCGTGTTGCGGCCGTCGCGGGCCGGGATCGCGGCGATGTGGATCATGAAGATGCTGCCCTCGCTGCGTCGCTCCGCCCTGCTGTCGGCGAATCCGATCGTGTACCGATGGTGCAGGCGTCGGCCGGGCTCGGACTCGATCTTGTAGCCCGGGCCGCCGAAGCCGTCGTCGTGCTCCTCGTCGTTGCGCGAGTTCGGATCGCCGCCGGCGACGCGGCGACCGCCCGCGGCCCAGTGAAACCGCGTCCCGTTGTAGAACCCGGCCTCGACCAGAGTAACGAAGTTCGCGACGGCGTTCGGCACATCGTCCTCGAACAGCTCGAGCACGATCGCGCCCTTGGTCGTCTCGAAGCGTACGCGCGGAAGATCGCCCTTCGCCTTGTCCGCGACCTGCATCTTCTTCTCGAGCCGACTGGTCTCCAGCAGCTCGCGCAGCGTCGAGAGTTCGTCTCGGGCGGCCACGTTGTCGCGCACGAGCTCCTCGAAGCCGGCCAGATCCTTGACCGCCTGTTCATAGCGCCCCATATTGCGCAGCAACTCGGAGCGAATCAGGATGTGGGCGCGCGAGTTGCGGATGACGGGGTTGTTTTTGGCGATCGTTTCCTGGGCCGCCAGCGCCGCGGCGAAGTCGTTGCGGGCGAGATGGACCCACATCAGGTGCGCATGCAGCGACGAATACTCGGGACACTTCCTGAGCGCCGTTTCCAGCTCACCCTGGACCTGCTTCAGCGCCACGTCGTTTCGTCTGCCGTCCTTCCAGCCCATGTGGGAAAAGAGCAGCGGCTTCGCCTCGATCTCTCCGATCGGGTGTCCCGCGCGCTCGGCCTCGATGCGTTCCATCAAGTGGATCACCGGCTGTACGGGGAGCTTCGGTTCGAGCGGCGCCTGCCTGCCCCAGTCGGTCTCCGGCTTGAGCCGCGCGACATCCGAGCCCGCCACCGTGCTCAATCCGGCGGGGTAGATCGCCAGCGGACGGTCGCGAAGGCCGCCGACATCCCAAATCTCGCACGAGAACGCCAGCGCCTTGTCGTTGCGCGGTATCTCGAGCACGTCGAGCGGAAGCTTCAGCTCCGTGACGAAACCGGTCTTGCGCGCAAAGTCGAAGCGCACGTCACAATGGCGCGCGGAGCTCCGCTGCACGTTCCTGCCCGCAGGCTTGCGAAACAGGGCGATGGGCGGGCGCGGCGGCGTCAGCGGACTGATCAGCACGAGCGTCGACAGCTTGGTGACGCGGTCGCGGAAGTTGAAGCGCAGGCCCAGTTCGCGAGGGCTCAGGTCGGTGTGCAGCGCAACGTACAAGGTGCGTCCCGCGAGCAGGACCTGCCCGCGCCCGTACACGTCATCGTTGCGGCGGACCTCGAAGCGGGCCGCCTGTTTCCACGCCGCGTCGTCCAGCTTGCCGTCCACGACCGGCGCGGCGGTGTTCGGTACCGTCAACGCAACGACCTTGTCCTCCGCCGGCGGCACCTTCTTGGCCGGCTTCTTGGCGGGTTTTTTTGCGGGCTTTCCGGGCCCTGCCCCCGCCCCCCTTTTTTTCTGCGGAGCGGGTTCGGACGGTGCATCCTTGTCCTGCGCATATCCGGCGCAAGTCAGCGTGGCAACGAGAAGAGCGGTACGTGCAAGCAACACGGGGCTACCTTTGAATCCGGGCCTTGATCGCATCGTAGGGGTGGTTTCTGCGGTGGAGCACCTCGACCCGCAAGAGCGCGTCGTCTTGTTCAATGGACTCGAGAATCGCCAGGCCCTTGATGACGCGGCCGAAGACATCGACGCGCTGGGTGGCCCGGAGGCGCGGCGCGACGGTGAACGCGACCTGGCTGCCGTGACACGCGGATCCGTTCGGGATCGGAACCGTCGCCAGGTAGCCGCGCAGGAACGGGCGCGGGGAATTGTCACGGCGCAGGCGCCACGCGGGACCATTCGACTTCGCCGACGAGCCCGGGCGCGTGCGCGGGTCGCCAAAGGTTACGAACGAGCCGCCGCCGACGGCGTGGAAGCGCTGGCGGTCGTAGTACTTCCGCTTCAGGATGAGGGACAGGAAGTTGTAGACCGCGAACGGCGCGTCGTCCTCGAACAGTTCGATGATGATCTCGCCGCGCTGGGTGACAAGCTTGACGCGCGGAAGCTTGTCGACTTTTTCCTCGTCCTTGGCCAGACGTTTTTGCTCGGCTGCCCACAGATCCTTCGCTTTCAGGATCGCGCTGGCCGTCTCCTGGATACGGCGCACGTAGTCCTTGCCGCGTACCGCCTCAAGCGCCTTGTCGAACGCCTGTGTGGCCAGATAGTGCTCGCCGGCGAGGTTCACGAACGGATCGAGGGGCCTCAGGGGCTTCGGAATCCCGTCGATCAGTTCGCGCGCCTCCGGGTACAGGTTCGCTTCGTTCAGCAAGCGGCCGAGAAAATAGCGCCAGGCCGGCAGCGTCGGGTTGCGGCGCCGGCCCGCCTCGATCTGCTCGCGCAGGGCGTTGATCTTGACCATGGCACGGGGGTTCGTGGCGTCGGCGATGACCAGGACATCGACGGCTCGTTGGCGCCGGGAGTAGCCCTCGTGCTCGCGGTGGAGCCGATACAACAACGCGTGGTCGTCGTACTCCCGCGACGCCTCCGGCGAAACCGGCGGCCAGTTCTCCGTCGCCCCCCACCCGGAACCGGCGATCGGCGCGTAGCCCGTGACTTGATAGGGCTCGGTCAGGCCGGCCGGATACGAGCAGACAACCTTGCGCTTGGGCAAAAACCGGGTCACGGTGATCAGGCCGCGAAACGAGCGCAGGTCGCCCCGTCCAATCCCCAAGGTCCCCATCCGCACCAGAATCTCCGCGGACCAGCCCTCCGAATTCTCGGCCCGGACCCGCACGCGAGCGCCGCGTGGCGCCTCGAATCCGGCAGAGGGATCGGCCGCCCGCAGCCGTTCCGCCGGACCGCGCCGCCAAAGCAGCGGCGGCATGGCGGGCTGGCCGAGCCCAAACATGAGTTCCGTGACCCACGCCCCACTGTTCGCTGTGAGGCGCACCCGCAGCACCTCGCCGCGATACGGCCCCTTCCCCTCGATGCCGATCGCGAGATGGCCGAGGTAACGCCGGAAGAGAACCCGGATCCCCTCATCCTTCGAATCCGCCTGTTGCACGACGTGGGCGCCCTTCCACTCGTTCTTGGTGATCTCACCGTCAAGACGGATCGGATCGCCGGACGGAAACGCGAGACCGGGTGCGGCAAACAAGGAAGCGAGAAGAAGCGGCGCGAGCAAGAAATCCTCCGACCCGATTACGATAGCAGGGTGAAGCCCGACGAGGTTTTTGTCGAACTCATTGCGATCGTGAAACGCCTGCGCGATCCGGGCGGGTGCCCGTGGGACCGCGAGCAGACTCTCCCCGACATGGGCAAGTACATTCTCGAGGAGGCCCGGGAGGTCGTCGACGCGATTCAGGCAGGGGGAGAGGGGCAGGAGTCCGAAACTGCGGAAAATGTCGCGGAGGAACTCGGCGACCTGCTCTTCAACGTTCTTCACGCTGCTCGCATCGGCGAAGAAACGGGCGCATTCACGCTGGAGCAGGTTCTCACGGGGGTCCGGGACAAGATTATCCGCCGGCATCCGCATGTGTTCGGCGATGCCACCGCGGAGACAACCGAAGAGGTGCTGGCCCATTGGGCCCGCATCAAAGCCGCAGAGAAGCGCGGAAAGAACCGTTAGAGTCAGTCGCGTGGGCGTGTTTCGGACAGTTTCCCCCCGGGCGGGCTTTGGCGGCGAGGCCATTGTCGCCCGAGTCGAGGACGGCCGGCTGACCGGCATTGCCGCCGACCCGAAGGACCGGTTCACCCGCGGGCTGCTGACCCGCTTCGCCCGGCGCTACCCGCAGCGCGTTTACGCCGAGGAGCGCCTCCTGGAGCCCATGCGCCGCGTGGGCGACATCGGATCGGGCGACTTCGAACCGATCTCGTGGAACGAGGCGCTCGACGAAATCGCAAACGCCCTGCGGCGCGCCGGCGAGGAACACGACCCGCGCGCGGTCCTCCACTACATCGGACGAGGCCGGGAAGGAATCCTGCCGAGCCCTTTGATGCTGTTGCTCGGACTGACCGGCGGCTACTCGACCGTCCACGGCGATCTTTGCAATGCCGCCGGGCGCGAAGCGGCACGGCTCACTTTCGGATCGCTGCTCCACCATCCCCCGGAAGACCTCGTCCATGCCAAAAACATCGTCTTGTGGGGCAAAAACCCCGTCGTCACACACCCCCACTTGATCCCGTTCCTCAAGGAGGCCCGGGAGGCCGGCGCGCAACTCCTGTGCATCGACCCGATTCGCACCGAGACCGCGGAGTTCTGCGACGAGCACGTCGCGCCGCGTCCCGGCACGGACGGCTTTTTGGCCAACGCGATCGGGCACGTGCTCATCGCCAGCGGGCTCTTCGATGAGGAGTTCGTCGGCAAGCACGTCTCCGGGTTCGACGAGTACAAGGAGCTCGTGCGCCACTACGAGCCCAAAAAGGCCGAAGCGGTCTGCGGCGTCGAGGAGCACGTCGTCACGGCGCTGGCGAAACGACTGGCGAGCGCGCGGCCGGGCAACTTCCAGGTCGGCTACGGCGTGCAGCGCTACCGCAACGGCGGCCAGACGATCCGCGCCATCGCCGCACTCCAGGCGATCCTCGGCAACATCGGCATCAGTGGCGGCGGCTTCGACTTCTTCAACCAGGGGGCCTTCGTCGCGCGCCCGTATCCGTTTTCCTACGCCACCCCCCCGCGGGTTCGCCAGCTCGGCGCGGTCAGCCGGTTCGGCCGTGTTGTTCTGGGCGCCGACGATCCGCCGGTGAAGGTCGCGCTCATCGAGTCGGGCAATCCGATGACGCAAAACCCGTTCGCGTCGGCGACCCACTACGCGCTCGCCCGACTCGACTTCGTCTGCGTCGTGGACCAGTTCCTGACGGACACGGCACGGCGCGCGCACATCGTCTTGCCGGCAACGTCGATGTTCGAGGAACTCGACCTCGTCGCCGGGCCCTGGGACGGCGTGCTGCGCCTGCGCCCGAAGTGCCTCGAGTCGCCCGGCAAGGTCCGATCGCTGCGCGCCGTCGGCGCCGCCCTGGCCCAACGTCTCGATCTGCCCACCGACCAGTTCTCGATCCCGCGCGAGGAGATGCTCGACCGCATCCTGCCCGCGGGGCTGTCCGTGAACCGGCTTCGCAAACAGCCGTTCGCCCGCCACAAGCCCGACTTCGTGCCGTTCGGCGACGGCAAGTTCAAGACCCCGTCCGGGCGCGTCGAACTCAAGAGCGAGATGGCCGAGGTCTCGTGGCGCGTCGATCCGCTGCCGTACTACGCGCCGCCGCGCGAGTCGGTCGAAAACGACCCCGAGCGGTTCAAGCGCTATCCGCTTCACCTCATCACGCCCAAGAGCGCCGACCGGTTCTTGTCGCAATGGGCCCACGACCCGGCGTTCAAGTCGAAACAAGCCACCTTCGTGCGCCTGAATCCGGAAGACGCCCGATCCCGGGGCCTGGAGAACGGGGACTCCGTGCGGGTGTTCAACGACCGAGGTGACGCGAAGCTCCCCCTGCGCATCGACGCGGGCGTCCCCGAAGGCATCGCCGTGATCCCCCAGGGCCGCTGGATCGCCAAGGACGGCTTCTCGGTAAACGTCTTGACCCACGACGACATTACGGACATGGGCTACGGCGCGATTTTCTTCGACTGCCTCGTTCAGGCGGAAAAGATCGCGCAAGCGGACAAGGGCAGCTCCGCATAGACCGAAAACGAGCAGGAAGGCTCGGAGAGACGTTGTTACTGTCCATGCGAGCGCGAGTCCTGTTGGTGCTGATTCTCGGGGCGGCTCCGGCGTGGGCCCAGAGCGGACGGCGCGGCGCCGCGTCGGGACGTGTACCGCGAAGCGCTGCGGCGCAGAACGTGGATCACTGCTGGCGGGCATGGTGGGAACGCAACCGGACCGATCTCGTCGGATTCCGCCATGTGTTCCACAACGCGGGCACGATCACCGGCAAAAACAATCCGGACGAGAAGCCCGACCCGCTGGGCGGCTACCGGCCGGCGGTCTTGTCCACGCTGCGCGCGATCGCGTACGGTCGCAGTGACCGCGACGTCCGGCGCGCTGCCGTGCTCGCGATCGGCCGCATGGGCACACCCGAGGACGCGCACCGAATCCTCGAAATTCTGGGCCGCTCTCACGAGCCGGACGAGATACGCGACGCCGCCGCGCTTGCACTCGGCATGCTGCCGGCAGCAGCCGATACAAAAACCCGGGACGCGACCCGCACGAGACTCGTCGCCCTGCTGTCGCGGCCCGAGCGCCTGCCCGCCCGCGCACGCCAACTCGCGATCATCGCCGCCGGGCTCCGGGCACGCCACGACGGGGTCTTGAGCATGAGGCTCGCCGAATGGACCGTGAAGGGCGTAAAACGACGCGACGAGGCCGCCGCACTCGCGTTCGCGGCCGGGCTGGCGGGCGACCGCATCTTTTTGCCCGAACTCCTGCGCGGCGTCGGCAACAGCCAATTCGCAAGGCGACCCTTGCCCGACGTGGCGCGTTCGCATGTCGTACTCGCCCTCGGTCGACTCGGCGATCCGCTGGCGGCACGGGCGCTTGTCAAGGCGCTTCAGGACGACGGCCCGCATTCGCGCCGCTCCGCCGCGCTCGCCCTGGGACGCCTGCTCCGACTCGGACAATTGACCGGCAAGGCGGCTGTGACACCGGTGGAAAAGGCCCTCGTGAAGGTGCTGCGCAAAAGCCGCGATCCGGTCCTGCGCGGCTACTGCGCCCTTGCGCTGGGTGGTGCGCGCCGGCCCGCCGGCATCGCGGAACTCCGCCGAGCACTAAGCAACGAACGCCGCGCCGACATGCGCCCCTGGGCCGCGCTGGGCCTCGCCCTCGCCGCACGCGACCGCAAGTCCGACGAAGCGGACCTCATTCGACGCGGGCTGCGCGGACGCTTGTCGACCGTGCGCCAGCACGATCTGCACGCAGCCCTGTGCATCGCGGTCGGACTCGCGGGCGCCGACGATGCCAGAGAAGACCTGCTGCGCAGAGTTCGCCGCGCAAGCCTCCCCGTGTCCGTGCGCGGCGCGGCGGCGCAGGGATTCGGCCTGCTGCGCAAGGCGCCGGCCCATCTCCAGACCCAACTCGCCCGCGCCATGGGCCAGGCACCCGACGACCTCGTCGGGGACGTCGCGCTGGCCCTCGGCATGCTCGGACGACGTTCGATCATGCCCACGCTTCTGGCGCGTCTCAAGGCCGCGACGAGCCGCATCGACCAGCGCCGCCTGCTCCTCGCGCTGGGGCATCTCGGCCATCACCGCGCCGCGGCACCCCTGCTCGAAATGATCGAGAACCGGCACCTCAAGCCGGCCCTGCGCAAGCTGGCCGCGACGGCACTCGGCCTGATGGGCGACGACCGCGAACAGGACGTGCTGTTCGGCCTGGAAGCGGACTTCAACTACCTCGCCACGACGACCGCCACCCGAGCGATGCTTGACGCGTACTAGGCTCTGTTTGAGAAGTCGGCGTGAGGCCCGAGGGCGAGCGAGGACAAGCCAGGCAAGGAGCGCCGACGAAGTCGTGCCAAAGGAGAGGCACATCGAGGAGGCGCGACGCAGCGCGGTTTCGCGACGCGGAACCGCGGCGCGAGCCGCGGTTTCGCGACGCGGAACCGCGGCGCGAGCCGCAGGCGAGCGACATGGCGCAGCCGCAGCCGGCCGAAGCCAGCCGAGTTTTCAAACAGAGCCTAGCCTAGTCCTGCAAGCGGGCGGGTCGGTAGCCGCACACACGAAAGAGCTCGCGCGGGACGGCTTTCATCTCGACGTGCTTCCACGGATCGCCGACCCGGGCCGCAAAAAACCAGTGGCTTTCGTACAGGGTCCAAAACGAACCCTCGTAGTGCAACACCTCGTAGCCTCCAGAGTCTGGACCAATGACCCCGACGACGTAGTCCACGTCGTGGCGCAGGTACGGCACCAACCGCGGGTTCTCCGCCTGTAGCCTCGGCGGTGGCGCAGGCGGCCGGTCGCGCTTCGTGCCCCCGCGCCCCCCTTTTGCTACCGGCCGCTGCCCGCCCGGCACGCCATCGACGTGGGTCTCACCGCGCGGCAACGAAGCGACCTCCGCGGTCGAGGCGCAGGCGGCCAGAACCAGCAGCACGGCCCACATCGGGCTGACGCTAACGTAACGCGAACACACGCCTGAATGATCGGCGGCCCTGAGTCTCGCTGGAGCGGACGAGCCGGGCGTCAGGTCGGGACGGCGATGTCTCGGGATGCGACAGCCCCGGACGGTGACGATTGAGGCACGCCCTCGCGGCGGCGTTTTGGCTAAGATTCCGCGGTGAGCCGGGTTGTCTTGAAGCGAGGTCGGGCCAAGCCGTTGTGGCGGGGGCATCCGTGGGTGTTTCGTGAGTCCATCGATCGGGTGGAAGGCGCGCCTGAGGCCGGTGATCTGCTCACCGTGGTCGATGATCGCGAACGGACGATCGGATGCGGGTTTTTCAGCCCCGGATCCGCTATCGCACTGCGCGTTCTTTCGCGGGACGAACACATCGAGACCGACCTCCCGTTCTTTGAGAAACGGCTCGCACGCGCGCTGCGGCTGCGGGAGGACACCCTCGACCTGCCGGTATTCACCGATGCCTATCGCATCGTCCACTCGGAAGGCGACTACCTGCCGGGCCTGATCGTGGACCGGTTCGGCGACCACGTGGCGGTCCAGTTCTCGACGGTCGGCATGCATCGCCGGCGCGAGACGATCCTCGACGCCATCGAAAAGGTCGTCGGTCCGCGCGCGATCCACGAGCGGCCGGATCGGCGCATCTGCTCGCTGGAGGGATTTGAGGCGCGGCCCGGTCTGCTGCGCGGCGAACAGCCGGACGGGCCCCCGTCGGTCCTGGAACACGGCGTCGGCTTCCGGGTCGGACTCGCTACCGGCCAGAAAACGGGCTTTTTTGCCGACCAGCGCGACAACCGGCACCGGATCGCAACCCTCGCTCGCGAACGGAGCGTGCTCGACCTCCACACCTACACCGGCGGGTTTGCGCTGCACGCCGCGGTCAACGGAGCCGAGGACGTGCTCGGGATCGACTCGTCGGGGCCGGCACTCGCGTACGCCGCCGAAAACGCGATGCTCAACAACCTGATGAGCACCGTGCGCTTTGAACGCGACGATGCCCGCAACGCGCTCAACCGACTGCACCGCACGGGGCGGCGCTTCGACCTCGTGATCTGCGATCCCCCCAAGCTCGCGCCGGACCGCGCGTCACTCAAGCGCGCCCTGACCGTGTATCGCGACCTGCACCTGCGCGCGATTCGAGTCGTACGTCCCGGCGGACTGCTCGCCGCAAGTTGCTGCTCGGGTGCCGTCCAGGAATCGGAGTTCGAGGAGACGCTGCGCGACGCCGCGTACGACGTGGGCCGCGAGCTGCAGATTCTCGCGCGCGGCGGCCAGGCGCCCGACCACCCGGTGCTCGCCACGTGCCCCGAAGGGCGTTACCTGAAGTTCGTGCTGGCGGCCGTCGGATAAGCCGTGGACCGGCTGAGCAAACACATGCGAACACGGGTCGGAGCCGGCACGGACATCGCCGTCCGTTTGCTTCCCCGGGGATCCTGGCGTTGGGGGCACCCCGGGGTCGCCTTCGCGCCCTTGGGGCCCTGGCGTGACACGTCGGGATCGGGACGCACGTTCCAGTCCGTCACAGAACACTCTTCCTCCTCCTCACCTTCGTGGTCTTCGTGAACTTCGTGGTGTCCACTCATCTCATCTCATCTTCCGTGGCCCCCCGTGGCCCTCCGTGTTTTTTCTTCCGGCGAGTACCGGCAACAGTCGTTCGACATCCACGGGGCGAATGCACGAGTATTCCGCTCCTGGGTCGGACGTCGGGATCGGGGTCGGGATCGGGGTCGGGCGCCTGGGCAGGCGCTTGGGCGGACAAACGAGCATGACGGATCACGACGAACGTCGGTACTGGGAGCGGCACACCAGCTACCGGGATGCGGAATCCGCGTCGGCGAGGGCGTTTGCTGATCCCAAGGCGGCGCGCATCGCGGGCGCGCTCGGGCTGAGCGGGTCCGAGCGCATCCTCGATGTCGGGGCCGGCACCGGCCATCTCGGTGCAGCATTCGAACGCCGCGGGCACGAGGTCGTCGCCGTGGATCTCGCGCGGGCTCTGCTCTTGCGCAATCCTGCCCGGTCGGATGGCCGAGGGATTCTGGCGGACGCGCTCCGGCTGCCGTTTGCCTCGGGCTCGTTCCCGCTCGTTATCGAGGCCAGCCTGCTGCACCACGTCGATGACCCCGTCGCGGTGCTGCGGGAGATGGCGCGGGTGAGCCAGGGCCCGGTCGCCGCCGTGGAACCCAACCGCAACCACCCGCCCATGTTTTTATTCTCGCTGCTCCTGCGCGAGGAATGGCGCGCCCTGCGTTTTCGGCCCGCCCACCTGCGGCGGCTGGCCGAGAAAGCGGGCCTGCAGACGCAACAGGTGGAAGCGACGGGCTGGGTGTATCAGAATAAGACCCCCCGGCTGCTCGCGGGCTGGTTGGGCAAATGGAACCGCAACGTTCCGTGCTCGGCCTATGCTCTCGGCGTGTTCCGGAAAGCGGAAGATCCCCAAAACTCAGACTGCGGAGACTGAAATGAGCGATTCGAACCCGAACGACGGCGGTACACCCGAGACCCCGACAACTGACAGCGGCGGGCCCCAAAAGGACATCGGAAAAGCGATTGCCGGAATGCAGATGGCCGAGAAGATCCTCGGCGCCTCGGCTCTCCTCTACTTGCTCGGGTTCATCATCGACAGACCAAGCCACTGGCGCGTACTGTTCAGGTTCGGCAGCTACGGGCGACCGTGGATGTTCACCCTGGGCTTCGTCGGAGCGGTCGGCGCGCTGGTGCTGATCGGAACCAAGCTCTTCGGCGTCAAGCTCGTCGATGCCAAGCTCTACATCAAGCTGTTGATCCTGTGCGCCATCCTCCCCGCCGTCGGGCTGCTGATCGACAGCCTCAGTGACTTCTGGGGCTTCGCGATTCTGCTCAGCACGATCGCGATGGCCTACGCCGGGGCGAAGATCACGACCCGCGAGAAGATTCTCAAGTAGCGACGGCGCAAACGGTCTACGTCGGCGGCAGCGAATCCGGCGGCGTAGGCTCGACGCGCATCGAGAGATCCAACGGGGGGGCGCTGTGCGTCAGCGCCCCCACCGAGATTCGGTCCGCCCCCGCCTCCGCGTAGACACGCACGTTGTCGAGCGTGATCCCGCCGGACACCTCGATCTGCGGTCGCGAGGCGGCACCCCGTTCGGCACAGACCGCCGCGACCTGTTGCGGGGTGAAGTCGTCCAGCATGACCACGTCCGCGCCCGCCGCCGCCGCAAGCCGGTATTCGTCCATGTTTTCCGCCTCGACGATCGCAGGCATGCCCGCGGGGCGCGCCTGAAGCGCAGCCTTCAGACCGGAAGCGGAAAAAGCCAGATGGTTCTCCTTTACGAGGACCGCGTCGAACAGCGCATACCGGTGGTTGGTGCCGCCGCCGGCGACAACCGCTGCTTTCTCCAGTGCGCGCAGCCCCGGCGTAGTCTTGCGCGTATCCAGGATGCGAGCTCCGGTTCCAGCCACCGCGTCGATAAATCGCGCCGTCAGCGTCGCGATACCGCTCAGGCGGATCAGCAGATTCAGCGCGGTCCGTTCGCCGGCAAGCAACGCCCGCGCCGGTCCGCTCGCGGAGAGCACGACCTCGCCGGGCGCCACGTTGTCCCCGTCCTGTACGCGCGCCTCCACACGAATCGACCCCTCGGACACGAGACGAAACACGGCTGCCGCGATCTCGACGCCCGCCACGGTCCCCGGCGCCTTCGCAACGATCCGAGCCGTACCCTGCGCGTTTGCCGGGACGCAGATCTCGGATGTGATGTCCCCGGGCCCGATGTCCTCGGCCAACACGGCCCGCAAGAAGGGCTCGAGCCTGTCTTCCGCGCTGCTCGCCATCCGGCCAGTCTGCCCGGCAGGGCGGCAACATACAATTCCCTCGTGGACAATCGCCCCCAGAAGGAAACCCAGCAGGAAACCCAGAAGGAAACTCGGCAGGAATCTCGGCAGGGCCCCAAGGCGCTTGATCCCCTGCGGGACTGCATCGCGTTTCGGCTGGGGGCGGCCCACCGTCGTGTCGACCGGCTCCTCAACCGAACGTTCGGAAAGCTCGACCTGACGCATGCCCACGGCCACGTGCTCGCGTGCCTCCTCCATGAAAAAAACCTCCGCATCGCGGACATCGCCGCCCGGACCGGGTTCGAGGCGTCCACGGTGAGCCGCCTCGCACAGGATTTGTTCCGTCGGCGACTCATCCGAAAACACAAGCACCCCCACGATGGCCGCTGCCTGCTGCTCTCCCCCGCCAAGCGGGGCGAAGCCCTGCGTGCCGAGGTGGCCTCGATACTGCGCCGTGCCCACGCGCGACTCACGGCAGACCTTCCGCAGGCGGATCTCGACGGCTTTTTGAGCACGATCGCCCAAATCGATCGCCTGCCGTAGAACCGGTGGCAGCCAGCACCGGCTCGGGGCGGCACGGGCGCGACGGTTCCACGCGGGCGAACCCCGTGAGCCGGTCGATCGTGCCCGGACCGATCCCCTTCACCCGCACGAGGTCGGCGAGCGCCCTGAACGGACCGTCGCGCGTCCGATTCTCCTCGATGGCCCGGGCGCGGACCGGCCCCACGTGCGGAAGCAGCATCAGATGGCACTCTGGGGAAGCGTTCAGGTCGGGGGTCCAGCGAACCACGGACAAGTGGTCGGCACCGGGCGAGCCTCGCCCGCCCAGAGAGAAACGGTCCAATGGGGGACGGCCCAACACTGGCGCGAGCGCGGCGCAAGCGAGCACGATCGCGAACATGAAGTAAGAGGCCCCTACTCGTCTCACACCCCTACGTCGCTTCGTCCGGTCAAGAGTGTCGGTTTTTTTCGAGACGACTCGCCGGCGTGCGTCGCAAACTCCGTGATGGCCCCGACTTGCGTCCGCTCACTTTTTTTTCCGCAGCGCCTCGCGCCATGCCTCAAAAAATCGCGCCACGGACACCTGGCGCGATCATGTGCGCCATCACACGGCCCCACCCGGGGTTGCTTGACTGCCCGCATGCACGGGGTACCCTCGCGCGTTCGGTTTTTTCCCGTGTTGGTGCGCCTTTTCGGCGCCCCGCGTTCGTACGGAGCCCAGCCGTGAACCCCACTCTTTTGGCTGCTATCAACTGGACCGATTCCTCAACGCTGCTTCCCTTGGCGGGCGGACTCGCAATCGTCAGCCTCGTCGCCGCGCTGATCATGTCCTTCAAGCTCAAGGCTTGGCCCGCCGGCAACGAGGAAATGCAGCGTCTCGCCGCCGCAATCCGCCGCGGAGCGATGGCGTTTCTGCGCACCGAGTACATCATTCTTCTGTTCTTCGCGATCGTGCTCGCCTCGGTGCTGACGATCTGGGTGGATGTCGGCTCGTGGGCCACATTCCGCCAGATCCTTGACGACGGGAACCTCGTCAAGCTGCTGCTGGGCAAGGAAGTCGTCGCCGTGAGCGGCGGCGGCGGGGCGGTGCAGGGCGGCACCGCACTCTGTTTCGTCGTGGGCGCCCTCTGCTCGGTAATCGCGGGCTTCGTGGGCATGCGCACGGCGACCACGGCCAACGTGAGGACGACGGAAGCGGCGCGCACGAGCATCAGCGACGCCCTGCGCGTGGCGTTTTCGTCCGGCGCGGTCATGGGCCTCGGCGTGGTCGGTCTCGGCCTCGCGGGCATCGTCGGCCTCACCTACTGGCGCGGCGACGGCCAGATCATCGACCCCGACCTGATCTTCGGCTTCTCGCTCGGCGCGTCCTCGATCGCGCTCTTCGCGCGGGTCGGCGGCGGGATTTACACCAAGGCCGCGGATGTCGGCGCGGATCTGGTCGGCAAGGTCGAAGCGGGCATCCCCGAGGACGACCCGCGCAACCCGGCCACGATCGCGGACAACGTTGGCGACAACGTCGGCGACGTGGCGGGCATGGGCGCCGACCTGTTCGAGAGCTACGTCGGCTCGATCCTCGCGGCGATGGCCATCGGCTACTCGCTGAAGGACACGATCCCCGGCAGCTACGAGATCCTCGTCATCCTTCCGATCATGATGGCCGCCATCGGCATCGTGTGCAGCCTGATCGGAACCTTCTTTGTCCGCGCCAAGGACGAGCACGGCCTCTCCGCCGCGCTCTTCAAGGGCATGCTCATCGCGTCCGGCCTCTTTGCGCTGCTCGCCTACGGGGCGATGCGCTGGCTCGGCGCGTGGGACGTGAACCTGAGTCCGGACAACATCTTCCCGTACACCGGCGGAATCTTCTACGCGATGACCGGCGGCCTCGTGCTGGGCATGCTCATCGGCAAGGCCACCGAGTACTACACCTCGGAGCGCAAGCGGCACGTGAAGGCGATCGCGGCGCAGTGCGAGACGGGCGCGGCGACCAACATCATCCACGGACTCGCCGTCGGCATGCAGTCCGTCGCGATCCCGGTCATTCTCATCGCCGCAGCGGTCATGGGCGCCCACCACGTCGCCGGCCTTTACGGCATCGGCATCGCCGCGGTCGGCATGCTGGCTACGCTGGGAATCTCCCTGGCGGTCGATGCGTACGGCCCGGTCGCCGACAACGCCGGCGGCATCGCGGAGATGGCTGCCTGTCCCCCGGAGGTGCGCGAACGGACCGACGCCCTGGACGCGCTGGGCAACACCACGGCCGCGATCGGCAAGGGCTTCGCCATCGGCAGCGCCGCGCTGACTGCGCTCGCGCTCTTCTACGCCTACGCGACCAAGGCCGGGATCCTCAAGAAGGGCATCAACATCCTCGATGTCAAGCCGTTCGTCGGCTTCCTGATCGGCGGCATCCTGCCGTTCGTCTTCAGCGCGATGACGATGAAGGCGGTCGGCCGCGCGGCAAACAAGATGATCGAAGAGGTGCGCCGCCAGTTCAAAGAGATCGACGGCATCATGGAGGGCACCGGCGAGCCGAACTACGGGCGCTGCGTCTCCATTGCCACGCGCGGCGCGCTCCGCGAGATGGTGCTCCCCGGGCTGCTGGCCATCGCGGTCCCGATCGTGATGGGCGCCACTCTCGGCACGCTCGCGCTCGGTGGCATGCTGGCCGGCTCGCTCCTCGCCTCGGTGCTCATGGCCATCTTCATGGCCAACGCCGGCGGCGCCTGGGACAACGCCAAGAAATACATCGAGACCGGCGCCCACGGCGGCAAGGGCTCGGACGCCCATAAGGCGGCCGTGGTCGGCGACACCGTCGGCGATCCGTTCAAGGACACCAGCGGCCCGAGTCTCAACATCCTGATCAAGCTGATGAGCATCGTGAGCCTGATCTTTGCCGGCACCAGCCTGTTTGGCGGGTAGAACCCCTCCCGAACACAGCAAACGGACGGCGATATCTCGCCGTTACGGTAATCCGATATCCGGATCCGTAAAGAGTACTTTACGCAGGGTGCCTCCAGGACCCGCTGATTTGGCCGAAATCCCGACAGTGGCGGGGTTTTGGACCGCTGCGTGCTCTAGGAAGGGCTCATAGATCGGACGGGCTCGCCGTAATGCGACATCTCAATCCATTCTCTTCGATGCGCGACCACACCTCGCTCATACCCAAGCACAGGCCCGTGTCTCGGGTCAACTCCCGTACCCCACCGGTCGCGCCGACTCCTACCTCTGTTTTTGCACCGTTGACTCCCTGTCGCTAGCGGCGAGCCCCCGACTTTTTCGCTGACTTGCCCTCCCCCCGGAGGGCCCCCACCCCGGCAAAACACTCGATCCGGGGCAAACGGACGGCGATGCCTCCGGATCGGCCCGGTCAAGGGTCTAGAATGCGAGAGGGCTGGCTTCAAGCCGTCCCGCGTGATCACCGAGTCATAGGCTGGAGTCCGTCATGAAAAAAAGCCTGTTTTTTCTGCTCGTCGTCGCCGCGACCATCTCGGCCGGCGATCGCCATCTTGTCGAGTTCAGCCTGCGCAAGGACGCGAACTCGCCCCTCCGAGGCTGGATCACGGAGTTCGACGACAAGGGGTTCACGTTCGAGAAGTTCGGCGGAGCCAAGACAGAGGTGCGCTGGGCCGACATCGTGTCGGATGACGCCAGCCGCCTGCGCCGGCGCTTCAAGCTCGAGCTGAGCGAGGACGAAAAGAAGGGCCTCATGCCCGGCCATGCCGTGTACATGAAGGGCAGCGCCGATCCGATCATCGGGCTTCTCGAGCGTGTCGATGCGAAGGGCCGCCACTGGATTCGCCAGGAAGGCGTGCTGCTCCCGTACCCCAAAGACAGGATCGACAGCGTCGAGGAGCGCAAGATTCCCGAGGCGGCGATCTATTCCAAGGACGACATCTACGTCCGGCGCCTGCAGAACACGCCGCCGAAGACCGACCTGGAACACCGTCGCCTCGGGGACTACCTGTACGACGTCGGCAGCTTCAACGGCGCGTATGCGCAGTACAACAAGGCCATCGGGCTCCGCCCCAAGTGGCGACCCGAACTCGAGGCGCGACTCGCCGAACTCAAGGAGTACATGGAGGACGAGGCGGCCGGCGCCATCTTCCAAAAAGCCAAGCGCCTTGCGAACCTCGACCTGAAGTTCAACAAGGCCAAGGAGCTGGTCGAGGAGTACATCTCGAACAACCCGGGCGCGAAGCGGCGTGGCTACCTGCTCATCGATCAGATCGAGAACAAGCAGATCGACCGCAAGCGCGCGCGCTTTCACCGCGTGAAGAACGAGGAGTTCCACCGCACCGTGAAGCGCTTCCTCGCCTCGCAAAAACCAGACTTCGCCGCCGCCAAGTCCTGGGTCACGACGGTGATGCCGAAGGTGCTCGAAAAGAAGGTTCGCGAACGGCTCGAAATGTCGCAGGACGAGTGGGACCTCTTCAAGGAGACGAAGGCGAAGGGCGCGCCGCACTTCGCGACCTACTGGTCCGGCAGCTTCATCGTCAACAAGCGCGTGGCGCAGGGCAAGTCGAGCAAGCGGGTCATCCGTGGCGACCCGGAGCGCTGGTGGGAGACCTACCAGGACGTGTCCGTGCGCGCGACGATGCTCAAGGCGTACGCCGCCGAGCGCGTCAAGCTCTTCGAGGTCGTGTACGTCCGCAACACCGCGTGCGAGCGCTGCGGCGGCAAGGGCGTGGTCACCAAGTCATCGGTGAACGCCGTCGCCGACGGCCGCCACCAGTGGCGCCAGACCTGCCCACGATGCTACGGCGCGAAGTACGATCGCGGCATCGCCTACAAGTAGGCTCCTGCCCCGGGCAGGGACATCGCCGTCCGTTTGCTGTTGGCCGCAAGGACCTCCCGTTTCAAACCGGAGCGCCGTCGATGCGCTTGGGATGCATCCATGTCCCCGCGCGGAGCGGTCATCTAGAATGGAAACACCCATGCGCGCCCTCACCCTTCTGCTCATTCTCGCCGCCGCCGTTCCCGCGGAGCGCCAGCTCATCACCTTCCGCCTCAGGTCGGACCCGCGAGCACCCGTGCGCGGCTGGCTGGAGAGCTTTACCGAGGACACGTTTACCTACCGCGCGTTCGGCGGGCGCAAGGCGCGCGTGCGCTGGGACGCGCTCGTCAAGGAGGACAGCCACGCATTGCGGCGCAAGGTCGGCCTTGAACTTTCCGAGCGCGAGAAGAAGGGACTCATCGCCGGGCACCGGCTGTATTTCAAGGCGGGCGGTTCCATCGACGGACTTCTCGTGCGCGTCGATGCGGGGAAGCGCCACTGGGTCAAGCGGTTCGGCGCCCTGATTCCTTATCCGGGCGACCAGGTGGTGAAGGTCGAGGACGTCGAAGTCAAGGACAACGATGTCTTTTCGCCCGACGAACTCTACCGGCGACGCCTCGAGCGCACGACGCCGCAGACCGCACGCCAGCACCGCGAGTTCGCTACGCACATGGAGCGCGTGGGCAACTTCGAGAAGGCGCGCGAGCACTACCGCAAGGCGATGATCATTCGCCCCGCGTGGACCGACGACATCGCACCGCGGCTCAAGGATCTCGAGGCGCTGATGGCCGACAAGGAGGCCGCCGAACTCGTGCGCGCCGCGCGCAAGTCCGCCAACCTCGACAAGAACTTCAAGCGCGCACGGGAAAAGATCGAACAGTTCCTGCGCGATCACCCGGGCCGCAAGCGCCAGGGGCTCGCGATGCTCGACGACATCGACCGGCAACAGCACGAGGAGCGCAGCCGCCGGTTCTTCGCCGTCAAGCACGAGGAGTTCGACCGGCTCGTCGACAAGTACGTGCTGCGCAAGGAGACCCTGCGCGCGGCGCAGAACTGGGTGCGCGTGGATCTGCCCGGCATGGTCAAGAAGAAGACGATCAAGCGTCTCGGACTGTCCGAGGACGAGTGGGCCGAGTTCAAGGAAGCGGAGAGCAGGGCGACGCCGCACCGCGCAAGCTACGGCGCCGGATCGTTCACCGTGAACAGGCGCGCCAAGGTCGGCAAGAGCTCAAGCAAGGTTGTCCGCGGCGACCCCGGCGTGTGGTGGGAAACCAATCGCAACCCCGGTTCGCGCGCAAGCTACCTGAAGGCGTACGCCGCGGAGAAACTGCCCCAGCTCTTCACCGTCGTCTCAGTCCGCCATACGGATTGCCCGATGTGCGGCGGCCGCGGATTCACCAAGCACTCTTCGATCAATCCCCTCGCCAACGGAAAACACGAATTCCGCGTGGTCTGCCGCCGCTGCTACGGCGCGAAGCACGACCGCGGGGTCGCGTACAAGTAGGTGGGGAGCAATCCCGGCCATTCCTTGGAGCGCAAGACGAACGCCTGCAGTACGATGCTCTGGCGATGCGGCGAGTTTTTTTGTCATATTGATGAATTCGGAACACAAGGTTTCGGCAATTTAGACGTGCTGCTGTGTCTTTGCGATCCACTCGTCGTCTGGTCGCCCTCCGCCGCTCTCCACAAGCGGGCCCACCAACAAGGAAAAACAGCGCTCACCCCGAGGGGACTGCTCAATCTCCTCGACTCCGAGAATCCGCCTGTACGCGTGTTCGCAAGAGACCGTGGATCTTCGATCGAAAGTGGCGCAACTCCCATCCGTGGCCGGGTGCTCGTTGGGCGGACGATTTTGACCCGGCGATTCGCCGATTCGCGGAAGAGGATGCCGGCAGACCCCTCTTGGCCCGCAGAGTAATAATCGCGGGAGACGAGCGCGGCTCCGCTGAGGCCACGCGCTGGCTCGACGACAAGGATCACTCACGGCTCAGCAGGAGACTCAACACGCTCTTCTCCACCAAAGATCTGCCGAGCGGAATGATGAACCAGGCGAGGCGCGCGCGAAGCGAGCGGCGCTCCGTTCCGCTACTGCTCCTTCAGATCCTCTACAACCATCACATTGCCGTGGAAGAGAGCGGAGCAGAGGTTGCTGCCACACCGTCTTCTCAGATGCTCGTCCTTGAGGCACTCGTTCAAAACGGGACGACGCCGGATACGTTCGCCGCGAGCGACCCCGAAACGGTGACCGGCGCCGGTGAGACATCGGCGGGCGACGTTCGCGAAGGGTTGCGCCTCCTCAAACGGACAGGCTCCGTTCTCGGCGAGCGGAAACTGATCCGTTTCGTGAGATCGCCCGAGCGACAGCGCCTCATGGAGTTTGATCATGTTTGCCGCAGCGATCACATTTGCTCGCCCCCTCGGACTGCTGTGGGTTCCATGGGCTGTTCGGATCACGAGTGAAGCCGCCCGCCGTGCAAGCTTGTGGCCAGCGAAAGTGAACGACCCCAAAGGAAATCTTCGTTCGCTTTTCTACCTCGCGTTGGGAACTCGAAGGCCGACGAGGAACGCGATCGCGGGTCTAGTCGATTCTCTACAGGTCTGAAACAGCGCGGTCACCGTCCCTGCGTTCAGCGCCGATCCGGGGACGCGGGCGGAGGGGCCGCACTGTCTTTCGGTCGGCGCGGAGCCGGCTGGGATCCAGGCGTGTCGTCCTTCAGGGGCAGCCGTTCGTCGATCTTCAGTCTGCGTGCGATTTTTTGGTGCGCGGCGTGCAGCTCTTTCCGGCTCTCCTCTGGAATTGCCCCCACGACGGACCAGCAAAACTCGCGCGCGGCCTTCAGATCCTCGGCAGGCACGAACGTCAAGGTTCGTAGGGCTGCGCTCTGCACATAGCGAACCCGGTCCCGATTGCGCACGGCGACTAGCCGTCGAAAGTACTGCTCCAGAACGCGGAGTGACGCGTCGGTCGCCATCCACGCCAACGCGCGCGCCGCGCCGGCGTGGTCGTTCAGCTCCTCCGGCGACACGGCATCGACATCGGTGTCCAGCACCCGGCGCAGAACACGCAACGCGTTGCCGTTATCGCGTTGGTGCGCGAGGTAGGCCCAGTACAGCCCGCTCGTTGATCCGTACTTGTAGCGTGCGGCGACGGCGTCCACCGTCTTCGTTTTCGCGATCGCCGTTTCCAGAAGCTCGAGGTACCGATCACTCGACAGGGGCTCCCAGTTCGGGCGCCGATACAGCCCCACGCTTCGCGGATCGACCCCGGTCCCGGCCAACTCGACGACTCCGAGTCGGGCGCCGCCGCCGACTTCCATCCTGCCTTGGCTCGTGCCGAAGACGTGGTGCCGGCCCTCACGATCACGGACCAAGAATACGACGTAGCGCGCGCCCGCTCGAGCGCCGGGCAATTCGACCGGGAGCCTGACGTTCGTCGCCGAACGTGTCCGTTGCAATGCGCCCTTCATGATCTCAAGGACCGTGAGCGAGTCCTCGCCACCGTCCGCACCGGCGACGAACGTGCCGCGCACAATGACGTCGGACAACGCTGCCCTCCAGTACAGGGGGATCGCGGCGGCGCTTGCCGCCGTTGAACGTCCCGCGCTCTTCGCCACACCGGCGAGTACAAGACGGTCCCCGGCGCGGATGTCTTGCGTGCGGGTGCCGGGACCGTCGTCGCCTTGTTTCACTCCCACGACCGCTACGGCAACCACGGCGGTCACGATCGTCGCGGCCGCCAGGACAAGTGCAGCCTTCCGTCGCCTCAGGCGTGCCGCGATGCGCGAGTGGAGACGGGCGTGAGGCGGCTGCGGACGCAAGGCATCGAGTCGTTGTTCGAGCGTCGTACTAGGCATTGTGGTTTCTCCGTTGAAGGGTCTTGCGAAGGGCATCGAGGGCGTATCGATAGCGCGACGCCGCGGTGTTCGGCGACACGCCGAGATTGGATCCGATCTGCGAAAACGTCAGCCCGGACCAGATTTTCAGGACGAGGACTTCTCGCTGCGGCTCGGGGAGCGATTCGACCAGTGCCTGGACGGTTTGCGCGAACTCGGCGTCCTCGGCTCCGGACCAGAACGCTTCGACACGGGTCCGCGCGGTGAGCGTCTCGCGCTTTGTCCGCCGCGCGACCTCACGGTGTCGGCGCCGCGCCGAGTTGCGCACACACCGATAGAGATAGGCGAGGGGATCGCGCGCGCGGCGGCGGGATCTCCAGAATGCGAGGAACGCTTCGTGGACGATGTCCTCGGCATCGGCGACGCATGATGTCCATTGCCGCGCGTAGAGCAGCAGCGCCGCGCCATGCTCCTCGTACCAGACTTCCCAATCACGCCGTTTCGTCACGTTCATGAGACAAGAGCCCGCGACGAGGCGGATTTGTCTATCGCGAACGATTTGGTGGGCCCGCAAGGGCCGAACCGCCCAATCCTACTTGACGCGCTTGGCGTCGGCCCAGAGGTGTTCCAGGGCGTAGTATTCGCGCTGTTCGGGCATCAGCAGGTGGACGATCAGGTCGCCGTAGTCGAGCAGAACCCAGGTCGAGCCAGATTCGCCTTCGATGCCCAGGCGGCGCAGACCGCGGCGCTTGCGCTCTTTTTCGCACTCGTCCACGATGGCGCCGGCCTGCGGGCGGCTCGTGACGGTCGCGATCATCATCGCGTCGGCCAGGTCCGTGATGCCCGTCAGGTCGAGCCAGACGATGTCCTCGGCGCGCTTGTCGTCCATGGCGCGGTAGACGAATTCGTCGAAGGGCAAGTCCGCGGCGGCCTCTTCGGATCCAGAGGATTCAAGAGGGTTCGCGGCGGACCGGGGATCGGTGGGTGCGCTCACTCGTCGTCGTTGTCGGCGTCTTCGCCGTCGCTGTCACCGTCGCCGGCGCCTGCCCCCGCGCCCCCCATTTGCTTTTTATGGCGGGCAGCCTGCTTCGCACGCAGTTCATCCATCTGTGCCTGAAGCGATGACCGGCGCAGCTCAACGGGACGTTCGTAGCCCAGAATGCGGCGTGCGTTCGAGCTGATCGTGTCCGCACCGATCGACTCGGCCTCGCTGGCTCGGCGGCCGGCGTGCATGGGGTACTTGTACGCGGAGTTGTTGCCCAGGATGTAGCCGTACTTGACGTCGAAATCGTCCTTGTCCACGACCCAGTAGAACCAGCGGCCATCGTCGTAGACCGTCTTCTCGACAAAGCCGACCCTGGTTCCGTCGGCCTTGTCCACGACCTCCCACCGCTCCGAGACCCGGCCCACGCGCGGCGTTGTCGGGCTGGTGGTCTTCGCCTGGTGTTCGGTGGTCTTGCAGGCGGCGAGCGCGAGCAAGGCGATCAGGAGATTCCTCATGGACGCTGTCCTCATACTTGATTCTTGTCCTCTAAGAACCAGCCCTCGCGGACTTGTTCTTCTGGGCACTGGGGGATCGTAACCTACCGGCAGGATCTTCGACAAATGCGCTCTGCAACGGATTGCCTCGGGCTCGGCTCGGACGTGGCGGCGGCCCTGCCGGGGTTTGTGCCGCGCGACGAGCAACTCCGCATGGCCGAGGCGGTCGAGGAGGCCTTCGTCGAGAACCGCCACCTCATGGTGGAGGCCGGAACGGGGGTCGGCAAGTCGTTCGCCTACCTCGTGCCCGCGCTGCTCCACGCGGCCCAAAACAAGGCCACGGTCCTGATTTCGACCCGGACCATCGCGCTCCAGGAGCAGCTTGTCCAGCGGGATTTGCCGCTCCTCCGCCGGGCACTGGGCCTCGAAGACCTTCCGGTCGCGCTGGCCAAGGGGCGGGGCAACTACGTCTGCCGGCGCCGGCTGGAGATGGCGATCGAGGAGGAGGGGCTGTTTTCGGACCCCAAGCGGGCCACGGAGCTCGTGCGGATCGCCAAGTGGGCGGAGACGTCGGAGGACGGGAGCCGCGCCAGCCTGGCCGTGCGCCCGAGCGCCGACGTTTGGGCCGTGGCCTGCGCCGAATCCGGCAACTGCCTCCAAAAAAAGTGCGATTTCTACGAGACCTGCGCCTACCAGCGGTCGCGGCGGCGAATGTACGCCGCCAAGCTGATCGTGGCCAACCACGCGCTCGTCTTCGCCGACCTCGCGCTGCGCGAGCAAGGCGTGCAGGTCCTGCCCGACTACGACGCCCTCGTGCTGGACGAAGCGCACGAAGTCGAGGACGGTGCCGCCGCGCACTTCGGGGTCCGGCTCAGCGGGCTGGGCATCTCGCGTCAACTCGGCCGATTCCTGGGCCGCCGCGGCCGCGCGGGTCTGTTTGAACGCGTCGAGGTCGGCAAGGTCCTCTACAACGCCCTGCAGGAGACGCGCGACGCACTGACCGTGCTGTTCGACAACGTCGCCCAGGTGCGCGGTCGAGAGGGCGAACGGCGGCTCCGCAAGCCGGGCGAGTTTGGCGATCCGCTGACCGTGCCCCTCCGCGAGCTCACGAAACGACTGCGCGATCACGGCCAGGACATCCAGGACCAGAGCCTCGCGCTGGAATGGCGCGCCCGCACCGAAGGTCTCGAGCAGAGCTGCGCGGCACTCGAGCTCGTCCACGGCATGTTCGACCCCGACCTCGTCTACTGGGTCGAGGCGTCGGGCCGCAACCGCGAGCGATCCGTCCTGCGCGCCGCGCCCCGCGAAGTCGCGTCGATCCTGAAGCGCTCCCTGTTTCGCCACATCCGCAGCGTCGTGCTCACGAGCGCCACCCTGCGCGTCGACGATTCGTTCGCCCACCTGCGGCGCCGCGTCGGCCTCGAAGAACCGGACGAGCTGGCGCTCGGCAGCCCGTTCGACTTTGTTCGCCAGTGCACCCTGGAGCTCAACCCACGCATGCCCGAGCCGCGCGACGAGGCGGGCTTTGAAAAGGGCGTCCACGACCGCACCCGCGAGCTCGTCCTGGAGAGCGGCGGCGGCGCCTTCGTACTCTTCACCGCCTATCGCGCACTGGACGCCGCGTTCAAGGAACTCGCGCCGATCCTGAAGAACGCCGGGCTCAGAGTCATGCGCCAGGGAGACCAGCCGACCGGCATGATCGTCGATGCCTTTCGCGCCCACGACAACTGCGTGCTGTTTGGCACCGACACCTTCTGGCAGGGCATCGACGTGCGCGGCAACCACCTGCGCCTCGTCGTCGTCACGCGCCTGCCTTTCGCGGTCCCGACCCACCCGCTCCAGCAGGCGCGCGCGGAACGCATCGAAGAGGACGGCGGCGACCCTTTCCGGGAGCTATCGCTGCCGCAGGCGGTCCTGAAGTTGCGCCAGGGATTTGGCCGGCTCATCCGCGACAACGACGACCGCGGCAAGGTCGCAATCCTGGACCCCCGGATCGTCACCAAGCGCTACGGCAAGACGTTCCTGCAGTCCCTGCCGGCATGCACGGTCACACGCCCGGAATAGCCACTTCACGATCCCGGTCCTTGCCGAGCCGACGCAAACACCCCCCGGTGGCGCGCGCGCCCTCGCATGTCAAAACCGGATCGACCCGTGGGCACGCTCTTCCCGTCGGCGCCGGTGGACGTACAATCGTGCGTGGTTGGCTCGCGTGAAAAAGACGGTCCTTGCACGCTTCGGAGTAAACCCATGCGCCCCCGCGCCCCCCTTCTCCTGCTCACGATCCTGCTCGCCGCCTGTTCCGAACCCGATTTTTACGGCTTCACCTCGAGCCCGAGCACCGGCCGCGGCCTCACCGCGTTCGCCGTGTTCATCTCCGACAGTCCGCTCGACGATGCGGGATCCGTCCGCGTCGTCGTCGACCGCCTCGAGTTGATCGGCGACCGCACGCGCATCGAACTGCTCGACGCGAGTCGGACCCTCGAACTCCTCACGCTGCAAAACGGCGTGCGCGCGCTACTCGCCGAACGCGACGTCAAGCCCGGCATCTACCGCCTGCGCCTCACGCTTGCCGCCGCGGGCCACACCGTCGACGGCGCCCCGCTCCTCGCCGACGGAGCACGCGAAATCTCGTTCAGCCAGGTGCTGCGCCTCGACGCCGGCGGTCGGCTCGAACTTCAGATCGACCTCAATGCGCGCATGTCCGTCATCCATGCCGGCGGCGCGTGGCGCCTGCGCCCGGCCGCAACGCTCGTCGACCCGAGCCGCGCCGGTTTCGTCGAGGGGTTCGTCGACGCCCCCGGCGCGACCGTCAGCGTGCAGCAATCCGGCGAGGAGATCGCGTCGGTGCGCGTGCGCACCGACGGTTCATACCGACTCGGGCCACTTCCCGCGGGTGAGTACGATCTGGTCGTCACCGCGCCGGGGCATGCAACACGGTTCGACCGGATACAGCTTACGGACGGCGATGTCTTCGGCCGGCGTGCGTTTCACCTCGACGGCGCGGCATTCGGCCGGCTCGACGGCGACGGCACGCCGGGCGACATCGTGCGCGTGTTCCGCGACGGGCGGCTCATCACGCAGCTCGGCACCGACGGCGCGGGACTGTTTCACGCCGACCTGCCCGTCGGTACGTACGACGTGCTCATCGGCACGGTCGGGCGGCGCATCGTAGTCGTGGCGCGATAGCCCTCACCGCCGCGGCTTGGCGCGCAGGAAGATACCGACCTGCCACGGCCGGTAGTAGATGCACCAGCGCTTCTCCTTCGAGCCGGTGACCGGGATCTCCTCGAGTTCCATCGGCAGGCCCAGGTGACGATCCCGGGGATAGTCGACGACCTCGGGAAACTTTACGTGCAGTTTGGGTTTGACGTTGCGGATGATGCCGTTGCGTCTCTCGGGGACGACGCCGGGCCACCCGAACACGTGGCTGTAGCTGGGTCCGCCCCGACGATCCGCGATCAACTCGACGGAGATCGTCTCCGGCACGCCATCCCCCGTCGCGTCTCGGCAAAGGTGCGCCTCGTCGCGGTGCACCCACGGCAATACGACCCGTTTTTGGCCCGGGGGAATCGGCAGGTCGAAGTGCTTTCGATGCACGAAGGACGGTACGAGGTTCTCGCCGTCGCGCTGATACAGGACGTGGTACGAGTTGAACCCACTCACGATGCTCAGCGGAACCGTCGCCGAAGAATCATGGGTCCAGATGCGCGACCGCGTGAACTCGGCCCAGTATCCCGGTGAGTCGCGCACGGATTCGGGGTCGGCCGGCCACAGCGCACGCGCCCAGGCGAGTTTCATGCAGCGCGGGTCTGCGCGTTCGCGGCCAAAGTCCAACCGGCCATCGGCCCCGCGCGTGCCCGGGAATTCATGGGCCGCGAAGTCCGTCGTCAGGATCACGAGGTCGTCGCCCAACAGGAGACGCGACAAGACGCCGTCGTGATACGGGTGTTTTGGATCGTTGGCGGGACGCGAACCGAGCGCACGACCCACGATGCGTTCACGTTCGGTCTCGTGGTACGACGCGGGAAGCAACTTCGGGCGAAAGCGGCCGTTGTCATCGATCCGCGCTGCCGTCGACGAGCCCTTCGCCACCAGCTTCCGGCGACGTTGCGTCAGGTCGATGCGGAACAGGCGGCGCACGCGGCCGTCCCTCATTTCACCTTCGACAAAGCCTGAGCCGACCCGCGTCACGTGATAGGGGTTGTTGTCCACTCCACCGGGCTTGCTCCGGCGGCGGGGCAGGTGTTTCTTGAGCGAGAGCGCTGCCCGCTCGCGCAACCGGCCCGCTCCGTCCGTCGGGTAGAGCACCAAGTACGGCGCCCAACCAACCGGCACGAGCACGCCGGGACGCCCGTCGCCCGCATCGGGCAGCACCCAGGGCGTCAGCGGATGGCGGCCCCGAATCAAGGACGACGCCGTGGAAATGCGCCGCCAGGTCCCGCCGTCACGGCGAAACACGAGCACGTTTTCCCGCCGGTGGCTCATCTCCGTCGCGATGTAGTCGAGATCGCCGTCCCCATCCAAGTCGGCAAAGGTGCCGTAACGCACCGGCAGATCAGGGATCACGTCAACAACCTCGAAGCCGAGTCCGCTGCGCCTCACCTTGTCCGCGAACGCCTTGAGGAACGCGGCGCGGTCGAGATCGCCGGCCCGCGCCGGAAAGAGCAGGAGTATCAAGCCGAGAAGAGCCTTCATGCTTCTTTGAACGCGCGCGGCACCGCCCGTTTCCGGGCAGTCTCGCGGCGCGGAATCGGGCACAATGAACGGCATGTCGAAAAAGCCCGCACGCACCCTCACCATCGGACCGCAGGGCGAGATCACGCTGCCGGAGGACGTCTTGCAGATGCTCGATGTCGCGCCCGGCGAAAAAGTCGAGTTCCGCATCGACACGCGGCACAAGTCCGTGCGTATCGAGCGCCATGTGGACGACGCCTGGGCCGAAGCGATGCAGCCCAAAGAGCAGGCGGGCTTTGAAGACATCCTCGACGAACAGACCAAGCGCGAGCGCGACGCGGAGCGGCTCTTCGACAAGCGTGTCGAGGAGGCGGACCCGGAAGACAAGAAGCGCCGCCCGGAGGACGACCCGAACCTCTGGCGGTGAGAGCGCTAGCGGCTTCGGGACGCGGGGTCGCTGGGGTCGGTCGTCCCGCGGAGCCGAAACGTCTCAGGATGTGAACGTTGTTGGCCGCTGCTCAGGAAACAAGCTTTCGGCGTAACGGTGGAGAGCGCGAGATTGCATTCGCGTTGGGGAACTCGAAGCACTACAAGCGGAGATGAGAGGAGCGTAGACACGATGAGAATGAAGCTCGGACCGTTGGCTACCGCACTAGTATTGTTGATCGGAACCGCGTTCGCAGATCCCTTCACGGGACGCTACAACGTCTTGTCGATAGCGAAGGACGGCGTTTCGGTTTCCGGCTTCATCGACTTCGACAGCGCGCCGATGGGAACGACCACTTTCAGCCTTGGGTCCGGGTTCGCTACGGCGTTCAGCTTGATGTACTCCGGTACGGGTATAACCACCGTCACCTACGACCAAATCGTCCCTGGCAACGTTGTCGATCCCATCATCTTCGATGCACCCCTGGGCTCCGATGAACTGCTCCCATTGCTCCCCGCGGCCGGTGCCTCCCGCTCCCGCTGGGATGCATTCGTGACCGGCGGTCGGATCCAACTGACCCTGTTCTCCGGTGGCGGGACATCCTGGACCGGGATATCCGGCGGTACCGCTGTTTTCCTTGGTTCATTTCCTTTCGGGGGCCCGCCGGGGGGTTCCGGTATGGAAACTCGTGAGGGAGTCGCCTGTCCCGGAGCCGGCCACGCTATTGCTGACGGGAATGGCTATGGCGGGCGTATTGGCCTGGCGGCGGAAGCGAAGCGTGTAGTCTCAACGGCCCCGGCGACACCAGAGTCCGGGCCTGCCCCTACGCTCCGAGTCATACGGGCAAGCCGACCCCGAAGGCAAGCTGTGCCGTGCCGTACCGGATTCCACGGCCTAGCGCCCCTTCACCAGCGCATCCACCACCGACGGGTCGGCTAGCGTAGACGTGTCGCCGAGATCCTCGGTGTGGCCCGCGGCGACCTTGCGCAGGATGCGGCGCATGATCTTGCCCGATCTTGTTTTCGGTAGACCCGGCGTGACCTGCACGCATTCGGGCGCCGCGATCGGGCCGATTGTCCCCCGGACCCCCTTGACCAACTCCTTGCGGAGCTCCTCGCTGTCTTCGAAGCCGTCGTTCAGAATGCAAAACGCGTAGATCGCGTTGCCCTTGATCTCGTGCGGGACGCCGACAACCGCGGCCTCGGCGCACGCGGGATGCGCGACGAGCGCGCTCTCGATTTCGGCGGTGCCGAGGTTGTGGCCGGAGACGATCACGATGTCGTCGACGCGACCGGTGATCCAGTAGTAGCCGTCGTCGTCGCGGCGGCAGCCGTCGCCGGTGAAGTACTTGCCGGGGAAGCGCTTGAAGTAGGTGTCCAGGAACCGCTGATGGTCGCCGTAGATCGTGCGCATCATGCCGGGCCACGGGAACTTGATGCAGAGGTTGCCTTCCACGCCGTGGCCGGAGAGTTCGCCGCCCGCGTCATCGACGAGGCAGGGCTGGATGCCGGGCAGCGGGAACGTGGCCGAGCCGGGCCTGGTCGGCGTCGCGCCCGGCAGCGGCGAAATGAGAATGCCGCCGGTCTCGGTCTGCCACCACGTATCGACGATCGGACAGCGCTGGTCGCCCACGACCTCGTGGTACCAGCGCCAGGCTTCAGGGTTGATCGGCTCGCCGACCGTGCCGAGCAGGCGCAGCGAGTCGCGCTTGTGCGCCTTGACCGGCCCGTCGCCGTGGCGCGCGATGGCGCGGATCGCGGTCGGCGCGGTGTAGAAGAGTGAGACCCGGTGCTTGTCGCAGACCTCCCAGAAACGGCCCCAGTCGGGATACGACGGCACACCCTCGAAGACCACGGTCGTCGCGCAGTTGGCGAGCGGTCCGTACACGATGTAGCTGTGGCCGGTGATCCAGCCGCAGTCCGCGGTGCACCAGTACACGTCGCGCTCGCGGTGGTCGAAGACCTTTTCGTGCGTGTACGAGGTGTAGACCATGTACCCGCCGGTCGTGTGCAGCACCCCCTTGGGTTTCCCGGTCGAACCCGACGTGTAGAGGATAAACAGCGGGTCTTCCGCGCCCATTTCTTCGGCGGGGCACTCGGGGGCGGCGGCCTCGAGCATCGGGGCGACCCAGACATCGCGACCCTCGACAAAATCGACGTCCGCGCCGGTGCGCTTCACGACGAGCACGGTCGTACAACAGTCCGCGCCCTCCAGCGCCTCGTCCGCGATCGCCTTGAGCCCGATCGTCTTGCCGCCGCGCACGCCCTCGTCCGCGGTCAGGAGCACCGAGCACTCGGCATCGAGGATGCGGTCACGCAACGACGCCGACGAGAACCCGGCGAAGACGACCGAATGCACGGCACCGATACGCGCGCAGGCAAGCATCGCGATCGGAAGATCGAGCACCATCGGCAGGTAGAGGCAGACGCGATCGCCCTTTTTGACCCCATGGTCACGAAGCACGTTGGCCCACCGGCACACGCGGTCGAGCAGGTCGGCATACGTCAGCGTCTCGGTCTCGCCTCCGTCGCCTTCCCAGATCATCGCGTCCCGCTCGCCATGCCCGGCCGCGACGTGCCGATCGACGCAGTTCTCGCACGCGTTCAGCGTGGCGCCCTCAAACCACTTGATCCGGCCCGCGGCAAAGTCCCAGTCGAGCACCGTGTCCCACCGCTTTTTCCAGGTGATGCGCTCGGCCTGCTCGCTCCAAAACGCCTCGGGATCGGCCAACGACGCCTCGTACGCGGCGCGATAGTCATCCATGGACGGAAAATGCGACACCGCGGAAAAATCGGCGGGCGGCGGATAGGTCGATGTCATGCCGCCATTATCCGGATTGCAGCCCCGGCGTTCGGCCCTTCTCGTCCCCTGTCGCAAACCGAGCCAGTCGGGAACCGCATCCGAGAAACGCACACGGACGGCGATGCCCCCGCGGGACTGTTGCCGGAGCGGTCACCGATCGCGGCAGGCACAGCCTTTCGTGCCGCACCAGCCCGGCGCGACCGGGCCCTTGGGACCCGCGGGCGCGGTCGGGCTCGCGAGCAGGCCGGCCAAGCCTCCCTGGGCCGGCAGGATCAGCGGGTGCGCGCGCAACACGTTGCCCTGACCGTCCGACAGGTCGTCGCGTGACACGACGCGCCAGTGCATCACGTTGCCGTCGCCTTCCGTTGTGCAGACCGCGTTCGTGCCGGTCGGCGGGCACTCCAGGGTGTCGTCGATGATGTCGAAGAACCCCGATGCCGATTCGCTCGTGTGGTAGAGCCCCAGAAAGTGGCCGATTTCGTGGGCGATCACATGGCCCGCCGTCGCGACGCTACCGGCGTTGTAATCGACCATCACACCTGACGCAGCCGTGCCGTTCCGCGCCGGCCCGGCGATGCGCGCGGCAACGCCGAGGACGTTGTCGTCGAAGGTGCCGTTGACAAAAAACAGGTTGAGCGCGTCTTCGGGCGCGCCGGCACTCTCCTTCAAGAGGTCCTCGAACTCGTTTTGTGTCTGAATGTCGTTGAAGCGCGTGTCGTCGAGAAAAAAGATCCGTCGCGTGCCGATCCGGATCCCCTGCTGGGCCAGGATCCGATCGGCCTCGTCGATGATCTGGTCGAAGCGCGGCTGGGTGGTCTCTGCGTTCAGCGCGCGCGCCATGAAAATGTTGAGATCCAGTACGCCGTCGCGCGAGACTCCACCGAGCCGGTTGCGCACGATTACGCGAATCTCAAACGACGCCGCCGAGCCCAGGAACGAATAGAGCCGGAAGCGGTAGAGACCGCCGCCCTGCAGATCCAGTTCCGGCCGGTCGCTTTGCGGAACCGTCGCCGTGAACACCCCGCTGGTGCTCGGGTTCCACAGGTAGACGCCGGTCGCCGTGTCGTTCTCGTAGATGTGCCCGCCCGGTCCCTGGAACTCGAGCAGACCGATGGTCGCGTCGTCCGAGTACGCCTCAATCGTGAAGCTGATCGCGTGCGGCGGCACCTCGACCTCGAGCCAGTCCGTCTCGTCACCGATGACCGCCACGTCGCCGAACTCCGTCACCATCCGCGGAATCCAGGTGTCCGTCCTGGCGGTGACCTGCGTAACCAGCCCCGCACCGGCATCGTGGCCGACCGTGACGGTGAACGACGGCTGGCCCAACTCGACGGGCTCGTACCGGATCGCCGCGGAGTACCGCTCGCCCGGCTGAAGGGTCATGGGCAGCGCGCCGCGCTGATACGTAAACGGAGCCGGCAGATCCGTAATCGACATGACGGTCGCCGGCGAAAACGTGCTCGTGTTTCGCAGAACAATCGTGCGCGACGCGGTCTCGCCGACGAGCACCGGACCGAAGTCGAGTACCCCCTGGGTCGTCAATGCAAGCGTCGGGACTTCCGGCGTCGCGAGCAGCGCCACCTCGACGTCGCGCGTGCCCCCGGGCCCCCTGAACCGCAGCACGAACGTTCCTTCAAACAACACGACGCCCGCGAGCTGCGGCGGCACGAGGCGCACGTCGAGGCGAAACTCCGCGCCTCCCGCCGCCACGCCGGGAAGCTCGCCCGGCGCGGGTGAAAACGGCCCGTCGGGATCGCCGACCAACTCGACCGACGCGTCACCCTGCAGCGGGTTGCCGATCACGATCTCGCGCGTGGCCGCCGCGCGGGCGGGAACCAGACCCAGATCGAACCCGAGCGCCAGCGGGAGCGCAACGCGTCCTCCTCCACCACCGCCGCATGCCGCCAAAAAACCGACCATCGCGAGTAGCACCGTCCGCATGGCTACCATTATGGCAAGAAGCCCACCGCTTTCAGGCACTTGCGCGCGGCGGTTGTCAACGGCAGTTCACCGACTTCGCGCACCGTAAACCAGCGCGCGCCCGCCGCCGTCCGGCGCCCGGGCCAAACCCGGTACGAAAGCCGCTGATTGAGCACGCCATGCTTCACGGTGGCCAGAACATCGCCGTCCGTCTGCTTCCCCGAAGGGAGCTCCCACATGCCGTCGAGCAATGCCGTGCCCGAACGCCGCAGGAGTTGCACGCGCCCGCCCCGCGTCGCGAACACGACTTCGACGCGCTTGTCGATCGGCGCCGCCCGCTTGCGCGGTGTCGGCCATCGGTCCGAGCGGGTGGCGCAGAATTCGCGCAACGGGCAGCGCGGGCACGAGGGCGAGCGCGGCGTGCACACGATCGCGCCGAGTTCCATCAGGGCCTGGTTGAAGTTGGCGGGCGAGCGCGGCGAGATCCACGCCTGGGCGCGTTCACCGATCTCGCGCTTGGTCAGGTCGCCGGCCGCGAGACGGCACACCACGCGTTCGACGTTGCCATCGACGACCGCCGCGGCTTCGCCGAAGGCGATCGACGCGATCGCGGCGGCGGTGTACGCGCCGATTCCGGGCAACGCGCGTAGCTCCTTCGCGGTGCCCGGAAAGCCGTCCCGCGCGACGATCGCCGCGGCGGCGTGAAGATGACGGGCGCGGCGGTAGTAGCCGAGGCCCGACCACTGCGCGAGGACGTCATCGAGCGGCGCGGTGGCCAAGGCGCACACGTCGGGAAAGCGCGCCAGGAACCGTTCGTAGTACGGCACGACCGCCGCGACGCGCGTCTGCTGGAGCATGATCTCCGACACCCAGATCGCGTACGGATCGCTCGTGCGGCGCCACGGCAGGTCGCGCTTTTTCCGCCCGTACCAGGCCAACAGCCTCTTGCGCAGCTCCACGGTAGTGTTCTGAGTGAGGTTGTGAGGGGATTTATTCCCGGCCTCTATACTCTCCGGCACGGCGCCATCATGAACGACGACCCCCGCATGCGCGGCTTTTCGCGGCGTGCCGACGTCGATGACGTGGCGGCGCTGATCGACGATCACGTGGCGCCGCTCGCCGCGGAGTGGGCCGAACTCCTCGCCGCGGGCGGACGCGTTCTCGCCGCCGACATGACGGCGCGAACCGACGTGCCCGCGTTTGCGCGCGCGGCCATGGACGGCTACGCGGTGATCGCCGAGGAGACGTTCGGCGCGACCCCGACCGACCTCCGCACCCTTCGGATTGTCGGCGAGAGCCTACCTGCCGCCCCCGCATCCGCTGCCGTCGAGCCCGGAACCTGCGTGCGCATCATGACCGGGGCGCCCGTGCCGGACGGTGCCGACGCGGTCGTACCGGTGGAACAAACCCGAAAAGAGCAGACGGGCCAGCCCGCGCCGAAGCTCCGCGAGGAGCGAAGGCGGGACGGCGATGCCTCCGTCGCGATCACCGCACCGGTCACCCCCGGCCGGCACGTCGGCAGGGTCGGCGAAGACATCAAGCGGGGCACTGTCGTGCTCAAGGCCGGTCGACGGCTGCGCCCGCAGGATCTCGGAGCGCTCTCCTCGCTCGGATTTCCGCGCGTGCCCGTCGTCCGCCAGCCCTACGTCGCCCTCATCGTCACCGGCAACGAGTTGTTGCCCGCCGGCTCGAAGCCCGACGGGTACAAGATCGTGGACGCGGCGACGCCGATGCTGATGCAGCTCGTGCAACGCGATGGCGGCAAGCTCCTGACCGGCGCCATCGTGCGCGACGAAAAAGAAGCGCTCCGGGAGGCACTCTCGGTCGCCGCAACCCGGGCGGACTGCGTCCTCGTCTCCGGCGGATCGAGTGTCGGCCAGGAAGACCACGCGCCGTCGCTCGTGCGCGAACTGGGCGAGCTCTCCATCCACGGCGTCGCGATGCGTCCAGCCAGCCCCGCGGGAATCGGCTTTGTGCACCAAAAGCCGGTGTTCCTGCTGCCCGGGAACCCCGTGTCGTGCCTGTGCGCGTACGACTTTTTTGCGGGCCGCGCGATCCGCCTGCTGTCGGGTCGCCACCCGAACTGGCCGCACACGAAAGTGCGCATGCCGCTCAAGCAGAAAATCGCGTCCCAGCTCGGCCGCACGGACTACGTCCGCGTCCGCATCGAAAACGAACAGGTCGTCCCGCTCGCGATCGGCGGCGCCTCGATTCTCACGTCAACGGTCCGCGCCCACGGCTTCGTTATCGTCAAGAAGAACGCGGAAGGCCACGCCCCCGGCGATCCCGTCGATGTGCGGCTCTACTAGCAGTAATACTAGCAGTAATACTAGAACTCGTCCTTGGTGGGCGTCACCGCCATCGAGCCGTCCTTGCGCTTGCCGAACCACGCGCGAAAAAACAGCTTGTTTCCCGCGTGGCGGATGACCTCGACCGAGTCCGCGTCGAGGAGTAGATCCTTGATCTCGTCGTAGTAGTCCTGCGGGGAACGGCCCGGGACGAGGTCGTAGTCGTCGTACACGGCTGCCATGGTTTCCTCCGACTAGCTCGCGGCGTTGATCGCGGCGATGATCTTTTGTTTCGCGGCATCCTTGTCGTCTTGCTTGCGGCGCCACCGCGCGAGGGCGCGGCTGAACTTGTTGTAGTCGAGGGGGTCCGGGGACGTGACGCCGAGGGACTCGAGGATCGTCTTCAGTTCGGCCGGAGTCTTCGCGCGCGCGCGTTCCTTGGTCGCGATGTAGAGCCGGTCCGGTGCGGAGAAGAAGTTCTTCTTGCCCGGTTCGCGCTGGCCACGCACGACGGCCAGGGACGGAACCGGCGGGCCGAGCAGTCCGTCATCGAGGATTCTCATGTCAAAACCGACGTAGCCGATGACCAGCGGGCGATCGAACTTCTCCTTGAGCGTGATCGAGCGCGCGGATGCCGCGGCGATCTTCACTCTTCCACCTGCACCGGTGGCCGACGATCCCTCGGCGACCATCTTGTTCAGCTCGGACACGTTCTCCTTGTAGTTCGCGGCGGTCACGGCACCCGTGTCGCCACCGGTCTTGGCGGTGACGAGTTCCACCGGACGCGGCGCACCGACGGCAAGATCGGCCCCGACACTGCGCGCATCCTGGAGCGTGATATCGACCTCGCCCGTCAGGTAGATGCGCGACACCACGCGCAAGAACCGCGGCTCGTCGTCGGTGGACGCATACTGCGCCAAGAACGCGCGGTTCGAGCCCGCCCACGCCTCGACCCGCGCCACCATGTCGATGATGGGCAGACCGTACGTGTGCGCGTCCGAAATCGTCACCGAGCCGGTCGCTTCCTGTGCGCCCAGCAGGCTCAGTCCGACCGGAACGCCGCTGAGCGGGACCGCGAGGCTGAGACCGCCGCCGCGCGACGCCGTGAAGGTATAGGACGGAAACGCAGCCTCGGGCGCCTTGAGGCTGAACGGCGGAGTCTGCTCGAGCCAGTTCTTCGGCTGCGGCTCGCCCGGTGCGAACGACGACCGATAAAACTCCGCGTACGAAATGTCCGCCAGCCGCGCGAGGTGGTTGTCGAGGGGTAAAAAGCCCTTCTCCTCGTACTGCTCGTGCTGTTCGGAAACGTCCATGTCGACGAGGAACAGGTCGCCGGGCTGGAGGTCTTCCGTCAGCGGATAAACGGGAATGACCTGACTGGCGCGAATCGTCTGGCACCAGTCCTTCGCCACCTGTTCGAGTTGCGCCTTGCGGCTCGTGCCGCAGCCGCAGACGAGCAGCAGTCCGAGCAGCAACTTCGAGGATCCTATCGCGGTCGATATCGCCGGCTTCATGGCCACCTCCGCCCGGTCCTTCCGGACCGGCAGGGCGTATCCTACTCAGAAACCGGCGGTCAAGCGAAGAGCACGTCAGCGCAATTTGCGCATCGCGCCCAGCCACAGACGCTCGAGGACCTCGGCCGATTCGACCTTGTAGGCGGCCTTCACGGCAACAGCGAAGTCGCCGTCGCGACCGAACCGATCCAGAAAGACCAGCCAGTCGTTGCCGTCGCCCAGTTCGTGCAGGAACGTCGTGAAGGCGTGCGCCTGTTGATAGAAAAGCGCGACCTTGTCGGGCGGAATCGACTTGAGGCCCAGGAACTCAGGCAGCGGAATCGCGGCGCGCGACAGGGTGCGCCACATGCCGAGCCGGTTCGCGCGCGACTCCTTGCTCTCGTGCAGCATCGCGAGCCCCTCGTCCAGCCACTTGCCGCGGCGAAACGCGCCCAGTCCCCGGCGCTGCACAACGTGCACGAGTTCATGCGGCAAGGTGTCGGTCAAGAAGTTCTTGTCGCCGGCGATCAGCTCGACGCGCACGAGTCGCTTGCCCTTCTCGTCGAGCGTGTCATAGGCCACGCCGCTCGTCTGCTCGCGCGCCACGGTGACCTTGGCCAGACTGGTTCCGGGCGGGTCCGGATCAGCGGCGAGGTATGCCTGCCGCGTCGGATGTGCCACGATCTCCGCGGGCGGCGCGTCCGGCACGCGACCCAGCAGGTCGCGGCACAGCTCCTCGTAGACGCGGTCGGCCGTGGCCGCAATCTCCGCCGCGGTCTTTTCGGAGGGCGCAAAGACGATGAAGTGCCGACTCGTCTCGCGCTTGAGCGGCTCCAGGAACAGCTCGCGCCACTTCTTCACGCCTTCTTGCGGAGGACGCGCGATCGCCACACGCAGGGTCGCGGTCGCGTAGGCCCGCGCGATGTCGTACGAGATGCCCTTCGTGCCCCCGCCAGCGGTTTCGGACTCCGCGGCACGCGCCGCGGCGGCGTACGCCTTCACGGCCGTTTCCACGTCGCCGGTGACGTGCGCGATCACCGCCTCGAGGTAGACGGGGACGGACGCCTGCGGGTACGTCGTTTCGATGCGATCGAGCAGGCGCCGCGCGGTCTCGGCGTCGCCCTCGCGAAGCTCTTCGAGAACCGCGATCGGCGTCAGCAGGAACAACGGCGCGCGTGTGCCTGAGCGCTCCCCGAACGCGTGCGCCGCTCGGTAGTGGTCCAGCGCCAGGCGCAGGAGATTCGCCTTGGCCGCCTCGGCGCCCGCGCCCAGATGCGCCGCCGCCATCTTGCGCCGCGCCACCGGGTCATCGACCGGCCGACGCACGCGCCAGTGGTCGAAGTAGGCCAGCGCCTGCCTGTAGCGTCCGTCCGAGACCAGCTCCTCGCCCCGCGCGAGCAGCCGTGCCGCGAGATCTTCCTCGCGCGTGATCGTGCGCTCAAGCGCCGCCGACGCCAAGACATCGCTGTCCCGCCTTCGCTCCTCACGGAGATTCGGCGCGGGCAGGCCCGTCTTGATTCGCTTCAACCGGGCCAACGTCGCGCGCGCCTCGTCGAACCGGCTTTGCGCCACGAGCTCGTGCGCGTACTTGAGTAGCGCCCTCGCGTAGTCGAGCCGGATCGCGGCGTCGCCGGGGTTCTCCGCAAACGCGCGCGCCAGCAATTCCACGGCGCTCTTCGTCGCCCCGTGGCGCAGGCTCGTGCGCGCCTCGCGCTTCAGGTAGCGGCTGCTCGCTTCACGCTGGACCGATTTGATCTTGCTGCGCGGAATCGCCATCACGCCGTGCGGCAGGCGCACGCGGATCTCCGTGTCGGTCTCCTTGACGATCTCGCAGGAGAGGCGGCGGCCGTTGGTTAGAACCACCTCGTCGCCGCGCGAGAGGGCGAAGACGAGGAGCAAGACAAACAGGGGGCGCACAAATCCCTATCGGGCGCCGTGCCGGGAACGCTGTAGCCGCAGGCTAGGAGCGGCCGAAGCCCGGGAAGCGCGACCAGACAGCATCGCCGTCCGTACGCTGTACACGCCCCCTCATCCCTCTCTCTGCTCCTATTCGTATTCTGCGCTTCTGCGCTTCTGCGGTGAGCGCCGCTAGATCCTAGAGCTTCCGGGCGACCACCCACATCAGGATCCCGATCAGCAGGCCGAGTCCGATGTTGAACGCCGAGCGCACGGCGCGGCGCCGGTTGGCGACCGCAACGAACTTTTCCGAGTCCTCATCGGCCGTGTCGCCACCATGGTCCTTGCGCTCTCCACTCTCGGCGATGTCGCCCTCTCTGGGCGTGCCGGTGTTTTTGAAAAACAACGTCCAGTCGATGTTGAGCTCGCGGGCGAGCAGGCCCTGGATGCTCAGCGCGGCGGCGGTCGCCTTGTCCGTAAGGTCGATGACCGCGGTGGCCACCGTGATCGCGGAGTCGGGAACGCCGACCATGCGCGCGAGCTCGACGTCGGTGGCAACGAAGGCGATCGTCATCCCGCTGGTGCCTTCCGAAACCCCCGTCAGCGGTACGGAGTCCGTGCCGCCCGACTCCTCGATCGCGTTGGACAGGTTGATGGACCCGAGCGAGTTGCTGCCGGAACTCGTGGACAGCTCCCGGTCACGGCGGCGCGCAGAGGCAGCCCCTTCGTCCTGCATCGCGCGCGCCGCTCGATAGCGGCGATCGGACGAGCGCGCGCGCATCGCCCGTACCTGGCGCGAGGCCCACGTCTCCTTGCGCTTGAGCCGGGGCACGTACCCGAAGATGTTCCGGCTGTTCTTGAGCGCACTCGGCGTGAATCCGCCCTCGGCCAGGTTGAGGGTGTCTGCACGCGCCCCCTCGGCCAGCAATGCGAGCCCTAGTAACAACAGTAGCTTGTTCAAGATCTTCAAGGCCGTCCCTGCCCACCATTTGGAATCCGACGGGAATCCGGCGGGCCTCGCTTGGGCGCATTATAGGGTGCAACCGGGGTCTGGATCCCACTCCGGAATCCACAAGCGGTGCCTCGATTCGGGACGCAGCTTCGGCAGGAGCCGACGAAATGCCGATAGGCGAGCCGGAAACGCAGTGCCAAGACAAATATGGGGTTCGCCGGCGAAGTCGCGACCATCGGGTTGCCCGAGGTCTTTTCCAATATCGCGTTCAATCGCCTGACCGGTGTGCTCACCGTGCGCGAGCGCGCGCGCCGGGCGACCGTGTTCTTTGAGGATGGACTCGTGCGCGCCTTCCGCGCGTGGCCCGACCGCAGCCTCGACTACGCCGCACTCGCCCTCGAGGCCGACGCCGTCTCTTCCGACGACCTCGCACAGGTCGTCCACGGTCACCGGCGCGGCTCGGTTCGCGAACTGCTCGCGGGCTGCCGCAGTTTCACCCCGGAACGCTTCGACACCGCCGTGCAGGCGACCGTGCGCGAAGAGCTCGTGCCGCTGTTTCGCTGGGACGAGGCGTCGTTCGTCTTCGAGGAAAAGCGCCTGGTGCCGTCCGACTTCGATCCAGAGCAGGTCGAGTGCGGACTTGCGCTGGACCCGACCGCGCTCGCCGTGGACGCCGCGCGACGCGTCGATGAGTGGGACTCCATCGCGCACCGCATCCGGTCCGAGCGCGACATCTTTCTTCCGGTCACCGCGGACACGGTCCTCGACTCCCACGCGGGCGAGGATCCCGCCCAAGCGGACGGCGACACGCGTGAACTTCTGGCGCTGATCGACGGAACCCACGATGTCGCGGACCTGTTGCGCAGACTTCCCTACGGCCGTTTCCATGTGCTGCGGCTTCTTGCGGGCCTCGCCGAACGGGGCGTGGTCAAGCAGGCGGACGCCGCGGAGCTTCGTGCACTCGCGGGCCGCGCCGAGGAGAACGGCGACCTCGGGCAGGCCGTGCGTTTTCTCGACGCGTCACTCGAGCTCGACGGTGACTGTGCCGAGAGTCGGCGCGAGCTCGTGCGCACACTTGTTGCCGCGGGGCGCACGGCAGACGCGGCCCGCGAACACAAGCGGATGGCGCGCAACCACGAGAGCGCCGGCGACATCCCCGGCGCGATTGAGGCCTACGGAGCGGCAGCAGACCTGGTGCCGCACGAGACCGCCGCCCTGGAGCGCATGCTCGATCTGCACGACGAGCGCGGCGACAGGGAGCAGTTCGTCGTGGTCGGCATGCGGCTCGGCACCGCGCTGTCCGATAACGGCCTGCTGGAAGAGTCGCTCGACATCTATCAGCGCCTGCTCGAGCGGACACCGGGGAGCCGGGAGCTGCGCGAGACGATCGCCGCCACCTACATCCGGCTGCACGAGCCCAAGATGGCGGCCCGCGAGCTGCTCGTGCTGGCGCGTGCAGCATGGAAAGCCGAAGACGAGCCGCGCGCGCTGACTTGCTATCGCAACGTGCTCGCTGTCGATCGCGAGTGCGCCGAGGCGGCCGAGCGAATCGGCACAATCGAGGACGGACACACACGCCGGCGCAAGAAGAGAAGGCGCCGGAGAATGCTGGTCGGAATCGCCGCCGTCCTCCTCGGAGCGGGGATCGTCCAGGGGATGCGCGAACTGTCGGCGCGCGAGTCCCTGCACCAATCCGCACGCGCAGCACTCGGCGGAATCGCCACCGATCCCGACCAATCGCTCAAGGGTGCGATCGCACTCTATGCAAACGCGATGGCGGACCACCGCTACACGACCGCCGCGACCGAAGCCGCAGATACGCTGCGCGGCCTGCTCCTGGCGGAACTGACCCGCATCCGTCCGCTGCTCCGCTCCGAACCGGCCGCCGGAAAGCGCGCGCTCGAAGCGATCGACGCGATCGATCTGCCCGAGGAGCTCGCCCGTTTCTGGCGGGCCACGCGTGATCGCGAGATCAACGCGGCGCAAGGGTGACCGTGACGGGCGTCGTCTCCGTGCCGCGCACGACGAAGCTTGTCCTGGCCTGCGTGTAGCCCTGCCGCGCGGCAATGATCGTGTAGGCCCCCGGGGCCAGGCCGCTATCCGCCGTGATCGTCGCCGCCACCGGCAGGTAATTCACGGAGACGAACGCGCGGCTACCGCCGAGCACGGAATGCACATGCACGTCGATCTGCACGTCCGCGTCGTTACGCAGCAGCAGCGCGACCTTGTCGAGCAGCTTGCCGTCACGGTCCACGATCTTCAGCTCGATCCCGCCGCCTTTCGTCAGGGCGACCCGGTGCGTGGCGCGAAACCCGCGCGTGACGTGCACGGGCAGCGTTACCGGGATCATGCCCGACGCCAGGACGGAGACGGACCACTCGCCCACCGGGACGCCCTTGACCTCCCAGCGCCCCTTTTCATCCGCACGCTCGACGTGCTTGACCCACTTTTGCCGGCCGTCGGCATCGCGGCCGACAACCGCAATGCGCCCGTCCGCAAGCGGCGGCGTGAACTCGAGGAAGAACGCACCGGTCGCGCCCTCGGCGAGCGGCTGCAGGCGTACCTCATAGGAATGCTGATCGGCCAGGAGATCCAGCGTCTCCGGCTGGTAGCCCTCGAGTTCCAGGTGCAGCGTGTGGCGGCGGTCGTCGGCCGGCACACGCGTCGTGCCGTCCTGCGTGCGCTCGACCGGGAACCGTTCGGCGGCGCCGCTGCTCTCGCGCGTGATCGTCGGCTTGAGCTCCTTGCCCGACACCCCATCGACGATCTTCAGCTCGATCGGCCGCGCGTCTATCAGCTCGAGCTCCAGCCGCGGGCCGGCGTGGTCGCGCACGCTGCCTCGGCCAGGCTCCGTGATCTTTTTTGGACTGCGTGCCTCCGCGTCGATCGGACCCTGCGGCACGTACGCCGGCCCGTTCGGGGCCGCGCGCATCACGGGGACGGACACCAGACCGCGGCCGATGAGCGCGTCCGCCAACAGCGGCAATCCGCCAGGCGGAAGATGCTCGCGACGCAGCTCCGGATGCGACACGTACACGACCGTGTGCTCGTCCGCGTTCTTGACCGCGACGTCGATCCGCCGCCCCCGCTGGACGCGGAAGCTGCGCTCATGCTCGCCGCCGGTCGGGATCACGACGTCCTCGACAAGCGACGGCAGGTAGCCGGCACTGCGCACGCCAAGATCGGTCGTGCCGGCCGCCAAGCCAAAAAACCGGTAGTGGCCGGCGTCGTCGGTAGACGCCGTGTTGGCCCGCGAGGGCTTGTCCAGGAACGCCCGCTCGGCGGAGATGGCATAGACCGCCGCCCCCGCGACGGGTGCACCCGTATCCGCGTCCGTGACCACGCCGCTGAGCGACGCCGCCTCGGCAAGCCGGAACTCGTGTTCGCGATCCGCCGACAGGTCCAGGCTCACGGACCCCGGCAGGTAGCCCACGGCCAGGGCCTCGATAAGATAGTGCTTGGGCGGCACGCGCAAGACGTACGCGCCATCAGACCCGGTGACCGTACGCGGGCCGCCGGGGGCCGCCACCAGCACGCCGGGAATCGCCCGGCCCGCCGTGTCGAGCACCCGCCCGCTCAGTTTGCGCGACTCCACGGCTACGGGTGCCGTGTCACGGGCGCGTTTCGCGCCCCCGCCCCCCCCATTTTTTTTTGCATGATCCCGGCGGATCGGCGTCTTGGACTGTGCGCCCTGGCCCCGTTCCGCCCCGTGTTCGGGCGCGCGATCATCGAGAAGAGTCCAGCCGAGAAAGCCCACGACCGCCAGCGCGGCGGCCATGACGAGGAGAACAAGAGTGCGAGGCACGGAAAAAACATCGTAACCCGCGTTGTTGATGACGAACTGTTGACACTTCGCGGTGTCTATAGGTGTAGCGTCAGAGTTTGGAGCCCCACTCAGGATGAAAAAGCGGATCTTGCTGGTCGAGGATGAGCCCGCCGTCGCGCGGGGGGTGCATGATGCGCTCGTGTTCAATGGCCACGTCGTCGAAGCGGTCGTGGATGGTCGCGTCGGTTACGAAAAGGCGCGGGAGGGCGGGTATGACCTGATCCTGCTCGATCTGATGCTGCCGGGCATGGCCGGGCTGGAGGTGCTCGCGAAGCTGCGCGAGGATGGGATCGCCACGCCCGTCGTGATTCTGACCGCCCGCGGGCAGGAGTCGGATCGCGTCAAGGGGCTCGAGCTTGGGGCCGACGACTACGTGGTCAAGCCGTTTTCCGTGCGCGAGCTCGTCGCGCGCGTCGGTGCGCACCTGCGGCGCGACGAACGGGGCACCGAAGGCGCGGCGCCGCGAGTCACCCTGGGCGGGCTCGAAATCGATTTCACGCGCCGCGAGGCCTGGTGCGAGGGCGCGCCCGTGGCGCTGCTGCCCAAGGAGTTCGACCTGGCGCGGTTTCTCCTGGAAAATCGCGGCCGCGTCGTGACGCGCGACGAGCTGCTGGTCAAGGTGTGGGAGTACCCGGTCGCCGGCATCCAGACGCGGACGGTGGACAACTACGTGATGAAGCTGCGCCAAAAAGTCGAGGTCGATCCGACCAATCCGCAGTTCATCCTGACCGTGCGCGGCAAGGGCTACCGGCTTGCCGACACGTAACACGCTGATCGTACTGTTCGTCGTTCTCGTCGGCGTCCCCGTCGGCGCCGTGCTCTACCTCGGCACCCACGGCCTCGACCGCGAGCGCACGATGCTCATCTCCCGCGAGCGCGACGCGATGGAACAACGCGCCGACGAAATCGTGGACGGGCTCGTCCGCAAGCTGCAGGCGCTGCACCGCGAGGAGGTCGCGCGGCCGTTCTACGCCTACGGACCGCTGCGCGGCGGCGAGCAGGCGCTCGCCTTCCCCGAGATCGCGCGCAACGATCGCCGGCTCGCGCTGCACGACTGGTTCGAGATCCTTCCGTCCGGCGCGCTGCGCGTTCCCTGGACCGGCGACATCCCGCGCGACCTCGCCTCGTTCGCGGGCGGGCGGCGCGCACGCAAACTGATCCGCCAGCCCGAGAACTGGAACCTCGCGCGCAAGTGGACCGTGCCCGCCATCCTCGTCGAGCGACACCTCGGCGGTCCCGCGGGCGGCAGCGGCAGAAGCCGAGACACGACCGTCGAGGTTTGGGGCTCGACCTTTTCGCTTCAAGGGGCGTTCGCCGTGCGAGTGATAATCCTGCCGGGACGCCGGCGACTACTCCAGGGCTTCCGCATGGACGTGGACAGGCTAGGACGGCGATATCTCGACCCCCTGCGCCCCGAACGGGTCGTCCCGCGCTACGACGAACGCATCGAACGGGCCGCGCTCATCCCCGACGACGCCGGACGACGCGTCACCGGCAGCGACGCATTCGGACTTCCCGTCGCACTCCACCGTTCGATCGTCCCGCCAGGTCGTAACGCCGAACAGGTTCTGCTGCCGCCCGACTACCAACTCGAGATCGCGCTCCACCCGGCGGACTCGCTGCGCCGCCGGCTCGACGAGGCCGGTGCGCGCCTCTCGTGGATCATCGGCGTCGTGCTCGTCCTCGTGGTGCTCGGCACGTTGTTTTTGTGGCGCGCGCTGCGGGCCGAGGTCAAGCTCGCCGAGCGCAAGGCGGACTTCGTGAACGCGGTCTCGCACGAGCTGCGCACGCCGCTCACGTCGATCCGCATGTACGCGGACATGCTCAAGGAGGGCTGGGTCCGCGACGAAGAGACGGTCCAGGAGTACTTCGGCCTCTTGTCGGCCGAAAGCGAACGGCTGGCGCGGCTCGTAAACAACGTGCTCGACTTTTCCCGGATCGAGAAGGGCAAGAAACGCTTCGACATGCGCGTCGGCGACCCCGCCCCGGTGATCCGCGATGTCGCCGAGACACTCGGACCTTACCTGCGCGAGAAGGGCTTCGAGCTCGTCATGGCCGTGCCCGATTCGCTCGGTGCGATCAACTTCGACAAGGACGCGCTCACCCAGATCCTCGTGAACCTGATCGACAACGCCGTGAAGTACGGCCGCAGCGAGAAGACCAAAAAGAGCGAGATCCGCATCGAAGCGGTGCTCGACCGCACCCGCGGGCGCGCGCGCATCCGCCTCTCGATCCTCGACCGCGGCCCCGGCATCCCCGAAAACGAACACAAAAAGATCTTCGAACCGTTCATGCGCGGCCAACGCGCCCACGCCGGCGGCGGTTCAGGCCTCGGCCTGGCGCTGGTCCACCACTACGTCCAGGCCCACAACGGCGAAATCGAAGTAGAAAACCGCGACGGCGGCGGCGCCGCGTTCGTGCTGGCGCTGCCCGCGACGTAGACCACCGGGATCGGTCACGCAGCTGTTCGTGCAAGCACCTCCGTCGCAAGCCCGAAGTACGCCTCTGCGCGTGAGCTCCGCGTCGACGGTTCGACGGTCGCCCCGAGCCCGCTACTCCAGCGCGCGCGCGACATCAACGCGGTAGGTCGTCCACGCCGGGACCACCCCGCGACACAGCCCGCAGGGAACAAGAGCAGCAGGATCATGGGTTCTTCTGGGAGCATTCCGACGCTGTTTAGCATCACTCCCGTTCGGGACTCCACCCAGGGGGCGGCCCATGCCGAGAGAACGGACAAGAGCGAGATCGGCATCGAAGCGGTGTTCGATCGCACCCGCGTTTCCATTCATCCATCATGCTCTGCCGCCTCGAGCCGTTCACGCAGCCGTGCCGGCAAGTCCATGTTCTCGTGCAGGATACCGAGGATCAGGAGGGGCTCGTCGTCGCGGGTCATCGAGATGACGTAGTGGTGCTCGCAACGGGACGACTGCACCTCGGCGCGATGGGACAGAGGAAACTTGACCCGGACTTCGCGTCGGGCCAGAGCCTCCAGGTGGGCGATGAACGCCTCCCTGTAGCGATGTGCCTGCTCTTTCCCCCAAGTCTTGGCTGGGTAGCGCGCGATCTCGCGCATGTCGCGGGCTGCGCCGAGAGCGAGTTCGTACTCAGGAATCCGGGCCACGCCCGGACTCCGCGATGCCTTCCGTAAAGATCTCCCCCACGGTGAGATTGCTCACGCCCTTCTCGCGTGTTTCACGCACCCGCTCATCTACGAGGGCTTCCAACTCCTTGAGGGCTTGGTCTGCGTCGGAGCCCGGCCGGGCTGTGCCCAACGTGCTCGACAGTACGAACTCCTTGATGGTCTTGCCCTGCAAGGCTGCCATCGCCTTGAGGCGTTGGTGTTCAGCGTCCGTGACATCGATCGAGATGCGGCTCATGGCGCTCTCCTTGATTGTTGGCTCATTCCCTAGCGTAGCACGAACCCACATATGGTCAAGATGTGGGCGGCTTCTTGGGTGAGCCAGCTGGCTCACGCAGCGCGACATCGGGCTCGCGGCCGTGGAGCCACTACTCCAGCGCGCGCGCGACATCAACGCGGTAGGTCGTCCACGCCGGGACCACCCCCGCGACACAGCCCGCAGCGAACAAGAGCAGCAGGATCATGGGTTCTTCCGGGAGCATTCCGACACCGTTCAGCAGCACTCCTGTTCGGGATTCCACCCAGGGGGCGGCCCAGGCGGCGCCGCCGTGGGCCAGGAGCAGGCCCCCGGCCCCCCCCAACACACAAATCAGGGCTGCCTCGAGCAGGATGGTCGAAAACACTCTCGGGCGGCTGGCGCCGAGGGCGCGCAGGATGGCGATCTCGCGGCGGCGGGCGGCCATCGTGTTGTAGATCGAGACCATTACACCCAGCACCGCGACGACGACGATCAGGACGGCGATGCTTTGCAGGATGCGCTGCACGCCGCCGACCAGTACGAACAGTTCGCCGACGACCTGCACCGGGCGGATCGCCTGGGCGTGCGGGCTCTCGTTGATGCGCGCGATCAGGCCTTCCAGAATGATCGGGCTCTTGGCCTTGCTCTTCACGAGGACCGCCGACACCGACTTCGCGACGCGGTCGTGTCCGCGCAGCGCCAGAAAGTCCTCGACATCGATCCATAGCACGCGGTCGTGCGCGGTCCCGGTCGGCCGCACGACGCCGACGACCGTAAACGTCTCGCCGCGGTGCGTCGGGTCGTTGTCGTGTCCCGAGTGCGACGGCGAGAACGTGTCGCCGGCGCGCAGCCCCGTCCGCGAGCCCGCCACCGCCTGGCGCGGCGCGCTTCCAAAGACATCGCCGTCCGTTCCCAACGTCTGGCCCGGACGAGGTGCGAACTTCGTGAAGATTTCCGTGGTCGTTCCGACGATCGGCCAGCCGCGGTACCGGTCGCCGTAGGCCAGCGGGATCGCGTACTGCACGTACGGCTCTTTTCGGCGCAGGTGCTCGTAGTACTCCCAGGGCACGCGGCCCGGCGCGCGCCCGACGTGGTAGAGCGCCGACAGCAGCGACTCGACGCGGCCGCCCTTGTCGCCGGCAACCAGGATCTCCACGCCGAGAGCCGTGCCCGAAAACGCCTCCCGCGACTCGCGTTCGAGCAACAAGACGGCGACCACCAGCCCCACGCCGAGCGCGATCGACGCAGCGGTAAGGATGGTCGCCAGCAGGCGTTCCCGCAGCGACCGCAGCGCCATCGAAACGGGGTTCAATTCTTCCCCAGCTTGACGGTCAGCTCAAGCAGGCGCGGCCCGCGGCGCACGGTGATCTTGATCTTCTGGCCCGGCTTGGTGTTTTGGTGCATGCGGTTGAAGTTCGTGATCGAGTTGATCGGTTGCCCGTCGAACTCCTCGATCTTGTCGCCAACCTTGAAGCGCGAGCGCCGCGCCGGACTGCCCTTCTCGACGTAGTTCACATACACCCCGTCGCGCCGCGGCTCGAGCGAGAGGCCGAGGTGCGGCCCGGTGGACATGCCACTCGCGTCCGAGCGCGTGAACGGCGGCCGGCTGTCGCGCGTCGCGAGGTCCAGCGCGACGGCGGCGGCGAGCCGTGCGATCTTGCCGACCCCCTTGCGGTCGACACGCATCCAGTCGTCGCTCGGACGGTGGTAGTCCGAATGCAGCCCGGTGAAAAAAAACAGCACCGGCATGCCCTTCTCGTAGAACGAGGTGTTGTCGCTGGGCGCCCGTCCGCCAGGGTTAAAGCGATACGACACGATGCGCTCGCGGCGCAGGAGCGGCTTCAAGAGATCCGGAAAGATCGGCGAGGTCCCGGTACCGCCCACCTGCAGGCGCCCGCCCTTGAGCCGTCCGACCATGTCGAGGTTGAGCATCGCGACGCAGCTCTCCAGCGGCACGACCGGATGCGCGACGTAGTGCTTGGAGCCCAAGAGTCCGAGCTCCTCGGCGGTGAACCAGCAAAACAGAATGTCGCGCCGGAGCTGTTCACGCCGCGGCGCCAAAAAGCGCGCGATCTCCAGCACCGAGGACGTGCCCGACGCGTTGTCGTCCGCGCCGTTGTGAATCGCCCCCTTGCCCTTCGACCCGGCGAGCGACCCGTACGCGCCCAGCCCGACGTGGTCGAAGTGCGCCCCCACGACGACCGTTTCCCGCGGCGACGGACCCCGCGGCGCCCGCAGGCGCGCCAAGATGTTGCGCACCGGCAGCTTGAGCTCTTCCAGAATCGCGTTCACGTGCACGCTGCCCTCGAGCACGCGCGAACGCGGCTTGAGCGCCTTGTCCAGCCGCCGCTGCTCCTTGCGCAGGTCGAGCCCCAACACCTTCGCGAACTTCTTGCCCGCGCGATAGGTCATGTGAAACACCGGAATCGACGACGACTTGCCGCCCACGTTTTGCAGCGCCACGTCGTTCTTGCGCTTCGCCCGCGCAAACGCCGGATCGTTGATCACGATCAGCGCCGCCGCCCCCGCCCCGACCGCCGTCGCCACCTTCGCCTGAAACGGCGAGAACCTCTTCTTGGCCGACGGCGTCGAGAACGGACTCTTTTTGTCGGAAAACCCGGGCGCGTGCCGAAGACAGATCACGACCTTGCCCTTGACCGGAATACCGGCGTAGTCGTCGTACCCGAGCGACGGCGCCGCGATGCCGTACCCGCAAAAAACCGCGGAGCCCCGCACGTCACCCGGACCCGACAGAGACAGCGCCTTGAAGTCCTTGCCGTGCGAAAACATCGCCGTCCGTTTGCTGCTGTTCGCACTGAGTGACGTTTTGGGATCCACCTCAAAGCCGCGCGGAAGGTCGAAGGCCTGAAAGTAGGTGCCCTTGTCTCCCATCGGATCAAGACCGAACTGACGCAGACGGACGGCGATGTATTCCGCGGCATCCCGCGCACCCGGTGATCCGGCGGCGCGGCCCTTGAACTTGTCGTGGGCGAGGGTCTTGACGTGCGCCGCGATCGCCGCGCCCTTGATGTCGTCGTCGGCCGCCCGGCCCGGGACGGTCACGACCAATACGACGAGCAGAAACATCGTGCGAGTCATGCCTGCAATTATGCGCTCTGAGTACGATTACGGCCATGCGCGGATTGAATCGTCAAAAGCGCCCGAACCGGCTCTTGCAGCTGGCCGGGAGCTCGATCGGCGGCAAGTGGATCATGGCGCTCACCGGCGCCTTCCTCCTGTTTTTTCTGCTGATGCACCTGTACGCGAACCTTCTCGTGTTCGCCGGGCCGGAGCAGCTCAACGGGTACGCGATCGGGCTGCGAGCCAACCCGTTGATCATCTGGGGCGGCCGCGGCGCCGTGCTGGTCGCCTTCGTCGTTCACATCGCCTACGCGATCAAGCTGACCGGCGAGAACCGGGAGGCGCGGCCGGTGAGCTACCAGCACGAGGCCACCGTGCAGGCGTCGTGGGGTTCGCGCTACATGCTGCTCACCGGCGGGCTGATCGCGGCGTACGTCGTGTTTCACCTGCTGCACTTCACGTTTCACGTCGTCGATACCGGCGGCATGGACTGGGAGGCGGGAACGATCGATCCGTACTCGATGGTCCTCGCGGGGTTCAAGCATCCGCTCATCTCGCTGTCGTATCTCGCGGCGCAGGTCGTGTTGTTCTTCCATCTTCACCACGCGGTCGGCAGCATGTTCCAAACCGTCGGACTGGGTGCGCTGCGCGCCAAGAAGGCGGTTTCGCTCGCGCTGCCCGCGCTGATCTGCGGCGGCTACTCGCTCGTCCCGTTGGCCATCTGGTTCGGAGTCGTGAAATGACCCCTCGTAATTCCACACTGGATGCGCGCGTGCCCCCGGGCCCCCTGGAAAACAAATGGGAGCGGTTCCGCCGGGACATGAAACTCGTCAACCCCGCGAACAAGCGGAAGCACAAGATCCTTGTCGTCGGCTCCGGGCTTGCAGGTGGATCCGCCGCCGCGACGCTCGGCGAGCTCGGCTACGAGGTCGATTGCTTTTGTTTCCAGGACAGTCCGCGGCGCGCGCACAGCATCGCGGCGCAGGGCGGCATCAACGCCGGCAAGAACTACCAGGGCGACGGGGATTCGGTCTGGCGGCTGTTTTACGACACCGTCAAGGGCGGTGATTTTCGTTCGCGCGAGGCGAACGTGCACCGGCTCGCGCTGTTGTCGCGCAACATCATCGACCAGTGCGTCGCGCAGGGTGTGCCGTTCGCGCGCGAGTACGGCGGACTGCTCGCCAACCGCTCGTTCGGCGGCGCGCAGGTGTCGCGGACGTTTTATGCGCGCGGCCAGACCGGGCAGCAGCTTTTGCTCGGCGCGTACCAGGCGCTCGAACGCCAGATCGGTGCCGGGCAGGTCAAGATGCATTCGCGCACCGAGCTGCTCGACGTCGTCGTCGTGGACGGGCGCGCGCGCGGCATTCTCACGCGCGACCTCGTGACCGGACGCGTGTCGCGATGGGCGGGCGATGCCGTGGTCATGGCCACCGGCGGTTACGGGCGCGTGTTCTACCTGTCCACGAACGCGATGGGCTGCAACGTGACGGCGACGTATCGCGCGTACAAGCGCGGTGCGTTTTTTGCCAACCCGTGCTACACGCAGATTCACCCGACGTGCATTCCGGTGCACGGCGAAAAGCAGAGCAAGCTGACGCTGATGTCGGAATCGCTGCGCAACGACGGGCGCATCTGGGTGCCGAAGAAGGCCGGCGACAACCGTGCCCCGGACCAGATTCCGGAGGACGAGCGCGACTACTACCTGGAGCGCAAGTACCCGTCGTTCGGCAACCTCGCCCCGCGCGATATCGCTTCGCGTTCGGCGAAGGAAGCGTGCGACGACGGGCGCGGTGTCGGCCACGGCAGGCGCGGCGTGTTCCTGGACTTCCGCGACGCGATCCAACGTCTCGGCCAGGACGAGATCGAGGCGCGCTACGGCAACCTGTTTGACATGTACCGGCGCATCACGGACGAGAATCCGTACCAAAGCCCGATGCGCATCTATCCCGCTTCGCACTACACGATGGGCGGCCTGTGGGTGGACTACCACCTGATGAGCAACCTCAAGGGGCTGTTCGTCCTGGGCGAGGCGAACTTTTCGGATCACGGCGCGAACCGACTCGGCGCGAGCGCGCTCATGCAGGGCCTCGCGGACGGCTACTTCGTCATCCCGGACACGCTCGGCCACTACCTCGGCGGCGACAAGCCCGAACCGGTCTCGACCGATCACCCGGAGTTCAAGCGCTGCGAGGACGAGCTCCACGACAAGGTCAAAACGCTGCTCTCCATCAAGGGCAAGCGCTCTCCCGCATCGTTTCACCGCGAGCTCGGCCTGGTCATGTGGGAGAAGTGCGGCATGGCGCGCACGGCGGCTGGACTCAAGGAAGCTCTGAAAAAGATCCCGGAGATCCGCGCGGAGTTCTGGGAGAACCTGAGCGTGCCCGGCACCAACGCGGAGTTCAACCAGAGCCTCGAAGAGGCGGGCCGCGTCGCGGACTTCCTGGAGTTCGCCGAACTCATGTGTCTCGATGCCCTCACGCGCGACGAGTCGTGCGGCGGGCACTTCCGCGAGGAGCACCAGACCAAGGACGGCGAGGCGGTGCGCAACGACAAGGACTTCTGCCACGCGTCCGCCTGGGAGCACAAGGGCCCCGGCCAGCCACCGGTGGAACACCGCGAGAAGCTTGAATTCGAGAACGTCGCCCTCGCGACCAGGAGCTACAAGTAATGAACCTGACGCTCCACGTCTGGCGCCAAAAAAACGCGCAGGCCGACGGTCGCCTGGAGACCTACAACGTTGCCGACATCAGCCCGGACTCGTCGTTTCTGGAGATGCTCGACGAACTCAACGAGCAGCTCCTGACCAGCGGACAAGAGCCGGTCGCCTTCGACAGCGATTGCCGCGAAGGCATCTGCGGCATGTGCTCGCTGGTGATCAACGGCGTGCCGCACGGTCCGGACCGCGGAGCCACGGTGTGCCAGCTCCACATGAGAAAGTTCACGGACGGCGATGCCATCTGGATCGAACCGTGGCGCGCCAAGGCGTTCCCGGTCCTCAAAGACCTGATCTGCGACCGCACCAGCTTCGACAGGATTATTCAGGCCGGCGGCTACGTCTCGGTCAACACCGGGTCGGCCCAGGACGCCAACGCATTGCCGATCGCCAAGCCGGCAGCAGACAAGGCGTTCGAAGCCGCGACCTGCATCGGCTGCGGAGCCTGCGTCGCGGCGTGCAAGAACGCCTCCGCCATGCTGTTCGTCTCTGCCAAGGTGGTGCATTTGGCGGAGCTGCCCCAAGGCCAGGCCGAACGCCAAAAGCGAGCCAAAGACATGGTCCAACAAATGGACACGGAAGGCTTCGGCAACTGCACGAACCAGTACGAATGCGAAGCGGTCTGCCCGAAAGAAATCCCCGCCGACTTCATCGCAACGTTGAACCGCGAGTACGTGAGAGCGGGCGTAACGGCGTCGGAGTAGGGGCACGCTGACCGGAGACCCGACGAGACCCCCAACGCTCGGGAGCAGGACCAGATCGTGCGCTGTGGAACGAGCCTCGGGCGTAGGCATCCGCACGCCGCGATGGATTCCGGACGAGCGCCCGGGCCGATTTTTTCTATGATTAGTGCATGGCGGATGGGGAACACCCCCTGGTCGGAAAGGTCCTGAAAGACCGTTATCACGTCGAGTCGCTACTCGGCGCCGGGGGCATGGGCTCGGTCCTTCTCGCGCGGGACGCCGAGCTCAACAACCGCCGTGTCGTAGTAAAGATCCCTCGCACCGAATTGCTCTCGCAGCCGGGCTTTCCCGAACGGTTTAGGCGGGAGATGGGCAGCTTGATGGATGTCGAGCACCCTTCGATTGTCTCCATTCTTGATCGTGGCGAGCAGCACGGTATGCCGTATGCCGTTCTGCAGTACCTCGCGGGACAAACACTCGAGCAAAAACTCATCGCCTCGGACGGGTCGCGCCGACGATTAGACCGGCACGCCGTGCTGCAGTGGCTGCCCACGGTCGCAAGGGCGCTGGACTTCATTCACGACCAGGGGTTCGTGCACCGCGACATCAAGCCGGGCTCACGTTGATCAACGACCGGACTCGCACAGCCGCACGCACGATCGCGATCGACGGGGGTCGTTCCACAACACTTGAAGAGAGAATCACGGCGAGCCGCACGGGCCGCTACATGATCCGCGCGATCGTCGTCGGGGGCTCCCTTGTCGCGCGCTCAACGCCGGTCGAACTCGTGATCATGGAACCCTCTACCCCTATGGTTGTGCCACGCGGCACGACGATCGTTCGGGGCGCTCCGGATCCAGCCGTCATCAAAGACGCCGGGATCCGCGGCAGGATAGAGAAGACTCGCCACCCATGGCTCATTCGCGACACACGCAGCCAGATCACACTGGTCCTGATTCCGCCCGGCGAGTTCTTCATGGGCAGCAGGCACCATGACGAGTCCGGGCATCGCGGCCGACTTACCATCACGCGACCGTTCTACATCGGACAGTACGCCCTGCTCGCCACCTTCGGTCCGCCGAACGGGGCAAGGGACCAGCAACGTTTCGGCGTGAGGACATCGGCTTCAGGCTTGTCCGGATACTGAAAGACTAGGGCTCTCCCAACGGCAAGACCTCGGACGAGTAGAGATCCTCACAACAGCGACGCGATCAGGTCCAGGGCCCAGCACTTGATGAAATAGTTGTAGTCGCGGACCAGCTCCGCACTGTAGGGGATGTCTCTTGGGTCGGCGAGGGCGCCCAGGGCAGCGATCGCGTACGAGCGCACATGGTTGCTGTTCGAGTCGCGTTCGTAGGCTTCGATCAGGGCGTCTACGATTTCGGTCTTTGGATTTCGGAGGAGTCTCAGGGCGTCCGCGATGGCTGCCTTTTCGTGGGCGTTGCCGGACTCCTTCAGTTCTCGGATCAGTCTCTTGGCCGCAGCGCCGCGTTTCAGGAGCACCATGCCGATCGCGGCTTGGCGGCGGACTTTGGGGATCGCGTAGGTCGTGAACACCCGATCGATGGCGTCGCTTGCCCCCCGGCCCCCCAACAAACCCAGTCCGAGACTGCCCCAGGCCAGCAGGTCGCGGTCCGACGTTCCGTTCACGGCCTTGATCACCGACTTGCTTGCGGACGGGTGGTGAATGAGGCCGAGCGCGACGGCCAGGGCGCCGCGTTCGGTGCCGGTGCTCCTGCGATCGAACAGCGCGAGCAACGTGTCGCGCGCACCGGCGTGGCCGCGCGCGCACAGACCCAACGCAATGTAGACGAACGCGCGGTCGTTGCTGGACACGAACGATTTCTTGCGCAGAAAACCAAGCAGCGCGTCAACGGCCTTCTCGCCGCCGATGCGGGCGAGGGCCATCACCGCGAAATGGCGGGCGACGATCTCGTTGTTGCGGTCGCGGACAAAGCGGCGCAGCACCGCGATCGTATCGTCGTCGGCCGGACGCTCCCTGGTCGCGCGGCCGAGCAGGCCCAGCGCGATCGCGCACGAACGCACCACGTCGGGCTCGGAGTCGCGGTCGTTCAGCTTGCGCCGGATCATCGGCAGGTCGTCGTAAGAGCCGCGCCGGGCGAGCGCGGTAATCGCCAGGCCCTGCTCGCCCGCGCCGTAGCGTCGCGAACCCTGCGCAGCCGCGCGCAACGCGCTCTCGTAGCCCTGGTGCCGGACGAACCCGAGCAGGTGCGCGGCGAAGCGGCGGTGCTCCTGCGCGATCCGATGCGGCACGGCGCCGGACCTCGTCAGCGAGCCGACGCGCTTCGCCTTGAGCAGCGCCCACAATTGGTCGGCGGACTTTTGCGTGCCGTCGGCCAACAACTGCACCAGCGTAATGCTGCGCTCGCGCAGCGCCCGCTCCTTGTCGCGCGCGACCGCGAGCATCCGCGAACGGTTCTCCGGCAACCCGAGCACGCCGATCGCGTAAAGCGACGCCTCGCGCACGGTGTACCAGCCCTCGCCCTGCGGAAACTTCGTCCGCTTCCAGAGGTACCGATCCGCGCGCGCCATTCCGAACTTGCCGAGCGCCACCGCCGCCGTCTCACGCGGCTGCGCACGCTTGTCGTTGAACGCCCGCACCATCAACTCGAACAACCGCTGCTCACGCAACGCACGGCGCACATCCGAAGTATCGCCCGGCACGGTAAGCCCGGTGACCGGCTTGCCCCGCATGTGCCGCGCCAGGATCCACTCGGCGTTGTACGACCACCACGTCGTCCACTTGTGCGCCGTGCTCGCCGACGCCTTGGTAGTCGTCGCCGGACCGCCGTGACCGCCCTTGCGCGTCGTCGGTCCACCGCCATTCCCGCCGTGCGGCACAACCACCGGCCCGACGGTGGCCGGCGGCACCCGCGGACTCCCGCCATGGGCCGCCACAAACGAACAAGAAAGCAGGAGGCAGCCGAGGATACGCATCGCGAGTATTAGACCGCCCCAGACCGAACAAAGGACGCACCGTTGAGGGACGCTGACGACGGCGATGCACTATGGACCCCGAAGTTCGAAGCGCTGGAACCAGGTATCGACGGACGCGCTGAGGACCGGCCCCAGCTCGCCCAGACGCCGACGCAGCTCTGACTTCTCAAAGAGGTCGATGTCCTACCCGCTCACGAAGCTCGTTCGCAGCAGCCCGGTCTGGGGAAACTCGGGATGTTCGGCTTCCAACAGGAAATGGCGCGACGAGCCGAATAGATCAAGCTGCGATGAAATCAGCGCGGTCACAACGTTCCCGGTCGGAATATCTGCTCGAACCCCTCGGGAATCTGAGCACCCAATCGCTCGCCGAGCTTCTCCAGCAGCAGGTGCGGAAGCGCGGGATCGTGGCCCCAAAAAACGCGCGTGAAGAACTCCGGGGAACCACTGAATCGCGCTTCGCCCACCGGAATCTCGGACAGTTCGGGCTCGCCGTCAGGGGGAAACTTCAACTGAAAACACTTCGGAGCACAAGACTCCGGATCGCGGCCCCCACGAAGTAGCCTACGAACTGCCGGGTCGGCAAGACCACGAGCGCCTCCGTCACGAGCTTGACGAACGTCTCGGCAGCCTCGCGAACCGTCGTGTTGTCCTTGTCGATCGCTCCGGCCAGGCGCGCAACCAGCGTTCGATGGCTTACCGCGCCAAGCGTCCCCATCCCCCATGTACAGATGCACAGGCGCGCATCCTCTCCTACCTCGAAAACCTTCTGGCCATAGCTGAAGAGCTGGACAACGTCGTTGCCATTCGAGACGGAACTCGTGCTGTCAGCCCCAAGAACTACGCCCTCGGAGGTCAGATACGCTGCGGCAATCGTCATTTCACGTAACCGAGTATCGTATCCTCCCCCCCATAGAGCAAGCAACAAACATCGCCGTCCGTATGCTGCCAAAAACCCGTCCGACCCCGGGCCAGGGCCACGAGAGCCCGCGGTCAACGCCCCCTCCGGTCCGCACCACTCCTACTTAGAAAATCCGCCTTGCGGATTTTCTAAAGAATCTGCAGCAACTCGGTCAGCGCGTCGACCGTAACGTGGTAGTTCAGGTCGAAGGCCAGCTTCGAAATCGCGGAGGGGTATTCGCCATCGCCGATGCGGCCCAGGGCGGCGATCGCCAGGGCGCGTTCGGTGGCTTGGCGTTTCTTGTCGCGGACGATGTCGAGCAGCGGATCGGCGGCGGTATCCGTGCCGACATGGCCCAGGGCTTCCACGACGGCGCCGCGCAAGAAGTAGCCGTACGCGTTGCCCTTGAGCCGCTTGCCGTCCGGGCGCTTGCCCTGCATCAGGGCGACCAGCGTGCGGCTTGCGGCGCGGCCCTTCAGCAGGGCGAGCGACAGGGCGGCGTGGCGCAGCACTTTCGGACGGCGCGACTGCATCAGGTGTTTTTCGATGAGCGGCAGCGCATCCTTGTCGCGCAACATCGCCGCGGCCAGCATGCCGTACGCAATGTAGTCGGGGTTTTTTTCCGCGAGGCGCTGGCGGATCAGGGTCTTGCCTTCGGCGTAGCCGCACAGGCCCATGCCGAGGGCGCACGCCGAGCGGTGCAGGTTGTTCTTGAGCTTCTTGTACAGGTGCCCGAGCAGCGGGCCCGCCTCCGGCGAGCGTGACATGCCCAGCGCAAGGAAATAGAAACCGCGCTCGCGGTCGACGCGGCGGACGTTGGATCGGAGGTGTTTCACCGCGCGCTCCCCGCCGATCGAGCCGAGGCTGAGCACAGCCATCGCGCGCAGGTTTGAGTCCTTCGCGCGCTCGGCCACGCGGGCGACGAGATCGATGAGCGCGGTCTCGTCGGGCTTGATCAGCATGCCGGCGGCGATCGCCGCACCCAGCCGCGCCTCGTCGCGCGCACGCCGGTCCTGAAGCACGCGCATCACTTCCGGGACCGCCATGGTGCTGCCCAGCGCGCCAAGGCCGGCCGCGGCCAAGCCGACGACGGGCCGGTCGCCCTTGCGCATGGCGGCGGTCTTGGCCAGCAACGGAAACGCGGCGGGACCGCCCGCGCGGGACAGGCCCAGGGCGGTCACGGCACGAGTCTGCTCGGTGTCGGTGCCGGAGCCGGCGAGCTTGTTACGGCCATCGAGCACCTCGCGCAAAAACACCTGGTCCTTGAGCCAGCCGAGACCGACGGCGGCAAATCCGCGCCGGCGCCGCGCGTGCTTGTCCATGATCACGATCTCGCGCAAGAAGTCGCGCTGGGCCGGGTCGCGCAGCAGCGCGAGTCCGATCACGGCGGCGTCGCGGGCCTCTTCGGAGTCGTCGTCCGCGGCCATCTTGCGCAGCGTCGGGGCCGCAGGCACGATCCGGAACTTGCCCAGCGCGATCGCCGCGGCGCCGCGAACCTCCGCGTCCTTGTCGTCGAGCGCGGCCATCAGTTCGGGCGTGAGCCGCGCGCGCAGGGCCGCGCGGTCAAACAGCCGATTGCTGGTGCCCGTTGTCGGAGTCAGTTCGAGCATGCGCCCGCGCACGTCGAGGAACCGGTCGCGGTTCAGGTTCCACCAAAACTCCCACGGCGCCAGGCGCGAAACGGATGCCGCAAACGTCGTCGTGGTCTGGCCGCCCGGACGGGTCGGCCCGCGCGTCGGATCCCGCGGTCCGGGGCGCGGCGGCGGCCGAAATGCACCGCCGTGTGCAAGCGCCGGCGCGGCGAACAGCCCGACAAAACCAAGGACAGCGAGGACGGCTACGGTTCTCATCAAGAATCGAAACGCACGTCGGCCAGCCACTGCAGACACGCCTTCACGAGTTTCGCGGGCGGATGCTCGGTTCCGACGTAGGCCACGACCCCGGCACCGCGCGGCGCCCCCAGCGCGACACACGATTCCCCGACCCGATACAGCGCAAACCCGGCGCCCCCGATCGTCGGCAGCTCCAATTCACCCAACTCGGGCAATTCCGGGTACGCCGCCTCCGTGGATCCCGCAACGACCTCGCTGGGCCGCCGTAGCTGCAAACCCGTCAAGAGCCGGCCCGTGCCGCCGCAGATCAGCGCCTTTCCTCCGTCCACGATGAACCGGATCCAGACCTCGATCTCGTCCGGTTCCATCTCGTGCGCGGTCAGGACACAAACATCGCCGTCCGTTCCTGTCGTCGTAAGGCCTGCCTCTTCCACGACTTGCCGTAGGTGCTCCACCTTGAGCCTGATTCGCATGCGGCTTTGGATTCTACGGCTTGCCCCAACCCCGGCGTGGGATAGAACCTAGGTGCAAGACAAACGCAATCGTGAGCCCGGCAATGGGCGCCTGAGTCGCAAAATTACTGCGCTGGCCCGTTTCCCGCACGCTGACAATTTCCACGGTTCCCAAAACCGCGGCGAGGGTAGACCCCGCTGGGCAAACAATGCACGGACTTCACGGGTCCCGGATTTTTCCGGGGCCCGATTTTTTTTGCCTGCCCGCTACCGCAGCAGGCCGCGGCGCACGGTGTAGCGGAAGCGGCGCAGGCCCCACTTGATCGTGATCGGGATGTCGCGCCAGTCCGCGTCGGCGTCCGCGTCTGCCCAGGCCCGAATGTCCGCGTCCGGCGGCGCGCCGATCAACGTCCGCAGCAGGGTCAGCGGGACACACGGCGCAACGAAGCGTCGAGGCCCACGGATCGACTCGACGCTCAGGCGCACCCGCGACATCTTGTCGGGCCAAAACGATCGATCCCATGTGTCATGACGCGATCGGGTCCGCTCGGGCACCGTGAACGCCTGCGTGTCGGGCCCCAGGCGAATCGAATAGCCATGAAAGCCGCCGCTGCACCACGCCGTGCTTCGGGGCACGGCTCGCTTGCGCTCCCGCGGCTTCGCCCAAGAGGGCGGCCTCAGCGTGCTGTCCCGGCCCGACGTAAACATCGTCGCGCGCGCCGTCACCGCGCGACCGGTGTGATCGACCACACGTAGCGTGACCTGAAACGACCGTAGCGGACGGACGGCGATGTCTTTCACGTTGTGGACGGCTCGCAGCTCGAACTCCGGCGGCGGCTCGGCGGACAGCGGCTGATCGTCGGCGTCCACGCGGTAGCGGCCTGCAGGGAGGCCCGCCAGTTCGATGCCGTCTTTCGGCACCTTGACGGCGGCTCGGTACCCGTCGCCGGCGGTCCAATCCACGGTCTCCGGCAGGCCGAGGCGCCAGAGGTGGACGCGGCCGCTCACGGGCACGCGCGTTTCCGAATTGAACAGGCGCAGCATCAGCGTGCGGTCGCCCGGCTCGACGTCGTCCGGACAGAGATCCTCTTCCTCGAGTACCTCTTCGAGCTCTTCTTCGGGCTCCGCGTTTCGTTCCGCCGGCAGCTCCTTTTCGGGTTGGGGCTCGGCGGCGGGCTCGGGTTTTTGCCGGCGCGCCCGGTGGAGCTTCGGCGCGGACACGGCCGTTTGCCGCTCTCCCGTTGCGCGCGTTCTTGACACTTCGCGATGCGCGAGTGCCGTCACCGCACCGACCAACAGGAGCAATACGATGAGGGCCCGGCGCACCTGCCTACAAACGTGGCACGGACCGTAGGGTTCATTTTCGAACGGCGGAACCGCCGCGCACGGTGTAGATGTACCGGCGCTTGCCCCACTCGATCGTGATCGGGATGTCGCGCCAGTCGATGTCGGGATCGATGAGGGCGGTCGCCCGGATGGGCGCATCCGGCGACGCTCCGATCGACGAACGCAGCAGGGTCAACGGGACACACGGTGCGACGTAGTGGCGCTCGCGGTCAATCTCGTCGATGCGCAGACTAAGCGACGACATGCCGGAGGACCAAATCGAGCAACTCCACTCGCCGCTACCGAGCCGAGTTCGCTCGGGCACCACGAACGCCAACGGGTCGGGGCCCAGTGAAACCGACTCGCCGTCTCCATGGAAGTGCGTTATGGGCTGTTCCACGGGGTGCTTGCGCTCGCGCGGCTTCGCCCACGGCGGCGGCGCCAGAGGGCGGTAGCGGGTCGGCACATGCATGAACCCACGTCCGGCCAACGGCCGCCCCGTGTGATCGCGCATCCGCAGGGTGACTCGAAACGAAAGTAGCCTACGGACGGCGACTTCCTTCCCGGTGTATTCGGCCCGCAACTCGAACTCGGGCGGGGCAGTAGCGGACAGCGGGTGGTCGTCGGCATCGACCCGGTAGCGGCCCGCGGGCAGGTTCTCCAGCACGATCCCGTCTCTCGGCACCTCGACGGTGACGCGGAGCCGGTCGCCGGCGGTCCAGTTCTCGGTCTCCGACAAGCCGAGGCGCCACAGGTGGACACGCCCGCTCACGAGCGCGGTCGTTTCGGGATTGAAGAGCCGCAGCATCAGCGCGCGGTCGCCCGGTTCGGCGATGTCCGGGCAGGGGCGCTCTTCCGAGATCTCTTCTAGTTCGAGATCCTCTTCGGGGGCGGGATCGGGTTCGGCGTCGGGATCGGACGCCGTCGCCCTTCCGCCGCGCGGGCCAGGGCGGACCAGCCGGACGGTGGCGGACGAGGCATCGCCGTCCGTTTGCTGTCTTCTTATTGTGCGCCGGTGTGCGGGTTCGCGGTAGGCGAGAGCGACAACCGCGCCGACCATCAGAGACATGACGAGGAGCAGGTGTCGCACGCGGAAGAAAACGTTTCGCGGGTCATGCGGTTCGGGTTTTGTACCGTGGGTTCGTGATTCGGATCGGGACTGCCGGCTACGCGTACAAGGACTGGGAGGGGCCCGTGTTTCCTTCGCCCAAGCCCAAGGGGTTTGATGGGCTGCGGTTCATGGCGCAGTTGTTTCCGTGCATCGAGATGAATACGTCGTTCTACGGAATACCGAAGCCCGCCGTTGTGGCGCGCTGGGCCGAGACCGTTTCGGACCGGCCCGACTTTCGATTCACGTTCAAGCTGTACCGGGGGCTCACGCACGGCACCGAGGACGACTCGCTCGATTCCTTCCGGCGCGCGCTGGCGCCGTGTCGCGACACGGGCAAGCTTGGCGCGGTCTTGCTGCAGTTTCCGTATTACTTTCGGAACACGCAGGCGAACCGGGCGCGCGTTGCCTGGTTGGCGCGCGGGCTCTCGGGTTGGCCCTGCGCGATCGAGGTGCGCGACCGCTCGTGGCTGATTCCGCCGGCGCTTGATTTTTTTCGGCGGCTCGAATTGAATCTCTGCGCGATCGACATCTGCCAGACCAGGGACGCCGTGCCGCCGGAGCCGCTTGCCACCGGACCCGTGGGCTACGTTCGCCTGCACGGGCGCAACGCCGACGCATGGTTCGACAAGAACGCGCCGATGGTCGAAAAATACAACTACCTGTATCGCGGCGGCGAGCTGGACGAGTGGGCGGGAAAGATCCGCGAGATCATGGCCGCCGCCGAGGCTACCTACGTCATCACCAACAACCACTTCGCCGGCAAGGCGGTGGTGAACGCACTGCAGCTCGCGCGCAAGCTGCTCGGCTCCGCCTCCGCCCCCGCCCCCCCCTTATCCCTGCGCGCGACGTATCCCGACGCATTCCCCGACACTCCACCCGGCCATGCATAATGCGGGCTCGTGAGTACCACCGTCAAATTAACCACCGGCGAGATCCGCACGCTTGAGGATGAGCTGCGGGGCGGCCCGTACGAGATGCGCTCGCTGCAGTACGCGCACTTTCAGGCACGCGGCATGGGCGTGGTCGTCAGCGCCTACAAGAGCGGCAAGGTCGTCGTGCAGGGCAAGGGTGCGGACGATTTTCTCAAGGCGCACGGCTGGCTCGATCAGACGCCCGCGGCGGCGAAGCTGACCGGGCCCGTGGCCGGCAGCGACGAGTCGGGCAAGGGCGACTACTTCGGGCCGCTGGTCGTGGCGGCGGTGGTCGTTGGTCCCGATCGGGTGGACGAGCTCAAGCGGCTCGGGGTGCGCGACTGCAAGCAGATGTCGGACTCGCTGATCCTGAAATCCGCGGCGGCGCTGCGGCGGACGTTTCCGTGCGCGGTCGCCGCGCTCTCGCCCGCCGAGTACAACGAGGCCCACGAACGCGACGGCAACGTCGCGATCTTTTTGTCCGACATGCACGCCCAGGCGCTGGCCGAAGCGATTCCGGCTGCGCCGGCCTGCGACTCGATCGTGATCGACAAGTTCACCCGCACCGATCGGCTGGAGGACGCGCTCGCCACCCATGGGCTCGATCTACCGGTCGAGATCCGGCCGCGCGCCGAGGACAACCCCGCCGTGGCCGCCGCGTCCGTACTCGCGCGCTCCGAGTTTTTGGCGGGGCTGCGCGATCTGGGCGGGGAGTTCGGCATCGAGTTGCCGCGGGGCGCCAGCCACAAGGCCGAGTCGTTCGCGCGCCGGTTTTTTCGGGACTTCGGCTACGAGGCGCTCGCGCAGGTCGCCAAGATTCACTTCAAGACCACCCAGCGCGTCACCGAAGAGCTGTTTTAGAGCCCGCTGGAGCAATCCAGGGCTATCCTGAGCCCGTGCGTCGCTTGTTTTGCGTGCTCCTTGCGACGGCCCTTGCGGTCGCCGGTCCCGACAAGGAGCGCGCCGAACGCGGCCCGGTTCCCGGCGCCCCCGCACCCCCGCATTCTTCCCCCGCCCCCGCACCCCCCGGGGCCAACGTCAAGGCTCCCGCCCCCAATCGAAAGTTGGTGAGACGGCTGGTCGCGCTGTTGGGGCATTCGCGTCCCGCTCGGCGCTCCGGTGCGCACCGGCGTCTGGCGGCGATGGGCGAGGCGATCGTGCCGATGCTGCAGGACGTCGCGACGAGTGATCCGGAAATCAAGCGCCGCTTGCGTTGGCTCACGCGCTCGGTGCGCCGGATGCGGCTGGTGCTACTGAAGGCGCCGAAGACGATCGCGTATGGCGAGGCGCTCGTAATCGAGGTCGAGCTGCGCAACGATTCGGACTACGCCTGGCGCATCCCGCTCACGGTCCGGCAGCGGCGGAAGGGCAAGGTCACGAGCACGCTGTTTTTATCCGACGGGGCGCGGCGCACGTCGCTGCGACCGGATCAGGTGCCGGGCGCGCGGAAGGGCGGCCTCCTCACGCCCGGCGCCGGGCTCGTTGTCGCGGTTCGATTCGCGCCCGAAGACCTTCCGTTCCGCAAGCCGGGGCTTCACCGGCTCACCGTCGGCTACTGGTCGAAGGTGGCGTGGTTCGCGGGCGCCACCACGGTCCCCGAGCACGGCGAGTCGAAAACGCTTGCACTCGAGACGACGTGGTTCGACATCGAGTGCACGAGCCGCACGCCGCAGCAACTCGACGCCGCACTGCGCAGCCCCGATGCCAAAAAACGCGCCCCCGCGATTCTCGAGCTGCGCCTGCGCGACGACGACGCTCTGCTCCCGGTCCTGCGGCGTAATCTCGACCGCGTGCCCGAGGTCGGGTTCCGGCGGCGCGCGATTCGGCGCCTTGGTCGCAACGCCGCGGAGGAGGATTTGCCGGCGATCATCGGCGCGATCCGCGACCCCGACCGTGAAGTCGTGCTGGCCGCGATCGCCGGACTCGGCGGCTATCCCGGATGGCGCAAGGCGCGGTCACGTCTGCTGCGGATGACCGACGACCACACCTATCGCCTGGCCGCGGTCCAGGCGCTCCGCCACCATCCGCACTCGGTGTGCGTGCGCCGCTTCATCGGACTGCTGGAGCGCCAAACCGACCCGGTCGTGGCCAAGGAACTGGCCGCGGCGCTGACGGCGTGGACCGGACTGCCCGTCACGACACGACTGACCGAGGTCAGGCGGCTCAAGGCGTGGTGGGGCGACCCTAGGAACCGCCGCGAGTTCGCGAAGCGTCACCGTAGGTGACCTCGCGCGTCATCTTAAACCGCCCGGCGCCGCCGTCGCCCTTGTCGATTTCGACGACCCCCTTCATGTGCAGCGACAGATCGCGACCGCGCGCGACATCGAACCGCCACTCCCCCTTGTTGGACCCTTCGAGCACGCTGTCGCCGTCGCGATAGGTGCTCTTGAACACGAACGTGATGCGCGCCACCCCGCGCTTCAGTTCCACGAGACGGAACGTCGCCTTGCCGACCACGCCCTTCGGCACCGGCTGGCCGACCGCCCGCAGAAACCGCGCTGCGGAAACCTCCCAGGTGCCACCGATGGCCACCGGCTCTTTCGGCAGGCGCGCGGCACGCCAGTTCTTCAGCTTGGCAACGAGCTGCGGATGCTTTTTGGTCACCTCGCCCTTGTCGCCGTAGAGCCCCCAGGCATCGCCCTTGGACTTCTTGCGCCATACATAGGTGTGCCCGTGCGACGGGTAGTACTTGTCGCCGGCCTGCTCCTTCGGATGCTTTCGAACGGTGTGGATGAACTTCTTCACCTCCACGCGCTCGATCAGCGGCGCGCCGGACTCATCGGCCTTGACCACCGTGCGCTTCAGCTCCTGCCGGTTCTCGATGTCGAACTGGATGAGCTGGCCCTTCACGAACATGTCGAGCGTAAACGCCGCACTCGTCCGATCTACGAGCGCGAGCCCTTTTTGGAACCGGTACTTCAACGTGACCGGCGCCTGCTTTTGGACGGCCGGCTGGCGAGCGTCTTCGGGGGGAGCCGCGAGGGCGAGTGCCACGAACAAGGCGATCATGACGCTCATCGTACGGCAGGCTAAGACGGCGATGTCTCTAGAAGGTCCAGCAGGGCGGCTGCGGCGCGCGGGAGATAACGGTCGCGCGAGACGACGGCAACGACGGTTCGCTTCAGCGGTCGGCCCTTCAGGGGCCGGACCTGGAGTTTTCGGCGGTCTCTCGAGGCCACGGCGCTCTCGGGCAGGATCGCGCAGCCAAAACCCGCCGCCGCGTAATGCTTTTGCACCTCGATGTTGCCGGTCTCCAGGACCACGCGCGGCTCCGCGCCGACGCGCCGCAGCTCCCGGTCCAACGCATCGCGGGTCTCGGTGCCCCTTTCGAGCGCCACCATCGGCCGGCCGTCGAGCGCCTTCAAGGACACCTGCGCGCGCCGCAGCAGCGGATCGTTGCGGCGGCAAACGGCAACGTACTCCTCCTCGAACAGCGGACGGGCTTCCAGTCGGCGGTCGAGCGACGGCGGCTTCGTAACCACCCCGAAGTCCAGGTCGCCGCGCACCAGGAGATCGAGAATCCCCGACGTGTGCTCGTGCTTGATGCTGATTTCCGCATTGCGGAACTTCTTGCGAAACTTCTCCAGCACCGGCGGAAACAGATAGAGGCTCATCGTGTCGCTGCTGCCGATCCGCACCTGCCCGCCACCGGACGCACGCAGCTCGCGCAGCCGCGACAACGCGTTCTCGACATCCGTGAAGATCTTCTCGGTGGACTCGAAGAGCACCGCCCCCGCCTCCGTCAACCGCACGCCCTTGGGCGCACGGTCGAACAGCCGCTCCGACAGCTCGTCCTCCAGCCCCTTGATCCGTACCGACATCGCCGGTTGCGAGATGTGGAGCTTTTTGGCCGCCCGCGAAAACGAGCGCTCGCACGCCACGTGATAGAAGGAACGAAGCGCTTCGAGATCCATAGCTCCAGATTATAGTCGCTCAGCAACGATAATGGGCGCAGGGTCGGCCCCCCCTCGGGTTAGCTTCGGGTCATGCTGGACGACCTTCTGCTCGGTGCCGATCTTGGATTCGATGGGGGTCTGACCGCGGCCCTCGGGGTGAGCGATCTCGACCGGGCCCTCGCCTGGTACGGCGACATCCTCGGATTCCGGCTGCGCTATCGAAAAGACGAGATCGGCTGGTGCGAGCTCGCGACGCCCGTCGCGAAGGTCAACATCGGGCTGAGCGTGGTCGAAAAGGCCGGGGGTCCGGGGGGCGCGACGCTGACCTTCGGCGTCCGCTACCTCGACGCTGCCCGAGCGCGACTCGAAGAGCGCGGCGTCCGCTTCGACGGCCCCAGCCAAGACATCCCGGGCCTGGCCCGGCTCGCCACGTTCTACGACCCGGACGACAACGCGCTGATGCTCTACCAGGACCTGTCCGGCGCGCACAACGGCTGACGCCCCGGCTCCGTGTTTCCTCACGCCACCTCACCGCCCCCTCGTTCGTTTTCGTGAGTATCTCCCGACGCAACGTTCCCCTGTTTTTTGCGTACCGCGCGACGACGCGGGCGATCCTGTTTGCGCCCTACATCCAGCATTTCATGTCCACGGTGCGGGGTCTGAGCAAGCAGGAATACGGCGACCTGCAGGCGATCTACTACGTGGCGGTGGTCGCGCTCGAAGTGCCGTCCGGGGTGTTTGCCGATCGTTTCGGGAGGAAGTGGGCGCTCATCGCGGGGGCGCTGGCGTCGGTGGCGGGATGCTTGGCCTTCGCGCTGGCCTGGAACTTCTCGATGTTCGTCGTCGGCGAGATCCTGCTGGCGATGGGCACGGCGCTGATCAGCGGCGCGGACTCGGCGATGCTGTTCGACTCGCTCGCGACGGACGGGCGCGAGAACGAATACGCCCGCGCGGAGGGCGCGGGGCAGGCGATCTGGCTGCTCGGCACCGGCATCGGCTTTCCCCTCACCGGGTTCTTTTTGGTGATCAACGGCGACCCGGTGCTCGCGTACTGGGTCACCGGCGTGCTGGCGGCGGTGGGCGCGCTGGTCGCCTGCTTCATGACCGAGCCACCCGTTCGGCAACGGCTCACGACCCGCGAAATCACCGTGGGTGCTGCCGCCGAAGTCGTGCGAACCCCGGCACTCGGACGCCTGATCCTCTACAGCGTCGGGGTCTTCGCGCTGGTCCGCGCCGCAATGGTCACGTTCTTCGACCCCGCGATGAAGGCGTTTTCCATCCCTGTCGAAATCTACGGCTCGATCTTCTGCGTCGTGAATCTCGTCGGCGCCTTCGCCGCGTGGCGCGCCCACCACTGGCTCGGTCGCGTCGGGGAACGACCGTTCCTGCTGGCCATGCCGGTGCTGATGACGGTGATGTTTCTGGGTCTGCTCCCGTCGCACCATCCCGCCGTCGCGGGGCTCTTCCTGCTGCAGGGTGTTGTGTTCGCGATCTATCCGCTCGTGGTCCGCGCGCGCCTCAACCGGCTCGTGCGGGGCGCCGAAAAGCGCGCGACGATCCTGTCCATGGAAAGCCTCGCCTGCCGGATCGCGTTCGCGCTGCTTTCGATGATCGCGGGCCGGGCGCTGGGGCTTTGGGGGCTGAACGGCGCCGTCATGCTCACCCTGGCGCTGGCCCTGGTCCCCTTCGGGATCCTCGCCGTCCGTACGCTCCCGTCCGACCGTTCCGACGTATAGTGGCGGCGTGGAACGTCCCGGGAGGAATCACAACGCCATGCGAAAGCACCGACTCGCCCTCGTCATGCTGCTCGTTCTCCCGGCTGCGGCGGTCCGCTCCGGTGAGGGCGAGGTCCGCCTCCTGACCGATGACGCCATCCCTCGCTACCTGGCCCGCGGTCAGGAGCTCGCGAAGGCCGAGAAGTGGGAAAAGATGGTCGACGTTCTCCAGCGCGTCGTCATCGGCGATCCCGAGGTGTTCCCGGACCTCACGAAGGACGTGCTCAACTCGGCGGTGTACAGCTCCGACGACGTTTTGTTCTACCCCGCGCGCGAGCTTTGCCTGCGCGAGTTGTCCAAGCTGCCGCCCAAGGGGCTCCGGGCCTACCGCAGCCTGTTCGACCGCGACGCGAAGGAGATGTACAAAAAGGCGAAGGCGGTGGCCGGGATCCAACAGCGGCTGCTCGCGCTGAGCCTGGTGTTCGACCGCTACCTCGTAAGTTCCGTTGGTGACGACGCGCTGCGGGACGCGGGTGACCTGAACCTCGCGCTCGGCCGCTTCTACGAAGCGCTTGCGCACTACCGGCGCCTCGTCGATGTCTACCCGAGCGACGCCGACGTCGATCTCCCTGACGCCCTGGCCAAGGCCGCGTACTGCGCGGCGCGTATCGGTGATCCGGAAACACGCGACAACCTGCTCGATTTCCTGGCTGCCAACCACGCGGATGCGCGGGTGACCATCGAGGGCAAGCGCCTCTCGCCTCAGGATCTGCGTAACCACCCGCGGTTCGCCATCGGTGGCGTACGTAGTGCACGGGCTCGGGAGTGGCCGGCGGCGGGGGGTGGCGCCAGCCGGCTGCGCGTCGTCGACGATCTCCCTGAAACCCTGGCCAGAACACCGTTCTGGGCCTTCCGGCTCCATGAACGGAGTCCCGTACTCAGCGCCCGCTACGGTCTTTGGGACTACTCTTCGGCCGACCGCGCGCCGACCGACACGACCACGGCGTCCGCGCCCGAGTGGGACTCGCTCGCGCCGTACCCCGCGGTCCGCCCGATCGTCGTGAACGGCGCGGTCTACTACAAGGACTACCGCGAACTCATCGCCCGCTACCTCGGTTCCGGCGCGCGCCACCTGCTCTGTGGCCGCTACGACCCCCAGTCCGCAGTGACCGAACCGGGACGCCTGCAGCCCGCCCGATTCGTGCGCCCCGGCACCGGCGGCACCCAAAAGGAAGAGGCCGAGTTCGAAAACATCTACCGCTTCATCGACTACGGCGGCAGCAGCGTCGCGGCCGGAGCCGGGCGCCTGATCGTGATCGAGCCGTTTGGCGAAAGCTCCGTGCCGACATTCCTGCGCAAGACGGGAGACCACAAGAGGCTCTGGCGCACGCAGCTCATCTCCTACGACCGCGCGACCGGCAAGACGACGTGGCTTTGGGATCCGGAAATCGAGCCGAAGGACCTGCAACACGAACCGGAAGCGATCGAACGCTGGCGCGCGGACGTGCGGGAACATCCCGCGCCGTGGTTTCGCGGACCCGGCGTCGTCCGCAACGGCATCGTCTACTGCCTCGCCGAGGAGGAGAGCCGCGGAACCGATCGGCTTGGCGGCGTCGCCGTCTGGGCGCTGGACGCCCGCACGGGCGAAGTCCGGTTCCGGACAACACTGCACCAGCGCGACGAGACCCCGCATCGTCTGCCCGTGGGCGCCTCCCTCAGCGTCGCCGGCGGCGTCATCTACGCGGTCACGGGCGGCGGGATCGTGGCGGCGATCGATGCACTGCCCCCTGGGCGCATTCGCTGGATCCGTCGCTACAAGCGCAACTACACCCAGGGCTGGAACCGCAACGTCCGCCGCCGATGGCGCGGGCGCGGGCGGCGCTCGGGCGGCCAGGTCAAGCAGCGCTTTGCCTACAACGATCCGATCGTCGCGGGCGGCCGGGTCATCATCGCGCCTCCCGACGGCAACGCGCTTCTCGCGCTGGAAGCCGAGACCGGCCAGGAAGCATGGCGCATCCCGCGTGGCGATCTTGGGGATCCGCATCACGTCGTCGGCGTTTCCGGCAACATCCTCGTCGTGGCGGGCGAGAAGGTCGCCGGCATCGATATCGCCAAGGGCAAGATCGCCTGGGGACCGCATTCGCTTGAGGGGCACGCGTTCGGCCGCGGTCTCGTCGGCCGCCACTTCGCCTACGTGCCGTCCAACTACGCCCCCGAACGGAAGTCGGCCATCGAGCGGTTCGACCTCCTGACGGGTCGCCGCGCGAAGCCGTTCGAGTTCGACGTCGAACGGCTCGGCAACCTGGTCTACCTCGACGGGCGCCTGATCGTCGCCAACGACAACGAGATCATGTGCTTCACGACCGCCAAGGCGGAGTTGGCTCGGATCGACGACCGTCTGAGCCGACCCGGCGGGCATGAAGCGCTGTTTCACGAACGCGCCCGGATCGCACTCGCGTCCGAGCCGCCGCTACGCGAGCAGGCGCGCCGCGACTTTCAGCGCGCCATTGCCGCGACGAACGACGAGGCGACACGCAACGACCTGCGCGACGCCGCGATTCGCAACCTGTTCCGGATCGCGCTCCGCAAAAACGACACGGAGGCGCTCGACGCCGCCCTGACCATGACCAAGGCTCTCGCCCTCGACCCGACCACCGCCGCGATGGGCCGGGCGCACCCCTACGAGGCCCAGGCCCTGTACCTGCGAGCGCGCATCCTCGGCCGCAAGGGACACGGGACGGACGCCCTCGACCTTCTCGAACAATTCCTCGACAAGCACGGCGCCGGACGCGTGCAGGACGGCGACACGATCGTGCGCGCGCCCGCCGCCGCCAACAAGGTGCGCGATGCGCTGCTCGCGAGCAACGCGGCTTTCCGCAAGGCGTTCGAGCAGCGGGTGCGAGCCCGCATCGACGCGGCGGTCAAGAAGGGCGATCTCGAAACCCTGGCGAGCCTTCCCGAGCGCTACGGCGGCCGGTCGCCGTCGGAGGAAGCGCTCTTCGCGCTGGCCGCGGTGCACGACAAGGCGGACCGACCCGCGCTGGCCGAACTCGCACTACGCCAGTTCCTGCGCGACCACAAGGGCCACTCCCGCGCAGGCGAGGCCCATCTGCGCATCGCTCTCCTGCTCGCGAAGCGCGGCACGATGCGCGAGGCACGCCGGATGCGGGATCGCGGCCTGTCGTGGCTGGACGAGCACGGTCGGACGCGCCTCGCCACCTTGATTGCCGAGCTGAACCGGCACCTCCCGGCCGGACCCCCGCCCGCGACGGTGCCGCGCCTGACCCTTCCACTCCGCGCAACGCCCGCCGCGCTCGCCGGGGCCGAACCCGTTCAGATCAGGGGCCGTCTCCCGGTCGAGCTGAAGGGCCTGGCGCTCTTCGCGAACGGCCGCCGCTACGCCGCCGTTGACGCGGACGGGAAGGTGCTGTGGAACCGCGCGTCGCCCGCCGGCAAGGGCTTCTCGCTCTCCAACGAGCCCGCGTCCGTTCCCCTGGCTGCGGAGATCGCAGCAGCCCGTTTCGCCGTGATCGATGGCGACGACCTCCTGGTCGGCGATATCGCGGGCCTCATGCGCCTCGACGCCACGACGGGCCAAGTGCTGTGGAGCTACCCACCCAAGCGCGAGCAGGCATCACGCCAGGCTCTCGACTGCCTGCTTCTACTCAAGGCCTACATCGAGGACAAACAGGCCTCGCGCAGCTACCCGTTGCCCGGCTATGCCCTCGCGGGCAAGACGATCATCCGGGTCCATCCGTCCGTCGGCATCGAGGCCTTCCACGCCGAAACGGGCGCACTCGCCTGGCAAAAGATCGACGTGAAGGGCGTGCCCGTCGGCGCGCCCGCGGTTCTGGGACGGCTCCTTGCGGTCGGTTGGGCCGACGCGGGTCGCGTCCGTGTCATGTCCATCGACAGCGGCGAGGTCATCGCCGACTACCGGACCGGCGAGAAAAACGGACGCCCCACGCGGATCTGGGCTCCTCCGGTGTTAGACCCGTTGGGCCGACTCTATGTCGTGGAGGAAACGGACGGCGCTGTAGGTCGCCTGCGCATCCTGAACGCCCGCCGCTCGCTCAAACCTGCGCACCCGAGGGCGTTCGACGTCTTTCACCACACGGCGATGGTGCTGCATGCCGACGGACGGCAACTGATCTATCACGACGGCACGAGCGTGGGCGAACAGGGCAAGAACCTGCACGTCCTCAGTCTCGAAACCGGCAAGACCACCTCGCACCACGCCGGCGATCTCCTGCGCGACGTGCACGTTCTCCGCGACGGCCGGCAGATGTTCTTGTTCTCCCACGCCTACGGCCAGGACGACCTCGGCGCACGCCTGATGCGCGTGAACGTGGAGAGCGGCTCAACCCTCGCCTACGCCCGCCCGCCGCGCGTGTTCGCCTATGCGCGTCCGGTCCTGACCAAGCGCTACATCGTGGTCGCCGGCAGCCGCGCCCAGGCCGCCCACGTTCGCCTCTTCGACCGCGAGGCGTCCCAGGAAACGAGGTACCCGCACGCGGTCTTTCGCGCTGGCGACAAGCCCCGCTCCGAACTGAACCTGGAGCCGGGCACGAACAAGACCAATTACCGCGTCGGAACCTCGGTCGCGGCCGCCGGCAACGAGCTGATCGTAAGCACCCCGTTCGGCATCAGACGCCTGAAGAACTGACGCGAGTCCGCACAGAGGATTCGCGTAGGTGTACGTCTCATACAACAGCGCCCGCGCAGTCTATCTCGACAGCTCCGGACCCCCTCCACGTCCAAAACCCGCACGCCCAGCCGCTTTCGCACCTGTGGGTTCCGGAAACTCTGGCCGTTTCATCAATGGTGATCTGAGGTCCTGCGCGGCGCCGCCCGAGAGATCGGGTGGGGGCGGTGGCGAGTAGGTCCAGAGGATGTACGACGCCATGGAGCGAGCACGGATTCAGACTTTGAAGGACGCGGGTGTGGGCACGGGGCGGGTTTCCGACCTCACCGGCGCGAGCAAGCGCACGGTGCGGCGGGTGGCCGCCGAGCCCAAGGGAGTCAAACCTCTCGGCCGCGCCAACTCTCGCGGCGAGGGTCGAGAGACTGATCTACTGTGCGGAGTATGACGCCCAACAGGCCCTTCCAGCCGACCGGCTTCGCCGGCGGCTGAACGGCAAGACGTTGGGCGGACGATGAGAGGTTCTTGCCACCGAGATCACAGAGGTCTCAGAGATGAAAGATCCGCTCACCGAACAGATCATCGCCGCGGCGATCGAGGTGCATCGCCACATGGGTACCGGTCTCTTGGAGTCGATCTACGAGGAGGCCCTCGGCAGTCCGCGATTGGTGGATGGCATTCAGCGAGTCTCTCTGTGTCCTCTGTGGCTGAAAACCAGTTCCCGGGCGCGGCCGCCCAACAAGCCGATGCAACGGACCGGCTCCGCCGTGTCGCAACCGGAGGTCACTCCGTGCCGGAGGCCGATGTCAGGAGTTGGTTCCGGGCTCATGGTCGAACTCATGGCTCATGGGGGCCGGAAGGCGGCGCAGCCGCCCACGCCGGCCCGATTTAGCGAGAATCCGCTCCTGCGGATTTTCGCAGGGGAGTTTTGGCCCCCCGAATACGTCAATAGAGGTGTGACGCACGGCGGACACGACCCGGTTACCCTATTCCCCATGAAACGGGTCACCTGCCTCCTCGCCCTGGCCGTGATCGTCGTCAGCCCGGCTCGCGGGCAGGATGCCGCCCTTGACACGCTGCCGCCCGGAGTCACCAAGGCCACGCGGCGGGCCATCCAAAAGGGCCTCAAATTCCTTGCCCGGGAGCAGAACGCCGACGGATCATGGCGCACGGGCGGCGGCTGGGGAACCTACCCGGTGGCGATGAGCAGTCTCGCCGGTTTGGCGCTGCTCGGCTCCGGCTCGACCCCGGTCCGCGGCAAGTACGCCAAAAACGTCCGCCGGGTAACGAATTTCGTCCTCTCGCAGCAGCAGCCCAACGGCCTTTTGGCCGCCCCGTCCGAGGAGGGCCGGTCGATGTACGGCCACGGCTTCGGAACCCTGTTCTTGTCCCAGGTCTACGGGATGGAAGAGGACAAGACCCGGCAACGGCGCATCAAGTCGGCGCTCAAGCGGGCTATCCAGCTCATCGCCCGGTCGCAGTCCCGCGACGGCGGCTGGCTCTACACCCCGGATTCACGCGGCGACGAGGGCTCGGTCACGGTCACCCAGATCCAGGCCCTGCGCGGCTGCCGCAACGCCGGCATCCACGTCCCGGTCAAGGTCATCAAGCTCGCCATCAAATACATCGAACGGTCCCAGAACCCCGACGGAGGCATCTCCTACAGCGTCCGCTCCCGCGGCAGCCGGCCCGCCATCTCGGCGGCGGCGTGCGCGGTGCTCTACAACGCAGGCAAATACGACAGCCAGATGGCGACGAAGTGCTTCAAGTACGCGTGGCGGTACTGCCAACCGACAACGAGTTCCGGCGGCCACTACTACTACACCCAGCTCTACATGTCGCAGGCGTCATGGCAAAAGGGCGAGAAGTACTGGAAAAAATACTACCGAGACATCCAGAGCCGGCTGCTGCGCCTGCAGCAGGGCAACGGATCCTGGTCCGGCGATCACGTCGGGCTCGTCTACGGCACTTCGATCGCCCTGCTCATCTTCCAGATCCCGTACAACAACCTCCCGATTCTGAGTCGCTAGGAACGGTCGCCAGGAACGGAAGAAACAGACAAGAGAAGCAACAGGGGTCCGGGGGCGGCGGGCTGGGAGGCCAAGGCCCCCGCGCCCCCCCAACCTTTGGTCCGATATCAATCAACCCGACCTAAAGTCCGTGAGTTCAATACCGGAGTAACCGAATGGATGATCGCCAGGCCATCGCGCGTCTCAAGGAGGCGCACGAACAGATCAAGAACGAGATTCACAAGGTCATCATTGGCCAGGAAGAGGTCGTCGACCAACTCCTGCTCGCGATCTTCTCGCGCGGCCACGCCATTCTCGAGGGCGTACCCGGTCTCGCCAAGACGCTGCTCGTCTCGACGCTTGCGCGCGCGCTGAACCTCTCGTTCAGCCGCATCCAGTTCACCCCCGACCTCATGCCGGCCGACATCACCGGCACCGAGGTCATCCAGGAGGACAAGGCGTCGGGCTCGCGCACCTTCAAGTTCATGAGGGGGCCGATCTTCGCGCACGTCATCCTCGCGGACGAGATCAACCGCACGCCGCCGAAGACGCAGGCGGCACTGCTCGAGGCGATGCAGGAGCGGCAGGTCACGATCGGCGGCGAACGCCACGTGCTGCCCGCGCCGTTCTTCGTCCTCGCCACGCAGAACCCGATCGAGCAGGAGGGGACCTACCCGCTGCCCGAGGCGCAGCAGGACCGCTTCATGTTCAAGATCAAGGTTTCGTACCCGGCGTGGGACGAGGAGCGCGAAGTCGTCAAGAAGACCACCGCCGACATCGAGCAGGAGGTCACCACCGTTCTGGACGCCGACGACATGAAGGCGTGCCAGACCGCGGTGCGCCGCGTTCCGGTCGCCGACCATGTGGTCGAGTACGCCATGCGCATCGTGCGCGCAACGCGCGTCGGCGAGGAAGGGATTCCCGACTTCGTCAAGGAAAACGTGGCCTGGGGCGCCGGTCCCCGCGCGTGCCAGTTCCTCGTGCTCGGCGCGAAGGCTCGAGCCGCCCTGAGCGGCCGGAGCGCCGCGACCTGCGAGGACGTCAAATCCGTCGCGCTGCCGGTGCTGCGCCACCGCCTGCTGACGAACTTCGCGGCCGAGTCCGCGGGGATCACGCCCGACGACCTGATCGGGCGCATCCTGGCCGTCACGCCGGACAAGGACGTCGGCGCGGCCGGCGGCGGCGAAGCGGCTCCGGTCCTGAAGAGCGGGGAGTAGCCGATGGCGCAGGCGATGGGGCACAGCCGCCACCTCGATCCGGCGGTCTTGGCCGAGATCTCGCGTCTCGACCTGCGCGCGCGCCAGGTCGTTCTGGGGTACGTCTCGGGCCTGCACAAGTCGCCGCGCAAGGGTTACTCCGTGGAGTTCGCCGAGCACCGCGAGTACGTCGCCGGCGACGACATCCGCCACCTCGACTGGAAGCTGTGGGGGCGGGCCGACCGGCTCTACATCAAGCAGTACGAGGAGGAGACCAACCTTCGCTGCCACCTCCTGCTCGACATCAGCGAGTCGATGCGGTTCGGCACCGGGCCGCTCAACAAGTTCGACTACGCGGCCACCGCGGCCGCCTCGATCGCCTACCTGCTCTTGAGGCAGCGCGACGCGGTTGGCATGCGGCTGTTCGACGACGACCTCCGCGGCGTCGTTCCGCTCTCCAGCAACTGGCACAGCATCCACAACATCCTGCAGATGGCCGAGCCGATCAAGCCGAAGCGCAAGACCGACTTTTCCGTGCCGCTGCGCGACTTCGCCGACCAGTCCGGACGGCGATCCATGGTCGTGATTCTCTCCGACCTCTTCGCTCCGCTCGAGACGATCGAGCGCGGACTGCAGCTACTGCGCCACAGACGGCACGAGGTCGTCTTGTTCCACGTCCTCGACGAGACCGAACTCACGTTTCCCTTCGAGGACAACACGAAGTTCGTCGGCCTGGAAGAGATGCCCGACCTGGTCGCCGAGCCGCGCTCGCTGCGCGACGGTTACCTCGAGGTCGTCAACGAGTTTCTCGCCAAGGTGCGGCGGATGTGCGCCAGCATGCGGATCGACTACATGACGGTCTCGACCGGCGATCGGCTCGACAAGACCCTCGCCGGCTTCCTCGCGGCTCGCGGACGCGTCGTCCGCGCCAGCACGAGGCGGAGTTAGCTGATGGCCGGCCTCCTCCCGCTCGCGATCTCGTTCGTCAACCCCGCTCTGCTGGGTGGCCTCGGCCTGGCGAGCGTCCCCATCATCATCCACATCCTGAACCGCCGCCGCTTCAAGGTCATGGAGTGGGCGGCGATGGACTTCCTGCTCCAGGCGGCGGTGCGCAACCGCAAGCGCGTGCGGCTCGAGAACCTGCTGTTGCTGGCCTTGCGCACACTACTGGTGCTCCTGCTGATCGCCGTCGTCGCACGGCCGTTCACCAAGCGCGAGGACTCGCTCGCCGCGCTGTTCGGGTCGGAGGGCGCCGTCGAACGCGTCATCTTGCTGGACGACTCGCATTCCATGAAGGCCGGTCAGGGCAACCGCTCCGCGTTCGCCGCGGCCAAGCGGATCATCGACCGGCTGGTCACGCGCCTGCACGAGGAGCAGAGCGGCGACCGCGTCACGCTCGTGCTCGGCTCGCGTCCGCTGACGAGCGACGAGGACGTATCACGCGTCGCGATCGCCAGCGCCAGCGTGAAGCGCAACCTGGTCCGCCGCATCAACAACCTGCGGGTATCCGACGGCAGCCTGAACGTCGCGCGCGCCCTTGACGCGGTGCGCAACGTGTTTCGCGACCGCGAAAAGGACGCCCGCGTGGTCCTGCACCTGGTGTCGGACTTCCGCAACCGCGACTGGGCCGAGCCCGACGGGTCGCTGCGGCCCGACGCGCTGCGCGCAATCGAACGGTTCAAGGAATTCGGCTCGGTTCGCCTCGTCGATGTCGGCGCCGGACCGGTCCAAAACGTCGCGGTGACCAATGTCGCTCCGGCGGAGCGGGCGGTCATCGTCGGCGTGCCCGCGACGTTCGTCGCCACGGTCAAAAACCACGGCCCCGGACCCGCCTCCAACATTTCGGTCGAGTTTCGCTTCGGCGACATCGTCGAGCTGCCCGTCAAGATGGACGGAACGCTACAAGCCGGCGAAGAGCGCGAGATCAAGCGCGAGTTCACCTTCCGTGCTGCTGGTCCGGCCGTTGTGTCCGCGAAGACGCCGACGGACGTACTGCCAGGCGACGACATTCGCCGACGAGTCGTGAACGTCCGCCGTTCGATGCGCTTCCTGCTCGTCGACGGCGAGCCCGATCCGGAAGCCTACCGTAGCGAGACCGACTTTCTCGCCGCGGCGCTGATGCCCGCAGGGCGACTCGCCAGCGGCGTCGAGGTCGAGGTCTGCTCGGAACACGCCTTCCGGAACCGACCGCTCGACGCGTACGACGGGGTGTTTTTGTGCAACGTCTACCGCGTGGCCGACAAGCGCGTCGCGGAACTCGAGGAGTACGTCAAGAAGGGCGGCGGCCTCGTCTTCTTCCTCGGCGACCAGGTCGATCCGCAGGTGTACAATGCGACGCTCTACGGGCGCGGCGACAAGGCCGGCAAGGGTCTCCTGCCGCTCTTGCTGCGCGACGTCGAGGGGACCGGCGAGGGCTACGTCAACCTGACGGAACCCGACACGGACCATCCCGTGTGCCGCTTTCTCCGCGGCATGAACCGCATCATCTTCCGCACCGTCTCCGTGTCGCGCTGGATTTCCGGCGACGCGCCGGCCAGCGGCGGCGACGTACGCGTGCTGATGAAGCTCTCCGACGACGACGGCTCGCCCGCGATCGTCGAGAAAACGTTCGGGCAGGGGCGCGTGCTCCTGTTCACGACCGCCGCGGATAACGAGTGGTCGAACTTCCCGAAGTCGCCGCTCTACCTGATGCTCGCCCTCGAAACCGCGCGCTATGTCGTGCGCCCGGACCCGGCGGCGAACACGATCACGGTCGGCGAGTCGATCGTCGTGAGATACGATCCCCGCCGAATCGGGACGCGGGTCACCATGAAGCCACCGAACAGCCTCGGCGGCACGGCGGTCACGGTGCGCTCCGAACAGGACGAGGACACAAAGCAGCTGTTCTACCGCTACGCCGCGACGTACGCGGCCGGGGTCTACAAGCTCGGGCTGCGGACGCCGGAGGGTGAGTCGTTCGAGGTGCCCTACGCGGTGAACGTGGACTCGACCGAGGGTGAGCTCGCGCGTCTTGACGTGGACCGGCTCTCGGCCGCGGTGCCGGGGCTGCGCGTCGAGCGGGCCGGCGACGAGGCCGCGCTCGATACCGACGAGAGCGACCGCACCGAGTTCTGGCGTGCGCTGGTGTACGCCCTGATCGTGGTGGCCGCGCTCGAGACGCTGCTCGCGTGGCGCTTCGGCCATCACAAGGGAAAGACAACCGGAACCGAAGGCAAGCAGGTGTTTGTCCGATGAGCGACTGGCTGAAAACACTCCTCGGGGTCGAGGACAAAGACATCCCGGAAGGGGCCACGACCTCGTTCGAGTTCGCGAACCTCCCCCACGGCTCCGCGGGCCTCGTGATGTTGCTCGCCGCCGTGGCACTGGTCGCGGGCGTGATCTGGATCTACCGGCGCGAGGGCTCGGCGAGCGCGCCGACCAAGATCAGCCTCGTCGTACTGCGCGCGGCCCTGTTCTTGTGCGCCTTCATACTCATCCTCGAACCCGTACTCGCGGTCGATCAGATCGAGTACGTCGATAAGAGCACGGTGGTACTCGTCGATACGTCGCTGTCCATGACGACGCAGGATCGCTACCGTAACCCGGTCGATCACAACAATCTGGCGGCAGCCTTCGGCAAGGATCCGGCGACAATGCTGCGCTTCGAGCTCGTCAACGAGGCGCTGAAGTCGAGTTCGCTCCTGCCGCTGCTCGCAAGACAAAACCGCGTCGTCGTCTTTCCGTTCGGCGACGTGATCGGCGCGCCCACGCAGATCGCAAAAACGGAAACAGATCAGAACGCGCCGCCGGATCCGTTCGGTCCCCTCGACCTGCGGACCGCCGAGGCGCGCCAGGCCGGCGCCCGCGGCACCAACCTGGCCGGCACGCTCCGGGCGGCGGTCGAGGCGGTCGGTTCGGACCGGATCGCCGCGATCATCGTGATCTCGGACGGCCGCAACAACCTCGGCCCGCCGGCCGCCGATCTCGCGCTCTACGCGCGCAACAAGGATTTGCGCATCCATACCGTGGTCGTCGGCGACGACGAGCCGCCGCGCAACCTGCGCGCGGTCTCCCTCGCCGGACCCACCCGCATCTACCGCAACGATCCGGCCTCGTTCGAGGCGCGCGTCGCCGCGCGCGGCTACAACGGCTCCTCCGTCTTCTTCGAGCGCCGCTACGCAGACGGCTCCGACGACTGGGAGACGCTTGAGGAAAAGCCGGTCGGGTTCGAGGGCGACAAGCCGGTCGAACTCCACTTCAGGGACCGGCCGCCGCGCGTCGGCGCGGTGGAGTACCGCATCCGCATGGAAGTGGAGGCCGACGAGTCGAACCGCCGCGACAACGAGGAGAGTTTCCCCACGCGTGTCGTCGATGAGAAGGCCAAGGTGCTGCTCGTCTCCGGCGCGCCCGCGCACGAGTATTACGCGATCAAGAACACGCTGTTGCGCGACACCACGGTCGAACTCGCGTGCTTCCTGCAGAGCGCGGATCCGGAGTTTCCCCAGGACGGCAACGTCGTCCTCGAGGATCTGCCCGCCACGATCGAGAAGCTCTACAAGTTCGATGTCGTGATCCTCCACGATCCCGACGGGGACCGCATGCCGGCGGACTGGCCGGCCATGCTCAAGACGTTTGTGTCCGACCACCGCGGCGGGCTCTGCTTCATCGCCGGCAACAAGCACACCCTCTCGCTCGTCCGCACCAAGGTGGGCGAGAACGATCTGACCGGCATCCTGCCCGTCGTGCTCGACCTCGACCGCGCCGACCAGCCCGGCTTCGGCATCGGCTTCGGCGGCTACTTCACGAGCCCGTGGCGGATGACGCCGGAGCCCGCGGCGTTTACGCATCCGGCCACGAAGTTCCACAGCGACCCGCGCCGCGCGCGCGACCTTGTCTGGGATCGCCTGCCGCCGTTTTATTGGTGGTTCCCGGTGCTCAAGGCGAAGCCGGGCGCGACCGTACTGACGCGCCATGAGGATCCGCGCGAAACGGTGGAGCCCTACGGCCGCCGGCCGATCATCGCCGTCCACCGCTTCGGCGGCGGGCGCTCCATGTTCGTGGCGGCCGACGAGACCCACCGCTGGCGCGCCAATGCCGAGGCCATCTTCGACCGCTTCTGGGTGCAGTCGGTGCGCTATCTCGTCGAGGGCCGGCACGCCGGCGAAAAGCGGCGCTTCCGCATTTATCTCGACCGCGAGCTCGTCGATCTCGGCGATGCCGTGCGGGTCACCGCGGAGGTCTTCGACAAGTCGTTCGAGCCGCTTGAGGAGGGCTCCGTCGAGGTCGCGATCAAGGGCCCCGGCGATCTCGAAGAGACGGCGATGCTCCTCGCGGTCAAGGGCAAGAAGGGCCACTACGTCGGCTCTTTCGCGCCCCCCGCCGAAGGCGACTACGAACTGCGCGCCGCCAACGCGCTGTTCCGCCCGAAGCGAAAGGAAAACGAGCCCGACACGCCCGCCGCCGTGTTCCGAGCGGAACTCCCGCACCGCGAGATGGGCGACGTGCGCGCGGACAAGCTGCTGCTGCGCTCGCTCGCGTCACGCACACGCGGCATCTCGCCGGGTCTGCACGAGATCAAGCGGCTGGCCAGCCCGAAGCTGATCCCGACCAAGACCGAGAGGGTCGTAACGCAGGGACGTCCGATCGCGCTGTGGGACACCTGGACAACCGTGATCGTGATGCTCGGCCTCGTCTGTGCCGAGTGGATCCTGCGCAAACTCAACCGGATGGTGTGAGAAGGGACTCTTCATGACCGACCTGACCCCCATCCGTCGCAAGCTTGAGTCCTTGAAGGGACGCGTCGCAACGGCGATGTTTCTGGACGGCGCGGCGCGCGTCGCCGGCATGCTCTTGCTCTGCGTCGTGTTGAGCTTCGTTCTCGACCGCTTCTTCAAGCTGGAAACCGCGGCCCGTGGCGTGCTCTTGCTGTCCGGGCTGGCCGCCCTTGTCTGGGCCGCCTGGCGTTTCGTCGTGGTGCGCATGGGCGGCGTCCCCGGCGAGGACCCGCTTGCCGTCGCCGTCGAGGCGCGATTCCGCCAGCTGGACGATCGGCTCATCTCGGCGCTGCAATTGGCGCGGGTCGAAGACCCCGAGAGCCTCGGCATGTCGCCGCAACTCGTCGACGACGCGATCGCCGAGGCGGTCGAACCGGTCCGCCAGGTGCGATTCCGCGAAATCATCAACACCGGCCGCGTCGCAAAGATGGCGCTGCTGGGGCTGGCTGCCCTGCTCCTCCTCGCCGGAGGATCCTTCGCCGACCGCGAGTCGGCCTCGATCTGGTTTCAGCGCAACGTGCTCTTGCGCGACATCCGTTGGCCGCAGAAAACCTACCTGGTCATCGACGAGGAGCGTTTCCCGGGCGGCGTGGCGCGCATCGTGCGCGGCGACGATCTGGTCGTGATTGCCCGCAGCGTCGGCGAGATCCATCCCGACAAGGTGACTTTGGTCTACCACGACAGCGAGGGCGACCGCGGACGCGTGACGATGGCGACCGACGTGCAGTCGCGAACCTACCGCTACGAGTTCAAGGACATCTCGTTCCCGATCACGTTCCACCTCGAGGGCGGCGACGAGATCACCGACCCCTACAGGATCGAGCTGCTCGAGCCCCCGGAGGTCGCGGAGTTCTCGCTGACGATCGGCTTCCCCGACTACGCGGGCCGCGAGCCGGAACTCGTGGACCTTTCCGCGGGCGACCCCGAGATGCTGCGCGGCGGCTTTGTCACCGTGCGCGGCGCCGCTACCAAGCCGCTCAAGGAGGCGCACCTCATCACGGGCGAAAACGAGGGCGGCCGCCTGTCGATGCAGATCACCGGCGAGAAAACGTTCGAGCTCACGCTGCGCCCGACCAAGACCGTGCTCGCCGGCGTGCGGCTGCGCGACACCGACGGCCTGTCCAACCCGTCGCTGGCGCCACGCTTCTTGGTCCGCGTGATGGACGACCGCGCCCCGAAGCTCCGCTTCATGAAGGAGGGCATCGGGACCATGGTCGTAACCGGCGCGGTCATCCCGTACATGCTGCGCGCCACCGATGACGTCCGAGTCGTCGAGGGCCGCATCGAGGTGCTCAAGAGCGCCGGAGACCGCGCGGCGCCGAAACCGGACGTCGTGCCCCTCGCCACGAAGGACTTCGGCAGCCGGGAGGTCGAGCTGCGCGGCATGCTTGAGCTCGGTCCGATGAAGCTGACGCCGGGCGCCTTCCTCGCACTCCATGCCTACGCGAAGGACAACGCGCAGCCCGACGCGCATGAAACCAAGTCGGATCCGATCACCGTCAAGGTCGTCACGCTGGAGGAGCTGTTCAACGAGTTGCGCCGCCGCCAGGCCGAGCAGCGCCGCCTGTTCGAGGAACTGATCCGCCGCGAGGAACGCCTGCGCGACCGTTTCCTCGACATCCGCGACCAGCCGCCGAGCAACCCCAACGAACTGCGTATCCGCATCGAGGCGCAGGGCCAGGACCAGCGCGAGATCGGCCGCCGCGTGCGCGCGATCGAACGCGCCATGGACCAGATCTTTCTGGAAATGCTCTACAACCGCGTCTACGACGAGGCGCGCATCAGCCAGCTACGCCGCGGCATCCTGCGTTCGCTCAAGAACCTGCGCGAAAAGACCATGGCGGGCCACGCCACGGCCCTGGACAACGCCGCCCGCGGTGCGGAGAACCTCCAGGTCAAGGGAACGGACGGCGATGAACTTCAGGACGGTTACGAGCGCGTGCTCAAGTCGATGCGCGCCGTGCTCGCCAAGATGATCAAGCTGGCCGACTTCACCGAGATCATTCAGCGTTTCCGCGACCTGATCAACGCCCAGACCGATGTCGAGAAGGCCACCAAGAAACGCTACGACAAGGCCCTCGAGGAGCTCTTCGGCCCCGGGGGCAAGAAAAAGGACAAGGACGACGGATAGACCGTTGGCCGCGACTCTTCTTGTCGCTGAAGCGAACTGGACCGATTCACGGGCGCGACCGACGCTGGACGACGCGGAGGTCCGGCGACGCCTGGCTCCCTGGCCGCGGCTGCAGGAAAAACCGTGGGCCGCGCTGGAAGGCGGCTGCCGCTCGCTCAATGTGCGGGTCGGCGACATCGTGGCCCGTCTACCACTCGACGACAGCGACGCAAGCCGGCTGGTGTTGCGCAAGGAGGCCGCGCTGCTGCACGCCGTCGCCGGCCACGTCCCTGTACCGCGCCTCCTCGAGGAAGCACCCAACGGTGCCGGCTACCTGACGGCATTCATCAACTGGCGCGAACTCACCGACGACGAGTCCACGGGCCGCGTCGTCGGAGCGTGTCTCGCGGCACTCCAGGGAGCCATCGCCTTCGAGCACGCCGGCATGTTCGACGCGACGCTGCGCGTCAAGGAGCGGTTCTCCAGCGCGCTCGCCGGTCTGCGCGCATGGGCCGAGGGCTGCCTCGGGCGGCACGCCGAAAACCGCATGGGCGCCCGGCGCGCGCAACAAGTCCGTGCGCTATGGGACGAGCACGAAAGCGAAATGGACACGGCGCCGGTCCTGTGCCACGCCGACTTCAAGCCGTGGAACGTGAAATGGGATCTCGACGCCGACGGGCCCATGGTCTTCGACTGGGAGTTCGCCTGGGCTGGCCCCGCGCTGTTCGACATCGGAATGATGCTGCGCTGGGGCACATCCTCCGAGTTCGAACAAGGGCTCGCCTGCGGCTATGAAGAAGCCGGCGGCACGCTGTCGGAGAACTGGCGCCGGCTGGCGGATCTGTTCGACCTGTTCAACATGGTCGGCTTTCTCGACTCGGAAAACGAGCGGCCGCGCTGCCACAAAGACGTCCTCGCGCGCATCGACAAGACCCTCAATGCCTGAAGTACCTGCGGCTCCTTGCGCTACTTGAAGTACTTGCGGCGCTTGTAGCGGTCGTAGATGCGGAGGAATTCCGCGACCTGGGACTTCCAGCGTGCGCCAAAGGCCAACAGCAGGATGTGGTGGACGATGCGGGAGGCGCGGCGGGCCTGGCCGCGGTTGCGGGTTGAAATCTGGGCGTACGAACCGCCGCCCGCAGCCACGATTTTCTTGAACCACTTTTCGGAAACCGAAGAGGCACCGATGGCCGAGATGATGAACGGTTTTACGGTGGCCTTGCCGGTGGCGGTCAGGATCGAACCCGGGTTGGTGTGCGCCATGCGGGCCAGCGTGATCGCGCGATTTTCGTCCTTGGCCGGAGCGTCGCCGACGAGCACGACCAGCTTGGCGGCTTTCTTGGTCCAGCCCATGCGGCTGCGCAGTGCCTTGTCCAGGCCGTGACTGACCCGTTCGGGAGCGTCGCCGCCACCCTGGGCGCGCAATGATGCCAGCTTCGCGCGCACGGACTTGGCGTTGCGCGACAGCTTGGCCAGGACCCGCGCGGAGCCTTTGAGGCCCGGGTCGTCGTCGTCACGGTAGGTCACGAGTCCGACCCGGAACGTGGGGGCGATCGCGCCCAAGACCTCGACGACCGCGACGATGGCGTCGCGGGCCTGATCGATGGCCGGCTGCATGCTGCCCGTGGAGTCGATGACAATGACCAGTTCGAGGCCGTTTTCCTGAAGATCGAAGACCCGCCGCAAGAACGGGTGCGCGACGGTCCGCCGCGGGCCCCGTTTCACGGCCGGCGCGGACGGCTCCTTCCACGGCAGGGGCTCGTAGCTTCCGCCAACCTTGCCCCACCAGCGCATCCATTCGCCCTTCGTCTTCGCGCCGGCCGCGGGGGCGATCACCTCGAGGACCTTGCGCGCCCGAAGCCCGTAGTAGTCGTTGGTCGATCGCTGGGCATCCACCAGCGCGCCCACCATCTCCCGGGTCGCGACCCGGCGCAAGGCATCGCCGTCCGTGTGCTTTAGGACCTCGAGGGCGTACGCACGAAGCCGCTTATCCCGGCTCTCGAGGCTCTTGGTGACGATTCCCGCGGCCGCCGGGTGCCATTTTGGGCCGAGGGACAACAAGACCATGCCCTTGAGCGCCCAGCTCTTGGCCCGCGAGTACTGCGAAACCAGCCCCAGAGCCGCGTTTTTGTCCACATAGGCGGTTTTCGGGGTGCCCTTGGCCGCGCCAATGCCGATGAGCAGAAGGACGAAAACCGCGATTCGCATGGACCCGCCCAGTATAGGCGCGCCCGGCCCGCGGGATGACCGGAAGAAACGGTTTGTCTAACCCGTGTCAAAACCACCGCAGCAAGCGAGCCCGCGCGCGCGAAAGGCGTATTAGAATCTGTAACTCGCATCGGTAACTCGCGGTTTTATTGGAGGCTACGTAGTGCGACAAGTCCCCCTGCTCTCGCTGGCTCTGGCCCTGTTGGCCTTGCCCCTGCTGTCCTCACGCCTGCGCGCACAGGAACCGGCACCGGCCGGAAAGAAGACACCGGTCCTCGACCCGGCCGCGCTCGCCGAAAAGCAAAAGCTCGTTGCGGCGCGCCTCAAGAAGATCGAGGACTCCATGCGGCGGGTCGCGAAGTACCTCGAAAAGGACAACCCCGAGCAGGCGGCGCGTTTGCGCGCGGCGTTCCAGCGCAGCAAGGACCGCGGCACCCTCGACATCGCCAAGGAGATCCAGGACCTGCTCAAGGAGGAGTACTGGCCCGAGGCCGTCGAGAAGCAGAAGAAGTTCGGTCTCGAACTCAAGCTGATCCTCGACATTCTTCTCGATCGCGACGCGGAGCGCGAAGAGCTGAAGGAGAAGATCAAGCAGCTCGAGAGCATGAAGGACTCGGTTGAGAAGCTGATCAAGCAAGAGCGCGACCAGCATCTGAAGTCGGAGAAGTTCGCCAACCCGGAGAAGACCCTGCAGCGCGCCAAGGCCGCCATGGCAAAGCTGCAAAACCTCATCAACCGCCAGAACAAGCTCAACAAGCGCACGAAGAATCCGAAGGCGAACGCGGCGGCCGGCGAACTGCTCGACCGCGCGAAGGAGCTGCTCAAGGAGCAGCGGGAGATGCGCGGCCAAAAGGACGCAGGTGCGCAGGCTGGCGCCGCCAAAAAGGCGGAGAAGCTCGCCCAGGACATCGCCAAGCACGCGCAGGGCCTGCCCGATGCGATGAAAAAGCAAAAGACCGGACGGGGCAGCCCCGCGGACCAGGCGGCCAACGCCAGCAAGAGCGCAGCGGAGAACATGAAGAACGCCGCCGCGCGCATGCAGGGCGAAAAGGCCTCGCCCGAACAGATGCAAAAGGACGCCGAGAGCGACCTGCGCGAGACAGTCGAGGCCCTAAAGCGCCTGAAAGAGCGGCACAAGCGCCACGACGAGGACAAGCTCGCCGAGGACCAGGAGCGCATCCGCAAGGACGCCGAGCGGCTCAAGAAGGATCTGGAGAAACTCGAGCGCGCGGCTCCCGGCAACGACTCGGGTTCCGGCAACGTCGGCAAGGCGTCCGGTGAGATGGAGAAGGCCGAGGGCAGCCTCAAGAAGGGCCGCAACCAAAAGGCCCAGCCGCCGCAGGACGAAGCCAAAAAGGAACTCGAAGAGGCCTACAAGAAGCTCCAGGAGTTCGAGAAGGAACTCAAGCGCCTCATCAAGCTTCCCGACTACGACAAGCTCGCCAAGGAGCAGGAAAAGGTCGAGGAGGACACCGCAGACCTCCTCAAGAAGATGAAGAAGGGCGACGACGGCCAAAAGCCGAACGGCGACAAGGGCGGCGAGCCCACGCCCGGCCAGCAGGGCGTCCAGGGCGCGAAGAAGGCGATGCAGCGCGCGAAGCAGAACCTGCGCAGCAAGTCCGCCAAGCGCGCCAACTCCGACCAGCAGGAAGCGATCGAGCGCCTCGAGAAGGCGAAAGAGGAGCTCGAAGAGGCGCTGCGACAACTGCGCGAGGAGGAGCAGCTCATGCTGCTCGAGGCGCTGGAGCGCCGCCTGTCGCGCATGCTCGCCAAGCAGACAAAGATCTTCAAGCAGACCCTGAGCCTGCACAACCGCCTCAAGGAGGTCACGGGCAAGACCCCGCGCGCGCTGCAGGACAAGGGCCGGCAGCTCGGTGACGGCGAGGCCGACCTGGCCGCCGAGGCCGAGAAGGTGCTCGAGATCATGCGCGAAGAGGGTACGACGGTCGTGATCCCCGATGTCCTCGACGACATGAGACAGGACCTGGACGGCCTGGCGGCGCGCCTCACCAAGCTCAAGACCGGTGACTACACGCGCGCCGTGCAGCGCGACATCATCGAGACCTTGAAGGAGCTCATCGAGGTCATCAAAGAAGAGCTGAACCAGCGCCAGGGGGGCAAGCCGGGCGACGGCGACAGCCAGGAAGGCGACCAGGACCAGAACCTGCTGCCGACCTCGGCCGAGCTGAAGATGCTCCGTTCGCTGCAACTCCGCGTGAACCGCCGGACCTCGACGTTCGACCGGTTCGTCAGCAAGGAGGACACCGAGCGGGGCCGGATCGCCGGCAAGCAGAAATCGACAGCGAAGCTGACGCGGACGATGGCGGATCGCCTCAACCGCGAGGAGGATGGTTAGTCATGCGCTATCTCGTTTTCACTCTCTCCCTGCTGCTGCCGGCCGTCACCGCGGTCGCCCAGGACGCCGAAACCAACGCCAACCGCAAGATGGCCGAGAAGCGCCGGGCCAAGGTCATCGCGTTCTTCTTCAAGAAGATGGAGCAGCGCAAGCTGGCCCCGGACCTGAACAAGAAGCTGATGGCACTGCGCGAGGGAGCGATGCTCGGCGGCGAGTACGGCTGCATCCACCAGGCGCTGCTGATGATCTATCCGGATTACTCGCGCGCGAACGGCCGGCTCCTGAACGAGCGGTTCGCCGACGCCGCCGACGCGTTCGCGAAGCTGCGCGGTTCGGAGGACTTCTACCTGCGCGCGTACGCCACGTTTCGCTACGGGCTGGCGCAGATGAACCGGGAGCAGTTCGAGGAGGCCAAGGGCGTGTTTGCCGAGGTGCTCAACAAATACGGCAGCAAGGTCGGCTGCGACATCGAGGCGGCGTTTTACCGTGTCGTCTGTCTTGGGCAGGAGCGCGAAAAAGAGCAGGCGATCACCGCCGCCAAGACCTTCCTGACCGACTACCCCGACTCGCCCGAGCGCTACCGCAAGGCGATGGAGCAGATTCTCGCCGAGCTCGTCCAGGAGTGGGAGAGCCCGCTTTACGACCTCGCTGGCCGCATGTCGAAGGTTGGCCGCCGCATCGAGAGCGGCAAGACCGGCGATGGCACCCAGAAACAGCAAAAGGAAATCGTCGACATCCTCGACGAACTCATCAAGAAGGCCGAAAAAAAGGAAGGCAAGAACCAGGGCCAGGGCGGTGGCGGCGGCCCCCCGCGCGGCAACGACCCGTCATCCAACCCGGCCAAGCAGTCGAACGCCCCCGGCGGCGCGAGCAAGGTCGGCGACCTGCGTCCGCGGCCGAAGCGCAAGGCCGGCGAACGCTGGGGCCTGATGCGCGACAAGGAGCGTGAGGAAGTCCTCCAGGCGCTGAAGAACAAGTTCCCCGACCGGTACCGCGAGCTGCTCGAGCAGTACAACAAGACCCTCGCCGAGGGCAAGCGCGTCACCGAGTCGTCGGACGACTAGCCAAACGATTAGCCAAACGATGCGTCGCAAGAACGCCGGACCGGCATGGCTCTGCCTGTGCCTTTCCCTGGCCGTGGGCCTCCCGGTCGCGGGCGAAGGCGAGCACACGCCGAAGCCCGCGCCGGAACCCAAACCCGCCCCGCAGCCGGAGCCCGAACCGGAGCCCGAACCGGAGCCCGACTACGAGATGACGGCGGTCAACGGCGGAGTGTTTTCGGGGAAGCTGACGGACGGCGATGCCTCCGGCCTTCGGTTTTTGGTGAACGACAAGGTACGCACGGTCAACCCGAAAAACATGGTCTCCGTCCGGCTGTCGTTGGCCCCGGAGCGAGCGCGGCCGATGCCCTTCAACCTGTATCTCGCAAACGGCGACCGGCTCAACGGATCCGTCGCGGGCACGGGCGACGACGTCACGCTGGCGGGCATGGCGACGACCCGCGTGCGCGTCCCGCTCGCACTCGTGCGCGCCGTTCGCTTCGGCCGACTACTCGGGGCGCTTCAGGCCAAGTACGACCAGGCGTTCTTGCGCGAACTCGCGCGCGGACGCGACGTCGTCATCGTCCAGCGCGACACAAAGCCATATCCGCAGCCCGGCCGCGTGATTTCGGTCGGCCAAAAGACGATCACGGTCCGCATCCAGGAACAGGAACGCCGCATCGAAGTCGCCAAGGTCTTTGGCTTCGTGCGCGCCGCGGAGCCGCCGGACGCCGTCAAGGGGCTCAAGGTCCGTGTCCACCTGGCAGACGCCGGACGCATCACGCTCGGCCTGAAGCGCATTGGCCCGAATCTCATTGAGGGCGAGGAGGGCACCGTCGAGCGGGCCCTGGCGACGAGGCTTGAGTTCTTGGGCGAGCACATCGCCCACCTGTCCGACTTCGACCCGATTCGCGTCGATCAGACGACCCTCTTCGGAAAGCCGCCGTCCTGGAAAAAGGACCGGATGGTGCTCGATGGACCGCTGCGCATGTCGGGCAAGACATACGCGCGCGGCCTCGGCGTCCACGCCCACACAAAGATCGAATATGTGCTCGGCGGGCGCTGGAAGGCGCTGTTTTTGCGCTGTGGGATCGACGACGCCGCCGGCGACGAGGGCGCGGCCGAGTTTCGGGTCCTGGCCGACGGCAAGGTGGTCATGAAGTTCACCCGGCGCCGGGGCGAGGCGCCGTTGGCTGTCGAACTCGACATGAAGGGCGTGGATCGGCTGGTGCTCGAGGCGCGGCCCGGTGACTCCTACATTTCGGATTTCTGCGACTGGGCGGAAGCCCGGGTTTATCGTTAACGACGATAACTACGGCACGGCGCCTCGCCCTTCGGATGGGTGTCGTTTAGGCCCTCATTATTCATGGCCACGGGGAGCATCAGACCGATGCGTACGCACAAAAGTAATCCTTGGGCGACAACGGCGCCATTCGCACATCCTGGCCGATCGTTCTGGTCGAGGACAGATCGTCGAGGTCGAGGAACGACAACGAAGGCGGCTCGGAGGAGCCGTCGAGGAGGAGAGACCCGTAACTTCATTTCTCTGGGATCGGCGATATGGACCGGCCAGAATCCGCGTGGTGGTGAATAATGCGGGTTAACGAGGCGACATGAGAAGAACCGTCCTGCTCCTCCTGACCCTCCTGTTGGGTCTGACCGCACTGCCGGCCACGGCGGAAAACCCTCCCGACCTGGAAGCTGCCCGAGCCGTCGTGAAGCGGATCGAGAAACAGCGGATCGAGCTGGCCCACAAGCTCGCGCCATCGGTTTGCGCCGTCTTTCGCGGCCAGGGCGGCGGCTCCGGGGTGATCATCACCAAGGACGGGCTGGTCCTCTCTAACTTCCACGTCACGCAGCTCTCTAACCAGATGCGCATCGGCCTCAACGACCAGCGGATCCATCCCGCGGTCGTTCTCGGCGTCGATCCGTCGGGGGACCTGTCGTTGCTGCGGCTCACCGAGAAACGCGACTGGACCTTCACGCCACTGGGCGACTCGGACGCCATGCGGCAGGGCGACTACGTCTACGCGATGGGCAACCCGTTCCTGCTGGCCACCGACTTCACGCCGACGATCACGTTCGGCGTCGTGTCCGGCATCAACCGCTACCAGCCCGGCTCGATCCGCGGCACGCTGCTCTACCCGGACTGCATCCAGACCGACGCGTCGATCAACCCGGGCAACTCCGGCGGGCCGCTCTTCAACTTCAGCGCGGAGGTCGTCGGCATCAACGGCCGCGTCTCGCTCCGTGACCGCGGCCGCGTCAACATCGGCGTCGGCTACGCGATCAGCTCGAACCAGATCAAGCTCGCGCTGCCGGACATGCGCGCGGGCAAGGTGGTCGAGCACGGCACGCTCAACGCGACCGTCCGCAGCATCACCGATCCGGAGTGGCCGACCGGCGTCCGCGTCACGTTCGACCAGCTCCTTGCCCCCGGCTGCGCGCACGACGCGGGCATCCAGATCGGCGACGCGCTGGTGAGTTTCATGGGCAAGCCGGTCCGCGACGTCAACCAGTTCTCGCGCATGATCGCCGTGCTGCCGAAAGGCCGGGTCGTCACGCTGACCGTCGCGCGCTACAACAACGACGACGACGGCGGCACCGGCGAATGGAAGGAGACGTCGTTCCGCCTCGCGCTCGACGGCATCCCGCTCATCAAGAAGTCAAAGCTCGCGACGAAGTCGATTCCGAAAAAGTACATCGACCACGAGATCGACCGCACGTTTTCGGCAGCGGCGAAGGCCCTGCAGCCAATCGACGCGGAACTTCGTCGCGGCACGCTCACCGTGCGCGGCCGCAAGCCGCGGGCCCTCGAAGAGCGGTACAAGGACGGCAGCGTCACGATCACGCTTGGCAAGCGCGTGCGTACGGCGACCGCCAAGGGCGGCCAGGAGGGCGACAAGCCTCTCGGTGAGGAAAAACACGGCGACATGATGGAGCGCTGGATGATGTGGAACGACCTGCTGCGCGACAACGCGCGCAAGGAGTTCGCCAAGGTCGATTTCACCGGCGGCGCCCTCGTCGGCGGCATCACCGCGGACCGGTTCGAGATCACGACGCGGGACGACGACAAGCGCGTCTACTTCATCCACCTCGACACCGGCCGTCTCCTGCGCGTCGATCTCTATTCCCGAACCTGGGTACGCTGGATCTCGTTACGTTTTTCGGACTGGCGCGAGGCCAACGGCCTGCTGCGTCCGTACAAGACAACGATCCACGACCGGAAGAAGCACTCCCTGCTCCAGACCGTCCAGTACCTCTCGGTCCAGGGGGGCTAAGCCGATGCGAACGATCATTCACTCCTCCTGTGATGCGCGCCGGGCGCTTGCACGGCCTGCGCTGCTCGCTACTCTCGGCGCCCTTCTCCTGCTCAGCGCCCCCGCGTCGGCAGGCCCGCCGATCCGCTCGAAACGCATCGACAAGGCGGTCGCACGGATTCAGCCCGCGGTCGTCAAGGTGTTCGGCGTCAAGGGCTTTCGCGGCGTGTTCGGCTACATGACCGGCGTCAACGTCCACCAATCGGGCCTGGTCATCACGCGCGGCTCGGTCACGCTCGATGAGGCGCCGCAGATCAAGATTCACTTCCACGACGGCCGTCGCGTCGGTGCCGAGATCGTCCGCGAGGACCGGGTCTCGAAGATGATCCTGCTGCGGCTCCTGGGCGAGGCGGACGACACCTACCCGGTCGCGCCGCTGGCCGACAGCGACAAGGTCAAGGCCGGCCATTTCAGTCTGCTGATCGGCAACGCCTACAAGGTCGCGCTCGGCGAAGAAAAGTGCGCGGTAAACCTCGGCGTGGTCAGCGCGGTCACGAAGATCGAGATGCGGGCCGGCATGTCCGGCGGGTTCGACTATGACGGCAAGGTCATCCTGCACGACGCGATGAACAACCCCGGCGTATATGGTGGGCCGCTCGCCAACCTCAAGGGCGAGGTCATCGGCATCAGTGGGCGCATTCTCGAAAGCCGCGAGACCAACGTGCAGATGCACTACGCGATCCCGGTCAACGACCTGAAGGCGTTCATCCTCGACACGATCAACAACCCGGAGGCGGGCAAGATCTACCGCCGACGCGGCGCGAGCAAGACGCGGGGCGGTACGGACGCGCCGGAGAAAAAGGTGCCCGGCTGGCACGGCATCCGCGTGTTGCGTGGCGGCATCAACAAGGCGACACCGGCCTACATCGACCGCATCGTTCCCCAATCGCCGGCACACAAGGCCGGCTTGCGGGCCGACGACCTGGTCCTCAAGATCGATCACATGCGCGTCAAGAGCTGGCGCACGTTCAACCGCATGATGGGCCGCTACCAGGCCGGCGAAAAGGTCCAGCTCACGATCAAGCGCCGCAGCGACGTCAAGGTCATCGACCTCACGCTGGGGAAGCGCAAGTGACCCCGCCGCGCCGTGTTCCGCCGCGCCGTGTTGTTCCGCTGCGCCGTGTTCCGCGCACAGTGGGTCTTCGCACAGCGGGTCTTCGCACAGTGGGTCTCATCATAGAAACATCGCCGTCCGTCGGCTTTGATCCGAAAGGCATGCCATGGCCGCCCTGCTGCTCACGCTCCTGATTCTTGCGCCCCCGCCCGACAGGCCCAACGAGCCGGACGAGTTGGAGGCGCTGCAGACCGTCGTTCAAGCGGCCGTGAAAAAGATCGGTCCGAGCGTCGTGACCATCGACACCATCGGCGGCATCCAGCGCATCAACGTGCCGGACCGGCTCAAGGAGAAGATGACGCCGGCCGAACGGCCGCGCGACAACGACCGCGACGCGCCGGAGGACGAGGACGAGGGGGGCGACAAGCAGCCCACGCCCGAGGGGCGCACGCCGCGGTTCAAGAACGAGTGGAAGAAGATGCTCGCCTGGCCCGGCTTCAAGAAGGCGGAGGGGCCGACGACCGGACTCGTGCTCACCGAAGACGGCTACATCGTGACCTCGGCGTGGAACTTCGAGGACAAGCCGAGCGTGATCACCGTGACAACCGCGGATGGGCGGACCAGCGCCGCGCGTCTGCTCGGCATCGATCGCGCGGCGGGCCTCGCACTCCTGAAGGTCGAACGCAAGGGCATGACGCCGCCGGTGTTTCGGGATCCTTCCACGGCGCGCGAGGGCGCCTGGGCCCTGGCGATCGGACGCTCTTTGGTGCGCCGCGGCGTGAGCATCAAGTACGGCATTGTCTCCGCGCGCAACCGCATCGAGGGCAACGCGATCCAGTCCGACGTGGCGACGTCGCCGGTCAACTACGGCGGGCCGCTGATCGACATCGACGGCAGCGTCTACGGGGTCATCGTGCCCCTGGGCTCGCGCGGACAAGAGACCAACCCGAACTGGTATGACTCCGGGATCGGGTTTGCCGCCCCCATTGACCGAGAGACCGTCCTGAGGCGCCTCGGCAAGGAGGGCGTCGAACTTCACGCCGCGTTCCTTGGGGTCGCTTCGGACCAGGCACGCACCGAGCCCGGCGCGCTCGTCAAGGCCGTCTCGGCCAATCAGGCAGCCGCCAAGGCCGGCATCCTCAAGGGTGACCTCATCGTCGAGATCGGCGGCGTGGCGGTCAAGAACGGCTTCACGTTGCGGTTCGAGATCGGTCGTCGGCGCGCGGGCGAGAGCGTGAAGCTCGTAGTCTCGCGCGGCGCGGGCGACAAGGCCGAGAAGAAGGAATTCACGATCAAGCTCGGCAAGCGGCCGCAGCAAACGACCGATAAGAAAAAGATCCCGATCCCGATGCCGGGACCGGGCGAAAACAAGCCGGACAAGAAACAACCGGAGAAGAACCGATGACGCGCCGCCTGCCCCTGTTCCTACTTCTGGCTGCTTTCGTCTGCCCCGCACTCGCGGGTGAGGAGGACGAAGCCAAAAAACGGGCCGAGATCGAGCGAGCGCTCGCCGTGCAGGTCGAGGCGCTGGAGCGCGCGGCCGCGGTCGCGAAGGCCGCCGCGGCCGAGGCGAAGGCCAAGGCCGCAGCCGAAGAGAAAAAGAAGGCCGCCGCGAAAGCCGCAGCCGAAAAAGAAGCCGCGGAAAAGGCCAAGAAAGACGCGGGCAAGAAAAAGCCCGTTGCGGCACCGGTGCTGGCGCCTGGCGTTCGCCTGCTGCCGGGCGTTCGCTTTGTGCGCGGTGGCCTCCGCGTCATTCCCGCCGCCCCCGCGAAGCCGGGAAACGCGGCCAAAAAGGAGGGCGACGCAGCGCCCGCTTCCGTATCGAGCGCGGAACCTGTCATCGAAGAGGATCCGCGCCATGAGGTGCGGCTCAAGAGCGGGACGGTTCTCGTCGGCAAGCTCGAGCCCGCGCGCTGGACGATCCAGACCCCGTTCGGCCCGCTCGTGGTGCCGGTTGCGGACATGAAGATCGTGAGATTCGGACGGCTTTCCGACCCGGAGAAGATCAAGTCGATCCGGGAAGCGATTGCCGCCCTCGCCTCGGAGCACCCGGAGGAGCGCGCACGCGCCACGGCGCGACTCAAGGCCGCCGGCGTCTTCGCGGCGGGTGACCTGAAGAAAGCAGCCAAGGAGCACGAGGACCCCGAGGTCAAGCGGACGTGCAAGGAGCTGCTCGACGGAATGAAGCTCAAGGACAACCAGATCACGCCGGACGAGGACCGCATTGAAACCACGACGTTCCCGATTCGCGGGCAGGTCGGACCGGACTCGTTCAAGGTCACGGTCGATGAGCTGGGCGCGCTCAACATCCGCCGCAGCGACATCCTGCTCATCCGGCTCTACAAGAAGAGCCGCGTGGTCAAGGTGAAGATCAGCGGCAAGAACATGTGGCCGAACGGCTGGCTGGACACGAAGATCAAGCTCAAGAAGGGCGAGAAGTTCCGGATCATGGCGACCGGCAAGATCCGCTTCCCGAACTGGGGCAACCGCACGTTCACGCCCGACGGCCACTACCAGTGGGGCAACATCAACGGCATCGCGAACGGCTCCCTCGGCGCGCGCATCACGGGAGGCGGCCGCCAGTTCAAGGCGGGCTCGAGCTACACCGGCAAGGCCGACCGCGACGGCAACCTGCAACTGTGCCTGATGGCCAACATGCGCGGCCAACCGACGGACGGCGAATACACCGTCTCGATCGAACGCCTGATGGATTGAACCTTGTCCGGGCGGGTGCGTCGAAACACCAGCAAAAACACCGGGCCCGGAACAAGGTTCTTGGCGCTGAATCGCGCAGGAAGCGTACGGACGGCGATCTCGACACCGCCCCATCCGGTTCTGCGTGGCTGCTCCCCACCTCCTGCCTACGTTCTCTTCGCGCCCTTCGTGGTTCCTGTCCATCTCATGCCTCCGTGTTTCTCCGTGGCCCTCCGTGCCCCCCGTGTTTTTTTTCGCCCTTGATCGCGCGGGGGTCGCTCTGCTTGGCGACATCGTCGGGATCGGGTCGCGACTGCATCGTGGGTGATCGACTCCCGCGTATCCAGCAAGCGCTACGTGAACGTCGATCGAGAACGAACACGGGGGTCGGGGTCGGGACATGAGCTCGGGTGCGGATCGGTTGTCGGGGTCTCCTGTCGGGAGAGCGAAAGGAGTCTACGTGAACGTCGTTCGTGAACGAGAACGGCTCGGTCGCGGCGACAAACATCGCCGTCCGTACGCTTCCGTCCGGTTGTTTCCCGTCCGCTACTTCGGGAGGGCGATCGTTTGGGGTTCGCCGCGCTTGAGTTCGATGTTGTCTTGGACCCACGGCTTCTTCAGGCTCGGGTGCTGCAGGATGGCCCGGTACTTCGCCTCCGGGAGGCCGTACAGGTCGAACTGCAGGCGGTCGAACTCCAGCTGCGGGTGGAACTCGTTGCCTTCCTCGTCGAAGAGGACGACGCGCACCGCCGGGAATGCGACTTCGTTGATCGGGCGGCGCAGGTCGAAATGGATCAGGGTTGTCTGGTTCGGCGCGAAGCCGGGTTCGTCGGCGTCCTCGTCGGTCAGCACCACCGGCGGCAGGCGTTCGAGCAGTTCGGCTTCGTCGTCGGTCCGGTCGTCTCCGCGGCGGACGCGCAGATCGACCCGGCTGCGGCGCGTCGCGTCCGTCAGGTCCAGCACGGTCTCGATCGAGCCGAAACCGGGCGCGTCCACGCGGACGAGATAGGTGCCGGGCAAGAGTCCGGACAGGCCGTAGAGGCCGCGTCGGTTGCGCTGCGAGCGGCTGCGGTTCCAGTTGTCGATGTTGAAGCGCAGGCCCTCCACCTGTTTCTCCAGCGGGATCGCGGTGACGATGGCATCGCGGGGGACGCCGCCGAGGCCGCGAATCTTGCCGAACACGAACGGGCCCTCCGGCATCTCCAGGCGGATTCGGCCACCGGTGGCCGTGTACTCGCCGAAAGACTGGCCGAAGTCCTGGTGGACCACGGACACCTGATACGTCAACTGCGAATCGAGGCGCTCGATCTCGAACTTGCCGTCCCGATCGGTGTGCACGACGGGCACGCGCTCGATCGGGAAGTACGGAGCGATCTCGCGGTTCTTCGGATCGCTCAGGTTGATGCCGATGCGGACCTCCGCGTTCGGAACCGCGCGACGCGTCGAGCCCGAGATCACCGTGCCCTTGATCGAGCCCTCGCGATGCAGGCTGAAGTTGTAGCGGGTCGACTGGCCGGCTTTCACGTTGAAGCGCGTGAGCAGGGGCGCCTTGTCCGGCGCGTCGACCAGCAGGATGTTTTCACCCGGAACCGCCTTGTCGAACTTGTACGAGCCCTGGTGCGTCACCGGCACCGCCACGCCGTTGATCCAGAGCTTTCCCTTGCCGGGCCAGAACTGAATCCGGCCGAAGATCGTGGCGTAGCCCTTGCGCCGCACGCGGAGCTGCACTTCCTGTTGCGCCCCCTCCTGGAGATAGAAACTCTGCGACGCCGCGCCGTAGGGCGGCACCACCGCCTGGACCGTGACCGACCCCGGCTCGAGATTCTCGAACACGAACGAGCCGTCCGCGGCGATCTTGGTTTCGCGCTCCCCGTACTCCGTGAAGAGCTTGACCAGCCCCTGACCCCGCGACGGTGCGCGCACGATTCCCGACACCGACGGCCGCGCCATCATGACCAGTTCGGTTTCGCCGCCGGCGGCCACGGACCGCGCGCTCGCGGTCAGGAAACCGTGCGCGATCCCGTCCACGCGAAACGGCCCCTTCTCCTCGGGCCACGGCTGAAAGATCGCCCGGCCCTCGTGGTCGGTGCGCTCTCTGTACAGGATCGACTCGCCCCAGCGAAAGACGACCAGCACGTCGTCGAGCGGCTCGCCGAGGCGGTCCTTCACGTACGCCGTGACGGCACGCTCTTTCTCCGCCGCAGGGGCGACGATTTCGAGCGTGAGTTGCGCGACCTCGTCGAGTCCCTCCGGTTCTGTCGGCGCCGGCTCTTTCGGATCGGTCTCCTTCGCTGCCGACTTTGGATCCGGAGCAACCACTTCGGCCTCGCCGTCCGTCTCCGCCGCCGGCTTCTTCGGCGGCGGCGCGGCGACCGTCTCGCCGCCGTCCGTGGCGCTCCTGGCCGGCCCGGCCCCGGACGACGGCGGATCCTGCTTGCTGCCGCCTTGACCCGATTCCTGGTCCGGCGGGCCCGCGAAGACGCCGCCGGAGTCGCGCAGCGACCAGAAAACGAAGAGCACGGCGGCGATGCAACCGACGAGCATTAGCCCGATCAGGACGCCTTCCTTCGCTTTTCGTTGCCTAGGCATGGGTGCAGCGTATCGCGGATCGCACAGCGGTCCGTGGAAAAGACGCCTCCCCGACCCGCCATATTCCTACAATCTGCCCGTGCCCCTGCTGCGCATGACCATCCAAGGCCGCAAGGCCGAACGAGAACTCGACCGGCCCGTCTACAAGGCCGGCCGGCTGCCGTCGTCCGACCTCGTGATCGATGTCAAGGAGGCGTCCCGCGACCACTTCCGCATCGGCCGCCTCAAGGACGGCGGTTGGGCGGTGCAGGACGCCGGCTCAACCAACGGCACGCTGCTCAACGGCGAGCCGGTCAAGACGGCCAAACTCAAGCACAAGGACAAGATCACGGTCGGCCCCGACTGCGAACTCGTCTTCTGGGATCCGCCCGACCCGACCAAGATCGTGCTCAAGTCCAAAGCGGACAAGTTCAAGGAGGAAAAGGAGGCCGCGTTCAAGCGCAAGCTGGCGGACAAGCGCCAGGAGCGCGAGGCGGCGGCAGCGAAAGGGGGCCCGGAGGCAGCGGATACGACGCAGCCCGGGGACACGACCGCGGCGCAACCGGTCGCCCAAGGCACCGACACCGCGAGCACGCCCGAAGACACGTCCGAAGACACAGCAGAGACCGAGCCGGAACCCGCGCCCGTGGAAACGCTCGCCGTCGATTCCGAAGAGCGCCTCGTGCAGCTTCTCAAGGACCGGGACGCGTTCGACCGCTACCTGGCGGCCGGCCCGAAAGCGGTGGTGTTCGGCACGTACCAGCTCAAGCAACGGCTCTCCGAGGGCGGCATGGGCTACGTCTTCAAGGCGTTGCACCAAAAGACGAACAAGCATGTCGCGCTCAAGGTGCTGCGCACCGAGGTGGTGGACGAGGAGAACATCGCGCGCTTCCAGCAGGAGGCGTGGGCCATTTCCGCGTTCAACCACAAAAACATCGTGCAGGTCTCCGACCTCGGACGCCATTGCGGCATGCACTACATCGCCATGGACTACGTCGATGGCGCGGACCTGCTCAAGGTCGGGTTCAAGCGCACCCTCACGTTTTGGCAGATCATGGAGGTGACCGACAAGATCGCCGACGTGCTGCGTCTCGTGCACGCGCGCAAGATCTGGCACCGCGACATCAAGCCGCAAAACATCCTGCTCGACCGGTCGGGCGAGGTGAAGCTGATCGACTTCGGTATCGCGACCGTCGAGCGCGCGAAGGACGACGCGACCAAGACCGCCGAAGGACTCATCATGGGTACACCGGCGTTCCTGAGCCCGGAACAGGCATCTCGCGGCAAGATGGCCGTGGACGGGCGCGCGGACCTCTACAGCCTCGGCGCGGTCCTCTACTACATGCTGACCGGTCGCAGGCCGTTTACCGGGCGATCGGCCCTTGAGGTTCTCAAGAAGAACATGACGGCCATGCCGCCCCACCCGTGCGATGTCGAAGAACACGCGCCCCGCGGGCTCGCGGACCTCTGCATCAACCTCATGCAAAAACACCCCGAGGATCGCTGCCAGTCCGCCGAAGAGCTACAGGCCGAACTGGCCAAGTGGCGCAAAAGCAAGGACGGCAAGATGGAGCTCGACCGCCACAAAAAGATCATGAAGCTGCGCGCGCGCAAGGCCCAGCGCCTGGGCTAGAGCATCACCGCGGTAAGCACGCGGCGCAGGTTGCCGCCGCAGACTTTTTGGATGTCTGTGTCGGGGACGCCTTCGGCGGCCAACGCGTCCGCGAGTTTCGGGAGGTCTGACGCGCTGCGAATCCCGTTCGGGAGCCGGTCGGGGCCGAAGCCGCCGTCCATGTCCGATCCGATCCCGACGCCATCGGGGCCGCAGACTTCCAGCATGTGCATCAGGTGACGCGTCGCGTCCGCGATCGTGGCGCGGCCGGCCGCCAAGAACTTCTCGTAGAGCACCAGCGACACCACGCCGCCGCGCTGCGTGACCGCCTTGAGGTGTTCGTCGGTCAGGTTGCGCACGTGGTCGTAGACCGCCGCGGCGCCGACGTGGCTGGCGATCACCATCCCCCGTGCGGCTCCCAAAAGATCGTCGACGCTGGTCCGCGACAGGTGCGACACGTCGTGGATCATGCCGAGCCGGTCGATTTCCTTCACCAGCTCCACGCCTTCCGGGGTCAGCCCGGAATTGCCGCCCCCGCACCCCCCGGCCCAACGGTTGTTGTGGTTCCACGTCAGGCCCACGACCCGAATGCCGCGCCGGTAGTAAGGCTCCAGGTCGGTCACCTCTCTCAAGGGCTCACAGCCCTCGATCAGGCCAATCAGGCAGAGCCCCTTGCCCGGCTGGGTCTGGCTGACGTCCAGCACGTCCGCGGGCCAGATGATGCGACCGCCGCTGCGGCCGGGCAGTGCCTCGTAGTACGCGAGTTGCTGGTCCGCAAGCTCCTGCGGGGTCTCCTCGTCCTCGTGCTTGGCGCAAAACAGGGTGGCGCAGGCCAGGGTCACGCCGCCTTCGAGCAGTGCGGGGAGCCCGATGGCCGCGTCGGGATGGCCCGTGACGAAGTCCCGCCCGTTGCCGATGCACGACCAGGCGATATCCAGATGCGCGTCGGTGAAGGCCGGTATGGATCGGCTCCGCTGCCTGACAGACCCCCGCAGGGATCCGTGGGTGTTTGTAAGTCCGGAAGGGCGCCTAAGTTACTGCCCGCCCGCGGAGCAGGCAAGGAAGTCCCCGGCTGGGCCGGTTAGCCCGCATTATTCATGGCCACGTGGAGCATCGGGGCCGATGCATACGCGCAAGAGTAGTCCTTGGGCGGCAACGGCGCCGTTCGCGCGATCCGGTCATTTGTTCTGGGCGAGGACAGATCGTCGAGGCCGAGGAACGACGACGGAGGGATCGGCGATATGGACCGGCCAGAACCCGCGTGGTCGTGAATAGTGCGGGTTAGGTAGAGTGCAGCGGGATCATCCAGATGAAAGGCGCGCTCCCGGTCACCCCCGACGATGTCGCTGCGGCGCACCGCCGGCTGCATGGCATCTGCCACCGCACAATGATGTTTACGTGCTCCGCACTCGATTCCGAGGCGGGCTTTCGGACGGTTCTCAAGGGCGAGAACTTCCAGCGCGTCGGAGCGTTCAAGATCCGCGGCGCCTACAACTTTCTTTCGCGCATGACTCCGGAGGATCGGGCGCAAGGCGTGGTCGCTGCCTCGAGCGGCAACCACGGGCAGGGCGTGGCCCGCGCCGCGAAACTGTTTGGCGCGCCGGCGACGATCGTCGTGCCCGAAGACATCCTGCCGGCCAAGCGCGAAGGGATTGAGCGCGACGGTGCTCGCATCGTGGTCTCTGGCCGCACCAGCGATGTGCGGTTGGCCGAAGCGGAGAAGATCGCGACCACAACCGGCGCCACGTTCGTCCACGCGTTCGACCACCCATGGATCGTCGAGGGCCAGGCGACCACGGGCAAGGAGATGCTCGAAGACGCCCCGCACCTCGACGCGATCCTCGTCCCGGTGGGCGGCGGCGGGCTCGTCGCGGGCATTGCCGTCTGGGCCAAGGCCCGCAATCCGCGGCTCCGGGTCTACGGCGTCGAGCCGGACACGGCCGACAGCATGCGGCGCTCGCTCGAAGCAGGCCACCCCGTGACGATCGAGCCCAGCGACTCCATTGCCGACGGCCTGCGGCCCACGACGCCCGGCCACATTCCCTACCAGATCTGCGCGGCGCTGCTCGACGGCGTGCTCACCGTAAGCGACGCGGAGATCGCGGAGGCCGTGCGCTTCTTGCTGGCGCGCGCGAAGGTGCTCGTCGAGCCGTCGGGTGCCGCCGCGCTCGCCGCCGTTCTCGCGCACAAGCTGCCCGACCCGCCGGCGACGGTCGGCGCGGTCCTGACCGGCGGGAACGCCGACTTCGACATCCTCGCGCGTATCCTGAAGCGCGAGATCTGAGGGCTTGTCGTCGCTCGCCCTCGGGCCTTACGATGGGATTTCTTCACAAGCTCTGACCCCATGCCCGCCGATACCAAGACCGGTTTCTTTGACCGCGCCCAGCTCGAAGAGCGCGAAGCGCGCGAGCTCAATCCGTACGCCATGCAGGCGCGCGCCAGCGCCGGTCGCCAGCATCCGGAACCCGAGCACGAGTACCGCACCGCGTATCAGCGGGATCGCGACCGTATCGTGCACAGCTCCGCGTTTCGGCGGCTCGAGTACAAGACCCAGGTCTTTGTCAACACGTTCGGCGACTACTACCGCACTCGCCTGACCCACACGATGGAGGTCGCGCAGATCGCGCGCACGATCGCGCGCGCGCTGGGCCTCAACGAAGACCTCACCGAGGCGATCGCGCTGGGCCACGACATCGGCCACGGGCCATTCGGGCACACCGGCGAGGACGCGCTGCAGGAGGTCATGGCGGAACACGGCGGTTTCGAACACAACCGCCACGCCCTGCGCATCGTGGACGTGATCGAGTGCAAGTACCCGGAGTTCACCGGGCTTAATCTTTCCGAGGAAGTGCGGCAGTCCCTGCTCAAGCACTCCGACACGGCGCTGTGTCTCGAGGCGCAGGTCGTCGATGCCGCGGACCGCATCGCCTACAACACCCACGACATCGACGACGGCCTGACCGCGGGGATGCTCGACGAGCGGGCGTTGCTCCAGGTCCACATCTGGCGCGATGCGCACGCGATCGTGGGCGAGCAGCGCGACGAGGAGCGGCGCCGCTATCACACCGTGCGCACGCTCATCAACCTGGCGGCCACGGACCTGCTGGAGGCCTCGACCGCGCGGATCCTCGCCGCCGATCCACGGAACCCCGACGAGGCGCGCGCCCCGAGCGAACGCCTCGTCGCCCCGTCGCCGGAGATGGCCCGAAAACAAGGCGAGCTCTCGCGGTTCTTGTTCGACAACTTCTACAACGACTACCGCGTGCGCCGCATGCGGCGCAAGGCGCATCGGTTCATCCTCGACATGTTTTCGGTGCTCGCGGCCGACACGGCACTCCTGCCGCCCGCCGGACAGGCGGCCGTCAAAAAGCACGGCACGCACGCGGGGCTCTGCGACTACATCGCCGGCATGACCGACCGCGAGGCACTGCAGGAATACCGCCGCCTGTTCCGGGCCAATCCGGAGGCCGAACCGGCGTGACCAGAATCGCCGTCCGTCGGCTTCCCCGGATCCTTGCTCCCCTGCTTTTCTCGGCGTTGCTCCCGGCAATCGTGCACGCGGAGTCGGTCGACGAGCTGTTGTTACGTGCGCGCCACAAGCAACTCGTGGCGGGCGATCTCGTGGCCGCGGAACAGCTCTACAAGCAGGCGTTGTCCGACCGTTCGCTCGACGCGGCTGCACAGGCGCGCATCCGCGTGCGACTGGCGTCCTGTCTTGTGCGGCGCGGCAAGCTCGACATTGCCGAACCGTACCTCGAAGAGCGCCTGTACGCGGTGCCCGGGGTCTCTGCGGCCGTGCAACGGCTCGCGCGCAAGTTGCGGGACCAGGTACGGCGGCGGCGCGTGCGACCCGAGCCGGCGCCCGTTCCGGACGGGGTCGAGCAGCGCCGCGCCCGATTCGATCAATACATGGCCGAGGCGCGGCGGGCGATGGACCGCGGCGAGGACGCCTCCGCGTACCTGCGCGCCCTGATGGCGCAGGAGCTCTTCCCCGAGAGCGCCGGCGCCCAGGGGCTCGTCGCCGAGTTGGAAACGCGCTGGAGTGGCGCGGGCCGCTTTCTCGCCGACCCGGCCCGATTCGTCCGCAACTGGACCAAGACCCGGATTGCGCAGGTTGCCGCGCGCGCCGAGAAGCTCTTTCGGGAGGGGGTCGCGCGTGACGGGAAGCGGGCGATCAACCTCGCCGAGGGGCGCCTTCGCGACGCCATCGCGGTCATCGATGCGTGCGAGTCCTCCGGGGCCTCGGACCGGCTGTCGTCGCTTCGGCAGCGGATCGTGCTGTACTGGCGCGAGATGCGCGCGCGCCACGGCCGCGGACTCCCCGACATTCCCGCGGTCCGCCATCACAGCGCGCCGACGGCCGACTACCTGAGGGCCCTCCAGCGCCTGCTCGACATGGTTTCCTCGCCCGACCGCGAGTACCGGCTGCTCCCCGTGATCGCGCCGCGTAGCGGGCCCCCGCTCGGCTGGCATCGAAAGCCCGAGGGGTTCCTGCTGCTCCGCTCCGCTCCGTCGCGCTGGACGCTCGCCGCGTTCGCGCACGAGTACCTGCGCCGACACGTCGAGCCCCGCACCTGGTCCAAGCCGGACAACTACCTGGAAACCGCGGGCGGAATGCTGGTCGCGCGTAACCACCCGCGGGTCCTCGACAAGCTCGAGGCCGAATTGCGCCGCCTGGAAAAGCCGAACAAGACGCGGCTACGCGCGCGGGTCCTTGTCGTTTCCGTCACCGACGCGGCGGCGGCGGCCTTTCTCAAGAGGTTCGGCCCGTTTCGACGGTTCGACCGCGGCGGCTCGCCCGCCCTTGTGCGCGCCATTCCGAAGAACTACAGCCTCGACTACCTCGCGAGCTTCCTGCGCGGAGAGGGCGCGACGGTCCACCCGGGCCGGGACGCATTCGATGTTCCCGTGACGAACGGTGCCGCGCAGACGTTTTTTCTGGCCAAGTCACTGCGCACGGCGCGGGGCTACGAGAGCGCGACCGAAGGCGAGTACGGCATCCTGCTCGACGTGTTCCCGTATCACGACACCGACGCGACCGCGTTTCTCATGCGCGTGTCGGCGCGCGCGCCGGCGCCGCCGCTGAAGACCGCCGACGGCCCCCTTCTGCCGCGCTTTCTCGAACAGACGACGGAGTTCGCCCTCGAGGTTCCGACGGGCGGCATCCTGGCGGTCGTCGGTGCGCGCGATCCCTTCGCGGACGCGCGCGGCGCCTCCGGTACGACCATCGTGCTCTGGTCCACCGCCGACGACGACGATGGCGGCAACAACACCGACGCTACTGCCGGACCCGCCGGTGCCGAGGTGTCGGTGCGCGCCCTGCTGCTCGGACAACGTGATGCGCCGGGCCCGCGCCTGGATCCGGGGCGGGGCTTCGTGCGGCGCGACTCGAGCACCGTACTTCGCCAGCGCGCGCGGTTCCTCGACCGGCTCGTCAAGCAGGTGCTCGGCGACAAGGCGGAGATCGACGTGGAGGAGGCGACCCTGCGCATCCCGCCGGAGCAGCGCGAGGCGGCCGCCGACCTCGTCGCACGCATGCAACGGGAAGGCGAGGCCGCGTACGTCGTGACCGTGCGCGCGCGCGCCGTCAAGAGTTCGGTGCTCCAGCGCTGGATGACGCGCGAAGGCCTCAAGCGGTTCCCGTTCGGCGAAGGTAACCTCGCCCTCGCGGACCCGCCGGCCCCGGAGCTCGTGCGCGGCGACCTCGAGTCCGACGTGTTCGCACCAGAGGCGCGGATCTCCGTTCGTGGACTCCAGGCAGCCCATGTCCTGTCCGCGTTGACCCGCACAGTCGAAGCGGCCGACGGCGGCGCCGCGACCGTGACCGAGGGCCTCCGAATCACGATGCGCCCCTACACCTGGCGCGACCGACTCGTCGTGGAACTCGATCTTCAGACTTCCGCAAGGGATGGCGGCAAAGTCGCGGGCACTCGTGTGCGCGGACGCGTCGACCTCGGGGACTGGCGTCGGCCGAAAACAGTGATTTTGGCCGGGATTCCGCATCCGACAGCCAGTCGGCCGGACCGGCTGACTGAAATCGTCATCTCTCTGGCGCTGCGGCGAATTCCATAGACATTCCGGTCCGCTGCCGAAATAAAAACACGCAGTGAGGCTTGACGATCCCGGCAGCCCGTGGGATCCTAGGCGCACGCCCCGAGAGGGACGGATTAGCACGGGAATCGCGGATTTTTGCACATCCACGGATCCCAGGTTCTTTCAAAATAACTGGCCCGGGTCTTCTCGTCCCACCTCTATTTTTCCCTTTTCCCCTTTTCCAATATCCATTCCAATCCCACGGGGAGTTCCCGGGCTTTTTTTCGAATTCAAACCCCGGCGCATGCGCCGGGGTTTTTTCGTGCCATCAGTGTTCGCTGGCCCAACATCTGACGATGTTGGAGCGAGGTTCGCTGGCCCAACATCTGACGATGTTGGAGCGAGGTTCGCTGGCCCAACATCTGACGATGTTGGAGCGAGGTTCGCTGGCCCAACATCTGACGATGTT
>JAJFFH010000051.1 GCA_021776735.1 Planctomycetota bacterium | reverse complement strand
GCTCCACCTCCGCTGCTACCTCAAGGCAGGACGCTGGGACGAACTCATGCGCCGCGTCCTCTACAGGTCACACCTCGGACGACGACGACCCGAGGACTTGCAACGGGTCGCATGAACGACAACTTTCCGGGACTGCTCCCTGTCTGTTCTTGTTTGGCCCGCCGATGATGATCGGAATGAGCTGAGCCACGGAGAATCGCGCGACGACATTCGCGTGGATTCCGTCCGGGCGCACTCCGGATTCGGTGTCCGGCCCCTCTATGTCGCCATCTACATCCGCACTCGAACCGCCTCGCTGGCCACCGTGCATCTTGGCCTGGCCGCAGAGGTGCACGAGGTGTATCAGGAGTGCTCTGCCTTTCATTCGCTTGCCGTCGCGCACGGTCTCAGAATCCACGAACGCCTTGCCGAACGCTGCCACGGCACCGCGGCGCAGACAGCGGATCTGGGAGGCTTCTTGCTGACTCGTTGTTGCCTTGCCTTGTGCGGAAACGGTACGAAGCGCGCGGGCACATGTTGCACAGCCCTTGACGTTCGGGCGGTCCTGCTTCTTGGGTACGTTCCCGCCCACCGTCGGTGCTTGCGGCGGGCCGCCCGGAGGCGCCTTCGAACCGGGTCCGACGCCCGTTCGTCCCTTCTTGCCGGGCTCTTTTTTCCTCTTCGGCTTCCCTGCTCCCGTGATAGGTCCCTTCGGGGCGGCACCGGACGACGCGTACGGTCGTTCGGCCGCGCTGGAGACGATGCCGGCTCCCCACTTCGCCCAATCGACAAGGGTCGATCCAAGATTCTTCAGAACCGACCCAAACTCGTTCGGCGCAGACGGCTCGTCACCAGGATCATCGCCTCCCCCCTTACCTCCGTCGGCGGACTGCTCCGCGCGCTCCCTGTGGAATGCAGCTTCGTCCCTGGCGCGCTGTCCGCGCTGGGCCGGCACGCCGATGGAGGGTTGCCAAGGAAACCCCGACGGCACGGTCTGAAACTCGCAGACACACTCGTGGTCCGGATCCAGGCATTCTGCCGGGCACTCCTCATGCAGTTTTTGGATGCACGCATCCATCATTTGCTTGGTGCAGGTCACTAGCCCGTAGTGAAGCGCCTGTTCCTCTGCAAACAACGCCTCGAGCAGCGCCTCAGCCCAATCCGCCTTGAGCTCGGCCGCATACCGTGCCTGTTCCGCCGCCCTTTTTAGCTCCTCTCGGTTCGCGTCGTTCGGCTCTTTCTCGTAGGCCTCGGCAGCCTCTTGGGCCTTCTTGTTCGCCTCCTCAGAGTCCGCGACGGCGCGCTTGTAGCCTGACTCGACACGCTTGGTCCAGCCGTGAGCATCGCTCCACTTGCCGTATTGCTCGCTACTCAGGCGCCGCTCGATATCTTGCTGGAGCAAGCGATCTTCGCGCTCCGCCCGGCGAACTTCCCGGGGCGAACTCGGAAACGAGTTCAAAACCTCCCGGTCACTGTTCGTCGCCGCTTCAAAGGCCTCTGCCAGAAGTCCAGCTCGACGAACGATCAGGCTCGAGTGTCGTAGTTTGAGCGCTCGATTCGAGCCCGACAGACCGGCAGTCTGCGCGAGTTTTTTTCTGACGCGAGCAATCTCTTTGTTGAGCCCGGAGATCGTGCCAAGGTCAGGAGGCCGCGCGATTGTGATGACGCTGTTGCCCCACGGATTCCAGGCCGGACTCATCGTACGCGCCTCCCCGGTTTTTGGCCTTCGGCCGTCCGCGCGAGGCTGATCAGGTGCGCCGCTTCGCGCTCCAACTGACGGCTCTTCGGTCCTGCCCCCTTACTCGCGAGTTCCCTCGCCTTGTCGATCAGTGTCCGGGCGGTGTCGCGCAGCCGCTTGGCGTCGGAGGCCGCCTGCTCGCGAGCCGTTGCCTCGGCCACGATTGTCGATCCGTCGGCGGTCGGAGGCTGCAAGGGCTCCAGCGGAGCATCCGACGGCTGCGTCGTGGCCCTCAGGACCGATTGCAGGCCGTCGCCTACGGTGACTTGCGCGCTCCCCGTGGCGGTTCGAGTCGCACGCGAAGACACCGCCCCGAGGCTCGCGGCAGCGGCTGCCGAGCCGGTTCCTCGCGGCTCCAGGATATCGACACCCGCCGGGCGCCTCTGTTCTGCCTGCTGCAGGTTCCGTTCTTGCCCGGACACCCGCGAACTAGACGGCTCTGCAGACCGGGCGGCGCCATGTCGTGATGCGTCAGGCTCCTGAGCCGCTTCCGTACGTCCGGCCGTCGACGTGGCCTGAACCCCAAACGTTGCCTCGGATTCGACCGAGTCAACTTCGTGGTCAACAAGGCCGACGCCCCGGGTGCCTGCTATCGCAACGACTTCCGCACCTTTCGCACCCAGTGCTGCAATCGCACGAATCCGCTCGGCGTAACGGCTGAAGAGCTTGGACGAAGCGGCGCCGCCTCCCGGCGCTGTGCTGCCGCCGGTTTGCACGCCTTTGCCACCTCCGGAATCCTGATCCTGAGCACCCGGAGAGAACTTCCCCGCCGGTGCCCCAGACGAAGGAGCCCCACGCTTCGAGCCGCCGTCCTGTCCGGGCGCACGCCCCTCGCCACCGGAGGGTTGGCGTCCGGCGCCTGTCGTCTCGGTAGCGCCCTTGGCGGTAGCGCCACCTTGGCCGGAAAACGCCGGTCCGTCGGGCGGCGTCGCGGCTGCCGGACCAACGCCGCTATCGAGCGGAGCCTGCAGAGCCCCCGCGCCCAAAGAACTCAAGGAGCACCTTCCACGGTGCCGGCAGCGATCACCGTACGGTCGTTCATTTGGGCGTGGAGCGGCGGTCCCAGAGGCGGTTCCGAGCCAAAGCTCCTCGTTCCGAGTTCGGGAACAGGCCTAGCCCGACCACCGTTCTCGCCGGCCAGCGCCGACAACTCAAGATGCGGCGCGTCGGCCCGCGGTCGCAGCAGTCCGCAGGACGGACACGACTCCCAGTTCGACTCCGACGGGGAGTCCGGCGTAACCACGATCGCCGCTCTGCGCGGGCTAGGCCGGTGCCGTGGGTCCGGCGAAAGGGGGAAGTTCGGAACCGGGGATGTTCCGGAAATCTGCACAGCGGCTCCCGTCTTTGGATCAACACCGGGATCACGAGGCAAGTCGAATTCCGGATGGAGCATCACGCTGGGCTCCGGTCCAGGGCTCTTGGGAGGGGGCGGCGGTTCATATGTGTCGAACGGATCGCAGTGGCAACGGCACTGGCAAAAGTCCACTGCGGCACCGCCCTTGCCGCGGAATTCGCCCGGAGAGATTGCGAGGGGAGGAGACTTGTCTTCGGGAACCTCGTGGCCGGGACACAGCGGCAGACGCGACCACGTGGGCGAGTGTGTCTGCGGCAGCGTCGGCGTGCATACGGCGACACCATCGTCCACCGTGGCCACAGCGGGCACACCGGACTGAACGGGTCGAAGCACCGGCCTGTCCCGGTACTGCTCCAGGTTCTCGAAGTCCTCGCGAAGCTCGGCGGATTGCGGCGGCTCCTTGATGAACGGCCAGTCGCCCGCGCGACCGCGCGCCATCAGATACTGGGCACAGGGCCAGCACGAGTACTGCGGGCGCAGCTCGCGATGCGGCGGCAGGCAGCAGATCTTGTTTTCCGGCGGCGTGATCACGGGCGGCGCTTCGAGCCGCTTCAGGATGTCGGCGATCGGGGATTCGTCTGCACGCGTTCGTTCCGCGTCGATGAATCGCGTGGAGTCGTTCGGGTGAGGCGGCGGATGGATCGCCGTTCCGCCGGGCTTTTTTGTCTTGCAACCGCAGGAGCACGACCCACTGCCCGGACACGGCTTCTTTCCTTGTCGAGGGGGGCCCGGGGGCCGCGGCGGCTCGGTCTTGGAGCCGCCGCATCCGCACGAACAGGACTCGCCGCTCGCACAGCTACCTGAAGGCTTGACCTTCTCGGCGAGACCCATCGACATGGCGTCACTTCGTACTTCCGCTACTTCCGCCTGCGGTAGAGTTCGCCCACAGCCCATGCGGACACGACCGGAAAACCGCTGCCGGTGTCGTTGACCTCGGTCCTGCCTCTCAGCCATGGCTTGGTGAGGTTCGCGCCGAAGAGCAACTCCGTGTCCGCGCCGGGATCCGAGCCGGCCAGTACGACCCAGTTCTCCCGATCGACCGAAGCCTCGATCTTGAACGAGAAGGTTCCGTCGGGTTCCATCTTGCCCCGCCAGGCGGCGACACTGATCGAATCGTACGCCGTGACGTTGATCGGCAGCGTGGTGAAGGTCCCGCTCCCCGCGAACGTGCTGTAGCGGGGAAGCAGGACGACCTTGTCGGCAACGGCTCCGGGCATGGCGTGTCGCGCCCGGGCCTAGGCCTCGCGCAGCTCCAAAAAGCCGATCGCCCAGCAGGTGACGTACGGATCGGTGCCCGTGACGCTCACCTTGATCCGGAACCAGCGCTTGTTCAACTCGGGCGCGTACTGAAACTCGGTGTCCGCCGTCGGGCTGTTCGGCCCGCCACTGGAGCATGTGCTCCATGTGTTTTGGTCCGTGGACTCCTGAAACGTCACCGAGATGGTGCCCGCGCCGGCGAGGTCGCCGCGCCAGAAGTTGACGATCGCCTTGGAGTAGTCGGTCACCTCCATGCCGATGGTGGTGAAGTCGTGCGCGCCCGTGTAGGTGGTGTAGCGCGGAAGAAGTACGAGCGGGGTCAGTTCGCCTGCCATTTGTCGGTCCTCCGAAATTGGACCCGCAGTCTTGCGGGTCGGACCGAACACTACCGCGCGCGGCAGGCGCGCCGCGAGTCACTTGTTTCGGATTCGCCTAATCGGACTTCCGCTTTGACATCTCAACTCTGAGACGCCGCTCGTGCTCGTGCCGAAGCTCGAGAATCTCGTTCGTGAGTGGTCGCAGCAACTCCTCGTTACGCCGCCAGAACTCGTGCAGCGCCTTCTCCAGGAGTTCGAGTTTGGACGAGATCTCATGTTCGCGATGAACGTGCGCGACATAGGTTCGGCAGGTGCTCTCGCAGATGCGGAGCTTTTGCGCGATGTGGCCGACCGACATCCCGTTCAGGAACTCGACGAGCACGCGCTTCTCGCACGGTCGTCGAAAGGACAGGTACAGCAGGAAGTCACCGAGGCGCGGAAGATCCATGCCCCCCCCCCCCCACTCTGCGCCGTCTCGAATGTGTCCGCGGCGTCCCGTCCATGATTGTTGCCGGTGCTCATGATTCCCTCCATGCGTTCCGTTTCGAGACACATTGAAACACAGAGTTCGACCGGACGCGGGACGAGGCGCTCTTCTCCCCCTGCCCCGGGGCTCCCTCACCCCGCCGCGTGCGCTCCATCCCGTTTTGTCGCAATGACTTACGGCTTCCGACTTGCTCCCGGGCGTCTTGGTGATATCCATTCCCTGCGGGGAAACGGGTCCGGCCCGGGGTCGGACACTTTGAAGTATCTGGTTTTTGGTTCGCTCCTTGTCGCTGTTTTGACGGCGTGCGAGGCAGATGGACGTGCGAACGCGGTCAACGCGACCGTGTCATCGTGTATGCAGTGCCATAACGGCTCGACGAACACGATGTACGGCGGGCCCGGCGTGGAGAATCCGCATCCGTTCGCGGGCGCGGACAGTTTGACGTGCACCATCTGCCACGGCGGGAACCCGAACGGCACGGACAAGGACACGAGCCATGTGCCGCCGCCGCCCGAGATCGGAGACCGCGAGAACCAGCGGCGCAACCGCACCGCGTTCTTTAACCGGCTGACCCTGACCGGCATCGACAAGTTCCCCGACTACGAGGTCGAGGGGCAAAACTACACGGCGCTTCAGTACCTGCAGTTCGTCAACCCCGGCGACCTGCGCGTCGTGACCAAGGGTGCCGCGTGCGGGCTGTGCCACCAGAGCCACGTCGCCACGGTCTCGCGCAGCGTGCTGGCGACCGAGGCGGGCATTTTGTCCGGCGCGCGTTTCGCCTTCGGCGCCGACAACGCCATCGAGGCGCACCAGGGCCTGTTCGAAGACACCGCCGCCGACTACGCGTTCCGCGACGTGCAGGGTCCGCAGCCGGACATCAACGACATTGGCGCCATCACGAGCCTGCTCGAGTACCCCGTCTATTCGGTACGCAACGCCGAGGGCGAGGATCAGATCGACGGCAACGAACGGTACGACTCGGAAAACCTGCCGCAGTACGTCTTGCCGGATGGACGCGTCGAAACCGGCTCGCCGCTCGCACACCTCCTGCACGAGCAGATGGCGTTCACGTGTGGCGACTGCCACCTGGGCAGCGCAGGGGCCAACAACCGCTACGGCGACTTCCGTTCTTCGGGCTGCACGGCGTGCCACATGCCGTACAGCCTCGACGGCCGCAGCCGCAGCCGCGACCCGAACGTCCCGAAAAACGAACCGCTCGACCCGGACGACATCGATCCCGGCGAGCGCTCGCACGTGCGCGGCCACCGAATCATCAGCACGGCCCGCACGCTCGAAAGCGGCGAGGTGGTCCCCGGCATCGACGACTACGCCTGCGCCGGCTGCCATCAGGGCTCGAACCGCACCGTGATGCAGTACTGGGGCATCCGCCTCGACCAAAACCAGGACGTGCGCCGGGGCGACCAATACCCCGCCAACCCGGAGGAGTACCGCACCACGCGCAACGACGCGCGATTGTTCGACCCGCTCGTCAACAACCGCACGTTCAACGGCCGCAACTTCAACCAGTACCTGCTGTTTGAGGACTACGACGGCGACGAGCGAGACGACACGCCGCCGGACGTGCACTACGAGGCGGGCATGGGCTGCATCGACTGCCATGGCAGCTTCGATTTACACGGAGGGAAAGCCAAGGACGGCGATGCAACCTTGAAGAGCCGCATGGAACAGCACGTCGCCGTGAGCTGCCAGTCATGCCACGGCGCGGGCCAGGGCTACGCGACGACCGCCGAGGGCACCGCCTTCGATGGCCGCACGGCACAGCTCGCGGCCGATACGAACGGCAACGCGCTCGACCACGTCGTCCGCGAAGACGACGGCCACCTCTACCTGTACAGCCGCCTGACCGGCAAGAAGCACTACATCCCGCAGACGCGCGACACGATCATCGACAACGAGGTCGTGAATCCGCTCAACGGCAAGACGATCTTCAGTGTCAAGGCGTCGTTCGCCATGGGCCGCGACGACGGCGACGCGGCCACCGGACTCGGCCCGCACCAGGGCGGCACGCCGAGCGGATTCGCCCACGCGGACTCGATGGACTGTGCGGCATGCCACGCCTCGTGGACCAACACCTGCATGGGTTGTCACCTGGAAGGCGAGTACAACCGCGGCAACAACTTCTCCAACATCACGGGCGAACGCATCGTGTTCAACGAGGAGAACGCGGACTTCGTCTACCAGTCGCCGGTCTTTTTTCAGCTCGGCGTCAACTCCCGCAACAAGATCACGCAGGTCAGCTCGAACACGAAGATGTTCTTCAAATGGAAGGACCGCAACAACCAGTGGTCGAAGACGTTCGCCTTCAGCGACCGCACCGGCAAGGGCGCCAACCCGGCCAACCCTTACGGCTCTCTGGGCCACAACGCCATGATGGCCCACTCGATCCGCGGCCGCGTCGACGACGAAAACGAGGGTCCGCGCTACTGCGTCGCCTGCCACCTGACCCGCGAGGGCCTGGACAACAACCGCGAACTGTACGACGCGTTCCGCGACGCGATGGCCAACAACCGCTTCGAGGAGCTGCCGTTCGAAACACTCAAGCTGCACATCGGCCAGAACCCGGGCAACCGGCTCAACTCGCCGCTGTGGGTGCACATGGTCGCCGGCCTCGGCAGCGGCCTGTTCCTTTTCGACGAAAACGGCTGCCCCGTGAACCCGCTCGACGACAACGACAACCGCAAGGGCTGCGAGAACCGTCAAACGGGCGAGCGCATCTCGCCGAAGGACCGCTTCGACCTCGCCAACATCCGCACGCAGGTGAAACACAACCTCGACCGGATCGTGGATGGCAGCGGCCGTCCGTCCGCCGCCGGCAACCACCCGATGCTCAAACCGGGCTCGGGCCCGAACCGCCGCGGCGACAACCCGGACGCCAACCCGAACATGGCCGGTCCGCTGGGCGCAGATCTGATCCGCCGCCTGACCGACCCGGACACGGGCATCGTGCTCGAAGCATGGTTCGACGCCGACGGGATGGCGCACGGCACGGCTCCGGGTGCACCGGCAACGCAAAAGGTGGAAGCCAGCGCGGAGGAACCGGACAAGAAGAAATAGGGGGCCCGGGGGCGGCGGCAACGGAGAACGACGACGACGAACATCGCCGTCCGTACGCTCCCTCCTGCTCGCTTCGGTCCCCTGCGCCGGGGCCGCCCGAAAGCGCGCGGAGCAGGTCGCGGAGTTTCTGAAGCTCCCGGTCCACAACGCCACGTAGCGACGACGCCCCCGGAGCTGGCGAACCCCAAGGATCCGCGGACGGCTTTCTGGCAGCCCATACCGAGCCCGGCACAAAAGGATGGTTTTGACAAGCCGCGGCGAAACCCGGGGCGGCACGCGCGGTCCAGAACGGACATAATCCGTTGTTCCGCAACAGTTTACGAAGACGCCCCGCCCCCTCAGAGTCGCTCTTTTGTGCCGGGCTCGGTATGGCATTGCAGGGGGTCGGCCGCACCTTGGCCCGTCATCGAAATCTGCGTCCGCACAGCCGCCGAGCGGCGACGGCGGTGCGGGCGGGGCGTGGCAAGATCAGCGGGACGAGTTTCGAGGTGGACACGAAACCGATACTTAGGGACGTGACTTTCTCTTGGCCCGCCGGCTTTCGCCGCATCCCCGACCAGCCCTGGGTGACGAGCCCGCTTGAGACCCTGGCTCTCAAGTACGACACCGTGGAGTCGCACGGGTGGTACGCGAATCTGGAACCGACGTTGGAGCAGCTCGAGCGGGAGCTGACGGACGGCGATATCTGCATCGACTACTCCGGGGGCACCGGCATCCTGGTCGACCGCCTGTTCAAGCGCGTGCCGGATGTCGACGCCGGGTTCGTGATCGTCGATGCGTCACCGAAGTTCTTGCGGCTAGCCGTCGAAAAGCTCCGCAACGACGCGCGTGTCGCGTTCCGATGGATCCGCTACAAGAAAGAGGAGCGTTGCCTCGAACAGCTCCACGAGGTCCTTGAATCACCGCTGGACGAGGCGGGCGTGGATCTCATCGTCTCCACGAACGCGATTCACCTGTACTACGGTCTCGCCGACACACTCGCCTCCTGGACGCGGGCGCTCAAACCGGACGGGCTCGCGCTTGTGCAGTCGGGCAACATCCGCAACCCGGACGCCGAGGAGCACGAGTGGATCATCGACGAGACCGTCGGCGCGATCCACCGCGTCGCGCAGACACTGGTCCGCGACGACGACGCCTATGCCGCGTATCGCCCCGGTCTCGAAGATGCGCCGCGCATGGAGAAGTACGACGCCCTGCGCGCGAAGTATTTCATCCCCGTCCGGCCGCTCGACTACTACACGGGAGCGTTGGAAACCGCGGGGCTCAAGATCGCCAAGGTCGAAAAGCGCACGATCGTCGCCCACGTGCAGGAGTGGTACGACTTTCTCGCCGTGTACCACGAGGGCGTACTCGGCTGGGTCGGCGGCGTCGAAAGGATCGAGGGCGAAGCCGCCACCGAAGCGGCAGTACAGGATCGCCTGCGCCTGATCCGCGCCGCGATGGATCAGCTCTTTGAGAGGCGCGAGACGTTCGACGCCTGCTGGACTTACGTTACGTGTCGCAGGTGATGCGGGCGGACACTGCGAGAATCGCTTCGCGATTCTCGTTAGGCTCCGGGGTACCAAGACGGCTTGCACGGAATGGGGCGTTCACTCCGTGGAGCAGGACGCTACATTGGGGGTATGCGAGTACTGCTGCCGCTTTGTCTCCTCGCCGCTGGCGTCGCTCTTGGCGAAAGCCCTTCTCCGCTGGAAGGCGAGTGGGTTCTTACGCTTCAGCATCCGCGCGGGGAGCACTTCGCCGCGCTCTTGATCGAGAAGTCCGGCAAGCGCCTTGACGCGACATGGTCCACAATGGCGGGCCGGACAAAGGTGGGCGGATTCACGGTCAAGGGGGCCGAAATCTCGTTCGTCGTCACCGAACGGCGCGGTCCCAGGAACGCAAAGGCCACGCTGGATGACAGCGGTCGCCTGATCGGCACCGTCGGACGCAGCAAGTTCACCGGACGGCGGGCGCCCGGCACCAACGACCCGGAACTGGATCTTGCGCGCCACTCGATGCGGGCCGCGCCGCGCGACGCGTTCCCGGTCCTGACCGACCCGCCGATGGCGGCGGCAAGGTCCGCGAAGTGGCGCGAGAGCGAGATGGTCATCGGGGTCGAGCGCAACGGCCAGTCCTGCGCGTTCCCGGTCACGACAATGGGCATCCACGAGCTGGTCAACATCACGATCGGCAAGGATCCGCTCGCGGTCTCTTGGTGAACACTCTGCCAAACGGCGATCGTGTATCGCCGCTCCCTGGATGGCAAGACGCTGACCTTCGGTCACGAGGGCATCCTCTACCGCCGCTCGTTCCTGATGTACGACAAGGGCACGCACTCGCTTTGGGTCCACACGACGGGCCAAGCGGTGAAAGGCAAGCTCAAGGGCAAGAGCCTTCCGTTCGTCCCCTGCATCGTCACGACGTGGGGCCAATGGAAAATGCTCCACCCGCGCACGACCGTGCTCGAAGGCGGCCGCGCCAGCCCGTTCATGGGCACCTTCCGACTCAAGGGCAAGGGCGCCGGCTACGGCCTCGCGATCGGCCAGAACAAGAAAACAAAACTCTACCCGTACGCCGCGCTGACCAAGCAGACGATCATCAACGACACCTTCAACAAGGAACCGGTGGCGGTCTACTACGACCAGAAGACACGCATCGCAGTCGCCTGGAAACGCGGAGAACGAAAGTTCAAGATCGGCGCCAAGGGCGTCGAAGACGCCAACGGAAAACAGTGGGACTTGCTGCGCGGCCGCGCGACCGACGGCTCGGACCGCATGGTCCCGGTCGTCGCCACGGCCTGGCTGATCGAACGCTGGCGCGGCTTTTTCCCCAAGGGGACGATCTACGGACGGTAGCTGACGGACGGCGATCCTTGGGGAAGTCGCCGACGAAAATCGCCTGCGGCGCTTTCGGACGGGCTATCCGCGCCCCGGCTCCCCCGCAACCGCTTGGCGGATGCGCTCCAGAGCCGCGGGCGGATCACGGAAGAATCTGGGGGTCCAGACACGGTGCAGGTTCCAGCCGTTGGCGCGCAGGATGGCGGTGCGGAACACTTCCCACGCGACCGGGTCAGGGGCGTGCGGATATCGCGTGAAGTCGCACAGGATACCGAGGGTCGCGTTGCCGTTCTTGTCCGAGTGGTGTAACGCCGCGTCGATGCAAAAGCCGTGGTTGCCCCAGTGCGCGTCGATGGACAGGCCCAGGTCGCGCGCCAGCGTGCGGCTCAGGCCCATCGCGAACGGTGACACCGGTGCGATCGGATGTTCGACAACACGCCCCCCCTCCAGCGCCTCCCCCCGCTTCTTCCCGGTGTCCCCCGAGCCCGAACCCGATCCCGACGCGTACGAACTTGCCAGCTCTTCGGCGAACTGGAGATAGCGAAAGAGCAGCCATACGCCGGACGGCGTGCGGTCGCCGGTCAGGGGCTCCAGCATCAGGTACGCGTCGCGCGGGATCGACGTGACGAGGTGTACTTCGGAGCGCGCGCGCGTGACAAGCACGTTGAGACGGCGACCGCCGCCGGCTTGCCCGAGCGGACCGAAGCGGCGGTAAAAACGGCCCTCCTCGTTCGGACCGTAAGTCGTCGAGATAATCATTACGTCGCGCTCGTCGCCTTGGACGTTTTCCAGGTTGCGTACGAACAGTCCCTCGAACGAGCCGCCGCCGCGACGCTCGCGCGCCTGGGCGGCACGGTCGGCGAAGTCCTCGTCCTCGCCGGCGCGGTCGTCCAGCACGTCGAGGACCAGGTCGCGTTGCTTGACGTTGAAGCACGCCACGCCGATCGACGGCGGATTGCGTCGCCCGAGCATCTCGGCGATCAGCTCCACGACGTGCTCGGCCTCGCGCCGGTTGGTGCCGCTCTTGTAAATCCCGTCGGCCCGCCGCAGGCGAAGCGGCGGCTGCACGCCGAGCTGCGAGGGATGCCCGGGCACCGCCTGGAGCCGGCTGCGATAAAAATGCTCGTTGGAAAACGCGATCAGGTCCGGGTTGCGCGACCGGTAGTGCACATCGAGATACGCCTCGTCCACCGCCAGATTGAGCGCTGCGCCGAGCAAGTCCTCGACCTCGCCCTGTTGCGCCTCAAACAGGCCCTGCTCGGTCTCGTCGATGTCGTCGTCCTCGCTGGTCGCCAGCGCGGCCTCGAAGAACCGCGTCGGCGGAAGCTGCTTCGGGTCGCCCGCGATCACGGCCCGCTTCGCTCGCAACAAGACGGGCAACGCTTCCTCGAGCCGGCACTGCGACGCCTCGTCGAATACCACGACGTCAAACACCGGCTCGCGCGCGAACAACTGCGCCACGGTCTCCGGACTCGCCATCCACACCGGACACATGTCGAACAGCGGGTCGGTGCCCTTTCCGCGAGTCCCGCTGCCCCCGGTTTCCGTTCCCTTGGCGCCCCCATCCAGCGGCGCGCCGGAGTCGGCGCTCTCGCTCACGTCCTGCCCGGCCGCAATCACCTGACGCAGACGCATCGCGCGTGCGCCGCGCACATACAGCCGTCGGCGCAAGGACGCTCCCGTGCTGTTGAGGCGCGAGCCGGTGCCGGCCAGAAGCCGCGCGCGCTGCAGCGAAGCCCAAAGATGTTGCACCGCCGCGACGACGTGCGATTGTTTTTTGTTTTCCAGCGCGGCGTGGCGGGCGAGTGCCTGTTCGAGCCGTTCCGGGTCGAGTCGCTGCAGCCCTTCGTCCTGGCGCAGCCGCCCGCGCAATTCGCCTTCGAGCGACGCGCGCCGCAGCGCAGTCCACGCGGCCTCCGCCGGCAGCGTCGCCGCGAGCGCCGCGGTTACTGCCGCGCGCAACGCATCGGACAATCGCGCCAGCCCGTCCTGCACGCGCAAGACATCCTCAAGCGCGCCGAAGTCGGCCTGCAGCCGCTCAAGCACCGGCACCGCCTCGCCGCCTTCGCGGAAACGGCGCGTCGCCTCCGCCTGCCACTCGGGCGCGAACAACCCGAGGCCGCCGAGCGACCGTTCGAGTTCCGCCAGCGATTCCGCGCGCGGTCCCGACGCGTCGAGCCCCGGCAACAACGCGTCCGCATCGGCCCGCACCAAGTCGCCGAGTCCGGCCTCGCCGTCCGCGAACAAGAGCGTCGTCAGTGTGTGCTCGAGCGCGGGCAACGCGTCGAACTCAAGCGTCGCGTCGATCTCGGACAACACGTCGCCGACGAGCAGGCGCGCACGGACCGCGGCCAGGAACGCACGTAGCCGGTCCGCATCGGGCAAGTCGAGGCCGTACGCGCGCAGCACAATGCGCGCCGCGTTTTTCTTGCCGAAGGCGAACCAGCTCCACCACTTGGGCTCGACCGCCAGATACGCCTCCAGATCGCCCAGGGAGCGATTCAGGGACAAGAGCGAGGGGGCTTGTCGCGCGCTAGCACCTTCTCGTGAAGGCGGAACGGCGACGCCTTCGGCGGCGAGCTTGAGTTCGCGATCGAGCGGCGGCGCCGCGAGCGCGCGTTCGTCCTTGACGCCGTCCAGCGCGGCGAGATGCCGCGTCACATCCTCCGCGGACATCGCCGTCCCGAGCTGCCACACGTCCGGGTTCTTCCGCGCGCGCAGGCGTGCTGCCAGTTCTTCGCGCGCGTTCACCTGGGCGTCCAGCGCGAGGCCCGCTCGAAACGGCGGGATGATCTCGTCGCGCCGCCGGTCGGCGATGCGGGCGTCCTCGGCGCACGACGCCAACGCGCGGCGCACCTCGTCGACCGGCCGCGAGACGTACACGTCGAGTTGCGCGCCCGCGGCGTGGCGCCACGCGTTGCGGGCGAAGTCCGACGCGTCCGCACGCTCCAGGATCACACGCACGTCGCGCTCGGCATTGTTGAGTTCTGCAAACGCCACGGGCTCGGCCTCGAGTCGCGGCGCGTCGAGGGACAACCACGCACCGGCCAACTCGTGAAATCCGCCGGCCATGAGCGCTCGGTGCGCCCGCGTCAGCTCTTCGTGTATCTCCTGGAGTTCGGCATCGACCTTGGCGAGCTTGTTCTCCGCACGCGGATCGGTCTCTAGTTCGGGCAAGTCGTCGAGCGCACCGCGAACAGACATGTAGAGATCGCGCTGATCGCGCTTCGGGTCGTGCACGACCGCGCATAATCGACCGAGACCGAGGTGCTCCAACCGGTTCGCGACGACATCGAGCGCGGTGCGCTTGTCGGACACGAACAGAACACGCTGCCCACGCGCGAGGTGGTCGCCGATGATGTTGCTGATCGTCTGGCTCTTGCCCGTGCCCGGCGGCCCGTGGATCACGAGGCCGGTGGACTCGCGCGCCCGCGCGACGGCGCGCGACTGAAATGGATCCGCGGCGGCGACGAACCGCTCGTCCTCAAAGCGACGCGGCGCAGTTTCGGAATCGCGCTCGCCGTCCGGGTCCGGCTCCGCGCCTTCAACGTCCGGCGCGAGCTCGATATCAACGTCCAAGAAGCCCTGCACCGGCCCCGTGAGGTCCCTTTCGTCGAGCATCCAGCGCATGTCGCGCAAGAGCCCCTGATTGGCGGCGGGAAACAGCCCCACGACCGCCGACGTGAGGACTGCGGGTTCGGGGGAAAGATCCTCCGAGCGTGGGACCGCGTGAAACGCGCCAGGGGGATCGTTGTCCGGCAACGCGCGGTTGGGTTGGGGGGGGGCGGGGGCAGCGGAATCCGCGGGGTCGGGGGCGGGATCGGGGTCCGGGTCGGCGGGATCGGGATGGGGATCGGGGGCGGGGTCCGCCGTCGCTCCTGACGGAGCTATGCCGGACACGCGGGGATCCGCCGAGGCGCCATGCGGCGCCTCGGCGGACAGTGAATCGCCGTCCGTTTGCTCCAGTCCTAGTCGGGTCGTGACCAGCTTCACCAGTTCCTGGATCTCGCGCCACGGATCCTGGCCTTCCTCGTCCTCGAAGAGTTCGTCGATGGGCTCGCCCGTTTCGCGCTCGAGCCACGCCAACAGTGCGACGTTGGGGATGACGAGATCGACGCCGCGGCCGCGGCACTGGAGCTCCACGCCGGGTTTGCGCGACGTGTTTACAGTCAGGGAGACGGGCACGAACGCGATCGGGGCGAGTACGCGGCGCGTTCCGCGCAGGCCCGGCGGCAGACTCAGGATCGGGTAGCCGACGTGGAGCGCGTGGACGCCCGTGTCCTGTTCGTACGTGCGCGCGTCCTCGCTCAGGTTGCGCAGGCGCGTGAGCAGTTTTTTTTGGCGTTTCCATGCGCGCACGGCTTCGGAATCCGCGTCGGGATCGTGCGCCAGCTCGGGCGGGAATGGAACGCGGCCGGCGACGTGCACGCGGCGCTTCTCGCCAAGCAGTGCGCTGAACACCGACATGGGCGCGAGGTCGCCGAGGCCCTGCAGTTCGGCCAGGTCCACGCGCTGGCGGCTCGACCGCGGGCGGCAGTTGAGGCTCGGACCGCGCTCGAGCGCGGCGTACAGCCGGTCGAGCATCTTCTCCAAAATGCGATTGGCGGGCATGCGCCCGCATTATTCACGATAACGCGTGTTATTGGGGCGGGGCGCATCGTGCGCGGCGAGACAAAGCCCTGCGTGCTCCGGCAGACCGAACGGATTGTGGCCCAGGCGTTCCGCCGCTTCGTCGCCGTACAGGCACGCGAGCACCGTCGGGCGTCCCTCGCGGCACGATACGGGTCGATGATCGCGCGAATAGTCTCCGGGTCCTCATCGGCGGCGAATTCGGCAGGCGTGCACGCCTCGCGCGCGACCGCGCCCACCTGGAAGCGCCGCCCTCCACGCGGCATATCCAAGAGCCGGCGCTGGATGCGCCGCAGGTCGACATGCTCCACGTCAGCGCCGGACATACTTACCGCCGTGTTCTTCCGCGAGCAGGCGCAGCAGCGTCGAGTCCACGCCGATCGCGACCCCGTGGATGGCGATGTTACGGGTGCGATTGAGACGACGGATCGCGCGCAAGACATCGCGTCTGCCTTGAAACTCGCCCACCGTCGGCGCGCCGTCGGACAACACGAAAACCGTGTCCACACCGCCGCGCGAGAGCGCCAGGCGCAGGGCATCGAACAGGTTCGTGCGATCCCCGACGGCCCGATCGTCGATGTATTTCGCCAGCGACTTTCGGTTTGCCGGCGTAAGCGGAGTGAGCGATTTTCGCCACGCGCGCACTTCGTCGTCGAAAAACACGACATTGACCTGAGCCGCGGCCGCCATGCGCTCCAGCGCATCACGAACCTGTGCTTTCGCCGTATCGAACCGGGAGACATCGCCGTCCTTGTCTGCCATCGATCCTGAAGCGTCGATCACGAAACAGACCCGATCGGACTGGACCGGCAGTCCAAAGAACCGTGCGACTGTTCCGCCCTTGGCTGCAGCCGCGCTCGGCTCCTTCGCGAGCAGCACGAACGTGGCGCGTTTCGCCCTCCACCACGCCGCCCAGCTCGCCGAATCGATGCCGATGTCCTTGCCGGTCAGCCCGTAGAGCGCCGAAGCAAGCCCCCATTGAATGCGCACGACCCTCTCGACGCCAAGACGAGCGACGAGAACGTCGACGGATTCCTTCTCTCGCCGCGCCCGCAGGCCGGCGACCGCCGCCGCCCGTACCGGCCACTCCTTGTGAGCCGCGTTCTCGGCGAGAGCCGTCGCAGGCGCCGCGCCGCCGAGGGCACGCAGGGCCACGACGCGATCCGTCCAGCGTTTCGAAGCGAGCAGCGTTGCGAAGAGAGCCGTCGCCGCGGGATCGCTCGGGGCAAGTCTCGCCAGGGCCGATGCGGCAGCCGCGGATCCGCGGCGGGCCAGTGCCAGCAAGACGGGAATCGCAACGCGATCCCCCATGTCCCCCAGCGCCTCCGCCTGCGCGGAGCGAACCTGCTCGTCTCGCTCCGACTTCAGGGCCGCCGTGAGCACAGCCGCGTTCTCCGAGGATGGAATGCCGCCGAGAATCTCGGCGACGAAAGTGCGCACGCGCGACGACCTATGACCGGCTGCCCGGCGCAGGACTTCAAGTGCCCCCGGATCGCGCACGCCGCGGACGAGACGCACCGCACGGCCGTACAGGCGTGCCGACGCGCCCTCAAGCCGGCGCACGATCAGCTTCAACCCCTCCGCGTCCGGTTCGCTCGCCACGACGCGGATCGCTGCCTCTTCCAGGCGGAACTCGAGCTTGCGCCGCCGCAGCTCCTTTTTGGCCGCCAATCCCGCAAGCGGGTCGCGCATGATCCACAAGTCGATGAGGCCCTGTGAACGCAACCCATCCGCGGGATCCTTGAGCGCCGCCTCGAGAAGTGCGCGCGGCGGACCGGCGGGGTCGGCGTGAGTCGCCCAGTCATACAGTTCGTTGCGACGCTCGAAGTCCCCGGCCCTCGTCCCCTTGAAGGGCTTCAGCGTCTTGTAGAGCTTGAGCAGCACGCGGCGCGAGGCCTTGGTTCCCAACATCGCCGTGAGCTTCAGGGTGTGCTTCCACAAGACCGTCCATTTCGGGTTCGGAAACTTCTCCAGCAAAGCCGCGTAGGTCTTGAGGCGCTTCGGAGCGTTCATCCGATGCAGGGCATAGGCCGCGTAACGTCGCACGTTCGGATCCGCGTGCTCAAGGACGAGACGCGCCGGAACCCGGGCAAACCGCGGCAGAAGGCAGGCCATCATCTTCGCCGCGTACTGTTGAACGTCGTCGTCCGGATCCGACTCGGCCGCGTGCTCGAGGAAGACCGCGGCAGCCTTGTCGCCCACGTGCGCGGCACCATGCAGGGCGGCCTTGCGTTCGGACGGTTTCGCACTCTTGTACCGTTGCGCGTACACCGTCGGGGAAAGCGCTTCCTTCGGAAAACGCTTCCAGCGTGAGACGCGAGGCAAGGTCTCGAAGTAGAGCGGTACGGGCGCCGGCGTGTCCGCCACTGGGCGTACTTCGATGCGCGAGCCGAGTGGGTCGATCACGTGAACCTCATAGCCACGGCCCCCGAGGTGAAACGGCCGTTCGAGCGCCAGACGCTCGGCGCTGGGCAGCTTGCGATCCAGGAATCCGTCCCCGCCCACATCGAGATAGACGAGATCGTGCCCGGCGTCGTTGAACAGCAGATCGCCGTTGCCGTCGATGAGCTTGATGCGCCGCACGCGACCCGCGAGCACCACCGAGCCGTGGCGATACAGCTTCGTCGCGACCTTCACACCGGTGCTCGTCGGGGACAGCCAAACGCCACAGGCGGGCGGGAGATCAACCGTCAGCGTTACCCCCTGCTTCGGAACGACCCGGAGCGGCTGCTCCTCGGACAAGTCCCCGTCGGTGTCCCGGTCGCCCCAGGCGAGCCTGAACCCCGCATCGAACGCTACGTGAAAGTCCGTCGTACCGGCGAGCCTGATCGTCAGGAAATGTGCTGCTCCCTTGGGAACCTTCACGCCCGGCGGCGGCCCGGGCGCCCACGGACGGGGCGCCAGCGCATACTGGCCAAAAAATCCCGGCTCCCACGCCAACTCGGCCGCCGCAGGCTGTCCGGCGAGCGCGTTCGCCAAGAACATACCACCGTGGTCTAAGACACCAAGCACGACGAGGAGACCCAGAGCAGCGAGAACGCGTGACATTGCGAGAGTCTAACGCGGCCAAGACTCCGACGGTGGCTCCGACGGCGGACCCCTGCCCCCGCGCCCCCCTACTCCCGTGCGTTCTTGATCCGGTCCACGAGCGTGGCGCCATCGACGACGCGGCTTCCGCTGCGCACATCGATCTTGGTCCGGTCCTTCTTGTCCGGCGACACGAGCCACAACGCGGTCTTGCGATCCCAGTTCGCGCTCTCGTCGAAGAGTGCGGCTTCGCGGCGGTTCGAGCGGCCCGGCGCGTCCGCGATGACGCAGTGCAGGTGGGCGCGCGCGTACTTGCGGAATTCCTTGGACGCGAGCGCGCCGGTAAGGAGTTTTTGGCCGTCGCGCGTGCGCGGGTCGAACCGGAACAGCAGCACGGGTTTCTGGTCGCCCTTCGCGCGCGTGAATGCCTGGTAGCCCTTGAGCCAAGTGAAGCGGCGCGAGGTTTCGCCGGCGGCGGAAGCCTGCTTGCGCGCGGCCTCGGCGCGCGCTTCCTCCATTTTCTTCAGCCCGGCGACGATGCGCTCCTCGATCTTTTTAGCCTGCCCCGCGGGCGAGCCGGCCCACACGATCGTCCGGTCCGGCCCGATCAGCCACGCGGTCGGATAGCTCTTCACGAAAAAGCGCTTGCACAGCTTGCCCTGGTCGTCCCAGAGCACCGGGTACATCTTCTTGCGTTTGCGCACGTCCGCGGCGACGTCGCCGATCGGGTCGAAGAGCCCGTTGTTGATTTCAAGGAGGCGGAGCCCGCGGCGGCGATACGTCTTATGCCATCGCACGAGATGCGGCGCCATCGCCTGGCAGCCCGGGCTCCCGACAAACGAGAACTCGACGTAGACCAGGTGGCCCTTCCAATCGTCCGCCTTCGGTGCCGTGACGACGTTCAGCCACGACTCGCGCGGTACGCGGATCACCGGCATCTTCTTGCCGACCCACGTGTGCTCCTTGTCTTTTTTCGCACCGACCGGCCCCGCAAGGACGGCCAAGGCGAGCCACATCACGAAGCTCCGCATACAACACAGTATATCGGCATCCTGAGGGGTGTTCGCCCGCCGGCGGGACTGTCAGGCTGAAACAGCGATGACCGTTCTTGAAGAGATGCTCCCCCCAGCGACTTTTTGCGCCGCCTCGCGCGCGGCCTCGTGGGCGATGTCCACCGCGCCGGCGATGTCGACCAGGAGGCATATCTGGCCGCCCTCCAGGCTCGGGTTACGAAGACCCGCCGCTTTGATCGGACCGTGAAGTTCACGCGCGCCGATGCAGTGCCGGGCGCGAAACCGGTAGGCATCAAGCCCGGCGACGTAGTCGTCCGCTACGACGCGGTCCGCATCCGAAAATCGGACAGATCTCGGCGCAGCGATGAAAAAGGCAGGGCACCGTGGCGGTTTGAGCTGCGCCGCGGGACCGGCACGTTTCACGCCACGGTGCAGGGCGGCCGACTCGGCGTGACGGCGGAGAATCACCTGGCTGATAGCCGCCCGGCGGCGCGGACATGAGAATGCCCTGCTGACCATCCACACTCGCCACCGGGTCAGAAATCCTCGCGCGGCCGCCCGGGAACAGCCATAAACACATCCCACACAACCGTTTACAACGCGAAGACGGTCGATCGTCGCCCACGAGTTATCCACCGGTTATCCCGATCCGCTCGGTCAAACCATCCTTTTGTGCCGGGGCTCGGCATGGACTGCCAGCAGACCGTTCGTTGTACTTTGGGGGTCCGCCAGCTCCGGGGCGTCCGGCGCACCGCGGACAGGTAGGATCGACGCCCATGACGGCGCTTCGTGGATGGATCGACTTTGGTGAGCTACTTGGGCGGGCGCGGCGCGTACTGGCGGTTTTTCCGCATCCCGACGACGAGGCGTACGGGCCCGCCGGAGCGCTCGCCCGCGCCGGGGCCGCCCCGGATGCCGCCGCCGTTTGTCTGTGTCTTACGCGCGGGGAAGCGTCGTCGATGGGTCCGCAGCGTGGACTCACGCCCGACCAGGTCGGGGAATTGCGCGAGCAGCGGCTGCACCAGGTGGCCGGAGCCCTGCACCTCGACGCCATGCTCGTCGGCGACTTTCCGGACAGCCGGATGGCGCGGCTCGATCCCGGAGACGTCGCCGCGACCATTGCCGAAGTGCTGCACGCATTTTCTCCGCACGTCGTGATCGCGCACGACCCGCGCGGCGTCAACGCGCACGCCGACCACATCGCCACACATTGGGCGGTGCGGCTCGCATTGCGCGACCGACCCGGCACACGCCTCGCGATGATGGCGTACCCGCCCGACGTCGTGGAGGCGGCGAAGCCGCGCCTGATGTTTGCGACGCCCGAGCACGAGATCGACGCGATCGTCTCGCTGAACGCCCAGGAAACGCAAGCCAAGGAAACGGCGCTGCGCATTCACGAAGCCCTCATCACGCTGACGGACGACGGTCCGCCCGACTGCATCCGCCGCCCACCGATCGAGCGCTACGATTTCTTGGGCGAAGAGTTCGACCCGCCGCTTGACGATCTCTTTGCTGGCCTGCCCCCGCCCCACTAGTTTTCTTTTTTCGGCTTCGCTTTCTTCGACGGTGCTGCCCGTTCCCGACGCAACGGGCGCGGATACACGACCAGGCTCCGATTGCCGTCCTTGTCGACCGCGCGCACACCGAAATGCCAGTCGTCCTTGCTCGCCTTGAGCGTCACCGTGAGCCCCTCGACCCGCCGCGTTTTCTGCCAGAGCGCCGCGGTCGTGTCGCGCCAGACCACCTCATAGTGCGACAGGTCTTTGGCCACCGGGGCTTCCCAGGAGAGTGTCGTCGGGTTCTCGAGCTGCTTGACGTGGATGCTCACGCCGCGAGGCGGCGACGGCGCGTTCGCGAGTTCGCGCAGGGCGACGAAGTTGACCTGGGCGACCCGCGCTAGGTACTCGTAGTCAACGTGGTCGGGGGTATCGCCGAACCCCTCGCGCACGTCCTGATGCTGACGGCGGTAGTCCTCGTGGGGTTCGGTGAACCGGACCGCGGCGTAGCCCACGTCGTTGAACGCGAGGTGGTCGCCGCCGCGCAGGAATCGGTCGGGACGAAACACGAGCTTGACCGAGAAACCCTGGCCCTTCAGGTGCCGCGCGGCGGCGGCGTGAACGTAGCGCGCGAGCTGGCGCGACGGCGAGTCCCATTCGGCCCCGAGCGCCCGGCGCAACCGCTGCTGCATCGGATTACCGGTCGCCGGAGTACCCTCGCTGAACAGGCGCACGTATTCACGCACGCGCTTGCCGTCCGGCGCCCTCGTGTTGCCGACGATGTCGTTGGTGAACATCGCCTCGATCCGCACTCGGTTCTGACGCGCATTCCGCGCGAAGTGGCGCGCGCCCAACAGGCCCTGCTCCTCCCCCGCCACGCACAGGAACACGATCGTCTTTTCGGGCCGCTGCTTCGCGGGCAACGCGGCAAACCGGCGCGCCAGCTCGAGCACCACGGCCACGCCGCTCGCATCGTCGTTGGCCCCCGGCGCGCGCTCCTTTTCGTCCATCACGTCGCTGGCGCGCGAGTCGTAGTGGCCCGACACGACCAGCACGCGGTCGGGTGCGGTGCGACCGCGCAACGTCGCCACAACGTTCGTCACCTCGACGCCCTCGGCGAGCCGCCGGGACTTGGCCGACTTGTACGACTGCAACTCGACCTTGAGCCCGTCCAGCTTGGCGAGCCGATCCCGCAGCCAGAGCTTTACGACGGCGATGTCTTTGGAAGCGGTGTGGCGGGTCGGATTTGCGGCCAACGCGCGCACGGTCTCCTCAAGACGGGCGGCGACCGTGATCGATTCCTCGCCCGACGCGACCGAAGCCGAAAGAGAGAGGGCGGCAAAAAAAAGGAGGGCCGGCAGCTTTCGCATGCCGGCCCACGTTACAGGACTCCAAGGTCATGGGGAATCCGAGTTGTGGGGAACCGTGGGCGTTCACTTGATCGCGGGCAGATCCTCGGCGGCCTTGAAGCGCACCTGGCAGGCGGCTGCAAGAGCCGCGATGGCGGGATCGGTGGGGAGCTGTTTGCGCAACGGATTCACGATGTCGTTCGCGCTCGGATCACCGGACAAGAACCGCTCCAGGCCGAGCAGGAAGCGCGCGTCGCCGTCGGGCGCGGCGGCATCGGCCCGCGTCTGCAGCGCGGCGAGAACGCGGTCGAACTCCGCGCGGTCCTTGTAGACCCCGACGATGTCCGCGGTTTCCTTGAGAAGGTCGGGACGGAGCCGGAGAGCGCGGCGCAGCACGCGCGCGGCGTAGTCGTCTTTTTCCAACGCGATCAGCGCCTGCGCGAACGCGAACAGCGGACCGGCCTCGTCGGGCGCGGCCACCGCGGCCAACCGGAACTTCTCGGCAGCGACACGGTAGTCCGCCTTGCCAAACGCCTCGCTCGCCTCGCGCAGGTAGCGCTCGGTGGTCGGCGACGGGACGGCCGGCTCCGGCGCGAGCTTTTTCTCCTCGTCGGCGTCCAGCGCGTCCTGCGGCGTGTACTCGTCGGCTTCGTAATCGGGCCGAGCGTTGTCGCGGGTTACGTAGACCGCACTCGACGAAGTGTAGAAGCCGTAGGGCACGTAGCAATAGGTGACGGCGGACGGATAAAAGAACGCGTAGTGGCGGCGGGCCGCGTAGTCGTAGTACGGCGAGTAGTAGCGAAAGCCATAGTACAGCCCCGAGCCGAAGTGGAAGTTCAGGTAGAAGCCGTGCCGGCGGTAGTAGCTGTGCGCGTAGTGGTTGTGCCGGTGGTGGCCGGACCCCGAATGCAGCAGGTGACTACCGCTCGCGCGATGCAGGCTGCCCGTGTGACCGCGACGGCCACGGTGCCCACTGTGGCCGACCGCGTTGTGCGCTCGCCGATGCCGCGTCGTGTGAATCGCGCGATTCTGGGCGCGCACACTCGAGTGCCGGAAGCCGGCGTGCCGCTGGCCGGTGTCTGACGCGCGGCCGACCCTTGACCCGCGGCCCGTACGTGATCCGCGAACCGCCGAACGGTTGTTCGTCGCGGCGCGGCCAGTGGCCCGCGTCGCCGGGCGCTGGTTGCGCGTCGCAGGGCGCTGAAATCCTGCCCGGAACCCGTCGAAGCGGTTTCGGTCCGTGGTCCGGCTCGTCGCGGTGCGCGCGGCGGGTCGCTGGAAGCCGGTGTGAAAACGGTCGAGGCTGCGCGTCGTGCGCGAGTTGCCCCGAATCGTGCCGGGCCGCCGGACCGCCGGAGTACGGCGGATCGTGGGTGTGCGCCGGATTGTCGGTGTTCGACGGGTCGGTGTGCGACGGATTGTCGGTGTGCGTCGAAACGTCGGAGTACGACGGACGGACGGAGCACGGCGAATTGTCGGCGTGCGGCGGACTGTCGGCGTACGACGGACCGGCGCGCGGCGTGCACCCGAGGTGCGGGAGCGGAAAAGAGACCGGGCGGTGCCGCTGCTACCGCGCCCCCAGCGCGGACTCCGGAACTGTCCTCCCCGGGAGGCGGAACGTCCCCGGGAGGGGCCACGACGAACGCGCCGACCTTCCTGCGCCTCGGCCTCAAGGCCAAGGGTCAGGGTCGCCAAAAGCGCGAGACCAAGCGAAAACGTGCGAATCATGGGTGCCTCCTTCGGTGCGAGCTGCGAGGACAATCGCACATGCCGTGCCGCTCAGCGGCGTAGCTTGCCCGTAGGATAACGCGCGTGCGCGCCCTTGGTATCGCCGTCGTCCTGTTTGGCATCGCCGCGGCTCTTGCGTGGCCCGACGATGACCCCGAACCGGGCGCCCCGCCGCGGCCCCCCCAGTGACCCTCCCCCCTCCCCCCCCAAGCCCCCCCTACCCCACCACCAGAGTCCTCCCAGCCCACACGCAAACCGTTGGTATGGGGCGTCTATCAGATTCACTGGGGTCGCCGGTTCCCGGGAGTGCTCGCCGGATCGCTGAAGGCGTTCGCCAGCAAGCCGGACTACGTGATGTTTTATCGCGACCTGCGGCCCGGCTATCCGCGCGCGAGCTTCGACGCGATCCGCAAGCACGGGGCGACGCCGATCGTGTCGCAGGAGTTGTGGTACTGGATGCGCGGGCGCAAGGACGATCTGTTGCCGCAGATCGTGGCGGGCGAGTTCGATGCGTTCTTTCGGCAGTGGGCGCGCGCGGCGAAGGCGGACGGCAAGCGCGTGCTGTACCGGTTCGGTTTCGAGATGAACGGCGAGTGGTTCCGCTGGTCGGGACGGCCGGCGATGTTTCGCAAGGCGTGGCGGCGCGCGCACGCGATCTTTCAGACAGAGAAGGCGACGAACGTCAAGTGGGTCTGGTCCCCCAACGTCGTCAGCATCCCGCGCACGAAGGAAAACGGCATCCACAAGTACTACCCGGGCGACGATGTCGTCGATTGGGTGGCGCTGGACGGCTACAACTTCGGGGATCACCACGACAAGTGGCACACCTGGGAAAGCTTCGAGAAGGTCTTCGACAAGGCGCTCAACGAGTTCGCCAAGCGCTATCCCAAAAAGCGGATCATGATCGCCGAGACCGGCTGTGCGGCGGACGGCAACAACAAGCGCGCGGCGTGGATTCGCGCGGCGCACGCCTACCTCGCCAAGCGGTCGCAGGTGAAGGCGCTGGTCTGGTTCCACTACGACAAACGTCGCGAAAAAGAACCGAACTGGCGCATCGACGCCACGAAGGAATCGCTGGCCGCCTTCAACGAGACCTTCGCGAAACCCCGGTAGACAAGCCAAGAGGCCCGGGTGGAATCGGGCGACAGCAACGGCTTGCCCGCCATAGCGCCGGAGGCGCGAAGGCTGGGACGGCGATTTTTTTGCGCGCTCTTGGACTACGCTTGCGTCTGGGTTCTTGATGGACAAGGAGCGCAACGAACGCAGCGTGCGCGCCGCGATGGGCGGCGATCGGGCGGCCTTCGCGCGGCTCTATGAACAATACGGGCGGGCGGTCTACCTCGTGCTGGTGGCGCGGCTTCCGCGACGCGAGGACGCCGAGGACGTGTTGCAGGAAGCGTTTGTGGCCGCCTGGCGGGCCCTGCCCCGCCTGGCGCGACCGGATCGGTTCCTGCCCTGGCTGTTTCGCATCGCACGCAACAAGGCGCGCGACCACCACCGGCGCGGCGGACACGACCGGCTGCGCCCGGTGCGACTGCACGAGGCGCCGGAAACCGCGGCGCCGGTCCCGGCGCAGGCGCCGGAAGCCGAACGCATCCGCATGCTCGTTGAGCGGCTGAAGCCGGGCACGCGTGCGATCGTCGTGTTGCGCGCCGTCGAGGGATGGAGCGCGGAAGACGTCGCGCGCATTCAGGGACTGCACGTCGCCACCGTTCGCCGACGATACGCCCGCGCGCTCAAGCACCTGCGCGCGAACCTCCAACGGGAACTCCGAACATGAACGAGACCAACGCCAGAATCGAGCAGCTTCTTCGCGACGCCTACACCGACGAGCGACCGGCCCCGGGTGTCGCGAACGAGGTCGCCGCGCGCCTTGAAAACCATCGCCATCCGAGCCGACACGCCATCGGCCGCTGGCTGTGGCCCGGGCTGATCGCCGCTGCAGTCTTGCTGGCGGTCGCACTAGGACGACGCGACGACGACAACGCGCCCGCCGATCCGCTGGCCGACAAGCCGGGTCCGGCAAAAGAGGCCGGCGCGTTCGTCGGGGTACGCGTTGCGGAAGGGCGACTACGAATTCAGCGAATGGCGCCCGGCAAGCCGTGGACCCGGGTCACGCTGAACGGGCTGGCGGAATATCTGAAGGGCGCCGCGAAACAACACGGCCAACTTCCGAAGATCGGGCCGAAGGTGTCGCCGCTGCGGGTCGTGATCCGGGCCGACCGACTCACGCCGTGGTTGCATGCGCAGTGGATCATGATGGTCTGCGCGGAGCAGAAGCTGTATCGGGTCGAGCTGGCCGTGGGTGACGGCAAGCCGGTGCCGACTCCGTTGCCCCTCGATCTCGATGTCGGAGCGCGCGTAGGGCCCGGCCGGGCTCGCATGGGCGTCATCGTGGAGACGAACGCGATGGGGCAAACGGCCTACGGCGTCCGGCGGGTCGCCGACGATCCGCGCATCGACGGCGTCGACGAGGTGTTTGTGTTGACCGCGGGCGACGAACGCGCCGCCCTCCGAAAACTCAAGGATCAGCTCACGGCCGTAGACACCAAGCGCCTCGCTGCGATCGTGGAGATCAAGGCCGCCCAGACCGTCCCGTTCGGCGTGGTCGGCCGCCTCGCCGCAGGCATACGCGAGGCGGGCTACCGACGGATCGAGTTCTACGGCACCGCGTTGCCGAACGCGAAACAGCGTGCGGCAAAAGAACTCCCGGAACCGAAGGACGGATGGAAGCGCGTGATTCTTCCGGATCCGGACCCGATCAAGGCCGGTGACGCGGACGAGGCCCGCGCCTTGGCACTCCTCAAACAACTGCGTGACCCAAACGAAGCCGCACCCGCGCGGCTGGCGGCGGCGGACCTCCTGATCGCCATGGTTCACTCCAAGGCATCGCAGCCCGCGCGCCGCGCCGCGTTCAAGGGCCTCGTCCGCGCGCTGCCGGATACATCGCCGACCGCCACGGCGGTCATCCTCCGATTCATCCGCGATCGCCTGAGGGACGAAGGGCTCCTGCGCGTCCTCGTGCACTTCCTTGAGCCCAACGAGTCGAGTCCGCCTTCCGTTCGCGTCGCCGCCGTCGAGGCGTTGCGGCGCAGCGTCGGCGAGGCTGCCATGCCGTGGATCTACGCTCGGCGGGACGATCCGGACCCGGATGTGCGCAAGGCTGTCGGCGCAGCTCTGGTCCGCTTGCTACCGCGATCCGCGCCCGACGGAACCTGGTCGAGCATGGCCCGGTCCGAGCGCGGCGCTGCCGCTATCGCCAGGGCTCTGGCGCGTACGAAGACTCTGTCGCTCGCCCTTGAGCCGAGCAATCTTGCCGCTCGCCCGATCGTCGCCCTGCTTCGCGACGACAAGCTCCCGTTCGTCGCGTGGCGTGCCGCGTGCGAATGGCTGCGCGCGAACCTGAAGGAGTTCCCGGTGGCGATCAAGGGCGAGGTCCGCCCCGAGGACCGCGCGCGCATCAAGGCGGCGTTTGCGAAGTAGCCGACCGCGTGGTCATCGCGGCGCGCGCCGCAGGACGACACGGCCGAGATCGAGAAAGAAGTCCGCACCGGCCGACTCGTCGGCGGCGACAAACGTGCCCTCCGGCCACGGAACCGCCACGGGCAAGAATCCCGCGCACTCGACGAGCGCGACGCCGCGCACGGGTCGTTTGGAAAACGGTCGTGCCCACCGCGGTTCGGATCGGGCCTCCGCGCGCCCGTCCGCCCCACTGTCCTTCGTGCCGTGGCGGACCGGCCGATCCCGCTCGAAATCCGGGTGGGGCCAAGTGCGTTCCGTCGGCATTTCCGGATAGGGAAGGATGCGCGCGCCGACCACCGGTTGACCGGATTCGGCATCCACGACAACCACCCGCACAATCACGCTCACGGTCACCCAGTCGAGCCCCTCCTCATGAACGACAACTCGAAACTCAATCGCGGTTGTCACAGCCAAAGCCACAATCGCCACGATGGCGAGGATCTCCCACGCCTGCAACCGCAACGGCGACCGTGCCATGGTTCAAGTCTACCGTGACCGCGTCGCAGCGCCGCCGGCGAACATCGCCGCCTACTCGGCGCTCTTTGCGATCGGGATCGTGATTCGGGCGTGCGCAATCAGGGCGTCGCGCTGCTTCTTGGTCAGCGTCGTCCGGTCCAGCAGGGTCCGGTGCATCTTCGCCTGGAGCCGGGCGCACAGCATCGCGCGCGTGGCCACGGGGTGGCCCTCGGCGGTGAATCCGTCGGCGCCGTCGGCAAGGAACTTGTCCGACATGCCGGCGGACCACGCGCGGACCGCGTCGCGCAAGACCTGCATATGCACGTCGGTCAGCCCCATCTGGGCGACGTGTCCGGCCACAATCTGCTGCTCAAGGTTCTCGCGCGAGGAGAACGAAACGAAGTCGGTTTTTTCGTGCCAGATCGAGCTACCCGAAAAGACGTCGAGGCCGACGCGCCCGACCGTCTCCGGCGGATGGAGAATCGCGCGCTGCTCGCCGGTCAACATCGCATCGACCGCGGTCATGAACCGCTCGCGTACGTCCACCTCGCCGACCATGCGCTCCACCGTCAGCGCCTCGTCGGACAGCGCCTCTTCGGAGAATCCGGCGCGCACGCGCGCGTCCTCCTCGATGAACCGCAACCCGATGCCGTGAAGCTCGCTCTCCTGTTCCTCCGAGAGCGGCCGACCGGCGGCGAGCAGCGTGGCGTGAATATTGTTGGCCAGAACGGACGGATGGGTCCACTGCGCGTTGTCGTTTGTGCCGGGCACGTTCGCCTTGTCCAGCACCATCGCCTGCTCGACGAGCGGCGCCATCAGCGCCATGAGCTGGCCCATCTGCTTCGGCGTGACCTCCTTGCCCGCCCGCGCCGTGCGTACGATATCCACCAGAATCGGATTCAACTTCGCCATCGCGCCGCCGACCGCGTTCCACTTCACGACCTTGATCGCCTCTTTCCCGGTTTCGTACATCAGCGGTCGAAACGCGCTGCGCTTGTCCGCCACAACCGACTCCGCCGCGGGAACATCGCCGTCCGTTTGCTGCGGTTCGGAAGTGTTCTTCGTTGCAGGCGAGTCCGGTGCATCCGCGCGATCGCTGTCCGAAGATCCTTCGGGCGGAAGCGGACGGACGGCGATGTCTTTTCCGCCGTCGCGGTTGGTCTCCGCACGCGTCGTACGTTGGGCCGCCGCGTCCGGGCGCGCGACGTATCCGACGAAGATTCCGAGAGCGAAAGCTCCGGCAACAAGAGCGGCAACGACGGCAGGCTTCATGTCGTACCCCTACCAGGCCAACGCGACCCTATTCGGTCAGCGACTTGGCTTTTTGAACGATCGATTCGGGGTCGAGGCCCTGGTGGTGCATGTGCTCCCACAAGCCGCCGTCGCCCTGTCGGTGCGTGCCCAGGTGGCCGTATGCCGGCGCGTGGCCGCGTTGCAGGAGCCAGGTGCCGAAGCGCGCGCCGAGGCCCGTGTCGATGTTTTGGCTCTCGACGACCAGCACGAATTTCGAGCCGCCGATGCGGGCCAGCGCCTCGTCGTCGGCGACGTTTAAGGTCGCCTTGTTGAGCAGCCCCACGTCGAGGCCTTGGTCGCGCAGTCGTTCGACGGCGTCGAGCGAGCGGTACAGCATTTCGCCGTAGCTCACGATCCAGCCGTCCTTCCCGTCGCGGATCACGTCGTCGCGGCCCGGCTCGAAGCGGTAGCCGTCGCCATAGTGCGCCTGGCCGTCGGGGGTGAGAATGTCCGGGGTGCCCGAGCGCGTGGAGAACACGAAGCGCATGCCGGCGTCGTCGAAAACGCGTTCGATGAGCGCGCGCATCTGGTGCTTGTCGGCGGGGAAGTAGAGGCGCGTGTTGTCGCCTTCCCGCAGGCCGTTGTGCGCGAAGAAGTTGTTGACCCCGAAGTGGCAGGTGTTGTCCGCCATCCAGTCGACGCCCGCGTGCGAAAAGTGCGCGAGCACGTTGCTCTCGTTGAGCCGGGCCATCGTGATCTCGGAGATGACCATCTCCAAAAACGCGGAGAACGTTCCGAAGATGCCCTGCCGGCCCGGATTCATCCCAAAGCCCGCGGCCGCCGAGAAATTGCCGCGCTCCATCACGCCGCCGCGGATGTAGATGTCGGGATGGCGCTTTTGGATGTGATGCAGCCCGCACGAACCCTCGAGGTCGCAGTCGATCGCGAGCACGCGCTTTTTCTTCTCCGCCGGATCGAGCCGGTCCAGCAGATCGCAGACGATGCTGCCGAACAAGTCGCGGTTCTTCGCTTGTTTTTGCGAGCTGCCGCGAAACGTCGCTGAGTCCTTGAGCTTTTTGACGCCTTGCAGGTACTGCACCGCCGCGGTCTCGCCACGCGCGCTAAGGTACGCGATCGCGGGCGGGGGCGCGATCACGTCGTGGCCCTTCGGCGTGCCCTCGATCTCGGGGACGCCGGGCGCCATCTTGCGCTTGTTGATCAGCGCGACCGGACCGTCCGTGGCCAGCGCGCGCTGCATCCGCGCAAACAGCGAGTCCAGCTCCTCGGCCGGCCCGATGTCAACGGTCAGGCCGTGGCCCTCGAGGGTGTCGGCAAGATCGAAGCCGGGCAGGTACTCGGTCGGGTGGCCGGAGATCGTGACGTCGTTGTCGTCGATCAGCAGCTTGACGTTCAGACGGCGGGCGACGGCGAGCCGTGCCGCTTCGGCGTCGTTGCCCTCCATCTGCGCGCCGTCGGATCCGAAGCAGATCACCTTCTTGTCCGGGTGCGCGAGCGCGACGCCGTTGACGTACGGCCACATGTGCCCGAGCCGCCCCGAGCTGAACTTGACGCCGGGCGTGAAGCCGCGTTCGGGATGCCCCGGCAGCTTCGAACCCGCCGCGCGGTAGTCGAGCAGCCGCTCCGCCTCCATCTCGCCGTTGAGCACCGACATGAGGTACTGAATCGCGACGCGGTGACCGGCTTCATCGAAGTACACCGGCAGCACGTCGTCGCTGCCGCGCATGAACCCGTCCGCAATGAGCAGTTCGGGCACGATGTCATAGGGCCCGCCGGTGTGGCCCCCGAGCCCCCTCGCCGCGGCGACCGCGGTGAAAAAGATGATGGTGTCGCGGCACACCTCGATGTTTTGCTCGAGTTGCGCGCGTTGCGCGCCGGTCAGCTCGGTCTGCTTGAGATCGAGAACGACCGGAACGAACTTCGAAAGATCAATCGGAAAGGCCATGGGCACTCCTGCGACAGCCCTCCGCGCCCTACCGGCATGGGGCCACCACCCGCGTGGGTATACCATTTGCCCCACCCCCGAAAAAATCGCCTGCAGCCGAAAAATCGCCTGAGGCGCCTTTTCAGCGGGCCGGGCCGGCTCCTAGTGTAGCCCGGCGGACCTCACCGCAGCCGGTGGGCTATCTCCAGGGACTCTCCGGGCTGTAGCTGCACGACGGCGATGTCTTGGGAGCCTGCTCGCAGGCGGTATCGGCCTGGCGGGAGGTCGGCGGACCAGGCGCCCGGTGCGCCCTCGGAGAGCGTGGTTTCCTTGCTGTCCGCGACGCGCACCACCCGGACCGGATCGCCCGGAGCCAGGCCGGGCAGATAGGCGACCAGCCGGCCCGCACGCGGCAGCGTCAGCACGACGCCGGTTCGGCCCTGTCCACGCGCAACGTCCACGAGTCTGGACTGTCCGAAACGGCCGGAGGCGAACAGTCGGCCCGGGCCGGCGGACACTCCCGAAAGCGAAAACCGCCCGGCCGGTCCCGAAAACGCCGTCCCGGCGCTGCGCAGCCGGCGCCCCTCCGTCACCAGCAGGCCGACCTTCGCACCGGCGACCGGAGCACCGGTTTCGTCTTGCACCAAGCCGGACAAGACGTCGCCGGGCGGCGGATCGAGGTGGCCGAGTTCGCGCACCGCGCCCGCGGCCATGGCGAGGTCGGTCACGATCACCGGCGCGCGGCCGGGCAGCCGCAGCTCGACACGAATCAGCCCGGCGGGCACGCCCAGCGCGAACGAGCCGTCCGCGGCCACCTCCACGGACCGCTCCCACACGCTGCCTCCGGGCCGCACAAGATGGGCCCGCAAGCGCCGCCCAGTGCACGATCCGCGCAGGACCGGCATCTTATTGACGGTCACGGTCACCGCCGGGCCGCCGGGCTGCGCCTTCGCAATGCGTGCCTCCAGGAACCGTCCAACCCCACCGCCAACCGTAACGTCGATCGGCTTGTCGGCCAGGCCAAGGAGCGCGAACGAACCGTCCGAGCCGGTACGGCACGAGCGGCTGCCCCCGCGGACGAACACACCGGACGCGGCGGCGCCGTCCGCCGTCACCACGCGCCCGCGCAAGACAAGACCGTCGGGCAGTACCAGGGTGTGATCCGTGGTCTTTGGACCCACTTCGACGTGACGCACGGCGGAAGCGTGCGCGTGAGGATGCAATCCGATTCGGTAGCGGCCGGGCGCGGGTACGGCGGCACTCAACGTGCCGGCTGCGTCCGTGCGCCCGTGAAACGCGCCCGCCACGTTCTCGCGCACGATGTGCAGCCGGCAGGCGGCGATCGAACGGCCTTGCGCATCGACGACGCGCAACCTCAGCAGCGGTAGGCTCTCCAACGTGAGCGCCACGGTCGCGGCCGCATCGCCAAGATCGATCGACCGGCGTGCCCCGAGAGCAGATCCCGAGCGGGCCACGACTTCGTACGGGCCACGCGCCAGGCCGTGCCACAAGAACACTCCGTGCTCATCGGTACGGACCGGTTCCGGAGCGACCTCGCCGTCCCAAAAGGTCCGTTCGAACCGGGAGAATTCACGCACCCAGTCCGCAGCCGGCCGCGCCACGAGCACGCGGGCCCCGGCGACCGGCCGGCCCTCCGGCGTGCGCACGATGCCACGGAGAACCGCGCCCTTCCCCATCTCGATGCGCAGCGGTTCCCCAGCCTCGAAGCGAACGCCGAACACCACGCGGGGCGAGTAACCGCGCGGCCGGACCTTGAGCCGAAACGGAACGCCGCGGCGCACGGCGGTGACAAATCGTCCCGCGCCGTCCGTGAGCAGGTCGGCTTCAAGCGGACCCGTGTTCGTGTCGTCGGCGAGCCGCAGGCGCACGCCGGACAGGGGCGCACCGGTCTGGGCGTCGCACACGAGTCCAGGCAGCGACAGGCCGCGCTCCAAGACCACGCGAACCATCGAAACATCGCCGTCCGTTTGCTGTCTCGCGGTGAGGTACCCTTCCGCTCGAACCGTCACGGTGTCCGCGGACCAGCGAGCGAACACGGCGCGGCCCTTCGTTCCGGTCGTGACGACGGCGCCGTCGTGCTCGACGCGCGCGGACGCGACCGGTAATCCGTCCGAGGCGAGGACGAGAACAACCGGACCCGCGGAAACGGACGGCGACGCGGGAACGTGCGGCGTGGCCTCGGGGACGGCCCGGGTCGCTGTCTCGCGGGCGGTCGGTTGGGTTCGATGAGACTCCGGGCCCGCGCGAGCCGCCCAGGCGATGCCGCCGACGGTCAGCGTGCCCACGACGAGCAGTGCGGCGAGCGCGCGGCCCCCGAGCCAGAGTGCGGCCGGCGAGACCAACGGGGCCAGCGGCGCGAGCGGCACCGTCCACGCCGGGCGGCCTCCGCACGCTTTGTCGAGCGTCGCGCGCATCTGACTCAGGGCGGCTTGCAGGCGTTTTTGGATGGCTCGCGGCGTGACGCCATCGCGGCGCGCGATTTCCGTGACCGGGAGGTCGTCGTAGTACCGGCGCAACACCGTGGTCCGGTGCGGCTCCGCGAGCGCGCACACCGCCGCGACGACGCGCTGCTGGATCTCGAGACGGGCCGCCGAGTCCGCGGCGGACGCGACCTGTTCGCCGCGCGCATTCGCCTCCTCGCGACGGCGGCGGCGTGCTCCGGACCGGGATCGCATGCGGGAGGCGTTGCGCGCGATCGTGGCCAGCCAAGCGCGGGGCCGACGCGGTCGAACGCCCGCGGCCGAGGCCGACGATGCGCGGACCCATGTGTCCTGGACCAGATCGTCGGCGCGGTGCGAGTCGCCGTCCACGAGGGCCAGCGCAAGACCTCGCAAAAAACCGGAGTGGCGGAGCAGGGAGGAGAAATCGAACGGAGGCGACATGGGTAAGGGATGCCGCGACCTGTGATCCGCGAAGAAGAATCGCCCGGAAAGATCGCCTGCGGCGCTTTTTTTCGGGGGCGAACCGGTGTCTTGTTTGTCTACGAAGGCCGATCCCGGTTCCAAGCGAACCGCCCTGCGCTCCTCCGGAGCCTATCGCACGCAGACGGAACCCTATCCCGACCCGGACCCCGAACCCGGCTTCGTACCGGTGCCCGACTCCGCGTCGCGTTTCGCGTCGCGTTCCGGGTCCGCGGCGGCTTCGATCTTGATGCGCTCGGCCACGAGGCCCGCGCCGGCGAGAATCCGGCCCCAGGTCGCGCCACGCTGCAAGTTGTCTTTCGGGTACGGCAGGCGCTCGGCGTCGGTCATGTCTTTCGGTACGGCGGTGCCCACGAACCCGAACTCGCCGAGACCCGCCGCGCGCAGGGCCCCTATGGCCTGCACGGCGACGCGGTACGGCACCATCGGATCGATGTGCGGACTCGCCCGCAGACGCGCACCCCGCTGCCCGGTCGCCGCTTTCTTGGCGTCCGCGACCCATTTCTCGATCGCGGCCACGTCGCCGGATTCCCGACCGGCGAAACGAAATCTGATCTTGCTCGGGCGCCCCTTCTTCTCGCCCTCCTGGTGAAGTGCTTGGACCTGCACCCGCAGCCCGATGCGGAACAACACCTCGTTGGTCGGGTCGGACTTGGTAGCCGCCGGGGGCAGCCGCAACCGCAAATAGCCTGTCTTGTTGACCGCAATCAGCGCCGCCCCCTCGGCCTTCCTGTTTTCCACTGCGATCCAGATCCGCGCGAGGCCCGCCTCGGCCGCCGCGACGAGCGCCCACTGCACATGCTGCCAAGCCGCCGCCGCATCGGCCGCAACCACCACATCGAGGCGCGACAAGCGATCGGCGTCCCGCCCGTGCCGTCCCGCCCGGCGCTCGGTTCGATCAAAGCGCGCGACCGAGTCCTTCAGGTACGCGCGGAGCGCGCGCCACGAAACCGGTAGCCAACCGGCTTTCCCATTCACCTTTCCGGGCAAGAGCAACCGCCCCGCGGCGTCGACCCGAAGCTCCACGCGGCCGGCCGCCGGTTCGTGCCTGCCGGAGACCTGGACCGGCAAGGAGACATCGCCGTCCTTGGCTGTCGCCACGGAGAAAACCAACATGAGGCAAAGCAAACGGACGGCGATGTTTCGCATTTTCCCAGCGTAGGCCGTAGCTCCGACGGCTTCCCGCCACTTTTTCCACCCTCGACCCTCCCCGCACCGCTCCCTATACTGAGAGGCTGTGAATAAGTCCCATCGTACGGCCCGAGGGCGAGCGAGGAGGGCGCCGACATAGCGCAGCCGCAGCCGGCCGAAGCCAGAAGGGATTCATTCACAGCCTCTGAGGCGCGGAACACCCCATGAACAACACGGAGAGCAACGAACGACCCCTCGGCGAGTACCTGCCCTGTACGCAGGAGCAGATCGATCGCGTGCTGAAAAGCACCGGCGGGCGGAATGACGTGGGCGAGGTCCTGCAGATCGGCCGCGCACTCGTCGCCGAGGGCGTCATCACGGAGGAGCAGCTTGACGAGGCGGTCCAGGCGCAGCGATTCGACCGGCTGCGCGTGTGCTCGCTGTTCAACGGCATCCCCGACGAGGAGATTCGTCTTGTCACGCGCCACGTCCAGGAGCGCACGGTTGCCGAGGGCGAGCGGTTCGTGCGCCAGGACGACCGCGGCCAGAGTTTTTATATCGTCGCGTCCGGCCAGGTCGAGGTGTTTCGCGAGGATCCGAGCGGCGAGCGCTTCCCGCTGGCCACGATCATGCCCGGCGAGACCGTGGGCGAGATGGGGTACTTCTCCGAAGGCGTCCGATCGGCGTCGTGTGAAGCGGGCACGCGGACCGAACTGCTCGAGATCGCGTACGCGAACGTCCCGCGCTGCCTCGAGGCCTCACCGAGCCTCGCCGTCCGTTTCCTGAACATCGTGACCCACCGGCTGCGAGAAACCGACCTGCGCTACCAGACCGACGTCACGCGGCGGCGGTCTGTCGAGCGCTCGCTGCACGGGCTCTCGACACTGCTTGATCTCGGCGACTCGCTGACGATGCAGGCGGGGATCGACGATCTCATCGAGCGGGTCGTGGCCACGGCGAGCGACGTGATGACCGCCGAACGCGCGACGCTGTTCCTCGTCGATCAGACGTCGGGCGATCTTTGGTCGAAGGTCGCGGAGGGCGCGAAGCGGCAGACCATCCGCGTGGCGCGCGGGAGCGGCATCGCGGGCTGGGTGGCGCAGACCGGCAAGATGCTCAACATCCCGGACGCGCACGACGATCCCCGCTTCAATCCCGAGGTCGACAAGAAGACCGGCTACCGCACGCGCGCGGTTCTCTGCGGCCCGGTGCGGAACATGCAGGGCGAGATCATCGGCGTCATCCAGGTGATCAACAAGCGGACCGGCTTGTTCACGCCCGAGGACGAGACGCTCTTTCGCGCGTTCGCCTACCAGGCCGCCATCGCCGTCGAAAACTTTAACCTGTACCAGCGCCTGATGGACACCCACGAGAAGGTGGCCATCATGCTCGACGTCGCGACGGCCGTCTCGCAGACCCTCGACCTTCCGAAGCTCATCGGCAAAATCATCAACAAGACCACCGAAATCCTCGGCTGCGACCGCGGCTCGCTGTTCCTGCTCGACGAGGAGACCAACGAGCTGTGGTCCATGGAGGCGCGCGGCGCCGAGGTCGAGGAGATTCGCTTCCCGGCGAGGCTCGGGCTCGCGGGCCACACCGCCACTACGGGCCAGATCGTCAACGTTCCGGACGCCCACCGCGATCCCCGCTTCAACCCGCGCTTCGACAAGGAGACCGGATACCGCACCCGAAGCGTCCTGTGCGTTCCGGTGATCGGTCGCTCCGAGCAGCCCATTGGCGTGGTGCAAGCGATCAACAAGAGCGACGGCCCATTCCTGCGCGAGGACGAGGAGCTCCTGCGGGCCATGGGTTCGCAGATCGCGGTCGCCCTCGAAAACGCCCAGCTCTACGCGCGCACCGTCGCGATGAAGAACTACCTCGAGAGCGTCCAGCACTCGATCTCGAATGCGATCATCTCGCTCACCCCCGACTGGAAGGTCGTCACCGCCAACCGCGCCGCCCTCGCCCTGCTTCACATCGACGGGCCGGAAAGCAACAGCGGGAACGAAACGGACGGCACAGATCAAGAGGGGGGCGGGGGCGACGCCGACGCACAAATCGTCGGGCGCGACCTGCGCGAGCTCTTGGGCGACGGGTGCGCGGGCGTCACGGCGCTCGTCGGGCGCGCGCTGACCGAAGAGCGGGCCCAGGTGGACTTCGACGTGGACCTTTGCCTTGAGGGCGACGAGGAGGCAAGTTCGGTCAACGTCAACGCGGTGCCGTTGCACGACGGCGAAGGCACGACGACGGGTGCCGTCGTTGTGCTTGAGGACATCACCCGCGAAAAGCGGGTCAAGAGCACGCTGACGCGCTACATGGCCAAGGAAGTCGTCGAGCGCATGCTGCAGGACCCCGAAAAACAGGGACTCGGCGGCGTGCGCCAGGACGCGACCGTGCTCTTCTCCGACATTCGCGCGTTCACGAGCCTGGCCGAGAAGTACTCGGCCGAGCAGACCATGGACTTTCTCAACGACTACTTCTCGCGAATGGTCGACGAGGTGTTCGAGCACGACGGGGTACTCGACAAGTTCATGGGCGACGCGATGCTCGCGGTCTTCGGCGTGCCCTACGCCCAACCCGACGACGCCGTCCGTGCTGTCCGCACGGCGCTGCGCATGCTCGAGCGGCTCCACGAATTCAACGCGGCGCGCGTCGCCGGGGGCGATCCGGCAATCGCGATCGGCATCGGCGTCAACTCCGGCGAAGTCATCTCGGGCAACATGGGTTCCGAAAAGCGCATGGAGTTCACCGTCATCGGCGACGGCGTCAACGTGTCGTCGCGCCTCGAGGGCCTGACCAAGCAGTACGGGGTCGATATCCTGATCGGCCCCAAGACCCGGGACGCCCTCGATGACAGCTTCCTCGTGCGCTCCATCGACCACGTCCGTGTGAAGGGCAAGCGCAACCCGATCGAGATCTTCCAGGTTGTCGGCGAAACCCGTGATGGCGGCGCCTTCACGGCGTCACAGCAGCGCTTTCTCCAGGGCCGCGAGGCCTATGGAGAAATGCGTTTTGAAGCCGCCAAGGCGCACTTCGAAGCCGGCGCGGAGGACGATCCCCCGTGCCGCCTGTATGTGGAGCGCTGCGAGCACTTCCTGCAAGACCCGCCCGGGGACGACTGGGACCGCGCCTGGACGCACACGCGGAAGTGACGGCACGCGCGGGCGAGTGCGAATGGACGCTGCAAGAATCCGCTGCGCGGATTCTTGTTAAGGCGCGAACCGGCTATGCCGGTTCGCCGAGGACGGCCCCGGCGCGGCTTTCTGGACGGCTGTCGGGGTTGTCCTGTTGCTTTTGGCGCTGGCTGTTGTGTGGATGGGCCTTTGGATTGCCGGGCAGCCGTTAGCACACCTGGCGCTTCCTGGGGCCGCCGTCATTCGGGCGGCGGCGCCTGCGGGGCCGGAGGCCCCGCAGCTAACGAAAATCGCCCCCTGGGGGCGATTTTCGCAGGCGGTATCGCCGTCCGTACGCTTCCTCGCTACTGCGTAAAGTCGTACACCGTCGGCAAGGGCTTCAAGAACCCGCCGAAGCCGTCCGCCTGCACGTCGATGTCCAGCATGCCGTCGCTCAGGTGGTAGAGCCACATCTTCTTGCGGATCTCGTCCGGCAGCGTCTTCAGCTTGCCGTAGTAGGCGTGGACCCCACCGGGGAAGTGCTGCGCGTCATGGAACAGAACCTCGCAGCCGCGGCCGAACTTCTCGACCGGGCGCGGGTCGAACTGGGTGTCACCGGAGATGTACAGGCGCTCGTCGATCACCATGCCGATCGAGTACATCCGCGGCGAGTTCGGGCTCGCGGCGTCGGGGACGTGGCGGGTCACGAACGTCAGGAACCGGATACCGCCGATATCGATGCGCCAAGACCAGATCTCGTCGTCGTCGCGGTCGGTCGGCGACACGATGTGGAAGAAGTGATCGAGCTTCATCCCGCCTTCGGGGCCCTTGTGCTCGACCTCCTCGGAAAACGCCAGCCCACCGCGCAACGACCACTCCCACAGCTCGCGCGCGTAAAAATCCGGAACGTAGAGCACCGGCCGGAACCGGCCGCTCCGGCGCGCCTCGGCCATCCGCTCCAGGTGCTCCTCGACGGACTCGCCCTCGGCGCGCGGAACCTCGATCGCCGGAGCCTCGTAGCGCCGCTTCAGCGCCAGCTCCTCAAGGCCGCCGATGTGATCCGCGTGGGAGTGGGTCACGATGAGGTTCCGGATGTTGTGGCAGGTCACTCCGAACTCGGCGAGCCTGGCGGTGGCATGGGTTCCCAGATCGACAAAGACCGTCGTCTCGCCCTTGCTCACGATGAAGTTGCTCTGGCGCATTCGCTGCGAAAACGCCGCCCCCACCCCGACCGCACAAATCCGAAGATGGCCGTCGGTGGTCAGCGGAAGCGGCTTTTTGTAACGCCAGGCACCGCAGCCCGTGGGCAGCCGATAGGCCTCATACGTGCCCAGATCCAGCGCAACTTCTTTCATGCCGATCGGCCCATCCTCCACAACGAGTCAGACCAAACAAGCGGGTTTTCGAACGTGATGTCCCGGAACGGGCGAACCACCGAGGCAGGGACGGACGACGATACCTATCGAGCACCCACCGAACCACGCCGCGGACCATGGCAAGCGGACAAACAGGTATACTTTGCTCGTGAAACGAGTTCACTGCCGTCGCGGAGCGCGATGGCCCCTGGTACCTCTCGTAGACAGCGCGTTCAGCGCTCCTCGGCGACCAGCTTGACCTTGCCTACGACCTTGGCATGGAAGCCGTTCTTGGACTCGTCGAGGAACTTGTCGCCGTCGCGGCGATCAAAGCGGTGCAGGAAAACCGTGTGGCTGTCCGCCTTCAGGTACCGCTTGGGGCGCACCGGGCGCGGATAGCGGTTGACGCTGGACAGGCGGACCTCGTCGAGCGCACCGACGAAGTGATAGCGCGGCGCGCGGGTGCCCGCGTCGCAGCCTATCCAGAGCGGGCCGTGGCGCTGCTTGAGCGCCTCCGTGAACGGGACGGACTTCTGCAGGCTGCCGTTGACGTAGAACTTCACGCGACGGCCGTCCCAGCAGAGCGCCAGGTGGACCCACTCCGACCAGTTCCATTCCTTCTTGATCTGCGCGTCGAGGCGGCCGCTCTTCTCGCCGGCCCAGACCGCGTACGGGACGCGGCTGCGCGCGCCGCACCACATCAACGCAAAGTCGGAGTCGAGGTAGTTCGACACCACGCCGCGCGTCCCGACCGGTGTCGTGCCGCGCACCCAGCACTCGATCGTGAACTCGTCGAGCGACAGACTCTTGGGCAGGTCGATGCGGAGCGCGCCGCCGCCCCCGAGCACAAGCACGCGGTTGCGAACAACAAGCGGAAGCTTGAGCTGCGCCAAGTTGCCGGCGAGGTCTTTCGCCTTGATCGTGAGGTGCGTGCGCCCCGGGCGCAGATCGACCTTGACCTTGACGCTGCGACCCTTGACGGGCCACGAATTCGCGAAACAGACGATCTCGCTCAGCGCCTCGTTGGCCTCGAGTTCGATGATCTGCTTTCCGATGCCGCGTTCCGCTTCGCCGACGAGCGTCACCTGCGGCGGCGTCAGGTCGATCACGACACGCCGCGTCCACGCCGTCTCGTTGCCCCAACGATCGACCGCGCGTACCGACAGGACATGCCCGCCCTCGGCCAGTGTCAACTCGACGCGCCCGGGTTCGGCGGGACGCCCCTGAACAAACAGGGACTCGTCGGCGTCGACCTGCAAGACGACGTCGCGATCCTTCCAGTGGGTGCCGGCCGGCGCGCGCACGTCAAGCCGCGGACGCGCCCGGTGCCCCTCGGTCGCCACCGCCAGAGTCGTCTCGTTGCCGGCCTCGTCGCGCACGACCAGGCGCGCGCTGATGCGCCCCTCCAGCGCCGGCAAGATCCAGTTGGTGCCGTCGATACGGCCGTTCTTTGGATGTAACGTCGTCGCGGTGGCATCGGTCACCAGCAGCGGCAGGACGAACGCCCTGCGATCCATCTCGCGCGCGCCGTACAGGAGCGTGCCGCGCGAATCCCGGCGCGGCCAGCGAACCTTGACCTCGGGCGACGCGGCGTCGTGGACGACCTCAACGGTCATCTTCCGCTTGAGACCCGTCGGCCCCACTGCAACGACCGCAAGCTGACCCGCCGCCGCTCGCGTCTCGTGCGCGAACGAACCGTCCGCGGCCCGCTTGACCGGCTTGCCGCCCATGGTCACGCTCGCCACCTGGCCGTACGCACGCCCGCGAACCACAATCCGCCCGTCCCGCGTCACAAGACGCTCGGCGGCGAGCTCGAGCTGCGGTCCACGCGTATCGACGACAACGCGCCGCGACACGCGCACTTCGTGCCCCGCCCGGTCACGCACGGTCACGGCGATCTCGTGCGCCCCGTCCGCAAGCCGAAAGACATCGGACGCACGCCTGTCGGGCGACTCGGATGATGCGGGTGACTCAAGCAAGTCGATCGGCCGCCCGCGCACATCGATCCGCGCCGGCGGATTCTTGTCGCTCACCTGCACGACGACTTTCACGGCCCCGTTGCGCAGCACCGCGCCGTCCGCCGGCTCGAGAATCACGGCCTCGGGCGGCGTTCGGTCGACGACAACCGTGCGCTTGACGCGGCGCTCGTTGCTCGCCGCATCGGACAAGACGATCTCGACTTCGTGCGTGCCTTCATCGAGTCCGAGGAGCCGAAAGACATCGCCGTCCGTTCCTCCCGGCACCTGGTCGGGCTTTCCGGAAAAAAGCAGACGGACGGCGATGCCCTTGTGGTCGGACACGCGCAACTGCGGCTTGGCGGCAACCGCGGGCAGCTTCACGCGCACCGCTTCCAAGAGCGCATACGAAGCGCGCCGTGCTCCTTCCAGCGCTCGCCCGCGCTCCGCACTCGGCTCCAGGCGTTGCGCCTTGGAAAAAAAGACCTGCGCCGCACGGACATCGCCGTCCGTCTGCTCTTTTTCAGCTTTGCGCTCATACGCGGTCGCCAGCGGTCCCACCAGCGACTGGTTTGCGGGGTCGGCGTCGCGGGCTTTTTGGAGCAGGGCGATCGCGTCGTCGAACCGCCGCTGCACGATCAGCTTGTAGGCGTTCTCGGTGACGCCGGCGCGGACGGACTCGCCCTCGCTGTCGCCGCGTCCCGCGAGATACGCGGCCAGCGCCGCCACGAGGACGACGGCACCGATGGCCCAGAACACGAGCGTTCGCGTGCGCGCGGCGCCCGCCCGGGTGAGCTGGTCGCGCATCTTCTCCGCGGACGGTCGCTGCTCCGGGTCGCGGGCGAGCAGGCGCATCGTGATCTGCGCGAGATCCGCGGGCACGTGGTCGGGCAGGGGTTTTGCGGCGCGCTTGCGGGCACCCGCGGGGAACGGGGGCTCGCCCGACAGCATCAGGTACAGGAGCGCACCGAGCGCGAACAGGTCGCCCGCGGTCGAGGCTTCGTCCTCCGGCTCGCGATAGCGTGTCGGCGCCTTCCCGCCCGCGTCGGCAACGGCCCGCGCGACCGCCGTGTCCGTGACCAGCACGCGCCCCGTGTCGTCGAGCGTGACCGTGCCCGGGCGCAGGTCGCCGTGGTGGGCGCCGCTGTCGTGCAGGTTCACGAGCGCGCCCGCGAGGGCGCGTGCGACACGACGCGCCTCTTCCGGCTCGAACCGGCCGTGCGGTGTGGCCGAGATCGCCTCGCCGAGGTCGCGGCCTTCGACCGCGCGCGTGCGCAGAAAGAGCAGCCCGCCGGAGTCGCCGACCTCGTCTGCCTTGACGAGACTTGCGTGGTCGAGCAGCGCCATGGTGCGCGCGGCGTTGGCGACGGGACGACGTTGGCGGCGATCCAGCGAGAGCTTCGGGCGCAGGACGCTCAGGTGCACCTTCGAGCGCAGGTTCTTGTCCATCGCCTCGTAGACCACGCCGAGGGCGCCGCGCCGGACCTCGGTCATGATCCGGTACCGGTCGGCGAACATCGTCCCCGGCGGGAGTTCGAGTTCGTCGTCCTCGTCGCTCCGCTCCGCGTTCTCGCTCGCCCCGATCAGTGACGCGTCGTACTTCGCCCGCCGCTTCTCGTCGAGCAGCGTGAGTTGCGCCTCCCGGACTTCCGTCCGCAACTGCTCGAGCACCTTCTTGTAGGCGGGGCGCGGCTCCGCGTCGCACGCCTCGAGAAGCGCCGTCCGCTCCATCACCGCACGCAGGATCGCGTCGCGGTCCTTCTCGAAGTAGCGCAGCCCGAGCAGGGTGTAGTGGTCCGGCCGTCCGCGCATCGGCGGCAGACGGAACACTTCCGCATAGAAATACTCTCTCGGTCGGCGAGCCGCAGCCATCTTGAACCGCCCACTCTACCCGGCCCGATGCAGAGACTCGGCCTGAAAAGTCGCCCGGCTTCGGCTGGCGGTAGCGAGGTCGCTCGCGTTCGACCCAAGACGCAAGGTATCCTTGCGCCCACCATGGTTTGGCATGCGCAGGAAGGCCATCGAGTTCGGCTCGTCTGGGGGCGGCGCGGCGCCCGCGAGGCCGCCGGTCGCGGCGACGCCCTTGTCATCGTCGATGTCTTGAGCTTCTCGACCGCCACGGTCACCGCGGGCGCGCGGGGCGGCACCGTCATCCCCTGCGCCAGGACCGACGACAAGCACGCCCTGGCCGCCGAGTACGACGCCGAAATCGCCGTCCCGCGCCACGGCGTGCCCGAGCACGGCCGGTTCTCGCTGTCGCCGGCCAGCCACCTCGCCGCCAGCGCCACCACGCGCGTCGTCCTCCCCTCCCCGAACGGCGCGACATGCAGTCGCTACGGCGCGGGGGTCCCCGCGCTGTTCGTGGGCGCTCTCGTCAACGCAACCGCCACCGCCGACCGCGTCCGCAACCACCGGGGACCGGTCACGGTCATCGCCTGCGGCGAACGCTGGAAAGACGACGACACGATCCGCTTCGCCCTCGAAGACTACCTGGGCGCGGGCGCAATCCTGCACGCCCTCGAACTACCCGCCGACAGCCCGGACCTGTCCCCGGAAGCGAGAGCCTGCGCCGCGGCCTTTCGGGCCCAGCGCGACGAGGTCCCGAACCTGATCCGGGACTGCGCGGGCGGCCGCGAGCTCCGCGAGATCGGCTTTCCGGAAGACCCCGAACACGCCGGCAAACTGGACGCCTACGATGCGGTCCCGACCTGGCACAACGGCGTGCTGAAAACGAACTGATTCGAAGTCAGGAACGGACGGCGATGCCCGCAGACTCGGGTTCGGGTCCGTATTGCGCCTGACGGCACATGAACGGTCACGGGCACCGGGTGGCCGAGTGACCATCAGGACTACCCGTCGGCTTCGGCTTTTTGGGGAGTCAGGGCCGCCCGGACGCGGTGCACGAGCTGAACGGTCTGGAAGGGCTTTTGCAAAAATCCGTGGACGTCGTCGCTGAAGCGGGCGAGGGCTTCCTCTTCCGAGAAGCCGCTCATCACGACAACCGGGATTTCGCAGCCGCGTTCGCGCATCTCGTGCGCCGTTTCCGCGCCCGACAACCGCGGCATCGTCATGTCCAACAGCACGAGGTCGGCCGCAAGGCCCGCCTCGATCAGCTCGAGAGCTTCGACACCATCCGCCGCGCTCACGACGGTAAGGCCGTTGCCTTCTAGCATCTCGCGCACGACCGTGCGCACCGTCTCGTCGTCGTCCACCACCAGCACGGTGGCGTCCTCGGTTCCCCACGGCACCGGCTTGAAAACATCGCCGTCCGTTCCTTCGACCGCCGCAAGCGGAAACGCCACGCGGAACGTCGTACCCTTCTGCGGCTGCGAGTCGATGCGGATTGCGCCGCGGTGCCCGCGCACGATGCCCTGCACGGCCGCGAGGCCGAGGCCGCGGCCGGTGAACTTGGTCGTGAAGAACGGATCGAAGATTCGCTCCAGCGTCGATGCGTCCATGCCGCGGCCCGAGTCGGACACTTCGCAGAACACATACTCGCCCGGCGACAGACCGTCCGCAAGCCGACAGCCGGCAAGATACGCCGCATCGACCTGCACACGCCCTGTGCTCACGCGAATCGTGCCGGACGGTGAGGCGATGGCCTCCGACGCGTTCGTCAGGAGGTTCATGATCACCTGGCGAATCTGCGTCGCGTCGCCGACGAGCGGCGTCGGCTCGTCTGCGAAGTCGTACTCGATGAGCGCGCTCTTCGACACCGAGATCTCGAGCAGGTGCGTCATCTCCCGCACGAGCGCGGAAAGATCGACCGACGTGACGACCTGTTTGCCCTGGCCCGTGTAGGCGAGCATCTGGTTGGTCAGCTCCGACGCGCGGATCGCGCTGCTCTCGATGCGGCTGATCTTGTCGGCCGCGGCCGAGTCCTCGGGCACGGTCTTTCGCGCCAGCTCGGCGTAGCCGAGGATGCCGGCGAGCAGGTTGTTGAAGTCGTGCGCCACGCCGCCCGCGAGCACGCCGAGGCTCTCCTCGCGCTGGGCATCCTTGATGCGCAGCTCGAGACGGCGATTCTCTTCCTCCGCCTCACGTCGCGCTGTCCTGTCCTGGTGAATCAGCACGACCTCGCGGACGCGGCCTCTCCGATCGAGGATCGGGTACGCGTCCGCGGCGACGCGGCGCCGGCGACCACCATCGACGCCCGGAGTCTTCGCCGGGTCGTATTCGATCTCCGGCAGCGTAACGGTCTCGCCGTCGAACGCACGCCGCAGGCAACGCAACACGCCGGCCCGCTTGAGCTGGCGGTCCGCCAGTACGTTGTAGCTGTCGAGGGCGTCCGCACTGAGCCCCCACAGCTCCTCCCAGGCCCGGTTCACGCGCAGGACGAGGCCGTCCGGCGAGAAAATCTGGATCGACAGCGGGGACTGCTCGAACAGGAGCCGCAGGCGCTCTTCGGACCGGCGCACGGCGTGCGTCTCGGTAACGTCTTGCACGGTACCGACCATGACGCGCCGCCCGCCGCGTTCGCGCCGTACGACCCCGCGCACTTGAAGCGCCAGAACCGTGCCGTCGTCGTTCTGGACGTGGTACTCCTCGTCGAACGAGCCCGCACCGTCCCGGACCGATTGCATCGCCGTCCGTATGCTGTCCCTTTCGCCGTGGTGCACGCAGGCGAGCAGACGTTCGGAAGACACGGGGCCACCATCCGACGGAAGTCCGTACAGTCGCGAGGCCTCCGCCGACCCGCGGCACTGGTCCGTGTCGAGATCCCACTCCCAGTTTCCGACCCGCACCATCTCCTGCGCGCGCTCGAAGATCCGCGCCCGCCGCGTGCTCGCTCGCGCGCGCGAACGAGTGCGGCGCACGATCCACAGCGCAGCGCCGATCGCGAGCGTCGCCCCGGCCAGCAGGCCGAGGCCGAGAATCAACCATTGGTCCGGTCGCACAGTCCCCCAGACCCTTTCGGCGTTTTATCAAGTTGATTGAAGCACTACGTAGGTGATTTCGGGACGCACGAAGAGCCGCACGCGCCGCAGCCACCCCACCCCCCGATTGACGTAAAGCCTTGATGCACCAACACGATAGAGCCCCGCCGAGTACTGCCGTAGGCGCACCGGGAGCAGCGGCGGCCCCATAAAAGGGATCGCGACCTGTCCGCCGTGCGTGTGGCCGGCGAGGATCAGCGACGCTCCGGCGCGCGCGAGGTCCGGCGCCGTGTCCGGGTTGTGGGTCAGGGCTACGGTGGGCCCGGCAGCCATGCTCACGCGGTCGGGCCAAAAGCGCCCGGACCAGAGGTCGCCGAAGCCGGCGAAAGTCAGGGTGGCTCCGCCGCGCGTCACCGTCCGGGTCTCGTTCTCGAGCACCGTGACGCCAACACTGCGCAGCGCCCCGGCCACGCGCCCGGCCAGGCCCGAATGAAAGTGCGCCGACGGCGTTCGCACCTCGCCGTCGTGGTTGCCCAGAACGGCGAGAGCCGGCGCTACGTCGGCCAGCCCCTCCAGCACCCTCGCCGCCGCACCAGGCGCCCCACCGCGGTGGATAAAATCGCCGGTCAGCGCGATGAGATCGGGCTTGCGCGTGATGATCCGTTGCACGGCGTCGCGCAGGTAGTCCGCCGGCACCCCCGCGCCGACGTGCAAATCGGACAGCTGCGCGATCGTGAATCCGGAGAACGCCGGGTCGAGCCCCTCGATGGGCACCTCGACGACGACCTCGCGCAGCCAGAGCGGCTCGATTCCGAACGCGTAGATGCCGGTCAGCGCGCCGGCTGCCGTGCCCGCCCCGCACCACCGAAGAAACCGCCTGCGTGTCGCCTTCATTGCGATAATGTCTCCGTGCTCAATATCGGACCGTACAAGCTCCACACCGTAACTGCCGGCCACCTCGGTCTCGACGGCGGCGCCATGCTCGGCATCGTTCCCCGACCGCTCTGGGAGAAAACGAATCCGCCGGACGATCGCAACCGGATCGATCTCGCGATGCGCCTGCTCCTGATCGAGGGCCCCGATCGCACGTTCCTCGTCGATACCGGCATCGGCGACAAGTTCAGCGAGAAGCTGAACGGCATCTACAACGTGCGCGACGCCCCGCTGCCCGACGAGGCCGTGCGCCGGGCCGGGTTCGATCCGACGCAAATCACCGACGTCATCCTGACGCACCTGCACTTCGACCACGCCGGAGGGGCGACAGGAAGCAGCTCATCGGAAGACAGCAAACGGACGGCGATGTTTCCGAACGCGCGCTACCTCGTCCAGCGCCGCCAATTCGAATGGGCCCGCGAGCCGAGCGTGAAGGACGCGGGCAGTTTTCGCCCGGACGACTTCATGCCGCTGTACGAGGGCGATCACCTGACGCTGATCGAAGAGCGCGCAGAAATCGCGGACGGCATCGAGCTGCTGCCGGTCGATGGCCACACTCCGGGCATGCAGCTCGTGAAGGTCACGGCCGGCACGCAAACGCTGCTCTACGTGGCCGACCTGGTGCCCACAACCTCGCACATCCGCACACCGTGGATCATGGCGTACGACAACGAACCTCTAAGGACGACCGCCGAAAAACAGGAGTGGCTCGGCCACGCCGCGGACGAGGACTGGATCCTGTTTTTCGAACACGACCCGACGACCGCGGCTTGCCGCATCCGCCGCGGCAAGCGGGACTTCGAACGCGGCGAGGACGTGGCGATCTAACGCGGCAGATCGACTTGCAGTTGGGCGGGCACTTCGATCGATACTCTTCCTCCGCTTCGATCGGGTCCATCGGAATACGACAACCAGTACTTTCCTGCTGGAACGAACCGTATCTTTGCCGCGGTGCCCGGTGCAGCGCTTTTCTCCCACGCCTGCGCGAACTCGCCTTTCACGTCGCGCCAGAGCCGGAGTTCGGTCGTGTTCTTGCCGCGCCAGTGCACGCGCACGGTATGCAGCTTCGGAAGCCGCCAGGTGATTTTCTGTAAACCGGACGCGGCGCGAATGCGCTTGCTGATCAGCAACGCGGAGCTATGCGAAGAGACCTTGAGCCGAAGCGCCAGGGTAACCTCCGCGGCCTGGAGGGGTGACAGCGTGATCCGCCCGCTCCTGTCGAGACGCCCGTCGCCCACGAGGTAATCACCATCCAAAAAGTGGCCGTACGCACACTCAGGCTCCTCGGTGACCGAAACCCGCAGCTGTTCACGACATTCGCTCGCTTCTGATCCGGCAACATGGAGCACGATCCGGGCAGGATCTCGAAGCCGAATGTCAATCGGCGTGGTCGCGGCGGGATCAACCACGACAGGCATGGTCCTTCCGAGGCCGCGCCTTTTTGCCGAGATCCGATGAACCAGATCCTCGTCGGAGGAATCAGGCGGCGCGAGATACAGGACATCATCGGCGCGGCGGATTCCCGAAGACCAACCGTTGAACCCAAAGCTCTCCCTAGTCAACCAGGACTTGGCCGCCGGCCGAGACTTCGACTTCGACGGACCAGTCGCCGGTTGCCAGGCGGTACTTGCCCGGCGGGATCCACCAACTGCCGCGCGCGTATTTGCGGGTTGAGAGCACGCCGCCTGCCGCGTCGCGTAGCTCGACGTTGCGCCTTTGCTTTCTGAACTTGAGTTCGCCCGCCCTGACCGTGTTGATGTGGAGGGTTGCGACGGAGCCTTCGCGCACCTCGACTTTGGGAAAGCCCGCAGCCGCGCGGCCCAAGAAAAACGTCGGTTCGTGGATTCCGGGAGGCACGTTGTCGATCCGGTAGCGGCCCTGCTTGCCGGAGCGCACGGTCTTGCCGCCGATGTTGATCGAGCAGTTCTCCGCGAGCGTACCCGCGATGCGCACCGTGCCCTCCACCGACCCACCGCGGCCCAGTTCGACGCGGATCTTCACGGCTTCGTCGCGGCCCTTCACTGTGACCTCGTGGCGCGCAATCGGAAAACCGGCGGCGCGGATCGTGAGGTGGTAGGTCCCCGGGGCGACCGGCGCGTAGCGAAATCGGCCGGGTTCGAGGAAGCGTGCGCGATAGAAGCCGCGGTTCATCACGCACGTAATCTGGGCCACCGGAATGCGGAGACCGGTCGTCTTGTCGATTAGCACCCCCTGAATCGACGCGATCGGCGCGGGCTCGTAGTCGCGCTCGAACCGCAGATCGACCGTCGTGTCGGCGGTGTTCTCGATCGTACGCTGCGTCATGGTGCCGGGAAACTCGTACCAGCCCGCGCGGTAGTGGTAGGGACCCGGGGGGACATCGGCGATCTCAAAACTGCCGTCCGCGCCGACCCTCGCCATGCCGTACCGCGCGCCGGGCGGCGGCCACTGGCCGAACGCCTTTTGGGGATCGGTCGCGGCGTCAAATACATGCACCCACGCCCCCTCCGCCGGCTTGCCCTCCGCCCAACGTACGGTCCCCGACACCTTTCCCCCCCGCTTCAAAGTCACGCGCACGATCGTGCCGTCGCCCGGACGCGGCTCGAACTCGTCGGTCAGGGTCTGCGCGTAGCCCTTCGCGCGCACGACGACACGCTTTTTCTTGATCGTAGCCACGTAGCGCATCCGCACGCGCCCGTCCGCGCCGGTCACCGGACCGCCCGACCCCCCCGAAACCGTCGAGTCGATTGACGCCCCCTCGATGGGGTTGCCGCTTTCATCCACGACGTGAAACCACACGACGGGTGTGTCCGAGCGCTGCACGACGAGCCGCCCCGCGTCCCAGCTCGACACGCTGATCACGGCGGTATCGACCGGTCGGTCGATAAACAGCATCACGCGCGACTCCGGCACGCCGTCGATCGCAAAGTGTCCGTCGGCATCGGTACGCCCCTCGGGCCACTCCCGGCGGAACTGACTGAAGAACTGGCGCCCGACCGGATGCGCCACGACGCGCGTGTTGGCCACCGGCTGCCCGGTCTCATCGACGAGGCGCCCCGTCACGGTCCCTGCCTTGAGCAAAGTCACAACCTCGGTCAGTTTCCTGCCCCCGGCCGGCGGCCCCATGGCCGAGGGCGGCGCTATCGCCGGCGAAACGAACTGGCGTGTCGTCGGCGTCGCGTGCACAAAACCCTCGGCGCGCACGTCCACGACGAGCAGCATCCGCCCGGGCTGAAACCCGCTCGGCGCCTCGAGGTCGTGCAAGCCCACGGCAGGCGCCTGTGCGAACACGACCACGCCGTCCACTCCCGTCGTCCCCGCCATCAGGTCGACCAGATGGTGCGGGCTCGGCAGCGATCCCGCGACCGCGTACCACCGCGAGGGCCAACGGTCGATCGTCCGCAAGGAAACGCGCGCCCCGGACACCGGGTTCTGCCCCACGTCGATCACCCGCACCGTCAACTCGTACCCGCGCTCCACGATCAGGTGCCGCTCGCCGCCGGGTTCACCCAACTCCGCGATGAGTGGCGCAAAGCCCTCCGCGCGCACGTACGCCATCGGATTGCGGTTGCCACGCCGGTACTCGAACTCGGCCGGCGACGGCAGGCCGCGCAACTTGTAGCGCCCCTCGGCATCCGTCACGGCCTCGCGCTCGACCACGACGCCGTCGAACTGCCCCACCCACGTAACGCGCGCCCCGGACACCGGCGTACGCTCAAGATCCATTACGATCCCCGTCAACCGCGCGTCGGGCCGCAGCAAAACATCCACGACATCGCCCGCGTGCACGGGCCGCTTGCGCCCCGGGCCGAAACCGTCCGCCGACGCGAACAGCGTGAACGTGTCCGCATCGTCCGAAAGCGGCGCTACAAACCGTCCAAGAGCGTCGGTCAACAGCCCATCGGCCGAAGGGGACGGCAGCATACGGACGGCGATGTCTTTCGCCGAAACGACGACGCGCGCGCCGGCGACCGGTTCGCCGGAAGGCGACAGCACGCGGCCCGTGACGTGCGGCCCATCGGGCACGCGCAACGGCGGCGGCGCGGAGTCTCTTGCCGAAACATCGCCGTCCGTACGCTTCCCCTTTCGTTGGTTCTCCGCCACGGAAACGTGACGGTCGGATCGCTCTGCGGCGCGATCAGAACGGCGCGCATGCCACAGGTAACCGCCACCCGCGACGGCGAGCACCAACACGGCGACGACGGCGATCTTCCTCAACATGATTTCTCCCGGGACGAGCCAGAGCGCGACGCTGGCGACGCGCGGGTGCAGTTTGGAGCGCAGCGCGGCGCGGGCGCGTTCGTGGCGCTTGCGCACGTTGGCTTCGGTGATGTCCAAGAGTGCGGCGGTTTCCGCGCCGCAGAGGCCGCGCAGGTCGCGCAGCACAAGAACGTCGCGGTACGACGGACGCAACTCGGCGATGCGCGCGCGCAGGTTTTGGGCCTGCTCCTTGCGGATGGCGGTGCCCAGGGGATCGTGCGGATCCTCGGGATCGGTCGGCGTGCCGAGCCGCTGCGCGATTTCTACCTGCCGGCGCGCCTGCGCCTTGCGGCGGTAGGCGAGGCGCACGACGGCGGTGACGAGCCACGGCCACGCCGGTGCGTCGAGGCCCGCACCGCGCTTGTGCAGGAGCGACAGGTACGCGGTCTGCACACAGTCCTCGGCGCTGTCCTTGCCGGCGATGCGCGCCGCGATGCGCCGCAGCCGAGACCGCGTCCGCGCAACGACGGTTTCAATCGCCGCCTCGTCGCCATCGACGAGGTATCGCTGAACGAGCGGATCAAGCCCCTGCACACCCCCATGGTGCATCCCAAGCGGTCCGCGTGACAGTGGGTCGCCCGAAATCTGCGGTGGAGTCAGGAAGCCGGAACGCCGGCAATGCCCTCGCGGCGAAAGTCGTCTTCCAAAATCGCGGCCGTATCGAGGCCGAGTCCGCGCATCAGCATGAACGACGTGCAGTCCGTGAAGCTGATCGCCGACGGCGACCGCGGCAGGGTGTCCCAGCCGCGCAAGGCACAGCGTCACCGTCGCAGGGTTTTCTTGATCTCGCGGACCGCGGCTGCGGCTGCCGCTTTCACCGCGGGATCGCGGTCCGTTCTGGCTGCCTCGCGTAGCGCGGCGAGAAGCGCGGCTTGCCCGGGACGAAGCGGTCGCACGCGCCACGGCTTGTAGCGAAACCGCGCCTGAAGACACAAGACACCCATCGCCGTGCTGTAGACGCCGCCCCCCAGAACCCCCCACGCTCCCACCGGCGGCCAGGAACCATCCTTGGCGTGCCCGTCGAGAAGCGCGCCGCGCAATTCGGGGAACCAGCGCGCTCGCGCCGCGCCGCCGACTTGCGCCATGGCCAGGGTGCCCAAGTGCCAGGAGTAGAGATCGAGCGTGCCGTCATCCGGCGTCCAGCGCGGGAACGCGGCGAGACAATGATCGACGGAACGCATGACCGTCCGCGACGTCGGTTTTTGGCCGAGCAGTATCCGGGTCAGGATGCCCGCGGCGGTCATCCCATGCGTACGGTCCGCAGGAAAGTCCCGCGTCTGGCGCGGCAGCCGCAACGACGGCGCGCCCTTCGGGTCGTAGGCCACCGCACCGTTTCGTTGGTCCGTCAACTTGTCGATCAGCACGCCGGCCCCTTCCCATGCGTCCGGGTCATCGACGACCAGCCCGACGTCCTGCGCGACGCGGAGAGCGAGAACGGCGAGCGTGGTCAGATGCGTCGTGCCGATGTTCTTGCGGTGACCATAGGTCCAGCCCATGTACGGAAAGCGCGCGGCCAACAGGTACGCGACGCCGCGCTGCGCGGCACGCTTCCAACGCACGTCGTGCGTCAATGCATACGCCTCACACAGCGCCAGCGTCGCCCAGACGTGTTCGACCGTGCCGCGGCGCAACGTGCGCGGACCGCGGATTTCGCCGCTCGCAGACTGAACGGAAACGAGGTAGGCCAGCCCCCGCACGGCCTGCTGCGGGACACGCCCGGTGCCGGTCCACGCGAGAACGCACAGCGCGGTCAGGCCCGCGTCCCATTCGTCGGCGGCACCGTTCGGCACGGCCGGCCAGTGGCCCTTCGCATGCTGACGCGCCGCCAGCCACGTGAGCGCGGTCTTCTGCATGCGGCGCTCGTCCGCCAACATTTCCTGGGCGGCCACACGCCGCTCGGCGAGATCCGGGCGGCGATGCACGAGAAGCGTCTTGATCGTTTGGACGACCTCGACGCACCGCGCCGGGACGGCGTGGATGAACCAGCAGTTCGATCAGGACCGGAAAGAGAGGACGTGCTCGCGGACGAAGGCGATCGACGATCCAAAGTAGATCCGCCACGCCGTCCGCCGACAGCCGCCGGTCGCGCAACGCCTTCGTGAGAAGCGACCCGGACTTCACCGGATCGCCACAACATGTCGCCAGATAGGCTGCCGCGACGCGGAGCGAGGCATCTTCCGCATCGGCGGCCCCCCGCGCCAGGCCGAGTGCCGACACGCGCTGGGCCTCCGTGCCCACTTCGAGCAGTGAAGTCAACGCGAGCAGGGCCACGGTCCTCACGGTCGGGTCGGCCGTCTTCGCCGCCGCGGCGACGTCGATAAACGCCGGCAAGGCGAGCGAGGGCTCGAAACCGCGCAAGGCGCGCGCCGCAGCGATGCGAACGTCCGCGGGCCCGTGCTGCAGCAGGCGCCTCAACGCCTCGGTGAGCAACGGCACGCCGTGGTGTTGTCCGTAGCGCCCGAGAGCGCGCGCGAGCGCGGCCTGTGCGCGCGGGTTGGTTGGGCGCACCTGGGACAGCGGACCGGCTGCTTGCGGCCCGAGCCGGACCAGGACCTGGTCGATGCGCTCATCAACCGCCGCATGCGCTGCCCCCAATCGGGCCACCAGGTCCGGCGCGATCCCCGGCCCGAAGAGATGGAGCGATTCGGCCGCGGCGCGACCGATGGCGGCTGTGTCCGCGAGCAGATCCAAGAGCGCGCCGCGCGCCTGCTCGGCGCGAGCCCCGTCGATGCCACTTCGGTCGATGCCACGTCCGTCGATGCCACGTCCGTCGATACCACCGTAACGGCGCAGGGCGAACGCGGCAGCCCCCGAAGCTCGGCTCGGTTCGACCGCGAGGCACGGCGAATCGCCTCCCAGACCTGCTCGCCGCCACCGGCGATACGACCGAACACGAAAAGCGCTCCCGTGGATGCCGCGGCGTCGGCGCCGCCAGCGAGAGGCAGGATCCGGCCGATGACTTCCGGGCCCTGGCCGGCGAGTGCCTCGGCCGCGGTCAAAGCACGGACGACGAGCTCTCGCACGGTCGCATCCTGGGTCCGTTTCAGCAGGGCCGCCAACTCCCGCACCACAAGAATCGCGTCCGGTCCCCAATGCGACGCCTGACGCGCGGCGGTCCGTCGCACCCACGGTCTCTGGTCCCGCAATCCCTTTCGCAGCCGCTTGATGTCACTCGGGGTCTGCGCACACACGTCGGTCGGCAGCAACGCGACCAAAAAGAGAATTGCCAGCGCGCCCCGGGCCGTCCGCCCAGTGCGAGGAGGTCGGCGCGCACAACCGAGGTCCTCGGGACCCCGGCTCACGGCAGAGATCGCTCGATTTTTTTCGCGGCCCGGCGCGCGGCGGCGCGCACAATCGGAGACGGGTCTTTCGCCGCGGCCCTCTTGAGGGTCTTGTAGGCGCGACTCATGGGCGTCGATAGGCGGCCGGCCTCCTGCCACGACGGATAACGGATCGGCGCGAGCAGCGTCAGCGCACCGATCGCCGTCGAGTAGCCGCGACCGCCGGTGATGCCCCATGCGCCCACCGGCGCCCACGAGCCATCCGTGTCCTGATGGTCGACCAGCGTTTTTTGGCACGCGCTCCGCCACCTCTTTGGCAGCGGTCCGCCGATCTGCACCATGGCCAGGCTTGCGAAGTGCCAGTAGTACATATCGATGCTGCCGCTGTCCTTGTTCCAGTCGGGCGGAACCAGGAGACAGAGTCGCGCTCCTTTCTTGATCATCTCGCTCATGCGCGGATCTTCGCCGAGCATCATCCGGACCAGGATCCCGGCGGCGGTCATCGATTGCGACTTCTCGGCAGGGAAACGATCGCGCCCGTGGAGCCGCTTCCCACGAAACACCGGCCCACCGGGAAAGTTGTAGCCCACCTGGCCGAAGTTCGGATCGGTCATCTTGTCGATCCATTGACGCGCCCCCTCCCACGCGCTCCGATCGACATCGAGGCCGGCGTGCGCGGCCACGCGCAGGGCCTGCGCCATGAGCGCGGTGATATGCGTGTCGTTTTCGCCGCCCCTGGCCTTGTAGCGCCACGCCATGTAAGGGTTGCGCGCTTTTTCGCAGTACCGCACCGCCGCCTGCGCGATTGGCCGCCACTTCTTGTCGTCCATGAGATCGACCGCTTCGCAGAGCGCGAGGGTCGCCCATGCGTGTTCACACATGTGGGTCCAGCCCCGGTTCGAGAACTGGTTGATCTCGCCGGTCTTTTTTTGCATGGACGCGAGGAACTCAAGCCCCTTGCGAACCGGTTCGTCCGTCCGCCCCGCTCCCAGAAAGGCCAGTGTGGACATCGCCGTGATGCCGACATCCCAGTTGTCCTCCGCGCCGAGTTCCCTGGCCGGCCACGGTCCCTTTTCCTTGGACTGCTTCCTCTCGAGCCAGTCCAGCGCGCGTCGAATCGACGAGCGCGCCGACGCGTCCATTTTCGCAAGAGCCGCAGTCCGCTTGCGGAATCCCGCACCGCGCCCCGCGATCGCACCCCCGAGCGCAACGGCGGCGGCGGCCCGCAGCCGGCCGGGCAATTCGCCGTCGTTGAGGATCTCATGGCCGGGACCGACCAGCGCCGCGACGCCACCGGGGACCGTCTGCATCATCGACAACGCGTCGGCGCGCTCGGAAGCAGCGAGGTTCGGATCGATCACGCCGAGATGGATCAGCGACACCGCTTGACCGGCCCTGATGCGGCCGTTCTTGTACTGGGCGAACGCGCCCGCAGCGCGCAAGCGCGGGTCGTGATGCTTGGACGCCCGATCGGCCGGCTCGCGAAGTTGACGTTTCTCGGTAGCCAGCCGCGTGAGCGTAAACAGCGCCGCGGCCCGAACCCCGACGTCGCGATCCTTCGTGGCCAGGACGACTTCCTTTATGGCAAGCCGCGCCGCGTCCAACGCGATGATGCGCAGCGCGCGCGCGCACTCGGTCCGCACGCGGGCATCCTTGTCGCCGAGTCCCTCACGCAGCGCATTCGCGATCGACGAAAACCCATGCTGGCGCCCGTACGCGCCCAGCACGCGCGCCACGGCGGCCCGGTGTTGCGGCGTGCCCTTCGAAAACGACTGCGCCAGCAGGTCGGCGGCCCCCTCGCCAAGATCGATCAGGGCTCGCTCGGTGGCAAACTCCTGCGTCTCGGTGCCCGCGCCCAGAGCGTCCACGAGTATCCCAACGCCTTCCTTGCCGTGATGCGTCACGGCCGCCCCCGCGGCTCCCGCCACCGCCGCGTTCTTGTCGCGCAGCGCCTTGGCCAGGAGCGGCAGAACCTGCGCGCGCTGCGCCTTGCACCCGCGCATGCCGAACGCCGCCGCCGCGCGCTCGGCCGGGTCCGCCGCACCGAGGCCCCGTTGCATCCGCGCGAACGCGACGGCCCCGGGATCGTCGAACCATCCAAGCGCATGCATCGCGCCAAGCTGCGCACGCGGCTCCTCGTCGTCGAGCAGCGCAACGATCTTCTTGACGACGGTCGCCCCCTGCGCCGCAAGCGCCCGCCCCGCCGCCTCGCGCGCAAAGACCTTGCGGTTCTTGAGCATCTTCAGCAGCGGGCCGACCGGTTTCTTGCCGTACCACGACAGCGCCGACACGAGATAGTCGCGCGTAAGAGCATCGCCGTCCGTCAGCTTTCGCACGAGTGCCTTCGGCGACCCGGGAGCCTTGCCGAGCTTTCGCGCAAACTCCGCGAGCAACATCGCCGCCGCACGCCGATTCACCGCGTCCTTCGCCTTGAGCGCACGCACGACGGCCGGGTACGCCTGCGGCCCGGCGTGGCGCAACGCCGTGATAATCGTCGCGCGCTTCCACCGGTTCCGGGCCTTGGCGAGTTCGCCGGCGAGTTGCTTGGGCGTGGGTTGAGCGTGCGCGGTGGACGCGCCCCACGCCACCACAAGCAAGAGTATGAGCTTCCGCATTCCGCATTGGAGAGTACCAGTTTTGAGGAAGCAAACGGACGGCGATGTTGGACGGGTTAGCGCTTGTGAAGGAATCCCGTCGCAAGGCCCGAGGTCGAGCGAAGACCAGCCCCAGGGCGCAGCCGCAGCCGGCCGAAGCCAGAGGATATTCTTACAGGCTCTCCTCTCAGCGCAGCGACCGCTTGATGCACTTGACCGCGCGCTGCGCGCTTGCACGGACGAACGGGGACGGGTCGTTGTTGGTGGCGCGCTTCAGGGTCGCGAATATGCCGTGCATCGATTCCGGGAGATGGTTGATATCGCGCCATCGCGGGTAGCGAATCGGCGCGAGCAGGGTCAGCGCACCGATGGCCGTCGAATAGCCCTGGCCGCCGAACATGCCCCACGCGCCAGCCGGCGGCCATGAACCGTCCGCTTTCTGGTGGCCGAGCAGGGCCTTGTGGCACGCGTTGCGCCATGTCTCGTACCGGTCGCCACCGACCTGCCACATCGCCAGCGAGCCGAAGTGCCAGAAGTACATGTCGATGGAGCCGTCGTGCGGGTTCCACCGGGGCTTGAGGCCGAGGCACAGCTTTGCGCCCTTCCTGATCATCTCGCTCTCGCGCGAGTCCTCGCCGAGCATGATGCGCATCAGGATTCCGGCGGCCGTCATCGACTGGGAGCGTCGACTCGGAAAGTTCCCGGCCTGGTCATGGTCCGGGGTGCGAAACACCTCTCCGCCCGGGAAGTTGTAGCCCACCTGGCCGAAGTTCGGATCGCTGATCTTGTCGACCCACCGTCGCGCCCCCTCAAGTGCTTTCCTGTCGACCTCAAGACCGACGTACTTGGCCACACACAGCGCCTGCGTCATGAGTGTTGTGACGTGCGTATCGTTTTCGCCGCCCTTCACCTTGTAGCGCCACGCCATGTGGGGGTTGCGCGCCTCTTCGCAGTAGCGCACGGCGGCTTGCGCGATGGGCCGCCACTTCGGATCCCCCATCACGTCGACAGCTTCGCAAAGCGCCAGCGTCGCCCACGCGTGCTCGGTCGTGTGGGCCCAGCCGCGGTTCGTGAACTGGTTGATCTCGCCCGTGGTCTTGTTTTGCTTGGAAGCGAGAAACTCGAGACCCTCGCGCACCGGCGTGTCCGTGCGCCCCGCCCCCAGAAAAGCCAGCGTCGCGAGTGCCGTGACGCCGACATCCCAATCGTGCCTCGCCCCCAACGCCTTGGCACGCCAGCCCGCCGTGCGGCGGTCCGCAAGCCACTGCAACGCGCGCGTCACCGCCGGCGCAATCGCGGTCGCTTTCTTGAGCCGCGCCGCGCGATCCCGGAACCCGCCGCCGCGCCGCTCGATCGCCAGGGCCACTGCGGCAATCGCCTCCGCACGCAAGCGAATCGGCGCCTCGGCGTCGCCGATCGTCTGTTCCGCCAGACTGAGTAGCATGGCCGTCCCACCCGGCACGACCGCCAGCATCAACATCGCGTCGGCGCGCGCGGTCCGATCAAAGTGGGACTTGGTGGCTACGGGTTGGATCAGCGCAAGCGCCTGCTCGGCCGACACGGTGCCGAGGCGACATCCGGCGACGGCGGCCGCGGCGCGCAGACGAGGATCATGCTGTTTTGCCGCACGACCCACGGGCTCGACAAGCTGGCTCCGCTTGGGGGCCATTCGTTCGAGCGTGAGCAGGGCGGCAGCTCGCACTCCGGGATCAGAGTCCCTGGTGGCGCGCGTAATATCGTCGAGCGCGAGCCGCGCCGCGTCCGGTACGAGGATCCGCACGGAGCGCGCGCACGCAAGGCGCACGCTTGCATCTTTGTCACGCAGTCCTGCACGTAGGGCGTCCGCGATGACGGAGTACCCGTGCCGTCGGCCGTACCCGCCGAGGACGCGCGCAACGGCCGCACGGTGCACCGGCTCTCCTTCCGCGCGCGCTGCGACCAGAAGTTCGGCGACGGACTCCCCGATCTTCACGAACTCCTGCTCGATCGCGACCTCCCGCGCCTCGGTTCCGTGCCCGAGCGAGCCCGCCAGGGTCTTGAGCCCGCCGACGCCGTGGTTGAGCGCCGCGGACATCGCGGCCCGTGCGACATCGGCGTTTCGATCGCGCAACGCATGCGCAAGCAACGGTAGGGCCGCAGCGCGCTGCCCCTTGCATCCGCGCAACCCGTGGACCGCCGCCACCCTCTCCTCGACATCGCGCGCGCGAACTCCCCGTTGCAGCCGCGCGAAGACGGCATCGCCGGGATCATCGAACCAACCGAGCGCGTGCATGGCGCCACGCCGAGCGCGCGGTTTCTCGTCATCCAGCATCGCCACGACTTTGGACAGGACCGCCGGCCCCTGTGCCGCCAAGGCCTGCCCGGCAGCTTCCCGCGTGTCGCGCCGGCGGTTCTTCAGCATCCGCAAGAGCGGAGCGACCGCCTTTTTTCCATATCGCGAAAGAGCGGTCACCAGATACGCACGGGTCGCCGCATCGCGATCCTTCAACCCCAGCGCGAGGCGCGTCGGGGAGCCCGGCGGCTTGTCGAGTTCCTGGGCCCACTCGGCCAGCAACATGGCCGCCGCACGCCGGTTCGCCGGGTTCTTGGCGTTGAGCGCGGTCACGACGCGTCGGTATGCCTGCCCGGGACCGATCCGGCGCAACTTGGCGACAAGCCCCGCCCGTTCCTTGGCTGACTCGGCTTTGGCCAACCAACGGGCATTGGCCTTGGCGTCGTCGTCGTCCGCACGCGTTGCGGCGCCGCCACACGCCAGCACCAAAAAACACGCCAGTGTTCGCATCCCGCGCTGGAGGGTACCAGCCCTTGAGGCAGCAAACGGACGGCGATGTCACGGCAACGATCGCTCGATGCGGTGGCGGGCGCGGCACGCACAGGTGCCCGGCCATCAGGATGGGCCGACCGGCCGTTGGGCTTCCGATTCGTCGGGCGCGGCGGGATACGCGAGGCGCATCGGCGGCCGCGCTCTCCGCAGGAATCGGAGCTACCGGGACGGCCACTCTGCAGCAGGATCGCCTGGCACCGTACAGTAGGGGCACCGTACACCGAGGACACCCGGACCATGACGGCCCCATGACAATTGCATGACCAGCCGGGATCCGCGTAAGCCACTGTCTCATATCTGGTTATGCGTCTCCTTGTCCTAGAATCATCCTTCTGTGCCTGGCTCGGTATGGGCTGCCAGCGGCACGGCCCCAAAACAGCCGGTGGTCCGCCAGCGGGCTGCCCCATCGGGTGCTTCCGGGGCGGAGGCTCCGCCCGGAGGCTGGAAAACTGGACGCCAAATACAGGACTGCTACAGTCCCTTATATGTAAACCGTACTTAATCGGTCCTGTATTTTAGCGTAGGGAATTTGATCGTGATCGACGCCATTCGGAGCGCGCTGAGCGCTGTCCTGAACGACAACCAGATCGCGAGCGTTCGCGAGACCAACGGCAAGGTTCTCGTGACCGTCGCGGTCGCCGTGGGCATGGCCGAAAAGCCCGCATTCGCCGAGAAAATCAAGGCTGCTGCTCGCAAGGTCGAGGGCGTGAAGGATGTCTTCGTGTCCTTTCAAGACACGCAGGCTGCGGCACCGGCGCCAGACGGGCAGGCCGCCCAGGCGGGCCCGCCCCAGCAACCGGGTCCGAGCCCCATCGTTGGCATCGGCCGGATTGTTGCGGTCGGCGCGGGCAAGGGCGGTGTCGGCAAGTCCACGGTCGCCGTCAACCTGGCGATCGCGCTGGCGAACCAGGGCAAGCGCGTCGGCCTGCTCGACGCCGACATCCACGGACCCAGTGCCGCGATCATGACTGGCACGGTGGATCATCGCGCCACCGGCGACGCCCAGCAGCGCGTAATTCCGGCGACCGCACATGGCCTGCAGGTCATCTCGATCGCGTTCCTGATGCCCAAGGATCAGGCCGCCGTCATATGGCGCGGCCCGATGGTCGGCAAGATGGTTACGCAACTCCTCACGGGCGTCGCGTGGGGCGAACTCGACTATCTGATCGTCGATCTGCCGCCGGGCACCGGCGACGCGGTCCTGTCACTCAGCCAAACCGTGCCGCTCGACGGCGCGATCGTGGTCACGACCCCGCAGGATGTCGCGCTGGCCGACGTCGAAAAGGCCATCGAGATGTTTTCGTCGGTCAAGGTGCCGGTGGTCGGGGTCATCGAAAACATGGCCGGGTTCTCCTGCCCGGAGTGCGGCCACCTCTCCCACATCTTCATGACCGGCGCGGGCGACAAGGCCGCCAAGAAGTACGGCCTTCCGCTTCTGGGGAGCCTCCCGCTCGACGCCGAAGTCCCCCCCAGCGGCGACGGCGGCGTCCCGATCACCGTTTCCAAACCCGAGAGCAACACCGCGAGTGCCTTCGTGGAAATCGCCCAGATCACGCACGAACGCATCGAGGCCATAGCGGGCAAAGGAGCCGCGCAGTTCGATCTCGGTTGGAGTTCGGGAGCGTAAGCGGACGGACGGCGATGTACCGCGACACGAAACGACCTGGCAAGACATCATGCTGCGCCTGACCAAGCAAACCGACTATGCCATCGTGCTGATGTGCCGCCTCGCGGCCTCGGCGGACGTGGGCGGTGTGCAAAACGCGCGCGACCTTGCGGGTGCGGTTCAACTGCCGCTGCCCACGGTTAGCAAGATCCTGAAGCTCCTCGCGCGCGCCGAACTATTGTTCTCGCAACGCGGCGTGAAGGGCGGCTACAGCCTGGCGCGGCCGGCGACGGAAATCGCGATCCGCGACATCATCGAGGCCCTGGAAGGTCCGATCGCGATCACGGAGTGTCTCGACGACGCGGGCGGCTGCGGCATCGAGTGCTCCTGTCCCGTCAAGGGCAACTGGGGCCGCATCAACGACGCCGTGCGCGACGCGCTCGGCGGCATTCCCCTGGCGGAAATGACACAGGACTTTTCGTTTCCCGAACCGTCCCCCGCCCCCCAAACAACACACGGCAAATCGACTCCTGCCCCCCTGCGGGCCGAGGCCCAATAGATGAGCGAACAACAGACCGAAACCGACGACATTCTCGAAGAGCGCATCGCACAGGACTACAAGTGGGGCTTTGTCACCGACATCGAGGCCGACAGCGCGCCGCTGGGGCTCAACGAGGACATCGTCCGGTTCATCTCCCACAAGAAGGGCGAGCCGGAGTGGCTGCTCACGTGGCGTCTTGAGGCGTACCGCAACTGGCTGAAGATGGAGGCGCCCGACTGGGCCAAGCTCAAGATCGCGCCCATCGACTACCAAAAAACCTGCTACTACTCCGCCCCAAAGACCACGCCGCTGCTCGAAAGCCTCGACGAGGTCGATCCGGAGCTGCTGGCGACCTATGAAAAGCTCGGCATCCCCTTGAACGAGCAGAAGATGCTTGCCGGGGTGGCCGTGGACGCGGTCTTCGACAGCGTGTCCGTCGCCACCACATTCAAGGACAAGCTGGCGGAACTGGGCATCATCTTCGGCTCGTTCGGCGACGCCGTGAAAGAGCACCCCGAGCTCATCAAGAAGTACCTGGGCTCGGTCGTGCCGCGCAACGACAACTACTTCGCAGCACTCAACAGCGCCGTGTTCACCGACGGGTCGTTCGTGTTCGTGCCCAAGGGCGTGCGCTGCCCGATGGAGCTGTCGACGTACTTCCGCATCAACGCGGCCAACACCGGCCAGTTCGAGCGGACCCTGATCATCGCCGAGCCGGGCGCGTACGTAAGCTACCTTGAGGGGTGCACCGCGCCCATGCGCGACGAGCACCAGCTCCACGCCGCCGTGGTCGAACTCGTCGCGGCGGAAGATGCCCAGATCAAGTACTCCACGGTCCAGAACTGGTATCCGGGCGACAAGGAGGGCAAGGGCGGCATCTACAACTTCGTCACCAAGCGTGGTGCGTGCCGCGGCAACCGCAGCAAGATCTCGTGGACCCAGGTCGAAACCGGATCCGCGATCACCTGGAAGTACCCGTCGTGCATCCTGCAGGGTGACGACAGCGTTGGGGAGTTCTATTCGGTCGCCCTGACCAACAACTACCAGCAGGCCGACACCGGCACCAAGATGGTGCACCTCGGCAAGAACACGCGCTCGACCATCATCTCCAAGGGCATCTCGGCGGGGCGCGCGCAAAACACCTACCGCGGCCTCGTCAAGGTCATGCCCAAGGCCGAGAACGCCCGCAACTATTCGCAGTGCGACTCGATGCTCATCGGCGACCGCTGCGGCGCGCACACCTTCCCCTACATCGAGGTGCGCAACACGACCGGCAAGGTCGAGCACGAAGCCACCACGAGCAAGATCGGGGAAGACCAGATCTTTTACCTGAACCAGCGCGGCATCTCGGAAGAGGACGCCGTTTCGATGATCGTCAACGGATTTTGCAAGGAAGTCTTTCGTGAGCTGCCCATGGAGTTTGCCGTCGAGGCACAAAAACTCCTGGCGATCAGCCTCGAAGGGAGTGTCGGATAGCCATGCTCACCATCAAGAACCTGCACGCCTCGGTCGAAGGCACGGAAATCCTCCGGGGCATCGACCTCGAGATCAAGGCCGGCGAGGTCCATGCCATCATGGGCCCGAACGGCTCCGGCAAAAGCACGCTCGCGAGCGTGCTCGCCGGGCGCGACGAGTACGAGGTCACGGAAGGCTCCGTGACGTACGGGGACGAGGCTCTCCTCGAGCTGGCCGTCGACGAGCGCGCGCACAAGGGCGTGTTCCTCGCGTTCCAGTATCCCGTGGAGATTCCCGGTGTCGCGAACAGCTACATGCTGCGCGCGGGACTCAACGCCATCCGCACCGCCCGCGGCGAAGAGCCGCTCGACGCGTTCGACTTTCTCGAGGTCGCGAAGGCAAAGGCGCGGCTCCTCAGCATGGACGAGTCGTTCCTGAGTCGCGCCGTCAACGAGGGCTTCTCCGGCGGCGAGAAGAAGAAAAACGAGATCTTCCAGATGGCGGTCCTCGATCCGAAGCTCGCCATCATGGACGAGACCGACTCGGGCCTTGACATCGACGCGCTCAAGATCGTCGCGGACGGCGTCAACGCGCTGCGCGGCGCTGATCGCGCGTTCTTAATCATCACCCACTACCAGCGCCTGCTCGAGTACATCGTGCCGGACTTCGTCCATGTGCTGCACAAAGGCCGGATCGTCCGCTCGGGTGGCAAGGAGCTGGCGCTGGAGCTCGAAAAGAAAGGCTACGCGTGGCTGGAGGAAGCGGTCTCCGCCTAGCGGCGAGACACGTCTGAGACATGGCCATGGTCAAGACCGCCAACTTTCTCCCGGCGTACGAGGCTCTTGAAAAAGAGCGCGGCGCCGATTCATTGACGCCGCTGCGCAAGGGCGGAATCGCCCGGTTCGCCGAGACCGGTCTGCCCCACTCCCGTTTGGAGGACTGGCGCTTCACCGATGTCTCGGCGCTGTACGACGCCGACTTCGCGCTCGCGCGACCGACCGCGGCGCCCCTCACGAGTGACGACGTGACGCGACTCGCGACACGGTCCGGGCTCGTATTTCTCGACGGACACTATTGTGCGGAGCTCTCGCACGTGCCGCAAGGCATCGCCGTCCGTTCGCTTACGCAGGCTCTGGACGATCCGGCCTCCCGCGCGTTGGTGCGACAGCATCTCGGGCATCACGCCGACAAGGATCGCCGTCCGTTCGTTTCGCTCAACACCGCGTTCGTGGAAGACGGCGTGTTCCTGCATGTTCCGCAGAACACGAAGATCGACGAGCCGATCCACGTCCTGTTTGTCTCGACGGACAAGGCGAGCCATCCGCGCAACCTGATCGTCGTCGAGGACGGGGCCGAGGCGCACCTGATCGAGACGTGGGTTTCGCTGGGGGACGCGGCGCACTACGTGAACGCGGTCACGGAATCCGTGATTGGCGCCAACGCGCACCTGTACCACGACATCCTGCAGCTCGAAAACGATGCGGCGCTGCACACGACGGCGCATCATGTGTTGCAGGGGCGCGACTCGCGCCTTACCAACCACGTCATCTCGCTCGGTGGCGCGCTGGTGCGCAACGACCTCGTGGTCGCGCTCGACGGCGAGGGGATCGACACAACGATGAACGGGCTCGTGCTGGCGCGCGGGCGACAACACATCGACAACCACACGTGGATCGAGCACAGAAAGCCTAATTGCGACAGCCACGAGCTGTACAAGGCGATTCTCGACGATCAGGCGAGTGCCGTGTTCAGCGGCTACATCCACGTGTTCCAGGACGCGCAAAAGACCGACGCGAAACAGTCGAGCGCGAACCTCCTGCTTTCGGACCGGGCCGTGATCGACACCCAGCCGCAGCTCGAGATCTATGCCGACGACGTGAAGTGCACGCACGGCGCGACGATTGGCCAGCTCGACGAGGACGCGCTCTTTTATCTGCGCGCGCGCGGGCTCCCGCCGGCGCAGGCGCGCAACCTGCTCGTGCACGCGTTTGCGTCGGACGTCACGGACGGGCTTTCGGACGAGGCGGCGCGCGCGCGGGTCGAGAAGCTCCTGCACGAACGATTGCCCGGGGATGCACCCGGCGCGTAGGCATGACGCAAACGCGAACGTTCGATCCCACACAGGTCCGCGCGGACTTTCCGATCCTTGCGACCAACGTCTGGTGCAAGCCGCTCGTCTACCTGGACAACGCGGCCACCGCGCAAAAGCCGGAGGCCGTGCTGCAAGCTATCGATCGCTACTACCGCGAGCAAAACAGCAACGTCCACCGCGGCGTGCATTTCTTGTCGGCGCAAGCGACCCGCGAATACGAGGGAGCGCGCGAGCGGATTGCCGCGTACTTCGGCGCCGAGCGCGACGAGATGATCTTCACCAGCGGGGCCACCGCTTCGATCAACCTTGTCGCGCAGGCGTTCGTCCGGCCGCGCGTCGGCCCGGGCGACGAGATCCTGATCACGGGCATGGAGCACCACTCCAACATCGTCCCGTGGCAGCTCGTCTGCGAACAAACCGGCGCGTCGCTGCGCGCGATCGGATTGACGGACTCCGGAGAGCTGGAAGAGTTCACCTTCGCGGCCAACACGAAGTTCGTTGCGTTGGTCCACACCTCGAACGCCCTCGGGACAGTGAACCCCGTCGCGTCGATCTGCGCGCGGGCGCGCGAACGCGGCATCCCGACCCTGATCGACGGCGCCCAGGCGGTGCCGCACGGCCGGGTCGACGTGCGCGAACTCGGCTGCGACTTTTTCGCGTTCTCCGGGCACAAGGCGTTCGGCCCGACAGGCATCGGCGGACTCGTCGGGCGGAGCACCGTACTCAAGGACATGGGGCCGTGGCAGGGCGGCGGTGAAATGATCCGTCTCGTGACGCTGGAGAAATCGGAGTACGCCGCCCCCCCGGCGCGGTTCGAGGCGGGCACGCCCAACATCGCCGGCGCGGTCGGCCTCGGTGCCGCGATCGACTATCTCGACGCACTCGACCTCGACGCCGCCGCTGCGCACGAGCGCGACCTGCTCGCCTACGCCACCGACGCCGTCAAGGCCATCGAGGGCGTGCGCGTGATCGGCGAGGCGGCGCACAAGGCGGGGGTCTTGTCGTTCGTGATGGAGGGCGCACACCCCCACGACATCGGCACGATCCTCGACCAGGAGGGCGTCGCCATCCGCACGGGTCACCACTGCGCGCAGCCGGTGATGGCGCGCTACAGGGTCCCCGCGACCGCACGCGCTTCGTTCGCCTTTTACAATACGCGCGAGGACGCCGACGCACTGGCCGCCGGCCTGCACCGCGTCCGCGAGCTGTTCAACTAGCGGGCTACGTACCCAAACAGATGTCGGATCTCCGCGAGCTGTACCAAGAGGTCATCCTCGACCACAACAAGAGCCCGAGGAACTGCCGCGTTCTGGACGAACCGGACGCGCGGCACGCCGAGGGGTACAACCCGCTCTGCGGCGATCGGCTCACGGTGTATGTAGGAACGGACGGCGATGTCTTGCGAGACGTCTCGTTCACGGGCGAGGGCTGCGCGATCTCGCAGGCGTCCGCGTCGCTCATGACCGAGGCGCTCAAGGGCCTCACGCGCGCCGAAATCGAAAAGCTCAAGGACGCGTTCATCAAGCTGGTCACCACCGGCGAGACCACGAACGTAGACCTTGGGAAACTCAGGGTGCTGGGCGGCGTGCACGACTTTCCGATGCGCGTGAAGTGCGCGACCCTTGCGTGGCACACGCTGAACGCGGCGCTCAACAACGACCGGAACACCGCGACGACGGAGTAGCGCCCAAAAACGGGCGCAGGAGAAACCGATGGCGGACGAACAGAGCAAAAAGAGCAACGACGATCAACTAGCCGGCGCCGACGCGATCCGCGAGCGCGTGGTCGAGACGCTAAAGACGGTGTTCGATCCGGAAATCCCGGTCAACATCTACGACCTGGGCCTGATCTACGAAATCAACGTCAACGACGACAATCACGTCCACGTCAAGATGACCCTGACCTCGCCGGCCTGCCCGGTCGCCGGAACGCTCCCCCCGGAAGTCGAACGAAAGATCTCGACAGCGGAGGGCGTCGAGTCCGCCGGCGTAGAGCTGGTCTGGGATCCGCCCTGGGATCAGAGCAAACTGAGCGAAGCCGCCAAGCTCCAGCTCGGATTGACGTAGCGCCCGGACTACGCAAGGCAAGACAACACCGGCAACGGGCCTGCCCGCGCCGCAGCGCGACGTGCGAAGGGGGAACGGCGATGCCTCCGCGCGACGCCGCCCACATGTGCGCCGCCTACTTCTTCTGGTTCCAGATACCGAGCAGCTTCGCGGTGCCGGCCGCGCGGATGCCGGCCTCGTCGAGAACCTCGTTCGTCGCCGCGCCTCGCGCCGCGTGCACGGCGATCTACCGCGAGCCGGCCCACGTGTACGACCGGCACGGAGTAGCGCGGGTAGCTGCGTCGTTCGTCCTCGGGCAGGTCCGTACACGCCACTGCCCGATGCGCACGGTCACGTAGGTCATTCTCACACGGTCGGCGGCTTGATCGCGCAGCTTTCGGCGTAGCCCAGCGTGCGCTTGATGGTCGGGAAGAACTGGCCCATGGCCAGCGCGTAGGCGATTTCGATCAGGGCGGCTTCGCCGTACCGGGTCTGGACCTTGTCGCGCAACTCGTGCGCCTTGACGTCGTCGCCCGCGACCACCGCGGTAGCAAATCCGTACACCGTTGCGAGGTCGGCCGGCAGCCGGTCCGGTGCGCGGTCAAGCACCGCTTGCAAGACATCGCCGTCCGTTTGCTGTTGCTTGGACTGATTGATTGCGATCTGGACACACGTCCCGCAGTCCTGGCGCATCGCCCCCACCATTCCGGCGACCGCCAACACCTCGGGCGGCGCTTCGCGGCGATACTCGGCGAGGTGAAGACAACGCGCGAGTGCAAAGAACGCCCGGCGCGACACCTTCAGGATGTGGCGCACGTAGTCGAGCGAGCCGCCCAGCCGCTTCTCCTCGCGGGCGAGCTTTTTGTGGATCAGCATGCGGAGCATGCCTGGAGCGTAGCAGGCTATGCGGATGCGGGCTCGGTCCGGCGCGCTTCGCGGGAGGCCCGCGCCCGGCGCCTGTGCAGCGCCGCGATCTGCTCCTTCGCGGCGGGCTGTTGCATCAGCGGCTCCATGTGCGGGTTGCGCTTGGTGAGCGTGCGCCACAGGGCCACCAGCGTGTTCGCGACTCGCGCACGAAAGAACGCGCGGCGATTGAGCGCGAACGACTGGCGAATAAGCGCGGGGATCGCGGCCGGGTCCACGTCGAGGGCGGGGAGACCGCCGCGTCGCAGGGCGGCCAGCGCCTGACGGTGCAGCGCAACCAACTCCGCCGGTGCCGCGTCACATTGGATTTGTCGCAACATGCCGGGCTCCGCCGGGAGCACACCGGCGGCGTGGTCCATGCCCGTCGTGAGCGCCCCCTCCGGCGCGTCGAGCATGCTCACGACGTCGTACGCGATCCTCGGCGTGTTCGCATCAACACGATAGGCCGTCGCCACCAGCCCGTCTTCGCGATGCACCAGCGGCACGAGGACGGCGGTGTTTCCGGGTAGGTCCACGCGCAGCGACCGCTGGCGCTCGAACCCGAGCGCTTCGTAGGCAGCGATCGGCTCTGCAAGCTCCGGCGGAACATCGAACTCCGCCAACGGCGTGAGCGAAACGTCTTCCGGCAGGCCGCGCACAATCGCGATGTAGACCACGACGGGCGTGACCACGGCGAGGCCGACCGCGAACCAGGCGATCGAACCCAACACGCCCCGGAAGCCGGATTCCTGCGGCCAGATCCAAAACACCGCGATCGCCACGGCAAAAAAAAGTGCATTGCGCATGCGCGCCTCTCCCATGCCTATCGGACGCGCAGCCCCGGCCGCTGAACAAGAGGCCGGTTTGGCCCCCCCGTCGGTTACCTTGGCACCGGTGAAGCCTGTGGTTATCGAGCGGCTACTAGAAAGGCTATGGCACGGGGATCCGCACGCGCGCGACGAGTTGCGCTCGCTCGGTCCCGAGGCGGCGGATGCGGTGCCGGCGCTCGCGGACGCGGTCGGCCGCAGTGATAATCGCCGTAGTGATAAACGCAGCCGTGATAAGCGCGGCGGTGACAAGCGCGGCAACAAGCGTTTGGCGTGCGACGCCCTATTCGTGCTTGAAGGCATCGGACCGGCTGCACGGGCGGCCCTGCCGGCGGTATTTTCGGCCTTGGAGCATACGGACGGCGATGTCTCCGCGATGGCCGCGGACACGCTCGCAGCCATGGGCGAGGCCGCGGTGGAAGGCCTCGTCGCGGTCTTGGAGGGCGACGACGGGCACCGGTGTCAAGCAGCTTGCCGCGCGCTCGGGATCCTCGGCACCGCGGCGCGGCCGGCCGTACCCGCGCTGCTCGCGCACGTTCACGACGCCCGAGAAGAGGTGGCCATGCGCGCCATCTGGGCGCTCGGCTGCATCCGGGATCCCGCAGCACTCGAGCCGCTCGCCGGGATCGTCACCGAACACGGCGGCATGCTCGGCTGCTGGGCCGCCGAAGCGCTCGCGGAGTACGGCACCGCGGCACGATCGGCCGCATCCGCTTTGCGCGACGAACTGCACCGCGACGACCCGGATCTCATCCTGGCCTGCGCCTCGGCACTCGTCGCCATTCGCATGCACGAGGACGCGGCCGTCTGGGCGTTGATCTCGCTGCTTCAGACAAGCAAGGACGCCGACCTCGGCACCGAAGCCGCAATTACGCTGGGCGAATGCGGCAGCGTCGCCGGCGCCGCGATCCCGGCCCTGCGCGCCGCCGCCTTCGGCGACTCCTCGGCTGATCGCAGGGCCTCGGACGGCGCACCGGGCGGTGACACACGCGGCGGTGACACGCGCAGCGGTGGCGACGCGGAACTGCGCACGCAGGCAAAGTTCGCCATCGCCAAGATCCGGCCGGAATTCGCGCGCGACATCGCGGTGTAACGCTGCCCCCGCGCGGCACCCCGGCTACGCCGAGGTATCGCCGTCCGTTTGCTTTTTCTCAGGGTGTCCTTCATCCGCATGCGCTTTGCGTTCCGTCAGGCCGAGGTCGGCGAGGATCGTGTACAGCACCGGGAGCACGAGGAGCACGAGCACGGTCGAAGCCATCAGGCCGAACGCCGTGCTGACCGCCAGCGGTTGGATGATTTGTGCGGACAGGCTGCGCTCGGCGAGGAGCGGCAGGAGGCCCGCTACGGTCGTGGCAGAGGTCAGGATCACCGCGCGAAAGCGCATGCGTGAGGCCAAAGCGGCGGCCTTTTCGACAGCCACGCCCTGCCGGCGCTTTTCCTTGAGGAATTCAACGAGCAGGATCGAGTCGTTGACGACCACGCCCGCCAGCGCAATGAAGCCGAGCAGGCTCGGCAGCGTGAACGGCAGGCCGAGGGCGATGTGGCCCCAGACGACGCCGATCAGCGCGAACGGGATGGCGAGCATCACGACGATCGGTTCGACGTAGCTGCGGAACTGGAAGCTCAGCAGGAGGAACACGCCGACGAGGCCGATGGCCATGCTCAACACCATGGACTGGCCGGACTCGCGCGAGCCCTGCACCTCGCCCTCGAGCGAAAACCCCACGCTGGGATGTCGCTGTTTGAGGCCCGGGAGGAAGTCGCGTTGCATCTTCGCGTGCAGTGCCGAGGTGTTGTTGCGCGCGGAGTCGACATCGCCGCGGAGCGTGACGGTGCGACGACCGTCCACGCGGGCGATGCGCGCCCAGCCGCGGCCCGGTTCGCGCACGACGACGGCGTCGAGCGGCGTCCAGCTTCCGTCCGGCAACGCGACCATGAACGAGTCGATGTCGCCGGGGCTGTCGCGGTCGCTCGGATGCAGGCGGGTTTGGATCTCAAAGGACTCGCGCCCCCGCTGCAGATCGGCGGCCTTGGTTCCCTGGTATGCGGCCCCGACCTGGCGCGCGATGTCGGCCGCGCTCAAACCAAGGCGGAACGCGCCCTCGCGCAGTCTCAGGCGCTCCTCCGGTTTGCCCGGCCGAAGATCGTCGAGCAGGTTCGAGACCCCCGCGTACTCGGCGTACCAGACCTCCAACTCGGCGGACACTCGCTTGAGACGGCCGAGGTCATCGTCCTGGAGGCGCACCTCGATCGCCTTGCCTGCCGGGCCGCCCGCCTTGGGTTCCGCGATCTGCATCGAGACCGCACCGGGCACGTCCCCGGTCTCGTCACGCCACGTCCGCAGAAACTCCTCCATCCGCCCGACGCGCTCCTCGGCAGGCAGGAGATCGACATAGATCGACGCCACATGCGGGCCGCTCTCGAACGCCTCGCTGTTCTCCCCATAGCGTACGTAGTGCCGCTCGACAAGCTTGCCGCCGGGCTGTGCCGGCCCGTGCTTTTTGTTCGTTCGCGCGAGCGCCGCTTCCAGACGAGTTACCGCGGTCTCGGTCCGGGCCAGCGGCGTGCCCTGCGAGAACAGCACGCGCGCCACCATGATGTTGCCTTCGAGCGGCGGCATGGCGACGAACGGCAGCCGACCGCTGGTGAGCATGCCAATCGACAGGAGAAAAACCGCGACAACCGTGCCGAAGGCGAGGTAGCGCCATCGCAGCAGGAAGTCCACGGACCGGCCGAGCGCAATCTCCCGGACCCAGTCCAGGCCCGCATCGAACCAGCGGCGCAGCCGGCCCGGTGGACGGGTGTTCCCGACGGAGTGGCTCAGGTGCGCCGGCAGGATCAAGAACGCCTCGATGAGGCTCACGGCCAGCACGAGCAGCAAGATGATCGGGACCGAACGCAGCGTGCGTCCGACATCGCCTCCGATGGCGGTCAGCGGGCCGAGAATGCACACGGTCGTAAGAAACGACGCGACCACGCCGATCCGGACTTCACTCACGCCGGCAACGACCGCGTTCAGGGCAGACCGGCCCTCTTGACGATGGCGCGCGATGTTTTCGGCGATCACGATGCCGTCGTCCATGAGGATGCCGAGCGCGAGCAGGAACCCGATCAGCGTCATGAAGTTGACGGTCAAGCCGAACAGCGGCATCAGGAACAGGGCGCCGAGGATCGAAACGGGCAGGCTCATGACAACCCAGAACGCGAGCTTGCCGTTGAAGAACAGCCACATCGTCAAGAACACGAGGATCATGCCCTGCCAGCCGTTCTCGACGATCAGGCCGATCTGATCGCCGATGCTGCGCGACACGTCGCGGGTGACGACATACTTCATGGACGGCGGCATGCGCTTGCGCTCCGCTGTAACGAAGGCCTTGGCCGCCTCCGCGACGACGATCGCATCCTGGCTCTTCGGCTTTCGGACCGCGACGACGCCCGCGCGCTTGCCGTCGATCTCCGCCTTGTCCCAACCATCTTCGAACAGGTCCACGATGCGGCCGAGATCCCCGAGCCGCACCTCGGCCCCGTCGTCCTCCGAGATGAGAACGAGCGCCTCGAGCTCGCTGGGCGTGCGCCGCTGCTCGACCACGCGCAGCAAGACATCGCCGTCCCTGGCCTCGATCGACCCCGCCGGCCGATCCACGCTCTGCCGCGCGACCAGATCGGCCACGTCCGCCGCGGTGAGTTCGTACCGCCGAAGCAGCGCCGCGTCCAACTCGGCCCGGAACTGCCGATCTGCGAATCCCTCGACCTCGACGATCGTTACCTCGGACAACCGTTGCAGCCGCTCTTTGAATCCCTCGCAGTACGCCTTCAGGTCGGCCGCCGGCATCGGCCCGGACACGAGCACCTGCAGGACGAGGTCGTCCGTGTTGCGCTGCTCGACGACGGGCGCCTCGGCATCGTCCGGAAAGTCGTCGATTCCCGCGACGGCCGTGTCCACGTCATCCTTGAAGCTCCCGAAGTCCGCTCCCGGCACCATCTCGACGATGACCTTGCCGAGGCCCTCGCGCGACTCGGAGCGCATCTCCTTGAGCCCGCGCGTGCCATCGAGCGCATCCTCGATCCGCATGCAGATGGTTTCCTCGACATCCTCGGCGGAGGCGCCGGGATAGATCACACGGATCTCGAGCTCCACCGGCGCCACGTCGGGCATCGACTCGCGCTTGAGGCCCGGAATCGCGATCAGGCCGATCGCGCACAGGACCGCCATGAGCAGGTTGGCCGCCGTCGGGTGCGCCGCAAAAAAACGAATCATCGAACCGGATCCCGTGCGGTCGCTTCCGCTTCCAGGCGTTGGCCAACGGACGGCGATGTAATCGGCCGCACGAGCATGCCTTCGATCGCCGGCACGGGATCCGAGACCACGAGACGCTCGCCCACCCTCAGGCCCGCGCCGATGCGCGCCAGCCCGCCCTGGCGGGCCAGGACCTTCACGGCTCGGCGGCGCAACCGGTTGTTCTTGTCGACGAGGTAAACAAAGTCACCGTTCAGCGCGCCGTTCAACGCACCGTTCAACGCACCGTTCAATGCACCGTTCAATGCACTGTGCAGCGCGCTGCGTGGCACGACGATGCTGCCGGACTGCGGTCGCGCCTGCATTTCGACCTCGCAAAACATTCCGGGCACGAGCGGCGGTCGGACGCCAGGAATCGTGCCTTCGTTCGGATCCGAAACCGCGACGACAAAACCGAGTGTGCGCGTGCGAGCCTCGATCTGCTCGCGGATGCGCACAAGCTTGGCGTTCCACTTCGTGGCGCGCCAACCGACCAGGCGCACGACGGACTTGAAGCCCAGGAGCTTGCTGAATTGCTCGATCGGCATGGCGGGATCGACCGGCTGTCGGGTCCCCATGAACAGACTCCGAAGCCGGCCGATCGGCATCTTGCCCTCGATCTCGATGCGGCTCGTGTCGTACGCCGCCAGCAATTGCGCTCCCGCCTGCACGAACTGATCCGCTTCCACGTCGACTTCGCCGATGTCACCGGCGAACGGCGCCAGGATCACGCACCGTCCGACGTCGAACTCCGCCTTCTTGAGGTTGGCCTCGTGCACCTTGCGCTGCGCCGCGAGAGACGCCCGCTCGGCCGGCAGGAGCTTCAGCGAGTTTCGGATCGACTCGATGCTCACTTCCTGCGCCAGCACAGTGCGCTCGGACTCGTCGACTTTCGACTGCGACACGGCCTTTTGATCCCGCAGGCCCTGGTCGCGTTCAAGCACAGCCCGCGCAATCGTCAGCGACGCGTTCTCGATGCGCAGCGTTGCCTGGTAGTTCGACTCGCGCGCCTCCAGTTCGGCCGACTGCGCGTCGATCCGGCCGAGCTCCGCTTGTAGTCGCGCGACCTCCAGGTCGTACTTGGTCGTGTCGATCTTGACGAGAACCTCGTTGATCCGAACCCGCGCGCCCTGCTTGAGCCCTTCCTTGATCTCGACAACGCGTCCGGAGACCTCGGCCACCGCGCGCCACTCCCGCGCCGCGCGTGCCGTGCCGAACCCGGACGCGCGCGGCACGAGGTCGTAGGTCCGGAGCTCGATCACCTCGAGCAGCCGGGCGGGCTCGCCCCGCCCGTGCTTTTGCGGTTCCGTGTCCCGGTCCTGCATTCGCAGGAATCCCCACACGCCAAGGGCGAGAGGCGGCAGCAAGAGCAGCTTGTGCCACGGCACGCGCGACCAGAGGTTCATTCCGGCTCCTTTTCGGACGGCGACCGGTCGCCCGCCGCCTCTTGCAGCGTCCATGCTCCACCCAGCGCCTTGCAGGTCGCAATCAGGTTCGTGAGCGCCGCGCCACGGCTGTCGATCAACTGGTCCTGAAACGAGAACAGGGTGCGCTGGGCGTCGAGGACGTTTTGAAAATCGGTCTTGCCCGCGCGATAGAGCGCGTCCGACAACTCGACGGATCGGCGCGCGGCCATAACTGCTTGGGCAAGTTCGCCAGCGCGCACCGCCTCGTGAAGATGCGCCGCCAACGACCGCTCGACCTCTTCCACCGCGGTCCGCAGGGCCCGTTCGTGCCGCGCGACGGCTTCGCGCACCTCCTCGCGACGCAACGCGACCTGCCAGCGCCGCCGGTCGCGGTCGAACAGATTCCAGCTCACCGCGGGCCCGATGGCCCACGCGCGGCGCTTCGACTTGATCCAGTCGTCCACGTCCGGACTCTCGAACGCGAAGGAACCGCTGAGCGAAAAACGCGGATACAGATCGGCTTGCGCCACGCCGATGCGCGCCACAGCCGCGGCGACCGCGCGCTCCGCCGCACGCACGTCGGGACGGCGGCGTAGCAGTTCGGCCGGCACGGCGATCCCCAATTCCTGTCCCGGATGCGGCAGCCGCACCTCCTGCGCGATCTCGCCCGATTGCGCGTTGTTTGACAGCAACCGGTCAAGATCGGCCGGCCACTCGCGCAGCAAGACGGCAAGGCGGTGGCGCGTGCGTGCGACCTGCGCGCGCAGGGACGGCACGGATGCACGCGTGCTACGTAGGTTTGCCCGCGCCTGGGCGACATCGAGTTCCGGCGAGACGTCGCCTCGAAACCGGATGTCGGCGAGCCTCAGGCTGGCGTCCTGCAGCTCGATGTTGGATCGCGCGATCTGGAGTCGGCGCTGCAGCGTGCGCAGATCGACGTACGTCGTGGCCACCTCCGCGCGCAGGCTGATCAGCACATCGGCGGCTTTCAACACCGCCGCATCCGCGTCCGCGCCGGCGGCCTCGACGTTGCGACGAATACCGCCGAACACGTCGATCTCCCAGCTTGCGTCGAAGCCTACGGAGAACAGGCTCGAAGTCGTCCCGGCCACGCCGGAACGGCTCCGGGCCGCCTGGCCGGACGCGTTGACCTCGGGCCACGCCTGGCCGCGCGCGATCGCCAGGACCGCCCTGGCCTGCCGCACGCGCGAACGGGCCTCGACAAGGCTCAGGTTCTGGCGCTCCGCGAGCCGCAGCAGCGCAACCAAGACGGGATCGTTCCAGCTCTCCCACCACCGTCCGACCTCGGCGACGGGCGTTCCGGGGCGGCGTTCCAGATAGGCGCCGGGCGTGTCCGGCTGCGGCGCGACGTAGTCGGGCCCCACGGCACGGCAGCCCGCAAAGACGAGCATCGCACCCACCAACCATCCGCCGCGCATGCGGGACATTTTCACGCAGGCCACGGGCCGCTCCAAACATCGAATCGGAAAGCACCCAAGATCGCGGAACAGGCCGATTACTTGTCCGCAACCTCGCCGGTCATCGGGTCGAAGCGTTCCTGCAGGATTTCGCGCTCACTGAAACCGTCCTTTGTCTTGGTCAGAACCCGCAGACGCGGATAGCGCTCGCCGACCGGGATGACCATGCGGCCCCCGACCTTGAGTTGATCCTTGAGGGCCTGCGGAATCTCGGGCGGTGCGGCGGTCACCAGGATCGCGTCGAACGGGGCGTGTTCCGGCCAGCCGCGATAGCCGTCGCCGATCTTGACCTCGACGTTGTCAGCGCCCAGACGTTTCAGGCGTTCGCGCGCCGCCTTGCCCAACTCCTCCACGATCTCGATGGTGTAGACCTTGCGCGCCAGCCTGGCCAGGACCGCGGCGCCGTAGCCCGAGCCGGTTCCGATTTCCAGGACACTCGACTCCGGCGTGAGCCGCGCCTGTTCGGCCATGATGGCAACGATGTACGGCGGGCTGATCGTCGCGCCGTGGCCGATGTCGAGGGCGATGTTTTTGTAGGCGCGGTCGCGCGCGGCCTGCGGCACGAACTCATGGCGCGGCACGGTGCGCATCGCGTCGAGTACCCTCGAACTCCTGACGCCCGCAACCTGTTCGATCTCGGCGACCATCCGCGCCGAGACATCGCCGTCCGTTTGCTGTGTCGGGAGATCCTCACCCGCGCATGCGGCGAGAAGGAGCCAAAACAACGGAGGGCGGCGAATACCCCCTAGTCTAACGCGACCGGAGCGACCGGACGCACCGACGAAAACCCGCTACGCGGCTTTTCGCTATGCTTCGGCTTGCGCCTCGGCGTTTTCTTCGCCGCCGATCTCGTTGAGCGTCGCCATGTGGGTTCGTTTCTCGTCGAGGGCGTCCTTCAGCAACTGATGGAGCTTCGGGTCGTGGCGGGCGACGTTGAGGTGGGTTTCCAGCTCTTCGATGACGCCCGCGAGGTGCTTGGCGCCGAAACGAGCCATGAACCGGAGGTCGAGGTAGTTGAGGTCGATGTCCCAGTACGGGAACACGCCGACCTTCGGGACGCCGTCGAGCTCGTTGATCGCGTCGGCGAGGCGTTGGGCGGTCACGGCCTCCTCGTCGCGCAGGCGAACCAACTCCTCCAGCTTGTCCTCGTAGCCCGGCGGCACATACGGCGTGGACGTGGGGATGTATTGCACGACCGAGTTCACCGTACCGTGCAGCACGCGGTTGAGCAGGGCGATCTGTTTGTCGCGCTCCATCAAAACAGTCCCCTTGCAAGGTTGCTCGCGATGAGGCCGAGCGACTGGAACAGGATGCCGAGCACGAGAATCGGAATGGTGAGCGCCAGGACCACGCTCCGGTCCACCCCGGCGAACTTGAACGTCCCCTGCTTGCGATCCTCGTCGCACAGGTACATGGCGCGCAGGAACTTCGTGTAGTACGCGAGCGCCACGACGCTGTTGAGCAGGCCGATGATGCCACCCCAGAAAAACAGGCTCGAACCCTCGCGGCCCGCGTAAGCGAAGACCTCCTTGAACAAGAAGAACTTGCCCAGGAATCCCGCGGTCGGCGGCAGGCCGGTCAGGCTGATCAGGCACACGCCCATGCAGAGCGCGAGCATCGGGGCCCTGAAGCCGAGACCCTCGAACGAGTCGATGTCGGCGCGGCCGGTCTCGTTCTCGACCAGCGACACGATGTAGAACGCGCCCAGGGTCATGAAGAGGTAGATGACCATGTAGAAGATAACCGCGGTCACGCCCGCCTCCGACGTGACCGCGACGCCGAGCAGCAGGGTGCCGGCGTGGGCGATCGCGCTGTACGCCAGCAGGCGCTTGGCGTTGGTCTGGCGCAGTGCGGCCACGTTGCCGACCGTCATCGTCACGACCGCGGCGATGAGCAGGAACGCCTGAATGGTTTCACTGGACGCCGCGCCCCCGCCGCTGATCGCCGCGATGACCCGCAGCGTCGCGGCAAAGCCGGCACCCTTGCTGGCCACGGCCAGGAACGCGGCGACGGACGTCGGCGAGCCCTCGTACACGTCGGGGCACCAGAACTGGAACGGGGCCGCGGCGACCTTGTACGCGAGTCCGGCGAAGACGAGGATCACCGCGACGACGAACAGCGGATCACCGCCGGCGCGCATCGCCGCGTCCGCGATGGACGGGCCCGTGGCCGATGTCAGCACGGCCGTGCCCGCGAAACCGTAGAGCAGCGACATGCCGTACAGCATCAGGCCCGACGAGATCGCCCCGAACAGGACGTACTTCATTGCGGCCTCGGCGCCTTTTTCGTCCTTCTTGAAGCCCGCGAGCAGGTAGCCGCAAATCGAGAGGGTCTCGATCGAGAGGTACAGCATCGCGAGGTCGTTCGCCGCCGCCGTCAGGCACGCACCCAGGACGGCGCCCAGCAAGAGCACGAAGAACTCGGTATGCGCGCGCGGCAGGTCGCGACTGCGCAGCGCGGAGATCGCCGCCACGATGCCGGTGCCCAGGGCGAGCAGGCGAAAGATTTTGGCCAGGCCGTCGGCGCGCAGCAGCGCCGTCAGGTGCGCCCCGGTCGGCTGGAACAGCGCGACCAAAAACGCCGTGACGAGAGCAACCAGAGCGACCGAGTGCGCGCGGCGATCCCTGCCTTCGGGCTTGCCGAGCAGGTCGGCGACGACGATCACGGGGATCGCGATCACCAGGATCGACTCGGCCATGAAGTGGCTGAAGAGCGCCGAGAGGTCGGGAATCCACGTTTCCGCGAGCATCGTCTTTGGTGGTTCCGTCTGTGGGTTGGTTCCGTCTCGTTCGTTGGTTTGGGGGCCCGGGGGGCTTAGCCCGCCAATCCGGTCTGCTTGACTGTTTCGACGAGCGTGTTGAGCGAGGTACTGATCATGTCGAACAGCGGCTTGGGGTAGACCCCGAACAGGATCGTGGGCACGAGCAGCGGAAGCATCGACCACTTCTCGCGCTTGGTGATCTCCGGGAAGTCCTCGCACGCCGGGTTGACCTTGCCCAGGTAGACCCGCTGGATCGCGCGCAGGTAGTACGCCGCGGTGAAGACGAGTCCGGAGGTCGCGATGACGGTGATGATCTTCGCGTGGTGATAGTGACCGCTGAACGAGCCGACGAACGCGAGAAACTCGCCCCAAAAGCCGGATAGGCCCGGCAGTCCAATCGAAGCGAAAATCGCGATCGTCGCCATCGTGGAATAGACGGGCATCTTCCACATGACACCACCGAAGCGGTTCAGGTCGCGGTGATGTGCGCGGTCGTAGAGAACCCCGACCACGAGGAACAGCAATCCGCTGATCGTGCCGTGGTTGAAGAGCTGGACGACCGCGCCGTTGATGCCCTCCGTCGTCAGCGACGCGAAGCCCAGGATGCAAAAACCCATGTGGCTCACGGACGAGTACGCGACCATCTTCTTGAAGTCGGTCTGCGCCATCGCGACCAGGGCGCCGTAGACGATGCTGACCACGCCGAGAACGCCGAGGCAAAACGCCGCTTCCGCGAACACTTGTGGAAAGAACGGAAAGTTCAGCCGCAGCATGCCGTAGCCACCGAGCTTCAGGAGGATGCCGGCGAGGATAACCGAGATCGGGGTCGGCGCCTCGACGTGCGCGTCCGGAAGCCAGGTGTGGAACGGGAACACTGGGACCTTCACGGCGAAGGCGATGAACATGCCCCAGAAAATCCACCAGGCGATGTGGTGTCCGAACAGCGACAGATCACCGAACGCCGCGAGGATGCCGCCCTTGCCGACCATGTACTTGGCGTACGCGGTCACCTGCGGGATCGAAAAGACGTTGGCGTCCGCGCCGTTCAGACTGTCCGGGTTGGCCGCGCGCCACGCCGAGAAAGTCAGCGCCTGCGGGTTCTTTGCCGTGATCTCGTCCGGCAGCTTGTCGGCGCTCAGTGCGAAGTAGACCACCAGGATACCGGCGAGCAGGAAGACCGAGCCCCACAACGTGTACAAGAAGAACTTGATCGCGGCGTAGATGCGCCGTGGACCGCCCCAGATACCGATCAGGAAGTACATGGGCAGGAGCATCAGCTCCCAGAACATGTAGAACAAGAACGTGTCGAGCGAGGCGAACGTTCCTATCACACCGGTGTGCAGCAGCAGGAACATCGCCCAGTAGCCACGGACGTTTTTCTTGATGCCCCACGATGCGAGCGCGGCGCAGATCGCCAGCAGGCCCGTGAGAAAGATCAGCATCCCGGAGAGACCGTCGACGCCGATGTGATAGCGGACGTGGAAGCTGTCTCCGAGTTCGATCCAGGACACGTCGATCTCGGCGGCGTACTTGCCCGACTCGAGACCGTAGGTCTTGTACGCAACGATCGAACACAGCACGAAGGTGACGATGGAGAAAACGAGCCCGAGGTTGCGGGCCTTTTCGTCGTCGCCCTTCGCGCGAAGGATGAGGATCATGCCGAGAAACGGCAAGAAGATGGCAAGTGTGAGCAACATCTCGGTCTACCCGATCACGAAGAACACGAGGACGATAATCGAAACCGCGGTGACGCCGATCGCCATCGCGAGATAGTTCCGCACACGGCCGCTTTGGGCCGTACCGACGAGCGCACCCGCACCCTTCGCCGCATCCGCAGCGAGATTCACGGCGCCATCGACGACCAGGTCGTCGGCGTCGCCGCTCGCATCGCCGATAAACAGGCCCACCGCGCCGCTGAGGTTGACCGCACCGTCCACGAGCTTCTCGTCGACCCAGCGACACCCATCGGCGGTCTTGTTGGCCGCCCCTACAAACGCGTCGAGGTACATCTCGTCCATGTAGTACTTCCCCGCGGCGAGTTCGTGCACACCCGCAGGGAGGATGCGCGCGTTCTGATTGCGCCTGCCCGAGCGGAACAGCGCAATGCCGACGCCGAGGCCGATGAGTCCCAGCACCATGGCAACGATCTGGAACCACCTGGGACCGTGGCTGGCATGCCAATTCGCGGGCTTCTTGCCATCGACCCAATACGCGTGGGCCACCGCGTCCGTCTTCGGGAACTCCTGCGCATAGGCGGGGGTCCGGTAGAACTGGTTCGCGAACTCGTCCTCGGGCCCGGCGCCCAACGTGAACCAGAACGAGACCGCGAACGCCGCCAGGATGATGAGCGGTACGGTCATCGACAGCGGCGACTCGTGGGCGTGGTCGAACTTCTCCTGGTTGCGCGGCTTGCCGAAGAAGCAGAGCCACACCATCCGCGCCATGTAGAACGCGGTCAGGAAAGCGGAGAACAGCCCAAGCGAGAACAAGACGATGTGCCCGTTCCCCAGGGCCTCGATCAGGATCGCGTCCTTCGACAGGAAACCGCTCGTGAACGGGATGCCCGCGAGCGCCAGGGTCGAGAGCACGAAGGTGTAGAACGTAACCGGCATCTTCTTGCGCAGCCCGCCCATGTCCTTCAGGTCCTGCGCGTGGTGCATCGCGTGGATGACCGAGCCGGAGCCGAGGAACAGACACGCCTTGAACATCGCGTGCGTTGTCAGGTGGAACATGCCCGCCCACGGCGCCCCGACGCCGACGCCGAGCATCATGTAGCCGAGCTGGCTGATCGTCGAGTACGCGAGAACCTTCTTGATGTCGGTCTGCGTGAACGCGACGAGCGCTGCCAGAAACGCGGTGATCCCGCCGGTCCACGCGATGTATTGCAGCGCGTCCGGGGTAAACACCGGGAACATGCGGGCAGCCAGGTAGACGCCGGCCGCGACCATCGTGGCCGCGTGGATCAGCGCGCTGACCGGTGTCGGACCCGCCATCGCGTCCGGCAGCCAGATTTGCAGCGGGAACTGCGCGGACTTGCCGACCGCGCCGAAGAACAGGCCAATGCCCGCCCACGTGAGTGCCGTGGCGGGAACGGCGCCCGCGGCGACGCCGGCGAAGATGCCGCGCATGCTGAGGGTGCCGCAGTAGTGGTAGAAGACGAGCATGCCCAGGAGCATGCCGACGTCGCCCACGCGCGTAACGATGAACGCTTTTTTGGCGGCTTCGGCGTTGACGAGATCCTCGGACCAAAAGCCGATCAGCTTGTAGGAGCACAGGCCCACCAGCTCCCAGCCGATAAACAGCATCAGCAGGTTGTCGGCCAGCGTGAGGATCAGCATCGCCACGGCGAAAAACGACAGCCAGAAGAAGAACCGCTCGTAGCGCGGGTCGCCCTTCATGTAGCCGGTGGAGAACACGAAGACGAGGGTCGCGACGAGGGTCACAACACACAGCAGCGACGCGGTCAGTCCGTCCACGACAATCGCCATGTCGAACGCGATCCCGTCGGCGCCGGGCGTCAGGCGGAACCATTCCCAGGCCTCGACGAAGTAGTGTCCGGCGGGCAGTGCCGCCCACTGGAACATGAGCGCAATGCTCATCGCGAGCGACGCGCCGATCCCGGCAATCACGACGAGGTCGCCCTTGCGCGGCAGCTTGGCGCCGAAGAAGTGCTGGATCACGCCCGCGAGCGCCGGGCAGAAGATGATCCACGGAACGTAGGCCGGAAGCGAATGAGCGAGATCGGGCATCTATCCCCTCAAGCCTCTCGCTCGATCGACATCGATGTCGCTGCGCTTTTCGAAGAGCTGCAAAATGATCGCCAGCGCCACGGCCGCCTCCGCCGCAGCGAGAACGATCACGAAGATGACGAACACCTGCGCATCGAGGCCACCGGAGTAGCGGCTGAACCCGACGAGATTGACGTTGGCGGCGTTGAGGATCAGCTCAACGCCGATCAGCACCCCGATCGCATTGCGCCGCGTGACGACGCCGATCACGCCGATCGAAAACAGCGCCGCGCCGAGAGCGAGGTAGTGAAAGAGTCCGATGGTCACGCCTTGGCCCTCCGGACCATGTAGGCCGCGCCGATCAGCGCGACAAGCAGTAGGATCGACGCAAACTCGAACCCGATGATGTAGTCGCCCAACAGCAGGCGGCCGAGCCCTTCGGTCGTACCCTCCGCTTCGCCGGCCCCGCCACCACCGCCGAGGCCCCGCGACTTGTCCAGCGCCACGATGAGCCCGAAGAAGATGGCCAGGCCGATCGGTAGTCCGATCCAGCGGTTGCGCACCTCGCTCTTTCCGAGGGACGCGGCCGTCCGGCCGGTCAGCAGGATGCCGAACGCGAGCAGCACCAGAATGCCGCCGACGTAGACCACGAGCTGGGTGATCGCAAGGAAGTCCGCGCCCGCGAGAGCATAGATTCCGGTCACGCCCAAAAAGCAGAGCAGCAGCGAGAAGACCGCGTGCACGATGCGCGGCAAGAGTACGGCCATCAGGCCGCCGGCGACCGACATTGCCGCGAACAGCCAGAAGAGGATCACCTCAATACCCATGCGCCGTCCCTACTTTCGTGCGAACGACGTGATGGGGTAGGGGATCTCCTCGCCGTCGGAGAAGGTCCGGGGGTTGTCGCGGTCCGCGTAGTCGATGATCACCTCGTCGCGCGTGTAGCCGACGAGATCGAACGTGGGTCCCATCAGGATGCACTCCGTCGGACACGGCTCGGTGCACAGCGCGCAAAACAGGCACTTCGTGTAGTCGATCTCAAAAAGCGTCATGCGCGCGAGCTTGCCCTTGCCCGCGGCGGCGAGCCGGATGCAATCGACCGGGCAGATCTTCACGCACTGGCTGCACGCGATGCAGTCGTCGATCTTGAAGTTGTGCAGCCCGCGCTCGGTGTCGGGAATCTCGGGCAGCTCCTCGGGGTACTGAAGCGTGTACGGACGCCGAAAAATGTAGGGGATCGTGATGGAAAGGCCGACAAACGTCGTCCTCAGGCCGTTCCAGATCCCGCTCGCCCACTCGCCAAAGCTCTTCATGAGAAAAACAGCCTCAAGAACGCGGTGGCCACGAGGCAGGCCATCGCAATGGGTAGCAAAACCTTGTAGCAAAGGTACATGACCTGGTCGATCCGCAGCCGCGGCAACGTCCAACGCAGGATGAGCTGCGACAAGAACAGGATCGTGGTCTTGGAAAAGAACCAGATCAGGCCCCACCACCACACACCGTGCATCGAGCCGCCCTCGGCCGACATCCCCAGCGGATCGTGGTAGCCGCCCAGGAACAGGACCGAAGTCACGGCCGAGATCGACAGCATCAGGGCGTATTCCGGCAGGAAGAACATGCCGAAGCGCATGCCGGAGTACTCGGTGTGGAAGCCGGCGATAAGTTCGGATTCGGCCTCCGGAAGATCGAACGGCGCGCGCTTGGCCGCCGCAAGACCGGAGACATAGAACACAAGGAACGCGGGCACCATCACGATCGCCCAGATGCCGTCGCGGAACACGAACCACTTCCAGATCGGTCCGGCCTGCACCTCGGTGATGCCGGAAAGCGACATGGTGCCCGCCACGATCACCGGACACATGGCGACAATGCCAAGGGGCAATTCGTAGCTGATGACCTGGGCGACCTCGCGCATGGAACCGAGCAGGCTCCACTTGTTGTTCGAGGACCAGCCGGCCATGACGATGCCAATGGTCTCGAGCCCAATCAGCGCGAGGAAGTAGAAGATGCCGACATCGAGGTTGGCCGGCGCGCCGCCCGGCCAAAACGGCAGGACGACAAACCCGGCGAACGCGGACAAAAAGACGATGTACGGCGCAAGCCTGAACAGCGGCGCGTCCGCACCGCGGTGAATAATGTCTTCCTTCGAGAGCAGCTTGACGCCGTCCGCGAGGGTCTGCAGGAGCCCGTACGGCCCGACCCGGTTGGGTCCGCGCCGGTTCTGAATCCGCCCCGCGAGCTTGCGCTCCAGGTACACGCCGCCGAGTCCGACCGGAGTCACGACGAGTGCCAAAACACCGGTGGCGACGACGAGCGCGCCGACCGCGTGAAAAACCCAGATGGGCTCAAGGCCCACGAACGCGGCCAGCCAGTTCGCGATGTGCGCGGACAAGGGGGTGGCGTGATCGACAACGGCAAGCATCAGCGATCGACCTCCCCGAGCGTGATGTCGATCGAACCCAGAAGCGCGATCAGATCACCGATGAGCAGTCCCCTTGAACACAGCTCCAGGACGGCGATGTTTTGAAAGGACGGGCCGCGCATCCGGCAGCGGTACGGGAACTTGCCACCGTCCGAGACGAAGTAGCACGAGATCTCCCCGCGCGGCGCCTCGGACGCGACGTAGGCCTCGCCCGGCGGGCTCTTCCATGCGCGCGAGATCTTCTTTTGCTGGGTCTCGCCCTCAGGAAGCCCCTCGATCGCCTGACGGATGATCTTCAGGCTCTCGTGGATCTCCATGAGCCGCTGGCGGTACCGGTTCCACGAGTCGCCGACGACGCCCTTCTCGAACGGGCCGACGGGCACCTCGAAGTCGAAGTCCTCGTAGGACGAGTACGGCATGTCCTTGCGCAGGTCGCGCTTGACGCCGGCCGCGCGCAGGCACGGTCCCGTGACCGCGAAGTCCATGCACGTCGATGCGTCGAGGATCGCGACCCCGCAGCTGCGGTTCAAGAAGATGTTGTTCCAGGTGAGCAGGTTGTCGTACTCGGGCATGTGCGCCAGAACGCGATCGCACCATGCCAGGCAGAGCTTGGCCCACTCGGGAGTGATGTCGCGCGTAACGCCGCCATACCGGATGTAGTGGTACAGCAGGCGTCCGCCGGTCACCATGTTGAGGAGCTTGAGACCCTCCTCGCGCTCCCGGAACATGTACAGAAACGGCGTGAACGCACCCATGTCGAGTCCGAACTGGCCGGACGCGAACAGGTGGCTGATGACGCGGTTCAGCTCGCACATGATCACGCGCAGGTACTGCGCGCGCTTGGGCACCTCGACGCCGCCCGCCTCCTCGACCGAGAGGACCAGCCCCAACTCCATGTTGAGGGCACCGAGGTAGTCCATCCGATCGACGTACGGAAGCCCCTGCACATACGTCAGGTTTTCGAGGATCTTCTCGCACGACCGGTGCAGGTTGCCGATCAGCGGCTGCGCCTCGAGCACCACCTCGCCGTCGGTCCGCAAGACGACCCGCAACACGCCGTGCGTGGACGGGTGCTGCGGCCCCATGTTGAAGACCAACTCATCGGTCTGAATGTCGCGCGGAATAACCGGAACGGCCCGTTCGCCGCTCAGCTTAACGCCCTGAATCTGGCTCGGGTTCGGGTTCGCCGCCGCGGGGGTTTCGCTCACCGTGTTGCTCACCTGGGGTTACTCACCGTGCTACTCACTGGGTGCAGTCGATTCCGTGGTACTCGGTGGGCGGTTCGTAGTCCTTGCGCAGCGGGTGGCCGACCCAGTCCTCGGCAAGCAGAATCCGGTAGTGGTGCGGGTGACCATCAAAGCGGATGCCCAAGAGATCCCACGTCTCGCGCTCGGTCCAGTTCGCCGCGCGCCACTCGTGCGCCAGCGTGGGCACGACCGGGTTGTCGCGCGGCACCGAAACCTTCAGGCACAAGAACCCGGGGTCCCTGGTCACGCGCGTGAAGTGGTAGATCACCTCCATGTGCTCGGCGTAATCGACGCCCGATATCTGGTGCAGCATCTCCGCACCGCACTTGTCGCGCAGCGCGCGCGCCGCTTCCACGATCGACTCGGCGCGCACGCGGACGAACGGATGGTTCCCCTCGTCGTGCGCCTCCTCGATCACGTTCTCGGCGGCGTCGCCCAAGGCTTCCGTGAAGGCGGCGATCCAACTCACGACTCGCCTCCGTCGCTCTTGGAGTCATCGCCGTCCGTCTGCTTTTCTTGCTCGGTCTCCGGCTTCGTGGACGAGTCCGGCTCTTGGGGGGGCGTGGGGGCCTTCTCTTGGGGGGCCGCGGGGGCCTTGGCTTCGGCAGCTTCGGCCTTCTTCTTGGCTTCGGCGTCCGCTTTCTTCTTGGCGGCTGCCGCGGCCTTCTTTTTGACCTGCTCTTTCTCGGCCTCTTCCTTGGGGATGTCGTGCAGGCGCGCCTTCTCGGTCAGCCACGGCTCCGCGGGGCTCAACCCGTCCTTGACCGCCTGCCGGGAACCGAGTTCGGGCTTGGTGTAGCCCGGATCCTTGCCGTTCAGGCGCTTGGAGCGCGAGGTGATGAGTTCTTGCAGGCGCATCACCGCTTCGAGGAGCGCCTCGGGACGCGGCGGGCAGCCCGGGAGGTAGATGTCGACGGGGACGACCTTGTCGACCCCCTTCACGACGTGGTAGCCGTGCACGAAGTACGGGCCGCCGCCGACCGTGCACGCCCCCATCGCGATCACCCACTTGGGGTGCGACATCTGGTCCCACAGCCGGCGCACGCGCGGCGCCATCTTGTGGGTCACCGTGCCGGCGACGATCATCACGTCGGCCTGGCGCGGGGTCGCGCGAAACACCTCCGCGCCGAAGCGGGAGATGTCGTACTTGGTCATCGCCGTCGAGATCATTTCGATCGCGCAGCAGGCGAGACCGAACCCGAGCGGCCAGATCGCGGACTTGCGGCCCCAATCGACCAGCCATTCCGCCTTGGTCAGCAGGATGGTCTGCTCGACTTCGGGGTCGAAGCGTTCCGGCGGCGGCATGTAGGCCGGCCGTCCGGGGCGTGTCGCGCTCTTGTCGGCAGCCACTACTTGGCCTCCTGGCTCGCGGCGGCGAGTTCCGGCTCATGCTCCACGCCGTCCTCCAGGACGTCGTCGGAGACCGCACGTCCCGGGCGCGTGCTGGTCCATTCGAGGTCCCGGCGCAGCCACACGTAGGCGAGGCCGATGCCGAGGACAATCAGGAAAAACAGCAACTCCGCGAACGCCGCGGCGCCGTAACCCGCGTCGATGAACTTGTGATAGACCACCGCCCACGGGAAGAGCAGCACGACCTCGATGTCGAAGATCAAAAAGATCAGGCTCAGGGTGTAGAAGCGGATATCGAACCGCACCCAGGCGTCGCCCATGGCCGGTTCGCCGCACTCGTAGGTGAGTTCCTTGTCGCCCTCGATCGGCTTGTGCGGCCGCCGCAGGAGCAGCTTGCCGATCACGAACAGGTTGAGCCAGACAAAGATCGCGCCGAAGGCCGCGAAGACGAGGACGTTACCGAAGCCTTGAAAGAGGGCCGACGCAAGCGCATGCATGAAGGGAAGTTCCGCGGAGTTTCGCCCGGGAAGGGCGGATTATGCCATTGGGGCAATGGCCGCTCCATTTTTACCAAACCCGTGCGGCAAAAGGGTTTGGAGCAGCTCGCGGTTAGGTTCTCGGGCGCACGAGCGATATACTTGGTGGGTTATGTCGTCGATCAAAACAGTGGAAGTCCACGCGCCCGAGCAGCAGACCGAAGGCGGCTTTTTCGTGTCACGCCTCGATGCGTTGATCAACTGGAGCCGCAAGAACTCCCTGTGGCCGCTGCCGATGGGCCTGAGCTGCTGCGCCATCGAGTTCATGGCGGTGGCCTGCTCCCGTTTCGACATGGCCCGCTTCGGCGCCGAAGTCGCCCGCTTCTCACCGCGCCAGGCCGACGTGATGGTCGTCGCCGGCACGATGACCTACAAGATGGCCGACATCGTCACCCGCATCTGGGACCAGATGTCGGAGCCGAAGTGGTGCATCTCGATGGGCGCCTGCGCCTCGTCGGGCGGCATGTTCCGCTCGTACCCGGTCGTCCAGGGCATCGACGAAGTCGTCCCGGTCGACCTCTACATCTCCGGTTGCCCCCCGCGCCCGGAAGCGGTGCTCAAGGGGCTGATGACCCTCCAGGACCAGATCAGCGAAGAACAGCACGGGGCTGAGGTGGTAGCGCAGCTCAAGGACGCGATCGCCTAGCGAAAATCGCCATGGGTGCCTTTCGCTAGTACGGGCCTTGCAGGGGCATCGCCGTCCGTACGCTAAGGCTGCTCGCCGCAGGCGATTCTTGTCAGACGTTAAAGGACTCGCCGCAGCCGCACGTACCCGTAACGTTGGGGTTCTGGAACTTGAACCCCGCGCCGGTGAGGCCATCGTTGTAGTCGAGTTCCGAGCCGTTCAGGAAAAACAGCGACTTCTTGTCGATGTAGACCCTAAAACCACCAAGTTCGAACGTCTCGTCGCCGTCGGTCGCGCCGTCGTGGAACTCCATCTTGTACATCATTCCGGAGCAACCACCGCCGACAACACGCACACGCAGCCCCGGCTCGGCCATCTCCGCGGCCTGACCTGAAACCATCGCGACGCCTTTTTCGGCCGCTTTCTCGCTGATCGTGATGCTCGGCATGATGCTCTTTAGAATACCACCGTGCCCGGCCATTGCGTTTATCTCGACAATAACGCCACCACTCCGGTGGATCCCCGTGTTTTCGCCGCGATGCGGCCGTTCCTGGAGGATCGGTACGGCAACGCCTCCAGCCGCACCCACGCCCACGGCTGGCAGGCCGAGGAAGCAGTCGAGATCGCCCGCAAGCAGGTGGCGGCGATGCTTCACGCCGAACCGCGCGAGATAATCTTCACGTCCGGCGCCACCGAGTCGAACAACCTGGCGCTCAAGGGGGTCGCCGGGGTCCGGGAGGGCACGTTGATCGCGTCGCCCATGGAGCATCCGGCGATCCACGACACCATGGAGCACCTCGCCGCGACCGGGCGAACCGTGCGCTGGCTCCCGGTCGATGACCTCGGGCAGATCGATCCCGGGTCGGTGCGAGAAGAATTGGGGAAAAAGCCGACGGACGGCGATGCCTGCGATGCGCCCGCCCCCGCCCCCCCCATTGCCTTGGTTTCGGTGATGCTCGCCAACAACGAGATCGGCGTGATTCAGCCCATCCGCGAAATCGGACAGCTCTGCGAACACGCGGGCGCATGGCTGCACACCGACGCGACCCAGGGGATCGGCAAGATCGCGTTCGACGTGCGCGCGGATCATGTGCACCTCGCCTCGATCACCGGGCACAAGATTCACGGACCCCAGGGCGCGGGCGCGCTCTACGTCCGGCGGCGCGACCCCGAGGTGACGCTCGCGCCGCTGTTTCACGGCGGCGGGCAGGAGCGCGGCATCCGGCCGGGCACGCTCAACGTGCCCGGGATCGTCGGGCTCGGCATGGCGTGCGAGCTCTGCCGTATCGAGCAGCACAAGGACGCCGCGCATGCGTTGCGCCTGCGCGGGCGGCTGTGGGAGCGGCTGACCACGGAACTCGACGACATGGTCCTGAACGGGCATCCCGAGGCGCGGCTCCCCGGAAACCTGCATGTGTCGTTTTTGGGCGTGGACAGCCAGACCCTGATGATGGCCGTGCCCGACGTGTCCGTGTCGGCCGGTGCGGCGTGTTCGTCGGGGCGGATCGAGCCCTCCCGGACGCTGCGGGCGTGCCGGATCGGCGGTGCGCGGGCCGCGGGCGCGATTCGGTTCGGGATCGGCCGCTTCACGACCGAGGACGAGATCGAGCGCGCTGCGGACCTGTTTGTCGCGGCGGTCAAGACGCTGCGGACCAAAAACCGGTAGCGGGAGCAACCGGCGCAGAAACCCGCGGCTCCTGACCGAGTTTCATGGGTATGCGGAAACTCGTCTTTTTCGGTCTCCTGACCCTGTGCGCGTCCGGACTTGCCGACGACGCCGCCAAGGCGGCCGACGCCGAGGCGTCGCGACTCGCGGATCAGCTCGCGTCCAAAGACGACGCCCATGTGCTGGCGGCCCTGCAGGAAGTCGTCGGGGTCCAGCACAAGCGCCTCGTCGCCCCGCTTGCGAAACTGCTCAGATCCAAGAATCCGACCGTGCGAACGGCCGCCATCAAGGCCTTGGGTAAGCGCACGACCCTGGCCGATCAAAAAAAAGCGGCCACGGCCCTGGCGGCGCGGCTGCGTCCGCTCGCCGCGAAAGGCCAAGAGCAAAAACGTCCGGAGCTGATGGCGGTCACCGAAGCGCTGCATGATCTCGCCCAGGAAAAGTCAATCAAGGCGCTGCTCGACATCAAGACCGGCGCGGACAAGGAAGTGGTCGGCGCACGAACCCGCGCAGCCGCCAACGTGCCGAGCAAGAAAGCCATCGACCAGTTGCTCGGACTCTGGGCAAAGAAAGCCGGGGGCCAAGGGCACAAGGGCGCCGTGCAAAAGGCACTGCGCTACGCCACCGGTGAGAAGTTCCCCAACCTGCGCGCGTGGCAGAAGTGGTGGCGCGAGAACCACGACACGTTCGATCCGATCGCCGCCTACGAAGCGCGCAAGGCGGGCAAAAACAGCCGCAAGAAAAAGGGCCAAGGCAAGCGCCGCAAGGGCCGCAAGAAAAAGGACGACGCGTAGGCACGATCGATGCTCTGCTGGCTCAACTCTGCATCCATCACTCGCTCACGCTCTTGACCGCGGATCACGACTTCGCCCGGGTAGCCATGCACAGTTCCCTCGAAGTCTGGAAATCTTCTCTGTGATCTCTGTGTCCTCTGTGGCTGAAAGCGTATGCCCGTTGCGGGCCACCCATCAATGATGTCGCATCCGCCGAAAAAATCGCGGTCAGTAGCCGTGCTTGGTTTCGCCGTCTCGTAGCCGGACGTGGTACTTCGCCCGGTCGCGCGCGTAGTCGCTGGCCGACATCGCCGGGGCAACGCCGTCCGGGTCGGCCTGGATACGTTTGAGGAACGGGATGCACCAGCCGCAACCCGTGCCGGCGTCGAGGCACTGGCTCATCTGCGACGCACGCGACGGGCGCTCGCGGCGCGCGTAGTTCACGAGCTTGCGCAGCGAGACGCGGTAGCAAAGACAAATCAGGTCGTCGGGTTCCATCGCTCGGGCACGTAGGTCTGCAAAAAAAATAGGCGCCGGCCGTAGCCGACGCCCTTGATTGTCGCTGAGTCAGTCGATGAAGCAACAGGACGGGCTAGCCGTCGCCGTCGGACTCTTCGATCTCTTCCTCTTTGGGCTCTTCGGTCTCTTTTTCCTTCGCGCCGTCCTTCGCCTCGTCGGCCTTTTCAGCCTTGGCCTCGGCGAGGCGCGTCTTGAATGCGTCGAGCATTCCCGCCGCGCGGGGACTATCCCCGAACGCTGCGTTCAGGCCCTCAAGAGCCTTTTCAGCCGCACCAAGTTCGCCTTCTTTCAGGCAGTAGCCGAACGCGAAACGCAGGAGGCCCGCGTACTTCTTCGTGGGCATTTCGCCCGCGTTGAGGATCTTGACGATCGCGGCGCCGAGTTGCTTGCGCGCCGTGGCCTGGTCGGTCTTGAACAGGGCGTTGGCCGCCTTCAGGGCTTTGGCGAACTTGAAGTCCGTCATCAGGCCGCTGACCGTCGTCTTTTGCTCGGCGGTCAGCTCCATGCCGGCCAGACGCTTCTTCAGCGTCTCGCCGTCCGCGATGGAGCCCATCGTTGCTTCCTTGAGCGCGAGCTGGACGATCGCACCCTTGTCGCCCGAGGCCGCCTTGGCCTTGAGGTCGAGGTACTCCTTCACCGGACCCGAGGCGGTCCGCTCGAAGCCCTCCATGGACATGTCGGCCATCGATGTGGCCTGGTGCTTGGCCAACATCGCACCGCCCGCGTCCAGAAAGACGAAGCTCGGGAACGAGTTCAGCCCCTTCTTGCTCAGAAGACCGTCATCCTTGCGGCCTTCGATCTGCGAGGTGATGTGCAAAAACATCACATACTTGGCGGACCATTCCTTGAACGCAGGGTCGCTGAGGGCACCGCCCTCAACAGCATTGCAAGGCGGTCATGGCGAGTAGCTGCGCGTGAAGTACGCGAAGATCAGCTTGTTTTGAGCCTTGGCCTGCTTCTTGGCCTCGTCGTAGTCCTGGACCCACGCGGCGTTCTTTAGGAACGGCTTCGCAAGCTTCTTCTCCAGGCTCTGCTTGAGCTCTTCCTGGGTTTTGGCCTGCGCCACGGAGGACAGCGCAACGAGGAGCGCCAAGGCGGCCGCGGTAATGCGGAGCCCGTGTTGCATCCTGTGATTCCTTTCTGTCGTGCCGAAATGCGAATTGATAAACGGAGATTCTACCCGGGGCCGGCAACGGCCCCAGCGTTCAGACTCGGCGAAATCCGGGCCAAACGCAGCTCTAGCCTGAAGGCTGCATCACGGCGAACGTCACCGTGACCTTGGCCACGAGTTTGTCGCCGGAGAATACCTCTCCCTCGGCGGTGCACAACCGCCGCCCCTTGGTCAACACGCGCCCTTTCGCGGTCAGACGGCCGATAGCGGCCGGCCGCAGAAAGTTCACCGTCAGTGCCGAGGGCACGACCGCGCAGTCCGCCGCATGCGCCGCCGCAACCTCGCCCAGGGTCGTGAGCACCGCCAAGTGCACCATCTCGTGCCCGATTTGGTGCTCCGGGGCCCGCGCTTCGAGCTCGACGGTGCCATCCTCGAGCAACCGCATCCCCAGCCATGAGTTGAAGTCGTAGATCGGTCGCTTCGCGGTCGTCATTTTCGGTATTCAATCCCGTAGCCACAAAAGAGTTCGTGTTTCCAGACAACCCACGCGCGGATCACCGCGTCGTACTCCCCGCGCGGTCGCTCACCCGCGCGCATGGACCGCAACAGACGGTCCATCGCCTCTTTGAGCCGCCCTGAACTCGAACCACCGCGTACGGACGGCGATGTCTTGGGCAGCGACGCTACATCTGCCTTGTTTTGGCGCACGTCGTTAATGCGCTCGACCGTTCGTTTCACCGCGCGCGACGAAGCGACCACGTCGTCGCGCTGAAAGACGCGAATGACCTGCGGCACGAGCCCGAACGCGAACATGGCCACGACGACGACCGCGGCAGCCTTGCCGCACAAGGCCCAGATCCGGTCCGCCCGCGGGGTTGAGACCGCAGACGCGAGCCAGCCCAGCCCCGCGCCGATCACGAACCCGGCGATGTGCCCGCGATGATCGATCGCCCTTCCGGCCGTCGACAAAACAAGACCGAAGACGAAGATGTAGATCATCCACACGAGCATGGACCGGCGGAGTTGGTCGCCCATGGCCCCGCCGCGACGCCAGCCCCACACGGCGAGCGCAGCGATCATGCCGCTCAGCGCCCCGGACGCGCCCGCGCCCGCACCCTTGAACCAATAGTGACTGACGACGTTGACGGCAAGGCCCGTGACGAGGTAGATCGCGAGGGAACGGCTGCGCCCGAACGTGTGAGCAGCCGGAGGCACGACATAGAGCAGCGCGAAGCAGTTGAACGCGAGGTGCATCAGCCCCAGATGCAGAAACATCGCCGTCCCGAGCCGCCACCACTGCCCGCAGCCGACAAGCATGCGGTAGTCCCCGACGCCGAACATCCAACACGCGAACCCGGACGGCGAGAAGGCAAACCCGTCTTGGTCGGCGCGGGTCGGGTCGAGCATCACCGCAGCCAAAAAGAGCACGGTGTTGGCCAGGATGGCCACCTTGCCGAGATACGCGGTGTCCTCCGCGTCACGGCGCGGACTGGGCGCGCCCGCAGGACGCAGGTCGGTTTCGCAGTAGGGACAGCGCTTGTGCCGGGGCTCGACGAGCGCGCTGCACTTGGGACACGTGGTGTAGCGCACGGCCCGCTGACTATACTGGCGGCAGTGAGCGTCCGACCCGTCCTCTCCCTTGTCGTTGTTGTCGCGCTGGGCGCCCTGCTCCCGGCCTCCGGCCCCGACGTGCCGATTCCGGAGGGGTTTTGGAAGACGTTGGGACCGCCGACCCGCGGCACCTGGCGCGACATCGTCGAGGAAAAGCCGCAAACGTTCGCGGCGTACAAGGACGCCGGCCCGGCCCGACCCACGGCGCTTCGCAAAAAGATCTACATCCAGCCCCTGCTCACCCGACCGCCCCGCGACCCGAAGCTCCTGACCCGCATCGCGAAAGCGCTCGAGGCGTTTTTCGGGCGATCCGTGACCGTCCGCAAGCCGATTCCGATCCCGCCGCGCGCGTTCGACGCCAAGAACCGCCGCATTACGGTGTTCCGGCTGCTCCCCACGCTGATTACGCAACTGCCCAAGGACGCGTTGTTTCAACTGGCCGTGACCGACCGCGACCTGTGGCTCGGCAAGGGCGGCCGAGCCTTCGGATGGTCCTCGTTTCAGTGGCGGGTCGGCATCATGAGCACCCGCCGGCTCGGAGCCGAAGAGCAACCGATTCGCCGCCGTTTCCGGATGATCTCGCTGGCGCTCCACGAAGCGGGTCACCTGCTCTCGATTCCCCACTGCCTCTACTTCGAGTGCCTGATGAACGGCGCGCGCACGATGCGCGAGGCCGAAAAACGCCCGATCCTGTTGTGCCCGGTCTGCCGCGCCAAGCTCTGCTGGAACCTAGGACTGCGCCCAGGACCTCGCTACACCGCCCTCGAGTCGGCCTACCGCCGCATGGGCCTCACCCCGGCGGCCCGGCGCAGCAAGCAGGCAGCCGACGTAACCTCTGACTCCAAAAAGGGTTAGAGCGATACGACAAGGCCGCCTGGATTTGTTACAATGAGGCTTTCGTTGGTATCTTCAGAGGAGTGGCCGAAACACTCGATTCGACCGCTCTAGAGTTGCTCTTGGGGGCCTCAGACATCCATGGATGACTTCAACTATCGACTCTTGATCCAGCGCCCCAAGCAGCGGTGCGAGGACTGCGGCGCCACGGCCTACACCGACCCGACCGAGGTCTTCCGCTGCGTGGTCTGCGATCATGAGTACTTCGAAACGTGCCTTGACTGTGGATGTCTCTCCGGCTGGTGCGACTGCCCGCCCAAGGAGGCCCCGCCGGCCCCGAAGAAGAAGCGGCGCCCGGCGCGTTCGAAGTGACGCGCTGGAGGGCGCGTCAGTGTTTGTTGGCCCAACATCTAACGATGTTGGCGCGTCCAGGGACCACGCGTCTGGTGAATTGTTGGCCCGTAATGTTTGGCCCAACATCTGACGATGTTGGCGCGTCAACGTTTCGCGGACCGTGAATGCGGGGGGCGGATTATCGCCGTCCGTTTGCTTTTGTTGGACTTCGGACCACAGCGGACGGACGGCGATTTGCGTTCGTTTGTTAGTACGCGGCGGTGCTTCGGATGGCGTCCACGATTCGGGTCGGATTGAGCTGCATCGCGGCTTCCAGGTGCCTTGCGAACGGAGTCGGGACGTAGTCCTGGCCCACGCGCTCGACCGGGGCGTCGAGTTCCCGGAAACACCGCTTTGTGATGCGGCTGGCGATTTCGCCGCCGAAGCCGCCGAAGACCTTGTCTTCGTGGGCGACCACGACGCGGCTGGTCTTCGCCACGCTGGCGGCGATGCCGTCCATGTCGAGCGGGTTGATCGAGCGCAGATCGAACACCTCAACGGACAGGCCATCTTCCTGCTCGACCGTGCCGGCCGCAGCCAGCGCGTGATGGACCGCCGTGCCGTAGGTGATGACCGAGACATCTGAACCCTCGCGCCGCACGCGGCCCTTGCCGAAGGGCACGACGAAGTCGTCCGGCACCTGGGTGCGCGTGCGCGGCTGGTTGTAGAGGTACTTGCACTCGAGAAAAAAGGTCACGCCTTGGCTGCGCAGCGCGGTGCGGATCAGGCCCGCCGCGTCGTCGGCGAACGCCGGCTGCACGATGCGCAGGCCGGGCAGTGTCGCGAGGAGGCCCTCGATGTTTTGGCTGTGGTACAGCCCGCCGCCGATGTTGCCGCCCGAGGCCAGGCGGACGAGCACGTTCGGCGCGAACTGGCCGTTGGTCCGGTAGTACTCGTGCGACAGCTCGACGACCTGATCGAACGCGGGCCAGAGGTAGTCCGCGAACTCCGCGCCCTCGACGACAACACGGATCTTCGGATCGAAGCGCGAGAAGCCGTTCGCCGTGCCCAGGATGTAGTTTTCGGCAATCGGGGCGTTGAACACGCGCCGGTCACCGAACTCCTTTTGCATCCCGTCCGAGACCTTGAAGATGCCTTCCTTCTCGCCGCAGGCGATGTCCTGGCCCCAAAGGAACGTGTCGGGATTGCGGCGGAACTCGCCCTTCAGGGCGCGATTGATGCCCTCGCGCATCGTGCACTCCGGCCCTTCGCCGCCACGCACCTCCTCGGCCTCGAAGGCCGGGGGAACGAGATGGTCGAGCACGGTAACGGGGTCCGCCAACTCGGCGGCCATCGCAGCTTCCATGGCGTTTTCGAACTGTTGGCGGGCAACGCCCTCGATCTCTTCGAGGTCGTCCTCGGTCAGGTGGCCCAGCCCGAGAAGCGTGCTGCGAAAGATCGGCAGCGGGTCGCGCTCTCGCGCGGCAGCCAACTCCGCCTTGGAGCGGTAGAGCCCGTGATTGTCGGAGTTCGAGTGCGCCCCGATACGCGCGCAGGCGGCCTGCACGATGGCCGGCCCCGCACCCGACGCGGCGTATTCGCAGGCGGCCTGGACGGCTCGAAAACAGTCGAAGACATCGCGCCCGTCGCAGTACTCGATGTGCAGGTTCTTGATGCCGGAGAAGTTCTCGGCGATCAGCTCGTTGGCGGCCGACACTTCCTTCGGCACCCCGATGCCGTAGCCGTTGTCCTGGATCACGAACACCGCGGGGAGCTGTTCGCGGCTCGAACCGTTGATCGCCTCGTACACGTAGCCTTCGGCCGCGGACGACTCGCCGAAGCTGGCAAACACGAGAGCGTCGGACTTGTACAGCTTGGCAGCGCGCGCCAGGCCCGCGGCGTGCTGAATGTGGTTCGACACGCAGCTCGACACGTTTTGCACGTGGATTTCGGGCTTGGCGAAGTGGTTCGACATGTGTCGTCCACCCCCCGCCACGTCGTCCGCCTTCGAGAGCCCGTTCAAGATGACTTCCGTCGGCGTCAGGCCCGCCGCCAAGACGGTGCCCAAATCCCGGTAGTAGGGAAACAGGTAGTCGTGCGACGCCCGAAACGCGCAGCCGAGCGCCAACTGGATGGCATCGTGGCCCGCGCAGGGCGCGTGGTACGACCAACCGAGGTTCTTGCGCAGGAAATTCGGCGCTTCGTCGTCGATCAGGCGAGTGAGCACGAGCAGCCGGTAGGCCTCCTCATGCCCGGGATAGCGGGAAAGCGAAGAGACATCCATCGAAGGTGCTGTGCGCGCCCCCGAGCGGCGCTGGGAACGGGTGGAACGGGTGCGTGACATCGGTTGGGTCGTCAGGTCGTCGCGGTCTGGAATTCACTCCGAACCAGGCATTGTATCCCGACCAAAAAGCCGCCGCATGACGGAGTGCGCCCCCCCGCACGCGCCCCCGCCCCCCAAAAACAACCAGCACCGGGACGGTGCTCTCGCTCCCATAACCCGCCCCGGCTCTTCCCGGCGTCGCGGGTTCAACGACAGCCGTGCAACCATGGCCTACCGAAATCGCTCAGTGCGATTCTCGCCGCGGCAACCCCTACAAGAGTCGAACTGCGACGAGGGTCGCGTCGTCGGCCAACGGTCGCCCGTCGCAAAACTCATCGACCGCCGTGCAGACCGCCTCGACGAGCTCGCGGGCCGAATCGTCGGAATGGGCGACCACGAGGTCGCGCAGCCGCTGCATGCCGAACTGCTCTCCCTTGCCGTCCATGGCCTCCATGATGCCGTCGGTCGTGAAGAGGATGACATCGCCGCGCGCGACGGGAAGATCCGTGCCCGCGCTGTAGTCGATGCCCTTCAGGATGCCGAGAGGCGGCCCCTTGCTATGAATCAGGTGCGTCGAGTCGTCGCCCTTGCGGTACCAGATCGGCGGGGTGTGGCCGGCGCCAACGTGTCGGAAACGGCCTTCCTTGGCGTCGATCTGGCCGACAAACATCGTAATGAACCGGCCGTCGCGCACGTCGGCGCCGATGTGGTGGTTCAGCTTGTACATGAGCCGCTCTAGGTTGGGCTCGTCGTCCATGAGCACGCGCGTCACCGCGCGCCCGGTGGCCATCAAGAGCGCGGGCCCGACGCCGTGGCCCGTGACATCGCCGATCGCGACGCGCAGGCTGCCGTCGCGCATCCTGAAAAAGTCGTAGTAGTCGCCGCCGGTCTCGTCGCAACTGTCCGACCGCCCCCAGACCTCGAGCCCGTCAAGGGCCGGCGGCTTGGACGGCAGGAAGCTGCGCTGGATGGAACGGGCGATGGCCAGCGCCTGCTCGAAGCGGCGTTTTTGGTCCGCCGCCGCGAGCAGACGAATCTGCTCGACCGCCAGCGCGGCCACACCGGCCAGCGCGGCGAGCACGGAGAGATGGTCCGGCGTCAGGCTACCGGGGCGCTCGCGGTTGTCGCCGTACAGGAGGCCGACGACCTTGCCATCCGCGATGAGCGGCACGCAGATCGCCGCCTTGATTCGCAGGCGGTGAATCGACCGCGCCGCGGAGAAATCCTCGTCGGCCTCCGCGTCGGACGTGAGCACGGCCTTGCCGGTCTCGAGCACCTTGCCGACAAGAGTGCGGCTGACCTCGATCTTTTCGCCCGCGGTGGTTCCGGATTCCCGCACGCGCTGCGCCTTGACCTTGAGCTCGCCGCCCTTGCGCAAGAGCGCCAGGAATCCGCGCCGCACCGGGGCCGATTCAAACATCGTGTCGAGGATGCCCTCGAAGACATCCTCGTTCGAGCCGATGAGGCGGATCAGCCGACCCACCTTCTCCAAGAGCGCGAAACGATCGTCAACCGGCGCGACGCGTCCCCCGGCCGCTCTCTGGGTGGCGAGCGACGGGGCCGCCGCGGGCACCTCCTCGCGCACGGTCGAATCACCCTCGGTGAACGCAACCACGTTGGCGGAGTCGGGCACGACGAAGAGGACGGTGCCGCCGATCCAGATCTCCTCGCCGGTGGCAACGACCCCGGAGGAATGCGGTTTGCCGTTCACCAGGACGGCGCCGGACTCGCCGACTTCGGCCAGTTCGTACCCGTCCGGCCGCCCATCGTCCCCCGCCCGGACCGTGAAGACGCAGTGCTCCTCCTTGATCTCGGGATCGGACAGCGTCAGGTCGCAATTGAGACCGCGGCCGACGGTGACGGAGTCCTTTTCGAACTCCTCGACCCGCTCCTCGCCCTCCGGCCCGCGGTACTTCAAAACGATGCCCATCACCGGGGAGTCTAACGAAACTGCCCGATTCTTGGATAATGCGGCCATGCGTCTCCTCCGCTATCTTCCCGCACTCCTCGCGCTCGCCATCCCGACCGTCGCCCAAGACGAGGACCAAAAAGACCGCCCGGCATTCCTCGGCATCGCCGCCGTGCCGGTCAGCGCCGAAATCCGTGCGCACTACGGGCTCGGCAAGGACGTCAGCGGCGTCCTGATCGTCGAGCTTGTCAAGAAGTCCTCGGCGGCCCGCGCCGGCTTCCGACCCGGTGACATCGTCGCGAAGTTCGCCGGCAAGCCCGTGCTCACCTTCGAAGAACTCGTCAAGGCAATCCAGACGCGCAAGGTGGGCGCCAAGGTCGCCTACGTCCTACGCCGCGGTTCGGGGTCGATCACCGGCACCATCGTCCTCGGCCCCCGCATCACCAACTACGAGGTCGAGCGCCTCGCGCCGCCCGGCGCGGCCAAGCCCAAGCCGATGCCGACCGACGTCCGCGACGTTCCGGCCCCCGCCCCCCCCCGACCCAAGATCAAGAAGGCCGGCAAGCGACCCAACGTCGACAAGAGACTCGACAAGGCCGAGGCAGAACTGCGCGACCTGATGCGCAAGGCCAAGGCACGCAACAGCACCCCGAAAAAGCGAACGGACGGCGATGAAACGGCCTCCAAGAAGCGCGCGGGTTCCGGTCTGGAGCGCTGGATCAAGCGCGAGGAGCGGCTGGTGCGCGCCGCTCGCAAGGCTGGCGCCGAAAGAAAGATCGCCTATCACGAAGCGCGATTGAGCGTATTGAAGGAGATGAGGAACGCCGGTGTTCGTCTTCCGGCCCGGCGCGCCGATCGTCTTGAGAAAAAGCTCGACCAGATCCTCCGAATGTTGCGCCGGCGCGACTGATCGTCGCGAACGGTCCGGGAGCACCAGCGGCTCGGCGCGCGTAGGGGCGTCGATGCGTTCTGTCGCCAGCGACGAGTCCTTGGCCGCGCGCCTGATCGGCGGCGAGGCCGATGCGTTCGACGTGTTGGTCCAGCGCTGGCGGGACCGCATCGTGGATCTGGCGCACCTGCTCACCGGCGACCGCCACGCGGCCGAAGATGTCGGGCAGGAGGTGTTCTTGCGATTCCTGCGGCGGCCCCAGGCATACGACCCGCAGCGGCCGTTTGCCGCCTGGATTTGCACGGTCGCTCGCAACCTCTGCCACGACCGGTACCGGCGCGAATCGACGCGGCACCGCCACCAACAGGCCGCGGTCGATCGGGCCTCGTTCGGCCCGAACGCCGAGACCACGCCCCCGGACGCTGCCTCGTTCGCGGAGGCCCAGGAGGTGCTCCGCGAGGCAATTTCGGCGCTGCCGGCCAAATTTCGCGAGGCCTATGCGCTTTGCGCCATCCGCGGACTTTCCTACGAAGAAGCGGGAAAAATCTGCGATTGTCCGCCCAAGACGATTTCCACCCGGCTCGCCCGGGCGCGCAAGCGCCTCGTGGGACGTATGGAACAGTGGCTCTAATGAAGTGGCTCTAGCGTGATGACTGACGACGCGGCAAACCAAGACGACCTGCGGCTTTCGCTGCACCTCGACGGGCGCCTGGCGCTTGAGGAGGCCCAGCGTCTGGACGCACGGCTGGCCGCCGAGCCCGAGCTGAAGGCACGCTGGGACGCGTTGCGCAGGCTGCACGAACTGTCGCAGAAGTTGGACCCCGTCCGCGGGTCGTTTACTCCGGCGGACGTACGGGCGCGCTCGCTTCGCACTGTTCCGACCGGGCAAAAAATGCAAGGGGGCGCGGGGGCCGCCCACGGACGCTGGCGGCCGTGGGCGGCGGCAGCTGCGGCGGTGTTTCTGCTCGCGCTCACCCACGCCGGTGCGTACCGGCTCGGCGCACGCGATCAGACGGCGATCGAGCAGGCGACAACCCCGATCGAAGACACCGAAGAGGTCCTGCGCCGGCTCGCGGCCGTGGATCCCGCAACACCGCCCGGGCGGCTCGACACGACGCTGGCCGGTCTGCGCGAGGATCTCCGCCCGTTGCCCGGCCGGCTCACGGAGTTTGTCCGCGACGAGCCGGGGCCGGGCGAGCGAACGCGCGCCGCCCATCTCGCCGACGCCATCGTCCAGATCGAACTCGCGTTCGAGGGCATGCGCGACGTGGGCTTTCAGGCCATGACCGTGCGCACGCTGGCGTCCGGGTCGCTGAAGGGCACGTTGCCGTTGCGGTTCTTGCCCGCCTCCGCGCAACGGTGGGCCCGCGTCGATCCGGTGGACAAGAACCGCTTTCGGGTCGTCATCGTCCGTCGCGTCGATGGCCTGCCGCGACTCGCCACCGACGTGGGTACTCTCGCGGAACTCCGCGTCCGCCACGAAGACATCCAGTTCGTAACCGGAAAATAATCATGCGTATGCCGAACCTTCCGATCCTGACCACACTGACCGCGTTGGCCCTGCTTGCGTGCGCAACCCTGGCCCAAGACGGCGAAGAGCCGGTTCCGAACAAGAAGAAGAAAGAGAACCCGGTGCCGGCCAAGCCCCCGTTCCGAGTCATGGGTGGGCCGGTTTCGCCGGCGAACGGCTTCGTGAAGTCGATCATCGAAGACCTGGAATCGGGCGAGAAGAAACGTATTGAGCGCGCCATGCGAAAGCTCAAGAGCATGCACGGCGGTGTCGGCGCGGCCTTTCAGTTGGGAACGCCGCTCATGTGGCCCGGCGGCGGCCTGCGGATCCAGGTCGATCGGGGCGGCGGCGAATCGATGAGCGGGAGCTTCTCCGAAAACGGCAAGAAGGGCACCTACCAGCTCACCAGCACGGGCAACGGAGGCTACAAGCTGGCGGCCAAGCTGCTCGACGGCGAAACGGTCCTGAAAGAGATCAAGGACCAGGGGACGTTCTCGGACCTGCGCAAGAAGTACAAGTTCCTGGGATCGCGCGGCCTGTTCGTGGCTACCGCGATGCCCGGATTTGACCTCGACGCCGGCACCACAAGCGTGCTCCGCCGGTTCGTGACCGGGTTGCCCCAGCCGATCATCGGCGTGGTGGCGCGACCTGCGACCGAGACCCTGCGACATCACCTCGAGCTGCCGACCGGCGGCGGCGTGGTGCTGGACAAGATCCTCCCAGGTTCGCGCGCGGAAAGGATCGGCCTGAAACAACACGATATCCTCGTGCGCATCGACGGCACGCTGGTCGACGAAGCCAAGCAGGTGAGAAAGCTGGCCAAGGACGGCGTCAAGCTGGAGCTGATCCGCCGTGGCAAAAGACTCTCCCTGACCACCGGTCGCCGCGGCAACGACAAAGACGAGTAGTTCGGTTTTCGCTCCGCCACGCGGCGTCGTCTACCCTTGGGGAATGAAGCCGAAGCTGCGCGCCGACCTGGAAATCATGACCGCCGAAACCGAGGGTGGGCCGGTGGCGTATGTCCGCGACCCCGACAATCTCGCGGTGCCGGGCATTCCGTTCGAAGCCGGGGTCGTGCCGCTGCTTCAGTATCTGGACGGCGAACACACGGTCGAGGACATGCAGGCCGACCTGATGCGTCGAGGAGCGGGGGTCGTGCCCAAGGAGAACCTCGAGCACCTGGTGGACGCGCTCGACTCCTGGCTGTTTCTGGACAACGAAAACGTCGCCGAGGAGCGCCAAGCGCGCGCGGACTATCTCGCCGTCGACACGAGACCGGCCACGCACGCGGGTCAGGCATACCCCGAAGACGCGGACGGCGCGCGCGCGTTCCTGGACGAAATCCTGGCGACGGGATCCTCCGCCGCTTCCCCCGCACCCCCCATCCCCGCATCCTCTTGGTCCGGGATACGAATCAGCCGGCTGATCGCGCCGCACATCGATCTTGAGTTGGGGGCGGAGGTCTACAGTGCCGCGCACCAGCGACTCGCCGCAGCCGAGCGCCCCGATGTCGTCGTGGTTCTGGGAGTCCGGCACGAGGTGGCGACGCGTCCGTTCATCGCGTGCAAAAAGCACTTCGCGACGCCGCTCGGCACGGTGCCGTGCGACACCGCGTTTGTCGAACAACTCGAGGAGCGGTACGGCGAGTCGTTGACCGAAGAGGAGATAGCGCACCGCAAGGAGCACTCGATCGAGTTCCAGGCGTTGTGGCTCGCCCGGCACTGGCCGGAAAACCCGCCGACAATGGTGCCGCTGCTGATCGGTTCGTTCCATGATTTCCTGGAACGCGGCACCCCCAAGGGCGACGACGAGGTGGAGCGTTTCCTCGCCGCATTGAGCGAGACCATCGCCAAAGACGGACGCAACGTGCTGGTACTCGCGAGCGTGGACTTCGCCCACGTCGGCCCGGTCTACGACGACCCGGAGGGCCTCGATGAAGCCGGCGAGCAGGCACTCAAGAAGGCCGACCAAAAGATGCTCGAACCGATCATCGAAGGCGACGCGGAAGCATTCTTCGAGAGCATCGCCAAAGAAAAAAACACACGCAACGTGTGCGGCGTCGCCCCGATCTATCTGACCCTACGCCTGGGCGAACCGGAGCAAGCGGGCGAGCTATTGAGCTACAGCCAAGGAAGAATCCACCCGGAATCGGGCTCGGTGGTCTCGTACGGCGCGGTTGTGTACGCCTGACGAAGGCCGGGAAGCGGACTCGCGAAACAGGCTCGTGGTCAGTACTTCCAAGCCCGTAGAGAGACTCCCGCAACGAGAACGGTGCGCACAAATCTGCCGCCTCGTAGGTCACACAGAATCCACGCCTCGCGACAACAGACGATTCTGTCATCGCTTGCTCAAACACTCAGATCGTCACCTAGCGAGAATCACGGGCGGGTTGGCTGACGGCCGGAGGCGCAAATCCCTCCCCAACATGACTCGAATCTCGACGCCATAAATGCGGGGAGGAGTTCGACTGCCCACGTCCTCCGCCTGTACGCCAAAGTCCTTCTGTCTCCACGCCGTCGGCAGCGCCTCGCGAACCACCTGCTCGGCCCGACTCCCAGGCCTCGACTGAGCGTCGTCTTCGCCCAAGCAGCCGTGGGCGAACAGCGCACACCACGCGAGGACGACGACGCCGAGCCGAAGCGAGGGCAGCCGGTGGAACCGCAGCGGCGAGCGAAAGCAACGGAGCACACGCACATGGTCATCTTAGCGTCTGCGCTCTAAGAGCACCGCTCGGAGCCTTCGAATAATCGGCTCATTGCCAAGACCGTCGTGGAGCGTGGCACCGCACCCGCACCGCTCTCGCCCGGGACGCGCTCCGCCGGGCAATTCACTCGCAATACGGGACTTGGATGAAATGAACGTGCGTTGATCCGAGCCCGCGAAATCCGTAGGCTCTCTGGAACCGACCCATCGACGCGGCCCTCGTCTCGTCCGTCATCACGCCAGCAGCGAAACAGCGCATTCTGAAACAGGCGGGCCCCGAGTCGCCGTCGAATGGCTGGCGCGGATTCACGACACGATCGCCTTGACGACATACAGACGGTCTGGGTCATCCACGCGCGACACAGTCACCAGCTAACGCGGCCGAAAGACTTGCCGGACGACTTCGATTTCATCGACGAGAGAGCGTAGAACGCGCGAGCCGTCGCTTGCTCTAGCCAGCAATTAGACTATTTTGTAGCATCAGCCATCAAGTGGTACTCCGTCCAGGTTCCGCCACTGTCCTTCACAGTCCTGCCCGTCGCCGTGTACACACGCCGTTTCGAAAACACATAGCCACTGGCGCACCCTCCGTACAAAGCCCGACGGAAGTAGACCTCGAACGTATCGGGGTCCACCTGTTCGGCACCGCAGTTCTTTACGAACGTCGGTGACGCCGCCGCGCCCGGCGACGTTCGAACGTCCGGCTCCTCGTAGTCGGACAACTCGGGGAACGGCACGCGCGGCTTCGACCCGACCCATATGCGTCGCGGAGCCGGATACTCCTCGACCGCGTCGGAACAACCGGCCAGGCCGGCGATCCAGAGCGCCGCGCGCGCCGTTGTTCTCATCGCATGGGTCCATGGACTCGCGGAATGTCCCGTGCAGCATCATGCTTCAGCTCGTCCGCCATGGGCCCGGAGTTCCACGACCACTTCACCACAGGAAGGACACGGCCGTCTACGCCGAATTGCAAAAACTGGACGATCGACCCCGGCTCCGAGCGAAACGTCCACCACCCAAGACATCGCCGTCCGTTTGCTGTTTTGTTTCGACGCAATCCGCTGCTTGGGGCTGCTGGGGACGTGGCACGGCTGATGCAAAGGCCCCGATCCCGTGAATCAAGAAATGCAACGCGAGGCCGGGCGCATGCTCGATCGTCTCGAACTCCGCTATGGTCGGGACGCAAAGATGCGTGCCCGCCTGCTTCCCATCGTGGTCCGCGTGCTCGACTCGTCGCCGCCGTCGAAGTCCCGTACCGCCATGCTCCGCCTCGTCGTCGAAGCGTACGCGTACCACATGAAGGTGCGCAAAACGATCGACAAGCTGCGCGGCAGCCTGCGCACCCGGCTCAACGACGTCTACGGAGAAATCCTCGGCATCCAGCCCCCCAACATCGGGTAGGCCGCGCCGCAGCCCCATACTAAGGAAATGTGTCCGGGCAACCGTCCACGGACCCGGCCCGCAGTCGCCATCCGGACAGATTTCCTCAGCCCAGACCCATCTCAGCGACGCCGCTTTCGTCGAAGCCGAGATGGTGGCCGAGTTCGTGCAGCAGCGTGATGCGCAACTCGGCGATCACCTCGTCGCGGTTGTGCGCGGTGCGCTCGATGTTCTTGTGGAAGACCTCGATGTGCGGCGGCAACTCCCCAGACATCTCCGGCCAGCGACTCAACAGGTCGCGGCCGACGTACAGGCCCAGGGACAGCGGATCGACATCGGGATGCGGCAGGGGCAGCGCACGGATGACGACGACGGTCTCGTTCGCGAACTCCCGAATCTCCGGCGGCAGGCTGCGCAGCGTCTGGCGAAAGACCGCCTCGATCTCGCCGTCGGCCATCGGCACCGGCAGCGAGAACAGATCGGGGGCAAGCCGCGCCGCCCGCTTGAACTCCTGCGCCCCGTCCCGCCCCGAAAACTCCATCAGCACGCCGCGGTACCACGCCGCCTCCGCCTCGTCGTCGCGATCCCCGGAAACACCACCCGCCGAAGCACCATCCGCCGAGATACCGTCCAGCAGGCGCGCCGCCTCGTCGAACTCCCAGAGGTGAAAGTGCGCCTTGGCGAGCAGGAGCGGGTCGTGCGCCTTTTGCGCCGCCGTCACCGCCGCCCGCGTCTGTCCCAACTCAAACCGCGCAAACGCGACGTAGGCCCACAGATCGCGCGCGGACTCCGCTGGCGCCCCCCGCACCGCGCGCATCGCGACGCGCTCCACCTCGGGAAGGTCGTCCGCCAGGACCAACTCGTCGAGCTGATCGAAGATCACATCGGATTTGGGTTTCGCAGCCACGGTTTTCGTACGGTAGCGCCTGAACCGGCATGCTGGAACAAAAGATCACCGCGGTCGTGGACGGCGACGATGGCGCCTTCGACATTCTCGTGCGCGCGCTGGGCGAAGCGAGTGTCGAGGACTGGCTCGAAGCGACGCAGCATACGGACGGCGATGTCCGTGCCGCCGCCGTCGGCGCGTCCGCGCAACGGCGCGAGGAAGCCATCGTTTCCCGCGTCGCCGCGATGGCGGACGACCGAGCCGAGGAGGTCCGCTGCGCCCTCGCGGGCCTTCTCGGGGAACAGCCGCCGTGGCCGCTGCCGGAAGACGCGATCGAGGGCCTGCTGGCCGACACCGTCGCCAGCGTGCGCACCGCGGCGGCGCGCGGCGTCGCCGGACGCGGCCACGACCTCACGCTCACGACCATGCTCTTGGAGGACACCTCGTGGGAGGCGCGGCAGGAAGCGGCCCGGGCGCTGGCGCGCGGCGCCGCGGCCGTCGCCCTCGGCTCGCTCGTCACCGCACTCGCCCACGACGACGACAGCGACGTCACCCGCGCCGCCGCGAGCTCGGCCGAACGGTTCCTCGACGCCGCGGGCGGATGGCCGGACGGCGTGTGGCGACCGGACGTGCGCGTGCTCCGAAAGGCGCTCGAGCGGGCGGCAAGGCGTTGGTTCCCGCACCTCCATGATTGGCTTTCCGAGCGGGTCGCCCACGACGTGGATCTCGTCGCCCTGCGCGAGTTCGGTACCGACCTGACCGCCGCTGCGGAGTCCGGCGAGTTGCCGCCCGCATACGGCGTCGAACCGATCATCGAGGCGGTCCTCCGCGTCCTGCACGGTTCCGGGTCCAAGTCGCGGTCCGCGGTGCTGATCGGCGAGTCCGGCGTGGGCAAGACCGCCGCGGTTCACGAACTCGTCCGTCATGTCGCACCCGAGTGGCGCGTCATCCGCGTTACGCCGGCAGACATTCTGGCCGGCACGCACTACCTCGGCGAGTGGCAGACCAAGGTGCGCAACCTCGTGCAGGCGACCCAGCAGCCCAAGAAGGTCCTGCTCTATATTCCGAACCTCGAGCAGTTGGCGGACGTCGGCCGTTCGAGCAAGACCGACACAAACGTCGCGATGATGCTCGCGCCGCACATCGAGTCCGGAAACATCGCCGTCCTTGGCGAATCGACCGCGGAGGCCTTCCAACGTGGACTGGGGCGGCATGCGTCCTTGCGCCGGCTGTTCGCGCGCATCGAGGTTTCGCCCACCACGCGCGACGCGACGCGGGCGCTGCTCGAACTCGTCGCGGCGGACGAGGACGTGGAGCTGGCCGACACGACGTGCGACCGGTTGCTGGAGCTCACGGACTTCTATCTCCAGGGCACCGCGCTGCCCGGCCGCGCCGTCGGCCTGCTGCGACGTGTTCTTGAAACCGAAGCGTCGTCGATCGGCGACGCGGACGTGCTCGCGACGCTGCAGGAGTCGACCGGAATCCCGTCGGAGTTCCTGGACGACGCGCAGCCGCTCGACCTCGACAAGACCCAGGCGTTTTTCGAGGCGCGGGTCATGGGCCAGCCCGAGGCGCTCGACGCGGTGCTCGACCTGGTCACGCTCGTCAAGGCCGGGCTGACCGATCCCGGCAAGCCGTACGGGGTGTTGCTGTTCGTCGGCCCCACCGGCGTCGGCAAGACCGAGATGGCGCGTGCGCTGGCCGAGCTGTTGTTCGGTGACGCGGCGCGCCTCCTGCGGTTCGACATGAGCGAGTACGCGTCGTACGACGGGTTTGAGCGGCTCATCGGGCAGGCGGGGCGCACGGGGACGCTCACGAGTGCGGTGCGCGAGCAGCCGTTCTCCGTCGTGCTCCTCGACGAGATCGAAAAGGGGCACCGCAACGTCTTCGATCTCTGCCTGCAGGTTTTTGACGCCGGACGACTCACCGACGGCGAAGGCAAGACCGCCGACTTCCGCAACACGATCATCATCCTGACCAGCAACGTCGGCTCCGCACCGCCGCGCGAGGCGCCCGTCGGGTTTTCCGGGCAGGCGCCCCCGCCCCCCGATCCCGAGACGACGCAGCGCGAACTGTATCGCTTCTTTCGGCCCGAGTTCCTGAACCGGCTCGACGGCATCATCCACTTCCGGCCGCTCGCCGTCGATACCGCCGAACGCATCGCGCGGCGCGAGGTCGCGCGCGTCGTGGAACGCAGCGGCATCACGCGCCGCAAGCTCGCCGTCGATGTGGACGACGATGTCGTCGCGCTCTTGCTGCACCACGGCTACTCGCCCGCGTTCGGCGCGCGGCCGCTCAAGCGCACCGTCGAGCGCATGGTGCTGCTCCCGGTCGCGCGCGCGATCGCGGGCGGTACCGTTGCACCAGGAACCGTTCTGCGTATCAGCGCGGCGGGTGGACAGATCCAGGTGAAAGCCGTCCGCGAGGACGACGACAACGACGGAGTGGACGACGGCGACCCGCGCGGCCCCACGGGCGATCTCGCGTCGCGCCTCGCGATGCTGGAGGAAGGAGTCGAGCGTGCGCAAGAAGTCGCCGCGCCGCTACGGGATAAGAAAGCGGAGTGTCTCGCCCGCTCCAACGCCCCCGATTTTTGGGACAACCGCCCGGCGGCGTTCGGGATTCTGGACGTAATCCACCGGCTCGAGAAAGTGCTCGGCGACCTGGATCGGCTGACGCCCAGCATCGCCGTCACCAAGCGCAATCCGAACCCGGCGCGCGCAGAGGAGTTCGTCACGGCGCACGAGCTCGAACTCCAGCGACTCCGGTTCCTCGTGGACTGCGGCGATCTTGCCGACGCGCTCGTAACCCTCACGCGGGTCAAGTCACAGGCGGGCGGCGTCGGCGGGGTCGAACGGCTGGCGCGCATGTACCAGGGCCTTGCGAAACGGCGCGGGCTCACGTTCCGCGTGCTCGACGACCGCTGCGGAGGCAACCCACCCGAGGACACGATCACGGCGGCCATCGAGGGCGCGGGCGCGTTCGCGCTGCTGCGCAGCGAAACCGGCCTGCACCAACTCACGGACGGACGCGACACGCGCCGGAGCGGCGCACGCGACCTCGTCCGCGTCGAGGTGCTCCGCGCGTCCGCGCAGGCCCCGGAGTTCCCGGCGAGCGAACTCAAGCTGGAGAAACGGCGGCTCAAGGGCGCGTCCGGCCGGCTCCTCAAGCGCCCGGAAATCGAGCTTCACCTCGTGCACCTGCCGTCGATGGCCGCGGTGCACGCCACCACGCGCGCCGACGCGATCGACGACTTGAAAGCACTACTGCGCGCGCGCCTGGAACGCGGCACGCCGCCGGAGCCGGCTGTCGTGCGCCGATACCAACTAGGCCCGTCGCCGCTGGTACGCGACCGTCGCACGGGCCAATCCACCGGCAGACTCGACAAGATCATGAGCGGCTACCTCGACGCGTTCCTCGGATAGCGATAGGCTCTCGCCATGCGTCTGCTCATTCCCGCCCTGCTCCTGGTCGTCGCCGCCTGCTCGTTTTCGCGGCACACCGCTACAACCTACGTCGATCGTAATCGTGGGCACGACGGCGGATGGAAGCTGACGGACGGCGATGTCTCGGCCACGATCGACGCCGAAGGCGACGGCGCGACAGTGACGTGGCTCGGCCGCACGTTCATCCTGAAGAACGCACCAAAGTTCCGCGGCACGATCACCACGGAAAGCATCCACCTGCGCGTGGACATCCACGAGCTGGTCATCAACCAAAAACAGCTCTCCGTGCGCACGCGCAAGAAGGTCCGCCAGCGCACCCTCGAGGACCTGCCCAACCCGGTGACCATCAAGTTCGCCCAAGACACCGTCCACTTCTCCCAGCCCCGGTAGGCCGCCCGTCGGACGCGCTTGCCCGTCCGCACGCGCCGCCCCCCGTGACCCCTAGAGGCTCCTTGCAGTCGACGGCTGGCCCCCGTGACACCTGAGGCCCCTGAAGGCTCGTACGGCTTTCTGGAATTCCATACCGAGCCGGGATCAAAAGGATGGTTTTAGAGGCCGAAAGGGCGCAACTGCTTGTGGGGAAACGAGTTATGCGCGGCGTCCCCGATCGTCGAGGCTGGTCGCCGTAAGTGGTTGTCCCGCAACGACCTCCGACAAACGGGGCATCAAAACCACCCTTCTGATCCCGGCACCGTATTGCCACGCAGCACGGCGTCCGGCAACCCGCGGCGCTCGCGCTCACAGGGCTACCGGCGCTTGTGCCCGGCCCCGCCGGGCCCCAGGAACTTCCGCATGATCTTCGCGGTCACGGTATCGACCTGTGTCAGGTCCAACTGTGCGATCAGGCGGCCGTCGGTCGTGTAGCGGCGAAGCTGAAACTGCTTGCCCGGTTTCCAGACGTGGCGCACGTTGTCCAACGGTCCGTCGTCGTCCTTGCCCGGCTTGAACGCGCGGAATGCCATGCGCGCCGCACCGGCCTGGGCCGCCGGCACCTCGAGCACGAGCAGCAACTGTCCCCGCGGCGCGTCCTTGGCTTCGTCTACCTCCGCGCGCTTCAGCTTGTGCCAGATGTAGCCGTTCAGGTCCAACGCAACGGCGTCCGGCCGGCCCGCGCACTCCACAAACCGGTTGAGCCCGAGTCCTCCGTGGCGTACCCGCAGGAAGTAGCGGCGGTGCTTGAGCCACACCCCCTGCTCGTTGGTCAGAATGATCGTGCCCGGAATCTCGAACTGCGGATCGCACAGGGCATCCGGAATCACAAGGGTCGCGAACGAACTCTTGCTGATCTCGAACCGGTGCTTCGTACCGTTCTTGCCCACCATCAGCTCCAGGTGCACCGACGAGGCCGTCACAGAATTCTTGCCCAGCCTAAGCGTCGTCGCGCCGCTCTTGGTCGTCTCGACCTTCAGGCCGAGCTCTTGCAGGAACATGGCACCGCCGATGCCCGGCTTCACCCGCGACGTCGGCACGATGATCGTGTTGCTCGGAAACGTCTGCGGTCCGATCTTGAAGAAGTAGCGATGCGGTGCCTCGGGCCATGTGCGCGCGCACCTCTTGAGCAGCGCCTCCGGATCAGGACCGGTCCACAGGTTGAGATCCTCACCACGGCCCGCAAGAAGTGCATAACGGCCCGGCTTGCCCTCGCGGAGGCTGCGGCTGCTCTTGTCGTTGGCGAGGAATCTGTCGTGGATCGCCCGCTGCTCATCCGTCGTCGTCACGTCAAGCGGCTGTCTCACGACGGGCTTCTCGCCCTCGGCCTCGCCGTCGCCCGCGTAGACCGTCCGCTCCGGAGAAACATCGCCGTCCGTCTGCTTCCATGCCCAGATTCCGACCGCAAGCAGAGCAACAGCAGCGGCTGCCCAAGTCAAGGGACCCAGCAGGGCCCGGCGCGACGAATCGGGGACATCGCACGCGCGGTGGGCCCACGCGGTCTTTTCGTCTTCGGACGGAGCGCGCGCACGGAGCGCGGCGCGGAGTTCGGGTTCGAGGTTTTTCATGTTTCTTCTCCCAGGCGGGCGCGCAGGGTGTCGAGCGCGCGCCGCATCCTTCGGCTCACGGTGCCGAGACCGGTGCCGAGCACCGTCGCGATCTCGCGATAGGCCAGTCCTTCGACAAAGTGCAGGTAGACCGGCTCGCGCCAGCGGCGCGGCAACGCTTCCACCGCGGCGCGAACCTGCCGCGCGCGTTCGGCCGACTCGGCGGCGGCCGACGGCCCGGCGCGCGGGTCCGGCTCGCGGCCCGACAATGCAACCAGGGGGGCCGGGGCGCCCGTGTGCGACGCCGCGCAGCGAGCCGCGATGCGGTAGAGCCAATGCGGGAACGCCTGCGGATCGCGAAGTTTCTCGAGGCTGCCCGCAACGCGCGCCAGCGCTTCCGCGGTCGCGCCGTCGGCGGCGAGGGTCTCACCCAGCCGCGCCCGCGCCGCGGCATGCGCCAGGCCGGCACTCGCCCGCAACAAATCCTCCAACTCGGCACGCCCTCCGGCCTGCGCACGAGCGGCAAGTTCGACGAGCCGGGCCACGGCCGTCGCAGGCGGGCCGGAGGACGAATCGGGGGGTGAACTCAAGGGAACGGCTTCCATCGAACCAAGGACCGGCGACGCCGCGTTCCCGTTCCGCTTTTTTACGCTTTTTGAGCCTTTATTTTCTCCGGGACGAGGCGATGAACTCGATCAGCACGCGATGGAGCAGCTCGCAGCCGACCTCGTTGCCCGCTTTCTGATACAGGTTGCCGCAGTAATGCAGCCCTATCCCGCGCCCGCGCCGGTAGGACTGCGCGACGGCGCCAACGCCCGGTACATCGAGTTCGACGCGCCCCTTGCCCATGTCGATCGAAACCACCCGCGACGTTTCGGCGAGCCAGATTTCCGCCCCGTCGCGGGTCCGTCGGGCGAATCGCGCCCGCGCACCGACCTTGACCCGAAACGACACCTTGTCACCCTGCTCGCGCTTCCAGGAAATGGTGTGCCCGTCGTAGCCCGGCGCGATGCGAAACGCGCCCCCTGTCGTGACCAGAAGACCACCCCGCTTCATCCACACCTCAAGCGCCAGCACCATCCGCCGGAACTCGCCCTCCGAACTGTCGATCTCGTACCCGTCCTTGATCCGCAGCGGCCAGTCCGACATGAACCGCGGGAGTCGCGTCGAGCCGATCACGACGATCTTCGCCGCCCTGAGCTGCTCTCGCACCGACTTGCCCGCGGTGTGAAAAACGACCTCGGCACCCGGCGCCAACTCGCGCACCTCATGCGGCGTCTTCGCCCGCAACCGGCCCCGCGACGTGGTCGTCCCCACATGCACGACTTCGCCCAACACCGCGCCCCCGTCCCACCCGAACTGCGCGCCGTCGCCGACCCCGTCCATCGCGCCCGCCGACAAGACAACGACCTCGCCGCGCGCCGACATCACCCGCGCCTTCTTCGGCGCCTTGCGCACCCCGCGCAACTCCGCCAGCAGCCGCGCCACGCCCGCGCCGATCACGGTGTGCGGAACGCGGGAGCGCGCCAGCAGCGCCTGCGGCTGATCGAAGTCGCCTTCAAAAACGAGGATGGAGTTCTTTGAAAAAAGCCGCAGGACGGCGATGCTTTTTGCCGCAGTCTTGGCTACGGCGGCGGCCGCGCGATCGTGCATCTTCTCGATGGCCAAACCGCTGCGCGGCCTGTCGACCGGCCCCGCCGCGTGCTCCGTCTTCAACCGCGTCGGGTCGCGCCGCCCCCGCCCCCCCCAAATCCACAGGACCGAGATCACCAGCACGGCCGCCACGCCGACCCACCAGTAGCGGCGCGCGACAACGCCAAAGCTCCCCGCCGGTTCCGCGGATTCCAACCGCTTCTCGACGCGCGCCAAGGCGTCGTCGGAAACGGACACGGCAGCCGCCTCGCGCGCCGCGGCCAGTAACCGCTCGTAGCTCGCGCGCAGTTCGTCAGGCAAGAGACTCGGCTGCACGCTCGGCGGGTCGGCGTGCAGGGCATCGAGAAACGCGGTGTCGAACGGCTTGGGATCACGCATTGCGGGCCTCCTTGGGATCGAACAGTTCACGCAGCGCGCGCGCGGCGTGGTGCAGGTGGACGCGGACCGTGGCGGGCGCGAGCCCGAGTGCCGCCGCAATTTCCCTGGTCGAGAGTCCGTCGAGCCAGCGCAGGGAAAACACCTGCGCCTGGCGGCGGGACAATCGCGCGAGTCCGTCGCGCAAGACCAGTGTGTCCTGCGGCGGCGCCGCGCGGGCATCGAGAACGTGGCCGGGCACGGAGCGGGGCGCCTTGCGCCGGCGGCGCAGCAGATTGAGCGCCCGGTTCGTCACCGCGCGCCGCAGGTACGGCAGCGGATCACGCGACGGATCGATCCGCCCGCGCCCTTCCACCAAGGCGACAAAGACATCGCCCAACACCTCCTCGGCATCGCCGTCATGTCCGGTAATCCGACGCGCCAGCCGCAGCAAGGCGGCACCGTGCCGATGAAACAGCGTCCCGATGGGCATGCACCATTAACTACCCGCAACCCCCGGGAATCGTTTAGCCCGCCGTCCACGAATTCGGGTCCGGCTACCAGGTCGCTTCATCGCGCTCAACTTCCTACCTATGTGATCTGCGTGTCCCTCGGGCGCTCGGCCCGAAACGGCCTCCAGGTGCCTGCGCCTTTGTCACGAACGTGGGTCGGCAGCGCAATTCGGGCGTTGGGGGGACGATGAGAAGCTCTTGCCACAGAGATCACCGAGGCCACAGAGATGAGAGATCCGCCCACCAAGCAGATCATCGCCGCGAGTCTCTCTGTGATCTCTGTGTCCTCTGTGGCAGAGAACCAGTTCCCGGGCGCGGCCACCCAACAAGACGATGCAGCGGACGGCCCTTCGGCCTCAGCTGCATCGCCAACGCGATATACTGGGGACATGCGCGCTGTTCCGTTCGTGCTCTTGGTCGTCGCCGCGTGGATGGTGGGGTCCGAGGTTCCGGAGGCCGAGGCTCGGCCGCCGTTCGCGCGGCGCGAGGGCAAGGCGTGCGGCTACTGCCACATCCAGCCGCAGGGCGGAGGGCCGCGCAACAGCCGCGGCGTCGCGTACGCGCGCAACGAGTACAAGTTCCCGGCGCGCGCGGCGAGCCTCAAGGATTTTGAAAACAAGCGGCACCGCGAAAAGATGGTTCAGGCGCGGAAACTGCTCGCCCTCGATCACACGCGCGCCGCCGCCACGACACTGCGGCGGCTCGCCAAGGCCGTCAAGAAGGATCCGGGCGCCCAAAAGGCCGTCGAGAGCGAGTTGCACGATCTCGCCGTGAAGGGCGCGGAAATCCTCGGACAGGCCCGCCGCTTCCTGCGCAGTCGCAAGGAAAAGGACCACGCCGCCGGGGTCGCGCTGCTCGTCCTGCTGACCGCGGAATTCAAGGGCTTCGATGTCGAGAGCGACGCCAAGGGCGACCTGAAAGACATTCGCAAGGACAAGACCCTGCGCGAGATAGCCAAGCGGGAACTTGGAGAATCCAAGGCGCGGCTGCTCCTACTCGACGGCCAGGCCGCGCAGGCCGGCGGCGACAAGAAAAAGGCGCGGCAGCGCTGGGAACAACTGCTCAAGAAGTACCCCAAGAGCCGCGCCGCAAAACCCGCCCGAAAGCTACTCCCGAAGCCACCCCCGGAAGTGCAAACGGACGGCAACAAGTAGGCGAACGCGCCGCGGGCGAACGCGCCTACCTACCGCGCCGTCCTACCGCGCTTCGTGGTTCCTCTCGTTGTAGACCACGCCGTCAGCGTGGACTTCAAGGGCGCGCGCAGCGAGATCCAGCGTCACATCGATCTACGTCGGGGTCGCGCCCCCGCCTCCTCTTGCGCTTTTTTGCTCGCCTCGCCGACCTGCGCCTGCCCGCGCTACTTCAGCTGATCGAGTTTGCGCAGGGTCTGTTTCGCGGCCGGGCACTCCGGTTCGCCGCAGCAGTTGCCGGTGGCCTTGCGGCGGCGCACGCGCCACACGAACAGATAGCCGACCGCGAGGCCGACGACGAGCGCTGTCAGGAGCTCCTGCATGTCAAGTCCTGCAAGCATCGGCCCCATCATACGAGTCCCAGTGCCTGGCCGCCCTGGAAGATGACGAGGCTGCAGACGTAGGCCAGGACGGTCATGTAGCCGAACAAGAACAGCGGCCAGCGCCACGAGTTTGTTTCGCGCTTGACGACCGCGAGGGTCGACATGCACTGGCACGCGAGGACGAAAAAGACCATCAGCGACAGGGCCGTGAGCCAGTTGAAGAGTGGCCGTCCATCCGGCCACTTGGCGTCCTTGAGCCGTTCGCGCAATGGCTCGGACTCCTCGTCCGCTTCGCCGCCGACGCCGAACACGATGCCGAGGCTCGAGACGAACACCTCGCGGGCGGCGAACGACGCGAGCACGCCGATGCCGATGCGCCAGTCGTAGCCGAGCGGCTCGATCGCCGGCTCCATCGCGCGGCCCAGGGTTCCGGCGTAGCTCTGGCGAATCTGCTCGCGCGCCCGCCACCCCTCAACCTGCTCCTTGGACTTGCCCGCCTCGATCCGTTGGTCCGCTTGCGCTTGCAGCTCTTCGCTGCGCGGGAAGTACGCGAGCGCCCAAAGTACCACCGAGATGGCCAGGATTACCGTGCCCGCTTGGCGCACAAAGACCCAGCCGCGTTCGCCCACGGTGCGCAGGACGTAACCCGCCTGCGGCATGCGGTAGCGCGGCAGTTCCATCAGGAACGTCCCGGACTCGCCGCGAAACAGCGTCTTGCGCAAGACCCATGCCGCCAGGAGCCCGGCCACGACCGAAAACAGATACATCCCGAACAGCGCCGCACCCTGCCAGCGGCCCGGAATGAACGCGCCGATCAGCAGGACATAGACCGGCAGTCGCGCGGCGCACGACATCAGCGGCGCCACGAGCATCGTGACCATGCGGTCGCGCCGGTTTTCGATCGCCCGGGTCGCCATGATGCCGGGGATCGCGCAGGCAAACGACGACATCAGCGGGATCAGCGAACGGCCGTGCAGGCCGACGCCGCGCATGAAGCGATCGACCAGGAACGCGGCGCGCGCGAGGTAGCCGACGGCCTCGAGAATCGTCAGAAAGAAAAACAGGATGCAGATCTGCGGGAGGAAGATGACGATCGCGCCAACCCCCTCGATCACCCCATCGACGATGAGGTCGCGAAACATCCCCTCGCCGAGCAGGCCGCCGACCTTGCCCCCAACCCAGTTCTTGCCGGCCTCGATCCAGTCCATGAACGGGGCCGCCCAGGTGTAGACCGCCTGAAAGACGAGGGCCATCAGCGCCAGATACAGGATCGGCCCGAACACCTTGTGCGTCACGACGCGGTCGATTCGCTCGGAGCGGGTCACGCCGGCGGACGGCGACGTCGCCACCGCGCGGGCCACGACCTCGCGGCACACGTGGTAGCGACACTCGGCCTCGACCGTTTCGGTATCGATCCCTTCGGTCTCCAGGCGATGGCGCGCGGCACCTACGGCCTCGGCCAGCTTGGGGCCGCCGCGCGCAACGATAGGATCATCGCCGTCCGTACCGAATCCGCCCGGTTCATTCGAACCCGACAAGAGCCGCAGGGCCTCACCGTCCGCCGCTTCGGGCGGGACGAGCTCCAGCGCGAGGACGGCATCGCGCACGGTCGCGAGGGCGTCTTCGGCCACGGGCGGCATGCGCCAGCGGCGGCGTCCGGGTTCGGCACGCCCCACGGCGGCGCGCAGTTCGTCGAGTCCTTCGCCCGTGCGGGCGATGACGGGAACGACGGGAACACCAAGCCCTTCTTCGAGCCGCTTCACGTCGATCACGCCGCCGTCGCGCTCGACAAGATCGACCATGGTGAGGGCGACGCATGCCCGCCCTCCGGTTTCGAGCACGTGGGTCGCGAAGTACAGGCCGCGCTCGAGGTTGCACGCATCGACGACGATGATCGTGACCTCGGGCCGCGGCGCGCCGGGCTGGAGTCCCAACAGGACGTCGCGGGCGATCCGCTCGTCTTCCGAACGGGGGTAGAGGCTGTACGTACCCGGAAGGTCGAGCACCCGGGCGGTGCCGCCGCCCAACTCGGCACGCCCCTCGCGCCACTCGACCGTGACCCCGGGGTAGTTGCCGACCTTGTGCCGCAGCCCGGTCAGGGCGTTGAACAGCGTGGTCTTGCCGCTGTTCGGCAGCCCCGCGAGCGCAACAACCGGAGTTGATTCGCCGTCCCTCATGCGGATTCGGCAGGCGCGGTCGAACTAGGAATCCACGAGGATCGCGTCGGCCTCGCGCCGTCTCAACGATATGTGATAGCCATGCAACTCGACCTGCATCGGCCCGCCGAACGGCGCGAACCGCACGACGCGCACCGGCGTGCCGGACACGAACCCGAGCTCCAGCAGCCGCCGGCGTATCGGACCCGGCCCCACCGAGCGGACGCGCGCCGACTGGCCCACGGAAAGGCTGGGAAGGGGGTTGCCGCACGCCTCGGAAGCGAGCAGGGCGCCAGCGGGGAGATCAACGAGCTTCAGCATGGTTGTTGAGATTGAGATTGAGTCTCAAAGTCTACGTCAGGAAACAGAGCCGGGCAAGGACGCGGAAGACCCGCGAAAAACCGCGGAAAAAAGCCGACGGACGGCGATGCTTTGGGCGAAATGCCCCTTCGAACGGGCTATTCGTCCGCGTTTTTCTCGAGGTATCCGTACACCAGCAATTGGCGGTCCTTGCTCAGCCGCGCCTTTCGTCCGTACTTCTTTACGAAGTAGCGCCACTCTCCGGCGGTGTGGGATTTCGGCATGTAGAGCGCGTGGCACCGCGAACAACTGCGCTCGTAAAGGATCTGCCCGCGCTCCAGGTCCGTTTGGGCCGCCGCAAGGGCCTCCTCGACCGGAACCCGTGCAGAGCGGCGGCGACCCGCGCCGGTTGTGGCGCAGGCTGCTGCCAGGAGGAGTCCGAGCCCCAGGACAACCCGGAGGCGTTGGAGGTTGCTTTTTAGAAGTAGGTGGCCCACGAAAGCACGAACTTGTCTGCCGAGCCCGAGTCGAACCCGGCCTCGTCGCTGTCGACAAACGTATAGCTGATCTTGAAGACCGACCGCTCCACGGGCCGGAAGTTGAAACCGATCGTGACCTGTTGCAGGTCGTCACGGAACGTGGCGCCGTTCGTCGAGTGGTTCAGGTCGATGTCCTCGACCCGGATCACGAACGTAAACGTCGACTCGCCGGTGAACAGGACGTGCTTGCCGCGCCAGCTCTCCACGAAGAAGTGGTAGCGGATTTCGACGTACCAGCCGTCCATGCGGCGCGGGTCCGTGGCGGGTGCGGCGTCCGGCTGCTCAATGCGCAGGGCCATGTACTCCGCGACGAACTCGAACGGGCCGCGCTTCAGGAAGACCTCGAGACCATAGCCGTAGTTCGACAGCGTCCCGGCGGCGTCGTGCTTGCCGAAGGTGAACGAGAAGCCGGCCTCCACGACATCGAACCACTGCGTCGGCGGACTGACCACAACACGGCCGAACACCTGCTTGTTGTCGTTGTTGTCGGCGCGAAAGCTCTGCCGCCCGTCGCGCGCCCCGCCGTTGGTCGAAAAGTCGTCGTCAAAGCCCTGCACAAGCGCGACGTTGAAGTCCAAAAACCAACCGGCGCCGCCCGGCTCGACCGTGCCGGCGAACGCGATGCCCGCCTGGTCGAAGGCCACGGCGCCGATCCGGCGCGAGACAAGCGGCCGGTCGGTCAGGTCGTTGAGCGGGTCGTCGTGGAAGAAGTTGAAGCGCCCCCACGGCACGAGGATCGCGCCGACCTTGAAGACCAGGCGGTCGTCGAGAATCTCAAAGATCAACTCCGCGTACTCGACGAGAATCTCGTTGCCGGACAAGAAGCCGACGTCGGCGCCGCCGCCCTCGATCTCGATCTCCGTCTCGAAGGAGATGCCATCGGCGATCTCGGCCTGGATTTTCGGCACCAGCCGGTGCTGGTCGAAGGTCATCGGCTTACCGTCGCCGTCGTCGCGAAACTCCAGCGAGAAGTAACCGCCTACGCGGACCCTGCCGCCGGCGAGGCCCTTGCCTATCGTGCCGGGAAGGCGCTCGCGCCCCTCGGGCTCTGCCGCCGACAAATAGGTCTCGATGTCGTCCGAGAGCGTCGCGACGGACCGTTCGTCGAACCGCGTCACTTTTTTCTCGAGCCGGCGGATCTGCTCGCCTTGCTCGCGGACCATGCGCCGGAGTTCCTCGGTTTCAGGGTCCGTTTCGCGTTCTGGTGCGCCGCCCCGGGCAGGTGCCACGCCGATCAGGAACGCCGCAGTGGTAAGCAAAAGGATCATTCGCATGGGCAGAGATTCTACGCTGGTTGAGAACCGTTCTCAATAAATAACGAGAATGATTCTCAAAATCATCACAGGAGGGCCACGGAATCATGGGTTTCGGCCCCACGGTGGGCAATAATACGGGTGAAGGTCAGCATCAGATGACAAAGACGCGCACCGTGCGCACGCGCACCGAGATGGATCAGCGGTATTTTGACCTGCTGACCCAGCTCCTCCGCAGCCAGGGCTATCGCGAACTCGCGGCCGCCACGGTGTTCGCAAACGCGTTGCTTCATGTGCCGACAGCGCCGCACAAGGAGCAGGTTGGCCAGCACATCCTTGAGGAGATCGAGCATTTCGGGGTGTGCTGCAAGCTGTACGCGAGCCTCGATGCGGGCGACCTCGATGCGTGGTGCAACAATCACCTGAGCGAGCACGGACCCATCCCCCCGCTCGGGTCGTTCATGGAACTCGGCGTCGCCCAGTTTCTCTACGACCGCGCTTCGGGGTTTCAGCTCCGGGAGTACGAGAACTGCTCGTTCGACCCCTACTGCCAGGTCGTCGGCAAGATCCTCGAGGAGGAAGAAGGCCACGAGAACTTCGGCGCGGAGATCATGATCGAGCACTGCCGCGATCCGAAGCAAAGAGTCGAGACGCAGCGCTACTTCAACAAGTGGCTCGCGGTGTCGATGCGCTCGTTCGGACGCCCCGGCACCGCCGGCAACCTGTACGCGATTTCGGTCGGCCTCAAGACGCGCGACTCGGCCGCCGTGGCGCAGGATTACGTGGACAGCCTCAAGAGCGTCATGCGCGTGTGCGGACTCAACTTCCCGAGCCGCGCCTGCCTGATGACCGCAGGCACCGAAACCGCCCACGACCTCGACCTGAGCCTGTGAGCCGAGCCGGTGAACGCTAGAGACATCGCCGTCCGTTTGCTTTTTTCGTCTTCATTCTCTGTGGTTCTCCGTGGCCCTCCGTGTTTTTTTCTTCCGTCGATTCCGCCGCGATTGTTCGGCCTGAAAGCGCGACTGCCCTTCCTTCATTCTTCGTGCCCTTCGTGGTTGTTTCGGGTTCGGGTTTCGGTTCGGGGTCGGGTTCCGCTCGCGCGCCTTACTACGAAAGCGGACGGGCAGCCGCATGAGTGAACTTGTCGCTTTGGTTACCGGCGGCGATACCGGGATCGGGCTGGCGATTGCCGAGGCGTTGCGGGGGCGCGACATCGATGTTCGCTCGGCTTCTCGGCGGTCGGGGTTTGATCTGACCGACGCGGATTCCATGGCGCGCCTGGTGGACGGCTTTGAGCGGCTCGACATCCTCGTGAACAACGCCGGGATCGCGGAATCGGCACCGCTCTCCCGCACGACCGACGAGGCGTGGGCGAGACATTTCGCGATCAACGTGACGGCGCCGTTTCGGCTGTGCCGGGCCGCGTTGCCGCTCTTGCGCGCGGCCCCACACGGTCGCATCGTGAATGTCGCCAGCACCGCGGGGCTCGAGGGCGCGCCCTACATCGCTGCCTACGCCGCCAGCAAACACGCCTTGATCGGCCTTACGCGGGTTCTCGCCGCCGAACTCAAGAACGTCTCGGTCCACGCGGTCTGTCCCGGATTCGTGGACACCAAGCTGACCAAGCGCTCCGTGGACAACATCGTCGCGGTCTCCGACATGGACGAGGAACAGGCGCGCGAAGTGCTGGCGAGCCAGAACGAGTCGGGGCGGCTGATCACGCCGGACGAGGTCGCCGCCGCGGTACTCGAACTGATCGACGACTCCGGCACCGGCCGCGAGTACGTGCTGCGGTAGTGCGGGCTCCCCGGGGCGGTGCCCTCAGACGCGCAGTTCGTAACCGATGACCTCGTGCCGCACCTGAAAGCCGGCGGACTGGAGACCCTCGAGTCGCGAACGGTCGGTTCCGGAGACCACGAGATCGAGCACATCGACATTGTCGCGCTCGAACGCCGCGGCCATCGCTTCCACCAGCAGCGCGTTGCCCAATCCGCGGTGCAGGAGGGACGGCGGGGCATCGAGGTTCTCGACGCTCGCGACCGAACCGTTGCGCAGATCCACCTCGACGCAGCCGACGGGCTTGTCGTTCTTGAAGGCGAGGATCACGACGTACGCGTCGGACTTCAGGAGCGAACGCATCTGCTTGGGCTGGCGCGGCACGAGCTTGCGCGTGAAGTCGAAGTAGAGGTCGTCCAGCTCCGACTCGACGCGGCGGATTTCGACGTTGTCGACCGCAATCGTGGGAATCGACTCGGGGCGCGCCAGACGCAGGCAGGTGTGGGTCTCCTTGCGCTTGAACCCGGCTTTCTTGAGCAACGCCTGCGCGCCGCGGTTGCGAGCCCCCACCGCGGTGCGGACGTAGCGCTGGCGCGCGACGCGGGCCTGATCGGTCAGGTCGTTGAGCAGCGCCCGGCCGAAGCCCTTGCGGCGCTGGTCGGGATGGACGACCGGCCCGATCAGGTGCGCGCGGCGCATTTCCGACGAGTAGTCAAGCGCGCCGTAGCCGGCGACCGCGACGCCGGAGACCGCGATCCGTGCATGGGTCGGATCGGCCTTCCCCCGGGCCCCCATATCCACCAGCACCTCGATCTCCTGGCTGGGCGGGAACGGATCGATCAGATCCTCGGACCTCTCTCGGGCCAGCCGGACGATTTCGCCGGCCGCCGCCGCGTCCTCTGAGTGGATCCTGCGCGTGCTCATTTGTGGGGAATCCTCACGCCCATTCGGGTAAAAACCATGAATGGCCACCAGTTTCGGCTTTGAGATTACCGACCGGGTCGGACTCGTCACTTTTAGTCGGCCAGATACCCTGAATTCCTTGACCTTTCAGGTGTATCGCGAGCTCGTGGATCTGATCGAGGGGGCCGAACGTGACGACCGTTACCGGGTTTTGGTGCTCACCGGCACCGGTCGGGGATTTTGCTCCGGTGGCGATGTCCACGAGATCATCGGCGAGCTGTTTGAGCGGGACATGAAGGGTCTGCTCGAGTTCACGAGGATGACGGGGGACCTCGTCAAGGCCATCCGGCTCCTCGACAAGCCCGTCATCGCCGCGATCAACGGCCTGGCGGCGGGTGCCGGAGCGGTCATCGCGCTCGCGTCCGATCTGCGGATTCTGGCCGAATCGGCGTCTTTTCGGTTCCTGTTTACGAAGGTCGGCCTGACCGGCGCGGATATGGGCGCGGGCTACCTGTTGCCGAAGGTCGTCGGCCTGTCCAAGGCCACCGAAATGCTGATGCTCGGCGACAAGGTGGACGCCACGACCGCGGAGCGCTTCGGGCTGGCCAACAAGGTAGTCAAGGACGGCGATGTCTTGGACGCGGCGATGGAGTGGGCCCACCGGCTCGCCCACGGCCCGACACTCGCCATCTCCATGACCAAGCGCATGCTGCAAAACGAACTCAACATGGACATCGTCAGTGCGGTGGAAGCCGAGGCCCAGGCCCAGGCGCTCATGTTGCAAAGCCGCGATCACCGCGCTTTCTTCGAGGCGTTCAAGGAAAAACGCGACGCGGAGTTCGAGGGTGCCTAGCCCGGATGCCCGGCGGGTAGCCGATCTCCGCGCGCTCCGCGCCCGCGTCCGCTCCATCGTCGAAGAGCACGTGAGGCCGGTCGCCCGCCGCATGGATGCCGACCGCGTGTTCTTGCGCGAGCCGCTTGTCGCCCTCGCGAACGCCGGGTTTTGCGGCGCGCCGATCCCGAAGGAACTCGGCGGCGGCGGACGCACCAACGTCGAGAGCATCGTGATCTACGAGGAGGTCGGCCGCGCGTGCTCATCCACCCGCGGCTTTCTCGCGGTCCAAGTCGGCCTCGTCGCCCAATGCATCGCCGACTGGGGCACGGATGCGCAAAAGCAACAGTGGCTTCCGCGCCTCTGCTCGCTCGACGCGATCGGATGCTACGCGCTCACCGAACCCGACACGGGCTCCGATGTCGCCGGAATCAAGACGACGGCTGCCAACGGAAAAATCACCGGCGAAAAATGGTGGATCACGAACGGCACCGTCGCGGATGTCGCCATCGTCTTCGCGCGCACGTCCGACGACCGCCGCACCGGCCTCACGGCGTTCCTGGTCACCGACATCCAAGCCGAAAAGATGGAGTCCCCCGAACTCGGCCACCGAGGGTCGGTGCATGCAAGACTTCGGCTACAGCAAACGGACGGCGATGTCCTGGGCGGCGAAGGCAACGGCTTCAAGGTCGCGATGAGCGCGCTCGACCACGGACGCCTCGGCGTCGCCGCCGGCGCCGTGGGCATCCACGCCGACTGCCTCGACGAATGTATCCAATTTGCGCGAAAACGCCGACAGTTTGGACGCCGAATCGGCGACTTCCAGCTCATCCAGGCCGATCTGGCGGACATGGCCACGGAGTTGGAAGCCTCGCGAGGACTCTGCGAGCGCGCCGCGCGACTCCAGGACGAGGAAGACCCCGGCGCCCACCTCGCCACGTCGATGGCCAAACTGTATTGCACCGAAGCCGCCGCCCGCACCGCGAGCAAGGCGGTGTTGCTGTTGGGTGCGCGCGGCTATCACAACGAATTCCCGGTCGAACGCCACTACCGCGATATCAAGGGCCTCGAGATTTACGAGGGAACCTCGCATATTCAGCGCTTGATTATCGGGCGGGGATTGGTGAGCGAATAGAGCCCTCATCGCTTAGCGGTTCCTCCGCCAAGCGACACATCCAAACACCGAGGCCTCAACGGCGTCAGCCGTTGAGCCAAAAGACACTGGCCCGCTCCGCACCACTCTCATCGCTTAGCGGTTCCCCCGCCAAGCGACACATCCAAACACCGAGCGCCTCAACGGCGTCAGCCGTTGAGCCAAAAGATACTGGCCCGCTCCGCACCACTTTCATCGCTTAGCGGTTCCCCCGCTAAGCGACACATCCAAACACCGAGCGCCTCAACGGCGTCAGCCGTTGAGGCAAAAGACACTGGCCCCGTCCGCACCACTTTCACCGCTCAACGGTTCCCCCGTTAAGCGGAAGCCCCCCTTACCCCATCACTCGCTCACAACCCCTGAAACCAGATCCAAGAAGAAGTTAAACGCGTCCCCCGCTCCCGCGAAGCGCACCTCCAGCGTGGCGGTCGGAGCGCCGGGGACTTCCATCGTGCCGATCAGGACCGTGCCTTGGTCGTCGCTGACCTGGATGTTGAACAACACGTTCGGGAACAGGCCGCCGAGAAGCACGAACGCCGTCGGATCGAAGCTGAAGACGCCCTCGCAGTCCGCGCGCCTCGCGTCCGAAAGGTTGCCGGACAGCCGATCGACCACCCCCGTACCCAGGACGGCGACAAACTGGCCGGACAGGTTTATTCCGGTGCCTGCAAACGGCAGAACAACCTGGGTGTTCTCGTCGAGACCGACAAAGAACGTGACCAGCCGCTGCCCGCTCGTGACAAGTTGGCTGAGGTCGAACGGGGTGATGGTGGCGCCCAGGGCGTCCCGAAACCGGACGGAACCGTTGAGGTCGTCCATGCCGTCGCCGTCTGAATCCAGGGTCCAGGTCACGGTCGAGCCGACCACGGCCTGAAACGTCAGCTGCGGCGGACTCGCGGCCCCGGCGTTGAGGATGTCGCGGAACACGCGGAGCAGGCGGACGGCCTCTTGGGCCGGCTCCGGGCAATCCGAGAGCAGAGCCAGGGCGGTGGCCTTTCTCGGGTCGTTCCCGCCGCCAGGTACGACCGCACCACCTCCACCGCCGCCACAGCCGACGACCAAGGCCCAAAACACAAGAAGGAACCGCATTACTCCTGAGCCTAGCACGCGGGCGTTTCGATTCGGACCACTCGGTTCAGACGCGGGTTGCACAGACCCATCCGTGTGGTGGGCTAGGGATGGCTGAAGAGGGACGGAGTATGGCGACGATACGGCACAACAAGGCCGTGTCGCCCCGATCAGGGGAGCGTCAAGGGGAACTTGGCGACAACGGGGGCGAGACGGCGTTGCAGCGGCCCGCCGGAGACGGCGAGTCGTTCATGGACGAGATCCAGGTTCTGCTGAACGGTCTGGTCAGTTTTCCGCGGACCCTGCGCCTCTACCCCTCCCACCACCAACGCATCACCAAGCACGCGGCGCGGCTTGAACGCCTCGCCAAGCGCATGCTGCGTTCGGCGGGCGGTGCTCTTGAGCTTCGAGTCCGGGCCGACGAGGTATACGCCAACGAGATCCTGCTCGACGGCCCGGAACAGCTCCTATCCGAGTTTGCATTGCTGCTGCGCGGCCGCGCCGTACGCGCGCTCGTTCTGCACCGCGGCATCGAAGCGAAGGAGTTCACGTCGGTCGGCGAGTGGTTCGCCCATGTCGCGGAGGGCTCGACCGCCACGGACACGCAGGCCGCGCTCGACTCGATCTCGCATCCGCGCCTCGACATCGTGCTCGTCGGCCAGGCGGCGCAGCGTTCCCGAGCGGCGGCACTCGTGCTGGGCGACGGCAATGGTCGGTTCGAGGGACTGGACGTCGTAATCCACGATGTCTTGTCGCAGCCCTCGATCGCGCGGCGGCTGGAGCGCCTGCGGACCGGGGCCAACGTTCACTCCCGCGTGGACATGGCCGCGGGGCAGCCGATCGACGAAATCCTGGTCGCTTTCTTTGGCCGCCTGGACTGGACCTCGCTTCCGCCCAAGGTCTTTGAGGCGACCGTGCGCGGATTCCTCGGACGGATCAGCGACCTGGTCGAGGGTGTCGGTGACACCGACGCCGCCGAAGGCCCTGTCTCCGATGCCGCGGTGCGCGCGCTCTTGGACGAGAGCCTCGAGGGCGCGCTGGCCGTCGCCGACGCGCAGGACGGGTTGTTCCAGTCCAGCTCGATGATGTTCGCCGACGCGTCGCGCGACGAGATCGCATACGAAAAACTGGACCTCGCTGAACTCGAGCGGCACGGAATGCCGGCGCGGGAAAAGGCGCACGCGTACCTCAACGGACGACACGACGAACACTGCGTGATGTCCGCGTCCCTGCTCGTCGAGGCCGAACTGCTGCTGCGCGCGGAGGCCGAACACCACCGGCCGCGCCGCGCACGGCTGGAAAAACGACTTGCCCGACGCGACCTGCCCGCCGACGGCGTAGCCCGCGCGCTCTCGGAACTCAACAACAACGCCCCGGACCCGAGCCCGTGCGACTGGCCCGTGATGGTGCGCGAAGTCGCGGCGGGCCTTGGCAGCCACGAAGCCCTGGCGCAACTGCTGGGCCTGCTCGCGTCCGACACCGAGAGCGCACAGCTCCTGACCGACCGCCTCGCGCGGCGCCGTGACGCGTTCGACATCCTCGCGGGACTTATGCAGCTACGCCTGCCCGAGATCATGCGCCAACTCGTGGTCGATACGCTCATCCAGCAGGCCCGCACCGGTGTCGAAAGCTGGATCACGTGGTGTTTCGAGCATCCTCGGGTCATCCTGAACGAGTACGTCTTCGGGGTGCTCATGATCAAGGCGGCGGATCTGTTGGCTCCCGTAACACAGCGCATCCTCGCCAAGGGCGCGCGGGAAAACCAACGCGAGCTGGCCCGACTGCTGACCGCCAACGGCAGCGAGACCGCGCTGCGGCTTCTCGTGGGAAGAGCCGCAGACTCGGCCGACGGCCCCGGCCGCGTGGTCATCGACGCGCTCGGTGGGTTCAAGCACGAACTGGCCGTGTCCGCCCTGTGCGACATCGTCCACAGGTGCAACACCGAAAAACAGTCGGGCGACAAGGCCCGGCGCGCCCTGATCGCCCTCAAGCGGATCGGGACTCCTGATGCGGTCGCGTTCCTGGGTAACGTGCTCACCGGTCGGCGCGGTCTGCTGCGCCGGTTTAGAAAAGACATCCGCGCCGCGGCGCGAGAGGTGCTCGACGAGAGGTGGAGTCCATGCGGACAACAGTGAGGCGCGGCAAGTCCGTGGTCGATCTGGACGGCGCGAACCGCGTCGCGATGGCGGTGGCCATGGCGATGTCGGCCCGGCGCATCTATGGACCAGCGCACCAGCGGGCCACGACCACGGTCCGCGAACTTGCCTCGACCCTCGAGTGCTACTTCACGATGGAAGGGCAGCGTCAGTCGCTCAAGCTCACGAGCGAAGTCGATCACCTCGCCGTCGAGGGCATCCCGCTCAAGATGAACGGTCCGCTGCTGCACCTGACGGCGGCGCTGGAACAACGCAACGTCCGCGCGATGGAGCTCGGCCAGGACACGGACACCGCATCGTTCAACGGTCTGCTCATGTGGCTGACGGCCCGCGCTACCACCGTGCCGCCGACGGACCTCAAGGGCATCTCCTTCGAAGAGGACGACGGCGGCGAGAAGGGCCGCGACCAGGAAAAGGATCCGAACGATCCCGCCGTTCGCTTTCCGGAATTCCGGATGCCGCTGCGCATCTACCGGACGACCGCCGAGGCGCTCGACGGGACCATGGAAGACGTCCGCGCGGGCCGTAACCTCGATCTCGAGGGAATCATGGACGTCTCGTTCTGCATCGCGGACGAGATCGCCGAGATCGGCACGCAGGCGCTCGGCCCCGCCCAGCTCGTCAAGCAGGACCTCTACACGTACCAGCACTCGGTCAACGTGGCGCTGATCACGACGGCGCTCCTCCAACCGTTCGAGCCCAACCGCGACCGCCTCGCCGCCGCGGCGCAGGCCGCCCTGCTCCACGACATCGGGAAGTGCCGCCTGCCCGGCCACATCCTGATGAAGAAGGGCAAGCTGACGGACGAAGAGCGCACGGAAATGCAACGGCACCCGGAGTACGGCGCGGACATCCTGCTCGACCACAAGGGCATCGCGCCGGCTACCATCGAAGCCGCCTATTGCCACCACATGCGCGACGACGGACACGGCTATCCGCAACCGCGCACGAACCTGCGCCCCGGTCCGATCACGGAGCTGATCCAGATCGCGGACATGTTCGAAGCAATCACGGCGCCGCGCCCCTACAAGGCCGGCCGCTCCGCCCCGGACGCCCTGCGCACGATCCTGAAGACAGAAGGCATCGCCAGCCGCCGCAGCGCGATCGCAACCCTGGCACACCGCCTGACGCAAAGCCCCCCGGGCAGCCAGGTGGTCCTCAACACCGGCGAACGAGCCACGGTTGTCGAAGCACGACCGGAAGACCCCGACCGCCCTCGAGTCAAGGTGGTCACCGACAAGAAGGGCGACTGGCTCGACGCGCCGAAGGTAATCGACCTCGCCGAACAGGCCCACGCCCGCACGACAGTCGAGAAGGTACTGTTGAAGCCGGCGTTCTTGTGCTTCTAGGCAAGGCTTCGGAAGGGAGCGTACGGACGGCGATGTTTTTCGGGGGGGAGGATCGCTTGGCGGAGGAACCGCTAAGCGATGAACCGGGAGGGCGGGCGCCGCCAGTGTCTTCTGGCTTCAACGGCTGACGCCGTTGAGAGCCTCGCTGCGGGGATCCCACCCGCGTAGCGGAGGAACCGCTACGCGGTGAAAGGGGCGTCGCCGGTCGCGCATTCCCCCTTCATCGCTTAGCGGTTCCCCCGCTAAGCGACACTCCCAATACCGAGGCCTCAACGGCGTCAGCCGTTGAGCCAAAAGACACTGGAAACATCACGCACCACTTCATCGCTTAGCGGTTCCGCCGCCAAGCGACACCCCACACCGAACGCCCCCCACCCCAAAAACATCGCCGTCCGTACGCTCCCTTTCTACAAGTTCTACAATCCCCCCATGCGCCGGCGCTACCGCGTAGACGGGCTTGACTGCCCCACCGAATCGGGGCCTATTCGTCGTGAACTGGAAACGCTTGCGGGGGTCGAATCGGTTTCGTTCGATCACGCGCGCGGGCAGTTCACCGTGACCGGGGACGCAGAGGATGCCGCGATTCGCGCGGCGGTTGCGCGGGCGGGGATGCGCGCGGTGCCGTGGACGGACGGCGACGCTTCCGGGTCCGGGTGGAGTCCGCTGCAACTCGGCGCCGGGGTTGCCGGGGCGGCGCTGATCGCGGGTGTGGCGACGCAGGCGTACGGCGGATCCGCGGTGCCGTTTTACCTGTCGTCGATCGCCGCCGGGTTGTTGCCGGTGGTGCCGCGGGCGTTCGCCGCCGCGCGCGCGATGCGGCCGGACATGCACCTGCTCATGTGCATCGCGGTGCTCGGCGCGGTCGCGATCGGCGAGTGGATCGAGGGCGCGACGGTTTCGTTCTTGTACCTCTTGTCGTTGGTGCTCGAGTCGTGGAGCGTGCGCCGCGCACACGGCGCGGTCGAAAAACTGCTCGAACTCGCGCCGAACGAGGCGACGCTGCCCGACGGCACCACACGGCCGGCCGAGGACATCCCGGTGGGGGCGCGCATCCTCGTGCCCGCGGGCGCACGCGTACCACTCGACGGGGTCGTGGCGGACGGCGAAAGCCCCGCCGCCGGAGTCCCAGCCGCCGGAGTCACGGTGGATCAGTCCCCCATCACGGGCGAGAGCATGCCGGTGGACAAGGCGCCGGGCGACGAGGTGTACGCGGGCTCGGTCAACGGCCCCGTGGCGCTGTTCATGACGACGACGAAGCCGGCGCAGGAAAGCACGCTCGCGCACATGGCGCGGCTGGTCGAGGACGCGGACGCCCGCCGCGGCCGCACCGAACGCGCGGTGGAACGGTTCGCGCGCATCTACACCCCGGTTGTCGTCGCCCTCGCCGTGTTGCTCGCGGTCGTGCCGCCGCTCGCCTTCGGCGCCGTGTTTGCGACGTGGCTGTACCGCGCACTCGTGCTGCTCGTCATCGCCTGCCCGTGCGCGCTGGTGATCTCCACGCCGGTCGCCATCGTTGCGGGCCTGACGGCGGCGGCGCGACGCGGCGTCCTCGTGAAGGGCGGTGCCGCGCTGGAGACCCCGGCGCGCGTGCGCGTGATCGCCCTCGACAAGACCGGCACGCTGACCCTCGGCCGCCCGCGCGTCGCAAAAGTCGTCCCGCTGCACGGCCACGACCAAGACGAGGTCCTCGCCCGCGCCGCCGCGATCGCAACCGGATCGAACCACCCGCTGTCTCGCGCCGTCGCCAAAGAAGCGCGAGCGCGCGGCGTGGAAATCCCCGCCCCGGAGTCGATCGTGGAACACGGCGGACTCGGCGTCGAAGGCACGTTCGACGGGCGCCGGTTCTGGCTGGGCTCGGAGAGGTTCGCCCAACAAAAAAAGCAAACGGACGGCGATGTCTTGGGCCAGGAACCCGGCACCACACTTTACGTCGGCAACGACAAGCACCTGTGCGGCATCGTCGTCGTCGCCGACGAACTGCGCCCCAAGATCGCGGACGACCTCGCACGACTGCGCGCAGAAGCGGGACCGGATACAGCACTCGTGATGCTGACCGGCGACCGCCAAGACATTGCGCAAGAAGTCGCCCGCGCCGCGGGCGTGGACGACGTGCGCGCACAGTTGCTCCCGGAAGACAAACTCGCAGCGATCGAGGAGCTACGGCAAAAGCACGGCGCAGTGGCCATGATCGGCGACGGCATCAACGACGCGCCGGCCCTCGCCGCCGCCGACGTAGGCATCGCGATGGGCGCCATCGGCTCGGACGCCGCGATAGAAACCGCCGATATCGCCCTGCTGGGCGACGAACTAAACCGCCTGCCCTGGCTTTTTGCGCACTCCAAGAACACAAGCGCCATCATCCGCCAAAACATCACGGCCGCGCTCGCCATCAAGGCACTGTTCATGGCGCTCACAATGTTCGGTAGCGCCTCCCTATGGGCCGCCATCGCCGCCGACACGGGCATGACCCTGGTCGTAATCGCAAACTCCCTCCGGTTGCTGCGCGGGTGAAGTACGCGCTCCTGTTCGCGGTGCTTGGAGTCGTCTGCCCGGCTCTCGGTCTTGCGCTCGGCGGCCCAGTCGCAATCGGCATCACAGCGTGGATCGGCGTCGCGTGTCTCGGCCTGGCCGTGGCCTACGCGGGCGCGGGCCCAGGCGTACTGGGCAAGAGTAACGGGCGCATCGCGCTCTGGAGCTATCTCGCGTTCGCGCCATTTCACATACTCAACCACGCGCTGTTTCACGCCGTGCGCGTGCTGAATCAGCCGCCGTTTCACCAGATCGTGCCCAACGTGTACTTGGGGCGTCGGCTGACCGCTCGCGAGGCATCTGCCAAAGACACACCCCGATTCGCAGCCGTACTCGACCTGACGAGCGAGTTCACGGAGCCCGCGGTACTACGCGAAGCGCCGGGCTACCGCTGCATCCCGCTGCTCGATGCAACCGCCCCCACCGAAGCCATGCTCGCCGACGGTGTCGATCACATGCGCAGCGGACTTGGCCACGAACCGGTGCTGGTGCACTGCGCGATGGGCCACGGCCGCAGCGCCGTCTTCGTCGCGGCGTACCTCGTACAGGAACTGAAGCTACCCCCGGACGAAGCCGAGTCGCGCTGCAACCAACGCCCCGGCGTGAAACTGAATCCCGCCCAGCGGCGCGCGCTGGCGCCGTTCACAGAGGAGAACACACGTCGAGCCAACGGATGACTGCGGTTCAGGGGAACGCGCCGACCGCCAAGGCCACGTCTGGCCTTCTTTCAGGGAACGGACAGGAAGCAAGCCGGCACGCGGATCGGTCCACCACCTAGACCGAATAGTTCATCAACCCTTGGACTCGGCAGGCGTATCGAGTTCCTTCCATGCGCAAACGCGCACATCGGAGAATTCCTCCGACCGCGCACGCAGCAGATCGGTGACGGCCGCGATCACGCAATTCACGCTCTCGCCCTCGTCCTCTCTCCGCAGGATCTTGCGAAGTAGCCCGCCTAGCCAAAGGCGCAATGACCAGGCGCGGTAAATCTGAACCGTCCATAGGTCACGGGTGCGCCCTGGAGTCGCGGGATACCAAGCAAGGTGAATCCAGACGTGCGAGTCTAGTGACTCGACAAGCGCGAAAAAGCCCGATCCATCATCGGAGGTTATTTCAACGCCTGTATCCCGGATGCTTGGCGCCTCGATGGCATCTAGAATGTACCTAAGGCACGCCTTTCCCCATTCGTCCTCGCTCAAGTCCGGGTCACTCGCCTTGCTGGCGGGAAACAATGCACTTTCAAAGACGAGAACCTCGTTCTTGTTCACGTCAGTCCCCGTCATTGGTGTCGGGCAAGAGCACGGCGTAGCCTGCACCTCCGACGCCCGCCGTGACCGCTCCTGCGGCCAATCTCAACCTCGTCGGGCTCCCGTGCCAAATGTATCCGAGCTTGCCGTACGGCTTGAGCCCTTCGACAACGTTGCTGGCTTTCCATCCCTCACCCTTGAGCAGGCGGTTTCCAAAAACGGATCTTCTTCCAAACGCAGCCACGGGCCCGTCGGCTCCATGGAGCTTTCCGTGCAACTCGTAGAATCTACCCTGCGTCATCCGCGTCGGTTTCTTGACGTTCCACTTGCTATCCCTGAATGCCCTGAGAACCTTCCCTCGCCGCGAGGTCGCACCGTACCTCTGAATGAGGCCATTGATATACTCCTTTTGGAAGAGATGGTGGCCTATGCCAGAATACGGCTGGACTAGCCGTGTGGCCGCTCTCAGCGAGTAGCCTTGCTCAAGGTGCCGGGCGATTTCGGCCGCCTCGTCGATTTCTCGCACGAAGACCTTCGCGACCTTTCTACTTACCCACCGTCCGGCCCTGGCCGTGCCTCGCGCGGCACGGCCTACATTCTTGACGACACCCCCCGTCGCAGAGATGCCGATCGCCACACCGGCGACAAGTCTCTCGCCGATACTCAACTCGCGGCCCGTAAACAGCGAACGGCCAACGACCGCATCGTAAACCGCGAGAGCCGCCCCCGCATGTTTCGTGAAACCGAGCGCGAGTTCCGTGACCTGCAGGTACCCATCCACCCAGGCGTCCATCTCCGCAATGTGCTCTTCGACGCCTGCGATGGACCGCCGCATCCCGTCCAGGCCACTCCGGGCTGCCCGAATCACCTTGAATCGCTCCCTGATCCCGTCCGCCGAAGTATCCGATGGATGCCAGCCTGGGACGGCGTACTTCACGTCTTGGCCGATCCATGTCGCGGCGGCCAGCGACTCTTCGTCATCCGTCGTCCCGAAGAAGTTCCGCAGCTTCGTCCGCAGCCACTGGCGGTCGCGCGTGTCCTGCCGATTCTCGGCCACGAGGATCGCCCGCGCGGCCACCTCGGATGCTTCGACCAAGTACTCCGCCCACTCGACCCGCGACATGATCTCGCAGAACGTGTCGATGTCCGTCGTGTGGCCGACGATGTCTCTGTCGAGCGCGCTGAGCGCGGCGTCCAGTTCCGCAAGGCCCGGAATCTCGCGTCGCAGTCGCTCTGCTACACCTTTGCGGACATCGACCATCGTGTTCGACCTGTTGATGAGTTGGCGGATGCGCCCCGGCAAACGGGTGAGCGTCGTAAACTCCTCCTTCCCGCGGAAGCCGACGAAGTCTCCGCCGATGCGGGCGGGCCGCTGCTCGTACCGTTCATGCCCGCCCCATCGGTCTTTCACGCGCACGGTCCGGCACCTTCCCGACATGCAGTTGATGGGCTGCCGCAGGATGGCCCGCTCACGGACCGGGCCCAGCTCATCCAAGCGGCGTTGCCGCGCCTGGGCAAGCGGGTGTTGGGGATCCTCCAAAGCAGCCAGGAGCTTCTTCGCATTCGCCAACGCCTTGACCGGCTCCTCGATGCTGTCGGCATGTTGGGCCAGCGCGGCCCGCACCTTGCGGAGTCGCTGCCGCAGCAGCCCCGGGCTGGGTTCGCCTGTGCACGGGTTGCTGTCGTCCAACGAGATAACGTCGTCAACGTTGTAGAGCGTCTTCGCGCGGTCGTCCTTCTTCTTCCTCTTCTTTTTCCGGCCGTCGTCCCCGGAAACCTCTTTCCTCGGCGGCTCCTTCGCGTACTCCTTCCGCTCGTCCAGCTTCTCCACCGGTTCCGGAGCCTTCCACGGCTTACCCGTGCTCGGGTCGATGTTCCAGGGCAGGCCGGTCAGCGGGTTGTTGCCCGTCACCATGTCTCTCCAGAACTTCTCCCACAGCGACGGGCCGCCGACTTTTTTGCGGCGCTTGGTCGGGGTCAGGTTGCCCCCGCGCCCCCCATCCTTTCTCTTCGAGGTTTTCTTCTTCTTTGTCTTCGTCTTGTCGCGGCCCGTTTCGCGGTCGGTCACCGTGCGCGGGGTCTTGTCCTCCGGCGGCTCGGGCTTGGTCTTTCTTGAGGGGGCTGCCGGGCCCGGGAGCGGGCCGCCGAGCAGCGGCGAGTCCCAGCTGATGTCCAGGATCGGGTCGTAGCCCGGCGGGTACGACGTTTCCTTCGCGGGCACCCCGCCGATGATGTCGCGGGCGTAGTCCAGCCACTGCGACGGGCCGCCGGTGATCGGCGCGATGTCGCCGTCGATCTCGACATACGGCTCGGGACCGAACGGTTTTTGCTCGGGCTTCTTTTCTTCGCGCGGCGGCGGCGGCAGGGCAACGGTGCGTCCGGGCATGAGTGACTCCTGAAATCCTAACCCTTGATCGAGAACACCTGCGTCACGGGAAAAAAGCTCGTCAGGTTCAGCGGCGCGGAAAACCCCGGAGGCGGTCCGCTGCCGGCAGGCGCGTACGGCCCGCCGCCGTAGCTTTCGTCTTCCAGCGCGGGCTCATCAAGGTCGGCATATCCGTACTCCTCGTCGTCGCCGTACTCGTCGTCCGCGCCGCCGTAGCCCGAGAGCCCGGCCTCCTGCGCGCGCGCGAGGCGGAGGTTTTCCTCCAGGACCGCACGCACCCGCCGGTCCGCGATGTTGCGCAGGTTGGCCTCGGCCCCCGCGATGTTGGAACGCTCCAACGCAAACGCGAACCCGGGCTGGAACTGCTTGCCCGCCAGCGCCTCCGGCGAGACTTCAAACATCCGCTCATGCTGGTCCCACGTCGTCCCGATCCGCGCCATGTCGTGCACGGGCAGGTGCGTCGGCCGGTGGTCCGGATGCCGCGGAAACAGGTGACGCAGGTGCCGAATCCGGTCCGTAAGGTTGAACTCGCTCACCGGTAGGCCCGGCGAACTCGGAATCCGCACCCAGGCGGTCCCGGACCACGACTCGAGCGCCTCGGCGACTTTCTCGGCGATAAAAAACGAGTCGCCGTCCATCCCGCCGAGCGAACCGCGCCTCGGGTCAGCGCCCGCCGCCTGCTGTACGGCCGCGTAGACCTCTTCCGAGGTGAACGCCACGGGGATCGGCGCTCCGTCCCAGTTGCCCTGGGATTCCTGTGGATGGCGGCGCCAACGATCGACCAAGGACAGGTCGGCGGAATGGAGGACTTCGGGGATCGAGACACCGGAAGCCTTCGGACCGAAGGGGACCGATTCCCGAGGCGCAGCCGGTGAAGCAGCCTGGCTCCGCACAGCCGCCGCCTGCGCTTCTTGCTGGGCCTTCATGGCCCTGCGCCGCAGCTGGTAGGCCATCCGCCGCCCTCTCCCTCTTCGTCGCCGATAGCCTTGCGCAGACCACGATCGGCGAACAGCGACATGACTTCCTCCGCCCCGTAGGGGCTGACCTGCATCTCGTGCGCACGCTTGCTGCCGCTCATGAGTGACCTTCCTCAGATCGCTAGACCTGGTATGCGCTCCAACTCACACCGCGCGCCTCGTAGTGGACCGTCAGCTCCGCCGTGGAGATCGTCTCGGCCGACTCCGGATCGTCCGCATACGGGCGTCCAGCCGGCATCGCGGTGAACGGCTGAAATCCGCTCGTCGGAAACGGGCCCGGCGCTCCGTACGTGGCGGGCTGGGGGTAGGGCGGGGCATCCGTTGAGACGGGTGCAACCGGCATCGGCTGGGGATTCAGCCCGTGATCAGGACGAGGAGCCGAGACAATGATGCTCGTCTCCGGGTGCGTGTCCACCGGCGTCGGCGAAGGCGGAGTCCCGGGGATCCCCTCGCCATCGGCGCAGATCATGGGCCGCGTGCCCAGGCCGGGCGGACGCACCCAGTTCCACCGCGACGTTCCCGTCCCTTCGCGCCACGCGCGATTGCGCAGCCGCTTCCACCCCTGATCCAACCAGCCCTGCTCCGCGTTGTCGGGCGGCTTGTTCCGCAACCAGTGCGGGTGCTGCGGATCCGTGTCGGGCGTAATCTGATCCCACGCCGTCTTGCAGCCGGGGCGAAACCCCACCGGCTTCGGACCACGGACACTCGGCGGCCAGTCCTCAGGTTCGTAGGGGCGAGGCGGCGTCGGTACCGATGCAGGCGGCTCGGTATCACCCGCCGTCGGCTTCGGTTTCGGCGGAGGAGAGTGTTCTCGACGCAAAGTCGCGAGACATCGCCGTCCGTCTGCTTTCGCCTGAGGACTGTCGCTTCGGGTCTGTCCGCTTGGGGAGCGTTACTTCTGCTTGGCAGGCGGAGCTTGGCCCATGGAGGTTAGATAGCGGTAGAGGTCGGAGTCCGGGGAGAGGACCAGGGTGTGGTTCTTGCCGATCATCATTTCGTAGCTTTGCAGCGTGCGGACGAACGCGAAGAACTCCGGGTCGGTGTTGTAGGCGTCGGCAAAGGTGCGGGCGGCGTCGGCGTCCGCTGTGGCGATGACTTCCTGCGCCTTGCGGTAGGCTTCCGAGAGGATCTTTTTCTCTTCGCGCGCTCTCTGGCCTTCGACCTCGGCTTTTTTGCCGCGGCCTTCCGAGCGGTACTGTTCCGCGATGCGCTGGCGTTCGGAAATCATGCGCTGGTACACGCTCAGGCGCACCGACTCGACGTAGTTGATGCGCTTGATGCGCAGGTCGATCAGCTCGAGGCCGAGTTCCTCGACCTTGGGCCGGGCGTTCTCGAGCATTTCCAAGACGAGCTTGTTGCGGCCTTTCGTGATCTTGGCCCGCACTTCTCGCTCGAGCGGGCCCGCTTCCGCGTCCTCTTCCTTGGAGACGACGTCGAGCACGCGGTTCGTCAGGCGCACGAGTTCGACGAGCTTGTGCTTGCCGATCACGTCGCGGACCGCCGAATCGAGGTAGTCGTCGAGACGCGATTGCGCCCCCTGGATCGTGCGGACCGACTGCAGGAACGTAAGCGGTTTCTTGATCCGCCAGCGCGCGGTCGTGTCCACCCAGATGAAGCGCTTGTCGTCGGTCGGAACCTGGTTGCGCTCGCCGTCCCAGATCAGGATGCGCTTCTCGAACGAGTTGGTCTTTTGGACGAACGGCAGCTTGAGATGGAACCCCGCCTCCGTAATCGGCTCGCCGACCGGATCGCCGAACTGGGTGACAACGACCTGTTCCCACTCGTTGACGACATAAAACGACGAGAAGAACACGATCAGGAGAAGAGCGCCGGCCCCGATCAGGATGCCGAGCTTCGTCTGCTGGTTCATTTGCCACCCCCGGTCCCGATCGCGTCCGCGATTCCGGACCGTCCAAGGGGCAGCATCTTCAACACCCCGCCGTCGCTCGCGACGACCACGCGGTGAACGCCCGGCAGCACACGCTCCATGGCCTCCAGAAACAGGCGCTGCCGGGTGACCTGCGGACTCGTACGGTAGACCTCGACCAGTTCGTTGAACCGGGCGACGTCGCCCTTCGCCCGGTTGGTGCGATCGATCGCATACCCCTCGGCCTCGCTGACCTTGCGCAGCGCGTCGCCGCGCGCCTGGGCGATGGCCTTGTTGTATTCGCGCTGCGCCTCGTTCTCGAGTTGCGAGCGTTCCTGCTGCGCGGCGTTGACCTCGTTGAAGGCCGCGCGCACGGGCCCCGGCGGGACCGCGTTCTGCAGCTTCACCGTGACGATCTCGACGCCGGTCTCGTACTTGTCGAGCAGCGTCTGAAGCTCGTCCTCGACCCGCTGCGCGATCTGTTCGCGCTGGCGCGTGAGAAGTTCGGTCACGGTGTGGTCGCCCACGATCGAGCGCATGACCGCCTCGCCGATGTCGCGAATCGTCTCCTCGGGATCCTGGACGTTGAACAGCCAGTCCTTCGCGTCCTTGATCTTGTATTGGGCGACCCACTCGACCGCGGCGATGTTGAGGTCGCCGGTGAGCATCAGGGTCTCCTCGCTCCCACCGCGCGCCGCGCCGTAGTTGGTGCGCCGCCCCGCCGAGACCGTGCGGTAGCCGAACTCGACCTTGCGCACCTCGGTCACGGGCACCTTGATCGCGTTGTCGATGCCGAACGGCAGCTTGAAGTGCAGCCCCGGCTGGCTGGAGCCGACGTAGGCTCCGAAGCGCAGAACGACCGCCTCCTCCTCGGGCGCGACGGTGTAGTAGCTGGTCCAAATACCGATGAGAAGCAGCAGCCCAGCCACGCCGAACGTGACCGCCCGCCGAATCTCAAGCGGGGTCCACTGCGGCCGCCGCGTCCATTGCTCGGGAATCTCCATGCCCCGATCGTAACTCCGCCGCCTACGGCGGGAGTTGGCACGGTCGTCGCCATCGTTGGGGTCCGGCCGCCACCGCGGGCCGCAAAATCGCCGTCCGTCTGCCTACGCCCTGTGTGCCGCAACCGTCATGTCCGTCGCACCCGAACTCGCCCAGCGGCGGGGCGTCGTGCCCAATACGCTCTTGAACATGGCGATGAAAGCGCTCGGGCTGTCGTAGCCGACGCTAAACGACACGCTCGTCACCGACTCGCCAAGCGCAAGCAACCGTAAGGCTTCGAGCAGGCGCGCACGCTGGCGCCAGCGGCCGAAGGTGTGGCCGGTCTCGCGTTCGAACAGGCGCTCGATCGTTCGCGGGCTGGCGCCACTGCCCTGAGCGAACGCGCGGAGCGGGACCGTGGATGCGGGATCGGCGCGAATACGGTCGGCGACGCGGCGCGCGCGCGGATCGGCCGGCATGCGCAGATCCAGTGGTGCCTCGCGCATGCTCGCCATCTGGTCCACGATCACGGCGGCGAGTCGCCCCTGGGCGGCGTCCGACTCGATCAGGAATCCGTGTCGGCGGGCCTCGAGCACGAGTTCCCGCAACAACGGCGACACCGGCATCACGCGGCAGGCTTGCGGAAGGTGCGAGATCGTGTCGGGCCGAAAATACAGCGTTTGCATCGAGACCTCACCGGTCGCCTCAACATCGTGTGTGAGTCCCGGCGGCATCCAGACAGCCCGGCGCGAAGGCACAACCCACAGCCCCGACGGCGTGCTGACGGTGAGGACTCCGGACGTCGCGTAGATGAGTTGAGCCCACGGGTGGCAGTGGCCGCCCGTCACCGAGCCGGAGGGCAATCCAAGTCCCAGAGACCGGACTACGATCTCATGCTCATCGATGTGACGGATATTCGACATTCATTGTCAGACTACAGCAAGACCGCCGCGCCCCGGTGCGCTACGCTCCACAGATGCCCAATCCCATCGCCCACTTCGCAATTCACGCCGACGACTGCGCGCGCGCCAAGCGCTTTTACGAGACTGTCTTCGGCTGGCAATTCGAGCCGTGGGGTCCGCCGGAGTTCTGGCGCATCCACACCACGCCGGACGGCATCCATGGCGCCCTCCAAAAGCGCCGCGAACCGGTCGCCGGTGCGGGCATGATCGGGTTCGAATGCTCGATCGCGGTCGAAGATGTCGAAGCCATGGTCAAGACCATCGAAGAAGCGGGCGGAACCATCACCCTCCAGCCGTTTCTGATCGAAGGCGTCGGAACTCTCGCCATGTTCCAGGACACCGAAGGCAACGTCGTCGGCGCCATGCAATACGTGGAAAGGCCCGCATCGTGAGCCGTCCGCGAACACGCGCCCTCATCGCACTCGCCGCATTGGCCGGCCTGGCCGGCCTGGCGGGCTGCACGACATCCACCTACGGCCACACCGGCGCCACGGACGCGGAGGCTTTCGTCCACGAGTACCTCGATGTGCTGAGCGGGCGGGATGCAAGAGCGATTCGGTCGGTGCACGTCACCGACGGACGGTTCGCATGGTTCACCGATGGCAAAAAACGCTACGCCGGCGTCGATGAGGTTCTAGCGGCGGCGTCATCACCTGGCTCCTGGAACAGGCTCCTGGAACGAGAGCAACGGACGGCGAAATGGCAAGTCCTGACCGGCCACACATCCACCCCGGCCGGCCCACCCGACAAGTAACTCGCCGTCCGTCTGCTCTCTTCAGACGAACGAAAATCCGGTCCTCCGGATTTTCGCCTCGGAGCCCAACGCTAAAAGACGGTCTTAAAACCTAAGACGAACGCGCCGTTCGGGATCGTGCCGCGCGCGTCCTCCGCGACGCGGATTTGAAACGACACGTCGATGCGCAGTCCCACGATTTCGTAGAGGAAGCCGGGGGCTACAAACAAGACGTCGTTGGCGCCCGTGCGGCGGTAGTTCAGTTCGAGGACGCCGAAGATCAGGCCGCGGTCCCACTCGTGCACGATGCGCGAATAGGCGACGTCGATGCGGCGCGCGTCCGCCGCGTTCGGACGAAACGAGTTCACGAAGTCCACGTCGAGGCGGTCGCCCTTGTGCTCCCAGGTGGCCACGAAGCCGGCCAGGAGGCCGCCGTCCGGCGAACCGAACGGCTCCTCTCCGATCGGGATTTCCGCGCCCAGGATGCCGGCGATGCCGAGGGTGCCGCGTTTCTCCGCGCGCCGGAAGAACGAGTACCGCCCGCGCAGCGAGAGGTCGTTGAGCCCCGCGCCGTCGGGCATGCCGCTCGGAGCGTCGATCCAAGTGTGCTTGAGCGTCGCGAGCACGCTGAACTTCCGGGTCCAGCCGTACGCGAACGTCTGCTGCGCCACGTAGCGTTCGACATCGCCGCGCAGGTGCTCGATGCGCGCCAACGTGCGCGAGACGAGTTGGCCCTTGCCAACGGTCAGCGCCGAGTCGGTGTTGATACCGCCCGCGCGCGCCGCGCCCGCAAGAACGAGGGCGGCTACGGCCACCCTAGCGCAACGCATCGGGCAGATCCTTCGCCGTCAGGAACTTCACTTCGCCCGCGTCGTACTCGGTGCGGTCCGAGAACGTGAACGCCAGCGTGTCTTCATCGACCTGCTTGCCGGGCGCAAACCGCACCCACGCCTTTTGGCCGCGCCAATCCCAATGAGCCTTCGCAACGCCGGGGATCTCACCGAGAACCCCTTGGACATAGTCCGCTCACGTTGCTCAGACAGGGCCCAGCGCTTCGATGTATGCGCCGGCGATGGCCGCGCTCGCGCCGGGCGTCTCCGTCGGCACCTCCGCGGGTGCCTTGTTGACCGGTTCGCTCTTGGGCACAGGGCCGGTCTGGGTGGTCGCGCAAGCCGCCAGCAGGACGGCGCACGCGAGGATGGATCTGTTTCCCGTTCGCATCGTTGATCTCCTTTTCTTTGTTTCGGTTCGCAGTTGGAATTCGCGGGTCGAAAAAGGAGATTTCACGCCAGCAATGGACAGCGCACTTCGGGGTTTGGATCAACACTCCGTCGTCGGATCGAAAACGGTGCCGTGATCGGGCCCTTTCGGTCCAACAGCAAACGGACGGCGATGTCTTGTGAAATCGCGGGGAGCACCGGCGCCGCGGACGCGGCATGGCGTGGCGCAACGCGCGCGGCCGCGCAACTGCAAACCTTCGATGGCGCCTGCTTGGACGGCGCGCCGGAGCTTGGGGCGCGGTGATCCCGTGCCTGCGACGGGCAGCACCCTTTCCCGGACTCGCAGCAGGGACAGGCGCCGGTGTCGCGACTGCAACAGCCGGCGGTCTTGCCCAGCAGGGCGGCGACGGCACAGCCACACGCACGCGCTTGCGCGAGCGGGGCCAGCCCCGTCAAGAGGGCCAGCAAGGCGACAGGGAGCCAGCGTGCCATGGTCTGTATCAGTATACGTATCGGATCCCCGAACGAGTGGGACAAGGACCGGCGGGACAATGCCCCGGTCCGAAGCCCCGGCTCGGCCAGCAGATCAGCGGATCGGGGCCAAGTCGAGGGTTTGGCGCAGCTTCACGATCGTGTCGTGCGGGATATAGCCGCGCAAGGCGGCGCAGGCGTAGATCATGACGTTGCGGCCGATCACCGTGCCCGGGTTCAAGACCGAGTTGCAGCCGCTGGTCGAGTTGTCGCCCAGGATGGCGCCGAACTTGTCCAGGCCGGTGTCGATGATCCCCGAATCGGTCTTGAGCCGGACCGTCTTGTCCGCCGCGATCTTGTAGTTCGACAGCTTGGTTCCGGCCCCCAGGTTGACGTTGTTGCCGAGCACGCTGTCGCCGCAGTAGTTGTAGTGTGGCGCCGCGGAGCCGTTGAGCATGATCGTGTTCTTGAGTTCCGTGGAGTTGCCCACGACGCAGTTGTCGCCGATCAGCACGTCGCCGCGAATGTAGGCGCCGCTGCGAATCTGGCAGTTGCGCCCGATGATCGCGGGACCGCGCACATAGGCAAACGTCTCCACGACCGTCCCCGAACCGATGAACACGTTGGGCGCGACAAAGCCGCCCTTTTCGACCTTGCCCATGACGTCCGGCCGCAGGTTTTGGCGGACGTACGCCGCGACCTTGCGCAAGACGTCCCAGACTTCGGTGCAGTCCGAGAAGATCGCCCGATGGCCGAACTTGGTCAGGTCGAAGAAATCCTCGGGAGCAAAACTCATGAACGGGCCTCCAGCATTCGCAAGCCGAGTTCGGTTCTTTCGTAGCCGTCCGCGCCGAGGCGGATGACCCTCGCCTTGTTCGCCATCTCCTCCACCAGCCGCTCGCGGTGAACCCCTTGAGGGATCGGCAACTGTTCTTCGGTGAGCGGTCCGTTCGCAAGTGCTTCGAGCACTGCTTTTTCGGCGCGCGCCATCGGGTGGTCTTGGTCCTTCATTGCACCCGCGAGATACACCGCGGCCGCCGCACCGATACGCAGGAGATCGTCGGCATCCTCGAGCGGGCCGCGCACGTTGACGCCGGTCTTTTCCTCGGTGCCCGAGTTGCGCACGAAAATACCGGCACGCTGCGTGCCGTCGGCGTGCAAGACCGCGAGATAGAGCATGTCCGGCTCCTCGGGCCGACCTTGCATCGCCGTCCGTCCGCTCCCGTTGTCTTCGTCGCGATTCTTCGCGCATTCGTTCTCGATGACTTTGCGCACGTCTAAAAAAACCTCGCTGTCCGCGGCGAGCCGTTCCTTCTTGGTGTAGTAGACGTAAAACGTCCGCTTGAAGCCGGGCGGGAAGGGCCGGTGCGCCTCGGCCGGGGTGAGACCGCGGGTCGAGGCGAACGTGTTGAGCGCGCTCTTCAGCCCGTTGCCCAAGAACACCGACGCGGCTTCGCCGGCGCGGGTGGTCAGCTCGCCGCGCGAGATATTGTGACCCGTCTCCTCGCTGCCGATGCCGTATCGCTCCGGATGGTCGGCGGCCTGGCGCAGCACCCACTTGTCACCGACCCCGGTCAGCAACGGCGTGTACCCGAGCTCGCGCGAAGCAATCGCGGCGTTCAGGTCGCTCTCCACCGTGTTGATGTACAGCGTTCCCTTGCGCGGCGGCGCCAGGTGGCGCGCCTGGTGAACCGCCGTCTCGTCGCCCGACAAGACGAGGATCGTGTCGGTCTCCTGGTCGTAGTCGAGGCGGTAGAACCGGTCGCCGTCGGCGTCGAACACGGCGGCCTTGCCCTTCTGGTCGAAAACGAGCTGCACCGCCCTGTGTTCCGCGAAGCGCAGGTCGCCGCGCTTGATCGCGGGCACGCCTTCCAAATCCGCGACGCCGCTCTTGCGGTTTACGTCTCCGCTCTCGGTATCGCAGTTGACCTCGGTGACGGGACCGCGGTGCAGCCGGCGAAAGACCTCGGCCGCCACGCCGGACATCGCGCCGTTGGCAGCATCGACGACCAGCGGAAACTCGCCAAAGTCATGGCCGTCCGTAAGCCACGAGTTCCGGGGCTCCAAATGGAACCCGACGAACACGTCGCGCGCCTCGTCGCCCGCATCCACGCGGTCGCCGGTTTCCGGTCGTGACGCTACGTCCGTCGCGAAGTCGAGGGCGAGCACGCGTCGGGTGAGCGCACGGTCGTCGTCCGGGAACAGCTTGAGCGCGTGCGGACCGTGAAAGATCTTGATGCCGTTTTGGTCGCGGAAGTTGTGGCTCGCGGTCACCATCAGCGCCGCGATCGCGCCGCGCCAGACGAGGTAGAGCGCGACACTCGGCGTGGGCGCAATGTCCAGGACCACCGCGGTCGCACCCGCCTTGCGAATGCCACGCACGACCGCGCCGGTGTAGTCCCCGGCCGGATCCCGCGGATCCCACCCGACAACAATCTCGAGAGCCCGACCGTCCGACCCCGACCCCGAACCCGACTTGTCGCGCCGAAGCGCCGCAGGCGCGACGGTGGAACCCCCTAACCCACTGACATACGCATACGCATAGAGCTCGCAAAACTGCTCGGTGATGAAACCGCGCTCCAGGAACGCCGCCTGGGGCGTGAGTCCCGCGACGCGCGGGTCGGTGGAAAGGGCGACAGGCCGGCGGATGCCGTCCGTGCCCTGGATTCGGTCCATCATTGGGGGTCTCCCACGAACGCGACGCCTTCGATCTCGATCTGGGCGCCGACGTCGAAGAGTGCGGCCACTCCCAGCAGTGCCATGGCGGGAAAGTGGCGGCCGAGCCGCTCGCGGTAGGCGGCGCCGAGGTCGCGCAGCGCCGCGCGGTAGCCGGGCACGTTCGTGGTGTAGATGCGCAGCGAAGCGAGATCCTCCGGCTCGCCGCCGCAGGCGCGCAGGACGACCAGGAGGTTGTCGAGCGCGCGGCGAAACTGCGCGACGAGGTCGTCGGGTTCCACGACGCGACCGGTCTTATCGCTGCCGATCTGGCCCGCGATCGCGACGTAGCGGCCACTTCCGATCGCGGCGTGCGCGAACCCGACCGGCGGAGCGAGTTCTTCCGGGTTGACCAGAGAAACAGGCATACAGGCTTACTCTCCCCGCCGGATCGCGTGGAGAATCCGGCCGTACTCGACGATGTCGCGGACTGTGATGCAGGCGATGCCCTTGTTGGCGGCCTCCCAGACGGTCTCCGACCCCTCGTAGGCAAAAAACAGCGTGCCCTCGCCGGCGAACGGATGCAGCCCCAACTGCGTGATGACGCAATCGGGCGCCTGGAACAACTCGGCCGCGAGCCGCCGCGCGCCCACTTCGGGTCCATACTCCCACTTCGCCACGGGCTCGGTCGCAAAGCCGAAGGTCGTACCGCCCCGGGCCTCGAGAAAGCGGTCGCATGAGATCGCGATCTCCTGGGCCAGGACGTAGAGCTCCTGTCGATCGACCGCCCGCGCCTGGTCCGACGGCTGGAGCCGGAAGCGCCCGGACGGCAGACGCTTGACGCGCACGGGCCGCCCCGGATGGTCGGCCGCCAAAGCCGCCCGCAACGCGTCGAGTTCCGCGGGATCGTCGGCGATCACGATCGCGTCCTCGAGTTCGCTGGAAAACGCGGCGTTGCCCCCCTGCTCGCGCACGGCGTGCAGGAGTTCACGCGCGGGAGGCCCGGGCGCGTCGGACGGCCCCTCGATCGTGACCTCCTGCCGGCCGCTCGAGCGATATCCGTTCAGCGCCACGCGCATCCCCGCAGGCGCCACCCCGGCAAACAACGCCACCGAAAACGCCCGCTGCTCCGCGGTGCTCTGCGGATAGACAAACAGCTCCGCGCCACCGGACAGCCCACAAACAAGCCCTCGCTCCGCGATCACATGCAGGTTCGAAGCCCCCGCCCCCTGCACCATTCGCCGCGCCGCGGGCAGCGAATCGATCGTCATGACCGCCGCATCCGCTCCCGGCTCGCGCGCCAACTCGGCAATCCCGTGCGCCTGCAGCGCCGCGCCCCAAATCGGCATCTCGAAGGTCGCCAGCAGGGGCGCACGGCAAAGATCAAGCCCCGCATCGCTCGCGAGCGACTTGGTCTCCCGGATCTTGTTAACAAGGCGGTCCGCCATCGTCTCTTATTGTCGGCAACCGGAGCGACATGCCGTGATACCAAAACCGGCAAGGGGAGGAGAGGGGGCCCGGGGGCAGGGGAGAAGCTCCTCTCACCGGACAGTGGTGCGCCCGGAGCCACCGCCTAGCACGACCCAATTCACCCGTTAGCGGCTCCTCCAGCCCTCCCGCCTGCGAGCTCTCAACGGCGTCAGCCGTTGAAGCCAAAAGACAAGGCTTAGCGGTTCCTCCGCCAACCGGCCGCCCGCCAACACCAGACACGGCGCGACGGTTCCCTACTCCCACGCGTAGAAGCCTTGCCCGGTCTTCTTGCCCAGCTTCCCCTCCTCGACCAGCTTGCGCAAGAGCGCGGGCGGCTTGAAGTGCGGGGCATCCAAGGCTTCGGCCAGATGCTCGGCGATCGCCATGCGGACATCACAGCCGACGAGATCGGTCAGACGCAGTGGGCCCATCGGATGGCCATAGCCGAACATCATCGCGCGGTCGATGTCTTCCGCGGAAGCGACATCCTGCTCGACCATACGGATCGCTTCCATCGCGAGGCAGATGCCGAGGCGCGACGAGGCGAAGCCCGGCGCGTCGCGGACCGTGATGACTTCCTTGCCGAGCCGTTCGCCGAACGCGCGGACCGTCGCCGTGGTCTGGTCCGCGGTCTCCCCGCCGACCACGAGCTCAAGCAGTTTCATCAACGGCACCGGGTTGAAAAAGTGCATACCGACGATGCGCGCCGCCGCCTCATTGCCGCGCGCGATGTCGCTGATCGGCAAAGACGACGTGTTGGTTGCGAGGATCGCATGCGCAGGTGCCGCCGCAGCGACATCCCCAAGGATGCGACGTTTCAGGTCAAGGTTCTCGGGCACGGCCTCCACCACGAGATCGGCCTTGCCAACGCTCGACGCGAGATCCGACGCCGCCTCGATCCGCCCGAGCACGGTCTCGCGCACTTCGGCCGTGACCTTGCCGCGATCGACCCCTTTTTGCAAAAACGCTCCGACGCGCCCCAGCCCGCGAGCGGCGAGATCGTCGCTGATGTCAAAGAGGACGACGGAACACCCGACCTGCGCCGCCACCTGCGCAATGCCGGCCCCCATGGTCCCGGCGCCAAGAACCGCCACGTTCATTATGGTCATGGAGAAACGATACGGGTGCCTTCGAGAATCCGCTGCGCGGATTCCCGCTAGTTCGGTCCGGCGGTGCGGCTTCGCCGCCGGACCGGTCCCGCGCGGCGCACGACGCGGAGCGCCGCAAACACCCCCGGCCGCGCTTGACGGTTCTATACTCATTTCGATGTCTTTGGATCGTGATCTTCGATTTGCCGCGGCGCGGTATGTGATCGGCACGCTTCGCGGCGATGAGATCGTCGCGCTCGCACGACGCTCTATTGATTGCGACCACTTACCCGACGCGGTCTGTGTGATCGCCACCAATAGCGACAAGCACCCGGCCGTCGGTGACCTTGCGCCTCTGTTCGAGGAGTGGCTGATCGAAAAGGCGATCTCGATCCCAGACGCGGACACAGCAATCTGGGAGGCCCTGCGTGACCTGATCGCTCAGATCGCCCGAGGCCTGATCGCTCCCCACGACGGGCTCACGCGCATTATGGATGAGATCTGCGACGGTCAGGGTCTCGACAGTCAAAAATCGAACCACCTGGGACAGTCCCACGGCATCGAGCATCTCATGAGCGACTTCTACTGCCGCGACGACCTCTTGGGTGGGCCTCACGGGCCAAACGGAATGTGCTTCAACGGAAAGTTCGGCGCGGAAGCACTCGTCGAATTCGACAAGCAAGTCATCCAGCACGCCAAGTCATGGCTCCACGATCACCCACCCGACGGCCCAGAGCAAGGAGAGCTGAACAGGAAGAAGGCCGGGCTTGAATAGCACCAACGCGCGGCCCCCAAACGGGGTGATGAAGCTGCTGCCCGAGACCCGACGGAGCCCCCGCCGCGTACTGTTTGCCCGACGGACATCGCCGTCCGTACGCTGTTTGTCCTATTCATCCGTCCGCACACGAGGCGCGTCCCACTCGGGCAAGCCACCGCCCACAAGCAAGAAGGTCGTCCGCCCCGCTAGTGAATACCCGCGCAGCGGGGATTCACCGTTGTGCCGGAACTCGCGCTACCGCTGCGAATACGTGCCGCGGGTGGCGCGCGCCAGCCTTCGCAGCCAGGGTGAGGCGTAGCCCACCGCGATGCAGTGGATGACCGCGCGGCGAAAACGGTTCAGGGCCAGGGTTCGTTTGATGATCTCGTCCGGCTTGCTCACCGTGCCGGAGGGTTTGCCGTCCGACAGGAGATAGATCGTTTCCACGCCCTCGATCGAAAGCGCTTCCTGCAGGCCTTCGAACAGGTAGGTGCCGCCGCTCGGACGCTTCTTCTTCAGAGCTTCGATGACTGCTTCCACGTTCGAGCCCTTCGCCGGCACGAGCTTGCCCTGCCAGCGCCAGACGTTGGTATCGAAGGTCACGACATCGAAGCGTGCCCCCGGCGGCAGGCCCGCAATCGCGGTCTCCAGCTCTTCCAAACACGCGCCCCAACGCGAGTGGACCCCGTCGGCCGCGCCCTGTGACATCGACGCGGACTTGTCGATCACGAAGACGACAGCCTTGTCGACGAGATCGACACCGAAGAAGGTCGAAACCGTGCGTCGTTCCCCCTTGTGCGGCTTTCGCTTCACCGGCTGGCGCGGCGCGACCACGAACGTCTCGCCATTGCGCGCCCACCACTTGCGCCAGATCTTCTCGAAGTCGCGCAGGTTTTCCGCCGTCAGTCGGTGCAGCTCATCGCCGATGATCTGGCGAACCCGCGCATGCTTTTCCCTGGCGAGCCGCTCAATCAGAACGCGCACCGACGCCCGCACGCGCACGCGTCCGAGCGCCTCCGCCGCCGCGGCTCGCACACGCCAATCGCGGTCCGTCAGGCAATGCGCCGTTCCCGCGAGCAAATCGCGGTAGCGATGCGGGCCAAGCAGATCGAGTGCCGTGATCTTGATCTTGGCGTCCCGGTCGCGGAGCAAACGCAACAGAGCGCGCCGCACCGGACCCTGGTGCAACCCGGCCGCGCGCAGCTTCGGCAGCGCCTCGAGTCCGCCGCGCGCAAGGGTCCGCAAACGCGCCGGTTCCACAAGGCCCCGCGTCGCCCGCGACAATGCCTCGCGCACGCCGGGATCCTTTTCCCTTTCGAGCTGCTTCACGAGCGCCGCCGCGACCTTGTCGTCGTCTACCCCCGAGAGCGCGTCCGCCGCCGCCCGACGCACACGCGGGTCGCGATGACGCAACGCACCGCGCAACACGTTGATACCGCCGGGGTTCCGGACGTGCGCGAGCTGCGGCACGGCGCCGGCGGCAAGGACCGGCAAGAGGGCAACACAGCCCTTGATCGCCGCGGTGTCGCCGGCCAGCGCCAACAGCCGCGCGGCCTTCCCCGCCGCCGCCGGGCCCGGCGCCGCCGCGGGACTCGACCCCACCGTTTCCGCGAGAGCCAACGCCCGCTGCCGCCGCAAGACATCGCCGTCCGCTTGCTTTGGTCCGGGACCGACATCCGTAAACAACACGTCCCGCCCGCAAAAGCCTTCCGTGTCGAGCCGATACTTGCGGGAGCCAAGGACGGCGATGTTTCCGACCATCAACCGTTCGCTCTTGCCCAGAGTCCCATCGCCGTCGAAGTCGAGTTGCAGGGTCTCGGCGATCCAGTCGGCGTCGCGGTCGGTCCATACCGCGCGGCGCAGCTGTCCGCCGACGACGACGTCGCCCGCGCGCACGTGCAACGGGGTCAGCGCGACCTTGTCGGCGCTGCGGCGCATGATGAGCATGGCGACGCGCGCGGCCTCGTCCGGCGCCGGAACGCGCACGCGCACCCGTCCCCACGCGTACCGCTTCTCCTCCGCGAGATCGCCGTCGAAGTCGATGTCCGCCGCGAACCCGGTGCGCCACACCGCGAGGCGGAGCTTGAGTTTGCGCCCGAACGGGAACTCGGCGTAGCGCGCGCCCTCCGGCATCACGACGCGGCCCGGCGGCGACAAGACCGCCGCGGTGCGCGTGGCGCCCCGGCCCTCTTCCCAGCCGAGCAGCGCCACGGCATCCGGTTCCTCGGCGAACAGGGTCGCGACAAGCAAGCCAAGGACGGCGATGTTTCGCATCCGGTGTGGCATTGTAGGGGCCCGTGCCGGAGCTTCCGGATGTTTCCGTCTACGTCGAGCGCATCGAGGCCCTCGTGAAGGGACAGCCGCTCGAGAAAACGCGGCTCAAGAGTCCGTTCCTGTTGCGCTCGGTGGAGCCGCCGCTCGCGGACGCCGAAGGCCGGCGCGTCCTCGGCGTCGAACGTATCGGCAAGCGCATCGTCATCGGTCTTGAAGATGATCTGTTCCTGGTCGTCCACCTGATGATCGCCGGCCGCTTTCGATGGGGCAAGCCGGGCGCCGCGCTGCCCGGGCGCCACGGGCTCGCTGCGTTCGATTTTTTGCCGGGGTCGCTTCTACTCACCGAGATGGGCCATCAAAAACGGGCGTCGCTGCACGTCGTGCAAGGTCGCGCCGCCCTCGCCGATCACGATCCCGGCGGCCTCGAGGTGATCGACTCGTCGCTGGCCGACTTTCGCGCGGGCCTGCTCCGCGGCAACCACACGCTCAAGCGCGCACTCACGGATCCGCGCGCGTTCTCCGGCATCGGAGGCGCGTACTCGGACGAGATCCTGTGGGAGGCGGGGCTGTCGCCCCTCAAGCTCACGACAAAGCTGACGGACGGCGATATCGAGGGGCTGTGGCAAGCGGCGCAAACCACGCTCCAACTCTTTTGGGACCGCCTGCGTGCGGAGGTCGGGGACGGCTTCCCCAAGAAGGTCACGGCGTTTCGCGACGACATGGCGGTGCACGGGAAGTACCGACAGCCGTGTCCGCGCTGTGGTGCACCGGTGCAACGCATCGTCTATGCAAAGCACGAGACCAACTACTGCGCGCCTTGCCAGACCGGCGGCAAGGTGCTGGCCGACCGCGCGCTTTCCCAACTCTTGAAGAAAGACTGGCCGCGCACGATCGAGGGCTGGGAGTCCATACGTTCAAGAAAATGAACGAAACCCAACACGCCGCCTCGGTGTTTGTAGTTTAAGTGCCAGTCTGCCCTTGTCCCGAGACGGGGCACTTTCCTAGCATCGGCCTCGCAAGACAGAGTAGGAGGCCAGCAGTGAAGGAAACGCTAGTGCTGGCGCTCGCCCTCCTGGGCGGGTGTCAGTTCATGGGCGCGCAATCGTTTTTGGGTACCTCGCGCTACGACATGAACTTCGCGGAGGTCGATTTCATCTACGCGTCCGCGGACTCCGACCGGTCCTTTGTCCAGATGATTCCGTTCATCGCATTCGGACAAGGGATACTGCCGCTCGAATGGAGCCCCACGCGGGACAACTTCGATCGCGCGTCGGTCGGGAGCAAGGCACGCTTTCCGATCCCCATTCCCATCCCGTTCTTTGGCGGTCGAGTGTCGATCTATCTCGAAGCGGGCGCCATGGTCTCGTACTACGACGGCGAGTCGATCACGACGCCGGTCGAACTGGAGGGCACGGCAGGCCTCGGCACGTCGGTCGGCCTTGGAAACGGCTGGTGGGTGGATCTGGCCGCACGGATACGAAAACCGTTCGGCAACGGCTATCGCGAGGGCAAGCCCGACCACGCCCCCCACGGGATCAAGGGCGAGGTCGCGATCGGCATCCGCAAGGACTTCTAGCGCTCGCGACCAGTCGCGCCCCCGCCTCCGGCAAGGCAAACACGCCCGGCCATCCGTCTGACGCGTCTCCCGGTGACACGGCGTTTACGAACCGCCGGGAACTCGCGGCGACGGGTAGCGTCTCACACATCATGAGACGCTTTCTGCTCCTCTTTCTGCTGGCCCTTCTCGCCCGGCCCGTCGCGGCACGCGTCAAGCTGGCCGCCCTCCCCCGGCGCGAGCGCGTCGAGATTCGGCTCGACCACGGCCGCTTCACACTCGTCGAGGAGGAGCGCATCGTGCCGCTGCTCCAGTCCACCGACCGGCGCGGCAACAACCGCGTTGATTTTTCCTGGGCGAACACGCGGATCGACAAGAACTCGATCCAGTTTCGTCCCATCGCGATTCGCGACCAGGGGCGTTTTCGGCCGCTGCGCGACGGCGAGGTCAAGGTGATCAACGTCTCCTACCCGCCGAACGAGAACGCGCTCGTCTGGGAAGTGTTTTCGGCCAAGGCGTGTGCGCTCAAGGTGCGCGTGTCGTATCTGATCTCCAACCTCACGCGCCGGTTCGCGTACCGCGCGCTGGCCAACAACGACGAAACCCACCTGACGCTGCGCAAGTACCTGCGGATCTCGAACTGGTCCGGCGAGGGATTCGGCGAGGCCGGCGTCTGGGCCGGATTTGGTCCGACGTTTCGGCGCAAGATCGGCAACCAGCAGGACTTGAAGCTGCTCATCCAGCGATTCGAACGCGTGCCGATCAAGAAGACCTTCACGTTCGACTGGTACACATACGGCGCGCTTAACCCGGCGAAGCCGCTCGCGAGCAAGGTCCGTCTGCACTACGAGCTTCAAAACCGCCGCAAGGACGGCCTGGGCGCGTATCCGCTCCAACCCGGCAAGGTCCGCATCTTCATCGAGGACAAGCGCGGCGGCGAGGCGTTCCTGGGCGAGGACTGGGCCCGCCTCACGCCCATCGACGACAAGATGCGATTGTTTTTGGGCGAGGCACGCGACGTCATCTGCACGCGCACGATCAAGAGCAACCAGCGCCACCGGGTGCACGGCAATCTGTTTCACCAGGAGCTGGTCCTCCGCTACGAGATCGAAAACTACAAGAAGACGCCGGTGACACTCGACATCGTCGAGCGCATGAACCGGATCGCGCAGCAATACGGGAGAGCGCCCAAGGGCGGCGCCGAGTGGATCGGCGGCGAACAAACAACGCCCGCCCTGCGCATCACGACCGAGCGTGGCCACGCCCTTCCCGTCCTGCACGCCACGGTGCCGGCGGCTGGCGAGAAGCCCCAAAAACACGTCTTCGAGTTCCACTTCACCATCAAGAACCTCTGGTAACCGGTAAGCAGCCATGAAACGCCTTCTGACTATCGCTCTTCTCGCGCTCGCCAGCGCAACGCCCGGGGTCGCCGACAACGTCGATCTCGTCACGCTGCCGAACCGCGACACCGTCCAACTCACGATCTACAACTCCGCGGACCTCACGATGGTGCGCGAAACGCGCCACGTCACGCTCAAGAAGGGTCGCAACGAGCTGCAGTTCTCGTGGGCCAACACGCTTATCGACCCGACGAGCGTCGAGTTCCGGCCGCGTCGGCACAAGGACAAGATCGAGCTTCAGACCACGGTCTTCCCCGGCCAAAAATCGCAGCACCTGATCTGGCACATCGACTCGAAGGTCGAAGGCCAGGTGGAAGTCGAGGTGAGCTACTTCACCAGCGGCCTCACCTGGCAGATGGACTACGTCGCCGTCACCGATCCGGCCGAGGAGACGATGCGCTTTACCGGCCACGTGCGCGTCTCGAACCGTTCGGGCGAGGAATACGACAACGCCCAGGTGCGACTCATCGTCGGCAAGGTGAACCTCGTCGAGCAGATTGCCAAGCTCGCGCGCCAACGGGGGATGACGCCCCCGGCGCCCAAGTCCGGTCGCTACTCACGCCTTCGCAAGGAGGCGGCCGAGAAGGCGTTCGCCCGGGCCGGCGTCGCTGGCGGAAAGCGTCGCGACGAGGCGCGCATCATCAAGGAAGGGGTCTCGGAGTACTTCATGTTCACGGTCGACGGCCATGAGACCATCCCGAACGGCTGGTCCAAGCGGATGCCCGCGGTCCGCGCCAGCAAGACCAAGTTCGACATCGTCTACCGCCTCCGCGAACACCAGTACGGCCCGCGCCCGGTCCGCTTTTTCACCTGGAAAAACGACGAGGAGCACAAGCTGGGCGATTCGCCGCTGCCGAACGGTCGCGTTCGCCTGTTCCGCGAGAACGGCCGCGACGGCCTCGCATATCTCGGCGAACAGCTCGTCCGTTACGTCCCGATCAAGGCGCCCGTCGAAGTCAACCTCGGTCCGGATGACCTCATCGTCGCCGAACTCACCAAGGGCAAGACGACCCGTCGCGCCTTCCGCTTCGACAAGCACCAGCGCGTCAACGGCTGGGACGAAGAGGCGGCGTACATGCAGACGGTCCGCAACTACCGCAACAAGCCGATCCGGTTCGAGCTGCGTCGTGTCTTCGGCGGCGACGTCGAGCTGACCCCGGAACTGGAGTCAACGCTGTTCGACTACCGCACGCTGGACACGAAGTTCAACGTGAAGCCGCGCGACAAGACCGAGTTCCGCTACAAGACGCTCACACACTTCGGCGCGAACAAGAAGCAAAACAGGGTGACTCTGAAGTAGCGGACGGACGGCGATGCACCTACGAAAACCCGGATGACCGGGTTCTCGCTAGGGGGGCGGACGCGAACGGAGATCGCGTTCGCCCCCGGACCCGAATCACGGCAGCGGTGCAGTTTGAAGGCCCTCAGGAGCGGGCTCTTCGCTCGCGACGGCCGGTGCGTTCTACGTGGCACGGGCCACGGTTGGCGGAGGAACCGCTAACCCAAGAGTCTTCACCGCTTCGCGGTTCCTCCGCGAAACGGGTACGCCTCCCGAATCCACCAGCTTCCACGGCATCAGCCGTGGAAGCCAAAAGACACTGCGAACTTCAGCGTCTCTACCTCGCGGTTCACGAGCCCCGCGACACGAGCGTATCTCAGAACCTGTCCGGGATCGGACTCCTGCTGCCTGTACCACTCTTCGAGGGACAAGCCCAGCCGCACGGCCGTGACGATCGCGGCGTCGATAGCTCGCCGGAGGTGTTCGATCGCTGCATCCGCGGTCTTGGCCTCTGCGACATGCCCGGTCAGGACCGATCTCGCGATCCAGCTCGGCCCCACCCGCTCCGACTCCTCGCGCACCGAGTTTGCATCGGCTGTCGCTGCCCGCGCGATCTCTGGCGCCTTGCTTCGAAGAGGACGACGGCGGCGGCCGTGGCTACGTTCAACGATCCTTCGCACGCCATCGGGATGCGAACGGTTTCTTGGCATGTGCGGCGCTGGGCGGCCGACAATCCGTGGCGTTCGTGGCCGACCATCACGACGACCGGGCCGCGCCATCTTGTGTCCGTGTAGGGACGCCGCGCGCTCGCCGAGGTGCCGACCACGCGTGTGCGCGTCCGGCGGGCCCAGCGGTTCAGGTGATCCGGCGTCGCTCGCACGAGCTTGAGGCCGAACACGGCGCCCATGCTGGCGCGCACGACGTCGGTGTCCCACGGATCGGCGCTGCCCGAAAAGATCACGCCGGCAACACCGACGGCAGCGGCCGTGCGCAGCATCGTGCCGAGATTGCCGGGCGACTGCACATTCTCAACGGCGAGCCAGAGGCCGCGCGCGCGGTCCAGCTTGTGCCACCGCGGTTCAAAGGAAAAGCGTACGGCGTGCGGCGGATCGCCGGTCGCGACCGGAACACCGGCCGACCGATAGGTCCGCACGAGCTTGTGCGCCCCGGGGGAGAGCCGGCTCGGCGCGATCGTCAGCGAGTGGATCTCGAACCGGTGCCGCCGCGCAAGAACCAGATGCCGCGCCCCGTCCGCGAACGCGAGAGGAAGAGTGCCGTCCCGCCGCATTCAGACGCGACGAGGAACAACCTCCATTCGAAAACCCGCTACGCGGTTCTTCGTAGTCACGAAAATCGCCGTCCGTGTGCTGTCGCTCGGATCCGTCCACCCAACACAGTGCGTATCAATCCGCCCGCGAGGTGCACAATCACCGGAACCACGCGCCGGACCAGCAGAAAGCGCCGCAGGCGATTTTTGTCGGTGCGGCCCGCACCCTCTATCGGTCTTCAAGCTGGTCATACTCGTCTTCGATCTGCTTCGTGTAGTCGGCGCGGCGCTTGCGGACCCTCAACATCAGTCCGACGGCCACGACCAGCAAGCCGATCGCGGCGCCCATCGTAACGGCGGGTGGCGCCGTCTGCGTCCAGACCGCGAAGTCCACCCACGCGTCGAGGATTCTTTGGCCGGCGAGCAGGGTTACGAACGAGCCGAGCGCCAGGGCGGGGCCGAACGGCAGGTGCGGTGTCTTGGCGATGCGCGTGTACGGGATGCCCAGGGCGAGTCCGGCGGCGAGCGACGGGACGAGGGACAAGACGATCATTTTCGGGCCCAAGAATGCGCCGGACATGAGCAGGAGCATCGAGTCGCCCATGCCCATCACTTCCATGCCGACCGCCTTGCCCATGACGCGGCGCACGAGTTCGAAGAGGCCAAAGCCGACGCCGGCACCCATCAGCGCGACCAGAAACCCGTTGTCTTGCGCCCACGCCCCTTGGCCAAGGAACGCGTTGATCTGATGCGGGCGGGAGGCGGAAAACAGCACGCCGACAATCGTGCCGGGAATGATCACGCGATCGGGGATGAGCTTGCACAAGAAATCGGTCGAGGTGACGGCGAGCAAGAGCAGCGCGAACACGCACCACGGCCAGCCGACCGTAGCCGCGCACAAGCCGAACGCGAGGCCGCCGACGAGTTCCACCCAGGGCAGCCGAAAAACCGGGCCCTCATGCCTCACGCTCGCGAGCCACGGCGTAAGGCGGCGCACGGCGTGGCCGGCGGCGAGGCCGAGGACAGCGCAGATGATCGTCACGGCAGGAGCCTATCCTCCCGTACCGACCTCGAGGTCGGCGATCAGGGGGAGGTGGTCGGACGCCGCGCGGGCGACTTTCATGCGCGAGCGAAAGCAGCGGCGAACCTTGATCGTGCCGCGGACATGGATTCCGTCGAGCGGGCGGGTCGGCAGGAATGCCGGGTACGTGTTCGCGAGGCGCCCGGCCCGCTCAAAGCCCGCTGGCGCGAGCAGCTTAGGGCCCAGGCCGCCCCACAGATCGTTGAAATCGCCGCCGACGAGTAAGGGGGTGTCGGCGCGAAACCCGGCGACCAACTCGTGACTCAGCAAGCGGCGCAACTGGATCTTGCGCTCAAAACCCGCCAGTCCCAGGTGGAGATTGAAAATACCCAAGGTGCGCGTGTGCCCCTCGGCTTCGAGCTGGGCGCGGCAAAACAGGGCCCCACGACGCTTTTTGGGCCCCAGGGTCAGATCGACGTTGTGGACCTCGCGCAACGGCCAGCGCGCGAGCGTGGCATTGCCGTACACCCCGGTCTTGACCTTCACGTTCGGCCCGTAGGCGCGGTACGGGTAGTCGAGTTCGTCGGCGAGGTGGTCGACCTGGACATGGTGGAGTGAACGCTTCACGTTTTCGTCGACCTCCTGCAGGAGGCAGACATCGGGCGCGTAGTGGGCCACCACCTCGACGATCCGCTCGGGTCGATAGCGCCGATCCACACCACCGATCCCCTTGTGAATGTTCCAGGTCAGAACGCGGACACGCATCCGCAATCACGACTTCTTTTTCCGGCGCGTGAGGAAGTTCGTCATCCGCGCAACCTTGTCTTCGCTCTCGAACAGGACCGCCTGCGTGATCTGCTCGAGCAGTAGCCCGGAGTCCTGACCGGTGCGCGCGGAGTTGTTCAGGTTGAGCTTCGCAAGGCGGACCGCGAGCGCGCCGTTCTTGAGAATCGAGCCCGCCAGTTCGCGCGCGGCATCGAGCACCTCGTCGTCCGGAACGACGCGATTCAACAGCCCGATGCGATCCGCCTCGGCCGCATCGATGATCCGGCCCGTCAGAATCAGTTCCTTCGCCCGCCCGAGCCCGACGAGGCGCGGCAACCGTTGCGTTCCGCCCGCCGCGGGAATGATCCCGAGCGCGACCTCGGGCTGCCCGAACTTCGCACCCTCGCCCGCGACGCGCAGGTCGCAACACATCGACAACTCGCACCCGCCGCCGAGGCAATAGCCGCGCACGGCCGCGATCGTCGGAAACGGCAGCGCCTCGATCTTGTTGAACAGCGCGGCGTTGATCGTCTTGAGCGCATCACCCGCGCGTCGCTCCCGCAACTGCGCGATGTCAGCCCCGCCGATAAATGCCTTTTCGCCCGCGCCCGTGAAGATCGCGCACTGCGCCTGCCCGTCGGCAACGAGACCATCGAGCGCATCGTGCAGCTCGTTGATCATCGTCTGGTCGATGGCGTTGCGCTTCTCGGGCCGGTTAAAGGTGACGATGGCGAGGCGATCCTCGACATCGACCAAGATCGTCTGGTAGCTGGTCATGGGTCGCGGGCCATTCTCGCAAGTCGCGCCGACTGTGTCGTCTGCCTCAACGGCTGACGCCGTTGAGGCCCTCGCGAGGGGAGATCCCGTCCGCTTGGCGGAGGAACCGCTAAGCGGTGAGAGGGCGGACGGGGCACAGTGTCTTTTGGCTTCAACGGCTCACGCCGTTGAGCGCCTCGCTTGCGGGCGGCCTACCCGCTTCGCGGGGGAACCGCGAACCGGTGAACTCGGGGGCGGGCGGGGCGCCCTACTTCGGCCACATCTCGTCGACCAGCCGTTCGTCCATGTCAAGCTTGCGGCAGACCTCCTGGAGGCGCCGGCGCCGATACCCGCGCTCGTAGAGCCCCGTCAGGACCGCACGCTGGGTGTCCTCGTCCACGGGCTTGAGCACCGCTTTTTCGGGTCCGGTCAAGAACGTGCCGTCGAGGCGGCTCTCCGCGAACGCGTCCCACGCGAACGGCACGCGCGGTTTGACAAACGTCGCCATGGCCTCGGCCAACGCACGCACCTCGAGCTGCGCGTGCGGATCCATGCGCAGGCGCAGGAAGTGAAACAGGTTGTGCAGGTCGATCTTCCAGTACCACTCGGTGTACATCGTGAGCGGCAGGACACACCGCGCGATCTCGCGCGCGGCGCCTTCGTCCATAAGCCGCTTGTAGAGCGCGTACGACTCCTCGTTTTGCTTCGCGAAGGCGTCCCGCATGGCCACGCGCTTGGCCTTTTGTTCCGGAAACTGCTCTAGCAACCGGTTGGCGAGCGCTACATAGCTCTCGGACGGCAGCAAGTCGCCCCCCAAGAACGCCGCGCGATGCCGCGCATCGAGCGCCGCGCGAACCGACAGACAGACATCGCCGTCCGTCAGCTTTCCCGGCTCGCTCGGTACAAACGAACACGCCCGCCCCGCATCCGGCAGCGCCTCGATCAGCTCGCGCAAAAGATCGGTCCGCCCCTGCCGGTTCACATAGTCCTGGGTGCTGATCGCCCCCAGCTCGGGCACGAAAAAGCGGTCGGGAACCTCCGAGTACCTCGCTGAGTACTCGTTGACCGAGTTGTGGACGATGAACCCGTTCGCCACGAAGTTGTGGTAGGGCCCCTCAACCTCGAGGTCGTAGGTCATCTCTTCGCCCGCGTACTCGATACGCGCGATCCGCGACCACGCGCGCATCAGTTTCCGGACCGCCGGCTTGCGCTTTCGCTCAGGTCGCGGCAACGCCTCCGGATGGGCCGCCCAGAAGGAGGTCAGATCCACGCCAGTCTCGAACGCCCGCAGAAAGGACAGTTCCACGTTGAATCGATGAAGGTCGGCGTGGCATCGCTGGCACAGCGACGTGAGGTTGCTCGCGTCACGGGTCCGCTCCGCGTTGTTCCAGGCCGGATCGACATGATGTGCGTGCAGTTCTTGTTTCGAGCTGCAGATGACGCATCGATAGTTGTTCCGCTCGTGAACGCGCGCAGCCTGCTCCCGGGTCCAGCGGCCGATGTTGGCCCGCTCAGGCGTCACGCCCCCCTTCCAGAAGTTGGAACGCGGCCCGCTCCGAGCCTCCCGGATGCTGCGCAGGTGCTCCGCGGACATCTTCCGGCGCCGCATGGTCCGGCGCTGTCCGCGCTGCGACCGGCCGGACAGTCGTGCGCGCTCGCTCGCCGTGAACTGAAGGCCATTCTGCTTCAGGGCCTTGCGGACGGTGTGGTACGAAACACCAGCGCGCTCGGCCATCTCGGCCACACTGGCGCCCGCGTCCTTCTGGCTTCGCAGCCATTCCGCGCTCCGATGGGCAGGCGTGCCATTGACGGCGAACGCCGGGGTCTCCGCGTTCCAAGTGACACCGCCGTCCGCCCGATGATTGAGGCCGACGGCCCGCTCCAGAGTCATCCATCCGTCCGCCGTGAAGCAGCGATGGTCCTTGGTCATCTTGATCTCGTAGCCATTCTCTAGCGTCACCCGAAACAAGGGCTTGACGCCGCTCTCCCAAATATCGGTCACGTGGGTGTGACGAATCTCTCCGGTTTCCTCGTCGCACATGCGCAGCTTCATTCGTCGCAGACGGTCACGCATGGGCACCGACACGCTCGCGCGAGACTCGGCCCAACGATGCCACGCGCGCCCTTGCACGAATAGTCGCCCCGACCGTTTTTCGGCCTCAAGGTCCCCTCGCCGGATCATGTGGCGGATCGTCTCGGATCGGCGCTGGACGAGCCGGGCAAGTTCGGGCGCGGTGTACGTCTCGTCCGAATCGACCCGGTCCAGATAGGTCGGCTTCTTCCGACTGATACGAATCGGAACAGCCCCCTCATGCCAAAGCCTGTGGAACTCCGCGATGGTCTTGGCGAGGTGGTGCCGGCGGCCGCGCCGTTCCGCCCCAGGCAAGTCGAAGCTGAGCGCCGTATCGCCAGCCAGACAAGCAGTACGATGCCGAATTACCTGACGCGCAATAAACAGCGGAATGCGCATCAGGAACTTGAACTCGACCATCTCGCTCGGCGTGTTGTGACTGTGGCGCATCAGGTAGCTGATGAGCGCCTTGTCCGAGCGCATCGTCTTCGTGCCCTTGCCGTAGGACACGCGCGCCGCCTGCACGATCGACGCGTCGCCGCCCATCACGTCGATGAGCGCGACGAAGCCATGGTCGAGAATGCGCCGGTACGGCAGCTCCTCGGGATACTCCGGGTTGACCAAGGGCCCCTCGCCCGTGTTCTTGGCGCTCACAGTGTCACCACGACCTTTCCGAACACGACCCGCTCCGCGAGGCGGCGGTGTGCGTCCGCGATCTCGTCCAGGGAAAACACGCTGTCGATCACGGGGCTGAGCCGGCCGGCCGCCACGTGCCCGAGCACGGTCTTCAAGTCCTCGGGCGAGCCCATCGTAGAACCGAGAAACGACAGGCTCTTGAAAAACAGGTGCCGGACGTCGAAGGTGATCTCGTGCCCGCTCGTGCCGCCGCACGTCACGAGGCGGCCGCCCTTGCGCAGGCAGGCCACCGAGCCGTTGAACGTGTCCGGCCCGACGTGATCGACGACGATGTCGGCGCCCCGTTTGCCGGTAATCCCGCGCACCTCCCTGGCGAAACCCTCGTACGGCAGCGCATGCTCGGCCCCGAGCTCCCGCGCTCTCTTGCGCTTCTCGTCGGTCGATGCCGTCCCGATCACGCGCGCCCCGAACATCCGCGCAATCTGCGTCGCCGCGATGCCGACCCCGGACCCCGCCGCATGGATCACGATCCACTCGCCCGGCTGGATGCGCGCCCGCGTCACGAGCATCGCCCACGCGGTCAAGAACGTCAGCGGCCATGCCGCCGCCTCCTCCCAGCTCAACCGCTCCGGCTTTTTGAGAATGCTCTCGCGCGGCACGACGATGTACTCTGCGCACGTCCCGTCCCGCGTCTCGCCGAGGATTCCGTAACCGCGCTCGAGCGGATGCCCGATGCCCGGCGACAGCACGCACTCCATCCCGGGCTCGATGCCGTGCGCCGCGTCCCCCACCGCGTCCACGACCCCCGCGCCGTCGCAACCGGGAATGATCGGCAGCGGAAACCGAAACCCCGTGACCCCGCGCCGCACCCACGTGTCCAGGTGGTTGAGTGCCGCCGCCTTGACCCGCACGCGGACCTGATCGGAAGACAGCTCCGGGACGGCGATGTCTTCAAGCAGGAGCTTGTCGAACGAACCATGCTCACGAATCACGACGGCACGCATGGCGGCGAGTGTACGGCTTTCGCAAAGGAGGCGGAAATCGGGCGCAAGGGGGGTGGAGGGCTGCGGGAGGAGGGGGTTGCGGCTGGAACCCCGGATCGGCGACAATGGGGTCAGCCCGCATTATTCGTGGCCACGTGGCGCATCGGACCGTTGCGTCACGCAAGAGCTTGTTTTGATTGGCACGGGCGCCGTCCGCGCATTCCGCCGTTCGTTCTGGTCGAGGACAGATCGTCGAGGTCGAGGAACGACGACGAAGGTGGCTCGGAGGAGCCATCGAGGAGGAGAGACGAAGAGATCGGCGATATGGACCGGACAGAACACGCGTGGTCGTGAATAATGCGGGCTAAGGAGTCGCCGCCATGAAACACTGGAAAGATGTCGTCAGCCTTTGCGGACGCGAACAGCCGGACCACGTCGGAGACCGCTACGTCGCGCCTCAGAGCGTGATCGACAAGCTCCCGGCCCGTCTGGACCTGCGCGACGACATCGTCACGCCGTGGGCCTCCTGGTACCAGGGGAGCTGGAACTCCTGCACCGCGCACGCGGTCGGCGGCGCGATCTGGTATCTCGCCCGGCGCCACGCCAAGCTGGATCACGCCAAGCGGTTCGAGCCGTCACGCGGTTTCATCTTCGGCAACGAGGAGCGCATGGCGAGCATCCGGCTCGGGTACACCACCGACAACGCGCTGTGCTACATGCACGAGGCCGTGGACGCGGTGAAGACCTTGGGGGTCTGCGCGGAGGAGCAGTGGCCCTACGACAAGTGGCACTTCGACAATGTCGCGCCCCCGCCGCTGCAAGCCGCCGCGAAAAAGCACCAGCCGGTTCACAACTGGAAGGTCGATCTCGACGCGAAGCAGATCAAGGCCTGCCTCGCCGAGGGCTATCCGGTCACGATCGGGCTCGTGATGTTCGCCGAGTGCGAGCCGAACGAGACCAACGACGGTCACTTCCCCGTGCCGAACAAGAGCGGCCCCAGGAGGGGCGGCCACGCGATCCTGATCATCGGCTACGACGACCCCCAAGAGCGTTTCCTGATCCGCAACTCCTGGGGAAAACACTGGGGCGACGGAGGTTTCGGCACGCTGCCCTACGCGTACGCCCTGGACTCGGACCTGTCCGACTCGACCTGGACGATCCGCTACCGGGAATAGGGATCGGAGCCTACTCCGACCCGGCACGTCAGAACGCGGCCCACGGCCGCCGCTGTGCGTACGCTCTCGCTACACGCCCGTTTCCCAGATTCGTGCTTCTGCGTTTCTGCGGTTGAACTCTGTCTGCTAAAACCTGCCTCGCACCGGACCGAATGCAATCCAGACAATGACCAGGCCCGCGGCGATGTCGATGACGCCGGCCAGGGATCGGGCAGCGACGAAACGGCCAGGCAGACACAGCGCACGCGTGCCGTAGTGCAGGCAGATCATCGTCGCCAAGAAATCAACGAAGCCGAACAGGAACAGGCGCAGCGCGCGACGTGCCCACTCGTTCTCGATGTCGCCAAAAACCAGACCGGTCCACAGGATCCACACGAGCGCGAGGATGCCGGGCCACCCCCACGACAAGAAATCGCCGTCCGTTCGCTTTCGCCGCGGTGTGTCCATCATCGTGCAAACCAGCTCAGGCCCCAGACGACTACGGCCAGATTCAGAATCGTCGCGGCGGCACGGCCCCGCTGCGCCGTTCCGGGACGCAGCGCGCGCAACCCCTGGGCGACGCACGCGGCCAACAGGCCGTAGTACCAGCAGGCGACGGCCGGCGCGAACACGATCAGGAGCAGCAGACCGACGCCCGTCTCCGACTCCGCAGAGCCCAGGGCGGAGCCGAGCCAGCGCCACATCAGGCCTCCGAAGAGCAGCGCGCACCAGCCGTGCAACACGAAGGCCGCGATGTCGTTCTTGTCCTCGATCGGGGCGCTGTCATGCGTCGCCATTAACCCGCATTATTCACCACCACGCGGGTTCTGGACGGTCCATATCGCCGATCCCAGATGACGGAGTGACGGGCCTCTCCTCCGAGTCGTCTTCGTCGTCGCCCCGCGACCTACGGTTGCCAATTCGGCGCGCGCTTTTGCTGGAACCCGCGGACGCCCTCTTCGCAGTCGGGGTGGCGGAGCAGTCGCTGCTCGTAGATTCGTTCGGCCCGTTCGAGGGTGCCGCCGCGCAAGGCCGCCTTCGCGCAGCTCAGAACGGCGGGGCTCTTCACGAGCAGCCCCCCAATGAGTTCGTCTGCGCTGTCGCCGAGACGGGTCACGAGGCCGATGCGGTGCGCTTCCTCGGCGTCCAGGATGCGGCCCGTGGTGATCATCTCGACGGCACGGGTCCAGCCGATGCGGTGCGGCAAAAGCGCTGCGGCAACCGGCGGGAAGCAGCCGACGTCGATCTCGGGCTGCCCGAACCGCGCGCTGGGCGCGGCGACGGCGAGATCGCAGGCCGCGACGAGTTCGCAGCCGCCGCCGAACGCGTCGCCTTTGACTTCGGCGACGGTGATCGCGTCCGTGTCCCGCAGGGCGCGCACCGTGCGGTGAAAACGCTTCAGCATTTCCGGGGCGCGCTCGGGCGTGTGGTCGTTCACGTCGTTGCCGGCGCTGAACGCGCGGCAGTCGTCCGCTGCGGTGAGCAGGATCACGGCGGCCTGCCCCCGGGCCCCCTGATCCACCGCCGCGCTGAGTTCCGCGAGGTGCTCCAAGTCCAAAATGTTCAAGGGCGGCCGCGCGAGTGTGATTCGCGCGAGCCGCCCCGTTTGTTCGAACGAGATGGGCACTACGTGCCGGTGAAGTCGGGCTTTTGCTTTTCGACGTACGCGTCGAGGCCGATCTTGGCGTCCGTCGACGAGAAGAGCTTGGCCTGCAGCTCGCGCTCAAGCGCAAGGCCGGACTCGAGCGGCACCTCAAGACCCGACTGGACGGCGCGCTTGATGTGGCCGACGGCCATCGACGCCTTGTTCGGCGGGCAGAACTGCTTCGCGTAGTCGTAAACGTTCGCCATGAAGGCGTCTGCGGTGTCGCCCTCAAAGATCTTGTTCACGATGCCGAGCTCCATCGCCTCCTCGAAGCCGAAGGTGCCGCCTTCGACCATGAGTTCGATGGCCTTGGCCTTGCCCACGATGCGCGCGAGACGCTGCGTCCCGCCGGTGCCGGGGAGGACGCCGAGCGTAACCTCGGGGAGGCCCGTCTTGCCCGCGCCCTTGCGGGCGATGCGGATGTCGCACGCCATGGCGTACTCGAGGCCGCCGCCGACGCAGTGGCCGTTGAGCGCGGCGATCGTCAGCTTCGGGGTCTGCTCGAGGCGCGACAGCGTCTCGTTGGCGTGCAGGCAGAAGTAGTACTTGAAGACGGGATCCGCCGTCTGGAGCATGTTGATATTCGCGCCGGCGCAGAAGAACTTCTCGCCCGCGCCGCGCAGCACGATCACGCTCACGCCCTGGTCGAACCGGGCCTTCAGGATGCACTCATCAACCGCACGGTTCATCTCGTGCGTGTAGCCGTTGACCGGGGGGTCGTCGAGTGTGATCGTCGCGATTCCGTTTTGGGCTTCGTACTTGGCCAGTTCCGCCATTGCGTTACTCCTTGCGCCTTGTCTCGCAGGGCGCCTTTCGTCGACAGGAAGCGGGCTAGGGTAGCACGCTACGCGACGTATCCGAACCACAGCGCGGCGAGCCCGAGAGCGACTGTCCCCCACCGCCCCCAAGCGGCCATCCGCGACAGGAACTGCCAGTCGCGCGCCCACTCTTCGCCCGCTTTGAGGCGCTTGAAAGCCGCGTCCAGCGACGGCAGCAAGACGGCGCGGTCATAGAGTCCCGCGGTCACCATCAGCGCCACGATCCCGACCGCACTCGCCCACGGCAGGCCGTACCCGACCCGACCCATCCATAGCCCGACGCCCGCCAGCACACCGCACCACGTCCCGAACAGGTCGATGATCGCGAACAGCTTGTGAAGGGCAGGCCAGGATGCTTCCCGGCCAAGCGAACGAGACAGCGCACGGACGGCGATGTTGCCGACGACGAGAGCCCCAAGCCACGCGCCGACGGCTATCAGGAACAGAGTGAGCCAGGGTTCGACCATCGGACTACGGTCCGGCGTGATCGTCGCACACCGGGAACTCGGGTGCCGGGTGGTCGCCGCGCGGACGCGGCACAAGCTCGGTGAAATCCACGGGACCCGCGGGCCCCACCCCCCACAATTGCTTCTCGATCCGCGCCATATCCTCGATCACCTGGGCTTGCAGGGTCGGCTTGCCACCGAGGCGCAGGACGGCGTCGTCGAGTGCGATGTACGGCACCCCGTCGGGACCGATCGCCAGCGCACGCGCGGCGCCGGGCAGACGATGACGGGCGACAACCTCGTAGCCGCCCTCGCGCGGACGCAACTGGACGGCGTCGCGGGCGGTAGCCAGCCAGACGCCGCCCGAATGCGCCGCCAGCGCCGCGATCGCCTGCTCCTCCTCGTAGCACACGGGCGCATCGCCGAGCCGGTGCAGGGTGCGTCCCGCCGACACGAGCAGACTACCGGACGGCGTCGCCGCGAGACACGACGCCTCCTCGGGCAAGTCCATCTCACCAACCTGCTCGCCCTCGGGATCGAAGCTCCACAGGTGGCCCGACGACAGGACGGCCGCGTGTTCGCCGCAAAACCGCACGCGCCGCGCGGGTTCGGTCAGCGCCACCTCGATACCGCCGGCCAAGAGCAGCCGTTCGCCCTGGCGATCGAGGATCCCCACGCGCCCGGAGGGCGAAGCGTCGAGAGACAGGGGTTGCGAAACAACTCCGTCGGCAAATCCGAGCGGCATCCGGCAAGGATAGACCGCACCAAGCCCGGCACAAAAGGATGGTTCTTGCGCTACATCTTCCGTCAACGGGGCTCGGCAGCGCCGACCGGACGGCGGATTCGCCGCGATACCGCGCCCGGGAACTGGACTCGAGCCACAGATGCCATCCACCAATCGCGGACTGCCGAAAATCTGATGACCCCCACAATCCAGGCAGGACAGGACTCGGTCCAAGAAGGAGCCGTGATCGCGTCTCCCTCTCTGTGGCCTCTGTGATCTCTGTGGCTAGAACTTCTCACCGGCCGCGGATGGCGTTGTCCTTTTTCCACGCAACCCACCAGGCCTGCCACTTCTCCGCGGCGGCGAGACGCTGGTCGAGTTTCGACGCTGGGCTGAACTTGATCTGCGTGTCCTTCTGGCCGACGGCGGCCGCGATCTTGCTCAGACCGCGATGCGCCATGTAACCGACATAGGCATCCTTGTCGCCCACCGCGCGAATCAAGGTCGAAAGCGCCGGCAACGCGGTCTTTCCGTGGCTGCCGAGCGAGAACGCCGCGGCCCGGCGCACAAGAGTGTTCTTGTCTTTCTCCAGCGCTCGCACAAGGGCCGCGCGGCCGGCGCGGCTGGTCTTGTGGCGACCGAGCGTGACAGCGGCGTGATAGCGCGCCTGAACACCCGTTTTCGACGAATCCAGCGCGCGAATCAAAGCGGCGACCTCTTGCGGAGCGCGTTCGCGGGTCTTTACCGGGTCGTCGAGTTCGATCTCGACCCCCGGCTCTTCTTCGATCTCTTCTTCTTCGATCTCTTCCGCAGCCTCGGCGATTTCCTCCATCTTCTTCGCCGTCTTGATGGCGCGGCGCCTCAGCTTCTCTGCCCGAACCGCGGCGATCTCGGCCATACGTCGCGCTGCAACCTCGGCCTGGCGCGCCATCTCCAGCATCTCGCGATCGCGTACGCGCATGCCGCCGACATCGAACGGCTTGTCCTTGCCCACACGAAGCACCTTGTCGATCTGGGCGCGCATGCCGAGTAGCTCCCGCCGCGCAGCCGCGTCACCCTTGCGTGCGCGCTGGAGCAGTTCCGCAAATCCGCGCTCGGTCGCCCGCCGGGCGTTCATCGCGCCCCGCGCCTGGGCGTGTGCCTTGAGCGCGGCGTGCGTCGCCCGATCCCGGTCCAGCTCCGCCTTGCGGCGGACGCTCTCAACAAGCCGCCGCTCAAGCTGGAGTTCACGCGCACGACCGCGAGTCTCCACCGCCTCACTGGCTTTTCTGCTCCGCTCGGCCAGTTCGAGCTGGCGGTTGACCCGTTGCTCCAGTTCCTTGAGTTGTTTCTCCAACCGGGCGATGCGCTCGGAACGTTCCCTCTCGGCGGCAGCCGTTCCCGCAGCGCCGTCGTCCGCGTCCTGGGCGACGGTCGGCCCGGCAAAGCCAAGGACGGCGATGTGGGCCAGCACCAGGAGCGCCCACCGGTTCATTGTGTGTTTCGTCATCGTGATCTCCGTGATTTGGATGTCTCTTTGGTTTGCTCACTCGCGTACTGGACCTTCAAGGCCATCATCCGCCGGTCGAGTTCCTCGCGCTCCGCGGCAGACCGGGATTTGGCCCGGCGTTGCCGGAGTTCCGCCAGGTGCACGGCGACGAGTTCGGCCGTCGCGGCGTCCATGGCGAGGCGGTTCAGCCGCCCGCGGACGCGCGTACCCGCGCCGTTGCCCAGCGCTCGCGCGGTCCAGACGTGCTCCTTCAGGCGGCGCACCGCGACGAGGTCGAGTTCGACCGCGGCACGCTGCAGGTCCACGCGAAGCTCGGCGGCAAGCGACTCCAGGACCACGCCGCGCAATACGCCGTCGATCCGCGTACGCATGGTCCGCAGCTCGGCGCGAGCGGTCTCGTCACCGCTGCGGGCACGTTGCAACAACGCACTCCACGCGGTGTCCGCAATGAGCGGCTCGACGGGCTGCTTGGGTTCCGCACGCCCGGTCTCGTGTCCCGCATCGGTTTCGGCGCCCGCGCCCGTCGCCCGGTCCGCCGCACCTCCCGAAACATCGCCGTCCGTCGGCTTCCCGTCCGCGGATCTTCCTCCGAAATCGCTGATACCGCGACCCCAGAGCACAAACGCCACGAGCACGACCGGCACAAATGCCGGCCACCAGCGGGTCCAACGCGGACGAACGGCGTCGGCCAAGACCGCATCGGACGAAGCGTCATCGACCACGTCCATTACGCGGGCGGTGAAGCCGACGGGGACGTCCGGATCGGGCAGGGCCCGCCGCGCGTCCGACGCGAGCAACCGGTATTGCGCCGCGATGCTCCGGCAGCCGTCGCACCGGTCGAGGTGGGCGGCGACATCGCCGGACGGCTCGGCGGCGCCATCGAAGTCGCAGCGCAGCCAATCGCGAATCTCGTGGCAACTCATGTCACTCATTCGGCAGCTCCCAGGGCCCCGCGGATCGTCTCGTGCGCGCGCGACAGGCGGCTGTAGACCGTGCCCTCCGGCAGGTCGAGCATGCGCGCGATCTGGCGACAGGACAGGCCCTCGTGGTGACGCAGCGCGAAAACGAGCCGCGCCGCGGGTGCGAGCCGGTTGATCACCCGTTCGATGGCGGCGAGCCGGTCGGCCCTGTCGTCCGGCACCGGCGCGATCGGCTCCTCGTCGAGCGGCAACAGGCGCCCGCGGCGGCTCTTCTTCCGCAGATGGTCGGCGACCTTGCGACTCGCGATCGTCAGCAGCCACGCCCGAAACCGCGCCGGCTCCTTGAGTCGGGCGAGCCCGCGATAGGCGGCCAAAAACGTCTCCTGGGCCAGATCTTCGGCGTCCATATTCTGATTCACACCTGCGCGCACGAGCCGAAACACCGTGGCGGCGTGCCGGTCCACGAGCTCCGCGAAGAGCCCGCGGCGCCCGGCCCGGATCGCCTCGACGAGGTCGGCGTCGTCTTTGCGCACAGGGTTAGAGTCGCAGCCGGCGTCAACTCCATCCCGCGAAAATCCGGTATGACCGGATTTTCGTTAGTTGGAGGTCGCGCGGACGGACGATGCGAGCGACCCCGGGCCCGTCGAACGGGGGGCATTGTGGGCGCAAAGCTTGAGGGAAGCTGACGGACGGCGATTCTCTTGCCCCCGACCCCCCTCTTGCTACTTCGTCTTGAACTTCCAGCGATAGGCTTCGCCGTACACTGGGTGTTTGCAGCGGACTTCGTACTCCGTGCCGGCTTTCAGTCTTTGTTTCGGGATCAGGCACCATGTGTCGGCCGGGGCAAGTTCGGGGTTGGTCGGCTTGTCCGGAGTCGAGTAGTGGCACGGGACTTCGGTGCCGCCCTGCAGCAGACGCAGGCGAGGATCGAAGCCCGGCGACTCGCCGAAACACTGGACCGTGATCGGATAACCCCAGTGCGACTGGTCTTCTCCGGGCACGGGACTGGGCAACTCGGGTTGAAACGACAGGGGTACCTTGGACTGGCCGGGGGCCGGCCACACCATGGCGATCTGGTAGCGGACCGGCGCCGACATCGAGGCGGCGTCGAGGACCGCGATGCCGTTTTGCAGCCCCCAGCCGATACGCATCAGCCCCGGATCGAGCAGCGGCAACCGGTGATAGAACGTGCCCATCCATCCGTCGATCGAGTCCTCGGGGCGCTTGATCTGGAACGCGATCACGGAGTGGAGTCCCGCCCAGGAACCCGCGGCCGAAAAGCGCGCCTTGTCCGGCCATTCCTCGTGCGCGTCGGGCCAGGCCTGCTGCTGCGCCGGGTTGGCCTGCAGATAGAGGGCGTGCGCGCGGCAGCCGGCCGACAGCTCCGGGTCGAAGCGCAACGTGTGGAGTTCGCCCGCGACGTTGGCCGGCATCGTCGAACGCCGCAGTTCGTCCAGGTAGCGAGCGAGCGACGCCGGACCGGCGGACCGCTTCCCGGTCACCGCGCCGAGGCGCTGGGCGAGGCCGGTGCGCGGCGGCACGATCCACGCGCGCCAACGTTCCTCGAAGCGCTTGAGCGGCATGCCCAGTGCTTCTTCGAACCCCTCCGCGCGAGAGTCCAGATCCCCGTACACCTTCTCCGACTTCTCCATGATGGTCGTGAAGCGCCGGGCCTCCTGCAGATACTCGACCACCGTCGTCGTCTTCAGCAGGTCGTCGCCCGTGATGCGGCCGATCTGATCGACAAACGAGTTTTTCCACGGTGGATCTTCGCGGCGCTGCGCGAGAAACGCCATCCACCCGCGCAACCCGTGCATGCCGGCCTGCGCCAGTTTTTGCAGCTCCTCGCGGAGAATCGTCTCCACGGGCGCCGACTGCGTCCGACCCGGTCCTTTCTTCTTCGTGACGTTCACCTCCGTGTACATCATGCTCGGCATGCCCACGCCGAGAAACGACAGGCACAGCCAGTGGAGGTGCCCGGCGAACAACGCCGGCTGAGGCGTGAGGCGGTGCCGTCTCGCGATCTGTGAGCCCAGGACGTCGTCGAGCATGTACGCTTCCCACTCCGCTTCGGGTGACGGGCGAAACACGAAGTGCGACGACTTGAGCCAGAACCCCGAGAGCTTGCGGCCGAACGCGGCGTCTTCCGCCGAGATGTCGCCGTTCGCCCGCGCACGCTCGATCCAGCGCGTGTAGACCGGAGTCGTGCCGTTGCAGTAGAACGTCACGCGCGCGTTCGGCTCCGGAACGACGAGTTTCCCGGTCCGCAACCAGTGCGACACGGCACTCGCGCGCAGCGTCGTTGCCAGGATCCTGCGCAGCTTCGTCTCGCTGACATCGGCCGCGTGCACATGCACCAGGCCCTTCCAGGAGACGACGATTCCCGCGCGGCCGTACAGTGCCTTGAAGTACGGCGACTTGCTCGTGCCGCGCTCGAGCTTCACCTCGATCCGGCGCGCACGACGCAGCGCATCGCGAGTTTCGGCGCGCCGTTTCAGCAGGGCCGGCATGAACGGGCGGAGCCAGCGACCTTCCTGTTGCACATGCCCAAGCACCTTGCGCGCCGCCTCGTTTTCGCTGTCGAGCACCAGGACGCGCGCCGCGCCCTCCGGCGTAAGCCCCCCCGCCTTCGTCGCCCCCCGCACGAGGTCGCGCGCAACGCGAATCAGCGCCCGCGCCGCGGCCGGATGTGTGCCAGGCGGTTTCCTGCTCTTGGTTTTCTTGCCCGACTCCTGTTTTTGAAGGGCCCGCGCAACCGTCCGCGCGAGGTTTGCGCGCAGCGTCTCGGGCGCATCCCATTCAACAAGCAGTTGCTGAAGTTCGCGCGCCTGTTTCAAGAACCCCTTGCCCGCGAGCTGACGCGCCACCGAAGCGAGCTTGGCCGCTTGCGCACGCGGCAGTTCGGGTTCTGCCAGCGCACTACCGGGTCCGAACAGCACAAGCACCCAAGCGCACGCACACCGTCCCATGAGTCCCATTGCGCAGTCCATCATAGAAGATGGCAAGAACGCAAGGCCAAGATTCGCCTGCAGAACGCGCGCACAACCCGGAGGCGTCCGGCCCCGGGTGCGGCGGAGATCGCCGTCCGTTTGCTTACGTTCGCTTTACTCGGGGTCGCCGTGCAGGTAGCGGGTTCTCGTGACCATGTAGCGTTCGGCAATGCGTTCGTTGATGGCCTCGCGCTCCTTGACGGGGAGAACGAAGTCGCTCTGGACGCCCTCGAACCCGAAAACGTGGAAATCGCCCTGCGGCTTTTTCAGTGCCGCCACGACGTCCGCGATCTCGTTGATCGGCTGGCCGTTGACCTTCAGGAGCGGCCGTTTGCTGAAGCTGTTCATGCCCTTGTTCGAGATGTCTTTCAGGACATGATCGACAAACACGACGCGGCGGCGCGCGTTGGGTTCGTCCCACGTCGCCCGTTCCACGTAGCGGCGCAGGATCACGCCGCCGGTCGAGCGCCCTACGCCGACCGCGCGGGTCAGCTCGAGTAGCACGAGACCGCCTTCGACGAGGTATTGGGGCCGTCCGTTGGCGGGCCGGGCGGGCACGCGCATCTCGGACGCCGGGAACGGCTTCAGCTCGAACTCGACAGCTACGACCTTGCCCGCGCGGAGTACGCTCGCCTTGATTTTGTCGCCCGCGTAGCGCCGGCCCTGGAAGAGCCAGCGCGTGTCCAGGCGGCCGTGCGCCGGATGGATGAACTTGCCCTCGTCGTCCAGATCGAAGCCGTCGATCGCGAGGAGCACGTCGTTTTTCTGCAAGACGCCCGAGCCGGTCCGGTTGGGCATCACGCGCGTGATCGCCAAGCCGTGCTGGTCGTCGGTCAGGCCATAGAACGTGCGCAAGTCCTGGCGCAGAAGCGGCTGGATCCACAGGCCGGGGCCCGGGCAGCCGTGATAGGTGCCGTCGTCGAAGTCCTTCAAGTACCGGCGGATGGTCTCGACGGAGAGGATCGTGCCTTCCTGGCGGCGCACCGAGCCGGTGAGCAGACCGGCGATCCTGCCGTCGCGCAGCGCGACCTGGCCGTCACCGGAGTTCGGGTTGGTCGTATTGACCTTGAGGGTGAGCCGGGTGCTGCTCGCTCGGGCGGCGACGACGCGGGCGGTGGCGCGCTGCAGGAGGTTGTCGCTGTTGAGCTGCCAGATATCGAACTCGTCGTCGAGCTTGACGGGATCGCCGATCTCAATCGGCTTGAGCTGCGCGCGGAGCTTCTCGTCCGTAATCTCGATCAGTGCGAGGCCGACACGCGCATCGACGTGCTTGAGACGTGCAGGATACAGCCGCGCCCCTCCTTCGCGCGAGACCTCGATCATGATCGGGTCGCGGACGATGTTCGCGAGCGTCAGCACGACGCCGGGCTGCACGACAACGCCGCGGCCCGTGCGCGTACCGGGTCGCCGCTTCTTCCACGGCTCGGTCGAGTCCCAGGACTGGCCGGTGACACGGATCTTGACCAGCGCGTTCCGCAGCCGGGGCGCCATGTCCTCGGCGGACGCCGTACGTACGGCCCCAAGCGCAAACAGAAGCAGGAGCAGCAGCGGGAGAATGGCAACGGGGCGGTTCACTTCTTGGGCTCCTCGACGTGACGGTCCTTGGTGATGCCGTAACGCTTGCAGATGTCTTTGTGGCTCTTGGCGATGACCCGGCGGTCCAGGATCAGCGGCGGGGTGTTCACCCCCTCGAACTCGATCTTGACGAGGTCCTTCTTGGCGTTGTCGAGCATGCGGACAAAGTCGGCGAAGTCCTTGGGCACCGTGCCGTCGACCTTGCTCACGATCCCGTTGCTGTAGTCCTGATAGCGCGTAGTCGGCCAGCGGAGCACGCGGCTCAGCAGGACGAGCTGCTCACGCGACTTGCCCTCCACGGCGATCGTGCGATACCACTGGCGGAAGTAAAACGAGAGCTCCTCGGTGCCGCGCGAGCGGTACAGGTAGTTCGTCGTGACGGGCGCGAAGACGTAGCCGCCGGTGACGAGGTACTCGGGGCGCCGGTCGTACTGATACGCCTGGCTCATGCGCGCGGCCCACTTCTTAAGCTTGATGGGCACTTCGATCAGCTTGCCGTCGCGGCGCACCGTGAGCGTGACCGAGTCGCCGATCTGCTTGCCCTCGACGATGAAGGAAAAGTCGAGGAACTCCTTGCCCACCTTGATGGTGCCGTCGTTCTGGATCCGGTTGCCGTCGATCTTCGTGACGACGTCGTTGCGCCGCAGATGGCCGACACAGCTCGCGTACGGCGTCGGCTTGAGCACCAGTACGCCCGACTCGTTGTCCGGCACGCCGAGGTGTCGCCGCAGGCTGTCGTTCTCCAGCTTCGCGGTGTACAGGCCGAGCTCCGGGTAGCCGTGGTACTTGCCGTCCCCGATGTCCTCGAGGAAATGGCGAATGACGGACGGCGGAATCATGTAGCCGATGTTTTGGGCGAAGAACTGCCCCTGGAACGCGACACCGACGACCTTGCCGTCCTGCACGACCGGCCCGCCGCTGTTCCCCGGGTTGATCGCCGCATCGACCTGGATGGTCAGGTGTTCGTCGGCGCCGGTGTGCGAGTACCCGCGCAACTCGATGCGCGAGACAACTCCCTGGGTCACCGACAGCTTGTTGCCGCCCATCGGGTAGCCGACTGCCGCGACCGTAGATCGGATGTCCGGCCGATTGCCGATCCGCAGCGGCTCCATCCCCTCAAAGAAGCTCGCGTCCTTGACCGTGATGATGGCCAAGTCGCAGTCGTCGCCCTTGAACACGACGGTTGCCGGGTACCGCTTCGACCGGTCGGCACGCTTCACGAGCAGGGTCTTCGCGTCGCTCACGACGTGCGCGTTCGTCATCAGCCGTTTGTTGCCGATAAAAAACGCGCTGCCGCCGGAGCCACTGGCGCGCGGCCGCTGCCACGGACGCATGTAGTCCTCGGACTGCGAGGTGGTAAAGACCTGAACGACCGAGGCACGGTACTGGTCGAGGTCTTCTGCGGGCCCGGCGAGCGCCAGGGTTCCGAGAAGCCCCAGGACGGCGATGTTTCGCATTCGCAAAGTGTAATCCAAGGCCGCAGTCGGGGGCCGCGACGAAACGCATCGGGGGACAGGCTCTGTTTGAGAACCCGGCTGGCTTCGGCCGGCTGCGGCTGCGCCATGTCGCTCGCCTGCGGCTCGCAGCACGGTTTGTCTTCGCTCGCCCTCGGGCCTCACGCCGACTTCTCAGACAGAGCCCAGGGGTGGCGGCAGGGGGCCGGGCGCCCAAAGAGCTCGATGGACAAGGGCTCCCGGTTTTGACAGTATCCATTCTCCGGTGCCACCGACGCCGGTGGGTACCCGTCTGGCGGGCGGGTTGGTGTGAGAGCGAAGTTCATGACCGTTCATGACCGTGTTCAGAGCGGTATGGAGAGGCGCGATATGCACGGATGCGTAGGGAACGGGCTCGTGGGCCTGTGTTTAATCCTTCTTGCCGGAGCGGCATCAGCAGACGAGCCGCTGGCGATCGGCGGGGCCACGACCGAGGCCCGGAACCAGTCGAAACTCTGGCACCACGACTGCAGTTGGTGGGGCGTGCTGTCGAACGGCGCCGACCATCACCTCTTTCGTTGGACGGGCACGGAATGGGATCAGCACGGGATCGTGGATGGCCGGCTCGCCTCGCGGGCGGACGTCATCTCATCCGGCGACGACCTGATCGTCCTGATGGCCCACACCCTGGAGTCGCGGCTCTACAAGTTCCGGTACGACCCCGCCGCCCGGCGCTACGATCCGGTCGCCGGGTTTCCGGTCGCCATTCCGCTCGGAGCCGGTGCGAAACGCGCCGTGATCGCGCAAGACAGCACCAGGAAACTCTGGATCACCCACCTCGTGGGCTCATCGGTCCGGGTCTTTTGGTCCACGTCGGCCGACCACCTGCAATGGAACACAAGCGGCGCAACGCTGGCCGACAGCATCTCGACGGGCGACATCTCGAGCCTCGTCGCCTTCGACGGCAACAAGCTCGGCCTGTTCTACAGCGATTTGATCGGCGACACCTACCACTTCCGCGTTCACCTGGACGGTGCCGCGGAAACCGCCTGGAGTTCGCCGGAACTCGTGGCCACGGACTCGGGTCTCGGCGAGGACCACGTCAACCTGGCGGCGACGCCGGACGGCGACGTGCTCGCCGCGTTCAAGACCAAGACCGATGAGATCTTCTTGTCCCGGCGCGATCCCGTGGCGGGTTGGGAACTGCCCTTTCATGTGGCCGACGACGCCACGCGTCCGGCGGTTGTGTATGACGAGTCGAACGACGACGTCTACGTCTTCTTGACCCGCATCGCCCCGGACCCCAAGACGCTGCGGTTCAAGCGCGCACCGCGCGCCGACCTGGAGTCCCTGACCTTTGAGCCGTCGTTCGTGTTCGTCGCACCCGGAACCACGGCTGTAAACAACTTCACCTCGACCAAACAGAACGTGAGCAGCGAATCCGGCCTGCTCGGCACCGCGAGCGGTGGCGGCTTTGCCTATTCGACCTGGCTGCCCCTTGGTGACTCGCCGCAAACCGGCTGCTTTTACGAGCCGCACGCGGCCATCGTGGCGTCCTCAATCGACGGCCCGGCGCCGCTGGCGGTGGATTTCATGGGCGAAGCGACGTCACCCGACGGCACGATCGTGTCGTACGACTGGGACTTCGGGGACGGCGCGACCTCGACCGAGCAGGATCCCACGCATTCGTTCGCAGACCCCGGCTCGTACAGCGTAGTCCTCATCGCCACGGACTCGCAAGGCGATACCGCGACGGCGATGGTCACGATCAACGTGACGATCCCCTCGGCCCCGGGCAGCATCCTCGGCCGGATCAACTTCCAGCCCTCCGGCTCGACAACCCCGGCGGGTTGGGTGGCCGACAGCGGCAACCTGTTTTCCATGTCTCGCGGCTACGGTTGGACTCAAAAACTCAAGAACAAGCACCGGGGCACGCCGGCGGACGTAACACTCGCGACGTATGTGCAGGTCGAGAACTCCGGCTCGCCTGCAGACTGGGAGTTCGTCCTGCCCAACGGCGACTACGAGGTCACCGTGGTCATGGGCTCGCCGGTCTGGACGGCGACACAACACCTTTCCATCGAAGGCGTCCTGGTGGTCGACGGCGTCGCGACCAGCGGCAGCTTCGTCACCGGCGAGAACCACGCCGTGCATGTGGCAGATGGACGGCTGACGCTGACCGTCGGCGACCCGGGAACCAGCTCGAAGAAATCCAAGATCTGCTCGATCGTCATCTCGACCGCGCCCCCGCCGCCGGGGGAACCGGTCGCCACGGCGACGGCATCCGTGCTGTCCGGCGCGCCGCCGCTTGACGTCGACTTCAACGGAACCGCCGTGTCCCCCGACAGCCCGATCGCCTCGTTCGCCTGGGACTTCGGGGACGGCACAGGCTCCTCCGCGCTGAGTCCCTCCCATACCTACACGGCCGAGGGCACCTACGACGTCGTGTTCCAGGCGATTGCCGAGGACGGCGATGTCGCGACCGCGACGCTCACCATCGAGGTCGCGGACGCCCCGCCGCCGAGCACGGAGATCGCGCTGATCAACTTCCAGCCGGCATCGTCGGCCACGCCGGCCGGCTATTCGATCGACTCCGGGGCGGCCTTCTCGACCGGCCGCGGCTACGGCTGGAGTACCCCGCTGCCCCCGGTCGATCGGAACTCGCATCTGGACCAGCGGCGCGACACCTACGTCTACTTGAGCAACTCCGCGGGCAGCGCGGACTGGGAGTACGCCCTGGCGAACGGCGACTACCTCGTAACGGTCGTGGCGGGCTCGCCCGCGTTCACCGGCATTCACCATGTCGCGCTCGAGGGCGAGGTCGTGATCGACGCCGTATTCACGAGCAAGGACTTCGTGGAGGTCATCGAACACGCCGTCACGGTCACGGACGGCCGTCTGACACTGACCCTCGGCTCGGCCGCGATCGGCCCAAAGAAATCCAAACTCTGCTACGTCGAGATTCTCGCCGGTGGAGGCGGCGGTCCGCCCCCGCCCCCCCCTGTTCCCGCACCGACCGTGTCCGCCACGGGCTCGCCCCTTTCGGGCGTGGCGCCCCTGGCAGTTGATTTTTCGGCAAGCGCGTCGTCGGTGAACGGCGCGATCGTGAGCTGGGCCTGGGACTTCGGCGACGGGAATGCATCGACCGAGCAGAACCCGAGCCACACCTACGTGTCGGCGAGCGCTTTCACCGCCGAACTCACCGTGACCGATTCGGTGGGCGCCAGCGCCATGGCAACGGTCGCTGTAACCGTCTCCGCCGCGCCGCCCCCGGATCCCGGGGACCTCGTCGCGCTGATCAACTTCCAGCCGGCCGCGGCGGCCACGGCGGCGGGCTACGACATCGATAGCGGGCTCTCGTTCGATGCTGTCCGCGGATACGGATGGGACAAGACGCTGCCCAACAAGGTGCGCAACTCCAACCCGGATCCGCGGCTCGACAGCTACGTGTACGTCGCGAACACGGCGGGGCCGGCGACCTGGGAGTACGCGCTCACGAACGGAACGTACGAGGTCAAGATCGTCGCGGGCTCACCGGTCTGGACCGGCATCCACCACGTCGCGATCGAAGGGACGACCGTGATCGACGCCGTCTCGACCAAGGGCAGCTTTGTCGAGGTCGACAGCCATGTGGTGACCGTGAGCGACGGCCGGTTGACGGTCTCGATCGGCGATCCGGCGATCGGAAAAAAGAAGACGAAGCTCGTCTATCTGGAGGTCCGACAGGCGAATTGAGAGATCCGAGAGGACGGATTGACGCGATTCGTCGAACAATCTGAACCGATGTCGCGCGCGTTCGACATCGGCGGGTGATCCCGCACCGAACCGGGACAGGTGAGACGGTTGCTTAATGCGACCGTCCCCTTTCCCTTCGTTCATCCTGTGCCCTAATGGCGCTTCTCGCAACCGAACGGTCGTGAGAAGGAGGATGAATATGGAATTGTGTGGTGTTGCACGCGCCGCAAGGACAACGGTCTGCGTGCTGATTTTGGTCATGGCGTCGCTGCGGGCGGAAGAACCGCTCTCGATCGGCGGCGGCACGACCGAGTCGCGCAATCAGTCGAAACTCTGGCACCACGCCTGCTCGTGGTGGAGCGTCCTGCCGGATGGCGGGGACAACTCGCTCTACCGCTGGGACGGCAACGCCTGGGAAGCGCAGTTCGTCGTCGATACCCGCCTGTCGGCCCGCGCCGACTGCCTGGCGAACGGCGACGACCTGTTCGTCCTCATGGGCCATCACACCCAGAGCCGGCTGTACAAGTACGCCTACGACCACGTCGAGAAGACCTACGACGCCGTCGCCGGTTTCCCGATCACGCTGCCCCTCGGCGCCAGCGGCCTGCGCGCCTCCATGGCGCAAGACAGCACCGGGAAGCTCTGGGTGACGTACCTCGACGGATCCAAGGTCAAAGTCGTGTGGTCCACATCGGCCGACCACGATACCTGGGACGCGACCGGCCGAATTGTCGGCTCGGGCATCATCGCGGCCGACGACCTGTCGAGCGTCATCGCGTTTCAGGGCGACCGCATCGGAGTGTTTTACTCGAACAGCGAGGACAACGCCTACTACTTCGCCGTTCACCGCGACGAGGACGGCGAGCAGACCTGGCAGACCACGGAAACGGCCGCAACCGGGACGGCGTTGGGCGACGATCACGTCAGTCTGGCAAAGTCGACGGACGGCGATGTTTTCGCCGCGATCAAGGACAAGCTCAACCGGGTCTACCTCGTGCATCGCGACCCCGACGCGGGCTGGGACGCTCCAATCCGGACCGACTACGAGGGGACGCGACCGCATCTCGTCTACGACAGGTTCGCCAACGAGTTGTACTACCTCTACACCCTCAACGATCCCGAGCCAGCGCGGCTCATGGTCAAGAAGGCACCCCTCGGCGACCTCGCGTCGCTTGAGACCGCCACGGCCATGGTCTTTGTCGAGGTGGCCGGCCAAAGAATCAACGATGTCACGACGACCAAGCAGTTCGTCGACGACCGCACCGGGCTGCTCGGCACCGCAAGCGGCGGCGGGCTCGCCTACACGACGTGGCTGCCGATCGGCGACGGCGGTCCCGGTTCCAACCTCGCGGCGCGGGTCAACTTCCAGCCGGCCGGCGCGGATGCCCCGGACGGCTACGCCGTGGACAACGGCTCGACGTTCGACGCCGGCCGCGGGTACGGATGGAGCGACCGCCTCAAGACCAAGGAACGGGGCTTTCAGGCCGACCAGCGGCGCGACACGTATGTGTATGTCGCCAACTCCGACGGCCCGGTCGACTGGGAGTATGAACTCCCCGACGGCGCCTACACGGTGACGCTCGTCGCGGGGTCGCCCGTGTTTACCGGTCGGCAACACGTCGAAATCGAGGGCACGACGGTCATCGACGACGTCTTCACCCGACAGGACTTCGTCGAGGTCTCCGAGCACCGGGTCACCGTCGCGGACGGCCGGCTCACGATCACGATCGGCGATCCCGCGATCGGATCGAAAAAGACCAAGCTCTGCTACATCGAGATCACCGGGGTCGGCGGAAGCTGCTTCCGCTCGCTCTCCGCAACGGCGCTCGCCTCGACGCTCTCGGGAGCCGCGCCGCTGACCGTGGACTTCACCGGCGAGGCGGTCTCTCCGAACAGCACGATCGATTCCGTCTCCTGGGACTTCGGCGACGGCGCCACGTCCACCGAAGACGATCCGGCGCATACGTTCGCTTCCCCCGGGGTCTACGACGTCGTCTTTACGGCCACCGACACAGACGGCAACACTGCCGAGTTCGTGGTGACGATCGAGGTCTCCGGCCGGGTCACGGTGACAGCCTCCGCGGACAATGTTCGCGGCCCGGCTCCGCTCGCGGTCGGCTTCACCGCAACCGCCACGTCGCCCAACGGCGCCGTGACGCTGTGGTCGTGGGCCTTCGGCGACGGCGCGACCGCCACAGTGCAGAATCCCGCGCACGCCTACACGGCGCCGGGCACCTATGTCGCGTCGGTCCAGGCAACCGACGTGACCGGGCAATCCGCACTTGCCGACGTGACCATTACCGTGCTCGGTCTCCCGAGCGCCACGGCGGCCCTTGCGACCGACACCGGAGACGCGCCGTTCAACGCGGCGTTCACGGGCGCGGCGAGTTCTCCCAACGGCCCGATCGTCACCTGGGCTTGGGCCTTCGGCGACGGCAACACGTCGAACGAACAGAGCCCGACGCACACGTACACGAACCCGGGTCCGTACACCGCGACCCTGGTTGCGACCGACACCGATGGCCAGACGGCCATCGACAGCGTGAACGTTACGGTGAACGAGCCCGTGCCCGAACCGCCTCCGGAGGAGGATCCGCCGGCGACCGGCGTGGTCGCACGCATCAACTTCCAGCCCAACAACGCTGCCGTCCCCGCCGATTACGAAATGGATACCGGCGCGTCGTTCGACGCGGGCCGCGGATACGGATGGAGCAAGGGGCTGCCCAACAAGCGGCGCGCGACGCATCCCGACGCACGCCTCGACACCTACGTGTACGTGAGCAACACGGCCGGCCCGGTGGACTGGGAGTACGCCCTTTCAAACGGAACCTACTACGTCACCGTGGTCGCGGGATCGCCGGCGTGGTCGGGCATTCACCACGTCGCGCTGGAAGGCGCCACGGTAATCGATACGGTGGCCACGAGCCGCAGCCACGTCGAGGTCAAGGACTACACCGTCGTCGTCACGGACGGCCGACTGACTATGACGATCGGCGATCCGGCGATCGGCCGGAAGAAAAGCAAGGTCTGCTTCCTCGAAATCAGGCGAGCAAACTAGCAATGTCTATATATTTGAACATTCCCGGGCCGGCTGAGCCGTTCCGGAACATCGCCGGCCGTTCCAGTGCCCAAGTGGAGCTTTGTTTTGACGTGCAGCGCCCCCAGAATGGCATCGCGCGTCCGGAACGGTCGCAAACCAGAATTGAGTACCGGCCAATCAGAGTTGAGTACCGGAGGGTGGAGTCAAATGTCTAACAGTCTCAAGTATGGAGGCCGGACCGCGGTCTGCGTCCTGGTCCTGGTCATGGGAGCGCTACGCGGTGAAGAACCGCTGTCGATCGGTGCGGGAAGTACCGAGGCGCGCAACCAGTCGAAACTCTGGCACCACGACTGTGCGTGGTGGAGCGTCCTTCCGGACGGAGCCGACCTGCGCATGTATCGCTGGGACGGCCAGGAGTGGAAGGCCAAGGATATCGTCGATACGCGGCTCAGCGGTCGCGCGGACTGCATCGCGAACGGCGACGACCTGTTCGTGCTTGTCGCGCACAAGCTCGAGACCCGTCTGTACAAGTACACGTATGACGCTGTGGCGAAGGCGTACGACGCCGTCGCCGGTTTCCCGGTCCCGTTCGCCACGGGCGGAGCGGGCGACCGTGCCGTCATCGACCAGGACAGCACGGGCAAGCTCTGGATCACCTACATCACCGGGGCGGACGTGCGGGTGCTCTGGTCGACATCGGCGGACCACAAGACATGGGACACCACCGGGTTCGTGGTCGGCACCAGCGTGGACGCCGGCGAGGATATGGCGAGCATCATCGCGTTCGACGGCGATAAGATCGGCGTCTTCTACTCGGACGTGCGCGACGATTCCTACACGTTCCGCGTCCATGACGACGCCGATTCCGAGACGACCTGGGCGACACCTGAGACGGCCGCATCGGGGCCCGGACTGGGCGACGACCACGTCAACATGGCAAAGTCGACGGACGGCGATGTTTACGCGACGGTCAAGAGCAAGAGCAACCGGCTATACCTCCTTCACCGCGATCCGGTCGCAGGCTGGTCAGCCGAGGTCGAGGTCGCGCGCGACGCCACGCGCCCGCACATCGTCATCGACAAGACGAACAGCGAATTCTACTTCATGTACACGGACCTGAACCCGGCGCCGTCCGACCTGAAGTTCAAGAAGGCCCCCCTGGGCGACCCGGGCTCGATCGAAACCGCCACCGAGATGGTTTTCATCGAGGTCGATAGCGTCGCCGTCAACAACTTCACCTCGACCAAGCAGTTCGTCGATGGCGACACCGGCCTGCTCGGCACGGCCAGCGGCGGTGGACTCGCCTATTCGACCTGGCTACCGCTCGCGGGCGGAAGCACCGGCGGCGGCAGCTCGCTGAACGCCCTCATCAACTTCCAGCCCTCGGGCTCGACGGTTCCGACCGGCTACCAGATCGATAACGGCGACGAATTCACCGCGGGCCGCGGCTACGGCTGGATCGGCGACGATCTGACAACCAAGGAGCGCAACTTCAACCCCGATCAACGCCTCGATACCTACGTTCAGATCAACAACACATCCGGTCCGCTGGACTGGGAGTTCGAGTTGGACGACGGCACCTACACGGTGAACCTCGTCGCCGGCTCACCGCTGTTCTCGGGCATCCACCACGTCGAGCTCGAGGGCGTCACGGTCATCGACGCCGCGGCCACGACCCAGAGCTTCGTCGAGGTTACCGGGCAGACGGTCAACGTCACGGACGGACGCCTGACCATGACGATCGGCGATCCCGCAATCGGCCGCAGAAAGACCAAGATCTGCTACATCGAGATCATCGGCGGCGCTGGCCCCGGAAACTGCTTTAGGCAGATCACCGCCACGGCGCTGGCCTCGACCCTCTCGGGCGAGGCGCCGCTCACCGTCGAGTTCATGGGCGAGGCCGTCGCGCCGAACAGCACGATCGTCTCGTACCTCTGGGACTTCGACGACGGCACGCCGACCTCGACCGATCAAAACCCCACGCACATCTTCGCCGCGCTGGGCACGTACGATGTCTTGTTCACGGCCGAGGATGCCGACGGCAACGTCGCGACCTCGACGGTCACGATCGAGGTGACATCCACGGTTGCGGTCACGGCCTCGGCGACGCCGGATAGCGGCGCCGCGCCGCTGGACGTCGACTTCACGGCGACCGCCACGTCGGGCAACGGCGCGATTACCGGCTGGTCGTGGGCCTTCGGCGACGGGGGCACGTCCACCTTGCAGAACCCGAGCCACACCTACACCGGCTCGGGGACGTTTGTCGCGTCGGTGCAGGCCACGGACGCGATCGGCAACACCGGTATTCAGACCGTCACTGTGACGGTATTCGGCGCGGCCACGGCCACGGCGGCGGCGTCCACAACACTGGGCAACACACCGTTGGTCGTCGACTTCACCGGTACCGGGTCGTCCACGAACGGCGCGATCACGGGCTGGTTCTGGGACTTCGACGACGGCAACACGTCGATCGCGCAGAACCCGTCGCACACCTACATCGTGGCCGGTACATACACGGCCATGCTCACCGCCACGGACGCGCTGGGCGCGACCGCGACCGACACGGTCGTGATCGTGGTCAACACGCCGCCGCCCGCCGGCGGCACGGTCGCCCTGATCAACTTCCAGCCCGCAAGCGCTCCGGTCCCGGCCGGATACTCCGTCGATACCGGCGCGGTGTTCGACGCGGGACGCGGCTACGGCTGGATCGGCGGCGCACTCGCCAACAAGCAGCGCAACGTCCATTCGGACGCTCGCCTCGACACCTACGTCCTCCTGAACAACACGGCCGGCCCGGCCGACTGGGAGTTCGCCCTTGCCAACGGCGACTACCTCGTCACGGCGGTCGTGGGCGCCCCGCTCTTCACCGCGATCAACACGCTGTCGATCGAGGGCACGAAGGTCGTGGATGCCGTCTTCACGCAGGCCAACTTCATCGAGACGATCGACTTCCCGGTCACCGTTACCGACGGCCGGCTGACGCTGTCGCTCGGCGACCCGGCGATCGGCACCAAGAAGTCGAAGATCGAGTACGTCATCATCAAGGTCGCGGCTCCGACGGGTGCGATCACGCTCACCGCCGGCGCAAACCCGTCGAGTGGCGACACTCCGTTCCAGACGGACTTCACCGCGTCGGCCAGCTCGAGCGCGGGCTCGATCACCGGCTACTCCTGGACGTTCGGCGACGGTGGAACCTCCACCGTCCAGAACCCGACGCACACTTACAACACCGCGGGTACCTACAACGCCCAGGTCACGGCGTCGGACTCCTCGGGCAACACGTTGTTCAAGACCGTCGTCGTCCAGGCCTTGGGTACGCCCTCGGCCACGGCGTCGGCTGCCCCGACGGGCGGCGGCGTTCCGCTCACCGTGAACTTCACGGGCACGGCGAGCTCGCCGAACGGCGCGATCGTGGCGTGGAGCTGGACCTTCGGCGACGGCAGCAGCTCGACGGACCAGAACCCGGCGCACGTGTACTCGATTGCGGGCAACTACACGGTCGAACTGACTGTCACGGACGACGCGGGCAAGACGGCCACGGACTCGCTCACGATTTCCGCAACGGGCGGAAGCACCGGCGTGGTCGCACGCATCAACTTCCAGCCGGCGGGGTCCACGGTCCCGGCGGGCTATTCCGTCGATAGTGGCCAGACCTTCACGGCCGCGCGCGGCTACGGCTGGATCGGCACGAGCCTCGGCAACAAGGACCGCGACTCGGACCCGGACCAGCGCCTGGACACCTATGTCTTCCTGAGCAACGTGGACGGCCCGGCTGACTGGGAATACGTCCTGCCGAACGGGAACTACGTCGTCACGGTCGTGGTTGGCTCGCCGGTCTTCACGGCGATCAACACCCTGGACATCGAGGGCGCAACGGTCGTCGACAACGTCGCCACGGCGGGCTCGTTCGAGGAGGTCATCGATCACGCGGTCACCGTCACCGACGGTCGCCTGACGCTGTCCCTTGGCGATCCCGCAACGCTGACCAAGAAGAGCAAGATCAACTACATCATCATCCGCACCGAGTAAGAACCCCGCGGAACTACCCATTCAGACTCTCCGGGCGTTGTCCCGGACGATTTCATCCTCCTAGGCCGCACGCCGCGAAAGTGGCGTGCGGTCGTCTTGTTTGGGGGGGCGGGAAGGGGGCGTCAAGCCGGTTCGCGGAGGAACCGCTTGGCATTGTCTTTTGGCTCAACCGCTGACGCCGTTGAGGCTCTCGCGAACGGGAGGTTCGGGCTGGTTAGCGGAGCCCCGGGCCTTCCAACCGATCAATCCCGTATGGACGATCGTGAATCGCGGCGGGCCTACTGGGGCGCCAACGTGCGGCTGCTCACGGCGCTGCTCCTCGTTTGGGGACTGGTGTCGTTTGGGTGCAGCATCCTGCTCGCCGACTGGCTGAACGGCGTGCGGCTCTGGGGCTCCGGCTACAAGCTCGGGTTCTGGTTCGCGCAGCAGGGTTCGATCTACGTCTTCGTCGGGCTCATCTTCGTCTACGCGCGGCGCATGCATCGGCTCGACAAGAAGCACGGGGTCGCGGAGGACGACGACGAATGAGCGTCACCGCCTGGACCTTCGTCATCGTCGGCCTGTCGTTCGCCCTCTACATCGGCATCGCCATCCGGTCGCGCGCGCGCTCGACGGGCGAGTTCTACGTCGCGGGCAAAGGCGTCTCGCCGCTCGCGAACGGCCTCGCCACGGCGGCGGACTGGATGTCGGCCGCATCGTTCATCGGCATGGCCGGCTCGATCTCCTTCCTCGGCTACGGCGCGTCCGTCTATCTCATGGGGTGGACCGGCGGCTACGTGCTGCTCGCACTCCTGCTCGCGCCCTACCTCAGAAAGTTCGGCAAGTTCACGGTGCCGGACTTTGTCGGCGACCGATACGCGTCGCAGGTCGCACGCATCGTCGCGGTAGTCTGCGCCATCTTCGTTTCGTTCACGTACGTCGCGGGCCAGATGCGCGGCGTCGGAATCGTCTTCTCGCGCTTTCTCGAAGTCGACGTGACCCTCGGCGTCATCATCGGCATGGGTGTCGTGTTCTTCTATGCCGTGCTCGGCGGCATGAAGGGCATCACCTACACGCAGGTCGCGCAGTACTGCGTCCTGATCTTCGCCTACATGGTGCCCGCGATCTTCTTGTCGATCATGATGGTCGATAATCCGATCCCGCAGATCGGACTGGGCGGCAAGCTCGCCGAGTCGGGAACGTTCCTCCTCGACAAGCTGGACGGGCTGCACGAAGAACTCGGCTTCTCCAGCTACACCGCAGCCGGCGGATCCATGATTGACATGCTCTGCATTACCGCGGCGCTGATGGTCGGCACGGCGGGTCTGCCGCACGTCATTGTCCGCTTCTACACCGTACCGAAGGTCCGCGACGCGCGCCTGTCCGCCGGCTACGCGCTGTTTTTCATCGCGATCCTCTACACCACCGCGCCCGCCATCGCCGCCTTCGCACGCACCAACCTCATCGAAACGGTCAAGGACCAACCGTACGAAGACGCGCCCGCGTGGTTCACGAACTGGGAGAAGACCGGTCTGATCAAGTTCGAGGACAAAAACGGCGACGGAAAGATCCAGTACACGGGCCCGGCAAGCAAGATCGAAAACGAGCTGACACTCGACCGCGACATCATCGTGCTCGCCAACCCGGAGATCGCGCGCCTGCCCAACTGGGTCGTCGGCCTCGTGGCGGCGGGTGGTCTCGCCGCGGCACTCTCGACGGCGGCCGGCCTTCTGCTCGTGGTCTCGACCGCGGTCAGCCACGACCTGCTCAAGCGCGCACTGCGACCAGGCATCTCCGAAAAAGGCGAACTGCTCGCCGCCCGCTGCACCGCGGCGGTCGCGGTCGTCGTCGCGGGCCTGCTCGGCATCTGGCCTCCGGACTACGTCGCCGCCACGGTGTCGTTCGCGTTCGGTCTCGCCGCATCGTCGTTCTTCCCGATCCTCATCATGGGCATCTTTTCGAAGCGCATGAACGCACCGGGCGCGGTCGCCGGCATGGTCGTCGGCATCACGTTCACGGCGAGCTACATTATCTACTTCAAGTTCGTTAATCCGGATCCGTCGCTGTGGTGGTTCGGTATCTCGCCGCGCGGCATCGGCACGATCGGCATGCTGCTCAACTTCGCCGTCGCGATCCCCATCTCGCGCCTGACCGCCCCGCCGTCGCAAGAGATCCAGGACATGATCGAGGACATCCGCATCCCGAAGGGCGCGGGCGAAGCCCACGAGATCAGCGCGTGAAACGACGCCCCGAACTCGACAGCCTGCGCGGGATCGCCATCCTCCTCGTGCTCGGCCACCACTTCACGATCGTGAAGGGGGAGGGCATCGGAGAGAGCATACGGACGGCGATGCACCTGGGATGGATCGGGGTGGATCTGTTCTTTGTACTCTCGGGATTCCTGATTACCTCGATTCTGCTGCACGCCAAGGGCCAGCGGCGCTACTTCCGCCACTTCTACGCGCGCCGGACGCTGCGCATCTTCCCGCTCTACTACCTGTTTCTCGGGGCGGTGTTTTTCCTGCTGCCGCACGTCCCGCTGAATGCGGCGCACGCCGCCAAAGCCGTATCGGTGCAGGGTCGGGAATGGACCTACTGGCTGTACCTGGGCAACGCGGAGATGGCGCAGGCGCAACGGTTCCCGCACGCAATTCTCGGCGTGACGTGGACCCTCGCCGTCGAAGAGCAGTTCTATCTCGTGTGGCCGCTGGTCGTCGCGCTCTTGCCACGCCGCGTGCTCGCGGGTGCATGCGTCGCGCTGTTCTTGGCAGCACCCCTGTGCCGCCTCGCAGTCGCGGGCGAGAGTTACATCCCGGCCTACGTGCTTACGTTTTGCCGCATGGACGCGTTGGCCGCGGGCGCCTGGCTCGCCGCTACACGCGGGCAGAACTCCCGCACGGTATCCAGGGCAGCCGGGATCTGCGGCATCTGCGGAGGCATCGCCGTCCTTACGCTTACGTTGTCTCAGGGCGTCTCCGCACGTCTTTCCGGTTGGCACACGTGGGGCTTCTCGGCGACCGCGCTCCTGTTTTTGGGAGTGGTCGCGAACGTTCGCCGCACGTGGCGCCCGCTGGAAGTCGTCGGCCAGTACAGCTACGCGATGTATCTGTTCCACATGCCCTGCCGCCTCCTCGTAACGAGCGTGTTCCGGCCGGAGACGGGCGTAGGCCAGGTCTTGTTCTACGTCCTCGCCGGCGGCCTCACCTTCGGCGCCGCGTGGTTTTCGTGGCACGCACTCGAAAAACGGGTACTCGCCCTGAGGCGCCACGTCCCGATGCCAACGCAGGGCGCGGTCGCCGCCTCCGAGATGGACGGCCAACACCCGCGTTCCATCGGTGACGATCGCGCGTTGCTCGATGGTCACGGTGCCGGCTAGCCGGGCTACCGCGAGAGAAAGACCCGGTCTCCGCTCTGGAGATCCACGGCAAAAACTCTGGTGCCGTCGGTGACGATCGCGCGCGGGCCGTCGATCGTCACGTTGACCGGCGCGACGAACGCTGGACCGGATCCGCGTCCACGGCCCGAGATCAAGACGCGTTCATCAGTGCCGGCCTCGATCCTGACCAGCGCCGGGAGCTGCAACGCTGTCGCGTACACAGCGCCCGTCGTCGGCTCGCATGCAAGGCCCGCCGGCATGAACAGGGCGACTCCATGGCCCGCGGCGGGCTTCACGAGTGTCGTTGCGGAACCGTTGGCGAGGTCGTAGGCGATCACGGTTCCCGAAAACGGATCGGAGACGAGCGCGCGATTCGATTCGGAATCGACGGCAACGGTGCCATGGATCCCGCTCGAGGACTGGCGCGGCCCTACCGTCGGCACGGCGATCGTGCGTCGCTGCCCTGTCGTGAGGTCCACTGCGATCACGCCGCCGCTCTCGCCCGTGTCGAGCACAATCGCCTCGTTGCGGGCCGTGTCGATAGACACCGAAACCGGCGCCACGAACGTGTGTCCGCCGGAGGGTAGCGCGTGGCTCGCCCCGGTAACGAGATTCACAACATGCACGGTGTCTTTCTCGATCGTCACCGCCGTGTGCTCATCGGCGGTCACGTCGAAGGCAGCGGATGAATCGAGCGGCGCGACAGCGCGGCGCCGAGCGGTACCGATATCGACGCTGACGATCCCGTCCTCGTTCGTGTCGAGCACGAGTACGCGATCGCCGACAAGACGGACCCCCGCTCCGAGTCGGCCGATTTCCGGGCCGCTGCCGAGATCGAAGTTGCGTAGCGGACGGGATTCGCCGGTGGCCAGCGACACTTCCCATATGCGCCCGAGCTCCTCCGAGGCGACCAGCATGCGCCCACCCTCGTTGTCGAGCACCATGTCGCTGACCTCACGCAGGTCGCTCCCGTGCGTACGAAACGCGGTCCGTGCGCCGGAATCGGCGTCGATCAGCACGAAGCCGCGGCGGTCCGCGGCGACGAGCCAGATCGAATTGCGAGCTGCATCGAAGACCATCGCAGGGAATGCCGCAAAGCCGAGATCGAGCCGCCCGGCGGACGCACCCGGCGAAAGGACGGCGCTGGTTCCGTCGAAGCGATACACGGACAGTTCGTTGCGCCGAATCTCGGCCAAAAAGATACGTTCGGTCGCGGCATCCACGGCGACGGCCGACGGCGAGGCGTTGTTGACCGCATAGTCCCACCACCGCTTCGCGTCGATGTCGATGGCCACGAGTCGACGGCGGTCGCCCGCGATGTAGACACGACTCCCACCCAGCGCGACATCGAGCTTCGTGTCGGGCCAAGTCAGCTGAAGGCCGGCGTCCCAACCGCCGATCGGCGCCACAACCCCCGGAATGAAGTTTCCGGCGCTCGTGACAACTTCCCGGTTCCCTGTCGACGTGTCCGCCGCGAGGAGCTGGCACCGAAAGAAATCAAAGACGAGTGCTTGCTTCCCGTTGGGGGTCACGGCGAGGGCCGCGGAGTGCACAATCTCGCGGCCACTCCCGACTCCGGAGCCGGACACCAGGCTCTCCAGGCCCGTTTCCGGATCGACCCGCACAACCGTGTTGGTCTGACTGTCCAGCACGAGGAGATCGCCGGCGCGATCCAAGCCGATCCCCAACGGGGCAAGCGGACGACCGAAGCGAAGAACGGCCGGTCCATCGTCGCGCACGACGTCGCCGTCTCGGGTGACGCACTCGATCCGCACGTCGTTGATCCCGGGCGCCAAGTCGACCTCGGCGACCCAGTTGGTGAACTGGTCGCTCGTAGTAGCGTCGTGGCCGTTGACGCGCAGGACCGCGATGCCGTCGCCCCCCGTTGCCGTACCGCACACATGGACGCGCACGGCATCCGTGCAGCACGCGCCCGGCGGGAACGTGACCTCGAGAGCGACCGCCGAAGTCACGGGCGTACCCAGGCTCTCTCCGCTGCCGCCCCCGCCGCCGCAGGCGATCGTGGTCACCGCCAGGAACAGGACGACGAGTGCATGCCACGGCAGTCGCCGCGTTTTCTTCCCCGGGTCGGACCGCGGTTCGGTCTTTTCGGATTCATCCCGGGGATCGTCGGACAAGGCGTGCCAGGCGTAGCCGCCGGCAATCGGGCCACCGCTCCATCCACCCAATTCACATACTCCTCGGTCGTCGCGACGAGCCCGAGCCGCAACGGTTTCACTGTAGCAGGTCGTAGGCCTCATGAAACGCCACTCCTTTTTTTGACAGCGTTGGATTTCTGATTCGGACCGGTCCCAACCAAGGGACGGAGACACCGGCCCGAGCGTTTCGCCTCCGGGCACTCCGTCCCGGAAGACATCGCCGTCCGTTCGTTACACGTCAAGGGGGAACGCGCCCACCTCTTGGATCAGGGCGACCTTCGCGATCCGTTCGCGAAGCCGCCGCCCGTGAGCGCATTCGTCCATTGACGCAAGTGACGGCGATGTCTTCCGTAGCGAACGAGACACACGTTCGCTGCACCCGATGCACCGCGGACGAACCCGAGTCCGTGGCAAGCCATCGACCACGCAGCGCATGAACAAACGCGGTGCCGATTTGAAGCGCCGGGTAGCGCGCCCGTATCGGTTACCCCGAGGTAGCGAACAACGTCTGGGCGTGGCGAATCAGTCGCAGCAGCCGCCGCCGGGTTCGATCACGCAGTGCGTGCCGAGCGGCTGGGCGGACTTGGAGTGTTCGCGATACACCGCCAGCGACTTCAGGCCCAGTTCGTGGCCGCGGAGGTACAGGCGCTCGATGTCTTTCGGTGTCGCGTCCTCGGGCAGGTTGACAGTCTTGGAGATGCCGCCGCTGACAAACGGCTGCACGATGGCCATCATCTTCAGGTGGCCCTGCGGACGGATGCAGCGCGTCCCCGTGTGCGGGCGGAATGCGCAGTCGAACACCGGCAGGTGCTCGGCGCGCAGCCCCGGCGCGCTCTCGATGGTCTCTTCCTCGTCGATGTGCGCCACGATCGCCGCCACGGCGGTGTCCGCGTACCCCAGACGCTTCAGCGCATGCGGCACGGCAGCGTTGATCAGCCGTAGCGTTCCTCCGCCGGCAAGACGCTTGTACTTGACGAGAGAGAGATCGGGTTCGACACCGGTCGTGTCGCAGTCCATGAGAAACGCGATCGTCCCCGTGGGTGCGAGCACGGTCGCCTGCGCGTTGCGCACCCCGTGCCGCGCGGCGCGCCGGGCCACGTCGCTCCAGGCCTCGCGCGCGGCCTTGAGAATCGAATCGACCGCCCCACTCTCGGTGACACCCGGCACGCCATCAAGCGCCCCGCGGTGACGGTCCAGAACACCGAGAAACGGCGCGCGGTTTTCCAGGAATCCCTCGCACGGGCCGAGACTCTCGGCCATGCGCGTCGAGACGCGGTAGGCTTCGCCGGTCAGCAGCGCCGTGATCGCCGCGGCCCAGGCGCGGCCCTCGTCGGAGTCGTACGGCAGGCCCAGGGTCATCAGCAGGGCACCCAGGTTGGCGTAGCCGAGTCCGAGCGGCCTGAACTTGCGGCTGCGTTCGGCGATCACCGGGGTTGGATACGCCGCACGGCCAACGATCGCCTCCATGGCCTGAAACAGCGTCGCGACATCGGCGCGAAACGCCTCGATGGCGAACGTCCCGTCCTCGCGCAGGAACTTCAGCAGGTTGAGCGAGGCGAGGTTGCAGGCGGTGTCGTCGAGAAACAGGTACTCGCCGCACGGGTTGCTCGCGCGGATCGGGCCGGAGTTGGGACAGGTGTGCCATGCATCGATGGTCCCGGCGTACTGCACCCCGGGATCGCCGCAGGCCCAGGCGCTGTCCGCCATCGCCGACAAGAGCTCTCGGGCGGGAAACGTCTCGACCGGTTCGCCGGTGCGGACCGCGCGCGTCGTCCAGGAAGCATCGCCGTCCCAAGCCGTGAAAAACGCAGCCGGTACGCGCACCGAGAGGTTGGAGTTTTGAAACGCGACGCCCTGATAGGCCTCGCCGTCCAGTCCGGCGTCGAAGCCCGCGGCCACGAGGGCCTGCGCCTTTTTTTCCTCGAGACGCTTGCAGCGCGCGAACTCCATGATGTCGGGATGCGCGGCGTCGAGGATCTGCATCTTGGCCGCGCGCCGCGTGCGGCCGCCGGACTTGATCACCCCGGCGAACGCGTCGTAGCCGCGCATGAAGCTGACCGGGCCCGACGCACGGCCCCCACCGTCGATCGCTTCGCGGCTCGACCGCAGCGACGAGAGGTTTGTGCCGCAGCCCGAACCGCGCTGAAAAATCAGTCCCTCGGTGCGCGCGAGATCGAGAATCGACCGCAGGTCGTCGTCCACGGACAGGATGAAGCACGCCGAACACTGCGGCTCCTCGTCGCGGCCCGCGTTGAACCAGACCGGCGAGTTGAACGCGCCGCGCTGCGCCACGAGCAGGCGCTCGAGCACGTCGCGGTACGCCGGACCGCCGAGCCCGTTGTCGATCACCCAGCCCGCCAGCGTCCCCGTCACGCGGTCGATCAGCTCGCGGATCGACGTTTCGCCCGCCGCGAGGTAACGGCTCGCGACGACTTGAACGGCGTGGTCCGACCAATGGGCAGGCGCCTCGATCCCGTCTTTCAAGAAGACGGTCCGGCCCTCGTCATCCGCGATCTCGGCACGCCGCCGCTTCCAGGTCACGTCCATGGCTGTGGACACGGTATTCTACGGTCGTGCTCGATGTCTTTGCCCTCGGCCAATGCGTGGTCGACCGCCTGGCCCTGGTCGATCGCTTGCCCGCCGCCGATGAAAAAGCGGAGGTCGCCTCGATCCGGGAGGAGTGCGGCGGTCCCGCCGCGACCGCCAGCGTCGCGCTGGCTCGTTGGGGTCGGCGGTGTGCGTTTGCGGGCGTGGTCGGGGACGATCCCGAGGGCCGGCGCATCCGCGAGGACCTCGAGGCCGAAGGCGTCGAGCCGCGGCTGCTGGTCCGCACCGGCGAGACATCGCAATTCGCGTTCGTCGCGGTCGAGCGAGGCAGCGGCCGCCGCCGCATCTACTGGCGCCGCCCCTCCGGCGCCGCCCCAACCCCCCTTGAAATCGATCCGCCCGCCGCGCGAGTGTTTTTGACCGACGGGCTTTTCGGCGAGGCGTCGGTCGCGGCGGCTGCGCAGGCCCAAGTCGTCGTCGTGGACGCCGGCACGCTGCGCGACGGAACCCGCAAAATGATCCCGCACGCCGACATCTTCGTTTCGTCGGAGTCGTTCGCGCGCGACTACGCCGGCGGGCCGCGGGCGACGGTCGAGAAGCTGCGCGCCGAGGGCATCTCCGTCGCGGGCGTCACCCTCGGGGAACGCGGATTTTTAGCCAACGTCGCAGGCCAATGGCTGGAACACCCGGCCCATCCGGTGGAAACCGTCGATACGACCGGCTGCGGCGATCTGTTCCACGCGGGGCTCGTCGAAGGCATCCTGGCGGGATGGCCGTGGGACAAGTGCTTTGATTTCGCCAACTGGGCGGCGGCCCAGGCGGCGACGGCACTCGGCGGAAGAGCGGGCATCCCGCCGCTCGGACGATATGCTGGTTAGACCCGATGGCAAAACCCGGCCTCCTGGAACAACCCGAAACCGTCACCGAAACACGGCTCGCCAAGCCGTGGAACGTGATCGTTCACAACGACCCGATCACGCTCATGAGCTACGTGACGATGGTGATCCAGAAGCTGTTTGGGTACGACTTCATGAAGGCGTATCGGATGATGATGGAAGTCCACAACGCCGGCCGCGCGATCGTCTGGACCGGCGCCCGCGAGGAAGCCGAACTGTACGTCCAAAAACTGCACTCCCACCAGCTCCGGGCCACGATGGAATCCACGGGCGCGTAGGACTGCCGAGTAGAGATGTTCTCACCGCGCCTCACCCGCCTCGAAGACGGCAGCGTCATACTGGACCGGCTGGCTCCCGCGTTCGTCCATGTGCTGCACGAGTTGCCGGCGCTCCTGGCGCCGGAGCAACCCGACGAGGTGCGCGACCGCCTCTACCCGCACGCCACCGACGACGAGGAACACAAAAAGGAATGGGAGCGCTTCGTCCACCCCGAGCTGTTCGCGCTCGTCGCCTCGGCGCGCGAGATCGTCATGCGCGACCTCGGCTCGTTCCGCCCCGTCGATGACCCTCCGCACGAAGGCTCCTGGCGTCTTGAGATCAACGTCAAACACATCCCGGGATGGATCAGCGGCCTGAACGTCGCCCGCCTGACCCTCGGCGCCCGCCACGAAATCGAGGACATCGACATGGCGGAAGACTTCATCCCGGAAGAGTGGGACGAAAAAGACGTCGCCATCGCCCAGATTCACCTGCTCGCCTGGCTCCAGCAGCTCCTGATCGAGGATCACCATCCGATGCCGGAAGAATTCCTCGGCCGCGACACCGATCCCGAATCCGACCCCGATCCCGACACCGATCCCGAACCCGACCGGAAGCCCAAGCCCGACCCCGAATGACCAAGACAAGGCAAACGGGCCCTACCCGAATCAAAACTCTGCAGAAGCGGAGGCGGGACAGCGACTTCCGCACCGCCGATTTGCTCCGGTAGCAACAAGGTGTGCACCCTGATCTTTCGCGTCGGGCCGAAACCGGTCCTGGCCGCCAATCGCGACGAGGTCTACGCCCGCCCGTTCTCGCCACCGCGCCGCTGGGTCGCCCCCACGCCGTTTTTTGCACCGCGTGACGAGGAGGAAGGCGGCACCTGGATCGGGGTCAACGACGCAGGCGTCATCGCGGCGATCACCAACCAATCGAGACTGCCGACCGTGGATGGGCGCGCGAGCCGCGGCCACCTGGTCACCGGTGTACTTGCGCAACCGAGCCTCGACGAGGCCGCGGTATGGCTCGAGGCCGAACTCGCGCGCGCACCGCGCAACCCGTGCCAACTGCTCTTGTTGCAGGGCGAACACGCCGCCTGGTGGCGCACGGACGGCGATGCTTTCGAAAAGACATCGCCGTCCGTCGGCTTCCATGTGCTGAGTAATCTCCACGATCCCGACGAAATCGACTTCGGCCTCTCGGGCCACGAAACAGCGGACGACCTCGCGACGTTGTTGACGGACAGGAGCGCCCGGCTGCCGCGGGGCTTCGCGGTGAACAAGGACGCGGGCTGGCGCGGCACGGTCAGCTCCGCGCTGATCGAACCGGGGCGCTCGTTTCGTTTCGCGGACGGACCGCCCGACCGCTGCCCCTTCGAGACCGTCGCGGGCTATCCGGTATGAAGGCGGCCGCCTACGCCTGCGGCTTCGACCTGTGCGGCGTCGCGGGCGCTGTTCCCGGACCCGAGGAGGAGCGCCTCGGGGCGTGGCTCGACGCCGGCTACCACGGCGAGATGAAGTACATGGAGCGGCGGCGCGACGTTGCCGAGTTGCTGCCCGGCTGCCGCTCCGTCATCGCGCTCGGGCTCAACTACTACACCCCGCATGCGCACGCGCCGGGGCCGAAGGTGTCGCGCTACGCGTGGGGCGAGGACTACCACCGCGTCGTCGGGCGGATGCTCGAGACGTTCGCCGGGCAACTGCGTGGCCTGTATCCGGACGAGGAGTTCCGGCCCTACTGCGACACCGGGCCGCTGATGGAAAAGGCGTGGGCCGAGCGCGCGGGAATCGGCTGGATCGGCAAGAACGGCTGCCTGATCACGCCGCGTTTCGGGAGCTGGGTCTTTTTGGCCGTCGTGCTGACGACCGCGGAACTCGAACCCGATACGCCCCACCCGGACCGCTGCGGTACCTGCGTGCGCTGTCTTTCGTCGTGCCCCACCGACGCGTTTGTTGCGCCGCGCGTGATCGATGCGCGGCGGTGCATTCCGTACCTCACGATCGAGCAGTGGAAACCGATCCCCGGCGACCTCCCGCTCGACGGCTGGGCGTTCGGCTGCGACGCCTGCCAGGATGTCTGTCCGTGGAACCGGCGCGCGCGCGACTGCGGTCGGGATGAATTCGCACCGCGTGAAGGACGCGCCGGGCCCGATCTGAAGGCGTGGATCGCCATGCGTGGTCCGGAGTATCGAGCAACGTTCGGCGACACCGCCCTGTCGCGGCCGGGCCGTCGCGGACTGGCGCGCAATGCGCTGGCGGCGATGGACGACGCCTCCCTCGACGAAGAGACGCTGGCCGCGGCGGAGTCCGACGCCTCGGCCCTGGTCCGCGACCAGGCCGCCCTGCGAATAAGACAACGCCGAAAAGAGTAGAATCCGCCATGGTGGGTAGACGTACACGACGGCGCCGGGACCGCTCCGATCCCGGGCACGAGTCCTTTCGCAACTTCGCGCGGGTGGCCGGACCGATCCTGTGCGTCGTGGGCGCGAGCCTGTTCATCGCCGGAATGGTCAGCTTCGGCAGCTCGTTCAGTAGAGACCGGGCCGAATTCGACAAGCGGTGGAACGAGAGCCAGGACCGGTTCGACAAGAGTTGGAACAACTTCCCGGGAACGACGCCCCGAAAATCCACGGTCCTCAAGAGGTCCCGCCCCAAGAAATCCTCACCGAATCGATTCTGGCTGTGTTTTGTGGGCATGCCGCTGCTCATCGCCGGCGCGTGGCTGACCAAGGCGGGCTACTTCGGCGCGGCGGCTCGCTACGTCGCCGCGGAGAGCCGCCCGGCCATTCACACCGTGACGCAGGCGGTCGTCGCCGGCCTTCGGGACAACGATGACGATGACGACTCCAAAGCCAGGACCAAGGACGCCAGTGAGGCCGCCTGTCCAGGCTGCGGCGACGAAAACGACGGCGACGCCAAGTTCTGCAAGAGCTGCGGCCACGCGCTCGCCACCAAGTGCCCGAAGTGCGGCGAAGCTGCAGACGCGGACGCCAAGTTCTGCGACGAATGCGGCACGCCGCTTGGGTAGACTGCTGCCGATGATCGAAATCACGATCGACGAAGTGCACGAGCTGCTCGAAGCGCGCACGCCTGTTCACCTCGTCGATATACGCGAGCCGCATGAAGTCGAGGTGTGCGCCATGCGCGACGCCGAACACATCCCGATGCTCGAGCTGTTCATGGGCCAAAAGAAACCGGCAGCCAAGGACGGCGATGTCCTGGTCGTTTACTGCCACCACGGCATCCGCTCGCTCGAGGCCGCGCGGTTCCTGCGCATGAACGGCTTCCCGGAAGCGAGGTCGCTGTCCGGCGGCATCGACGCCTGGGCCGCCCGCATCGACCCGGACATGCGGCGATATTGAGCAACCGGAAGCGGGCATCCATGAAACCGTTGCCCCGCACAAGCGACACGCCGGTGTTGCGCACGGACCTCTCCGACAACTCCAAATGGCGTGCGGTTCGTGCGGCGATTCGCGACGGATGGATTCGCGGGATCGGCCTGGAGCCGGATGTCTCGTTTGTTGACGATTCGGCGTTCGAACGGTGACGGTCAAGCAGCTGAAGTCCTGATCATCGCCGTCAATTCAGTCCTGGTGCGAGTTGCCGCCGCTGCGCTGCTTGTGGGCGTCATCGTCTGGGCGAATCGAGACCCCGTGACGTGACCGTCGGTGCGCCGTGGACAGGCTATCGGCCGCCGGCCGCTCGCCAGTCGAGAATCTCGATGCCGGGCGTCACGTAGTCGTCTCGGGCGGGCTCGTCTGAACAGAGATCCGTCGACAGGTATTTCTTGTTGCTGTCCGGCAGGACCGTCGCGACGACGGCGTCGTCGGGCAGCTCGCGCGCCAGCTTGATGGCACCGACGATGTTGGCGCCAGAGCTGATGCCGACCGCCAGGCCTACCGACGCGGCGAGTTTTTGAGCCATCAGGATCGCGTCGCCGTCCCAGACATCGACGATGTCGTCCAGCTCGTCGAGGTTCACGATGTCGGGCACGAATTCGTCGCTGATGCCCTGGATGCGGTGGTGTCCCTCTTTCTTGCCGAGCCGCAACGTCGGCGAGTTGGCCGGTTCCAGCGGATGAACACGCACGCCCGGCACGCGCTCGCGCAGGATCGCACCAACCCCCATGACGGTGCCGCCCGTACCGACGCCCGCGACGAACGCGCTCGGCTCCCGACCCAGACGCGCGAGTTGGTCGAGCAGTTCCGGGCCGGTCGTGCGCTGGTGCGCCGCGACGTTGGCCGCACTCTCGAACTGGTGCGGCAAGAACACGCCCTCGCGGTCCTTGGCGTACTCGTTCGCGGCGGCGATGCTGCCGACGAATCCGCCCTCCGCGCTACTGACGGGAACGATCTCGGCGCCAAGCGCCTGAATCATCAAGACCCGCTCCCGGCTCATCCAATCCGGCATATAGATGCGGACGCGATGGCCGAGCGCGCGACCGATCGCGGCGAATGAAATGCCGGTGTTGCCGCTCGTCGCCTCCGCGATCACGTCGCCGGGCGCGATTTCTTGGCGCGCATGCGCATCGGTCAGGATGTGCAGCGCCATCCGGTCCTTGATCGAACCCGTGAAGTTGAACGACTCGACCTTGGCGTACACCGAACCTTCGCGGTTCCCGTCCCGATAGCGCACGGCGACGAGCGGGGTCCCACCCACAAGCCGGCGGACGGCAGCGAGGCGCGTGCGCAGACTCGACGATGAATCCATGCCCCCGACGATGCCCGACGCCGCAAGTTCCGGCCCCCGCGCCCCCCCAATCTGACTTCCGGGCTCCGGCCGTGTCAAAATCGGGCCATGCCTCCGGACAGTCCCGATCTCTCCGGCGCGGCGGAGCATTTCCGGGCGCTCGGAATCACAGTCAAGGACGGCGATGTTTCCGCCTACGGACGCGACGAGACAATGGACCTCTTCGCGCCTCCGGGTCTTGTAGTGCAACCGCGCTCCACGCCCGAAGTGCAGGAGGTTCTGCGCCTCGCGGCTGCCGAGTCGATTCCGGTCACGCCGCGCGGCGGCGGCACGGGCAAGGCGGGCGGCTGCATTCCGGTCGCGGGCGGAATCGTGCTCTCGCTCGAGCGGATGGACCGTATCAAGGACATCGACCGCGTCAATCGCTACGCCGTCGTCGAGCCCGGCGTTGTCTTGTGGACCCTGCACGAGGAATGCGAGAAACACGGGCTGCTCTTTCCGATCGACATGTCGTCGGGCGGCTCGTGTCTGATCGGCGGCAACATCGCCTGCGACGCGGGCGGCGAGCGCGCGGTCAAGTACGGGACGACCCGCGCGCAGGTTACCGGACTCGAGGCCGTCCTCATCGACGGCTCCGTGATCCGCACGGGCGGAAAACTCGCCAAGAACACCGCCGGATACGCGTTGCATTATCTGCTTGTCGGCAGCGAAGGAACCCTCGCGGTCATCACCGAGGCAACACTCAAGCTGGTGCCGCGACCGCCGCATCGCGCCACGCTGCTGGCCGCTTTCGCGTCGATCGAGCGGGCCGCCCTCGCCGCTCTTGAGGTAGAGCGCAGCGGCGCACAGCCGTCCGCGGTCGAGATCATCGAACGCGCCGCCGCCGCGCTTGCCGAAGAGATGCTCGGCAACCGGCTCCCCCACGCCAACGCCGCCGCGCTGCTGCTGATCGAAGTCGAGGGGTTTGCGGAAGCCGCGACACAGGAAGCCGCCGAACGCGTCGGCGAATTGTTGCTCGACGCCGGTGCGGACGAGGTCGATCTCGCGCCTCGCGAAAAGGTCTGGGGCGTGCGCCACGCCGTCGCCGAGGCGATCAAGCGCCTGCCGGGCTACAGCGCGGTCGATGCGGTCGTCCCGCGGTCGCGCACGCCGGACCTGATCCGCAAGGCGCACACGATCGCCCGCCGAAACGGCGTCGAGGTCGTGTGCTTCGGCCATGCCGGTGACGGCAACATCCATGTCGATTTCCTGCGCCGCGACGCCGACGACCCGCACTGGAACGACGCCGTCAAAAAGGCGGTGCGCGAGGTCTTGGAGGCAACCGTCGCGCTGGCCGGCTCGATCACCGCGGAGCACGGTGTGGGCCTGCTCCGCAAGGACGACATGCCCCTGCAGTTCGACGAACCCACGCTGGACGCGATGCGCGCCCTGAAGCGCGCCTGGGATCCGCAGGGCCTGCTTAATCCGGGAAAGTGGTTGTAGGGAGCATCTTGTCCGAACCCCGCAAAAACAGCTTGAAGAGCGAGTCCGCGACCTGCAAGCGCACGCAGCTCTCGTTTCCGGCCGCGTCGTCTGCCATGGAACTGCTCATGGAACTCGGCACCGCGCGAGAGATCACCGGCAAGCGCCGCAATCGCGTGTTCGTCTACGACGAATACCTCGGCATCCTGAACGAGGGCGCGACCGACCCGTAGCAGACATCGCCGTCCGTACGCGTCCGCCCGGATTCCTACCGGCGTGCCTGCTGGACCAGGTTCAGGAACTCTGAACGGGTCCGGCCATCGGCGCGAAACCTGCCCAGCATGCAGGAGGTCACGGCGTAGCTCGATTGCTTTTCCACGCCGCGCATGCGCATGCAGAGGTGGTCGGCCTCGATCACCACGCCGACGCCCTGGGGTTCCAGCACCTCCATGAGGGCTTCGGCGACCTGTTGCGTCAGGCGCTCCTGGACCTGCAGCCGGCGGGCGAAGACGTCGATCACGCGGGGGATTTTCGAGAGGCCGATGATGCGGCCGTTGGGCAGGTAGGCGACGTGCGCCTTGCCCACGAACGGCAGCAGATGGTGCTCGCACAGGCTGTAGACCTCGATGCTGCACACCGCGATCATCTCGTCGGCGGGCTCGTCGAAAATCGCGCCGTTGACGACCTCCTGGACGTTTTCCCGATACCCGCTGGTCAGGAATTCGTAGGATTCACGGACCCGCTCCGGGGTTCTCAGCAAGCCCTCGCGGTCCGGGTTCTCCCCGATATGCCTCAAGATGTCGCGAACGTGTTCTTCCATGAGCCTTAGGGACCAATACCGATACCTGATTCTGGAGGTTCCGTGAAGGTATGTGCGCATTGCGGCGAGCTGTTTTCGGAGGGAAAACTCGTCTGCCCCCACTGCGGCGCCGACGCAGATCTCACGCTCTCGGAGGCCCCGTATCACTTTGAATCCGACGATCCCCGGATGGATGACTCCGCCTACGATGACTTTATTGCGGCCGAGGGGCTGGGCGAGCCGGAGAACAAGGACGACACAGGGAAAGGCGGAGGCGGGGGCTGCGCGCTTCTCGCCCTCGCGATCGCGGGGTCTCTTTGGCTCTTTCTGCTCTAATTTCCCGGCGAATACGCGATGAGCGGGGCGGGTAGCAAGCGCAGAAAACAGGTTTCCGAACAGGAAGCCCAAGCGATCACCGCCTGCCAGAGCGGCGACCGCGAGGCGTTCGAAACGATCGTCCGGGCCTATGCCGCCCGGGCCATCGGCGCGGCGAGAAGCATCGTCCGCGAAACAGCCCTCGCGGAAGACGCGGCGCAGGAGGCTTTCGTGCGGGCTTTCCGGGCCCTCAAGCGCTTCGACACGAAACAGCCCTTCTACCCGTGGTTCTATCGCATCCTGAAAAACTGCTGCCTGTCGCTCTTGAAGCGACGCAAGCGGCACTTCGCCTTCAGCACGGACGTGGAAGACGCACCGCCCCTCGAGGGGCCCGGGGGGCCCGCCAACGATCCGGCGGATTCGGCGGCACGCGGCGAACTCAAGGCGGCCGTCCGGCAGGGGATGGCACAGCTCAGCGACCCGCACCGCGAGATTCTCTACCTGTCGCATTTCGAAGCGCTGGCCTACAAGGAAATCGCAGACTGCCTCTCGATTCCGATCGGCACGGTCATGTCGCGCTTGTGGGCAGCCCGGCGCGCGCTCCGCAAGATCCTGGAACCCGGGATGGGCGATCATGAGTGACCCGAGCGACGGCACGCCGGATCTTCGGGTCCTGCTGATGGGCTACCTCGACGGGGAACTGGACGCCGCGGATCGCGCGCGGGTCGAGGCGGCGCTCGAAACGGATGCCGAACTGCGGCGCGAGCACGAAGAGATGCGCGCGCTCAAAGACATGGCCGACCGCACGGGCGCAGACACCTCGATCGACGCCGAACTCGACCGCTTCTGGGGCGACGTCTACAACCGCATCGAGCGACACACGGGCTGGATGTTCCTGCTGGCCGGCCTACTCGGCCTCACGGTCCTCGCCGCGTACTTCTTCCTCACCTCGCCGGAAAACCACTGGGCGGTGAAGACCGCCGGCACACTCGCCGGCCTCGGGTCCCTGGTGCTGTTCTGGAGCCTGTGGCGCGAACGTCGCCGCATCGAGCCCCACGACCGCTACTCGCGGGAGGTTGATCGCTGATGATCGTCACCACAACGTTCGACGTGCCCGAGAGACGCACGGTGCGCCTGCTCGGCATCTGCCGCGGCACGACGGTCCGCACGCGCCACTTCGGCCACGGCCTGATCGCGATGTTTCGCTCGTTTGTCGGCGGCGAGATCCACGAACTCACCAAGGTGATCGCCGAAGCGCGCGAGCAGGCGTACGACCGCATGCTCGAGGACGCCCGCGCGATGGGCGCCAACGCCATCCTCGGCATGCGCTACTCGTCGGCCGAGGTCATGCGCAACGCCGCGGAAATTGTCGTTTACGGCACCGCGGCTATCCTTGAAGGTGAGGATCCGACCGAAAAGTGAAGCTACCCGCAGTCCTGACCATCGCCGTTCTCACCGGAGCTCTCGGGTTTTTCCTGGGACGCAGCACCGCACCGGGGAAGCGTACGGACGGCGATGCCTCCGGGCAGCATGCGCGGCGCACGGAACGCCTCGGCGCCGAACCGATCGAGGATGCCGCCGCGCGCAGGATCCGACTTCAACGAGAGCGCCAAGAGGCACGCGAGCGCGAAGCTTCCGGTACGAACGCCGGCGCGCGAACGACCCACGGCTCTGACCCGAAAGTCGAAGCTGAAAAAGCATCGCTGTCCTTGACCTTGCCCGTGGGCACCCGGCGCAAGAACGGCACGATCGTCGGCGGTGCGGAGTTCGACCAAAACCAGCTCACGACCGCGCTCGGTTTCTTGCACTCGTACGCGGAACGTTTTTTTCGCGACGCGGATCTGACCCCCGACCAGGAGACGCGCCTGCGCGCGGAGCTGGACCGCCGCATCACCGAGGCGATGCAGCTCGGTGCGGATCATCTCAACGAGGACCTGACCGGCGACCAGGTCTACGAGTTGCTGGGCAACGTCGAAAAGGACGCGCGGCGGACCTTGCGCACGGTTCTCGACGACAAGCAGATGGCGACGTACCAGCGCTTCGAAGGCGAGATCAAGCGGTTCATGAACACGCAGGTCGTCAACAACGAGATCGCGACGATCCGGCGGCGGCTCAGCCTCGACTCCGCGCAGGCCAAGAAGGTCCGCGTCATCGTCGAGGACCGTTGGGGCAAGGTGCAGGAAAAGTACGGCAGCGCGCCGATTCCCAACGTGTTCTTCGCCCCGGTCCGCCGGAGCCAGGACGCCAATATCCACAATGCCGCCGCGGCCGCGATCCGCGAGATTCTGAGCCCGGAGCAGGCCAGCGGGTTCGACAAGCTGGAGGCGGATCCCAGCGCCGTCCTGCGTCCGTACCGCAACCTCCTCGTGCCCAAGCAGTCCGGCGCCAAGTAACCCCTCGGCCGGCACGGCACGCCAGAATTGCTAAGCTGGGCGCATGCGTGCTCCGCTTCACTACCTGCTCGTTTCGGGTTTTCTTGGCGGGGCGGTGCTCGCCGGTCCCAAGGCGCCCGAGTGCGTGGCCACGTCCGAAGAGGCCGTCAAGATCGCCCGCACGCGCGGCAAGCTGATCTTTCTCACGGTTCTTGTCGACCACGACAACGAGGCGCGCATGGTCGCGGACCAGACGTTTCGCGACAAGGCGTTCTTGAAGATCGCGAAGAACTTCGTGTTTCTGTACGCGAACAACGAGAACGACCACGGAGAACGGATGGCCAAGGACCCAAAAACCGGGAAGCGCGAAGCCCGGTGCGCCGACTGCCCGTCGATCCGCTGCGAGCACCACATGATGCTCGCGCAGTCGTACGCGCGCGCGTTCTACCCGGGCTCGACCGCGCGCGCGCCGTGCCACTTCGTGCTCAACGCGAACGAGGATGTCGTGCAGATCATCAAGGCCGGCGACTTCAAGACCGGCCTGCAGATCGTGCCCGTCAAACGGCTCGTCGCGGAGCTCAAGAAAGTCATCAAGAAGCACGGCAAGGGCCTGACCGAGAAGGAGTATGCCGAACTCACGAAGCTGCTCGTCGACGCGCGGGCGGCACGCGCCCGCAAAAAGACCGAGCTTGAACTCGAAAAGCTCACCGCCGCCGTGAAGTTTCAGCGGCGTCTCTCGATCGAAGGCGTGGAAAAGGCCAAGGCGCGCGTCAAGGAGATCGACAAGGAGGCGCGCAGGAAACTCAAGGCCGTCGAGCCGCTGGCGGAAGCCAAGGAGTGGGAAAAGGCGCTCGACGCGCTCGACCAGATCATCAAGGGCTACCCGGGCACGCTGACCGAAGCCGACGCGCGGCGCAGGAAAGGCGAGCTCGGACGCAATCCCGAGGTCAAACGCCTGACGAAAGCGCGCGATCTGTACGAGGCGGGCATGAAATTCATGGAGCGAAAGCGCGTCGATCTGGCGCGCAAACGCTTTGAGAAGTGCGTGCGGCTCTTCGACGGCAACAAGTACGCCGACCTCGCCAAGGTTCAGCTCGAGCGGCTCGGGTAGCCGGGCCGGCGCTAGCTGCTCGCCGCGGATCGTTTCGCGGATCTACCGTGCGTCCACGATCGTCAGATCGTTCTTCGTAATGCGGAACCGCGTGCCGCCGCGCTCGGGATAAGCCCAGTCGCTCCAGATTTCCCCCGCCCCCCTGTTTCGCTTTTTCAGGGCACGGACCCAACGCATCTCCCTCAGCCCCTTGGACGGGCGGATCAACACCCCAAAGATCCCGGGCCTCGTGTCATGGCCCAGGCCATACCGCGGCGCGGATGGCTCCTTCGGCGGCGCGAGTGCGACCGGCGAACCGGCGCGACCGACCAGCAGGATCGTTCCGTCGAGATCGAGAACGCACGGCGTCGCGGGTGCATCGGCATCCACTGTGAATCCCACGGACAGCGCGGCGCGCGGCGGGAGGTCGATCCAACCGAGACCGACGAGATACAGACCGCGCAGGTGCAACGTGTGGATGCCGCTCCACGGCACGGTCGTCTCGAAGTACCCATCGACGCCCGACTCCTCAACGACGCCGGAAGCGCCGGTGTTCCCGGGACGACCGCCTGCGAGCTGAAAGCGTGCGCGAATCGGATCGCCGCCCTTGCCCAAGAGGCGCCGACGGATCGTGATCGGGCCCGGACGCATGGTGATTTCCATCTCGCGCAACTGGTCGCGCACGAGTTCAACGTCGCGCACGACCCGAAATTCGTGGCGCGGCCCGGCCCAAAAAACCAGTCGCATCGACCGATCCTTGCGCTCGCGAATGAGCACACGCGAATCGGAGCTGATGTCGTCGGGCAAGCCGTCCGCCACAAGTCGCGCCATGTAGCGCTGTTCCGGCTTGAGTTCCGCTGCCTCGCCGGCATACACCTCGCCGGCCTCGGAGCCGTCGGGCAGGCGCATGCGCATAAGCAGCGTGGGGTAGCGCAGAAGAGCGAGACGGCCGAGATCGACGTGCTCGCCCGTGTAGCGAAAGTAGATCGGCTCCTTCATGAATCCGTCGTCGGAGATAACGCGGATGCGCAGCGGAAGGTCGCGTGGCGGTTCGCGCGGGAAGCTGAAGAAACCATTCTCGATCGTCGCCTCGATCTCGTACTGCCAGTCCCCGAACAGGTCGCCGACCTCGATATCGACAAAGCCCTTCGTGGCCGGCCGCTGCCCGACGATCACCTCGCCGAACACGGGGCCGGCCTGTTTCAGGCGAAAGTCGACGGACGGCGGATCGCCGCTCTCCGGCACGACGATCGTCTTGCGCACGGGCGCCAGATCGATCGTGAGCGAGGCCTGCACCACGTACTCGCCGGGGTGTTTGAACTCCAGCTTGTAGCGGCCGTCCGTACTCGTGAAGTACAGCCGGTACGGCTTGGGGTGGAGCACCTCGACCTCGGCCTTGTCGACGGGCCGACCGTACGGGTCAAACACCACGCCCGTCAGGACCGCAGGAACCTCCCGGCGCGACCGCTCACGCACATGGTCCCCCGTCCCGTCGAGGATGCGAACGGTGTCTCCCTGCTCGTTGACCCACTCGCGCGGCCCCGTGGTGCGCCCGGTCTTGCCGCCGTTGTCGCCCAGGAGCAGCCAGGCCAGCACACCGCAGAGCACAAGCGGAACCAGCAGGATCCAGCGACTCACGATTCGATTTTATCGCGCTAACGCTTCCTCGTAGAGCGAAACGTGGATTCCAGCGCAGCGGTCCAAGCCAAACATCTCGCGGTTGCGCTCCTGCGCGTGGACCGCCAGCGCACGCAGCTCGGCGGGATCGTCGAGGTCGCGCGTGAGAGTCTCGGCCAGGGAACGGGGGTCCGCGGGATCAACAAGCCGGCCGGCACGGCCGTCGTCGAGAATCTCCGGCACGCCGCCGACGCGCGTCGCGATCACCGGGGTTCCGACGACCGTCGCTTCAATCACGGCGCGGGGCAGCGCGTCGATCCGCGACGGCAACACCATCACGTCGGCCGCGCGGATGAGGCCGATGACATCCGGAACATGACCGAGCAGGGTGACCTTGTCCGCCAGCCCGCGGCGCACGATTTCCTCGCGCATCGATTCGTACCCACGGCCGGCGACGAGGAGCTGAAACGGCCGCGTCACGAGCGCCAGCGCGTCCAGCAGATACGGAAAGCCTTTCACCGGACGCAACGTGCCGACCAGCAGCAGCACCGGTTGCGGCACATCGAGAGCCGCAGCAGGCACGTCCAGCTCCGGGCTCCAGATGCCGGTATAGACCTGCGTGATGCGCTCGCGGGCGAGGCCCTGCGCCTCCATGTGACGCGCAAGATCCCGGCTCACCACGATGAACCGGTCTCCGCCGCGCGCGCCGTAAATCGTGCGGTCCGACGGATCGAAGCGGCTGATCGGCGAGTACGCGCCGCGCCGCACAAAAACGCGCACATCACGACGGCGGCGGGCCTTCAGTCCCTGGTAGGAGTCCCGCCCGGCGATCGTATGGATGATCTCGATGTCGTGCCGGTCGATCAGCCGGCGCAGGAACCAGCGCGCGCGCAGGTCGAGCTTGTGGCGGTTGCGGAACGGATGGCACACGACGCCGGCTGCCCGCAGCGCCGCGAAGTCCTTCCACTCCGGATCGGCGGCGTAGTGCATGGTGACGCCGCGGATCGCGAGCGCGGCCACGAGCCGGCTCAAGTAAGGGGTCTTGTCCGCCCCATCGACCATCAGGACCCGCACGGCGCCGAACGTTATCAGGCAGGCTCTCCTTTTGCTCCAATACCGTGATGGCTCGCCGTGTCGCCCTGACCGGAATCGGAACCGTCACTTCCCTCGGGATCGGCGTTGAAAAAATGTGGGGTGGGTTGCGGGAGGGGAGATCCGGTGTCCGGGAGCCCCACGGCCTCGACCTCGAGGGCATTCCCGTCACGCACTACGCACAGCTTCCGGAAGTCGACTGGGACCAGTACCTCGACGGCAAGGCCGCCGCGCTGTGGGCGCATAACACCAAGCTCACGGTCATGGCGGGTCAACTCGCCGTGGAGGACGCCGGCGCCACGCCGCCCTCCGACCGCACCGGCACGATTCTCGGCACGGGCTACGGCGCGACATTCGACTTCGAGGAGATGTTTCGCGGCTACTTTCAGGACGGCTGGAAAGCGCTGAAGCCCGTCACCGTGCCGCGGCAGATGCCCAACGCCGCGGCCAGCCACCTCGCCATCCGGTTCGGGGCGCGCGGGATCAACTTCACGGTCTCGACGGCGTGCTCTTCCGGGGCGATCGCCGCCGGTCTCGCCGTGCAGCAAATCCGCGCGGGCACGATCGACGCGTGCCTCACCGGCGGCGCCGACTACATCTTCAACCGATCAACCATAGCCGCGTGGAACCGGCTGCGCGTCTTGTCGCGCGAAAAGTCGCCCGAGGCCTCGCGCCCCTTTTCCAAGGGCCGGCAGGGCCTGGTCGCGGGGGAAGGAGCAGCACTGTTCGTGCTCGAGGAATGGGAGCGGGCGGTCGCGCGCGGCGCGCGCATCTACGCCGAAATCGTCGGTGTCGGAGCCACCAACGACGCCACCAACATTGTCGGCCCGACGGTGCCGGGCGAAGTCGAGGCGATCCGCGCCGCACTCGAAGACGCCGGCCTGAAGCCGGACGCGATCGACTATCTCAACGCCCACGGCACGGGCACCCTCGCCAACGACGCCAACGAAACGGCGGTCATCAAGGAAGCGTTCGGCGATCACGCGCGCACGCTGCCGGTCTCCAGCGTGAAGGGCCACCTGGGCCACGCCATGGGCGCCGCGGGCGCGATCGAGCTGGCCGTGACAGCGCTGACGCTGCACGACCAGCTCATCATCCCGACCCGCAACTTCATCCCCGGCGATCCCGACTGCGACCTGGACTACGTCGCCGACGACGCCCCCCGACCCGCCAACCTCAAGTACGCGATGACCAACAGCTTCGGATTCGGCGGACAAAACTCGGTGCTGGTGCTGCGCCGCGCGTAGGGCGCGCTCCGGCCTCCCGGGGTTCCAGGTCCGGCGCCTCGTTCCCGCGTGGATACGGGGGCTGATCCCGGGCTGATCCCCGCGCGCAACGCGGCCCCTCGTGCATCCTCATTCATCTCTATTCTTCGTGCTCTTCGTGTGCTTCGTGGTTTTCTTTCATCATGGATCACGTCGCGGTGGCTTGGGTTCGGCGTCGGGGTCGGGTGGCATACACGCGGCGGGATCTACTTGCGGTCCGTTCCGGTGGACACGTTATCGATCGCATCCCGAAGCGACGGCTGACGGGTCTATACCGGCGTGCACATGCTTGCTTTGGTTTTGGCGCTCGTTTTTGCCGCGCCGGCCGATGGTCCGTTCGTCGAGAAGTGGCCCAACGGGAAGATCAAGGCCCAAGGCGAATACACGGGCGGTAGGCGCACCGGTACCTGGCGCACCTTCTACGACACCGGCGCGAAGCGCAGCGTGGAGGGGTTTCGCAAGGGGCGGCACGGTCGTCGCGTGGAGTGGCACAGCAACGGCAAGGTCAAGTTCGACTGGGTCTACGCCAGAGGCAAGCTCTCGGCCGGCACCTGGAAGTCGTGGCACGACAACGGTGCGTTCCACACGCAATGGAAGGTCGGCAAGAACGGCAAGGCGCCCGCGCAGACCCAGATCGCGTACCACGACAACGGCAAGGTCCACTACAAGGGCAAATGGAAAAACGAGAAGCAGGCGGGCCGGTGGAACTACTGGTTCAAGTCCGGCAAGAAAAAGGAGCAACGCCACTTCAAGAACGGCGTGGCCCACGGCACCTGGACGACTTGGGACGCGAACGGACGTGTGGCCTCGCGCGTCCAGTACGAAAACGGCAAGCGCAAGAAGTAGGCCTACGCGCCCTTGGCGGCGAGGGCGGTCGTGAGGCCGTCGATGATGTCGCCGTAGGTCTGGATGTCCTTCAGGGTCTCATCCGGGATCTGGACGTCGAACTTGTCCTCGATCGCTGAGACGATCTCGATGCGGTCGAGGGAGTCCAATTCGAGATCCTCCATCAGCTTCGCTTCGAGCGTGAGCTTGTCTTCCTCGACGCGGAGCAGCTCCGAGAACAGCTCCTTCAAGGTCGTGTCGATCTCTTGATTGTTCTCGGTTGCCATCGCCTACTTCTTTGTCGCCTACTTCTTTTCTGAGACCTCGAGTTGCGCCCGGATCTGCCGGTCCTCGGGGAACAGCTCCTGCCCGGCCTTGAGGACCTTGCGTGCTTTCGCGACGTTACCAGCCTCCGCGTACAGTCTTCCGAGCTGTGCGTAGGTCTGCGCAAAACCCTTTTCCGGTGCGCGCCCCTCCTGGATTCCCCGCAGCTTCTCGAACTGCCGGATCGCGTTGGGGCGCTGCCCGAACTGGACCGGGATAAAGGAGGTGCCGAACGCACGCCCGAAACGGGCCTGCCAGTGCTCGGTATCGAGCTCGATCGCTTTTTTGTACGCGGCGTCGGCCTGCATCCACACGGGTCCCTGCTGCGCGCCGGCAGGGGTATTGAACTGGAGCTGGCCGACGTAGGCCGTCGCCAGCGCCGCGTGAAGGTCCGCGTTCTTCGGGTCCGCCGCAAGGGCCTTTTTCAAGCCGGCAAGAAGTTCGGGAATCCGTTCCTTTTGGCGCGACATCCAGCCGAACATCCGGTTCGCCTCGGACCCACCGAATGAACCCTGTCCGACGAGCCAGGACACCAGCGCAGCCGGTTTTTGGGCCTCGGGCCTGTCCGTCGCTCTCTCGGCGGGGCTGTCGGGCGGCGTTTTCCTGGCGTCCGGCTCCTCCGAAGCGTCCGGCGTGACGCCCCCGCCCCCCTCCGAAGCCAAGGTCTTGCGCCGCGCCCAGGTTTCGGCCTGCGCCTCGAGAGCCGCGACGCGGGCCGCCAACCCGGTGTCACGCTCGCGCCGTGCCGTGGTCGTCGTGCGCTTCTGCGGGTCGTCGTCGTCGAGGATGCCGACGAGGAATCCGCCGGCAACACCGCCGAGGACTCCGCACAGGATGAGCGGGAGGGCCCTCACCGCGACGAGGGCCTGAATCCCTTCAGGAATTCGGCGTGGACGCGATCGACGTCCTTTTGGCGGCTTTCCGGACCGGCGGTGTGGACCCGCCAGACACGGTTCTTGACCACCCTGCCCGCAATCCGGGTCACCGCGCCCTTGCGCTTGACGGTGCCGCTGAAGCCGGTACCACCCATGGTTTTGGCGGCCTCCTTGCCCACCTTGAAATCCTCGCCGTAGAAATCGATGAGTTCGTCGAGGTGGTCCGCGTTATCGCCTTCGAAGATGTAGGCGAACACGATGACCGAGACCCCGCCGCGCCGCGGGGCAAAGCGCATGTCGTAGCCGGGGCGCGCGGGCAGCACCGGAGTGAAGCCCTCGGGCACCACGCACGAGTAGCGACCGCGGTTGCTTTGAAAGAGCTGGCCGCGCAGGATCTTCTCGTCCTCAGAGGTGACTTCGAGGCCCGCCATCGCGCTTTGCAGCAGGTCGCGAACACGCTTGGCCCGCGCTCGCCGCACGTTGCACGACACCCTGAACAGCCTGCTTTTCCCAAAATACGTGCGCGTCATGACGACGAACTCGCGCTTTTTTCCCTCGGGGGTCTCCACGGTGCGCAGCGCCTCGACCTCGATGGCGGGCAGTTTCAGGCCACGCTTCATCGACGCCTCGCGAAACTGCGCCTCGCGGTGGCCGCCGGCCTTGAATTCCGCCTCGAGAGCGCTCCGCAACTCCGGAAAACTGCCGTGCGGATTGTCCCGGACCAAAAGCACGACCCGAGCGCCGAACTGCTCGAACGTGTAGCGCACGAGTTCGGTCCAAGCGCCTGAGCCTCCGGCTGCCTTCTTCTCCCAGCCGTAAACGCCTGAAAACTTGAGCTTCAGGTCGTTGTTCTTGTAGGCGGGACTGGCGGGCGCCTTCTTGGCGTTCTTCGCCGGTCCTTTTTTGTCCGGCTCCTTGTCTTGAGCCGCGACGACCGCCGCCACGGCGAGAAGGCAAAAAAGGCTACGCATGGGGCTGCGATCATACCCCGCCCGCCCCTATTCATGGCGCATGGTGGTGACGGCAAATTCGTCCACGCGGATCAACAGCCCCGTTCGCAGCGCGGGCTCCGGACCCTGCGCCTCAACGAACTCCACCCGGGAACGCGAGGTCGTGGCCGCCCATACCCCCGCCTTGCCGTCGCGAGCGACGGAATACGAGCAGGAGATGTTGACCGCCGGAAGCTCGGCTCCGTCCGCCAGCATGCGGACGACGAACGGCCAAGGCACGCCGGTCAACACGACGGCGGACTCGGACGGCCGAGGGCGGGCCGTGACGGCCACGCGGCCACCGTGGACCAAGAACGCGCCCACCATGCCCGGGAGCGCCACAACCCGCTGTTCCTTGCCGCCCTTGCCGGTGTGGACAAAAACGATGAGGTCTTGAGCAGAGATCGCCGTCCGTCGGCTTTTTTCCGCCTCTTTTCCCGCCCCACCTCGCCGCGTGGGGGCGATCCAGAGTTTCGCCACCGTGTTGTCCGGGTCCGCCTCGACGCGCGCCCCGACGATCCCGGTTCTCCCGACCCGACCGCCCATCCCGAACTCGTGCAGCTCGAACCGCGTGGTCAGGAACAGGATTTCGTGGCGGGTCCGGTCCGCGCCTTCGGCGACGCCTTCGATTTCCTCCTGGAACGTCGGCGGAATCCGTGGCCAGATTCGGGCGCCGCAGGTCTCGATCGCAAAGTGCGCCGTCGCGTCGTCGGCCGGACGGACCCGGTCGAGCCACACCCCGATTTCGGCTTTGAGCCCGGTGCCGTGGGTGCGGCCGCGGTCGCGCGGCGTACCGGCGAGAAGGATCGTTCGGAGCGCCGGGCCCGGGGTCTCCGACGGGGGTTTCGGCCCGGGTTCGTCGCGGCTGCACGCGCCGAGAAACCACGCCAAGACGGCGACGGGGGCGGCTACGAGGGCAAGTCTTCGCACGGGGGGGAGGGGTGATAGTGTACGGGTTTCGCCATGACTGACGACAATCAGACGCCCGACGGTCAGACGTCGGATCTGGGCCGCGACCCCCCGGATAAAGTTCGCGACCTGCTCATCGAAGACGAGATGAAGACGTCGTACCTCCGGTACGCGATGAGCGTCATCGTCTCGCGGGCGCTGCCCGATGTCCGGGACGGCCTCAAGCCCTCCCAGCGCCGGATTCTCGTCGCGATGAACGACCTGAACCTCGGGCCGAGCTCGAAGTTCCGCAAATGCGCCAAGATCGCGGGCGATACGTCGGGCAACTACCACCCCCACGGCGAGGCGGTGATCTACCCGACGCTGGTCCGGATGGCCCAGCCGTTCAATATGCGCACGACGCTGGTCCACGGCCAGGGCAACTTCGGCTCGGTCGATGGCGACCCGCCGGCCGCAATGCGGTACACCGAGGCGCGCCTGACCACGGCGGCCAAGGACGCGCTCGACGACCTCGAGCTCGACACCGTCGATTTCGTCCCCAACTACGACGAGTCGCTGACCGAACCGACCGTCCTGCCGGGCAAGTTCCCCAACCTGCTGGTGAACGGCTCGGTCGGCATCGCCGTCGGGATGGCGTCCAACATGGCGCCCCACAACCCGGGCGAAGTCGCCGACGCACTCACGATGTACATCAACAACCCGGAGTGCACGCTCCAGGAGCTCATGGAGGTGCTGCCGGGCCCGGACTTTCCGACGGGGGGCATCATCTGCGGCCGCACCGGTATCTGGGACGCCTACGAGACCGGGCGCGGACGCGTCATCTTGCGCGGACGCATCCGGCAGGAGGAGGAGGGACCGGGGCGCTGGGCCCTGCACGTCGAGGAAATTCCCTACCCGCCCCGCCGCGACATCATCATCAAGAAGATCGCGGAACTCAAGACGTCGGGCGTAATCGAGGGCATCACGCAGGTCGAGGACTATGCCGACCGCACGAACCCGTACCGGATCTACATCAAGCTGAAGCGCGGCGAGGACCCGAAGGTCATCGAAAACCTGCTCTACAAGCACACGCCGCTGCAGGAGACGTTCGGCATCAACGCGATCGCGCTTGTGGGCGGCCGCCCCGAGACGCTGACGCTCAAGCGCCTTCTGCAGTGTTACCGCGACTACCGGATCGAGGTCGTCCGACGCCGTACCCGCTTTCTGCTCGACCGGGCGGAGGCGCGGGCGCACATCGTCGAGGGGCTGCTCAAGGCGCTCGACGTCATCGACGAGATCATCAAGACGATCCGCGCCTCCGCGAACCCCGAGGTGGCGCAGGCGCGGCTCGTCGACCAGTTTGCGTTCTCCGTAAAGCAGGCCGAGGCGATCCTGCGGATGACCCTGGCGCGCCTGACCGGCCTGGAGCGTCAAAGACTCGAGGACGAGCTCGGGGAACTCGCCAAGAAAATCGCGTACTACCAGGAACTCCTCGGCTCGGAGCGCAAGGTGCTCGACGTGATCGTCGATGAACTGGCCGAGATCAAGAAGCGGCACGGTCGGCCGCGCGCGTCGACGATCAGCGACGAGGCGGTCGAGTTCCAGCGCGAAGAGCTGATTGCACCCGACGACGTGGTCGTGGCGATGAGCCGGGGTGGCTACCTCAAGCGCACGTCGCTCGGTACCTACCGCGCCCAGGGCCGCGGCGGGCGCGGCATCATCGGTGCCGACACGCGCGAAGAGGACGTGGTCACGCACGTTTGGGGCGCCCACACGCACGATACGATGCTGTTCCTGACCAACCAGGGGCGCGCCTTCGCCAAGCGAGTGTTCGAAATCCCGGAAGGCAGCCGTACAAGTGCGGGTCGCAACATCCGTAACCTGCTCGAGCTGCGCGACGGCGAGGACGTGACGGCCGCGTTCGCGATCAAGGAGTTCGACGACCGCGACATCCTGTTCGCCACGCGCGCCGGCATCGTAAAAAAGGTCACGCTCTCGCTGCTGCGCAACGCGGCGCGCCAGTCCGGCATCATCGCGTGCGATCTCAACGACGACGACCGGCTGCTGGGCGCGTGCCTGCTGGAGGGCGGCGAGCACATCTTCATGGGCACCGCGGCGGGCATGGCGATCCGCTTCGAGGAGTCCAACGTCCGGCGTATGGGCCGCACCGCCCGCGGCGTCCGCGGCATCAAGCTGCGCGACGGTGACCACGTCGTCGGCCTCGCCGTCGTGCGTGAAGGCGTCCAGGTTCTCACGCTGTCGGAAAACGGCTACGGAAAGCGGACGGACATCGCGGACTATCGCCTACAGTCCCGCGGCGGCCTCGGCCTCAAGGACCTGCGGACCACCGCCCGCAACGGCCAGGTCGTCAAGCTCGCGCTCGTCGAGGAGACGGACGAAATCGTGCTCATGAGCGCGGGCGGCATGATCATCCGCACGAGAGTCGCCGAAATCTCGCAGATCGGCCGCAACACCCAGGGCGTCCGCGTCATGAACCTGAAGGCCGGCGACCGCCTCATCGCAGCCGCAATTGTCCCGGCGGAAGAAGAACAGCCTCCGGAAACGAGCGACTCGGAGGGCGGGCACGGTCCGGCCCCGGAGACGGGTGAAGGCGAAGCAACCGAGCAAGAAAAGCCCACGGACGGCGATACCCCCGAAACCCCGGCAGACCCCGAGAACGGTCAGTAAGCTGGGCAGCAGCCCCAGCTCATGGATCGAGCCCGGCGTAGCCGGCGACCACTCATGGCCTAACCAAAATCCGGTTCGGCGGATTTTCGAAGGTTACCGAAACGAAACACCTCGGGCCGCTCGAGCGACTTCATCTGCGGACGGGCCCGGCATGGTGCACCCCCAGCCCGGCAGTCGTTGATACAATTGCCGATGCGGGGCGCAGGATCCCGCTGTTCGGTCTATCGGTATCGGCAAGGAGAGATGATGCGCAACCTGTTTTTGATTCCGGTCCTGGCACTCCTCGCTCTTGCGGTGCAACCCGCGATGGCGGACGAAACCGAAACCTTCAAGGACACGATGACCGGACTGAGGGTCAAACTCCCGGACGGCTGGGACCGCGACACCCGGGTCGAAGGCGGCGCGACCCGTTTCGCGGCGAAGTTGGACATCGGTCTCAAGAAGTACGTCCTGTTCCAGATCACGGCCGGACCGTCGAAGGACTTCGAGAGCGAATCGTGGCTGGCCCAGGAAAAGCAGAAACTCACTCCGCACTTCGGGTCGGTCAGCCAGTCCTTCCAGATCGACAAGTCGAACTCGGTCGGCGGGAAGTCCGCCCCGCTGTTCTCGATCAGCGGCAAGGCCAAGCAGGGCTTCGATCTTCGCATCCGTGGCTGCGGCATCGTCAACGGGCCGGTGTTTTTCCGCATCGTGGAGATGAGCTACAACGGCGCCCACGCGGGCCAGGACGCTTCGCTGGCCGCCCTGTGGAAGGCGATCTCGTTCAAGCCGGGCCAGGTTCCGGTGCCCGGTCGCGGCGGCGAACGAATGGGCGGCGACGACGGCGATGGCGACGGCGAAGCAAACGCCGACAAGGCAGGAGCCGCGAAGGGCAGTCCCACGACGGTCGAGGACAAGACAGGCAACCTCAAGCTCGTCCTCCCCGCTGGCTGGGAGTTGCGCTCGGCGCCGCCGGAAAGCGCGACGCAGAACCTGCGATTGGTGGCCGTCCGTCTCGTCGACGGGCAGGGGGTCGGCACGGTCGAAATCTACAAGTTCGCGCGCCGCCCGGAAACCTTCAGCATCGGGACTCCCACCGACGAGGTCCAGGGCCTCTTGGACGGCAACATGTTCGCGACCCACTTCGGGATGGCAACCGGCAAGACACTGCGGCCGCGCACCGACGAGAGCATCCTCCTCGGCGACTCGGAAAAGTCCGGTCAATACGTCATCGAACGGTTGGGCAAGGACGAGCAGGAAGAGATCGAGAAAGCCGAGACGTTGAAGCGGCGCGGCGAAAAGATCGAGATACCGACGTTCAAGAAGCGGCGCGTGATCGGCCGCGTGGCACTCCTGTCCCCGTACCTGTACCTGGTCAAGATCTACCTCCCCGCGGGGGCCGCCCAAAACGCCCAACTCGTAGCCGAGTCCAAGAAGCTGCTCGACTCCTTCGAGTTTTACAACGACGAGCCGATGCCTCTGCACAGCAACGTGGCGGGCGAAGGCACGAACACGCGCGAAACACGCAAGGACGAACGCAAGGAAACGGTTAACTTGACGTTGAGCGGGAAACGTCCCTACAGGCTCGAGATCAAGTTCACCGTGCCGCCCGGCATCGAGGCCATCACCGACCGGGCGAAACTCGGCGGAGCAAACGCCAGCGTGGTGTTCTTCGGCCAGGACGCCAAGAACAACTGGATCGAAATCCAGATGTCGCACGCCAGCCACAACCAGGCCGGGGAACGAAACCGGGTTCTCCGGGAAAAGAAGCTTCAGTTCGGAGAATGGGCGACGCAGTGGGACAGCAAGGCCCGCGGCACCAAGATTCCGCGCAAGCCCCAGAGTGTCAACCTCAGGATCAAGGGCATTGGAGCCGGCAAGGGCTACAAGAAACTCGAAGGCAAGATCGAGGGCCACCGCGGAACCTTTGCGGGCTTCCTGAAGGACAAGAAGGGCTGGCGCCACTTCATCACGATCGAAAGCCGCGGCGACGGCGACAAGGTCTTTGAGGCGGCTATCAAGGCTCTCTTCAAGAGCATGCGGATTTCCGTCAAGAAATAGACGTCACGAACAGACATTGATCACGAACCAAGGAGTCCCGTCATGCGACGCGCCGTTCTGATCCTCTTAGCCGTCCCCCTCCTTGCAACCTGCCTGATCACTTCCATTGCGCAGGCCGAGCCCGAGGGCAAGCCCAAGCCGATCCCCAAGACGTTCACCAGCAAGAATCTCAACTTCGAGATTTCGTTGCCGAAGGGCATTGACTGGGAATGGATCAAGCTCTCGGAACAGGACAAAAAGCAGGGCTGCGTCGTGCAGTTGGCGACGATCTGGGCCGCCGCGGAACCGCCGTCCCGTTCCGACGTTCACGTATTCGTCACCAAGCTCTCCAAGGAATTCGCCAAGAAGAGCGCCGAAAACATCGCCAAACTGTGGGGCGAGACGTCGTTCGAGAACAGCATCCAAAACCCGCGCAACCGCAAGGCCGAAGCCATCAAGCTGGGGAGCGTCGATGCCTGGAGCAACGATGTCATCGGCAACAACGCCGCCGACGGCTCGGTCTGGCGACTGCGCTACATCGTCGCGAAGAACGGCAACTACGTCTACACGATCATGATTGGTCGCAACGGCAAGCTGGTCGATGACGAGGATCTCGACGAGGAACTCGCCACGATCGTCAAGTCTTTCAAGTTTGGCGAGATCAGGAAATCGAAGGCCCACAAGAAGGGCGGTCGCAAGGGCGGAGCCCCGCCCGCTGGCGGCGCTGGCGGCGGGGGAAAGAACGTCGATCCCGCGAAGGTCAAGCGCGAAGAGATCGAACTCGACTTCTGGCGACTCAAATGCGTCAAGCCGCAGGGCATGCTGCGCCTCGACGGCAAGACCTTCGACGAAAGCGAGAAGTTCTACAACCTGATCCTGAAGTTCCAGGCCTCAAAACCGCAGAGCACGATCTCGATCCGTGTCTTCGCGAAGTCGCTGAAGAGCAAGGGCGGGTTCTCGATCGACAAGCTCGTCGAGTCCCGGATCAAGCTGTTCAAAAAGACCTACGAGAAGAACAAACGACAGCCGCCCGAGCAAAAGAAGTGGAAGAAGGTCAAGGGCACGAAGAAGGGCGTCTACCTCCATCTCCTCGGACGGCGCAAGGTCACCGAGGTCGATCGGCTCTACTTCCTCGACCACAAGAACAATCGCCAGTACACGATCCAGATCTACTGCTCGGGCGGCACCGGCGACAAGGCCTGGAAGAACGAGATCAAGGACTTCCTCGACCACTTCAAGCCCACCAACTAGTCTCGCTGCCCCGCATGAACAGGTTCGGTGCCGCGGCCATACTGCTGATTGGCTTGTGCGCGGGCGGGTCCGCCGCCGCCCCGGCAGGCGAGCTCGTCCGCGAAGAGGCGTTCAACTACAAGATCGCCGGCAAGCTCCCCGCGGGCTGGGTCCGGCGCGAAAACGAACTCGTCTGGGTCTTTTCCATCGACAAGATCCCCCACGCCTATGTGCACCTGTTGCGCCAGCGGCTCGCCTCGAAAATCGACGCCGGCGCGGAACTGAAACGACGCGCCCAGAACTACCGCTTCCCGGGGATGCCGGAGGCAGACCAAGGCACGTTCAAGCGTGCGCTCTGGGGCAACGACGTGGTCGCGACTCTCGCGCTCGAGTCGAAGCACAAGGGCGTCGCCTGCCGGCGTATCGTGCGCGCCCGCTGCGCCGGAGCGGCCTGGTACGAACAGATCGAGACGATCTACGCCGCCGCCGACGAAAACGACGCACGCTGCGCCCAGGGCCTCGCGGTGTTTCGACGGGGCTTTCGACTGCTGGCACCACCGGTGAGCAAGGCCGACCTGACGGCGACCGACGCCAAGGAGATCGAGGACGGGGAAACGGGTTACACGCTGAACAAGCCGGCCGGATTCCGGCGCCTGGCGGTGGATCCCGGCAAGGAACGCGGCATCCGGATCGCGTTCAGGGCCGAAGCCACCGACCGCCGCCGGTTCGCTCTCGTGCGCCTGTTCGAGTACGGCCGCTACCCGCGCTTCGCCGCCCAGCAGTGGTTGAACTCGTTCTTCACCGGATTTGCCACCGAACACGAAAGCGCAACCCGCCACAAGGAAACCGCACCGGCGATCCAGGGAGCGAAGGAAGTCCACGCCACGTTGTTTAAGGGGCGAAGAGACCAGAGCCCCCGCCAGGTGCGTGTGATCTTGTGCCGCACCGAGAGCGGCCGTGTCTTTGTTCTCCGCATCACCACAAGCCACGGCGCCGAAAACGACTTCCGCAAACAAATCCAAGCGCTTGTCGGCAGCCTGCGCCTGCACTAGGCCCTGTTTGCGCCTCCGTGGCGCACCGTCCGATGCGAACAACGGTGCATGGCGAAATCGCCGTCCGTTCGCTTTCGGCGAATCGGCCGCTACCGACCAATGCGCGACAGGGCCGTCGCGATGCGGGCTCGCATGTTGCCCATGGCCGGGTCTTTGGCGAGTTCTTCTTCCAGGGTGCGCAGGCGCGTGCGAGCGGCGTCCTTGCGGCCGGCCTCGGCTTCCAGCCGGGCGGTGGCGATCGCGGCGATCGGAGTACCCTTGTGTTGGCGGGCGAGGGCGCGCCAGATCACGGCGGCGCTGCGGTGATTGCCGAGCCCGGCGACCGCGTCGGCCGAGTCGAGTGCGAGGAGCGGCGGCGCCGGGTCGCCGTATTGGCGCCGCGCGTCCTTGTAGTGCTCCAACGCGCTCTTGAACTTGCCATGGTAGGCCCGGATGCGGCCGCGGCGGTGGGTCAAGTCCGTCATGGCGGGCGGCCAACCCGAGGCGCCGGACTCGCGCACCATGCGGATGTACGCGCGCTCCATGTCGTCGTAACGGCCGAGGCCGTCCGCGATCATCGCGATGCGCATCAGGGACGTCGCGAACGCGCGCTGCCGGTGCAACATCTGCCGCACGTCGGCGTAGACGCGAAGAACCCGCTCTTGGAACTCCTTGTCCCCGGAGTCCCCCGGATCAAGCCGCCAACCGGCGCGGACCGCGGCATACAGCGCCTCCACGCGAATCGTGCGGACCTTGTGGCGGGTCAGCTTGAGCAGGCGCGGCACCGCGGCGGGATCGGGTTGCTCCCCGAGGGCGTCGCAGGTGAGCTGGAGGATCTCGGTATCGGGATCGTCGAGGAACCCCCGGAGCAGGTCGCGCGCGGCGGTCGCGCGCCGGGTGCGGCGGGCAATCTCGGACAGGGCGGTGTGGCGGAAGAACGAGCGGTTGGCGCGGTCCTTCGCCATCGTGGCCAGGGTTGCGAGCGGCACGCGCAAACGGTCCCGGCGCAGCGTCACGACCGTGCGGACGTTTTGGACCAGTTTCTTGGGCGCCGGCTTCCACCAGCGTTCCTTCCACTCGCGCGCCCACGCGGCGGTCTGGTCGGTGTGGCACTCGTTGCAGGCGTTGGGGACGGTTCGGGCGCCGAATTCGTCGGTCAGTTCGGGCTCGGGCACGCTGATCATGTGGTCGCGCATGAAGTGCAGCACGCCCATCAGGTGCTTCGGCATGTGGCAATCGACACACGTGGCCGCCTCCGGGGCGTGCTTGGTGTGGCTCTCACCCTGCTCGCCGATCTCCTGGTGGCACTGCAGGCACTGTTGTTGCGTGGATTCGTCCTTCCACTTCAGCGCGAAACGCCGGCCCGAATGCAGTGAGTGGCAGGACAGGCAGCTCATCCCACCTTCGGTATAGCAGCGGCTCTGGCTCTGGACCGTGCCGTGGTACTGCAGCCCGGCGAGACGCCCGTCGGCAAAGAATCCGGGCCGGTCGAGGTTGAGCGTGACCGCGATCTCTTCGTGTCCGACAAGCGGATCGTCGTCGATGGCAAACCGCCACGCGTGGCTGTAGTGGCACCGGCCGCACGACGCCGAGATCTGCTGGGGATCGAGATCCTCCTTGGGATGGACGAGCCGCGCGGGCGCGGAGTACGAAGGATCCACGGGCCGGTCCTCGCGATGCCACGCAACGTGCGCGGTACCGGGCCCGTGGCACGACTCGCAGGCGACCGCGCCCTCGAGATACGTCGAGGCATAGGTCGCGGGCCGATCGGGATGCGTCGTGTGCCCGACCTGGTAGTTCGTGGCGTGGCACTGGCCGCAGCCGTGGTTGAACACCCGTTCGCGCGTGTCGTAGTCCTCATCCACGCCGTGGGCGCTGCCGGCGATGTCGGACAGGACCTGGTGGGTCAAGTCCCACTCCTTGCGCTCGATGCTCCAGCAAAGCGGCAGAATCCGCCACCCTCCGGTCTCGTCGGTCGTCAGGTACGCCTGCTCAATGGCGCGCCCGACAATGTGCGTGACCTTGTGGTCGCCGTCGGGGCGGCCATCGTTGCCCCGCACGCGGATCAGGAACTCGACTTCGCCCGTGTCGGCACGCACGCGCCGGATCGGAGTGGCCACGAAATGCTTGTGGCGAATCGGCTGGCCGTCGAACTGTCCCTTGATGTACTCGTCCGTGGCCTCCCGCAACGAATAGGCGTGCGCCGTCTTGAGCCATGCACCGTGTTCGTTCTCGTGGCACTTCTTGCACGTCTCGGAACCGACGAATCCGGGCCCGGAGGCCGCCTTGCCCGTCCCGGCCCCCTCCCCGGTCTTCCCCTCCCCCGTCTCCCTGTGGTCCGCCAACTCCTCGCCGGGGCCGGCGAGCCAGACCGCGCCGCCCAAGAGAGCGAGCGCCAGGAGAACCAGAACGAGTACGAGTCGCACGGCCAAGATCGTAACCCGCCGCCTCCTGTCCTCGCTTCCCGCATCCGTAATGCGACCCATCCGCAATGCGACCCTGCGTAGTGCGACCCGTGCATAATGCGACCCGTGGAGTGGCCGTACATGACCGCGGACCTGCCGGGCACCGGTGGCAGGATTCGCAAGGAGCTCAAGGACTTCGTCGTCGACGAGATTCCGATCTACCTGCCCGGCGGGGAGGGCGAGCACACGTTCGTGCACATTCGCAAGCAGGGCCAGGCCACGTTCGAGACGATGCGCAGGCTTGCGGAGGCGCTGGACGTTCCGGAACGCCACATCGGCCACGCGGGGCTCAAGGACAAGCGGGCAGTCACGACGCAGTGGCTCAGCGTCCCCGGAGTCGATGAGGCGCGCGTACGGGAACTCGATCTCGGCGACGTCGAGATACTCGATGTGCGCCGCCACACGAACCGGCTGCGCATCGGCCACCTGATCGGCAACCGGTTTTCAATCGTGGTCCGCGAGTCCGAGCCGGAGCGCGCGCGCCCCATCTTCGAGCGGCTGGTCACCCGCGGGGTCCCGAACTACTTCGGCCGGCAGCGCTTCGGCGGCAACGGTACCGGCCACCTCGCGGGTTACGCCCTGCTCCGCCGCGACGCCGACGCGTTCGTGCGGCACATGCTCGGCGGCGACCCGGCGCGTGACCCCGACCCGTGGATGCGCCGCGCCCGCGAACTGTTCAACGCCGGCGAGATCGACAAGGCGCGCGAGGCGATCCCGGTCCGACGCCGCTCCGAAAAAAAGTGCGCCCACGCCCTGATCCGCTTCGAAAGCACCGAGAGCGCGATGCACGCCGTCCCGAAGCGGATGCGCTCGCTCTTCGCGTCGGCGTTCCAGTCGTGGCTGTTCAACGCGATCCTGGCCCGTCGAATCGAATCGGCGGGAAAGCTGACGGACGGCGATCTAGCCGTCCGTCACCAGACCAACCGCGTGTTTCGTGCGCCGGACGCGTCAATCGAGGCGCACCGCTGCGCGGCGTTCGAGATCTCCCCCACGGGACCGATGTTCGGAACCCGCTCGCTGCTGGCGGAAGGCGAGCCGGGACAAGTCGAGCGCGACATTTTCGCGCGAACCGGCCTCACTCCCGATTCGTTTCGCATCCCGGGCGGCATCCTGCTCAAGGGTCTGCGGCGTTCCCTGCGCGCCCCGCTGGGCGAGGCGTCGCTGGAAACGCTGGACGAGACGACGTACCGGATTTGCTTCGTGCTCCCGCGCGGGGCGTTCGCGACCTCGGCCCTGCGCGAACTCATGAAGGGCCCCACCGAAGGCGCGGCCGAGTTGGTCCCGGAAGGCATGGAATCCGAGTGAACGTGGGTACTGATCTCCTTGGTGTTGGAGGCTAGACTGTAGTTCGTGCGTGTCATCGCGGTCTTCAACCACAAGGGTGGCGTCGGCAAGACCACATCGGTCGCCAATCTGGGAGCTGCGCTCGCCCAGAAGGGCAAAAAGGTCCTGCTGGTCGATATCGACCCCCAGGCCTGCCTCACGGTCCACTTCGGGATCGACCCCGAAATCGCCGACGACACGATCTACCAGGTGCTCTGCAAGGACCGGCCGCTCGCCGGCGCCGTCCAGTGGCTCGAGCGCGAAAAACTCCATCTGGCTCCCAGCCATCTGGACCTCGCCGGCGCGGAGTTGGAGCTGGCCACGGCCATGGGTCGCGAGCGCATCGTGCGCGACGCCATCGACGGCTACCTCCGCGACCACCGCGATCTCGACTACGTGTTCTTCGACTGCCCGCCGTCGCTGGGCCTGCTCACGATCAACGCGCTAACCGCCGCCGAAGAGGTGTTTGTCCCGCTCCAGACCGAGTTTTTGGCCCTGCGCGGCCTGGGCAAGCTCGTGGAGCTGATCGCTATGGTCCGCCGCCGGCTCAACCCGAACCTGGCGATCACGGGCATCCTGCCGACGCTGTCGCGAACCGGCACGCTCCTCGCCCGCGAAGTGCAGGCGGAGATCACCAAACACTTCGGCTCGACGGTGTTTCAGACCCGCATCCGCAACAACGTCCGGCTCGCCGAGGCCCCGGGCCACGGCCGCTCGATCCTTACGTACGCCCCGCGCTCCAAGGGCGCGGAGGACTACCTCGCCCTCGCGGACGAGGTCGAAGCCATGCAGGGCTGTCACCGCGTCCTCCCGGCCCCGGAGCCGGAGATCTCGGTCCAAGACATCCTGGCCCAGGTCGAGTCCCCGCGGATCGATCCGCCGTTGCCCGAATCCCGCTCACCCGAGTCTCCACTGCCCGAGTCTCCGCTGCCGGAGTCCCCTTTGCCGGAGTCCCCGTCGCCCGAATCCCCGTTGCCCGAGGGCGCGCCGCTACCGTCCGGCAGCAACGGTGTAGAACAACCGCCCCCCGCGTGAACGAACAACACGTCACGTTCGCGTCGCTCGGGCCGCATGAAACGGAAGGGTCGAACGGGAGCAAAGAGGCAAGCCCGCGCCGTAGCGCAGAGCGCGGAGGCGGGACGGCGATGTCTCCGATCTCGCTAGAGGGCCGGATTCTCGACGGAGGCGGGCCGCCGCTCGTCATCAGCCATCCGCACCCGCTCGCCGGCGGCAACATGGACCACGCCGTCGTGGTCGCGCTCTGGCGCGCCGCCGCGGATGCCGGCTATCGCGCGCTGCGCTACAACTTCCGCGGCGTCGGCGCATCCACCGGCAAACTCGACCGCGATTCCCCGCTCGCCACCGCGGACCTCGACGGCGCGATCGGGTTTTTGGGCGGCGGACCGAACTATCCGGTGCGCGCGATCGGCTACAGCTACGGCGCACGCACAACCCTGCACGCCCTTCGCGCGGGCGCGGCCATCTCGCGCGCCGCTCTTGTGGCGCTGCCGACGCGCCTGCCCGCGAACCGAGCCGCCATGAGCAATCTCCTGCTCGGACGCCGCATCAAGTCCGAGCAGTACAAGACGACCCCGGATCTCGACCTCGTCGCCGCCCCGCCGCGGCCCGTACGCGTGTTCGCCGGCAGGCTCGACCCGCTGGTGATCGCGGACAGCCTGCGCACGCGCGGCGTGGAGCCGGTTCTGTTTGACCGCTGCAACCATTTCTTCAGCCGCAGGCTCGGCAACCAGCCCCCGGAATCGGCCGATCTCGCCGCGCTCGCCCAATCCGTGCTCCAATTTCTCGCGTGACCGCCCGCGCGCGCGTTCCCGCCGGCCTCGTGGCCCTGCTGCCGCTTGTCGCCGGCTTGATCGGTCTGTCCGCACCCGTTCGCTCGGTCCGGGCGGAGCCCGGGGACCGCGCGGAGCGGATCGAGGCGGTCGAGACCGAATCTTCGCCTGAAGCCCTGATCCGCGCGCTGGCCGATCCCGACTCCGGGATTCGCTGGCGCGCCGCGTTTCGGCTGCGCCAGTTGTCCGACCAGACCCCCGCGGCCCGGCGCACCCTGTCGTTCGCACTGGACGATGAGAACAGGACCGTCGCCATCGCGGCGGCGCACGCCTTGGCGCGCCATCCCGAAATCGCGCCGCGACTCGCGGGACGCGTGCTCGGCAGCGCGTCGGTGCGCCGCTGTCTGCTGCTCATGGGCCCGCGCGCGCGGGCCGCCGCCGCGCGCATCGGCCGAATGCTCGAAACCGCCCGCGGCAACGACGCGGCGATCCTGATCGACCTCCTCGAACAACTCGGCCCCTTCGCGGAGCACGCCGCGCCCGCACTTGGTGCTATTGCCAAAAACGAACCGGCAGCGTTTCGCGCCCTGGCAGCGATCGGACACCGCGCCGTTCCCGTCCTCATCGAATTGCTCGACGGAACCGCAACGCGCGATGGAGCCGCCCGGGCGCTGGCGGCGATCGGTCGCGGAGCGGCCCCCGCTGCCGATGCGTTGCTCAAACGCAACGACGAGCGCGCCGATCCGTTCGCGCACGGCGCGCGGTTGACCACAGCCGACCTGCTCGATCCGATTCAACGCGCGCTTGCCGCACTCGGCCCCAACATCGTGCCCGGACTCCTGCGAGCGTTGGACGGCAGCAATCCAGGACGCGCGATGGTTGTGCTGGGCGCCCTCGGTCCCGCGGCGGGACGGGCGGCGCCGGCGATCCGCCAACGCCTGGAGACCCTGGACAAAAAAACGGGTGTGCTGGCCGCATGGACGCTGGCCCGAATCGACCCGCACCACGAACGAACCCTTGCGCTCCTGCGTCAGGCCCTGCGCACCCGCGACGCCGCCGCGCCGCTGCGGGTCGCTTCGTTTCAGGCGCTCCAGCGCCTCGCCGCAGTGCGGGAAGGCGACCGAACCGCACTCCTCGACATCGCCACCTCGCGTACGGCACCCGGACTGCGCGCCGTGGCCGTTCGCCTGCTGGCGTACGGCGCCGCCCTCGACCTCCGGAAACTGAACGGTGATCCGAGCGGCGAAGTCGGAGCCGCCGTCGCATTCGCCCGGTCCCGCTGGCACGGCGAAAACGCGTCGGCCGCACTGCTCGCCGACGACGACCGCGTCCGGCTGATGCGCGACCTCGGTGCGCTGGGCAGCGCGCGCGATTGGGTGATCGCCGCTCTGGACGACGGCGTCGCATCCAGCGATGCAGCGGTCCGCCGCGAGGCCACCCGTCAACGAATGCGCCTGCGACCGCACGACGTAGCGTTCGCCCTCGCGGCGCTACGGGACCCTTCACTGACGACAAGCGCGAGAGAGATCCTCGCGGCATTCGGCCCCGCCGCCAAACCCGCACTGCTCGCCGCCGCGCGCAATCCGACGACCCGAAAAGCCGCCGTCGCCATCTGGAGACAGCGCCCACCCGCCGACCTCGACGAGGCGCGAGCCGCCCTCCCGCTCGCCCCTCAACTCGTGCCGAAACACCTCGCCGCAAAACTCGTCAACCAGCCCGCATGGACCCGATTCACGCGAGCAAAGAGTTCGCGCAAGCGTGCGGCGGCGGCGTACTGGACACACCGCCTGGCTCGCCCGGTCACAGCCTTCCTGCGCGACCCCGTACTCGCCGTGCGGCTAGCCGCCCTCGGCCGCGCCCCGGACGCGCCGTAGCGCCCCCGCCCCCATTCAATACCGGGCATCACTGCCTACCCCACGACGGGCCTCCAACTACAGACCTGCTGCCAGCCGCGCTTCCGCCGCTTCGTGCTCGCGTTCGCGGGCGATGTCGAGGGGGGTCTTGTCTGCTTGGTTGTACGCGCCGCGGTCGGCGCCGTGGCGCAGAAGCAATTCGATCGCCGGGGTCTCGCCGAAGTACGCCGCGTAGTGGAGCGGCGTGTCGCCGTCGCGGTCGCACGTCGCCGTCGCGGTCGGATCGGCGGCGACGAGTTCCTCGACCAGTTCCAGGCGGCCGACCGCGGCGGCGTCCAGGATGTCGAGGCGCGCGTGGAGTGCCAGGTAGGCAACCACGAGGGCGTTCCTGTGATGGCGCGCCCACGACATCGGCGTGCCGTGTTGCTCCGCGTCGCGCGTGTCCGCCGGCACGCCACGCTGCACGAGAAGCCGCACGGTATCGCGCCGGTCGAACCACGCCGCCATGTGCATCGCCGTCCGTCCCTGATGATGCGACGTCGTCCGTTCCGGATCCGCGCCGGCATCGAGGAGGCACGCGACTGTGCCGACGCGCCCGAACGTCGCGGCAGCGATCAGCGGCGTGCAGGAACCGACCTGCGCGTTCACCGACGCGCCGCGCGCGAGCAGCGACGGCACCGTCGGCGTCCGTCCGTTCGCGCTCGCCCAGATGAGCGCCTCGTCGAGAACCTCCTGCGGGCCGTCGCTCGGATCCCACGCCGGAAATCCGTCGTGCGGTCGCACAAACCCGCGCCCCGCCCCCTCGTCGCGCGCGAGGGAGAGATCGCCGAGCGCCGCCGCGATCCGCAGGTTCGCCGGCACGACCTCGACCTGCGCCAACCGCTCCGCCACCTCGCGATGCGCCCAAAACAGCGCGTGCGCGAGCGGCGTTCCACCCGCCCCGGCGGCTTCCGCATCCGTCCGCGCGCCGGCATCGAGGAGGCGCTCGATCGCCGGAAGATGCCCGATATAGGCCGCCGCGTGCAGGGGCGTCCAACCGGCGTCGTCGTAGGGCTCGTTGACGTCGGCGCCCGCTCCAAGCAGCTCGACAAACGCGGCAAAGAGCCGACCGTCCCGATCGGGCGCCGGTGCGGGCGGCCACGACCAGTCGCCTTGATCCAGTTTCCAGATCGACCGCGAAAGCGGTGTACCTTCGACATCAGTCACGAGCGCAGATTACCTTGAAACGGATTCGGTTTCTCAAGCGAGTATCTGCCATGGACCGTCCGGAACGGCTTTCGTGGGCCGCGTGGCGCCGCCGCCGCGACGAGCGCGCGTTCGAACAACTCGTGCAACCGCACCTCCCGTTCCTCCTCGACCTCGCCCGCCGCCTGGGCTGCACGCCGAGCGACGCGGACGACGTGGCGCAACAGGCACTCTGCGACCTCGCCGCCGCGCGCGGGAGCCGGCCCGTCCGCGTCGGCCTCAAGGCTTGGCTGGGACGACGCGTATCGCTGCTTGCGCGGTCCCTGCACCGCGACACCGCCCGAAGACATGCACGCGAATCGGATGCGGCTGAAAAAAGCAGACGGACGGCGATGCTCGCGGCCGGCCACAACGAACGTGACCTGCGCGACGAAGTAGAGGCCCTGCTCGCGCGCCTTGGGCCGGCGGACCGCGAGGTCCTGGTACTTCGCTACCTCCACGACCTCGAGTACACGGAAGTCGGCTACGTGTTGGGCCTCACGCCGTCCGCATGCCGTCTCCGCGTCCATCGCGCCCTGACCCTGTTGCGCCGCGACTTCGGCCGAGCGGCCCCCGCCGCGCTCGCCGCCCTCTTCTTCTTGCGCGGCGCGCGCCCGGCCGCCGCCCTTGTTTCGGGAGCCCTCGCCGTGACCGCCACCACCAAGACATCCGTGACCATTGCCGTCCTCGTGCTGCTCGTCGCCGCACTCATCGCGGTACCGGGTCTGCTGCGCGCCGACGACCCGTCAGGGCGACCCGTATCCCAGCGCCCCATGGCCGAGCGCCGGGAGGCGCCTGCCGCATCCCCAAACGAGCCCCCGATACCCACCGGCCCGCCTGCGAAACAAGCCGGATCACGACCGCGCGAGACACAGGTGGACGAACTCCAGGCGTACGCCACGGCGCGCTACCACGGCGAAACGTGGAAACGCCTGGGGGCCCTGCAGAGTCAACTCGCCGGCATGCGCAAGAAGCTTGAGTCGTTCGGCGTGACGGCCGACAGAACCGCACCGCGGGCCGAAGACGCCGATCCCGCGACGCGAGAGTATCTGCGTGCACTGCTCGCCGACCATGGACGGATGGCCGCGGGATTCGTGCGCCGCGACCTCTTGAAGGTGCTGTTCGCCGCGCACTCGCGTTACCTCAAGCAGACCGGCAACGCCACGTTCGTGGCGGCGTTGTCGGGGCTGGCGGACACAACGGACGATTCGCACGAGAAGAACGCCATCGTCGATGCCATCGCCGCACTGAAACACCCGCGAGCCGCCGGCGAACGCCAACGCTTCGCGGCCCATGTCGATCCCGTGGTCCGTGCCGCCGTGGCGCCGCTACTCGAAGCCGAAGGCGTGGTCGCACTCGTACGCGATCCGGACCCGCGCGTGCGGCGCAACGCCGCGCTGGGGCTCGAGTACTACGTCGGCGACCCCGCCCATGTGCCGGCGCTGCTCGAGAATCTCGCCGCGGAGCGCGATCCGCTCGCCATGGACGCGCGTGTGCGTGCCGTGCGCGCGCTCGATCCCGTGGACGGCGACGCCCGCATCGAGCGGGCCCTGCGCGACGCGCCCGATGACGCCCGCAAGCTCACGACCGGGATCACGTTGCCGGAGGTACATCCCGAACCGCGCACGCGCTACGACGATCCCACGACAAAGCGGTACGTCAAGGCGCTGTGGGAAACGTGGCGTGGCTTGCCGGCGGGTAAGGCTCGCCAGCGGGTTCTCGGGAACTTCACGGCGACGCATCGCAGCTACGTGCACAGAACCGGTGACCGCGGACTCGTCGGGTTGATCGCGCAGGCCGTCGAACAGAGCGAGCAAAAGGACGAACGGCGCGCGATCGTGCGCTCGTTTGCCGGCGCGAAGGACGCGGCGACCGTCGACCTCCTGGTCACCTGGACCAAGAGCGAGCACGACGACGTGCGGGTGGGAGCGGTGCAGGCGCTTGCGCTTGTCGGAGGACCGGAAAGAAAACGCGCGCTGCGCGCGATGGCGGCGACGTTTCAGGATGCATCGCCGTCCGTACGCCACCAGACCGCGATCTTCGCCGGCACGACCAAGAGCCCCGATCTGGTGAAACCGTTGCTTGAAGCGTTGGCGGTTGAGACCGACTTTTCGAGCGCCTACGGTCAGGCGATCGGCATCGTGAAGCTGGACCCGAAGCGCGGGCGAGCCCGTATCGAAGAGTTGCAAGCCTCCGCCGTGGAACCACAACGCGCGCTGATCGCGCAGATCCTGTCGTATCTGAAGTGATCGGCCCGCCGGACGCGCTTTCTTCCTGTCCGGCGCAGGCAGCACTCGCTACGATTTCCCGGGAGTGAACACCGTCACCCGAGTGTCCCCTTTCGGCGTTCTTGTCGCACTTGTCGCGTTCCTCGTTGCGGCAGCGGGACCGGTGCGCGCGAACGATCCTCTCGCACACCCGGAAGCTCCTCGCTCTCCGATCCCCGGACTGGTAATCGACAAGGAATGGGTAGCACGCCAGGCCGCGAAGGCCGACCTCCAGGCGTACGCCGCGGCGCGCCGGCGTGGTGACCAGTGGCAGTTTTTGCGGCGCACGCTCGCCCGGTTTCGGGATGCAAGGTCTCCCGCGGAGATAATGCGGGGCCAAACTGGACCGCGCGACGATCCTCTCACACTCCGATACCTCCAGACCCTGCTCGAATCGCTCCACAAGATGGACGCCGGGCCCGTCCGCCAAGAACTCGCGTTTGTCCTACTCTTTGCGCACACGGACTACGTCGCCCGCACCGATGACGCCTCGCTTGTGGAAACAACGGCTCGGCTCGTCGATACGACTTCCGACCCGATCGAGAAAGCTGCGATCGTTCAGTCCCTTGCGGGTCTTCTACACCGGCAGGCGGACGGTTGTCGGGAGCGGTTCGCCAAGCATGCCGATCCACTGGTCCGGGCCGCGGTCGTCCCGCTGCTCAAGATCGAAGCACTCGCCGCCTTCATGCGCGATCCGGATCCGCGCCTGCGACGCAGCGCGGCGATCGGAATCCAGTACTACTCAGAACACCACCCGCGAGGCCGATCGCCCGTCCACGTGAGGTTCAAGACGGTGCTCATCAACATCGCGGAGGAGACCGACCCGCTCGCCATGGACGCCCGCGTGCGCGCGGCACGTTCGATCAACGGAAAACACGGCATGGCCCGCCTCAATCGTGCCCTGAAGAGAGCGCCCAAGGCCATCCGCAATCTCGCCAAGAAACAAATCGTCCTGCCGAAACCGGAGATGCGATCCCCGACCCTTCAGTACGACGATCCCATCACGAAGCGCTACATCATGGCGCTCTGGAAAGCGTGGCGCGACGAACCTGAAGGGATGGACCGCAGAAAGCTCCTCTTGAGACACCATTCAGCGCATTCCGGCTACGTGCGGAGAACGCACGACCGCGGCATGATCGAGTCGGTGGCGCAGGCCATCGAGCGCAACGAGTACGAAAGCGAGCGTCTCCTGATGGTGTTGTTGTATGCACGCCTCGACACCGCCAGCATCGATACCCTGATCAAATGGGCAGAGAACGCGTCCGAGGGCCTGCGGGCCGATGCGGCCATAGCGCTCGGCAAGGTCAACGGCGAGGAAATGCCCCGCGCGCAGCGGGTGATCGCGACGCTGCTTCAGGATTCATCGCCGTCCGTGCGCCAACGCGCGGCGAACGCGATCCGTATGGACGCCGTGGAGCAGTTGCTTGAGGCGCTCAGCAACGAGACCGACTTCATCACCGCACTTGCGCAGGTAAAGGCGATCTTGGCGCGGGATCCACGGCGTGGGCGAAAGAGAATCAAGAAACTGCGCGCCCATGCCCGCCAACCCCAACGCGAGCTGATCGACCGGGTTTTCGCGTTCCAGAAGTACATGAAATAGCATCATGGACCACCCGCACCGGCCGCGCCAGCCGCGCCGACCCCCGACCGTACATTACAATGCGATCATGCGGTGGCGTGCCGGTCTCGTCTTGTTGCTCATTGCCGCAACAACGGCACGGGCGGAGCCGGACGAACAGCGACCGGCTCCGGTCGCGCTTGAGATCCTGAACAGGCGGCTCGACGATCCCAAGCAGTGCGACGCGGCGGCGGTGCAGTTGCTGCGTCGCAGCCCGAGCCACGTGCGAGCGCAGAAACTCGTGATCGCCCAACTCCGGCACAAGGAGTGGTACACGCGCTGGCGCGCCTGCCTGGCGCTCGCGAAGGCCGGTCCCGCCTGTGTCAAGCGTGCGCTGCCGGAGCTGTTGGCGGCCGCGATCAGCAAGGAGCGCGACATCCAGCACGAGGCGCGCATCGCCCTGGGCAAGGTGGCGCCTGACGATCAGCGCTTGTTGCGGTTGTGGAACCACGTCGCACGGGAAAAGGGCTGGAAGGCGGTCCCCGAACGCGTCATGGGCAAGGTCAATCGATGGCGCCAGCGGCACAACAGTTACGCACACCGCGCACAGGTTCCGTCGCTGATCAAGCTGTACTTCCTGCGCGACTACGGCCTCGACGACTCGGGGATCCTGCGCGCGCTGGACTCTCCCGATCCGGCCGTGGTGGGATTCGCACTCAATGAAATCCGCGGGCGCCGCCACCTTGACCCGCGCGCGTACTACCCGCGCGTTGTCGCCATCCGGCACGGCTCGGAAGAAAACTGCGAGCTGGCGCGTGTCATCGTGCGGGGCCGGAACGCGGAACACTTCCCAAAACTCCGCGAGTCACAAGGCAAGCCGGAGTTGCGGCGTCTTCTGAAGTCCTCGGACCCCGTACACCGCGAAGCGGCCGCGCGGCTCCTGCCGCACATCGAGCCGGGCCCGAACCTGGAACAGCGTCTGTGCGATCTGCTGGCCTTCGACCCGGACCGAAGAGTCCGCGCAGCGGCAATGGACGCCCTGTTCGTCGCCGCAAGAGTCCGCGCCGAAGCTGCAACCAAGAACAAGTAAGAGGGGGCCCGGAGGCAGCGGCCTATGGGCGCGGCACGGTGCAGGGTCGTTACGCCGCGATGACTGCGTCAGGGTCCACTCGCCGGCGAGATGCGCCGCACGCTTGCTGCCCTTGGCCTCGCGATCATCGCGATCCTTGCGCACGTGCGGTTCACAGGACTCGCGGCGAGCGAGAGACGGGGTGCTGGCGCAGAGGTCGTCCGGAGCGAACCGGTGCCGCGCGCCTCGTCTCCACACCATCCCAAAACGGTGTTGGCCAAGGCGCCCCCGCACAACCGCTCCCGACGCGCCATCGACGGCAAACCCGGCGCGAGAATCTCCGGTGAGGTCGTGGACGAATTCGGCGATCCTGTCGCAGGTGTCCGCATCGAAACCGAACGGTATTCGGTGCTGGTGTCGAGAGGTGAGTGTCCAGCTCACCTCTACATCCTCACGGGAAATGGACGCGGCAGGTGCGGCCCTGCGGACTCCGCGACGGACGAATCCGGTCGGTTTGTCGTCGATCCTGCCAAACCCGCCTGTCAGTGCGAGTACCTGCTGACCTTCCGGAAGACGGAGTATGCCCCGGTCAACGTCCGAACCGTGCCCGGCGATGAACAGGTCCTGGTTCGGATGGTTGCCGTCGCGCGCGTGTCCGGACGGGTGCTCGGTCGCGACGGCGCTCCGGTGTCCGATGCTATCGTGACCGCAGCGCGGCCCAAGGATGTGTGGACACCCGACGAGGGGATGTCGTCGCGGACGACGGCGGACGGCCGGTTCACGCTGGAGGGCATCTCGCCCGGAGATGTTCGGCTGGACGCATGGGTACCGGGCACAGTTCCGGCGCCATACGCCGAACGCCGCGTAAGCAACCTCTTGCCACGCGAGTCCCGGGAGGGACTGCTCCTGCGCCTCTCAACTCCCGCCCACTCCGTCATTCGCGTTGCTCTGCGACAGCCGGACGGCTCGCCGGCGGCGGGCGCTTGGGTGGATTGCGACAGGCCCACCTATTCGTCCCACGTCAGGACCGATCGACGCGGAGAGGCCCGCCTCGTGCTCGAATGTCGTCCGTGTACCAAGGTGCGCCTCTATGTGCAGGAGGACGGAACGACGCGGCATCATGACTTCGACGTTGTAGCCCAGGAACCCGGCCGCGCCACCCGCATCGCCTTGCATCTTCCCAAGCTGCGCCGGGTCGAGCTCGCCGTTCGGGGCTCGAACGGCGAGCGGTTGCCCAAGGACCTCAAGGTGAAGACGGATGGTGTCGCCCTCGGACCCCATCGATTCTTGCGCAACATCGCCGTGAAGGCAGGCCACGCTGTCGCTTTCTCGGCGTCGGCCGACGGATACGCACCTGGACAGATCGAGTCCGCGGCCGAGTCGGTCGAAATCCGTCTGCGCCGCCCCGCCACGATCGTCGGTAGGGTCGTGGATCCGCGCGGCAAGCCCGCGCCAGCCGGGATCAGGGGCGGAGGCGATTGGGCTGGAACGAAAAGTGACGGAAGTTTCACCTTGAACCCGCCGCCAGGACGCCACACCGTTGAAGTCGAGCACGGACCACGGCGGACGGTGAACGTCGCCGAAGGAGAGACCGTCGATCTGGGCACGCTCAGACTGCCAGAGTCCACGACGGTGCGCGGCAGGGTGTTTTTGCCGAGCGGCTCGGCCGCGACGGGAGCGCAGGTCTGGATCCTGGGCCTGCGACGGGGCCGCCTGGAATTCAGGACCACCGGTCGCAACGGCTCGTTTTTCGCCGAGGTGCCCAACGACGAACCGCTGTGCGCCATCGCGTGGAAGCGGGGCTTCACCGCCGCCCTCTCGCCGGTCGCCAGCGATGGCTTCGGGATCACGCTTCATCTGCAAGCGGAGAACGTCGTCCAGGTCACGGGAAGGCGTGATGACCCACTGGAGGTCCGCACCGCGCGCGGTTTCTTGCTGCCGCTACGAGTCTGTTTCCTGGGATTTCCAGCGCTCGTCGATCAGGAGACGATCACGTCGCTCCCAGCCGGCCGGCTCTCTTTTCGGGTCCGCAACCGCGACGCCGGCTCCATCGTTGTCAAACCCGGCACAATCCACCACATCCGCCTCCGGTAGACACCCGAAGAGCCGCGAAGCGTCCAGCCCTCCGCCAGCACAGCAGCCGCCCGACGGCCCGCAAGCGCACACGGGCAGAAGGCTCGTCCGCCCCGCTATCGAAAATCGCTCAGGGCGATTTTCGCGACACGACAATGCCCAGAAGGACAAGCTCAAGAAGAACGGCGACGTTCCAGACCACGTAGGCGTTGAGCGCACCGTTTTCGTCCGACACGAACAGGCGCAGGCCCATGACGAGGCTCAGCAGGCCGAGACCGAGCAGGTTCGCGGCCGTAATGACCTTCGTACGCGCCTGCGAAATGAGAATCCCGCGCAGCGTGAAACGAATCGCGGTGTAGAGCGGCATCGGCACGGCGAGGGCCAGGCCGATCCTGGCGAACCGATAGACATCGCCGTCCTTGGCTTCGTTCATGAGATCGACCAGCACCCAGTCCCGGATCGGGGTCAGCGCGATGAGCGCCAGCACCATCGACAGGCCGCATCCCGCGACGATGGCAAATCGAATCAGGGGCCGGCGGTCCGCGGGCTTGGTCATCTTCGCGGTGGTCAGGGACTGGAGCGCGAACCCGCCGGCGCCGAGCAGCCAGTGCAGCGACTTGACCTCCTGAAACGCGGCCAGCGAAGTTTTTTGATGGGCCGCGACGACCTCGCCCGCGAGCCGCACGTAGAACAGCGAGGCGGCGACGCCGAGGGCGTTCGCGAACATCAGCGGCAGACCGAACCGGAGCGGCGAGGGCACCTCCGCGTCGCCATGTTCGGGCGGGCGGGCCACAGCGCGGGCGCGGACGATGGCAAAAACCGTTTCCGTCGCGACGCCGACCAGCACGCACACTGCGCCGAGCACCGGTCCCGAGAATCCGGCGCGGGGCGCGATGGCGAACCCGAACGCTCCGGTGAGACCGAGCCGCACGAGCGTGCCGAGACCGACCCACAGCGTGTCGTCGCGGCGGATCTGGTGAGCCTGGTACACGCCGCGCACCGCGATGAACAGCGGCACGGGCCACATGATCAGGAACGCGGGCTGGGCAGCCGCGATCACGGTCTCGCGATCCGTGAAGCCGCCCAAGACAAGCGCGCCAAGGGGCGTGGCCCCCATCAGGAGTTCCACGCACGCGACGACGGCGGCGGTCGCCAGGCAAAACCGCAGCGCGCGGCGCGACCCGGCCCGGTGGATCGACATCTTGATCGCGATCTCGCGGGAGACGAACAGCGGGCTGTGGATCACGATCGTGCATGCCAGCAGGACGGCGAACGCGGCGAGGTCGGCGGCATGGTCGCGGGCCGGGAGGCGGTTGATGGCGGCGTTGATGATCGGCGTACTGCCGGTCACCAGCAGGAACGTGAGCGCGAGCGGCGCCCACACCACGGCCAGCCGCGAGAGGGAGAGGGCCGGACGAACCACCGCCGCGCCTACCCAGGGTCAATCCGGGACCGGTGCGAACGGGAGCCAATTGTCGAGCGCGTCGTGCGGCGGGGCGTCGAACGTGTCCATGTCGCTCGCGCCCCCTGGCTTCAGGGTCACGATCACCCAGGTCTCGCCCCGCACGTCGAGCGCTCTGCGCATCGGGAAAACGCGCTTCCTGAGCCGCAGCTCGAAGGGGTGCTTTCCCGCCGGGACCGCCAGGACGGCGACCTCGGCGGCCGAATTCCGACGATCGAGCCGATGCGGCGGGCAGGTGAACTGCTGCCGACCGATCTTCACGATGGGCCGTACAGCCGTCACCTTGCCGGGCGGCGGGGAAAGCCGCAGGATCACATGGACATCGTGGCCCGGGCCGTACGCGTCCGGCGATGAACTCGCGCAAGCAGCCAAGAGCACGACGACGCAGAGTCCCGGGTGCATCCGCGAAATGTAGCATTTGACGCAAGGCGGCCAGACGGTAGGCTCTGCCAACGTGGCACCCGCATTGTTCACGACCACGCGGGTTCTGGACGGTCCATATCGCCGATCTCTTCGTCTCTTCTCCTAGACGGCTCCTCCGAGCCGCCTTCGTCGTCGTTCCTCGACCTCGACAATCTGTCCTCGACCAGAACGACGACCCGGACGGGCGAGCGGCGCCAGTGCCGCCCAAGACTTTGCTCCTGCGCGACTGCAACGGTCCGATGCGCCACATGGCCATGAACAATGCGGGTTAGCGAACAAGACTTCGTTGGGCGGGACGTCATTACCGTCAGCGACTTTCGGCGGGAGGAGATCCTGTTTCTTCTCGACACCGCCGCCCGGTTCGAGAACGAGACCGGAACGCCGTTGGCCGGCCGCGTGATCGCGGCCCTTTTTTTTGAGGCCTCCACCCGAACGCGGCTTTCCTTCGAAAGCGCCGTCGGCCGTCTCGGCGGTACCTCGATCGGTTTCGCCGAAGCCGGCGCCTCGTCAGCGACGAAGGGCGAGAACCTGTCCGATACGGTGCGCGTCGTCGAGGGCTACTCCGACCTCCTGCTCCTGCGCCATCCTCTCGAAGGCGCGGCGCGGCTCGCGGCGGAGTTCGTGGACATCCCGGTCGTGAACTGCGGCGACGGCGCGCACCAGCATCCGACCCAGACGTTCGTGGACCTGTACACGATGCGGCGCGAGTGCGGTCGCCTCGACGGTCTTCACGTCGTGTTCTGCGGCGACCTCCGCTTCGGACGCGCCGTGCACAGTCTCGTCAGCGTGCTCGCCCTCTTCAACGCGCGCGTAACGCTCGTTTCGCCGTCGTTTTTGCGCCTGCCCGCAGAGCACCGGCATACGCTCGAGTCCAACGGGGTCATCTACAACGAGGCACCCGACCTGGAATCGAGCCTCGCCGAGGCGGACGTGCTGTACATGACGCGCGTGCAGCGCGAGCGTTTCACCGACCCGCTCGAGTACGAACGATTCAAGGACACGTACACCCTCGACTTGAACGTACTCAAGCGTGCATCGGATCAACTCGCGATCCTGCACCCGCTGCCGCGCGTCAACGAGATCGCCCGCGAGGTCGATGGCCAGTCGCACGCCGCCTACTTTCGGCAGGCGCACTACGGCGTGGCGGTGCGCAAGGCCCTGTTGGCGCTGCTGCTCGGCGTGGCCGGCGAGGTGCCGAAATGAACGACAGCGGACGAGACCCGGGGGCCGCGCGCAATCGCGAAAACGTCTACGAGGTCAGCAAGCTCGACCGCGGGACGGTGATCGACCATCTGCGCGCGGGCACGGCCGTGCGCGCCGCCAGCGTTCTGCGGCTTCCGCCGAGCTGCCCGATGATGCTCGGCGTCAACCTCGAGTCGGAGCGCCTCGGTCGCAAGGACATCATCAAGATTCGCCACTACGAGCTGTCCGAGGAGGAAGCCGCGAAGGTCGCGCTCATCAGCCCCGACGCGACACTCTCGATCATCCGCGACTTCTCGGTCGCGCAAAAGATCGACCTGCATCCCCCGATCGCGTTTCGGGGCCTGATCCGTTGCACGAACGACGTCTGCATCACGCACTCCGAAGGCATCCGCGGCCGCTTCTTCGTCGCCTCGCACGACCCCGTGACCGCGGCTTGCGAATACTGCGGACGACACATCACGGCAGACCACTTCGAGTTTGAAAAAAACGCGTAGCGTTCTTTCCGGTTCCAGCGCACGAGGATCCGTGGCGCAGGTCTTCGACGAGCCGCCGTCATTTCCGACGCACTAATTGCCGTTGCCCCGCTTCGTCCGGCCAAATGAGGCACTCGGTTTTGGCTTGCTGCTTGCGAAGGGTTCAAACCATAGGTGGTCTAGCGCAGCAATCCTCGTCCTGCCCGCCTATCTCTGGCCACTTGTCGCGACCGGCCTGATCGTGCGGCGGCCCCTCCAGTCGAAGGACGCACGTTCACTCCACGAGGGATTCGGCGCGGGCGCGCTTGGCCGCGTACAGCGCCTTGTCCGCTTCGCGGATCAGGCTGGCCGAACCGCCATCGCCCAGCGCGGCGCAACCCGTGCTTCCCGATACGGTGACGCCGTCGCCCAGATCGGAGCGCGAGAGCGCCTCCGCAATCCACTCGGCAAACGCGCACGCGCCGGCCAGGTCGGCGTTGGGCAGCAGGACGGCAAACTCGTCGCCGCCGATGCGGGCCGCGATCTCGCCGGCGCGCATGCGCGTTTGAATCGTGTGGCCCACGGCGCGCAGCGCGGCGTCGCCCGCCGGATGGCCGTGCTCGTCGTTGATTCGCTTGAAGTGGTCGAGGTCAAGCAGCACCAGGGAAAGCGGCAAGTGGTTGCGCCGGCAACGGGCGACCTCCTCGGCGAGCCGCTGGTCGAATGAACGCCGGTTGCCGAGACCCGTCAAGGCGTCGGTGAGCGACACCTCCTCCAGGCGCTGGTAGAGCCGGTGAATCCGCAGCCCCGCCCGCACGCGCGCCAGCAGTTCGTCATCGTCGCAGGGCTTGAGCAGGTAGTCGTCCGCGCCGACATCGAGCCCGCTCACCTTGTCCTCGGTGCGGTCCTTCGCTGTGAGCAGAATGCAGTAGACGGTCTCGAATGCGGGATCGACCTTGATCCTGCGGCACAGTTCGAAGCCGTCGATGCGCGGCATCATCCAGTCGGTCACGACGACCTCCGGCGAAAAACTACGCAGGAGGTGCCACGCCTCCTCGCCGTTCGCCGTCAAGACGACATCGTGCCCGGCCGCCCTCAGGCGTTTGGCCAGGATCTGCCGGAAGAAAGCGTCGTCCTCAGCCACGAGAACGCGCCCCCCGGACGTATCGACGTTCGAGTTCCCCAAAAGTATCCAACCCCTGCAACCTCCCTTATCGGAGGTGGAAGCGAACGGTTTAGGGCAGTTGCCTACGCAGCAGCAACCGAACCAAAGCAAAAGGGGGGGCGGGCGGGTAAGCACCGGATGCGCCCCCGTCCAACGCGGTCCTCATAGACCGCAGTCTCCTGAGAGCGGGTGGGGGCAATCCGTTCAACGGAGGCGGAGGCGAGAATCCGTCTTTCTCGCCGTGCTACACTGTTTGGTGATCGTGCCCGCGGCAGTACGCTCCGCCTACAATCAAGGTGGTGCCGAGCCCGGGGGCTTTTTTTGAGGGACATCGATGACGCCCACAGCAATTCTGATCGATGGGGCATTCTTCCTCAAGCGATACCGGGCTACATACGGTCGGAATCACACGTCAAAGCAGACGGCGAGCAACCTCTTCAAAGCATGACCTCTACCGGATTTTCTTCTACGACTGTCCGCCATTGTCGAAGAAAGCTCACAATCCAGTCAGTGGTAAGTCTGTCGATTTCTCCAAGTCGGATGTCTTTCGATTTCGGATAGAGCTGCACAGCCAGCTTCTGCGCCAGCGCAAGGTGGCTCTCCGACTTGGAAGACTAGCCGACAAGACAGGCGGGTGGGCGTTTCGTCCTTCGATTACGAAAGAGCTGCTGGCTGGCAACAAGAAGCTGGACGAACACGTCGAGTCCGACGTGATGTACGGGGTAAGCCAGAAAGGCGTTGATATGAGAATGGGCCTCGATATCGCGGCCCTCGCGTTCAAGCGTCTTGTGAAGCGAATCGTCATGGTCGCGGGCGACTCGGACTTCGTGCCTGCCGCGAAACTCGCTCGTCGTGAGGGAATCGATGTCGTTCTAGACCCGATGTGGCACCGAGCCGGCGATGACTTGTACGAGCACGTCGATGGGCTGAAGAGCACATCGCCAAGGCCCTCGTGAACAAAGACCGCGCGAAAGAAGAGGTTTCACTCGCGCGGACCTCGCCTACTCGGGCAAAAGCGCGTGCCACCAGCGTTTTCGCTTCTTGGCAGCGGCGGGGGCCAGATCGAAGTGGTCTTCCATCAGGCGGTTCACCACATCCACGCCGCGGATTCCTTCCGCGGATGCGTGGTAGTTCAGCACCAGACGGTGCCGCACGATGTCGGGCGCCAAGGCCAGGATGTCCTCGACAGCGACCACGCGGCGGCCACGCAGCAGGGCGCGCGCTCGGCCCCCGATCGCCAACGCTTGCGCGGCCCGGGGGCCGGCGCCGAACGCGACCCACTCCTTGACGTAGCTCGGCGTCGGTACGCCGCCATCAGCGTCCGGTCGGGTCTTGCGCACAAACTCGACCACGCTCGCGCGCAACCGATCCGGCATCTCGACCTGCGCCAGATCCTTCCGGAACCGGGCGATGTCCTCGCCGCTCAGGACCGGCTTCAGCGGCTCGGCCGCGCGTCCGGCCAGGCGGCGCGCCACGCGGCTCTCTGTCGCGGCATCGGGATAGTCGATGCGGATGCGAAACATGAACCGGTCGAGTTGGGCTACAGGCAGCGGATACGTGCCCTCCTGCTCGATCGGGTTTTGTGTCGCGAGAACAAAAAACGGATCGGGCAGCGGATACACCTTGCCGACCGAGGTGACCTGCCGCTCCTCCATCGCCTCCATGAGAGCGGCCTGCGTCTTCGGCGGGGTCCGGTTGATCTCGTCGGCCAAGACGAGGTTCGCAAAGACCGGCCCGGGCAAGAACCGAAACGTGCGGGTGCCCGCGGTGCGATCCTCGCCCAGGACCTCGGTGCCGGTAATGTCGGTCGGCATCAGGTCCGGCGTGAACTGGATCCGGGCGAACGAAAGATCCAGCAGTTCGGCCACGGACGAAACGAGCAGCGTCTTCGCGAGCCCCGGCACGCCGACGAGCAGCGCGTGGTTGCCGGTCAGGATGCACAGGAGAACCTTCTCGATGGCCTCCTCCATCCCGACAATGCGCGTCGCCAACCGTTCGCGCAAACGCTGGGCCGCCTCCTGCCAATCCGTCAAAGCACGCCCCGGGACTCGGTCTTGTTCGTGGTGGTCAAGACATCGCCGTCCGTTTGCTGTCGCCTACTTGTTCGCGCCCTTGCCGCCCTTGTCGCTCTCGGAGCGGTTCTCGCGAAACCACTTGTTCATGGCCTTCAAGACCTCGTCGGTGATATCGATCTGGGGCACGGCACACAGCACGCGACGCTGACTGATCTCCTCTTTCAGGCCCGCCTCGCTGTTGATGTTGAGCGGACCGGTGCGGGAGATCAGGACCATCCATGCGCCGCGCTTGCTCATGATCGTGCGCGCCTCGGTCCGCGCACCCTGGACCAACTGCGTGACCGCACGCGCGATGTCGTCGTTTTTCTTGGCGATGAAGTACTGCTCCTTGGCCTTGATGCCGGCGATGCGCTCGAACAGGTCCCGGACATCCTCGTACCACTTCGGTGTCCGGTTGCTCGACTCCACCTTCATGAGGTCTCTTTGCCGCTCCTGCAGGACCATGACCTCTTTTTTCATGGCCTCTTTCTTGTCGGCGACCTCGTTTTGCAGCTTCTTGATGAAGCGCTTGCCCTCTTCGGACTCGTCGATGAGCCGCTGCAGATTGACGACGAGAATCTTCGGCTTGTCCGCGGCGCGAGCAACCGTGGCCGTGCACAAGAACGCGGCAAAAACGGCGAGGGGATAACGCATCATTGACCTGTACCTCCGGAGGGCGGATTGTAGCAGTGCCCTCCTCCCCTACGCCCGTTCGTCACGAGAGCGCGGCACGACCTACAAAAAAATGCGGTCGAGGGCCGCGAGCGCGCGGTCCGGGCCGATGCGGGTCATGCACCGGTGGTCGATCGGACACACCTTCAGGTGGCAGGGCGAGCAGTCGATCCCCTCCTCGCGCAGCACGATCTGGCCGTCCAGATCCGTGCCGGAGTACCGGGGATCGGTCGGACCCATGACGCAGACGATCGGGATTCCGAACGCCGCCGCGATGTGCCGCGGGCCGGTGTCGTTCGTCAGCAGCGCGCGCGCCTGGGCGATCACCGCCTTGAGCGCACCGATCGACAACGGCGCCTCCCCGGTGTTGATGACCGGCTGACGGGCGAGCCCCGCCACGCGGGCGCCGTGTGCCTCCTCGCCGGGGCCGCACAACAAGACGACGCGCACCCCGTAGCGAGTCGTCATCGCGTCCGCGACCGCGGCAAAGTGGTCCGCGGGCCAGATCTTGCTCGGTCCGTAGGCCGCGCCGACACAGAGCGCCAACAACGGCTCGTCGTCGCCCAGTCCGTTTTTTTCACGCCAGGCCTCGCCGGCCGCGCGATCGTCGGTGGACAGCGGCAGGTGAACCGGACCGGGTTCCGCGGAGGCACCCAGACGAGCCACGAGCTCGAGATAGAACAGCTTCGTCGGATACGGCGCGCGCTTGCCGCCGGGCCGCGGACGCCGATAGTGCGCGGTCAGCAGCGGCGTGCGACCGCTCCGGCGATACCCGATGCGGTGCGGAATGCGGGCCAAAAACGGCGGCAGCGCGGTCCGGAACGAGCCCGTCAGGAGCACACAGCCGTCATGACGCCCCTCGCGCAGCCTGCGCGCCTGCAAGAACGCCCCCTCGCGCCGGCCGACGCGCAAGAAGTCATCGAACCACTCGCTCCCGGCGTACAGCTCCTCCGCGACGCGCGTCCCGTGGCCGGTGATGTGCGCATCCGGGTAGCGCGCACGCAGCGCGTCGAGCGCGGGCGTCGCCATGATCTGGTCGCCCAGAGGATTCGGCACGCGCACGACGAGGCGTTCAAACTCGCGCGCGGCGATCGAGGCATCGGAAAACGGCCACATGACACATTCACGCAGGCGGCGCGGCAGCCACGGCTCTTAGCACGGCGACGAGGCGTTCGCCCAAGCGTTGCGGACAGTATCGACGCTGTACAAAGTCCCGCCCCCGCGCCCCCCTTTCCCTACACAGGTCCGGATCATTCCGCAGCCGAACCAGCGCGGCCACGAATCCATCCGGCGAATCGGCCAGGAATGCGCCTCCGGCCGCCAGCGCCCGGTTCACGCCGACCGGCGACGCGACCGTGGGCAGCCCGGCCGCATAGTACTGCAGGAGCTTGTAGCCGCACTTGCCCCGCGCGAACGGCTCCGCCGGAAGCGGCATGATCCCCGCGGCGCATTCCGCAAGCGCGGGCCCTTCCCCCGCAAGCGACCACGGCACAAATTCGACGCCCTGCGGCGCCGCGTCCGCGATCACGCGCACCGACAACCCGGCCTCGACGAGCGGGGGGAGCACGGTTTCGAGATGCGGCAGAGTCGCGCGCTGTCCGATCCACGCGACGCGAAACGGCCGCGACCGTTGGTCCGCCTCCGGGAGCGCGTACGGCGCGACGGTCGAAGGGAACACGACCACGCGGCGCGCACGCAGCCGTGCGACGCGCGCGAGGTGCAGGTTGCCCGCCATCACGAGATCGGCCGCCGCGACCGTCCTGAAAAACCGCCCCGCCCGTCCCGTCGAACGCGCCGGGTTCCCGGGACGGCAATAGAGCGCGTCGTCGAAGTCGAACACCAGACTCCGCGCAGCACGTCGCAGGGAAGCGAGGTCGAACCGCAGGAACGGACGGCGATGTAGGACGACCACATCCGCCGCGCGCGCCGCCGACCAGAGCGCGGCCCGCCGCTTACCGACCTCGCGGACATCGCAAGAAAATCCGGCCTCGGCCAGCGCGGGCAAATGCGCGCCCCAGCGCACGCGAAACGAGGGATCGTCGCGCCGATGCGTCAAGATCACGAGGCGCACGTAAGCGCCTCCACCACGCGATCGAGCATGGACGCAGCCTCGAACCGCTCCGCCACCGCGCGGGCGCGCGCCGGGTCGTGATCCGCGAGCGTCGCCCGCACGGCGTCCGCCAAGGCCCGTGCGTCGCGAGGATCGTCAAGTGCCGCCCCGCCGCCTTCGACCGCCAGGTCGGCATTGCCGTCGCGCCGCGTCGTGATCGGAACCACACCCGCCGCGAGGGCTTCCAGCACGACGAGCGAGGCGGTGTCGTACCAGGTCGGATGCACCAGCACGTCGGCCGCGCGATAGAGTTCCGCCATGTCGAAAGGAGACGAGGAAGCGGACGGACGGCGATGTTTCACGCGACTCGACAGGTCGGCGTCAAGCGGCGGCAGCCGGTCGTCACCGGCGACGATCAATTGCGCGTCCGGTAGGAGGCGAAGCGCGCGAAGCGCGGCAGGAAGACCCTTGAGGCGGAAGTTGTGGGCCGCGAACAAGAGCGCCGGGGCGCCTCCGGACGAACGCGCGGCGGGCGAGAAGCGCTCGAGATCGACTCCCGGACGCAACAGGAGGCTCCGGCACCCCGGGTAGGCGCGGGCGAAGTCGTCGCGCACCTGCGGGGACAGTGCTAGCACGGTGGCCGACCGGGCGACGCGCCGCTCGAACGCGCGCAGCCGCGCGAAGTGAAACTGCCGTGTCGGGTTGTACCGGCGCACGTGCCGCCAGCCCCACAACAGCGGATCAAGATGGGCCGGAATCGAAACACCGTACGCCCCGTGGTGCGGCTGATAGAAATCGCAGCCCGGCACCGGCACCGTGGCGAGGATTCGCTCCGCGCCCGCGTCGCGCAACGCGGGCAAGAACGTCCGCGCATAGGCCGGGGGCCGGCGCCACGCGGGCCACGCGGCCACCGGTGCGGCGTCCGGACCGGTACGCGCACGCACGCTCACGCAATGCCCGTGCTCCCCAAGCCGGCGGCGCAGGTCGAGCAGGTACCGCTCGGCGCCACCGCGCTCCGGATCGGAGTGCTCGCAGATGATTCCGATATGCACGATGCCCCGGCCTCAGTCCGCCCGCGCCACGCCCGGGTTTCCGGCTGAGCCGCTGTCGTCGTCGGTCGGCCCCCGCCCCCCCGTGTTCCCCAGGTTCGATGCACTCGCCTTGGCGCCCGCAGTAGCGCCGTCCAACCCGGATGGCGTGTGCGGCACGTGCGTTCCGTCGCGCACGTTCTTCGGAATGTGGCGCGCGATGCGGGCCGCCTTCTTTAACACCGCGCGCGCGAGCCGGCGGTCGCCGCCGTAGCGTTCGAGGCCCCGCAGCAAGTCGGTGCGCGTGACCAATTCGCGTGCGCTGTGCACCAGGGCCGCGAGATCCTTCACCCGCCGGCGACGCGAGCGTGTGCGGGTCAGGCGCGCAAGATCAAGCAGGGTCACCTCGATCTGCGTCGCATCCGTCCGACCCGGGGTCACGAACAGATGGCACAGATAGAGATCGCGGTGCACGAGTCCGCACGCATGCAGGCGCCGCGCGATGTCGGCGCACGCGCGCACCGCTGCGCGCCGATCCAGGGTCGCCCACACGTCGTCGATTGGTTGCCCGTTCGGGAGTCTTGTGGTCGCGAACAGGCCCCGTCCATCGCGCAACACGCCGCCGACCGCCGGCGCCGGCACGCGAAAGCCCGCGGCCATCAGCAACCGGTGGTTCTCCCACTCGCGCTCCGCCTCGCGCGAGTCCGCGACGATCTTGACCACGAGATCGCGCCACACGGCGTTCACGCGATTCTTGAGCCGCCGGCGCACGACAAGCTCGGGATGATCCGCAAGAGCGTCCGCGCTCGAAAGCCCGGTATGAACCACATCCACAAAAGAGTCGAAGGGGGGCGCGGGGGCGATGGCCACGCGTTGCACGGCCCAGCGATACGGCCGGAACCGTCCACGGTGGCCGATGCGGCGCAATCGCGGCAACGGCGCGCCGCCGGCATACGCGCGCCAAAACCGAAGCCGGTCCGCGCGCGATACCGTCGGCTCCTCGGTGGACCAGTAGAGCGCGGACAAATCGAGGCGCCCGCGGCGCACGCGCGCGGGGTCGAGGACTCTTACGTCGTTCCGCCTGCGCTCCTGCGGAGCTTCGGCGCGACCGGTCGGGTGCGGGGTCGGGGGCGGGGGCAGGGTCGGGGTTCGCCTTTGCGCCTCCGGCGCGGAAGCGGACGGGACGTACAGGTGATAGGTCACCAGGTCGGGCCAGGCGTAGCCGGCATCGCGAATCTTTTGGCAGACTTCGGCGCAGCGGCGGATGACGTCGTTGCGGGCCTTTCGCGGCATCGTCGCCCATTGGGTGCGGATCAGCTCGTCGAGCGGGATGCCGGGCAGGCGGGCGGTGACGTAGCGCGCGCCATCTTTTTCGACGATTTCGGGTCCTCGCACGCCCGCGGCGGCCAGCCAGGCGTAGCGCAGAAGTTCCGCATCACGGTCGCGCACATGCGCGAACTCCTTGACGAACCGGTCGCCCTCCTCGCGGACCACGCGGTCCTTGTGACGCGAGACAACCGTGCTCACGCCGACGCCCCTGACCCCGCCCCCGCTCGCCCGATCACGATGGGCCCATTCACGACGAGCCCCTCACGACAACACGGCACGGAGTTCATCCGCCGACGGTCCGCGCGCGCCGCAACGCATCACGGCCAGGCCGGCGGCGGCGTTGGCAATCCGGGCAGCCTGGCGCGCGGTCGAGCCGGACGCACGAGCGAGCGCGGCAGCGGCGAGGATCGAGTCGCCCGCTCCGCACGGATCGACGATATCGGTAGGACCGGCCGCGGGAAGGCTCTCGATACCGTCTTCGTCGGCCACCACAAGGCCGCGGTTGCCCCGCGACAAGATGACGACACTGGCTTCGTACCGCTCACGCAGCTCGCGCGCGGCGTCTCCCGCCTCTTCGGCCGTGCGCATGCTGTAGCCGAAAAACTCCCCCGCCTCCGACTCGTTGGGCGTCAACAGGTCCACGCGGTCGAAACCGCCGAGGTTGAATCGCGTATCGACGCTCACGAGTGCATCCGGAGCGGCAGCCGTGACCGGACGCAGCAGGCCGGGCGACGCCGCCGCGTAGCCGTAGTCGCAGACCACGACGCCTTCCGCGCCTTCGGCCACACCGGCGCGCGCGACGAGTTCAAGCATCGTGTCCTCTTCGAAGGGATCGCCCGGCTCCATATCCACGCGCGCCAGGAGTCGCTGAGCCCGGGTCGGTCCGCCGCTGGTCAGCCGAACGCGCACGACGCTGCGGCCCGCGACGACGATCCCATCCGTCGAAACCCCCTCTTTTTGAAACGCCGCGAGGAGCGCCACGCCAGCCTCGTCGTCCCCCACGATCCCGATCGGGATCACGTCGGCGCCGAGACCGCGCAGGTTCATGACGGTATTGGCCGCCCCGCCGGGCCGGTACAGTCGGCGCAGATAGCGCAATACCGGCACGGGCGCCTCGCGCGACATGCGCACCGGACGCGTCTCCACATAGCAATCGACAGCGAGGTCCCCGAGCACGACCATTCGCCGCCCGGAAAACGCCTCGACAAGATCCGCAAGAACAGCCATGCCCGCTATGCTACCGAGTTAAGCGGCGGACATCGCTGTCCGTTCCTCACTCGGGGTCATCGCCGTCGTGCAGCTTCTTCAGGTTCTCGAGCACCCCGGTCGTGGAATGGCCTTCCAGCAACCGGACGAACTCGACGCGGCCGCCGTAGCTTTCGACGAATTCGCGGCCGACGACACCTTGGTCTTCCCAGTCCGCCCCCTTCACCAGCACGTCGGGGCGGACGCGCTGGATCAGCTCTTTCGGGGTCTCCTCGCGAAACGCGACCATGTAATCGACCGACGCGAGGCCGGCCAGCACCGAGGCGCGGGCGCGCAGGTCGTTGACCGGCCGTGACTCGCCCTTGAGGCCGCGGATCGAGGCGTCCGTGTTCAGGCCGACGACCAAAAGATCGCCCATGGCGCGCGCGCGGCGCAGCAGATCGACGTGGCCGACGTGCAGGACATCGAAGCAGCCGTTGGTGAAAACGACCCGGCGACCGGCGTCGCGGGCGCTGGCCAGCATCCGCTCCAGCATGTCGATATCGACGAGCTTGGCGTCGCCGCCCTGGCCCGCGGCGATTCGCGCGGCGATCTCGTCCCAGCCAACCGTAACGACACCGAAGTGCTCGACGGCGATGCCCGCGGCGACGTTCGCGAGAAACGCGGCGCGCACGGGATCGAGACCGCCCGCGATGCAGTAGGCCAGCGTCGCGATCACGTTGTCGCCCGCGCCGGTCACGTCGAAGACCTCGCGCGGATCGGTCTTGATCGCCACCCCGCGCCCATCCCGGGGCTGCACGAAAATGCCGTCGCGGTCGAGGGTGATAAACGACACCTCAAGGCCGAGTCGTTCCACCAGCTTGCGCGCGGCCTTCACGGCATCCGCATCGTCTCTGATCTCGATGCCGGTGGCCTCCGCCGCCTCTGCCCGGTTCGGAGTCATCGCCGTCGCGCCGCTGTACTTGGCGAAGTCGCCCTTGGGATCGACGAGCAGCGGAACACCCGCCTTGCGCGCGGCCGCGATCAGTTTCTTGCATACCGAAGCGGTGAGGACACCCTTGGAATAGTCGCTCAAAACGACGGCATCGACGTGCGGCAGGCGCCCTTCGATCGCACGCAGCATCGCATTGCGCACCGCGGTCGCCGGCGGCTCGGTCGTCTCGCGATCCACGCGCAGAATCTGCTGCCGACCGTGCTGGCTGTCGGCCACAAACCGCGTCTTGACCGACGTCGGCCGCCCCATTTCCGCGACGACGCCTTCGAGCCCCACGCCAGCCGCCGCAAGGCGCTCCTTGAGCGATTCGCCCGCGGAGTCGGCGCCGACCAGCCCCGCGACATGCACCTTGGCCCCGAGCCGCACGAGGTTGCGCGCCACCGCCGCCATGCCGCCAGGGGTCTCGTACTTGCGGTGTTCGCAAAGCACCTGAATCGGCGCCTCCGGCGAAATGCGCCCAACCTCGCCGGCCACATACCGGTCAAGAATGAGGTCACCGACGACCAGCAGTTCGGGACGCGGCAGCTTCTCAATGGCCGCCAGGAGGTCGATCGCCATCGCGGGAATGATACCGCTGACCCCGCGCCCCCCACACCAATCGGCGACAGGCGTGTTGCCTTGCCCCCCTGTTCGGCTACGCTCGTAGAGGCGCGATGACGGCTTTCGACACCTCGAATCAGACGCTCCGAAAGCTCCTCGGAAACGGGCTCTCGTATCGCGTCCCCCCGTTTCAGCGCGACTACAGCTGGAACCAGGGTGAGTGGGAAGATCTGTGGCAGGACATCCTCGAGACGCTCCCCGCCGACGGCGATCCGGTCCACTACATGGGGTACCTGGTGCTGCAGTCCAGCGACCAGAGAAACTTCGATGTCATCGACGGCCAACAACGCCTTGCCACCCTCAGCATCATCGTTCTTGCCGTCCTGAAACAGCTTCGCTCCCTTATCAATGCCGGGGTTGCGCCGGAAGACAACGAGCAGCGGCTGGAACAGCTTCGCAGCTCCTATATCGGGTACCTCGACCCCGTCTCGCTGGCCGCACGGTCCAAGCTCACCCTGAACCGGAACAACGATCGTCTCTACCAGGACTACCTGGTGCCACTCCGCGATCCTCCCGCAAGAAACCTGCGGGCATCGGAACGACTTCTTCGGAAAGCCATGGATTGGTTTGATCGCAAGGTCCGCGACCACTTCAACGCGCAGCGCTCGGAGCCGGGCCGGGCGCTGGCAGCCTTCGTGGACCAGATCACGGATCGACTTCTCTTCACGGTAATCACGGTGAGAGATGAACTGAATGCGTTCAAGGTGTTCGAGACCCTCAATGCACGCGGAGTACGGCTCGCGCCGACCGACCTCCTAAAGAACTACCTCTTTTCAGTCGTAGCGGCCGAGGGCTCCCACGACGCCGAAATCCGGTCGCTGGAGGGCCGCTGGGCCGGACTCGTGGGCGCCCTTGGAGAGCGGAGCTTCACGCGATTCTTGCGGGCGCACTGGAACAGCCGCCGTCCGTTCGTGCGGGAGACGAACCTCTTCAAGGAGATTCGGAAGGAGACGCCTGATCGCGAACACGCATTCCGGCTATTACACGCCATGGAGGAGGATGTCGATGTCTACGCCGCGCTGCACGATCCAAGCGACGAACTTTGGACCCCGGATCAGTCGAGGCATGTGGATGAACTGAAGCTCTACAACGTTCGGCAACCGTGGCCGCTGCTGCTCGCGGCCAACCGGGCCTTCCCGCCCGACGGGGTGGCGGAGATCCTTCGCGCTTGCAGCGTCGTTTCGTTTCGCTACAACGTCGTCGGCCAGCGCGCCCCCGGCGAGCAAGAGCGTAGGTACACCCGCATCGCGAACGAAATCGCCGTCGGCGAACTCGAAACCACGGGCGATGTAATCACGTCCCTCGCCCAAATCTACGTACCGGACGAGGCGTTTCGCAGCGATTTTGCCAACCTCGTTCTCAGGACCAAGTCGTCGCGCAACACCAAGGTCGTCCGCCACATCCTGTTCCGCCTGGAGTCACACCTGGAACAAATCGAATTCGACGAAGGCAGCGCGAAGTACAGCGTAGAGCACATACTGCCGGAAAACCCGGTTGACCTCTGGCCCGAGTTCTCCGACGAGCAGGCGGACGCGCTCGTCTACCGGCTGGGTAACATGACCCTGCTCCGTAAAAACACAAACCGCGATCTGGCGAACTCCGCGTTCACGGTAAAGAGGTCGAAGTACGAGCAAAGCGAATTCGGCCTAACGAAACGGGTTGCGAAGGAAAACGACACCTGGACCGCGGATCGCATCACGACCCGCCAGCAGTGGATGGCGCGGCAAGCGACCGGTATCTGGCGTATCGCGCAGCTGTCGTAGCGGGGTGTTTTCCGCCTTCACGGAGACCTCCGGCGCGAGCCCCGCCTTCGCGACACGGTTCGCGAGCCCCCAAACACATCGCCGTCCGTTCACTTTAGCCAGAGGATCGGCTTCACGCAGTCTCCTCGTCGTGCAGGCCGCCGCGTTTCCAGCGGCGGTGCAGCCAGAAGTACTGTTCCGGGTTTTGCCGGATCCGGTCCTCAAGGATGGTGTGCAGGCGCGCCAGAATCGCCACGATGTCGGCGTGACGGTCGCCCGTGCTCGGCGGCAGCTCCACGGGTCCGCCCCACGCGCGGTAGCGCAGGAAGTCGCCCTCGCGGATCATTACGCCGAGTTGGAGTTCGACGTCGTAGTCGCGGGCCAGGGCGGCGGGGGTCTTGTGCGTGCGCGCCGGGCGGCCGAAGAACGGCACGTCGGGTCCGTACAACGCCTCCTGGTCGAACAGGAAACCGATGTTGCCGCCCGCGTCGAGCACCTCGAGCATGCGCGCTACCGCACCGCGTTTTTCGATCGTGTCGTCTTGTCCCTGCAGTCGCAACTGCTCGATCAGGTCCGCGAAAAACGGGTTCTGCGGCCGGCGAAACACCGGCAGGATCGGCAGGCCCAGAAGGCCCATCAGGCCGGAGCCCAGCTCCCAATTGCCGAAGTGGCCGGTCAGATAGATGACCCGCGTCGTGGCCCGCATTGCGTCGAGGCCCTGGCGAGTGAGATAGCCGCGGTTCGGCCCGTCGAACTCGATTTTTCGCCAGAGGCTGCGCCGGGTGAGCATTCGCTTTTGAAACACCATGTCGACGGCGACCGACATGAGGTGCTCCAACGACCGGCTGGCCAGCGCGCGGCGCTGCGCCCCGTCCAACTCCGGAAAGGCGACGCCGATGTTGCGGTCCACGATGCCGCGACGCACACCCAAGCGGTGAAACAGCCGGCCCAGCATACGCGCCGAGCGCCACGCGAACGCCGGGCTGAGCGCGCGCACGCCGTACAAGACAAGGAGCGCGAGCAGGTACTCAAAGCGGTAGCGCAAGAGAAAGCGGCGGTTGAGGCGGGCGAGTACGCTCATGGGATCAACGCGCCTAGAGCGGCACTCCCGCCGGGGAAAGAGGTCGTCCCGCGCGCTCAAGGCGCCGCGGTTTGAAGCGCCGGTGAAACCACCACCACTGCTCGGGCGCCGCGCGCACGTAGCCGGACAAGACATCGTTGAGCCGCCGCGTCACGGACTCGTCGTTTCCATCGACGGCCACCGGTTCGGCGTGGCAGCGATAGCGAATGCCGTCCCCGACGCGCGTCGAGTAGCCGGCGTAGAGCGGCGCGCCGGTCTTGCGCGCGAGCATCACCGGAACCGGGAACGTCACCGCGGGCACACCCAGGAACGGCACGGTTACACCGTAGCGGCCGGCCGCCTGGTCGTTGAGAAACGCGACGCAGCGCCCGCGGCGAAGCGCGCGCAGCGCACGCGGAAGCGCGTCGTCCTTGGCGATCGTCTCCTGGCCCTGGGCGCGGCGAAACGCGTCGAGACGGCGGGCCAAAAAGGGGGGGCGCGGGGGCCGGACCACGGGCGCCAACGGAATGCCGAGGTGCCGAAACGCCGCCCCGAACAGCTCCCAGTTCCCGAAGTGGCCGGTGACGAACACCGCGGCGCCCGAGTGCCCCTCATTCCGATGGCGGCGATAGTGCTCCCAACCCGGTCCGGTGAGTTCGAAGTGCTCGTCGAACCGCGCCGGATCGAACAGGCGGCGAAAAAACAAGAGATCGACGAACGCCGCCCCGAAATGGCAGAAGACCGCGCGCAGCAACGCGGGGTCGGCGCGGCCGTAGACGAGTTCGAGATTCGCGCGCGCGACCGCGGCGGGACGGCGCCAGCAGTGCGGCGCGCTCGCGGCGACGATCCGCGATGCCCGCAGCGCGGCGGCGTACATACCCGGGGCCCTCGACCCGCGCGGGCTCATGTGTCGAGGCAGCTCCGCAGCGCGGCCGGCATCGGACACGAGCGCCCATCCGGCCCGACACACACCATGGTCACGAGCCCGCGCGCTGCCGGCCGGCCGTCCAGCCGGCCGTCCAGGAAATCGACCGCCTGCTCGAACGCAAACGAGCTGTTCCCGAACCGCACGATCCGGGTGGTGATCCGCAGCCGGTCCGACAACCGTACCTGCTCGCTGTAGTCCAGCTCCTGGCGCACCACGACCACGTGGACGCCGTAGCGCTCCGGAATCGAGGTGTAGGTCTCGCCGCGATCCCGCAGGAACACGAGCCGCCCGTGCTCCAGCCAGTTGGCGTACACGGAGTTGTTCAGGTGTCCGTAAGGGTCCAGCTCGTATGAGCGGGCTTCGACTTCGAGAAGGGACGGCTTGGTCACTGTTGGATTCGCCACAAAAATTCAGGGGGTCCGGGGGACAGCGTGACGCGGACTTCTTGGCGTGCCGACGAGACACCGCGTAGATTATTCGATCCCCCGTAATCCCCAAGGCACGGCACTCCCCGCACTACCCATGGCCAAGGATCCCACGCAAAGGTGGACCATCGGCGACAGCCTGTCGCTCTACAACGTGGCCGAGTGGTCCTCGGACTTCTTCGGAATCGCCGAAAACGGCAACGTGGTGGTGCGTCCGCAGCGCGAACGCGGCCCGGCGATCGACCTGAAGGCGCTGGCCGAGGATGTGCGCGCCCGCGGTCACGCCCTGCCGTTGCTGTTGCGGTTCGAAGACATCCTGGCCGAGCGCCTCCGCGATCTCGCCGGCTGCTTTCACCGGGCGATCACGGAGAACGAGTACCAGGGAGACTACCGCGGGGTCTACCCGATCAAGGTCAACCAGCAAAACCAGGTCGTCGGAGCGCTGCTCACGCAGGGCCGGGCGTTTCACCTCGGCATCGAGGTTGGCAGCAAGCCGGAGATGCTTGTCGCGCTCGCGGTGGCCGACGACCCGGACGCGCTGATCATCTGCAACGGCTACAAGGACAAGTCGTACGTCGAGATGGCGCTGCTCGCGCAAAAGCTCGGCCGGCGTCCGATCCTCGTCATCGATCGCTACCGCGACCTCGATACGATTCTTCAGGTCGCGCGCGAGTTCGGCATTCGGCCGCGGCTCGGGGTGCGCGCGAAGCTGCATGCGCGCGGTCGCGGCCGGTGGGCGGAGTCGGGTGGCAACCGCAGCAAGTTCGGCCTGACGGCGCGCGAGATCGTCGGGGCGGTCGAGCAGCTCAAGGCCGAGGGCATGCTCGACTGCCTCGGGCTGCTTCACTTCCACATGGGCAGTCAGGTCCCGTCGATCCGCGTGTTCAAGACCGCGCTGCGCGAAGCCTCGCGGCTGTTCGTCGAACTCCACGCACTCGGTGCGCCGCTTGCATACCTGGACTGCGGCGGCGGGCTGGCCATCGACTACGACGGGTCGAACACCGATTTCCATTCGTCGATGAACTACTCGATCCAGGAGTACGCCAACGACGTGGTGGCCGCCGTCGCAGAAGCATGCGATGCGCGCGACGTGCCGCACCCGACCCTCGTGACCGAAGCGGGCCGCGCACTCGTGGCCCACCACGCCGTGCTCGTGTTCGAGGTGCTGGACACCCACCGCAACACGAACGGAACGCCCGCGCGGCCCGAAGACGACGCCCCCGACGTCGTGCGCAAGCTCTGGGATATCTGGTCGTCGATCACGGTGCGCAACCTGCTCGAGCCGTACCACGACGCCGCCGAAGCGCGCGACGAGGCCATCCAGCTCTTCGACCTCGGCTACCTCGACCTCAAGGGACGCGCCGACTCGGAAGGCCTGACCTACGCGTGTTTCGCCCGGATCCACGGGCACCTTGCATCGCTGCCGCGCGTCCCCGAGGAGCTGGAGGGCCTGTCCCGCGCGCTGGCGGACACGTACTACTGCAACTTCTCGGTCTTTCAGTCGATCCCGGACTCGTGGGCAGTCGGCCAGCTCTTTCCCGTCCTCCCGCTGCACCGGCACACCGAGCGCCCGGCGCGGCGCGCGACGCTGGTGGACCTGACGTGCGACAGCGACGGCAAGATCGACTCGTTCATCGACATCCACGACGTCAAGAAGACGCTGGAGGTCCACGCGCCCGACGGCGAGCCGTACTACATGGGCGCGTTTCTGGTCGGGGCGTACCAGGAGATCCTCGGGGACCTGCACAACCTGTTCGGGGACACGAACGCCATCCACGTCACGCTGTCCGGCGACCGGTACCGGCTTGAGCACGTGCAGGTCGGCGACACCATCGCCGAGGTGCTCGACTACGTCGCCTTCGACCGCCGCGATCTCGTGGCCCGCGTGCGCGCGGCCTGCGAACACGCGCTGTGGCACGGACGGATGACGGCCAACGAGACCGCCCTGCTCCTGCGACGCTACGAAGACGGCCTAAACGCCTATACCTATCTCACGGACACGCCGCCCGTACCCAAGGAACAAGGGCCCGAGGAATCGGGGCCCCAAGAGGCAAAGTCGCGGGACGCCGACGAACGGACTACGAGCGGCTCAACGCCTCGGCAAGACGCGGCACCGACACGTCGTAACGGTAGCTGATCGACCGGTGGTTGTCGGGGAACTCCTCGACAATGCACGGGACTTCGAGTTCCTCGAGCTGCCGTACGAACAGGCGCAGCCCGAGATGAAGCTGAAACTCGTCGTTCGCGCCGCAGTCCAAAAACAGCAGCGACAGCTTGCGCAGCCCGTCGGCACACGACTCGTCGCGTACCATTTCGACTGGATCGTTCGCCTTCCACCGCGCCCAGATCTCGGGAATGATCTCGCCCGTCTCCGGGTCATACGGCAGCGCAACGCCGAACGGATGCGCCGTGTCGGGCGAGTAGGCGGCCGCCATCGCGAAGGTGTTGATCGCGTCGAAGTCCGCGCCCTTTTTTTTCTCCGCCGACTCGAACTGCTCGACCCAGGCCTCCACCGACCCGCAGTGGGCGATCCGCGCCGCCGTCTTGCCGAAACCCGGCACGTAGGGAAACGCAAAGCCCATATCGCCACTGTGGCACGCCGCCGCCGAAAACAGGCCGGGACGCCGCATGGGCAAACGCACGGCGCCGTAACCCCCCGACGATTTCCCGAACACGCCGTGCCGCCCCGTCGTCCGCAACTCGCCATCGACAAACGGCAAGAGCTCGTCGCACAGGTAGTCCTCGTAGTTGCCGAACGCCGCGGAATTCAAGTACTGGCTGCCGCCCCACCGCGTGAAGCAGTCGGGAAACGCGACGATTACCGGCGGGCAGCCCTCGGCGACAAGACGGTCCATGCGATCGGCCAGCCCGGGCGCCCACCGGTTGCCGGTCACGGCCATCGCCCCGGTACCGGTGAAGCCGGTCAAACACCAAAGCACCGAGTAACTCTGCGCCGCAGCCTCGTAGCCCGGCGGCAGGTACACCCAAAGATCACGCTCGCACGGATCCCGCAGCGGGTTGTCTTTCAGGACCGTGGACTCATGGCGCAGCACGCGAATCATGGGCTCACGATAGCCTTTTGGCCATCAGGATGACGTCTTGGTCGCGTCCGTCGATGCGAATGGTTCCTCCCCCGCGCCCCTCCTCCGCGAACCCAAGAGACGCGTACAACCGCTGGGCGGGTTCATTGGTTGAAAAGACCGTCAGCGTAAGGACGGCGATGTGTTGCGGATCCGCGGTGCGAGCCGCATCGCAGGCGACCTCGACCAGCCGGCGCCCGAGGCCCTGCCGCCGCCAGCCGCGGCGCACGCCCATGCCGAGAACCGCGGCGTGCGCCGTCTTTTTGTGCTGACCGCCGGCGAGGCTGAGCGATCCGACGATCCCTTCGTCGGCGAACACGGCGATGTAGAGCCCGTTCGGCGCGCGGTTCAGCGCCTCGATGCGGCCGCGCAGGCGGTCGGCGGTCCAGTTGAACTCGTCGGGTTCGGTGACGTGGAACGCCGGATCCGACACCTGGAGTTCCCAGAGTTGGTCGAGCAGGAGTCCCGCCTCGGACGCGCGCAGCGACCGAATCTGGAACGGACGCCCGTCCGCCGTCCGGCCACTTATCGCGGCGATGCGCACAACCGGTCCAACAGGGCGTGAAAATGCTCGGCACCGTCCATCCATTCGAGCTCGATGGCGACCACGTGCAGGGGTACTGTGCCGGGCCACAGCCGCTCGAGCTTCACCGCGTCTTTTTCGGTGACAACAACCGGCAGGCCGGCACCGGCCAGGGCCTCGGCGTCCGCGGCGGTGTAGGCGTGATGGTCCCGGAAGACGCGCGTCTTTTGGACCTGCGCGCCCATGCGGCGCACGGTGCAGGCGAATTGGCGAGGATTGCCGATGCCGCAGGCAACAAGGACCTCTTGTCCAGCCAGATCCTCGGCGCACGAAGGCGCGAAGCGCACCATGGCCAGCGGCGCGGGCGTGACCGCCCGGATGCGGCGCATGGCCGCGCCCAGATCGTCCCGCGAGACAAGGTCCGCGCGGGTCAGCACGACGAGGTCGGCACGGGCCAACGCCCTTACCGGCTCGCGAAGGCGGCCGCCCGGCGGGCAGGCGCCGCCGCCGAACGGATCGGTCGCATCGACCAGTACGACATCGGCGTCGCGGCCGAGGGGGAGGTGCTGGAACCCATCGTCGAGGACGTAGAAGTCGGCGGATGCGGCCACCGTCAGGCCGCCGCGCAGCCGGTTCGGATCCTGGACGTGCGGCACATGCGGCAGCCGGCACGCGATCACTTTGGCCTCGTCGTTGCCGTCCGAGCCCTCCGCGCGGTAGCCGCGGCTCAGGATCGCGGGCTGGCGCCCCCGGTCGAGAAGCGTCCGGCAGGCATGCATGACAAACGGCGTCTTCCCGGTACCACCAAAGGTGAGATTGCCGACACTCAAGACCGGATGCGGCAGGAAACGACGACGCCCCCGCCAGCGCCTTGCTCGCAGGCGCGTGACGAGGGCGTAGGTGCCCGAGAGCGGAGAGAGAACGAACCTAGCCGTCGTCGCCCGACGGCTCGCCCGTGCCGGGAGGAAGTCCGATACCGTTCCCGGTCCCGCTCGCGTCGCCGGTGTCGTTACGGGGTTCCTCTCGCGATCCGGGCTCAATCTCGACCTTTCGCTTGGACGTCTTCAGCTTGTTCAGCCGCGCCCTCATCAGCGCATTGTAGTGCTTCACGAAGATCGCCTCGTCCCGATCGAGGGGCCTGTTCTCGATGATCTGCTTTTTCTTGAGGGCGCGGTGACGCTTGCGGTTCCAGCCGTCCTTTTCCGGGAAGCTGCGCAAGAGATAGCTGCCGAGCTCGGCGGGAGTCAGCTTGTCAAGCTGCTTTTCAAGGTCGACGAGAGCGCTCGCCTCCTTCTTGCCGACCTCGTCGGGCGACCTGGCCTTCAAGCGCGCCATGATCTCGGCACGCTCCTCGTCGGTGAGACGGCCCGTGAGCGCGATCGACTGGATGTTGGTGTAGCGAAAAAACATCCAGCCGGAGGCGTTGCCGATCCACCACAGGCGAACGCCGCAGCGGGGATGCTCGACGCTCTTCTCGGACCGGAAGCGGCGTTTGGCGAATCGCTCGATCAGCTTGCCGTTGCGGATGACACCCTTGAAAATCGCCGGCCGACCATGGTGCGGACGCACGGTGATCTCGGCCTTGATGTCCGCCTTCGACTTCAACCGCCCCAATTCCGCAGGAACGTCCTTCGGCTTGAGGACCTTGACCTCTTTGTCCTTGTCGGACTTGACGACCCGGCCGCCTTCCTTGCCCGCTTCGGCGTTTTCGGTCTCGGTTTTGGTCGTGGCCTTGTCGGGCGTCGTTTTTTCGTCGGACTCGGGTGCTTCCTGGGCCCAGACGGGGGCCGCCACCATCAGGGCCAGAATGACGCGTGCTACGCGGGGCATGGATAGGTCTCCGGAGGCGGACGGAACTCGCCCGCTTCCTCTCTATCGGGAGTTCGAGGCGCAGGCTGTAGGCGCCGTTCCGCCCTCCCGCGCCTCCCCGCGCCTCTCCGACATAAGTCCGTGTCGAAAAACGACTTATCGCAGTTCACGACCGCTCGTTCGGGCCGCGGTCTGGGACTTCCGTCTAGCGGGCCGGAATCCAGATCTTTTGGCCGAGTTGGAGGCCGCGCGGCTCCAATCCGGGATTCAGCTCCAGAATCTCCTTCCATCGCAGCCCGGATCCGAGGTGCTTGCGCGCGATGGATTCGAGGTTGTCGCCTTCCTGGACTTCATAGCGGCGGGCATCGGCGGGCGCGCCTCCCTTGGGCGAGCGGGCTCCGCGCCGGTAGCGCTCCGGGTTGGGGATGACCAACACATCGCCGATCTGGAGGCGCGCCAGTTTCTTATCCGGATTCGCGCGACGGACCTGCTGGATGAACGACTCGCGCAGACCCCAGCGGGTGTAGACGAGCGACCAGACCTTGTCGTTTGCGCGGATCCTGTAGCGCCGGGGAATGCCGCCGGCCCAAGCACTGGGCGAGGCACTCGGCGATCCCTTGTCTCCGTCGGCGCCCGGGCGGACCGCACGTTTGGCGCGGTAGTCGTCGGGCAGGTTGCGGTTGATGACGAGCGGCGTGCTCGTGCCGACCACGGCGCCGGGCTCGGTGCCCGCCCCACCCCACTGGTAGATCGCCACGGCCAGAATCATCACGATGATGACGACGATCACGAGGATCCCGAGTTTCTCGAACGTCCCCATCAGGCCTCCCTGACTTACATGCACACACTCACGCCGACATTGCGCGGCGTCGGACTCGCTGCCAGCTTGCAGGCTATCAGGGGATTCGGCAGACCGCAACCCCCAACCACCAGATGCTGTGTTCTTGTTGATATTTCTCCCCCACATGTCGCGTATGACGGTCGGTGCCAGCCAAGTCTCCCCCCGTGATAAACTTGGGAGTTTCCCCATGCGGTACCGTTATCTTGGCCTCCTCGCCCCCACCCTCGTGGCGCTCCTCGCCGTCCCGCTCCTGGCCAAGGAGCCCTCCAAAAAACCGGACAAGAAACCGGCGCGCGTGCCGGAGGGGCCGTCCCTGCCCGGCTTCGTGTATGTGCCAGCCGGAAAAATCCAGCCAGGCTGCACGAGCGACGACTACAAGCGGCGGGCGACCAACGGCAATCTCAAGCGCGCCCTGCTCTACGACAAATGGGGTGCAGTCCCGGCGCTGAGCCTGCCGGCCTACCACGTCGGCCGGTTCGAGATCACGAACGCGCAGTGGAAGCACTACATGGACCGGAACTTCCGCGTTGAGCACGTCTGCGACGGGTCCGAGACTCTCGAGACTCTCGCCGAGAAGTACGTCCGGTTCCGCGGCCGCGGCGTCGCCAGCGAATGGCGTGCGATCTACGCCATGAACTGGAAGAAGCTGGTCGCCGCTTGGAAGAACCCGGGAGCCGCCCAGCCGAAGAAACCCGAGGCCAAGCCGGAAGAGAAAAAGTCGGAAGAAGAAGAAAAGCCGGACAAGGCGGAGCCGAAGAAAAAAAACGCGGGCAAAAAGAAGCCCGCGAAGAAGAAACGTGGAAAAAAGAAGAATGGAAAAAAGCCGAAGAAGAAGAAGAACGGCGACGAGGCCGAAGAGGGCGGGGAGCAAACGGACGGCGATGCCGCCAAGAAAGCCGAAGAACCGGCCAAGCCCTTGCCCGTCCAGTGGAAGCCCGATTGGAGCCCCGAAGACCCTCCGCACAACGCCAAGGTGCCGGCGAAGAACGCGGCGAAGTTCCGTCTGCCGAAGGGCCTCAAGCTGACCCTGTACCGTCACCGGGTTCCGCAAACCTGGTATGGCTGGTGCAGGCTCTCCGGCCTCCGGGTCGGCCGGGAGTACTTCGATCCCACGCTCAGCCCGGCTGAAGCCTTCACAGTGCCGGACGAGGCGATTCTCAAGAATCTCCGTCCGCCGATGCGCTCCCAGGATTTCGCCTCTTTCCCGGTGCGCGACGTATCGCCGAACGAGATGTTCGCATTTGCGGAGTGGGCCGGGTGCCATCTCCCGTCGGAATACGAGTTCGAACGCGCGGGTCGTCCCGACCGGCCAAACACCGAGCAGCACACCATCCCCGGTCCGTGGAACCACGCGGCGCAATGGGAACGCTATTCGTTCGGCGGCAACGAAAAGGTGATCGGACAGGGCCCCGCGCGGGTCGATGACCCCGCGTTCGCGGGCGGCGACACGAAGTCGGGCGTGCGCCACCTGCTGGGCAACGTCTGGGAGATGACCCGCACGTTCTACGACCTGCATCCGCATGTACGGCCCAAGCTCCCGACTCCCGACCCGGACCTGACGAACTACGCCCTGACCGCCAAGGGAGCCAGCTACGGCGACGGTTGGCGATTCGTCCAACTCTCGACCCGTTCGGCCAAGATCGGTGACGCCGTGCTCGACCTCAAGTACCAAAACCGCGCCGATACGCTCGGGCTGCGTCTGGTCCGTCACGTGAAGCCGGGCTGGGACCTCATGTCCCACTCGCTGTTCCGGCTTTGCTACGGTCGCGGCAACACGACCTGGCTCAAGAACCCGATCGGATTCGCCATGCCCCGCGCCTCCGGCATCGATGTTATCCACATCACGCCGGCCAAGGCGCCGTACGTCCATGCCCGCGAAAAAGCCATGGGCATCGCCTTCGTTCCGACCTGGATGACGGACCTCAACCAGAAGGTGAAAGACTCGGTCGACAAGCGGTGGAAACGGGGAGGTAAGAACCTCGACGGCAGTGAGTTCCAGATTCTCGGCGCCTTGCGCTCGGACGTCGCGATCCGTGCGGGCGTTCGCATGAGCGCTGCCGAGGCCGTCGCACTCAAGAAGCAGCGCAAGGAGTACGCGGAGGCCGTGAAACGGCGCAAGCAGGCGAGCAAGAAGAAGAAGAAAGAAATCAAGCTGCCGCCGAAGCCGCCGGAGCCCGACGCGTTTGAGATCGCCACGCGCAAAAAACAGGCGGAGATCGGCCTTTGGCGCGAGAAGACGCTGCCGCCGGGCGAGTGGATCGTCGTCTACTGGTACGGCTACATCGGCTTGGCGAACAAGGCCGGGATCATGCCGCCCGAGGGCATCTTCATGCTGGACAAGAAGAGCGTCAAGCGCGTGCGCAAGCCCGAAAACATGGCGACGACGGTGACCGCGGACGCTGAAAAAGACCGGGTCACGATCCGTTTCGTGGTCGAGGAGCAGCCGGTCAACCTCAAGAAGCGTCAGTCCCCGCCGGGCGAGGCGAAATCCGAGCTCTGGGCCGCATGCCGGATCCTGCCCAACGGCTGGATCGGGCGCCGCCGATCCGACTTTTCCTACGACTTCCGATTCGATCTCCCGGTCGCGAAGGGAGCGCTCGGCAGGCACAACTGGAACAAGGGCGGAGAATAGCCGACATGCCGCGGATCATGCTCTCGCCCCAGGACCTGGAGTCCATCCAGCAATCGCTCAAAGAGGAGCGTGGGGTTGATTTCAACACGTCCAACGAGGAGGCCGTCTTCTCGATGCTGAAGTACTGGTGCCGGGAGTCCGCCAAGGGCGACGCCGACGTCGAGTCGGTCGATCAAAAAGAAGAACGCTACCTGATCGCGGGCAACCGCGATTTCCTGAGCGCACTCCAGAAAGCGCTCTAGCCCGCTCCGGCCCCGGCGCAGCGCAAGTCGACTTTTTGCTAGACTGGCTCTCCGGCTGCCCGGGCCGCGAAGATCGGGCGGAGGGCGAAGATGACGCAGGACGGGCGAGCTGCCAGCCATGGCGAGGAGGCCAGCCATGGTGGGACGGAGGCCAGGCATGTTGGTACGGAAGGGCGTGCAACCCGAAAGTCGAATGCGGCCGAGGTTCTCGGCGCGCTGCGCGACGAAGTGGGCATGATGGCCGCGCGGCTGGACGATGTGGCCGACTTCGCCCGCAAGGCCAAGAACGCGCTCCTCAAGGACGCCGACGCGCATCGGCTGGACGGCATGCTGCAGTCGCTGCACGCGCTCTTCCGTATCCACGACATTGCGTTCCGGCAGGAGCGTGACGGGGACGCCGACGATCCGGCGCGCGAGTTCGTCGGCAGCCTGCGCGCTACGATCGAGGGCGAAATGCGCGGTCTGGGGATCGAGATCATCGCGCCCGCGGCGGGCACCCCGCACGACAGCAAGAGCATGCGAGTGCTGGCGGCCGAAGGCGAGCCGGGCGAAACCCAGGGCGAGGCCGCGGCGGTCACGCGCGTTCACCGGTGCGGTTTTTCAGTGACGTCGGGCGGGTGCACCGAGATGCTGCGCAAGGCCGAGGTCGATATCGCGAGAGAGTAGGGAGGGTCAAGTGGGACATCCGGCGATCGGAATCGACCTGGGTACGACGTTTTCGGCGCTGGCCGTGATCAACCCGGCCGGGCGGCCGGAGATCGTCGCCAACGGCGAGGGGGAACGCACGACCGCGTCCGCCGTGTTTTTCCAGGGCAGCGGCTCGCCGCTGGTCGGACGCGACGCAGCCGACTCGGCCGGAGGCTACCCCGACCGCGTCGTGCGCTGGGTCAAGCGGCGCATGGGCGACCCCAAGTGGCGTTTTTCAGTCGATGGCAAGGAATACGGCGCCGTCGATATCAGCGCACTCGTGCTCAAAAAGGTGAAAGAAGACGCCGAGGCCGTGCTCGGACCGCTGCAGCACGCCGTGGTCACCGTCCCCGCGTACTTCGACGAGATCCGGCGCAAGGCGACGATGGACGCGGCCCGGGCGGCGGGGCTCCGTCTGCTGAAGATCGTCAACGAGCCTACTGCCGCCGCGATCGCGTTCGCAAGCACCGGGCGGGTCAAGGGCAACGTGCTCGTGTACGACTTCGGCGGCGGGACGTTCGACGTCTCCATCGTGAACGTCGCATCACCGACGTCGGTCGAGGTGTTGGCCTCGGAAGGGGACCACGACCTCGGCGGCTACAACCTCGATGTCGCGCTGGCCGAGCACTACGACCAGCAGTTCGCTGCGGCCAAGGGCAAGGCGATTCGCGACGACCACGGCGCGTGGCACGCCCTCCTGCAGCAGGCGGAGCGCGACAAGTGCTCACTGTCGCGCCGCGACGAAATCCCGGCCGTCGCGCTGCAGGGACACGGCGAGCTCATGAACGTCACGATCGACCGGCCCGGATTCGAAGCCCTGATCGCCGATCACCTCGTGCGTACCGAGATGCTGGTCGAAAACGCGCTCACGGAGGCCAACCTCGCGACCGGCGACATCGACGGCATCCTGCTCGTCGGCGGATCGACCCGCATCCCGGCCGTGCGCGCCATGCTCGAAAAGAAGTTCGGCAAGCCCCCGCTGGCGGGCGTCAACCCGGACGAAGCGGTGGCCCTCGGCGCGGCGATCCAGGCCGGCGTCCTGATGGAAAAGGAGGGGTTGAGCAACCTCCCCGACGAAGCCAAGGCGTACCTCTCGCGGACGAGTATTCGCGACGTTACGAACCACAGCTTCGGCACGCTCGTGCTGCAGGAGCTGCACGGCGTCACGCGGCTGCGCAACTCCATCATCATCCCGAAGAACCGCCCGGTGCCGGCTCGGCACACGGACACGTTTTACACGACCAACGACGACCAGGATTGCATCGACTGCGTCATCACGCAGGGAGAAGACGAGGATCCGGAATTCGTGCGCAAGATCGTGGAAGGCCAGATGCCACTTCCTTCCGGCCGCCGGGCGGGATGTCCGATCGAGGTCACCTATTCGTACGACCACAACGGCCGCATGGCCTGCGTGTTCAAGGACGTCCAGAGCGGCAATACGAAGAAATTCGACCTCGACATGGCGAACCGCTCGTCGGCGGACGAGTCCGAAATCGACACGAGCGACCTCGACGACCTGGAGCTGTAGCGATGAAGGGCATCTTCCTGCTGGTTGTCATCGTCATCTGGATCGTCCGGGCTATCTCCGAAAACACCGGGAGCAGCCGTGGTCGGGACCGGGGCGGCGGGAGAGCCCCGCGTTTCAGGGTGCGGATCAAGCCGGACACGATCGAGGATGGCGGATCAACCTTTGCAATCTGGCGCGTCTTCATGAACGGCCCGATCGTCGTACCCCGCGCGCGCTATCCCGTTCGCGTGCAGGTTCGCGTCGTCGACGAGACCACGAAGGACGAGCGCTTTGCCGTTTATTGCCGCCTTCCGGACCTGGCCGACGAGGAAGGGCTCTTTCTGGCGCAAACCGACTCGAAGATCCCGCACGCGGAATCGGTCGTCCAAAACGCCGAAATCGCCGTCGTGCCCGTCTTTGCGCTTCTCGGCCCGCACCAGGGCACGCGCAAGTTCCGGATCTACGTCGATATCGTCGACCAGCGCAACGAGGAGCGCGTGTTCCAGTCCGCTTCGAAGATCGAGAGCTTCGAACAGACCGAACACGGCTACATGGAGTTCGAGCAGCGTTCCGAGCAACAGGAAATGCTGATCGGGAAGCTCGCGCTCGCCTTTTGTGCGAGCGACGGGACGATCGACCGGACCGAGACGGCCGTGATCCAGAGCTACTTCCGCGAGCGCCTCGCCGCGCGCGAAGCCGACGCGGACGCACGCAAGCGCCTGTCGGACATGCTGAAGGAGACCCGCACCACGCTCGTCTCGGGTTCCGTGAAGTCGGCCGCGCTGATCACCGAGACGTGCGGCGAAATCCTCGAGTTCGACAGTCCGGACTATCACCAGTCGGCCTATGAACTCTGCGTACGGGTCGTGGCCGCGGACGACGTCGTTGATACACAAGAGACCAAAGCGCTCGCGCAGCTCGCCAAGCTGCTCCACATCCCCGCCGACTTTGCGAAGGAGGCGCACGACCGAAACTTCCGCCTTTCCATGTATGGGCACAAGCAGGACGAGTCCCTGCTCGACATGCCGGAGGGCCTCTCACACGCGGAGAAGATCGCGTTCCTGAACCGCGAGTACAAGAAGTGGCGCGCCCGCGCGACGCACGACGACGAGAGCGTGCGCGAGGAAGCGACCCGCCGGCTTGAGCTCATCACCAAACTGCGCCGCGAACTCACGGCGAACCAGTGATGAGTGCGGCACGCGGATTTCGCGGGCGGTGCGCCGCGGTCCGGTTCTCGCTGGACGACCCGACCGACCGCGCGCCGCAGGGCCGCTCCCGCATGGCCACGATGGTGGCGCAGTTCCGGGCGAACGGTCTGCGCGTCACGCCGACGGCGACCCCGCACATCCAACGCGCGATCGAACGGGTCGGCGACCATCTGGAGCTGGACAAACCGCCGGAGGTCTACGTCGTCAACAACCCGGAAGCCAACGCGTTCGCGCCGGCGTACGGTCTGTACGATCGGCCGGTTGTCGTGCTGAACGGCGGACTCGTGGAGTTGCTGGCGCCCAACGAGCTCGACTTCGCGATCGGCCACGAACTCGGCCACCTCGGCCTCGAGCACGGCAACCAGCCCGAGCCCGGATCAACGTTTGAAGTCGTCCAGGCGCGCGCACGGGAACGCTACAAGGAGATCTCGGCGGACCGCGTCGGTCTCGTGGCCACCCGCAGTGTCTTCACGGCCGCGCGCGTGATGGTCAAGCTGGCTTGCGGACTGCGCGGCGAAGGGCTCTCGCTCGACATCGACGCATTCCTGGATCAACTCACCGACCGCCCCGCCGAGGTCGATTCCGAATGGGAACTCCACACCTCCCACCCGGGACTACCTCTACGGCTCTGGGCGCTGCTCCGTTTCAGCGAGTCCGACGTCTATCACTCCCTCAGCGGAACCCCGGGCACAGGGACGTCGCTCGCCAAGATCGATGAGGCGGTGGCGACGCGACTGGGGCAACTCGGCGACGGACACCTCGAAAAACAGGAAGAGGAGGTCTTCCGCCTCGCGCTGACCTGGCTCGGGGCGCACCTGGTGCTCGACGACGATGTCATTTCGGGAGCCGAACGCACGGCCCTGGCCGAACTTGTGGGCGAGACCCTCGCCCACAAGGTGCTGGGCTTTGCCGAAAACCACGGGGCGAATGCGGTTGATCAAAAGCTGCGCGAGGCGCTCACGCGAATCGCCGCGGCAGAATCCGCGGTGCGGAGCCGGCTGCTCGGCGCATTCATGGACTTTACGTCCGCGCTCGGCCTCTCGCCGGAGCGAACCCGGGCCTGGGCGGTACTCCGCGACGCCCTCCCGGACGAAGTCGCCCGGCTCTCGCCGTAGGCCCCTGGCTCCGGCGGTGGAGGCACGGCGGGGGCGCGCGGCGGGGGCATGGTCGGCTATACTGAAATCGTCCCGTCCAGACAAAAGAGCCGCAAAAGCGTTCGGTCCAGACAAAAAAAAACCCGGTCGTGAGACCGGGCGTTCAAACACCTGAAACGCAATGGTTGGGCTCTCAGTTAAGGAAAAAAGGGTACAAACGAAATCACTCTCTTTACTTGTCTTGGGTTATTTCAGGTACCGAACGAGATGCCTAAGAGCAAGAGGGGGACCAAACGGCGCCCAACGTCGTTGGTCCCCCTAATTTTTTTAATGCCAAGGACTTAGGGCAATCGCTCGTCGCCCGGGCACCGTTCGAGGTGCAGACCCGCACGGCACCGCCCCACCCGCACGTGCAGCTTCGCACGCCGCGCATCCCAAGCCTGTTGCGGGCCCATTCTCTTTCCAGAGGCGCCCACTCTTTTTTCAGGAGCGAGGGAGGGATCCCGCTGAACCCTCGTGTCATTAGGGGTGACAAGCAAGCACCGTCAGGAAGGAATGTTTCCTTCCTGCTTTCCGACGGGGCCTGGATGGTGTGAGCCGACACTTGAAGGGTTCCGTCGTTCTTTCGTAACTCCGCTTCGCGGGATTACGTAGTCGGAGGGCGCGAATCGCCCCTCGGGCGATTCGCCAAACGAGCATCGCCGTCCGTTTGCTGTCTCCGACTGCGTTCCGCTACGGGACGATTACTGCCAGCTCGTACGACACGTGGGAGCCGTGGGCGCGGAAAGCGGTGACCATCTGCTCGGCGGCTCTCGCGATGGGTGATTCGTCCTCGTCGCGTTTCAGGCCGCGCCGGTGAACGCGCAGCGCTCTCTCGACGGGGTCGAGGAACCGCTCCCACTCCAGCGGGGTCGCCGCGCGGGACCAGGACACGTCTCCGTCGGCCTGCGGCTCGTCGAAGAAAACGGTTCTGAGTTCGGGCGGCGCCTCGGTGTCGAAGACGAAGCGCCCCTGGATGATCCGCCCCCCCGGGCGCAGGAACACGGGGCGGGGCGTGCCGCCGCGCAACAGCACGAGGACATCGACCGGACCCTGGCCAGCGGCATGGGCCGGATCATCGTGGAAGAACCGGAGGCGGCTCCGGGCGGGGCTGCGGTCGGCGTGCTCCTGGGCGCTCGTGACGAACTCCGCGGTGCCCGCGATGCCGCGCGCGTAGACGTGGAAGGTCTGCGCCCAAAAGACCGCCGCGGCGCCGTTCCCGCACTTGAGGTCGAGCAGCGTCTCGCCGGCTGCCAGATTCGCCGCGCGCCCCGCCTCGTCCAGCCCGCGCTCGGAGACCGGAATCAAAAAGCGATTGCCTAAAAAGAGATCGACCCACCCGAACCGCGAGCGCTTCATGGGCACCCGTAGAATACGCATTTTTGCGCCCTGATGCCCGCCCGCTGGCAACTCATCTTCCGCTACGTCCCGCGCTACCGCCGTGCCGTGACCGTGGGCCTCGCCGCGCTCGTCCTCGGCAACGTCTGTACCGTCGCGGGACCGGTCATCCTGCGCCAGGGAGTGCAGGCGATCGAAGGGCCGGCCCGGGCCGGCGAAACCGTGGACGCGGTCCGGGTTGCGTTCTGGGCCGGCGTCGCGCTGCTGCTTGCCCTCGTCGCGGGCGGGCTCTCGTTTCTGAAGCGGCAACACCTCATCGGCACGTCCCGCCGCATGGAGACCGATCTGCGGCGCGACCTGTTCGCGCACATGCAGCGGCTGCCGATGCGCTTTTTCGATGCGATGCGCACCGGCGACCTGATGTCGCGCGCGACCGCCGACCTCGAGGCCGTGCGGATGGCCGTGGGCCCCGCCGCGATGTACCTCGTCGATGCGATCTTGACGTTCGCGGGCGTACTGACGGTCATGCTGTGGACCAACTCGGCGCTGACTCTCTGGACGATCGGCCCCCTGGCCGGCATCGCCGCCGGTCTTCTGTTCTTCGCGCCCCGCATCCATCGCGCCTCGCGAGAGGTCCAGGACTGCCTCGCGGCAATCACGGCGCGTTCGCAGGAATCATTCGCGGGCGCGCGCGTCGTGCGTACGTTCGCCACCGAGCAGTTCGAGCAGGACGCGATCGACCGCCTCGGACGCGACTACATGGACGCCAACGTCCGGCTCGCGCGTATTCGCGGACTGACGTTCGGCTGGACCAGCGCGATGGGCGCGCTCGGCCTCGCCATCATCCTGCTCGTCGGCGGACGCCAGGCGATCCGCGGCGAGTTCGATGTCAGCGGGCTCTTGATGTTCAACCTGCTGCAGGTGCGCCTGATCTGGCCGATGATGTCGTTCGGCTGGGTCTTGTCCCTGTGGCAACGCGGCGCCGCCGGCCTCGACCGCATCCACACCGTCTTCGAGCAGTCGCCGGAAAGGGACCGGACGGAAGAACAAGGAGCCGACGCGACCGGCGGCGCCCACCAGGGCGCGCTCGAAATGGACGGGCTCACGTTCGCCTACAACGGCGTCCCCGTCCTGCACGACATCAGCATGAAAATTCCGGCCGGGACAACGCTCGGCGTGGTCGGCCCGACCGGCAGCGGCAAGTCGACGCTCGTTGCCCTGCTCGCCCGGCTCTACGATCCGGCCCGCGGCGCCATCCGCATCGACGGACGCGACCTGCTGGACGTAGCGCTCGGTGATCTGCGCGGCGCGATCGCGTTCGTACCCCAAGAACCGTTCCTGTTCTCGGCCACGATCGAGGAGAACGTCGCCCATGGACGCCCCCACGCACAACCGGCGCAGATCGAGGCCGCCGTCGCTGCCGCTCACCTCACGCCCGACCTGGCCCAGCTTCCGCGAGGCCTGAAGACCGTCGTGGGCGAACGCGGGGTCACGCTTTCCGGTGGTCAAAAGCAACGCACCGCCCTGGCGCGCGCGCTCGTCTCGGAAGCACCGGTGCTGGTGCTGGACGACGCGCTGTCGGCCGTAGACACCGAGACGGAGGCCGCGATCCTCGCGAACCTGCGGCTCGCCCGTCAGGGACGGACGGCGATCGTTGTTGCCCACCGGATCTCGGCGGTCCGCGACGCCGACCAGATCGTCTACCTGCAGGACGGCCGCGTGGTGGAAGAGGGCACACACGACGAACTGCTGCGGCAAGACGGCGAGTACGCCCGCCTCGCACGCATGCAGGCGCTGGAAGCCGAAATCGAGGACATTCAGTGAGCCCGAGTCCCGCGTATCGCTCCCTCGAGGAGGGCGGCCGCGCCGACTGGCGGGTCGCCGGCCGACTCCTGCGCTTCGTGCTGCCGCACAAAAAACTCATCGCGGCATCGGTGGTCGTGCTCGTCGCGCTGTCCGTACTCAAGCTGCTCGGTCCGCACGCCATCCAGCGAGCCATCGACGACGGCGTGATCGCGCGCGACGATGCGGCCCTCGTCTCTTGGGCGGGGCTGTTCTCTGTTCTCGTCGCGTTCGGAGCGATCGGCGAATTCGCCCGCATCCGGCTCACGATCCTGACCGGCCAGCGCGTGATCTACGACGTGCGGTCGCGCCTGTTCGGCCACGTCCACAAACTGCCGGTCCGCTACTTCGACAAGACGCCGGTCGGCGCCCTGGTCACCCGTGCGACCAGCGACGTCGAAGCCCTCGCGGAGATGTTCTCGTCGGGCGTGGCGGCGGTCTTTCACGACCTCTTGACGCTGGTGCTCGTCGTTGTGGTCCTGTTCATGATCGACGCGCCGATGGCCCTCGTGTCCCTCGCCGCGCTGCCCATCGTTCTCGGGTTCTCGCTCTGGTTCGGCGGGCGAATGCGCCGCGCGTTTCGCCGCGTGCGCACGAACGTGTCGCGCCTCAACGGCTTCCAGCAGGAAGCGTTCACGGGCATCGCCGTCATCAAGCTGTTTCGCCGCGAACCGCCGGTCAAAGAGGAGTTCCGCCTCCGCAACGAGGAACTGCGCGACGCGAACCTCGAGGCCATCTTCAACTTCGCGCTGTTTTGGCCCATCGTCGAGACACTCTCCATTGCGGCCCTCGGTGGCCTGCTCGTACTCGGCGCGTCGCGTATCGCCGGAAGCGAGCTGACCTGGGGCCAGTTCGCGTTTTTCTGGATGGCGATCCAGTATTTCTTCCGCCCCATCCGCGAACTGTCGGACCGCTTCAACGTGCTCCAGGCCGCCCTCGCCGCCGCCGAACGCATCTTCAAGGTGCTGGACGAGCCCACGGAGTCGGAGACAGAGCAGGACGGAATCACCGAACGAAAAAAGCAGACCGACGGCGATGTCCCTGCCCAGCCGGCGCGTCCGGAACAGTTGCGCGGCGACGTGGAGTTCCGCGACGTCTCGTTTGCCTATCTCGAAGGCGAGCCGGTCCTGCGCGGCATTTCGTTTTCGGTGAACGCGGGCGACACGGTAGCCATCGTCGGCCCGACGGGCGCCGGCAAGACGTCGATCATCTCGCTCCTGAGCCGGCTATGGGATCCGCAGTCCGGCGCCGTCCTCGTAGACGGCTGGAACACCCAGCAGTACGACCGGCGCGCGCTGCGGTCACGCATCGCGGTCGTGATGCAGGACGTGTTCCTGTTCACGGGCACGGTGGCGGACAACCTCCGTCTTGGCAACGACAAGCTCAGCGACGACGACCTGTGGCGGGCCATACGCACGGTGAACGCCGACGGCTTCATCGAACGCATGGGCGGCCTGCAGGCCACGATCCGCGAACGCGGCAACAACCTGAGCGTGGGCCAAAAACAGCTTCTCGCCTTCGCCCGCGCCCTGGCCGCCGACCCCGACATCCTGGTGCTCGACGAGGCAACGTCGTCGATCGACTCGGACACCGAGCGGCTGATCCAGGACGCGCTGCGCCGCCTGGTCGAGAACCGCACGGCCATCGTGATCGCCCACCGCCTGTCCACGGTGCGCGAAGCCGACCAGATCCTGTGCCTGAACCACGGACAGCTCGCGGAGCAAGGCACGCACGAGGAGTTGCTGGCTGCGGGGGGGCTCTACTCGCGGCTTTACGCGCTGACAAGAATCCACTCCGTGGATTTTCGCTAGGCCCCACCTCTCCGCTTCAGCTCGAACGAGTTGCGCGGCCAAACCTGCCGTCCACGTACCTCGTTTGACCTCCAATCGGTGACCTTCAGAATCTTCAGCCTATCGCGTTCCGTGGGCCGTGCCAACCAGACAAAATCGCTCTCGTGCCCCTCTAGCCAGAACTGAACGACGTTGTTTTCTGCGGATACCGCAGTGACCATGATCACAAGCTTGACCCCGGGGGGTTCGACGACACAGTACCCAAGACCGTCCCGCAACCTGACCGTCACCTCGTGATTCCCGCTCACGCCGCGCCAAACTCCGTCGAACTTTCGGCGCACGTCGGGATCCGGACGCGCGGATCCGTGCGACGTATTGAGCTCGATCGGCTCGGGCCATTCCTGCTTGGACTCCTCCTGTTCGCATGCCCCGCCCCCGCGCAAGTATGCGACGAGAACCACGGCGACAACCAAGAATGCCACGCCAGCCCACCTTCGAACACGCATCCGCCCGCTGCTCATCTACCGATTCCCCTGCCCCACGGCACGAAGATCCTTTTTGGCACACCAGTGTTCGCTGCGGCCCATGCAGCCCATGCTGCTTTCACTACTTGACACCAGGTACCTGTCTTAGCCCCCCCCCTCCTCCCTTCACGACGCACTTGACGAGATCGACCCCGACCGCCCGCTTGTTCCCCAACTCACTTGGGACAGCATACGCAGCAAAGAGAGGCTTACCCCGCTTGAGCATTCGACGACCGTCGGCCACGGAAATCCTCGCGCCTTCGAACGGAGGTGATCTCGCGCGGACTCAGGTCCGAAGCTGCCGCCCGTTTTGCTCCATGGCTTGCGCCAAGCGAATCGGAGTAGCCACCAGATCATGGAACGGAAGGCAAAAGCGAGCCAACCGAGCGACCATTGCGGCGAAGGTCGCACAGTTGGACATGTACAGATGATAGCCGTTGTTCCCCCGCCGAGTCGCGCGTGATCCACCACCGCAGCCAGACCTGCCGCAATCGTCGGGGTTGTTCCAGACCGCGGCGAACCGTCTCTGCGGGCTACTTCTGGCCCGACGGGTCGCCGTCCAGGAGTGCGACGGCGGTTTCCAGCGTGGCGAGGTCGCTGTCGAGTTCGCCGGCGGCGAGGCGGCGCTTCACCGCCTCGATGAGTTCGAGGCGGGCCGCTTCCGGCATGTCCGATTCGACGAGGATGCGAAAGCGGGAGTGGGAATCGCGACGAGTCATGGGGCCCTTCCATTCTCGGAAGATCCCCCGCCCGCATGATCCCTCATTCATGACTGCGCGGGTTATTCGCGAGTCGTGGCCCCGTGAGAACGATCAGCTTTCGTCGTCGCCGGGGAGGAGCAGTTCCTGGAGCCGGTCGAGGGCCCGGCTGTGGATTTGCGAAACGCGCGACTCGGTCACGCCGAGGATGGCCCCGATTTCGCGCAGCAGGAGACCCTCGCGATAGTACATCGTGATCACGCGACGGTCGGTGTCACATAGTTCCTGAATCCGCGCGGCGACGATCTCGATCTGTTCCAGCTTCGCCGCGTTGGCGCCGGGATCGATCGTGCGCGGGCACGGCAGGATGTCGCGCACGAGCAGCGAGTCCGGCGAGGACGTGCCGTCGTCGAGGCTCAGGACGGCGACGCTGCGGGCAGCGCGCAAGAGTTCCTCGATCTGCCGACGCGTCAGATCCATCGCCGCGGCGAGCTCCTCCGGCGCGGGCGCGCGGCCCAGCTCGTGGGACAGTCGGTTCGCGTGCCCCTCGAGCGCCCGGATTTTCTCGCGCGTCGAGCGCGGCACCACGTCGAGCCGACGAAGCTCGTCCAGCACCGCGCCGCGGATCAGCGCGAACGCGTATGTCTTAAACGACACCCCGCGGGTCTCATCGAAGCCGCGCGACGCATTGACGAGGCCGATGGAACCGACCTGAAACAACTCGTCGGTATCGACGTGCGACGGCAGGTGGCGCGCGATTCGCGAAACCACGTGCCGCACGAGCGGAAGGTACTCGACCGCGAGCTTGTCGCGCTTCACTAGCTCCTTCGCGCTCAGCTTTCGCTTGCCGCGGCCCTTCCGGGCTTGCGTCTTCTTCGCCGTTGTAACTCTCGTTGCTGTCGAGCCCATGGTGCCCCCACTCTTGCTGTGGGTGAGCTATCGACGCGCGCCCGCACCCCCCTGAACCACCCCGCACATTCCGAGTCCAACAACGAAACGACAGGGCTGGAACCGTCTCGAACCGAGTCAGCAAACGGACGGCGATGCCCGTTCAATCGTCCGGGGCGAAGCCCCGGCCAACAAGATCCGCTCCGCGGATCTTGCAGTGGCAACTGGCCTCGACTGGGGAACCCGACTAGACCGGCAAGTGCCCTAGAAGAAAGGGCTTCACGTTGCGGTGGCAACGCGCGTAGGCGAGGAAGTCCTCGATCGGGATTTCCCGAAAAACCCTGTCGGAGCGGGTGTCGAGTATGCGCAGCACCGTCCCGTCGGCACTGCTGTCGACCTGGAAGATGTACCGGGTCGCTGCCCGACTTCCGCCGCTCCTCGGCGGCCCCTTCGTTCCCTTTTCCATGCCCTCCCCCATTTTCGGCCGGTCCCCCAAACGCTTTACGCCGGTCGCTTGACCCGCGAACGAGCATCGCCGTCCCGCCTTCGCGCTTTTGCTCTTCGGCGCGCGGGCAGGCCCGTTTGCTCTCTCAGCGCTCATCCGACGTAGCTTGGCGCGGAAACCGCTTTCGGTCGTACTATGGGGCAGGATGAAAAAGCCGCTCGTGCGCCTCGGTCTCGGCCTCGCCGTCGTTGCCCTTCTCGTCTTGTGGTGGCAGTTCGGGGACGACCTCAAGAAACGTGACCCCGAGGCCCCCCCCAAGGAAAAGTCGAAGGCGTCTGAAGCGCAGAAGGGTCCCTATCGCGATCCACCGGCCACGACCAAGACGCCGCTGGATCGCCATCGGTGGCTGCGCGAACTGGAGCGGACGATCAACGAGGGCAATAAGGGCGGCGCCCTGATGTTTCGTCAAAAGGTCGCGGAAGACATGACGAACCTGGTCAAGGACAAGCTGTTGATCGGCAACCTCCTTGGGCTCATCAAGGAGAAGGGGTTCGGCAGCGACGCGATGTGGCAGCGCGATGTCCTGATCTCGATGCTGCGCGCGATCCAGCATGCGGACGCGACGCAGATGATTCGGGACGGCTACTACCAGGCGCGCAACGACAGCGAGCGGCGGGTTCTTCTGGGCGCGATGGCCCGGCACTATCACGACCCCGAGGAGGCCGCGGTGTGGGCCATCGACATGGCTCTGAACAACGAGTCGTCCGAGATGCGGGAATTCGCATACAACTCGATCGAACTGCATAGCCGCAACGAGGATCTCATCGCCCGCACGGCCATCGGTATCCACAACGCGACGACGCGACGCGAGCAGGCCAGGTTCATGCTCAACGAGATCGCGAAACGCTCGACCGGTTCGCCGTCGGCGATGAAGTTCGTACGCGAGCGGCTCAAGACGCCTCGTTCCGAGGAACTCAGCATCCTGCTCCGGCAAGTCGAGGGCTGGGGCACCGAACAGGACGCCCGCTGGCTCGAGTCCCTTGCCACGGAGTTTCCCGAGCACGGTCTCTCGCTGCGCGAGGAGGCGATCAAGATCCGCCGCATGCGACAGGATCCGAACGCCGACAAGGAACGCGAGAACCTCGAGAAGGAGCGGATCGCGTACGAAGAGGCCAGGGAAGAACGCCGCAAGGAACAAGAGCGCCGGGAAAAGGAAGCTGCGGCGCGCCTCAAGGACGACTAGACGCAAGCAATCGGCTCGCGCGAGTCGAGGGCCAACGATTCATGCAGCCTGGAACGAAAACGCCGAGAAGCTCAGAGCCGGCTTCCACCGTGCTCCAGGCGGTCGGCAACCGTCCGAAGTGCGAGAGCCTGAACCAGCGCCCTAGCCTCTTCGGGCGAGGTTCCTAGGCCACAACACCGGATAGCTCGACAACTTCCGCGATCCAGCGCCCGTCCGTTTCTTGTTCCAATTCGATGTTGAATCGCATGGCCACGCACGTCGATTCATCTCACGCCACCATCCAGAAGTCCTCGGTCTCGACGAGGCCCTGGCCCGCCAGCCGCGCGCGGATTTTTTGGCGAGCCCCCCGGGCCCCCACCGCCGCCAATACGAGTGCGCTTCCGGGACGTACCGCGTCCGGCGGAAGAATCGGACGCCCCTGCCGGCTGCGGCCGATCTTTTTGGGATCGATGTCGAGCACCGCGAGCGGCGGCCGGCCCGCGCGCACCAGCAGCCGCGTCAGGCGGCGCCCCATCATGCCCGCGCCCCACACGACGAACCGGCGGTCGTCGCGAAGCGGCCCCGCGAGAAGGGCCTCGACCTTCGCCTTCAAGAACGCCTCGACCGAATACCGCGGATGGGTATGCGTGACGCGCGCCGCGTGTTCACGCCAGTAGTGCAGCACGCGCGGTACCTTGCCGAACGAGAATCCCGCCCCCCACGCGCGCAACCAGAAGTCGTAGTCCTCGGGATAGCCGTTGTCACGATAGCCGCCGACGCGATCGAACACCTCGACCCGCATCGTCACGCTCGGATTGGCCAGCGGCAACTCCACAAAGAAGTCGCGCGCAATGTCGGCCGGCTCGACCAGTGAGTTGAGCCAGGCCTCGTACGCCCGGTTTCCCGCGCCGACGGACGCCGCCGGAAAAAGCCGCACCAGCGAGCCGACCGCGTGATGGCCGTGCTCCTTGGCCCACGCGAGCTGGAGCTCGAGGCGCCGCGGATGCATCGCGTCGTCCGCGTCAAATCGCGCCATCCAGGGTGTCGCGACATGCTCGCGGAGGAGATTTGCCGCCGCGACGAGACCGATCCGGCCCGGCGACACCACCGAAAACCGCCCATCCTCCCGTGCCCATCGCGCCAAAATCGCGCCAGAGCCGTCGGTGGACCCGTCATCGACGCACACGACCCGAAAAGCCCGCAGACTCTGGCCCTGCACGGACTGCAGCGCCGGTTCCAGGAACGGTCCCGGATTGTGGACAGGGATCACGACGGTGACCTCAGGAGTGGACAAGAAAGGGGGGCGCGGGGGCACGGTACAGAATTCGCTAGCCATCGAGCGTGGTACGGACCGCCGTCATCCTACTCGCGCTGACCGCGCTCGCGGCTGCCGACGACTGCCCGTCCTGCGCCCGCGCGATGGCCCGGGTGAACGGGCGCGCGCCGGTCCGGGCCCACCACATCTGCCGTTATTGCTCGACCGTGGTACACGAGTACCCGGACGGCCGCCGCACCGCCACGCGCCGCATCGCCGGCGTCCGCAGAAACATCGCCGTCCCGCCTACGCTCCGCCGGAGCTTCGGCGCGGCGAGCCTCTCCTCCCGCGCAGGAGAGACCAAGACCTCGACGAAGCGCGGATCCGGCGCACTGAAGGTCGGCGCACGTCAGGAACGGACGGCGATTTCTTCGCCGTGCGCCACGATGGGAACCGGCCTCGCCGGGTCGCCGTTTTCGTTTGGAACCCGCATCGGCAACTCGATCATCGTGCCCCGCGGCCACCCCGTGCGCATTTCGGGCCACCCGGTCGGACGCCCCGGCCACCCCGTGAACCGCCCCGGCCACCCGATCGCCCGGCCGTCGCATCCCGTCACGCGCTCGGGCCACCCCGTGAATCGGCCCGGCCACGCAATCGAGCGATCCAATCACGCCGTTCAGCGGCCCGCACACGCCGTGCGACGCCCGGACCACGGTGTACGCCGACCCGACCACGCGATCCGACGCCCCGGCCAGGCCGTCCAACGCCCGAACCACGCCGTGCGCCGGCCGAACCACGCCGTCGCGCGCCCGAGCTATCCGGTCCAGCGACCGGGCCGGTTCATCCTGCGGCGCCAGAACCCGTCGTCGTTCCGCTCGAGCCCCGGTCGCCGCCCGGCGGGCGGGACCGGCGGATTCTCGACAGGCCGGTTCCGGGTGACCTCGAGCGCCGGACGCTCGTTCAGCGTGCGCCGCTATGCCGCGCCAGCGCGCCGATAGCTACGCGCCCCCCCCAAGTCCGGCGTTTTGTACAGCCGTCCCCGCATGGCTCCGCCGCTCGCACCCGCTGGCTTCCATCGGGCCAAACTTACGCATTAACCTTGCATATCATGGAACTACCCTCCATGATTGCAAGGATGATTGAGCGGCGCCTGACCCGTTCATTGACTACGCGCCTGAGTCAAGTCCCCGCCGCCGTTCTGCTAGGGCCGCGGCAGGTGGGCAAGACCACGCTGGCGCTTGAGATCGCACGCGAGCAAGGGGCCATCTATCTGGATCTGGAATCGGAGGCGGACCGGGCGCGTCTGAGCGAACCGGAACTCTACTTGGGCGGCCATCTGGACCGCCTCGTCATCCTGGATGAGATCCATCGCGCGCCCCGGCTTTTCTTGGCCCTGCGGGGGCTCATCGATCGAGCACGCCGGTCCAACCGCCGCGAGGGCCTCTATCTGCTCTTGGGTTCGGCTTCCCTGGAGATGCTCAAGCAATCCGGCGAGACCCTGGCCGGGCGGGTGAGCTACCTGGAACTGAGCCCCTTCGACGTGCTGGAGGTGGCCGAGTCGGCCGACAACCGCGTCGGCGAAAAGCTCTGGGTGCGCGGTGGATTTCCCGACAGCTTTCTGGCGGAGAGCGAAGCACGGAGCCTGCGTTGGCGGCAGGACTTCATCCGGACCTACCTGGAACGAGACATCCCGCAATTCGGACGCCGCATTCCCGCCGAGACCCTGCGCCGTTTCTGGGTGATGCTGGCCCACCATCAGGGCGGCCTGCTAAACGTCGCGCAGCTCGCCCGCAACATCGGTGTGGACGCCAAGACCGCCGCGTCCTACATGGACCTGCTGACCGATCTCCTGTTGCTGCGCCGCCTGCCGGCTTGGCACGCGAACGTCGGCAAGCGCTTGGTAAAATCGCCGAAAGTCATGGTCCGTGACAGCGGCCTTGTCCACGCGTTGCTCTCCATCGAGGATCACGACGCGCTCCTCTCGCATCCGGTGGTCGGCGCAAGCTGGGAGGGCTTTGTCGTCGAAAACCTGCTCAACGTGGCGCCCGAGGGTGTCCTGGGGTACTTCTACCGAACCGGCGGCGGCGCGGAGATCGACCTATTGTTGCACTTTCCCGACGGACCGCTCTGGGCGATCGAAATCAAGCGCAGCCTCTCGCCTCGTCCCGAACGAGGCTTCCACTCGGGCTGCGCGGACCTCAACCCCGAGCGCCGTTTCTTGGTCTACCCCGGCGCGGAACCGTATCCCTTGACCCCGGAGATCGAGGTTCTCTCCCTGCGGGACTTGGCCCTCCGGCTGGTGGAAGCCGGGCCGTAGTCGACGGCCTCAAGTAGACGGGAGAAGTGCCGGAGCGGCTCTGTGCCGTACCCTAAGCGTGTGCGTTTCGCTGCCGCGTTTCTGATCGTCGTGTCCTCGGGGGTCACACGGGCCGAAGAACCGGTTCGACTCACCGTACTGCACACCAACGATCTGCACGGCCAGCTCGATCCGTTGCCGCCTTCGCCCGTGCGCGCCGTGCTGCGCGGCAAGCCGGCAGGCGGGTTTGCGCACTTGGCGGCGATGGTCAAGGCAATCCGGCGCGAGGAACGGCCGACTCTGCTGCTCGACGCCGGCGACCTGTTTCAAGGCACGCCGGTCGGCAACGAGACGCGCGGCGACGCCGTGATCGATGCACTGAACGCGCTGCACTACGACGCCGCCGCGGTCGGCAACCACGAGTTCGACTTCGGCGTGAAGAACCTCGCCCGACTCGTCAAGCGCGCGCGCTTCCCGATGCTGGCCGCGAACCTGTCCGGCCGCGGGCTGGGCATGATTCGCCCCTACGTCGTGTTCGCGCCGCCCAAGGTGCCGTGCCGCATCGTCGTTGTCGGCCTGATCACGCCGGACACGCCGTCCGTCACGACCGCCGACCTGTCGGGCAACGTGAAGTTTTCGCGCCCGGCGCGCGTTCTGAAGGCCATCGTCCGCGAGGCGGAAGCCGATCTCGTGTTTGTCGTCAGCCATCTCGGCCACAAGGCGGATATCGCGCTGGCGAAGACCGTGCCGCAGGTCGCACTCATTGTCGGCGGCCATACGCACACGCCGTTCGGCAAGCGTGTCGGCGACACATGGATCGTGCAGACGCACGCCCGCGGCATCTCGCTGGGCCGCGTCGATCTCGAGCTCAGGCGCAACCCGTGGCGCATCGAAAAGGCGCGGCTGCGCCTGTTGGCGGTTGATCCGCGCGCAACGCCCGCCGATCCCAAAATGCAGAGCGTGATCGACGGCCACGCGCGCGGGCTGCGGGAACGGCTCGCGCGGGTCGTCGGGCGGCTCGCCGCTCCGGCGCGCCGGAGCCCCGGGCTGGGCTCGTCGACCGCGGGCAACTGGCTGGCCGACGTGTTGCGCCGTGCGGGCAAGGCCGACATCGGCATCATGAACAAGGGCGGGATTCGCTGCGATCTCGAAGCCGGCCCTGTGACCGCGGGCGACTGCTACCGGCTCATGCCGTTCGACAACACTGTCGTCGTGCTCGAGATGACCGGCGCCGATCTTCTGGCCCTGGCCAAACGCCACTTCGCCTTCGGCGGCTATCCGGCGCTGGAATGGAGCGGCCTCAAGATGACCGCACGCCAACGAGGCAAGCGAGTCATCCTCGAAGAGATCACGGTCGCCGACAAGGCGCTGGACAACGAGCGCGTGTACAAGGTCGCCACGAACTCGTTTCTGTCCCGCGGCGGCGACGGCTTCGGCCGCTTCGCCAAGGCCAAGAGACGCACCGACACCCGCCAATCGATGCGCGACGCCATCGCGGCCGACCTGGCCGCCCACTCCCCGGTGCGGCCGCCCGAGGAGCAGCGGGTGCAGATCAAGGACTCCCGGCCCGCCCGGCAGGGGCGTTAGGATGGCGCGAGCATCGCCGTCCGTTTGCTTCCGTGCGCTGAGTGCACGAAACAGAGCCCTGGCGTAAGCCGTTTTGTGAAACGGCGTTAGGTGCCCCAAGCCGGGGCCCGAAGCGGGCTACAGTCGCGTGACCTAACGGGCCGATGAGAGATCGGTCCCCGGACGCGGTCCGGGATCGCAACCATGCTTATCCTGGGCAACACCCTCGCCCTCTGGTCGCTCGTGGCCGCCGCCGTGCTCGGTCCGACCGTGGCCGTGTTGATTGCGATGCGCGACCGCAACCGGTTGCTGGCGCGGCTCGGCAACCTTGAGGACGTGCTGCGTCGAATGCGGGCGTCGGATGCCGGCAGCAACTTCGACGACCGGCCGGAAGAGACGTCGCTGCAGCTCAGCCGCGAACGGCTCGTGCTCACGAACCTGCTGGACCGCTTCCCGGAGGTCACGCAGAAGTTCGTGAACATCGAGAACGTCGAGACGCTGGGCCGCAACATCCTCTCCGCGTTCGAACGCATTCTGGACTGCGAGCACGGCGTCGCGTTCGTGCTCGAGGACGGCCGGCTGCGGCTCATCGCCCAGTCGGGGTTCCAGGACAGCGAGGCGTATCCCGACATGCGCATCGCGCTCGGCGCCGGCCGGCTGGGGTACGCCGCGGCCAAGTGCCTCATCCTGCGCCCGGACGACTTCGCCACACTCGACGACTCGACGCACGAGGGGATCGAGAAGACCCGCGTCTTTTCCACGGACTTCGACTTCTATGTGCCGATGGTCCACCGCGGACGGCCGGTCGGATGCGTCGCCGTCGGCGGCATGAAGAAGGTCGTGCAAAAGGCGCATTCGGTTTCGATGGCGCTCGCGAACCTCGGCGCGCTCGTCGCGCTCAACATCCAGCGCGCGGCCGAGATTCGCAAGTTGTCCGAGACGGACCCGCTCACGTCCCTGTCGAATCGCCGCCACTTCTACGCCCAGCTCGACGTGCGCCTGCGCTCGCGCGCCACGGCGCCGTTCGCGGTGTTTTTGTTCGACATTGACCATTTCAAGCGCATCAACGACGAACACGGCCACGCGGTGGGCGACGGCGTGCTCGTGCACGTCGCGGATCGCACGCGCGAGTTCGTACACGAGGCGGAGGGCGAGTTCGCCTGCCGGTTCGGCGGCGAGGAGTTCCTCTGCGTGCTGAACTGCGAGGACCTGCCGTCGCTCGGCGCGCGCCTCGAGTCATTTCGCGAGTCGATCTGCTCGACGGTCCTCGACCCGGGCACCGGCGCCGATCCGATCCAGGTCCGCGTGAGCGGCGGCGTTTCCTTCTGCCCCGCCGAGCGCGACGATGCAGACTCACTGGTCCGGCTCGCGGACGACCGGCTCTACGTCGCGAAGGAGTCGGGCCGCAACCGCCTCTGCCTCGAGTCGAGCCCCCGCGAGGTCACGAGGTAGGCCGTGAACACGTCCGTTCTTCCGTACCGCCGGCTCGTCGCCGCGCTCTTCGGAACGTTGAAGGTCATGCAGATGTACGGCCGGCGCCATGACGCCACCGTCGATGCGGTCCGCAACCTCGGCGAGGCGATCCACGCGGCGGCCGACGAGGGTGAAACACGAATCGGCGTGCGTGGCAAGCGCGTCCAGGTGAACGGGCGCACGATGCGCGCGAGCGAGTGCGGCAGCCTGGCACTGACGTTTCTCGCCAGCGAATGGACGAAACGGGGCATCGAGTGCGTGCGCATGCTGCCCGACGTCACGGCGCACGATGTCGAGGAGTTTTCGATCCTCTTCATCGAACTCGACCTGACATCCCCGGAGCCGGCCCAGCGCCTCGACGCGGCCGTTCGTGACGCGGGATGTCACGGGATCACGATCGAAGCGGCCCGCGTGGAAGAGCACGACCCGATCGTGCTCGAGGAGCGGCGTGCCACCGCGATGCGCTCGTACCTGCGCGGCCTTCGTGCATTCAAGGCGGTGCTGCGCTGCGACGGTCTCGAGGACCGCAAGACGCTGCGTCGCGCCCGCCGCGCCGTCCAGGGCATCGTCGATCGCTTCATGGAAGACGAGACGGCGGTCCTGGCACTCGCGCAGATCCAAGGCCACGACCGCAAGCTGTTCCGCCACAGCCTCAACGTGTGCATCCACGCCCTGCTCATCGGGCAGCGCCTGGGCCTGTCGCGCCGGCAGCTCGGCGAACTCGGGCTGGCCGCGCTGTTTCACGACCTCGGCAAGACCGCGGACGAGGCCACGGAGCAGCACCCGGCCCGCGGTGCGCTGATGATTCTCAAGGAGAGCAGCACGCACGAGGGCATGCTCAAGGCGGCCATCGCCGCGTACGAGCACCACGCCGGGGCCGGACTACCGACGCTCGAACACGCACCGCACCTCGTCAGCCGCATCGTGGCGATCGCGGACTGCTACGAGGCACTGACCCGCCGGGAAACCGAGGACGACGCCGAGCCCCGCGCCCCCCACGAGGCGCTGAACCTGATGCAGCGCAGGGCCGGAACACTCTTCGACCCGGTACTGCTCAAGGTGTTCGTGAACGCGCTCGGTCTGTACCCCGTTGGCGCACTCGTGCAGCTCTCGACGGGCGAGGTCGCGATCGTCGCCGAAGGCCCCAGGGGAGACCGACCCGATCTGCCGCAGGTCAAGATCCTCCTGACCGCCACGGGCCGCCTCGAGGCGGAGCAGGCGATCGACCTCGCGGAAACCCTCGACGACGGCCAGCCCGTCCGCCACATCACGCGCACACTCGAACCCCACGAGGTGTTCGGCAGCGTCGGCGAATACGTCTCGGCGATCTAGCGCCCCTTTCCCCGCGCCCCCCACCCCGTACCCCTTGGCGCGCCCCCTGCGCCTGCTAACATCCGCGCGCATATGGGCAAGAAGCGCCGCAAGAAACGCACCGCGAGCACCGCGGACATTCACGAGCTGTACGAGCTCTCCGTGCAGGAGCCGGAAGCCGAAGTCGATCTGATCAACCAGGTCTGGCGCGAAATCCGCGGCCGCACGTGCCACACGCTGCGCGAGGACTTCTGCGGCACAGCGATCAACTGCATCGAGTGGGTGAAGCGCTCGGGCCAAAACACCGCCGTCGGCATCGACCTGTCGCCGGACGTTTTGGCGATCGCGCGCAAGCGCATCCAGCAGCGCCTCAAGCCGGCCCAGCGCACGCGCCTCACGCTGATCGAGGGCGACGTGCTCAAGAGCGCGACCGAGCCGGTCGACTGCATCAACGCGTTCAACTTCTCGTACTTCCTCTTCAAGACGCGCCGGCTCCTGAAGCGCTACTTCAAGGCCGTCTACGAAGCGCTCAACGACGACGGCCTCTTCGTACTGGATGCATACGGCGGCAGCGACTCGTACCTCGAACTGGAGGAGGATCGCGAAGTCGAAGGGTTCACGTACGCGTGGGAAACCGAGCACTACAACCCGATCACGGGCGACATCATCAACCACATCCACTTCCGTTTCCGCGACGGCACGAGCCTCGAAAAAGCGTACACGTACGAGTGGCGCCTGTGGTCCCTGCCCGAGCTCCAGGAGATCCTCCGCGAGGTCGGCTTTCAAAACGTCACGGTGTACTGGGAAGGCACGGACGAAGACGGAGAAGGCGACGGCGAGTGGTCCCCGTCCCGCCGCGGCGAAGCCTGCCAAGGCTGGGTTGCGTATCTCGTCGCGGAGAAGTAGCGGCGAAAGCGCACGGACGGCGATGTCCGCTGCAAAAATCGCCTGCGGCGATTCTTGTTAGTCGGACTTGGTCGCGCGCAGGCAGAGGAAGGCTGGGGACCGCTGGAGGCGTTCGTAGTCTTTTGGTTCGCGTTCCCGGAACAGCTCGGTGGGCTTCGGTTCCAGGACGTGGTCCAGGATGAAGCCCGCCCTCGCCAGGGGATTGAGGGTGTCCTCCAGCGAACGGCGAAGGAACTCGATCGGTTGCGGGGGATCGCCCCAGCCGTGCCACACGTACACGAGCGACGTGCACGAAAAGTAATCGGTGTCGGGGTCGCCGTGCCGTCGCGCCACCTCGATGTCGGACGCCGGATGCCCGGTCGAAAACACAAGCGTGCCGCCCGGCCGCAGGACGCGGTGGAACTCGGCGAAAAGCGCGTCCCAATCCTCGACGTAGTCCACGACCAGCGCACTCAGCACGATATCGAACGTCGCATAGGCAAACGGCAGCGGCCGCTCGAGATTGGCCCGCAGCAGTGGCACGTCCGGCCCAAGACGCGCGTGCGCCTCCAGAAGCATCTCGGGGGTCACGTCGAGTCCGACAACTTCGGCCCCCCGTGCGCGCAGGTCTTTGGCGTACACGCCAGGCCCGCAACCCGCATCAAGCAGACGCCGTCCCGCAACGTCCGGCAGCAGCGACAGCGTCGCGGGCCTCTCGTAGTAGGCGTTCCAAGGCTGCGTCGCCAACCGAGCGGAGTAGCGCCCCGCAAAGTCCGAGTAGTTTCGCTGCCCAAGAGGACGCCGATCGACCACAACGCAAATCCTAGGCGGATGCGGACGGCAACTGCAAAAATCCGCTGCGCGGATTTTTGTTAGTCCGAAAAGGACGCTCACGTGACGGTCGGAAACATCGCCGTCCGTACGCTGTTGGCTCCCGGGAGCGCACGCATCGTGCGCTGGTCCCTATGCGCGCCGCGGTACGAACGGCAGCCGTCGTGCGCGCACGGGCCTATAACTTGTCTTGGCAAAGCCAAAAAAAGTAGGGACGGGCAACACACCCGTCCCTCGACCAGGAGTCCGGTCCCGACTGAACTCCATGGTCATTGTTTGGTTTTGCTTAGCGGCCTGGCATCGCGAACATGCGGGTCAGGCCGGTCAATTCGGGGTTGATCAGGCACACGCGGTCGTGGCTCAAGTTCATCAGCGTGCGAATGTGCGCGAGTGCGCGGCGCAAGGCCGGCAGTTCGCGAAGCGCGAGCTGGTCGATGCCGAGCCGGATGCCCAGCATGTCTTGCAGTGCGTCGAACGGGCCGCCGCGGCGCGGAAGCTCGAGGACGTGGAAGTCCTTGCCCAGCGAAGCCTTGGGGGCGATGCCGCCCATCTTGCGTGCCGTGGCGATCGCATCTTCCAGGCCGCCGAGCGAGTCGATCAGGCCGTGCTGAAGCGCGGCGCGACCGGTCCACACGCGGCCTTGCGCGATCTTGTGGATTTCGGCCGGGGTCTTGCCGCGACCGGCAGCAACCTTGGCGACGAAATCGCCGTACAGCTCCTGCATGTTCTCGCGGATGATCTTGCGGTCCTCGTCGTTGAGGCCACGCATGGTCATGAAGCCGGCCGCACGCTTGCCGCGCGTGATGCGCTGCGGGTTCAGGCCGACCCACTTCAACGTCTGCTCGATGTTCATCACCATGCCGACGACGCCGATGGACCCGGTGATCGTCTGCGACTCCGCGAGAATCTTGTTCGCGTTCATCGAGATGTAGTAGCCACCGCTAGCGGCGACATCACCCATGGACGCGATCACCGGCTTCTTGGCCTTCGCGCGGGAGACGGCGCGCCAAATCATGTCGGACGCGAGGGCGCTACCGCCGGGGCTGTTGACCCGGAGCACGATCGCCTTGACCGACTTGTCCTTGCGCGCCTGGTCGATCGCCTTGACGATCGTCTCCGAGCCCATCGAGGCGATGTTGCCCGACCAGTCGTACTGGCTCTTGCCGCTCGTGATCGCGCCGGAGCAGTAGATCACGGCGACCTTGTCGCCCTTCGGCTGCTTTTTCTTCTGGTTGCCGAAGACCGAGCCGAACATCAGGCTGAAAGCAGCCATCGGGTTGCTCGCGTCGATCTTGAGGCCCTTTTTCTTGTACTTCTTCGACCACACCAGCTTGCGCTCGGGGAAGAACGCCTTGATGCCTTCCTTGAACTGGTCCAAGTACTCGATGCGATCGACAAGGCCGAGTTTCTTGGCTTCACGCGCCGAGATCATGCCTCGGTCGATGGCCTTCTTGATCGCTTCCGGTGCGAGGGCGCGGCCCTCGGCCAGCGCCTCCACCATCGACGAGAAGAACTCGTCCAGGATCGGGTCGAGCGACTCGCGGAATGCCGGAGACATCTCCTTGCGCATGAGCGACTCGCCAGCGGTCTTGTAGTCGCCGATGTGGATTACGTCGGGACGCACGCGCAGCTTGTCGAGCAGGCCGCGCATGTACAGGACCTCGATCGCCAGTCCGGGCAGGAACACGCCACCCTGCTCGGGGATGGAAACGCGGTCCGCAACGGACGCGAACAAGAGGTCCGACGGCCCGTAGTTCTCCTTGTAGACAAAGACTTTCTTGCCGGCGGCGCGGAGGCTCTTGAGCGCGTCGCGCACCTCAAACATCCGCGCGAAGCCAACACCGACCGACTTCGGCCGGAGGATGATCGCGTCGAGTTCGGGATCCGCGGCGGCCTTGCGGACGAAGCGCAGGAACCCGTAGTAGTTGAGCCGCTGCGGCATGAACGGCATGTCGCCGTACGGATCCTCGGACCCATCGAGTTTCAACTCGATCTCGGCGATGTACGCCTTCGCCTTGGTCGGCGCTTCGGGAACCTCGTCTTTCGCCGCTGCCATCGGCGCCAGCAAAACCAGCGCGATCAGGGCGTGTCCCATCGAACGGTGACCTTCCATGGCGGACTAGTATCACAAGGCGTGCCGTATCAAGGCACTTCATAACCCACTTCCATATAACGACTTACGGAATCACACGCATTTCGGCCAGTGTGCGGATTCCTTACGCCGGTCTCCTTTTTCGCTGTGGTAGCTTTGCGTCATGGCCTACGAGAGTCCGGACTTCTTCGCCCTCGACGAGTTGCTTACCGAAGAGGAGCGGATGGTCCGCGACTCGGTCCGGGACTGGGTGGAAGAACGGGTCTTGCCCGACATCAGCGACCACTACCTGGCAGGAACGTTCCCGATGGAGTTGATCGCGGAGATGGCGGAACTCGGGCTGCTCGGCGCCGGCATCGACGGGTACGACTGTCCCGGACTCGGACCGGTCGCGTACGGCCTCATCCTGCAGGAGCTGGAGCGCGGCGACAGCGGCATCCGCTCGTTCGTGTCCGTGCAGGGTTCACTGGTCATGTGGCCGATCCACGCGTTCGGTTCCGAGGAGCAAAAACAGCGCTGGCTGCCGGCGATGCATCGCGGCGAAGCGATCGGCTGCTTCGGCCTCACCGAACCCGACCACGGCTCCGACCCCGGCGGCATGGAAACGAAGGCAAAAAAGACCGACAACGGCTACGTGCTCAACGGCGCGAAGATGTGGATCACGAACGGGTCGATGTCCGACGTCGCGTTGGTGTGGGCCAAACTCGACGGCAGGGTGCACGGCTTCCTCGTGGAAAAGGGCACGCCCGGCTTCACGCAGCAGCAGATGAAACACAAGTACTCGCTGCGCGCGTCCGACACGTCAGAGCTCATACTCCAGGACGTCGAAGTACCGGCCGATGCGATCTTCCCCGGCGTGTCCGGCCTGAAGGGACCGCTCAACTGCCTCACGCAGGCGCGCTCGGGCATCGCCTGGGGCGCCGCGGGTGCCGCGATGGCGTGCTACGACGAAGCGCGCCGCTACGTCGCGGAACGCGTCCAGTTCGGCAGGCCGCTCGCCGGTCGCCAACTCGTGCAGGCCAAGCTCGCCGAGATGCTTTCCGAGATCACGAAGATGCAGCTCATGAACCTGCGCCTCGGACGCCTCAAGGAGGCGGGCAAGATGACGCCGCAACAGGTCTCGATGGCCAAACGCAACGCCTGCTGGCACGCCCTGCAGATCGCCCGCACCTGCCGCGACATGCTGGGCGCCAACGGCATCACGGGCGAGTACCAGGTAATGCGCCACATGTGCAACCTCGAGTCGGTCATCACCTACGAGGGCACCCACGACATCCACACCCTGATCCTGGGCCACAAGATCACGGGCGTGGAAGCGTTTCGTTGAGCCCGATAGGCACCTGAACGACGCAAACGGACGGCGATTCTCCAGAGAATCCGCTACGCAGGGAATCGTTGGCCCCGCGCGGCGTACGTCGGTCGGCAACAAACAACGCACCCGAACGGGAGCCTACGGAGGGGGTCGGTCGTCGAGCGCAGGCTTGTACTTTTCCTTCAGCCATGGCTCGCGGAACCACATGTTGCCGCGAACCTCGACCGTACGGCGCCCTCCCGGATGAGCAAGCGATGCAGCTTGTCCTTCGTGTATCCGCCGGAGCTCTCTTTCCAACTCAAGCCAACGACAACAACCCAACCGACATCGAGAATCTTGCCGCCCTCGGCGGGGATCCCGCGGATGTAACCCTGAATCGGCCGAGAAAAGCGAAAGCGCGGCGCGGCGTCGGGGACGAGTTCCTTCGCGAGATATGCCTTCGCCAGTTCACGGTAGTTGTCGGGGAAAGGGCCGTAGTCCTCGTCCGCAAGCACGGTCGATTCCGAGGAGCGGCAGCCCGCGACGAAGACGAGCCCCGCCATCAAGCACCGGCTGACAGGAACGTGTACGCTGCTACGCTCCATGGCCATATTGTACTGGGTCTGCCTGGCCGCCGTGATCGGCTGCGGCGCCGGCAGGCAGTACGAAGGCCCGGCGCGGCCGCTCGACCAAATCGCCTTGCTGGAAAACGCATCCACCGGCTCCGTCGCCGGGACGACAACAACGACCGGCACGATCATCGTCGCACGCGTCGATCGCGCAGAGTTGGAGATCTCACTCTCCAGGGGGCGGCCCCGCTGGATCGAGTTGCTGCCCGGGCTTCATCACCTATCGTTCGTTTGGTTCCGCGAACGATCGTCGAAAGCGACGGGCGCCTCGTTTCTCGAAGGGTCGGTCTCCTTTCTCGCGCAGACGGGCCGGACCTACGCAATCGGCGCCGACATCGACCCGCAACGCTCGCTGCTAACGAACGCCCGCGTCGTTGAAACGACCGACTCGTGGCGTGGGCACCGCCTTCACGAACAGGCCGCCGGCAAGGGCCGCTGAAACGCTCGTCGGCGCGAAGCGTTCTGGTGAGGTTCACGCGCGGGGTCCAAATCCCATCGAGCATGCGCCAAGCCCTTCCGTCGCACCGGGTTGTGCCCCCGGACCCCCTGAAACTGCTCTCCTTGGCTTGGCTCCGTACGGGACGGCGAACGACGGCCCGAAACCGGGCGCAGCGCTGAATTGGCGGGGGGCGTTCGGTCGATAGGGCAATGGACCATGTCTGAACGGCTGGGAATCTACTCCGAGGTGGAGCTGGGCGCCGCGCGCGACTTCGTGCGTGAGCTTGTGCGCGTCGTCCGCAGCCACCGGCTCTACGAGGAATCGCATCCCGCGCTCGCGGACATGATGCGGGCGCTGCGCAAGCGTTGGGACATGGCCACGGCGGCGGGTCCGATGTCGCTTAAGTTCCATGACCGGCGCATCCTGCTGGCCGACGAGGTCGTGTACTCGGCGACGAGCGAGAACGAGGTCGTGCCGAGTGCGCTGTACGACCACGGCGTCGTCGGCCTCGTCCTCAAGCGCGGCATCGATCCCGACGAGATGCGCCGGCTCGTCTCGGTCCTCACCGAACAGCCGGACGGCGGCCACGACTACGCGTCCCTGCTCTGGGAAGCCGACCTGAAGCACGTCCAGGTTCTGCTCGACGCCGACGAGGACGACGAGTTCGACGCCGCCGCGCGCGACCCGGCCACGTTCGCACAAGAGATGCGGCGGATGAGCGGGCCGGATGATCCGCCGACCGGATCCGACTTCACCGCCGAGGCCGCGAAGGCCGGCGACGAAACGACGGAGGCGGCAGGAACGGACGGCGATGTCTTCGGCGACGCGTTCGAAACCGCGCCCGACGACCGGTTCGCGCTGACGGAGAACGAACAGAAGACGATCAAGCGCGATGTCGAAGGGGACGGGTTCGAGAACACGATCCAGCACGCGTTGAGGATCGTGCACGCGCTGGCCCGCGAGGAACACACCGGCGAAGACGCGGAGACCATCGAGAACGCGATCGGTTCCCTGACGGCGTCGCTGTGCGGAACCGGACTCCTCGACAGCGTTCTCGCCGCAGGCGAACGAGCGCTCCAGATGAGTCGGTCGAACCAGAAGCTGCTCTCCCGCGCAGGCGAGGCGACGCTGGATCGAATGCGCCGGCACGACAACCTCTGGACCCTGCTGACGGGCCTCGACGCGCACGAATACATCGACATGCGCCGCCTCGGTGAGTTGTTCGTCCTGCTCGGCAACGAGACCGCCGTAACGGTCGCGGAGTGGCTGGCCGAGACCCGGCATTTCGCCGTCGCCGCTCACGCCGTGCGCGTCTACGGTGAAACCGCGGTGACCGCGCTGATCCCGCGATACCGCGACGGCACGCCCGAGGTTCGCGAACGAATCGCTCCCATCCTCCTCGACATCGGGTCCGATGCCGCGCTGCAGGAGCTCACCGGCGACCTCGGCCGTCTTCCCGAGACAACTCGCCTGACCGTGGTGTCGATCCTGGGCCGAAGCAAGTCGCCGAAGCTGCGCGAGGTCCTCGTCGATACACTCCGCGACGACTCCGAGCGGGTCCGCCGCGCCGTCCGCGGGGCGCTCAAGAAGCAGGACGCGCCCCGGGTCGCCGATCTGTTCACGCAGTTCCTCCAGACGGGCGAATTCGATCGCCGTCCCACCCAGGAAGCGCAGGACTTCTTCGAAATGCTGTCGCGCATCGGCGACGGACACGTCGCCAGACTTCTCGCCGACCAGTGCGACGTTCGCGGCTTTTCATTCGGCCGCCGCAAGCTGACCGAGCTGCAGAAACTCTGCGTGCGCGCCCTGCGCCGCATGCGCTCGCCCGACGCCCGCCCGATCGTGCAGGAGCTTCGCGAACACGGCCCGAAGGCGGTGCGCGACCTGCTCGACGACGTTTGGTAGGGAAAACCCGCCGGACGGATTTTCTCCAGCGGAGCGGACAAGCATCCTGCCCGTTTACGCTGCAGGCCGACGCGCATCTCCGGGTCCCAGCGAACGACTGGTCGCCTCGCAGCTCTTCGATGGGCGCCCTCCCGACCCCGACCCCGTTCGCGTTCACGAAGCGACGCTCACGTTCACGTAGTGCTTGCCGTCGCCGCGCGCCGGGATCAAACCGGCGTCCTTGCACGCTGACTCTGGATGAGCCGCGTCAACATCGCCCCGATCCGGCTGGCAAACGAGAGCAGCTCGTCGGATGTCTGTCGGGGCATGACCTCGACAATCGTGGCCAACTCAAGAGCCGCGGCACACTCAAGACACTCCGCCTGCGCAATCGTGTAACGGTACGCCTTGTCGGCGGGCTTCCACCGCCCCGCGCCTTCGGCGATGTTGAGCACCGTAGCGGTAGCGCAACGCCGCAACTGGTCCTTGATCGCTCCGTATCCACGGGGAAACGAGGAGGCGGAGTCTTCGACCCCAGCAAACAACAAGACCGCGACGCGATAGACATCCAGCCGCTGATGCGGCGCCAGAGAAGATCCTCGGGAAGCAGCGGAGAAGTTTCGGTTGTCGGTCATGGAAGACTCCTTTCGACGGGGAGCGCCCGACAACCGATCCGCACCCGAGTTCATCCGGCCAGGCGATCGATCCGTTCGCGTTCACGAACGACGTTCACGTAGCGCCTGCCAAGTACGCGGAAGTCGACCATTCCAACCACCCGCGACATGACCGCCACCCGAACCCGAACCCGAACCCGAACCCGAACCCGAACCCCGAACCCGAACCCGAACCGAACCCCGAACCCGAACCGTTCGCGTTCACGAACGACGTTTCACGTTCACGTAGCGCTTGCTGCATACGCGGGAGTCGATCACTCGAACGACCCGCGACATAGTCGCGACCCGATCCCCGATCCCCGATCCCCGAACCCCGAACCCGATCCCCGATCCCCTAATCCGATCCCGAACCCGTTCACGAACGACGTTCACGTTCACGTAGCGCCTGCTGATGCCGATGACAGCGGGACCAACCAACGCGCCCTGCGCGGGCGCTCGAATTCTTGTTGGCCTCCAGGCGGGAGGGCGCCTATCGCCCCCTTCCACTTGCGTGGGGCGATTGGCGCCCCCCGTCGCAAGCCTGGAGGAATTCCACATGAACAATTCTCTTACACCGTTCGCTCACGAGAGGCTCGACGTCTATCGTGTCGCGCTGCGGTTGTTTTCTGATGTTGAAGAGATCGTGCGCGACATACCTGCCGGGCACGGCGATCTTCTCCGGCAGCTTCGGCGCTGTACTGCGTCGATGGTGCTCAACATTGCGGAAGGCGCGAATCGCGGGCACCACAAGGACAAGGCGGCACGCTTTCTCATCGCCCGCGGCGAATGCGGTGAGTGTGCGTGCGCGCTGGATCTCCTGCACATCTGCGGACTGGCGTCCGCCGCCGAGGTCGAGTCGCTCAAGGAGACCGCGCGCCGGGTCGCGGCCATGCTCACCGGGCTCATCCGCCGCGAGCGGCGGCTGGCGGAACCAGGTTGATCCCGGCCCGTCCGCCTCGGCGTGGCGGACACCCTTTGAGCCGTTCGCGTTCACGACCGACGTTCACGCTCACGTAGCGCTTGTTGGATTCGCGGAAGTCGATCATTCGCGCGGCCCGCGACACTGCCGCGACCCGACCCCGGAAACCCGGAAAGCCCGGCATGTCCCGGCTCTACGCTCGCGCGTATCATGCTTGCGTGAGTCCGCGTCTTGCCGGAAACATCGCCGTCCTTGGCTTCTTGTTGCTGTGCTGGTTCTCCGAGCCGCCGCACAAGGACCGTTCCTCGGCGCCGGAACGGGACGCAACAAGGAGTGCGCCGCCTCCCGCGGCCGATGCGGTCGTGCCGGGGTCCGGATACATCCCGGCGGGTGCGCCGATGCAGCCGCCGCCGGCGCCGCCGCCCCGCAAGGGGGCGCGGTCGATCGACTTCGATCTGCTTTCATACTTCGACTACGACCCCGAGGCGGACTTGATCCCGGACGACGTGCTCGCGCTCGATGGCAAGATCGTGGAACTGCGCGGGGTCATGTACTACGCGGTCGACGACCCGGACAACGTGAACGAATTCTTCTTGATGCCGAACCACACCGTGTGCTGCTTCGGCGTGCCGCGCACGAACGAAGCGGTGCACGTCGTGCTCAAGCGCGGCGCGACGACGCAGTATGTCTTGAACTACTACCTCGTCCGCGGCCGGCTCGCCGTCGGCGCGGTGCGCGGCGAGGACGACCGGGTCCACTACCTCTACCTGATCCGCGACGCCGAAGCGGAAGTGATGGAGTAGGGCAAGGCCGAAAAAAAAGCCCCTGCGGCACGACGGCGGCAGGGGCCCTGGATTTCCGGGAGCGAAGGCCTAAGGGCTAGTCGAACTCCTCTTCCTTCGGCTCGGCGACCCCACCCATCACGGCCTTGACAACCGTGGCGATTTTCTTGACCGGCCAGTTGCCGCGCCAGTGCAGGTTGCCGTCCTTGAGCGTCATCGCGGTTGAAAACGCGAAGTCGTCGGGAATCGCGTTCGCAACCGCGCCCGCCTGCGGGACGAACATCGCGACCATCGCCAAGACATCCTTGAGCGCGGTCGCGTTGAACGTGATGCCCATGTGCCGGTTCGGACCGAGCTTGGCCATGGCGCGCATGTGCGCGTTTTCCTTTTTCTCGCCCTTGCGGAATCGATCCAGGAGCCCGGCCAGGTCCTCCTCCGCCGTCGGCGACTGGACCGAGAAAAGGACGCCGTTCTCGGCACAAATGAACGTGGTCAGGTTCGCCGCCAGCACGGCGATCTGGAAGTTCTCGGACTCAAACGTGACGCGATGGAGGGCGGTCTCACCGTGCTTGGCAAAGTTCTTCTCCAGCTTCAGCTTGATCGGGATCTCAAGCTGGGTAAACGCCTCGTTGGCTCCCTTGATGTCGTAGGTCTCAAACATCTTGGCGGGGTCCACGCCCGGCTTGAGCCGCGCGAGGGTGACCGTACTCCCGGACATGCCCTGCATGCTAATCGAGGCAACCGTCTCGCCGGTGAGGCTGTCTGTCACGGCACCGCCGGCGTTCATGAGTTTCAGCAGCGCCTTGCCCTTGCCCTCGCCGAAAGCGCGGTCAAGCATGGCACCAAACTCATTCATCATCATGTCCGGCGGCGTGCGCGAATCGACCGTCAGCAGGGCATTCGTCGGCAGGTAGCCCAGCAGGTCGCTCCCGCCGCCCTTTCCGGCGCGGCGCAGCACCTTGCGCACCCCCGAATCGTCCTTGAACCGGATCAGCCCCTCGGCCAAGGCATCGCCGTTGTCCCAAGTCAGGGCGTAGTCGATCGACTCGGTGGCGTTGACGATGTTCTTGCTCGCACTGACTACCTCGGTCACGAGCTTTCGGATGGGATCGGGCAGGTCCCCCTGGGCCGCCGCCTGCATCGCGACCTGGCCGAAGCCCTGGTCGATCTGGTCCTTGTACTTGGTCGTGAGGTGACTCACGAACACGTGGACGCCGACATCGCCGGCAACGATCGGCACAGGCGTACCGCGGCCCGCAAGTTCGAGGTCGGCGCGCTGGGCCACAACGAGAGCGGCGCCGCGCGTCTTGGCGACCATGCCCTCGGGCAGGTTCTTCTCGCCGTCGAAGCGACCTTGCGGGTGCGCGACAACAAGCGGCGACTTCGAACCGGGATTCACCAAGGCCAGGTAGATGGGCTTGGCTCGGTCCACGATGGCCAGGTCGACGCCGGTCTCTTTTTGAAAGAGGTCGGAGACCTTGACGTTCTCGAGCATCGCCCCCTCTGCGGGGCCAAACATCTTGACAAGTGGGGCGATCGCTTTCGCAACCATGTCCACCCGATCGATCGATCGGACGTGGATCACGAGGTGGGTTCCCGCCGGCAGTTCGGCGGTGACCGCATCGGGCTCGCCCGCACGGAGGGAGCCCGGCGAAAACAGAGCGAGCCCCAGGATCAGCGTAAGCAGTTTGCGCATGGCTATTCCTTCAGGGTTTCGCGGCGAAACGCGGCCAGTGCGCGTCCGCCGTCTATGGGAGGGACCGGTATCAGATTAACCACACCCATGAGAAAATGGGCGGTGACATAGATATTCAGCAGCGATTCCGTCGCAAGTCGAGCGGTCAGGCGCGCCCCGAGCGCGAACAAAAGCCCTGCGACGGCGATGTTCGTGAGCGGGGCAGAGAGCGCAACCCAACCGGTGCGGCGACCGGACAGATTCTCGACATCGGCGCGCCCGAACACCGGCCAGATGCGGATGTCCGCCCGCCGCCCGCCCAGCGCGAGCGAAACCAGGGCGTGCGCCAACTCATGGATGACAAGAGCCGAAACCAGCAAGAGGTAGCGGGCCCAGAGGTCGCCCCCGGCGGCAAACAGGACGATGGAGAACGCGGGCACCCACACGCTCACATGCACGCGCAGGCGTCCGAACGGCCAACGGATCCACGTCACGGCGTCCCCCCGAAAGGACAAAACGTCCGCTCTATCGGACCGGTCCGGACGGTAGGATCGGGTCTTTCCCGCATTTGGCGCGGCTTGACAGCGATGGATCCGCTTTTGCGACCCAATTCCCGGTCTTCCCGGTTCTTCATGCGATCCGCTCTACTGCTCTTTCTCGCCATCGCGTCCGTTCGGGCGTCTGCCAGCCCCGCGGGCGAGCCGGAAGCGTACACGAACGTGGCCCGGACGCGCACGGTCGCGGCGCGGGCCAACACGCCCGAAACACGCAGTGCCATGGAAAAGGCGGCCCGCGCCTACCTCGCCCGCCATGGGAACGCGCCGCGTGCCACCACGGTTCGCGTCTGGCTCGGCGACTGCCTCGCCCCGGATCGCCCGCGCGACGCCTACCGCTTGTATCGAATGGCGAACACCCCAGCGGGCAAGCAGCGCGCCGCCCAGCTTGTACTCCTGCATGAGCGCACGCCGACGCTCGACGTTCAAGCCTGGATCGGCACGCCACTGAAGCGGGGCCCGCCCGGCGGACCCGATGGCGCGGGAAGCCCGGTGACGCTGGTCGTGTTCGTGTCGCTCACCCATCCGCAGACAGCCCGCCTGCTGCCCCACCTCGTTCGGTTGCATAAAAAACACGAACGCCGGTTACGCATCGCGCTCGTCGCGGCCGTCGTCGATGACCACGCGAGCCAGCGCCCCGAAGCCCTGGCCCGGCGCCTGCGCGCGCTCCGGCTCCCGTTCCCTGCGGCCGTGGACCGCCAGCGCCGCGCCAATCGCTCGGTCTCGCTCACGCGCTACCGCGGCCGGTCCCTGCCGTGGGCCGCGGTTCTCGACGGCTACGGGCGCGTTGCCTGGGCCGGCCCGGCGCGTCTGACCAGCGGCGCGCTCTCACGCTTCGAGAAGCGCCTGACGCAATGGACCCGGCAACCGACCTACAAGGAGTTGGTCCGCCGGGCGACAGGCGGGGACGGCGATGCCTTGGCCACGCTTGCCGGAATCCGCGCGAAGCCGACCATCGACGCGCTGCTGTCGATTCTCCTGAGCAACGCCCCCGACAAAATCCGCAAGCGCGCGCGACGCGCACTCCTGGGCCTGGGCCCGGCGCACCTGGCCTACGACGCGGAAGCAAAACAACGGTGGACGCGAGACAAGCAGTCGTACGCCTACGATCTCGCGAAGGACCGGGTGGTGCGCAAGTAGCTGCGAAAACCGCCAGGGGCGGCTTTCGTCAGGGAAACGCGCGGCGCACCTTTCGGCGTGCGCAGGCGTCCATGAGGCATGAGTATGAAGGCGCCAGCGGGTTCTTGTGGGGCGCGTTCGCTATCGTGGGTACATGGGAAGGGCATGCTGCCTTGCGTTTTGGCTGGGGCTTTCGCTCGCGGTCGGCGCGTGCTCGGGCGAGCCGTCCACCGTGGACTCGACCGATGGCGTGAGTCGAATCACGATCCCCGGTGGATGGTCGGTTGAAACAGACATGCACGACCAGGGGGACATTCAAGTCTCGCGCGGGTGGGACGAGCTGTATCTGGTCGTTCTGACCGAAGCGAAAGAGGACTTCGACGAGTTGGACTACGAGGAGCATTCCGACCTGACCAGGGGAGCGCTGGTCGGAAACCTGAAGAACACCGGCGTCTCCGCCCCGAAACAGCTCACGATTGGCGGACTCCCGGCGGTTCAGTACGAGATCCGCGGGACCGGCTTCGGACTGAACCTCGTCTACCTGCACACGACCGTGGACGGCAAGGATCACTTCCACCAGATTCTGGCCTGGACCCTGAGATCCAAGTTCGCCAAGAACGGCCCGATCCTCGCCAAGACCACGGCCAGCTTCCGCGAACGATAAGCCGCGAACTCGCTGGCGGACGCGCCGGGACCTGGGAACGTCTCTTTGGCAGTCAATACCGAGCCCGGCAAAAAATGATGTTTTCGGCGCGACCGTCAGCGAGTTCCGGGACGGGATGCACGCAGGCACTCGTGCGCCCGCAAGCGAATTCGGGTGGCCGCCCAAAAAGCGCGCCGGCTCCCACGCGGTCGCCAGCCCACCCCGCCCCCAAGCGGCAACACCGGCGGTCCGCCGAACATCGCCATCCGTACGCTACATCAAACCCGATCGCCGACTGTGAGCGCGCTCATTCGGGCCCACGGCGTCCGCAAGAAAATCCGCCATGCGGACTTTCGTCGGCGCCTCGCGTCACTTTCCTACACCGTAGTACTGGCCGCCGTTCTCGCTCGCCAACTGCTGCAGGAACGCTCGACTGTGCTGCTTGCCGATGCCGATCGTGTGGATGGCGACGCGTTGCAGGGCGTTCCAGTTTCGGACGGCTTCGAGCACGCGGTCGGGATCTTCCTTCTTGCCCTTGCCGTTGGTCGGCGAGCCGTCCGAGATCAGGTAGATCGCATCGGCCTTCACGGTTCCCTTCGGACTGTCGGGATGGGCGTTGGCCAGTCGCAGGGCGTAGTCCAGCGCTTCGTAGATGTTGGTCGAGCCCTCCGGGCCCGTGCGCTGGAGACGCTTTTCGAGAGCCTTGAGACTCTCGTCGGTGCGCGAGACGAGTTCGTCGTGCATCGGGTCCGCGTGGCTCGCGTAGAACACGACGGCGAACGTCGCGTCGGTGCGCAGCTTCTTGGCGGCGCGCAGCAGCTCCTTGCAGGCGTGGTCGAAGCGCGAGTCTTCGCTGTCGCTGGCGGGAACCGGATTGACGCCGTTCCACTGCGGCTTGGTCATCGATACCTCCATCGAGCCGGAGGTGTCGAGAACGTATATGATGCGCCGCGCTTCCTGCGGGATGCCGTAGATACGGCCCTGATCGACCTTTGCCGCGCCGCGCCTCTTTTGGCTGAGCGGAACGACGCCCGCGCGGACCTTTTCCTCGTGGGTCTTCCACCAGCCCGCCCACGCATCGGGATACGGCCCGATCGACCGGCCGGTGAGCGCCGCGAGCGCGCGCGCGATCTCGCGCTGCGTCCTTGAGCCCTTGATTTCCAGGCCCAGGCGTCGAATGAGCGGCGCGACCGAGTCGGCAAGCTTGGTTGCGCCCAACGCACGCGCGGCAGCGACCCGCACGATCGGCGCACGGTCCCCGAGACGACGCAACAGCGCGGGGAGCGCGGGCTTGAGGTTCTTGCCGTAGCGCTCGAGCGCGCGCAAGAACGGCACGAGCCGCCGCGCATCCTTCACGTTGTCGCACGCGTCGGCGACGGCGGCCACGCCCCCGCCCCCCCCTTGCACCAACACTCCGGCGAGCGTCTCGAGCGGAGCCGACGACTTGACCTTGAAAAGGGCGGTCGTGCGGATCCAGTCGCGCACCTCCTGCGACTTCATGCCACGGAGTCCCTCGGTGATCGCCGCCTGCTCGATCTCGATCGCGGCCAGCCGCCCGTTGAGGCTCTCGGCCTCCTCGTCGTACTTGGCCGCGGCCTGGCGGCTCTTCTCTCGTGCGCGCCGCTCACGAATCCCGTTGGCCTTGCCGCGCTGGTCGCGCGCCTTCGTGCGTACCTTGTAGAGCTGGGCGCGGTGGCGCGTGGCCGTGCGGTTGAGCGACTCCCACCGCTTGACCAGCGAGGCCGCCGCGGGCGCGGTATCGGTCGCCGCGAGGTCCGCGATCTCCTTGAGTTTCGAATCGGACGCCGAGAGAACCGCGGCGAGAAAGAACAAGACCACGGTTCGATTCACGCTATTTCTTTCGCTCCACAAAAACGCCGCCGTTTTGCGCGGCCAGGCTGCGCAGAAAATGGGTGCCGACCTCGTCGCAATGGACCGCGATGCAGTGAATCACGATGCCCGCGTCGCGGTTCCATTCGCGCACCTTCTCCAGGATGATCTCGGGGTCCATCGACTTGGGTTCTTCGATCTTGTTCTCGGTCGGGCCGCCATCACTGAGAACGAAAATCGTATCGACGGCGGCGCCGTCTTTTTGGATCTTCTTGGAGCTGCCGTTGATCACCCCGGCCATCGTGAACGCCTGCCGTAACGCCCCGAGGGTGTAGGTGATGCCCGACGCGCGCCAGGAGGCGATGTCTTTGCGGCAGGCCTTCTTGGTCGCCGGCGAAGCCTTCTCCATTTCCGGGCGCCAGAATTTCGCCGCCTGGTTGAAGTAGATGATCGAGAACTCTCTTTTCGGGTTCAGGTTCCCGATCGCGCGCTTGAGTTCGTTGCGCGCCACGTCGAACCGGGTTTTGCCTTCGACCGCCCGCTCGGTCGCCCGCCCCGGCCCCGTAACCGTCCGCCGCTTGATCTGCTCGACCTCCTTGCGCATCGAGCCCGACACGTCGATCACGAAACAGATCTTGTCGCTGCGCGTCGGAATGCCGTAGAACGCCGACGCATCGCGCGCCTTGAGCGAGGTGTCGGCGCCGGGGTTCTTCTTGGCGGGCACCTTGTGGCCGACCGAGTCCCACCACTTCTGCCAGACGTCGGCGAACTGCATTCGCTTGCCGGTGAACTCCTCAAGAATCTTGTTCAGGTCGTCGAGGAGCCGGCCCTTTTCCTTCTTCATCTGCGCGATGAGGACGCCCACGACCTCGTTGCCGCCGTGCTGCGTGAGCGAACGGACCGCCGCCGACCGCACGCGCCAGTCGGTATCCTCCAGCGCCTTTCGCAGCAGCGCCAACCCGTCCGCCCGCCGAAACGCGGCACACGCGCGCGCGACCGCGACCCGAACGCCGGTCTCCTTGTCGTGCGTCAGCCGGCCGAGCGCCGCGAGCAACTTGCCCGACCACGTTTCACTCCCGAGATTCTTGTGCCAGAGCACCGTCGCCTCCGCGAAGAACTGCCGGACACGCCAGCTCTTGTGCTTGGGTAGCTTCCCCAGCGCGGCCTTGAGCGATTTGTCGGACCGCAGCGACGCCAGCGCCTGCACGAGCAGCTTGCTCGAACGCCGCGCCTGGGTCCACTCGGCCTCCTTCTGCTCGATCTTGCGGATGTAGCTGTTGCGCAACCCGATGTCGATCTCGGACAGCGCCGCGCGCGACGTAAACGGCTCGAGCTTTTTTTGCAGCGTCGCCATCTCGCCCTCGAGCCCCGCCAGATACGTCCCGAACCCGGCCGCTGCCTCCCCCATCGAAGGCACGACGATCGGATCGTCATAGCTGCCGAGCGCCTCGAAGAGCCGATCGCGCGCGTCCGGCGTCATCTCATCGAAGTAGAGGTTTTCGAGCTTCTTCTTGAGCTCTAGAAACTCCGCCCGACCACCCAGAGCGGGCAGGCAAAACAAGAGCAGAAGCAGGGCGAATCGACGGGGAGGGACCATCCCCAGATTCTAGCCGTTTTGGAGAGAGGTCAGGACGGACCGTCCCGGAGTGGGAATGGCCCACAGTACCCATGGCCATGTGGCGCGTCGGCCCGAGAAGTAACCCAAAAGTAGTTCTCGGACGGCACCGGCGCCGATCAAACGCTCCGGGCGCTGGTTCTGTTCGAGGACAGATCGTCGAGGTCGAGGAACGACGACGAAGGCGGCTCGGAGGAGCCACCCGTGACTCCGCTATCTGGATAGGCGACATGAACCCGCGTGGTCGTGAATACTGCGGGCTTAGGGGCCCGGGGGCGGGCGGACAGCGATCCCGCCCGATCAACGAAAGCGCCAGACGATCTCCTCGTCCGCGCGGAACTGCTCGTGCAAAATCGGCGCATCGAGTGCGAGCTTTGAGCGGCCCTTCAGGTTGAGCACGTGGGCGAGGTCGCGTGCTGGCTCTCCGCGAAGCTGATCGAACCCCGGACGTGTGATTCGAGGTTCTGCTCCAATTCCGCACAGCGGCGCCTGGCGTTGAGGGCGGCTTCAGGTCATGCCTCGGCGCCCGTTTGAATTCCGCCTCGAAGTGCAGCAGAGCAGCCGCGACCGAGTGGCTCTCCCCAGCCGCCGCCCCCGAATCATGGTCTAACAAGTGCTTTCCACCGCGCGGCCACTCTACCGAAACGACGGAACCGCGCCCCGGGAGAGCGGTACAATCACGGACATCGCCATGAATCTGCGAGACGAGGCCCTACTGATGCTCGAAAACCGCGGCGCCGTACTGGAGACCGCTCGGGAAGTAAGCCGCCTCATGGCGGAGGCTGGCATCGCGGGGGCCGTCATCGGCGGAGTGGCCGTTGTGCTGCATGGCTATGTGCGTACGACAACCGATGTCGATATCCTGGTGGACCCGCCGCTTGAGCGAATGCGCGATGTCCTCGCCGCTCACGGCTTTGTTTATGACAACGAGCGCCGGGAATTCGTGAAGAACGGCATTCCTGTACATCTCGTCCGACCAGCGGACGCGGCGGTGGCTCGACGTGGTGAGCCCGAGTCCATCGACGGCGTCACCGCAGTGAGCCTGTCGGATCTGATTGAGATGAAGCTGCGCTCCGGCTCGACCAATCCGCTGCGCGCCATTGACCTCGCCGATGTCATCGGGCTCATGCGGCACCACCGGCTGACCGGGGAGTTTGCGAGCCAACTCGACAAGCCCCTGCGCAAGCCGTTTCGGAAGCTCGCACGGCTGATCCGGGACGAAGAGAAGTAGCCCACCCGGGCAGACGTGTCGATAAGAACCACTTTTTGCGACATATCGGCTTGACGTGTCACTCGCTGCGACCTATCCTTCAGACATGTCGCTGAAACAGCGTTTCGGGAACATGTTATGACGGCGAAAGCAAGATGGCGGCCGGATCGTCCGTACAACGAACTGCCCCCGCCGCCGAGCATAGTCGAGTTGGAGTCGAAGGCGGTTCTCAAGGCTTGCGTTCGGTCCGCGGCCGCAGTCGCCGGGTTGGATCGGGCCGCCGAGTTGATTCCGAATCCGCAGGTCTTGGTCAACACCCTTCCGCTGCTCGAAGCCCAGGCCAGCTCCGAGATCGAAAACGTCGTGACGACGACGGACAGGCTGTTTCGCCATCTTCAATCGGACGCCGCGGCCGACCCGGCCACGAAAGAGGCGCTGCGCTACTGCCAGGCGCTCAGGGAAGCGTACGGATCACTGCCGAAGCGTCCCGTGAGCACGCGGCTGGCCGAGTCGATCTGCGGCCGGATCAAGGGCAAGGACATGCCCGTGCGCACTGCCCCGGGCACCGTGATCGCGAACTCCGCCACGGGAGCCATCGTGTACACGCCGCCGACGGGCGAGGCCGCGATCCGTGATCTGCTGGCCGACTGGGAGCGCTTCGTTCATGGCGAGGACGAACTGGAACCGCTCGTCCGCATCGCCGTCGCGCACTACCAGTTCGAGGCAATCCATCCCTTTGCCGACGGCAACGGCCGCACCGGCCGGGTGCTGAACTCGCTGCTCCTCGTCGAGCGCGGCCTGCTCCGGTTGCCGATCCTCTACGTCAGCCGCTTCATCATTGCGCACCGGCAGGACTATTACCGTCTCCTGCTCGCGGTAACGCGCGAGCAGGCGTGGGAGTCATGGATCCTCTACATGCTCCGAGCGGTCGAAGAGACCGCACAATGGACCCTCCAAAAGATCGAGGCGATGCGCCGGCTGATGGACGAGACCGTCGCGCTCGTCCGCGCCAAACTGCCCAAGATCTGCAGTCGCGAACTGGTCGAAACGATCTTCGAACAGCCCTATTGCCGCATCGCAAACCTGCAAGAAGCTGGCATCGCCAAGCGTCAGGCGGGCTCGCGCTACCTCAAGGCGCTGGCCGGCATCGGCATCCTCGAGGAGCGCACCTACGGCCGCGAAAAACTCTGGCTCCACACCAAGCTCCTCGAACTGTTGACCCGCACCGCGGGCTGACAGACATCGCCGTCCGTTTGCTACCAGTCGTGGTACTTCGGTCCTTCGGAATCCGGGAGGGTCGTGACCTCGCCGGTTTCGACGTCGACGATGATCACGTCGGGTCCGGACGCCGCCACAATCCTTGTGGCGTCCCAGGACCACTCGGGCTGGGCCCCTCCGGGCAGGCTGGACAGCAGCGTGCCCTCGGAGTCCACGATCCGCAGGCCGGACTCGCCGGTGACGTACACGATCTTGTCCTCCGTCGGGTGCCAGTTCGGGTCGAACGCGTTCGCGTTCTCCACGATGCGGGTGTCGGTCCCGGCGGCGAGGTCGATCACGTTCACGTGGCCCTGTAGGCAGTACGCGATCTTGTTGCCATCGCGCGACCAGGCGGGACCGCTGAGCCCGAACCCCGTCTCGGGGAGCGTGAACGACGCGACCCGCGTCAGCTCCTTCGTGGTCACGTCGAGGATCTCCAGCGTCGCGGAACCGTCGGGGGCGGTGGGGTCGATGACCCGCATCAGGATGCGGGTCCCGTCGCGAGACCAAACGTGTGCGACGACCGACCGGCCCTGCTCGCGGAATCGCGTGAGCCGGCGGACATCGCCCGTGTCCATGTCGAGATGGAACAGATCCCGGTCTTCCGTCGCGATGCCGTCATCGACCAGAGGGCCTGAGGCGCTCGCGAACGCCGCCTGGGTGCGGTCGACCGTGCGGCGCAGCTCGTGGGCGACCAGGCCCTCGGTCCGCGGAAAGAGCACCTGCGGGTTCGTAGCCCCTGCCAGTTGCGTAACGTCCTGCCACAGGACACCGGTCGCGAACGTCGGATCGCCCGGCCCGGTGCGGGTGATGAGCGAGGTCGGGTCGCGGAGGAGTTCGGGAACCGGGACCTGGGTGACGACGTCGTCGCCCGGCGCCGGGGCGATGGGCGCGCATGTATTGCGGAAGCGAAACGTCCGCTTGCCGTGGTCATTGTCGTCGTTCTCGGCGCCGAGCGTGAAGCTGACCTCGAACCAATCGCAGCGTTCCGCGAAGACGACCAGCGTTATGTTCGGCGTGGTCCTCGCAGCCCGTTGAATCTCCGCGGCGGTCGAAAAGGAAACCACGGCCTGCGGGTCGAGCGAGTCACTGTGACGCATGAACCGGAGCGGCCCGACCACCTCCGGCGTGATCCAGAACAGGGCCAATGGCCGTCCAGAGAACTCAAAGATCCTGATCCGAGCGATCTCCACGAACTCCTCCCCCGGCTCGCAGCAGACAAAAACAAAACCGTTCTCGGCGGCGGGCGTCTCCAGGCCAACGATGTTGCTGAGCGGGACGCGACCGCCATCGCTGCAGCTAAAGAAGCCCAGAAGGAATAAAAAAGAGAGCAGGTGCATCGGTCCTCCTTGGCAGCGAGTTCGTTACAGTCGCGGACAATACGGGAGGCGAAAACCGAGCGCGCAACCTGACAAAAAAACCCGAGCGACGTCACAATGCGGCTGGCGGGAACTGCCCGACAGGGCCACGATGCGCACGAAAAGCATCGCCGTCCGTTTGCTACCAGTCCAGGTACGTCAGCCCTTCCGTGTCCGGGATCGGCGTCACCGTGCCGGTCGCGACCTCGACCACGGCCATCGCTAACTGGTTTTTGAACGCGATCCATTCGCCGTCCCCCGACCACTCCGGATTGGCGGCGTCGCCGCCCGGGGCGCCGAAGCTCTGCTGCTCCGTGCCCGAGGCATCGACGACGACAATGTCGGTGCCCGCGGCGTACGCGAGGCGGTCGTCGGTCGGGTGCCAGTTCGGGTCGCGCGCGCCGGCGCCTCCGCGGATGGCTGTGTCCGTACCCGCGGCGACATCGACGACGTGCAGGTTGCCGTTCTCGGTGTAGGCGAACCTGTTGCCGTCCGGCGCCCATGAGAAGCCGGTCTGTTCGGCCGGACCAAACGGTCCCGCGGCCGCGGTCAGGGTTCGTGTCGCAAGGTCGAGAACGAGCAGGGTCGAGCTGAGGTCGTCGTTGGATGAGCGCAAAAGGATCTTCGTGCCGTCGCGCGCCCACGCGTGGTCGGTAACACTGCGTTGAAGGCCGTCGTCGCGGAACGTGGTAAGGCGCTGGATATCGCCGGTGGCCAGATCGACGTGGAACAGCTCGAAGTCGCCGCTCGGATTCTCGCCGATCTCCTCGCCCGTCAGCCGCCGGTCCGCGCTCAGGAACGCGGCCTGGGCGCGGTCGGGTGTACGCCGCACAAAGGTGCTGACGAACTCGGTGTGCGGGAAAAAGACCTGCGTGCCCGTGGGCACCTGTGTGGTCTGCGAGAACAACTCGGTGACCCCGCCGGCATGGAAGCTCGATTGCGCGAGGCTGCTCCCGATGACGGAGGTCTGGGACCGCAGAAGTTCGATGATCGCCGTTTGGGCAACCGGCTCGGACGGCGACGGCGAGGGGTCGCAGTCGTTCGTGAAACCGATAGTGTGTTCGGGTATGGACTCGCGGGACGTTGCGCTCGCGAACGTAAAGATCTCGACTCGGACGGACCGCCAATTGCAATCCGCCGCCCAGACGATCAGGACATCGCCTCCCGTGGTTGCCAGCTTCCTGTCCCCTCCGGAGAACGGGCGGGAGCTGCTGAAGTCGGGTTTCTGGCCGGGAACGAATTCCGCCGCGCCGTCGAACGGCGTTCCGGCGGCAGGCTCGGCAGAGGCGGCATGCAGCGTGACTCGAATCGGCCCCGTCGGCATCGACGAACTCTGCGAGAACACCACCAGGCCGACGCCGAAGTCGGCATCCCTGTTGCCGCGCTTCTTGACCTTCAGTCGTCCGATCTCAACCAGGTCCGCAGACGGCTCACAGCACACGAGGGCCTCCGAAACGTTGACGACCTCCGTGAAATCCAAACTCCCCCTCGGAGTCGAGGAGCATTCAAACAACTTCAACCCCGCGACCAGAAACAACGTCAAACGCATGCAGCCTCCGCGGCCCGGGTTTCGTTAGAATCTGTCGTGGCAGCCCCGGGCCTGACCTGCGAGGCGTGAATTGACCGAAAAACCTGACAAGACAAATCCTGGAGACATCACGCTGCTCTTGTCCGAACTCCAGGGCGGACGCTTCGGGGCGCGTGAAGATCTGTTTCAGGCGGTCTATGCCGAGCTGCGCCGGCTCGCGGGCGTCCAGATGGCCGACGAGCGTCGCGGCCACACGCTGCAGCCCACAGCGCTCGTCCACGAGGCATTCCTGCGGCTCGTCGGCGAGGGGGCGCCGTGGAAGGACCGCGCGCACTTTCTCAACACCGCCGCCCGCGCGATGCGGCACATCCTCGTCGATTACGCGCGCACGCGCCTCGCGAAGAAACGCGGCGGCGGCGCCGCGAGGGTAACGCTCGCCGATACCGACGGCGCCCTCGATCCCGGCGACGAGGTGATCATGGTCCACGACGCCCTCGGCACGCTCGAAGGCATCGACGAAGACAAGGCGCGCGTCGTGGAACTGCGCTACTTCGCAGGGCTGACGGTCGAAGAGACCGCGCGCGTCATGGACGTGACCGAGCGCACCGTCTACCGCCTCTGGGAACGCGCGCGCGTGTGGTTGCTCCGGGCCATGTCGTGAGCGACCGCGACCGGCGTCTCGACGAGTTGCTGGACCGCGCGCTCGACCTCGACGACCGGGAACGGGCCGCGTTTCTCGCGGAGTGCGGCGACCTGCGCGCCGACGTTGGGGAGATGCTCCGGCTCCATGAGCAGATGGACCAGGGATTTTTGGAAACGCCGGCGAGCGACCGTTTGCGCCCCGGCGCGTTCGAGCCCGGCGACGTCGTCGGTCGCTACACGATCCGCGGCATGCTCGGCGCGGGCGGCTCGGGCACGGTGTACGAGGCCGACCAAAAACGTCCCCAACGCACGGTCGCGCTCAAGGTCATGAGTGCGGGCCTCGCCTCCGAACGCGGACTGCAACGCTTCCTGGAGGAGGCCGAGATCCTCGCGCAGCTCGAGCACCCGGGCATCGCGCACGTGTACGAGGCGGGCGTGCATGAAGGCGTGCCGTATATCGCGATGGAGTTGGTGAAGGGGGCCCGGGGGATCGACGAGCACGAGGGCAGCCCGCGCGAACGCCTGGCGTTGTTCACCCAGATCTGCGACGCGGTTCACTTCGGACATCTAAAGGGTGTGCTGCACCGCGACCTGAAGCCGGGCAACATTCTCTCGCGCGACGGCCGGGCGAAAGTCATCGACTTCGGCATCGCGCGCATGGAGGACGCGGCGGTCGGCGACATCGCGGGCACGCCGCGCTACATGAGTCCGGAACAGCGCGACCCGGGCGGCCAACTGGATGCGCGCAGCGACGTGTATTCGCTGGGCGTAGTGCTCGCGGAACTACTCGACGATCACGCGCCGGACGCCGATCTCGCGGCGGTCGTCGCCAAGGCCCGCGCGGAGGCGCCCGCGGATCGCTATGCCTCCGCGAGCGCACTGGCCGACGATCTGCGCCGCCACCGGAGGTCACAGCCAGTCGCCGCGCGCGCCGCGTCGTGGCCGCACCACGTCCGCCTGTTCGCGCGCCGTCGTCGCGGTTTCACGCTTGCGCTCGTCGGTCTCTTCCTCGCGCTTGCCGGAGGCATCGCCGTCAGCATCCACTTCGCGGTGCAGGCGGGCCATGCCCAGCGCCGCGCGGAACAGCAGGCGTATCTCGGCACGCTCGCGGCGGCGGCGTCCGCGCTGCGGCTGGACGACGTGGGCGAGGCGCGCCAGCAACTGGACCGCGCGCCGGAGTACCTGCGCGGCTGGGAGTGGCACTACCTGTATCGCCGCACACACGCGAGCAGTCTTGTCCGTGCCGATCCGGGGAGCGGGGTAGCGGCAACGTCGGTGGCGGCGGGTCGCACGGCGCGCGTCGGCAGCGGCGAGGTGGTCCTCCATGTGCGCGAGCTACGAACCGGCAAGACCGTTCTCGAACTCCCCCGACCCGAGCACTCCCTGATGACCGCCTGTTCGCTCACGCCCGACGGGCGCTACGTCGCGACCGGCGACGTAGTCGGATTGATCACGGTCTACGACCTTTCCACACACCGTGTTCGCTGGCAGCAACAGCCGAACAGGTCCCGCGTGTGGACCATCGCCGTCACCGTGGACGGTTCCTGCGTCGCGACCGCCGCGATCGACGGCGCCGTAAGAATCTGGTCGATCGAGGGCGTGTTGCTGCGGACGCTGCGGCACGAAGGCGCCGCCTACTCGGTCGTGTTCAGCTCGGATGGCAAACGCCTGTTCACCGGCGGCCGCGGCGACCGCACGATCCGGCTCTGGGAACTCGCATCCGGACGCGAGATCTGGCAGGCCGAAGGGCACGAGGACAACATCGAGTCGCTGGCACTGAGTCCCGACGGGCGCACGCTCGTCTCCGGCTCGATGGACCGAACGGTGCGGATGTGGGACGCGGCGACGGGTCGCCCGATCCGCACGCTGCGCGCGCACAAGAAAGCCGTGAAGTCCGTCGCGTACGGACCCGATGGGAAAACGCTCGCATCGGGTTCGATCGACACGACGGTCCGCCTGTGGACACCGCAGGGCCGCGAGTTGGCGTGCCTGCTGGGCCATGCGGACCATGTGCGTTCGGTCGCGTATGTCCGAGGCGGCGCCGAACTCGTCACCTTCACCCGCACCGGCGAAATGCGCATCTGGAACGTGCGGGATCCGCCGGTCCCGCCCGAGTTGCCGGGCGTGCTCAACGACGTTTTCAGACTACGGTTTGTCGGCAACGAACTTGTCGCGGCGAGCCGCGAGGGCGCGTGGGTCCGGTACGATTTCGCAAAGAGAGCCGAAATCGCGCGCGCGTCAGCGGACGGCAGCGTCCGGACCATGATCGACGCGACGGGGCGGATTCACGCGGTCGATCGCGAGGGCCGCGTCACGGGCAGGGGCCGCGTCAAGGGACACATCGAAGCCATGGCGTGGCAAGGTGACGATCTGCTGCTCGGCAACCGGTCCGGGAACATCCATGTGCTCGGCCGCGGGCCGTCCCGTTCCTGGCGAGCGCACAGTGCAGCAGTGACCACGCTGGCCGCGCACGGTTCGTTGGTCGTCTCGGCCCGCCACGACACGCGCGTCAAGCTGTGGCGAAACGGAGAGCTGGTCCGGGTACTCGCGACCGGCAACGGGCCACGGACGCTGCTCTTTCAGCAGGACGGACAGCGCGTCTATGTCGGCCAGCTTGACGGCACGATCGAGGTCGTGGACACCGCCACGGGCGCGGTCCTGTACCGCCTGCGAGGCCATTCCGCAGCCGTCACGGCCCTCGCCCTTTCCCCCGACGGCACCCGCCTCGCCAGCGCGTCGTACGACGGAACGGTGCGCGTGTGGCACCCGAAGTGGCGCACGCAACTGCTCGTGCTGTACGGCCACGCGATCTACGCCAGAAGCGTCGCGTGGAGCAAGGACGGAAAGACCCTGGCGAGCGGCGGCGGTTCGGACCTCCCCCACGCCTGCACCATCCGACTATGGGAATCAGGGGGCCCGGGGGCGCGGTAGCGGGCGACGAGTCCGGGACATCACCGTCCCGCCTGCGCTCTTGCAGAGCTTCGGCGCGGGCCGGACCCGTTTGCTGCCAAGCCGTCCGCGGAGTTTGCCGCCACCCGCCCCAAGTTGAAGTTTGAACTCGCGAGGTTCGGAACGGACGGCGATGCTTTTTCGTGCCGCGAGACCTCGCGCGGCGAAGCGTTCGCCCCCCGGATGCTGGACGGCGATCAGGTCCGCGACCGCGTTGTGCGCCTGCGAAGCCTCCGTGGCTGACGGGCAACGAGAGGGCTGGCCGAAACACCAGAACATATTCAAGAGCGAGGCGGGAAGCGGGTCTGGCACGGTGTTGATGAGCACGCTGGTCATCAGCGATCGCGCCGAGTCTGATCTTCGGAAAGTTTGGCGGTGGAGCCGAAACAGGTTTGGCGATGTTCAGGCCGGCCGCGACCTCGACGAACTCGATGCAGAAATGAGAGAACGCGGGTCGATCCTGACGGAAGACGGCGCGACAACATACGGCATGGCTACTGGTCGGTGCTGTTCCGGGTCACTTGAGCCAGTCGATCGTGTAACCACGTAATGTCCCGTCGGCACAGGCGAGCCAGATTCTGTTGCGAACCACCACGAGAGACCAAACAGCCACACCGATTCGGATCGTGTCCAACGTGCGGCCGGTTCGCGCGTCGACGATGGCCAGTTGGCCCCGGGACGAATACACGACGAGTCGATCCGGCGGGCCTTTCGCGAGGATCGCATCGCAGTAGTAGCCAGCTTTTTTGCCCGGCCAGCGGTCGACGGACCACAACCGACGCCCGGTGGTGAGGTCCCATCCCGTCCTCGAGAGCGGGGTCACGACGATCAGAATTTTTCCACACTCGACGTTCGCCAGAACCAACTTGAGTGCGCCGATGATGCGATCCGCAGCAGCACCCCGCGTCGCTCTTCGCGCGAGGAAGTCCTTGGCGGACCGGTCATCACGGTCGCTGCGAATCCCGGTGCCTGCGTCTACTGCGAACGCACGCTCGCCCACAAGCTCGAACAACGCGCCTCCTTCGACGATCAGCTCGCGGTTCTCGGATCTCCACGCCTCCGTCAGATCTGGCTTCAAGGCGACGATCAAGTCCTCGGACCGGACCAGAGCGAGCCCGGCGAGCTGGCCGACGACGAAGATTTCTTGCGCGGCGATATGCGCCGTTGTGCGCGTCCCGTCGTCGATCGACCAGAGCGAAACAGATCCGTCGTCATGGGTGGCGAGGAGTTTGCCCGGGGCGGGCCAGTCCGCGAGTAGGTCCCCAGAACCCGGGGCGTTTGTCTCTGGAGACGCTCTGCCATCTCTCGTGCTGCGGAGACTTACGCGGCTTGTCGACGTGGAGGCCAACAGGCCTGCGGCTTCGGAGTAGGCGGCCGAATGCGCTCCATGATCCATGGCCCAGGCTCCTCGAACCGCAAGATCGGGCCTTCTCAGCAGGTACACGTGCGAAGAGATAAGCCGTAGGTGGTCGCGGTGCTCCGTTGCGACCGCCACGAACCCTCCCGTTACGCAAATGTCCATTATGGGACCGGCGACGCCGGCGACCGGCTTCCACTGGTCGCCGACCAACCTGAACAGACCATCTATGCCATTCGCGAGAAACGAGTCCTTCAGTCCCGCCAGCTGCGCGGTTTCGCGAGGACACTCGATCTTGAGGGTGCACACGGGATCTGGTCGCGTAACATCCCAGAGCTTCGCGTACGTCTTGTTGGAGCCGTTTGGCCATGCCACCGAGATCACCTGGCCGGGGTTCATCGCAACGATCTGGATCTCCATGTCCTCGCCATAGGCCCTCCATCGGCGAATCAGCCGCCCGCCTTCGCGCACCTCGACGTGACCGTCCACCGATCCGAGGACGACTCTGTTCCCGTCCGTGTCGAACGCAGCGACTCCCGGCCGTGGGGCCAACGGAGTCCAGTCACTCAGCCTCCATCGCAGCAGGGCCGGTTCGGACTCGTAGGGGGGCGGCACTCGCAGGGCGAAGAGGGTCTGGCCGCATACCCGGACGCGCATCAATGGACCGATGTCGAACAAGTGCTTCTCGATCCTGCCCTGCGCGTCGCAGATCCGGATAGAATGGTCCTCAGCGACAATGAGCCTCGGAGCCGTGCGGCCGTCCAGCCAAGCAAGAACGCCAGTCCCGTCCATCGACCAGCGCCCGTCACCCAGCAGCTCAGTCCATCGCAACCCCCCGCGTTTCGACTGGACGAGTTCCATCGGCGGCTTCTTGTAGAGCGCTGATATGGGACTCCTCGCTGTCGGCTTCGGCCCCTCCTCCATGCAGGCGATCGTTGTCGCGAACATGAGCAGCGGGGCCGCGCGGCCCAAGAGGAACGTCCCAAGGCTCAAAATAGCCGTCGCCGGGCTCGAGTAGCAACTCATCAACCTCTTCCTCGGGCGTGATCGTGTAGTCTCCGGGCGGTACATAGTGGTCCTTATCCGTGGGCTTCACGCACGTCCATTCGAACTTGACGCACAGCAACGCGGCCGGGAAATAGCCACGAACCGTGACCAAGAACTGCTCGATCGAGATTGGGCCCGAGGGGTTCGCGGCCGAAATGACTGTACACGGGCCCGACGCCGGATGTTCCCCAACCCCGACCCAGCGGCCGAAAACACCCCAGCGGCGGCGTGACAGGCCACGGCCTGCTCGAGCATGCGAGCGCCCAAGCGCGGTCGAAGACGGTGGAGAGACCGTCTTCGTCGGCTTCGATCTCGGCTTCAAAGCCGCTGCTCGGATGCTGTTCCTTGCGACGGGCGCGGCGTGTCTCGCGCTGTCGGGCAACGTTGCGAACCACACCGCAAAAGAACGGCCGAAACGGTCGCGCTGGGTCGAGCCGATCAAGTGCCCCGCCGGTCTTGAAGCAGGTGAGAAACACCTCCTGCACAGCGTCGTCTAGGTCGGCAAGCAACGAAAGAGTTGCCGCCACGCCACCGGGCCCCGAGATACGCACGCACGACCGGCTCGTAGGTACGCGCAAACCGCTCGCGATCGGCCGCGTCTCCCTCCGCAGCACCACGAATCACCGTCCAGCAAGTCGAGTCCAGGTTCGCGTCCGGGGCCGCCACCGTCCGCGGTTTCCCCTGGCTACTCTGTCCTGCCTATCGAGTGAACGAAGCAGCCAGGCCCAGGCCGCCGCTGATGCAGAGCGTGGCCAAACCGCGCTCGACATCGTGGCGGTGCATGGCATGCAGCAGCGTAACCACGATGCGTGCGCCGGTGCAGCCGATCGGGTGACCCAGGGCGATGGCGCCGCCGTGGACGTTGGCGCGCGCGCGGTCGAATTTCAGGTCGCGTTCGCAGGCGAGGAATTGCGCCGCGAATGCTTCGTTGAGTTCGATCAGGCCGTAGTCGTCGAGCTCGGTGTTGGTCCGTTGGAGCAAGCGGTTGACGGCCGGCACCGGAGCGATGCCCATGACGGCGGCATCGACGCCGGCGGCGGCGCAATCCTCGAACCAGGCGAGGACCGGCCAGCCGTGCTCCTTGACGAGCGATTCGGACGCGAGCAGGACCGCCGCCGCGCCATCCGTGATCCCGGAGCTGTTGCCCGCATGCACCGTGCCATCGTCCTTGAAGACCGGCCGCAGCTTTTTCATGCCCTCGACGGTCGCCGTCGGCCGGGGGTGCTCGTCCGCGGAGACGATGGTCTCCTTGCCCCGGCGCCCCTTGACCGTGACCGGGACCATCTCGTTCTCGAAAGCGCCGTCCTCCAGCGCCTTCGCCGCCCTTTGCTGAGACTCGACCGCGAACTCGTCCTGCTCGCGCCGCGAGAGGTCGTATTGCTCGGCGAGCGTCTCCGCCGTGGCGCCCATCAGCTGGTCCGCGAGACGGCAGTGAAAGCCGTCGTCGTACATGTCATCGACGACTTTCTTGTGCCCGAGCCGGTAGCCGAGCCGCATGTCCTTGAGCAGAAACGGCACCTGGCTCATCGACTCGACGCCGCCCGCCACGACGATCTGCGCGCGCCCCATTCGGATCGAGTCGGCCCCGAGCGCGATCGACTTCAGCCCGGACCCGCACGCCATGTTGATGGTCTGCGAGACCACGCCATCGCCCAGCCCCGCACGAATCGCGATCTGCCGCGCCGGGTTCGGCCCCTGCCCAGCCTGCCGCGCACAGCCAAAGATGAGCTCGTCGACAAGTCCGTCGGGCGCGCCGTCGCCACCGAGGCCGTCAAGCCCCGCAACCAGCGGCTCGACAACGGCCTGACCGAGCTCCGCGGCGTTGACGCGGCTGAGGCCGCCAAGGTACTTCCCGATCGGTGTGCGCAGCGCGCGAACAAGAGCAACACGTTCCATTCGACAAATCGTATAGCTTGGTGCGTTCCTGATGAACTTTGTGCCGCGCCTCCACCTCGTCCTCGCCGTTTCTTTCTTGGTTTCGATGGTTCCGGCCGGAGAGCCGGACGACGACAAGGAGGAACCGAAACGAAAGGCCACTCCAAAAAAGCAAACGGACGGCGATTTTCGTGACGCCCGCGACTTCCGGAAGGTTGTGGGCGAGCTGCTGAAGGCCGACGGGCTCACCCGTGCCGCCATGAAAATCCGCGACCGGAAGTACCTGCGCGACCCAAGCCGGCAGCTCTTCCCCGACCCGCAGCCGCATCTTCCGGCAGCCGTGCGCGCGGCACTCGACCAGCCCCTCGATCAGCCGGGTGAACTGCTCGGCGCCGCGCGCGCAATGTGGAACGGACCGGGCATCGTGCCATCCTTCGACCGGCTTGGCAGGATGCTCGACGCCACCATCGGCGGGGGCGCGGGCGCTGCCCCTCCCCCGCGCCCCCAGCCTGCTGTTCCCCCCCTTCCGGCTGCTCCGAAAGGCTTCGACCCGGCAACCTGGAAACCCGTCGCGCGGCTGCTGGTTGAGATCGCGTTGCTGGAGCAGGCGGTCGCGCGGTATCTGGCGCCGCTTCAAGAGGACGAGCGCGCGCACCTGCGCAAGTGGCTGCCGTTGTGGGTCACGCGGACGCCCGCGGATGCCAAGAAGAAACTCAAGAGCGGCGAGGAAGACGTGGCCGAGCGTGACGCGCTACTGCGTTGCGCGGTGTTGCTGGCGCGAACCGACGCCGCGGCGTTGCGCTTGGCGTGGCGGCGTCTTTTGGTGGCCGCGCGCGCCGAGCTGCCGCGGTTGCGGGCGGGCGCTGCACGCGTGGCGATCGGGGGCAAGCCGGTGGTGCATGCGGGGGCGGCGCTGTTCGGACGCGGGAACAACCGCATCGATTTGCGGGCGAAGCTCGTCATCGACTTTGGCGGGAGCGACGAGTACCGCGTGGCGGCGAACGCGCCGCAGCGGCCAGTGCAGGTTGTGATCGATCTTTCAGGCGACGATCTCTATCTCTCGCAGGGGCCGCTTTGCTGGGGCGCGGCACTGCTCGGTTGTTCGCTGCATGTCGATGTGGCGGGCGACGACGACTACCGCGGGCGCGACTGGAGTCTCGGTTGCGGACTCGCGGGGCACGGGGCGCTTTGGGATCTATCCGGGCGCGACCGATACTACGGCGGGCTCGGCGTACAGGGCGTCGGTGTGTTTGGCACCGGCCTATTGCTCGACGACGGCGGGGACGACGAGTATTCGGCAGGGTGTTTCGCGCAGGGCTTTGGTTCTTCGGGGGGTGCGGGGGCCATCGTGGATCGCGGCGGCGACGACGTCTACACGGCGGGCCGGGACGAGGAAGACATCTGGCGGCGCCCCGGAACCTACGTCACATTCGCGCAGGGCTCCGGCTACAGCCATCGCTTCGGACATATCTGGACCGACGAGACGGGCAAGCGGCGCTGGAAGATCACGGGGCAGATCCCGGGCGGCGTCGGGCTCCTTTTCGATCGCTCCGGAAACGACCGGTACGAGGCGGACGTCTTCGGGCAGGGCTCGGCGTACTGGTACAGCCTCGGTGCGCTGGTCGATGGCGGCGGCAATGATCGCTACCGCGCGACGTGGTACGGCCAAGGCGTCGGCACCCATGCCGCCGTCGGCGTCGTGGTCGATCGCAGCGGCAACGACTGGTACTTCTCGCGCAACACGAGCCAGGGCTGCGGACACGATTTCTCGGCGGGCCTGCTCGTCGATCACGCCGGGGACGACATCTATGCCGGGCTGACGCTGTGCCAAGGTGCGGGCAATGCGGCCAGCGGCCTGGGCTTGTTGGCCGACGGCGCGGGCAACGACCGATACCGTTGCGGCAGCCGCTGCTGGGGCTATGGCTCGGACACCAAGACCGAAGAACTGCGGCCGTTCGGGTTCCTGCTCGATGGCGGCGGAGCCAACACCTACACCGGCTGGAAAAAGGGTGCGGCGCGGCCCGGCACGCGGTGGAAACACCCGCCGCGCGGCTATGGGCTGGACGGAGCCAATTCCGTGGGGGACGAACGATGAGGCGCTTCATAACAATCGCCCTGATCCTGCTGTTGATCATGACCGGAATGTCGTATTGGGCGCTGAAGATCTCGGCGGAGGTCGCCAAGAAGAACCAGTCGCTCCTTCAGTCGTTTGACGACGTCTCCCGCGCGCTGCGCGCCACCGACAAGACGTTTTCGCGCCGGTTCGCGGGCAAGCTCGACGCGGAGCGGTTCCAGCTCTACCTGATCGCGCGCACGGCTGCGGCCGCCGAACGGCGCGTCTACCCCGAGGCCGAGGGAAAACTGCGCACCATGCACGCCCGCAACAGCGTACTCCGCATTCTCGCCAACGTGCTGGAAGGCCGCAAGATGGCGCTCAGCGAGTACCTCGGCATCCACGCACGAGCCGAGTCGGTGCTCATGGCGGACGGTCGCGGGATCCCGTTCCAGCTACAAAGGGCGCTCGAAAACAAGCTTAAGCAGTCCTCGCCCAGGTCCGCGAAGTACGCGGAGGGACTCAAGCCGCTGGCAGGCGCCAAGGACGCCACAAAGACCGAGCTGGACTTGATTCTCCTGAATCAAAAGAAGCTGCAAGCCTCGATGGAAGCAGCGCTGCTGCGCCCGCTCCTGGAATCGATCGCCGCCGCAAGGCCCGGCAAGGAGGGGGAGAGCGAGTAAAAAAACCAAACGGACGGCGAGTCCCCGGGCAGGCGATTCCCGGGCAATGGGAACACCTAGCCGTCGTCTTTCTTGCCGTCGGTGTCCTTCGCGTCGGTCTCGCTGGTTTCCTTGCCCTTGGGGTCGCCAGCGCCCTCTTTCTTGTCCGGTGTTTTGGTGCCGTCCTCGGACGAGTTGTCCTTGCCGCGGTCTCCAGCGCCGGCGCCGTCCTTCTTGTCTCCCGCGCCTTCCTTGTCGCCCGCGCCTTCCTTGTCTCCCGCGCCTTCCTTGTCTCCCGCGCCTGTCTTGTCTCCCGCGCCTACCTTGTCTCCCGCGCCTTCCTTGTCGCCCGCGTTGTTCTTGTCTGCCGCGTCGTCTCGGTCCTCTTCGGGTTGGATCAGGTCGGCGAAGGTCTTCTCCAAGATCGCGCTGACGCCATCACGGCTCAGGAGGTAGACGTATCCGTCCAGCCCTTTCAAGTCGTCGTTGCTCGACCTGAGCTGGACCGCGTACACGGTCTCGGTCTTGATTTCGCCGGTTTCGTCGTCGATCGCTTTCGGGAGCTCGATCTCTCGACCGACCACGACCCAGCGCTTGAAATCGACGTACTTTTCGACCGGCTCTTTGGGCTCTTCTTTCTTGGGCTCTTCCTTTTCCTCGCCGTTGCCGTCAGGAGCATCGCCGTCCGTTCCTGCCTCGTCCTTCGGATCGGCCTTGACCCTTCTCTTGAGGGTCATCTCGAGCGTGGCGACCGGCTGGTCGAAACGGAACTCGCGCGCGACGTCGCGGAATCGTCCGACCACGCCGGAGTGGTCCAACTGGCGCAGCGAACTGATCAGGTTGTTGGCGGCATCGACGTCGCCGGGCTGGAACTTCGCGTCGCCCCTTTGCTTCACCTCCCAGCGGTCCTCCGCCCTCTTGACCAACTCGGCCTTGAGGTCGGGACGTTCCAGGGAGATTCTCTCGATCGTGGCGTCGCCGAGGTCCCAGATCCGCGCGTCGATCCAGGACTCCGTGTTGTGAATCCGGTCGTGCCAGTTGTAGCCGGAGGTCCGGCTTGCCGGGTTGTCACGGGTCTCTTTCTCGCGGTCTTTGAACAGCAGCGTGCGGGTACGGTAGATGCGTTTCTCGTTGGCGGCGCGGACGAAAAACGTCGCGTACTCGCCGTGGCCCTTGGGTTTTTTGCCCACGCGGAAGCTGGCGAGAACGTTGTTGCCCGCATAGACGGTTACCAGGCGCCCCACGGTGTCGTCCGTGCGCGTCTCGCGCTGGAGTTTCGCGCTTGAACCCACGAGGTTTTCGCGACGCAGGTTGAACACCGCGTCGAGAAACTCTCTCGCCACATCAGCCTTGGCCGCAAAACCGCCGGCGGACGAGAGAACCCAGCCTGAACCGGAGCGGCTCAACTCGAAGTCCCGAGCTGCCCCGAGCCAGCCACCCTCGATCTTGATTCGATCGATCCCGTCCAGATCCTTCCTTTGCATGTCCTTGAACAGGCGCACGTCCTTGGGGCGACTCCGGTCGTCGTCACGGCGGGTCGCAATGAACACGGCGAACAGGACCAATACGATCCCGAGCAGGATGAGATTGCTGCGACTCATGGAACTATTTCTCCGCCGCGGACGGCGACAACGGATCCTCGAAACGCGGTGGAGCGGCGCGCAGCGCAGCGCGTACGATCCAGACGATCGCGCCCAAAAACAGGACGAACAGGCACGGAATCCAGACGGGGCGCCACCGCCAACTCTTCCGGCTCTCCTTTCGGCTCTCCTCAAGCTTCGTGACGGCTTCGATGTACTCGGTGCGGTCGATTTCCTGATTGGCCGCCTTCTTGTTGAGTCGCTCGAGATCCTCCTTGTACTCGGGATCCTCCAGCAGTCGCTTCTCGTAGTGCTTCGCGCGCATCCTGATGAGGTCCCGCGACCGCGCCAGCCAATCGACCAGGTTGAGCGCCAGCAGGGTGTTCGCACGCGACTGCTCCTTGTTGGAGCTCAGCGCCTGGTCGGAGACGAACAGGGAGTTGCCGACGACGACCAGCAGTGTCTCGGGCGACTCCTTGATGACCTCGGGTCCCTTGGCTTTCTTCTTGTCCTTGGCGTCTTTCTTGTCGCCATCTCCGCCACCGGGGGCGTCGCCGTTGGTTTCCGTTTCGTCGTCCCCGCCCTTCTTGTCCGTGTCGGTCAGCGAGGGCGGAACGGCATTCCGGCCAAAGTAGGACTTAAACTTGCCCTCGATCGCGACGGCGACCGCGCTCGAACGCAGTTCGCTCCGCTCCGGTCCATCGCGCTTCGCGTCGAGCTGCAGACGATCAATTCGGTTCAGGTCAGACCAGCGCCACGACTCGTTGTCATGGGTCTTGACCAAGTCGGTGGACTTCTTTCCGTCGAGCTTGTGGTTCAGCACGTCGATCGGGTGCGGCCAATAGAGGAACGCGCGCTTGAGGGTCTGGACCGCGGGATTCTCCTTGTCGAACGAATCGCTGGACTTGATGAACGGCCAAAACCAGTTCCGCACCTCGACCCCGTAGCGCCCGGGCCCCAGCGGTCCGTTTTCCATGAACTCGTACTTGGCGTCCTTGGGAGCGTTGCCGAGATGCAGCGCGAACTCCTTGGGGACGCGCACGCCGTGATGCTCGAACCACTTGTCGAGTCCGGTGTCGAACGCCTTGAAGGTCCATGCGCGTGGGTGTCCCCGACCACCGGGAACCGGTGCTCCGTCCATCCCAATCGTTCCCTGGGTCACGAAAGCAAGCACGCGGCCGCCCTTCATCAGGTACTGATCGAGCCGAAAGACCTCCACGTCCTTGAGTTCCTTGGGCCTCACGAGCAGCAGCAGCGGTATCTTCTTGGGGTCCGGCGCGGTCGTCTTGAGATCGACTTCCTCGACGACAAACGACTCGCGCAGCAGCCCCTTGAGCTGTTCGAACTCCGGTTGCGGCCTGGCCCGGTTGGGCATCCCCATGTACCGCGGCGGCGGTGGCGTAGTCTTGAGGTAACCGGCAATACCGACCTTCGGCTTGTCGTGGACCAGTTGCCACACGCGCGAGGAGATCTCGTACTCGAGAACGGACAGGCCCTCGAAACCGCTCGGGTACCGCGAAACGATATTGATGATCTCGGACTGCTTGTCTCCGTAAAGGAGAACGAGGCTGCCGTAGAGGTCACGGAGGGTCTGCTGCGTCGTGTCGGTAATCCTGAACGGCTGGGGCTGGACGCCATAGCTCTTGGCGGCACTCTGCGCCGCCGTGCTTTCGATCGGGTCGTACCTCTGGACCTTGAAGCGTCCGTTGCTCGCAGCCTCGTACTCGCGCAGGATGTCAAAAACCTGGCGCTGCAGGGGCACGATGGCCTCCGGAATGTCCTTGGTGAAGAACGCCTTCACGACGATCTGGTCCTCAAGATCGCGCACGATCCTGCGGCTCGCTTCCGTAATCGAAAACCGCTGGTCCTCGGTCAGATCCCAACGGCCGAGGGCGGACGACTCCGCCACGAGAAAAGCGAAGACCGCGATGTACACAACCAGCAAGCCCTGGGTCGCGGTCTTGCCGACGATGTATTGCAGGAACTGACCGCCGTCGCCCTGAAACCAGCGCGAGGCGCGCCCACTCGACAAGACAGCACCGAGTAAGACGGTGGCCACGAGGATACCCAGCACGGGCCCGCCCCAGAGCAGCGCGTCGTCGAGTCCCCGGTATTCGCCGGCCGCCAAGACAAGGATGCCGACAAACGCGGCCAGAAACAGGATCCAGATCGTGACGACGCGCGCGATGTGCATGCGCTGCGTGATGCCGAGGCCACCGAGAAACAGCAACGCGCCGACGATGCCACCGAGCACGCGGAGAACGATGCCGGCCGTGAAGTCGTCGATCAGGAACTCGATCACGACGGCGCCGACGGCCAAGGCAAGGCCGAGTGCGGCGACGAACCAACCGGCGAGCAGCACGGCCCCGGGAGCGGGGCGCGGCGCATCGGCGAACTCGTCTGAGGGCCTGAAACCGGTGGACTCCATGGCTTACCTCCAGCGCCTCAGGTCGATGACCCGGACGTTCCCGTACAGGAACAGGGCGGCGATGCCCACAAAGTAGTAGACGTCACCGAGGTCGATGACCCCGCGGCCCATCGATTGAAAGTGCGTGGATGGACTGATGACCCGCGCAAGCCCGGCAAACCGGCCCGTGCCGAACTCCTCGCGAAAGAAACTCTCGCCGAGGAGGACAAGGCAAACCAAGACGCTGACGGTCGCCAGAAACGAAACGATCTGGTCCTGGGTGAACGCTGAAAAGAACATACCGACGGCGATGAACGTGCCGCCCATCAAGACCGCCGCCAGATAGCCGCCCCACACCGGCCCGGGGTCCAAGTCGCCGTAGCGCGCGACCGTCCACGGCGCAAGCAGCGTCAGCAGGAGGCAGGCCGCGACCAGAGTGAGTCCGCCGATGAACTTGCCGAAAACGATGTGCCACGTCTCGATCGGGGAGGTCAGGAGGAACTCGAGCGTACCCTGCTTGCGTTCCTCGGCCCACATGCGCATCGTCAAACCGGGGATTACGATTGCGAACGCCATCGGGAAGAACCCAAAGAACCTTCCCATCGTGGTCTGGCCGGCAAGGAAGAAGCTGCGAAAGAACAGCGTCGTGACGAAGAACACGAACACGATGAAAAACGCGTAAGCGATCGGGCTCAGGAAAATCTGGCGGATTTCCTTGCGTGCAAGGGTCCAAACACTACCCATCGGACAGGTCCTCCATCAGATCGTCGCCCAAGACATCGCCGTCCGTTCCTGTACGCCCGGCATCGGCCACCCCGGCTGTCGCGACCGCAGGGCCACCTCCGCCCGGCACGCGCGCGAGGTTACGGAACGCGGTCTCCAGGTCGCCGTGCTCGGCGCGCAACTGGTCGGCCGCCGAGTCGGCGACGACGCGGCCCTGGTCGATGATCACGATGTGGTCGGCGAGGGCGTCGACCTCCTGCAGGATGTGCGTCGAGAGGATGATCGTCTTGCTGGACGCGAAGCTGCGGATGAGCTGGCGCACTTCCACGATCTGGTTGGGGTCGAGACCCGCCGTCGGTTCGTCGAGGATGAGCACCTCGGGATCGTGCATGACCGCCGCGGCAAAGCCGACACGCTGTTTCTGGCCACGGCTGAGGACCCCGATCGGCTTTTTCCAGAACGGGTGCAGGTGGCAGATTTGGGCCGCCCAGGACAGACGGCCGCGCCGGATGGATCGCGGGATGCGGCGCAGGCGCGCGGCGAACGAGAGAAACTCGTTCACCTGCATGTCGTAATACAACGGCGTGGTCTCGGCGAGGTAGCCGATGCGCCGCCGGATTTCGAGCGAATGCGCGGCAACGTCGTAGCCACCGATCGAAGCCGATCCGCCGCTGGGCGAGATATAGCCCGTGAGGATCTTCATCGTCGTGCTCTTCCCCGCGCCGTTGGGCCCCAAAAAGGCCATGATCTCGCCTTGCGGCACGGAGAAACTGACGTCGTCGAGCGCCCTGAACTCGCCGTAGTTCTTGGTGAGCCCATCTACCTCGATCATGCTCGTACCTCGATCCGCACTAGTGGCTTTTTACGTCTTTTGGCCCTGGGAGGGTCGCCTCTTGACGGTCGATCGAGCCCCAGAGCCACGATGTCGTCCGCCGCCCACTCAATACGCACGCGACCGCCGCCAGCGCAGCCCGCAATTGGCCGTCTCAACCAGCCTCCGGCCGTTTGAGCAAGCAAACACAGAACGGCCTCTGGCCGTTGAGCCAAGATCACTTCGATGGTGGACCTGAGGAGACTTGAACTCCTGACCTCTGCATTGCGAACGCAGCGCTCTCCCAACTGAGCTACAGGCCCATCAAGCCGGAAAGTATAGGGCCGGGGTTGCACGATGTCAGGAAATACGGCTCCGAATGGGGAATCCCGCCCACAATAGGGGCGTGCGCTGGACAGCGATCTTCCCCGCGGCCCGAGCGATCGGTGCGGCCCTGGCTCTTGCGTTGTTGGTGGTCGCCGTCCGGTCCGAGGATGGCCCGGAAAGTGACACGAAGAACGACCCGAAGAAAGCACCGGGAAAAAAGCCCGAGACAGGCAAGGACGGCGATGTCTCCGAAGGCTCCAAAGGCTCCGAGGGATCGCGGCTCGACGCGACCAACAAGAAGGCGGCGGCCCGGGTCGCGCGCACGTTCGCCCAAAAAGGCCGCTCGCTGCGGTCCCAGTTCCGGGGGCTGACCAAGGAGGACGTGATCGTCGTCGGCGGGCTCTTTGATTTCGTCCAGGAACTGCTGGTCGCATGGGGCTGCCCGCACACCGTCATCCGACCCTCCGAACTCGAACACGTGGCCATGAAACGGCCCGACCGGATGGTCTTTTTGTTGAACTGCCATCTGCTGGACCGCCGGTTTCCGGCGACACAGCCCCGCCCCGGACCGGTCACCGACAAGCAGGCGGCGGACCGCCTCGAACGCGCGCTCAAAACCGCGGGCCTGACCGAACAGACCTCACCCGGCCGCGCGATTCGGGAGCGCTTCAAGGAGATCGCGCGCTTTGCCGGCGAACGCTACAGCCAGGCGGGCCTCAAGCGTATGGCGCAGGCGGTCAAGCAGGGCGCGTGGGTGTATTCCAACGACTGGGCGGTCCTGGCGCTGGAGCGCGCGTTCCCGGGGCGTGTGCGCTGGACGAAACAGGGCACGTTCGAGGAGACCATCGAGGTGCAGCCGGCACTGGCGGGACGGCGCCATCCACTCGTGAAAGGTCTGTTCCCGAAGGGCAAAAAGATCCGTCTGTGGCTGGAAACCGAGTCCTACCTGTTCACGATGAAGGGCCGGCACACAAAACTGATCCAGAGCCGTGCGCTCGGCGCGCGCTACCAAAACAACCGCAACGTGGTCAGCCTGTTCGCGCACGGCAAGGGCCGGGTCATGCATTCGCTGGTCCACGGCTACCTGCAAAAGGGCAAGACGGACGACGCCGAGTTGGTCCAGAAACTCCTGGTGAGATACCTCATCCAAAAGTCCATCCAAAACTTCAACCGCCCGGATCCCGCAGGCTCAGACTAGGCAACTTTCCCGACAGGGCCTATCGAGAATCGCCCGTGGCGACTTTCGATAGGCGGACCTGGATCACGCGGTTTTCTTCCACGCGCGTGACCACGATGCGCACGCCGTCCTCCTCGATCAAGTCTTTCATGCGCGCGACGCGGCCCAGGGTTTCGGCGACGAAGCCCGCGATTGTGCGGGCCTCCTCCGCCTCGATCGAGGTGCCGAGGCGGTCGTTGAGTTCCTTGACCGGGACTTCGCCGCGCACGAGCCAGAGGTTGGCCCGGATCTCGACCACCGGGGACAGTTCGTCGGCGTCGTGCTCGTCGCGGATTTCACCGACGACCTCCTCGATCACGTCCTCCAGGGTCACGATGCCTTCCGTACCGCCGTACTCGTCCTTGACGACGGCGAAGTGCACACCGCTGCGGCGCATCGTCGCGAGCAGATCGGAAAGCGCGCGCGACTCCGGCACGCGCAAGGCGTCGCGCGCGCCCTTGCGTGCGGTCCAGCCCGCGCGGGCGGACTCGTCGAGTTGCAGCAGGTCCTTAGCCGCCAGGTAGCCGAGATCCTGATCCGGAGTCTCGTCCATCACGAGCAGACGCGAGTAGCCGTTCTCGTTGAACACCTGGAAGCACTCGACAAACGTCGCCTTGCCATCGACCCCGACGACATCGACGCGCGGCACGAGCACGTCGACGACGGTCTTCCATTCAAGGCTCAGTCCGCCCCGCAAGACCCGGGCAAGCGCCGGATCGACGGTGCCGGTCCGCACGCCCTCGGCTACGGCGAGACGCAGCTCGGCCAGCCCGAGCCGGTCCCGGTTGCGCGAAACCAGCGCACCGATGGGCCGGCTCAGCGCCTCGAGCGGAATGACGAACGGACGCAGCAGCCACAACGACCAGCGGATCGGGTTGGCCACGGCGCGCGCGAACGCGATGGGGTGCAGCGCGGCAAATGACTTGGGCAGGAACTCGGAGAACAGGACGAGCAGAGCGGTCGAGGCGGCCACGGCCACCGTCGCCGCCGTCGCCGCGTTGTCGAAGATCCGGCCGCAATAAAGCGTCGCGACGCTCGCCGCGAGCACGTTAACGATGTTGTTCCCGACAAGAATGCCGGCCAGCAGGCGCCGCGGATTCTCAACGAGTTCGAGCACCCGGCGCGACGAGACATCGCCGTCATCCGCGCGACGGCGCAGGCGCAGCCGGCCTGCCGAGAGCAAAGCCGTCTCGGAGCCGGAAAAAAACGCGCTCAGCGCCAGGCAAACCAGGAAAAGGGGGATCTCCATCCGGCCGCCGCCATCCTAGCACCGCAGGGCGAAGGGAACGAGCAGGCAGCGTGGACCGATCGGACAGACGCTGACGGACGGCGATATCCGCCGGAGAACCCGCGCGGGCTACTGCCCGAAGGTGTCGAGAAGCGCCTGAAGCTTTTGCTTGTAGCTGTCGGACTTGCCCAGCCAGTCGAAACGGCAGGCAACCTCGACCCCGGACGGGCCGGCCACGGCGCGTACGACCTCGCCCAGAAAGTAGAGCGGATCGTCGTAGCCGGCGACGGTGACCTCGACGGCGATGTGATCGCCGACCTTGACGTTGGTTTCGGGGCAGGAAAACGACAGGCCGCTCAGGCTCAGGTCGTTCGTGAAACCGGGCACCTCGCGACCGTGGGCGCCACAGACACCAAAACGCACGGCATGCGAACCGTCGGCCCGCGGGTAATCCCGCCGATTCGCCACGTCCGTGTCCTCGTGGTTCCCGCTCGGGGCGTCCCTTCCCCGGATGTCCCTTCGTTGGGAGTCCTTCTTTCCCACAACATCGGTTATCGGCAATATCCGCGACCGGTAGAATCGATGGCCATGGCCGTTTTTCTGTGGATCGTGCTCATGGCCCCCTCCTCCGCGGTCGCGGACGCGGAAAGGGCCGCGGAAGAGGCGCTCCAAGCGGGACGGACCGGAGAGGCGCTGTCCCATTTCGAGACGGCCATTCGGGCCGCAGACGACACCGCGCCCAAGGCCCGGCTGCGTGACCGGTACCTCAAGACCGGCTGGGCCGAGCCGCAAGAGGTCAGCGCGACCGAGCGGCTCATCCTCGGACGCCACGTCGCGTCCGAGCGCTGGCGGCTGACGGACCGCGCCGCAGACCAGTTCGAAAACAAGGGCAAGCTCCACGCCGCGCTGATCCTGCGGCGCGCGCTGATCGAGATGGCGGGCGGCGATAAGACCGACGCCGGCAAAAAGGAGAAGGGCCGCATCGCCGGAATCGTTCGCAAGCTGACGACGCCGTCGAAAGACGACAAGGCCTTCATCGACAAGCTGGTGCGCGCCAAGAAGCGCGGCAAGGACCTGCTCGAAGCCGGCAAAAAGTTGCTGGCCGAAGGCCGGTTTGGAACGGTCCTCCGTCTTTGCCAGCAACTCCAGTACGGCACCTACGACCGCGCGACGGTGGATGGCGCGAAGGAACTGCGCAAGCGGACCGAAGACATCGCCGTCCGTTCGCTGACCCCCGAAGAGAAGGAACTCGCCCGCGCCGTTTTGTCCGACGAACGGTTTTTGCGCCTCGAGGTAGTCCGGTCGCGCCACTTCCTCTACTTGGGACCGAAGAAGTTCGTCGATGCCATCCCGCCACGCGAGCGGATGATGCTCGACCTCGCCTACATCTTCCAGTCGGACCTCGCCGCGCAGCCGCTGACGCACGACGGGCGGCGCATCGTCGTCTACTACCAGGAGACGTTCGATTTCGGCGGCGGCCTCGCGGGCGGCAAGCTCATTCGCATCGGCAATCGCGCAATCCGCCTGCCGATCGCGGGCATGCTGCACTACCACGAACTCGGGCACTGCATCTTCGGCAAGGGCTGGCTACACCACGGCTTCACGGAGGGGCTCGCGGATTTTGCGGCCGGGTTCACGCTCGACGCGCTGGGCCAGACCGGCGCAGCGCAGCGCTTCGTGATCACTGCACGCGACCAGTTCGTGCGCTATTTCCTGGGCCGCGCGGTGCGCTACTTCGACATCCAGCCGTACCGTCCGTCGGCCGGGTTCCTGTTCAGCTTTCTGCCCCCCGGCGAGGCGCCGTTCGATTGGGCGCCGTACCGCCGCGCGTTTCACAACATGCGCGAGGCGCAGTTCGGCTCGTGGCCGGCGCGCGAGCATCAGCTCATGCGATTTTTCGGCGCGGTAATGGCGACCGAGTACGGCCCGGCCGCGTACGACACGCTGCGCGAATGGGGCTGGCCGATCGACGCCGCCGACGCGGCGCGCGTGCCCGACGAGGCGGCACGTCTCCTGGCGGAAGCCAAACAGGCGGATCGGGCGTTCGAGCGCGGCCTGTTTCCCTACGCCGAACGCCTCGCCGACGGGATCCTGGCCGAACGCAAGGCGGGCTGGCTCGCTTCGCGCGCGCTTTGGACCCGCATGCGCGCCCGTCTCGCCCAGGGCAAGGATCCGGGCAACGCCAAGCAGCGCCTCGGCATTCTCGACGGGTTCCAGGTGCTTGGTCCGTTCCACGCGCGGCGGCAAACGGCGTACGTCGTGTTCCCGTGCGAGGTCAAGATCGACCAGACCGGCGAAAAGCGCGTGCGTTTCGGCAACGAGTCCGCCGGCTGGAAGGACGCCAAGGTCGAGGACAGCGGGTACGTCAACCTGCGCGGCCAGGGCTACGGCTATCCCGAAAACGCGTGCGCGTTCGCGCTCACCTACGTCTTCCGCGACCGCGCGCAACCCGCGCGCATCTGGATGGGCAGCGACGACGGCCACACGCTCTACGTGAACGGACGGCTGGCGGAAAAACGCGCGACATCCCGGCGGTTCCGGTTCGACGACGACTTCGCGGATGTCGAACTGCGCGCCGGGTGGAACCGAATCCTGACAAAGATCCACAACAGCCGCGGCAAATGGGGTTTCCTGATGCGGCTGACCGCGCGCGACGGCAAGCCGCTGGACGGCCTGCGCATCTCCGCGGGCGACCACGAAAAAGACCTCCCCCCGGACGCGGAGCCCAAAGTGCGCGCGCATCCGATCGTGGCGGACGAATTCAAGGGCGTGAAGGCCAGCCGCTGGCTCGTGACCGTCGGGAAATGGGCCGCACGCAACGGACGTGTCCGAGCGACGGGAACCCAAAAACTCGGCCTCTGGATGCGCTTCGTCGTCGATCCCGACAAGCCCAAGGACGGCCCGGCCAACATCATGTGGCTGCGCTCGGAGAAACTCGCCCGCTGCGACTCGTTCGAAGCGACGATCGACGTCGCCGCCGCAGGCAAGGATGGACTGCCCAAGAAATTCGGCTGGACGGTGGACGGCGAAAACGAAAACGACGGCCAGTCCGGCCACACCTTCGTATTCGACCAAAACGACAAGAAGCTCCGCTGCCATTGGTACCGCTACGACAAGCTCCTCTACCTCCAACCGGGCCAAAAGATAAAGCCCGCCAAGATGTACCGCTTCATCATGCGCCGGATCATCTCCAGCACTGGCTCGAAGTGGACCATCACCTGCAACGACGTTCCGATCTTTGAGAGAGTCGATGCCCCGCGCCTGCCGGCGTTCGGCTTCGGCCTGATGACCTGGGGCGCGGGCCCGGAATTCGAGTCCTTCAAGTTCGCCCGCCTCGCGGAATAAGAGCCCGTCGGGGAGGCTCCCCCCGAAGCAACGTCAGGAACGGACGGCGATGTTCGCGGGTTCGGGTTCGGGTTCGGGGTCGGGGTCGGGGTCGGGGTCGGGGTCGGGGTCGGGGTCGGGTCGGGGTCGGGTCGGGTCGCGACTACGTCGCGGATTGTTCGAGTGATCGACTCCCGCGTATCCAGCAGGCGCTACGTGAACGTCGTTCGTGAACGCGAGCGGTTGGGAGGGGGGGACCGCGCGACGGCGACCGGGCCGGATCAACCCGACTCCGCCAGCCGCCGCTCGCGGCGGATGAGCCCGGTGAGCATCGACGCAACCCTGCGCGCGGTCTCCTTGAGCGACTCGACTTTGGCGGCGAACGCCAGCCCGCAGACGCACAAGAGATCCAGCGCGCACGCACACTCGCCGCATTCGCCGCGAGCAATGACAAAGCGAGATGCCTTGTCCTTGTGGTGCCCGCGATTCGCGCCTTCCGCAATGTTGAGCACCATCGACGCAGCACAGCGCCGAAGTTGTCTGAGGAGATCGCCGTGTCCGGCGGGCGCCAGATTCACAACCTCTTCAACATCGGAAAACAGCCGCAGCGCGACACGATAGACGTCGAGCCTTTCGTGAGCGAACGGTGCAAGAGAATGATTCAATTGGATGTCCTCCAGATATGCGACGGGGGGCGCCTATCGCCCCACGCAAGTGGAAGG
>JAJFFH010000006.1 GCA_021776735.1 Planctomycetota bacterium | reverse complement strand
CTCCACCTCCGCTGCTACCTCAAGGCAGGACGCTGGGACGAACTCATGCGCCGCGTCCTCTACAGGTCACACCTCGGACGACGACGACCCGAGGACTTGCAACGGGTCGCATGAACGACAACTTTCCGGGACTGCTCCCGTCTCAGGAGGCTTGTACTCGTCTGGTTCAAGATCGGGGCCGTCGTCACGAAATGGCACAAAGGGTGGCGTGCACACACACTTGGCATTGGGCGGACACGGCGGATCGCATTCGCATCCCTTGCAGTCGAGGGGCGGGCTCGTGCTATCCGAGTCTTCTCCTGCGTCTTCGGGGGTTCCGGAGCCCGGCGGACCGAGAACCACATCGCCGCTGGACTTCCCGTTGGGCGCCGGCGCCGGACCTCCTCCGCGCCCCGAAGGACGTTCTCCTGACCCGGGCGCGAAGAGGAGCAGTCCTCCGGGGAGAGGCTCTTCCAGCACGAGCGGTTGAACCTGGACATCCGAGTCCTCAGGCTCAGATTTCGCGCCGGCCAGCTGCTTCTTTAGTTCATTCCAGCGTGCGCGTAGCTTCCGCGCCTTCTTGACTTCTTGCTCGGCCTTCTCTATCAAAAATTGAACACCTTTCTCTCTTGCGATCTCGAGAGCCTTCTGGGCATCATCCTCCGCCGTCGCGACTTCTCTTTCGATGTCCCGCTCGTGCTGTCTGAGCTGCGCGCGGCCCTCCTCGAACGCGACGGCTTCGTCCGCCCATCCGAGAATTCCGCTCACTCGATCTATCTGTTTAGTTGAGATGTCCAAGGCGCTTAGAGTAAGGCCGTACCAGCTCCGTTCGAAGTCCAAGATCTGGCGGTTGCTGAGTGGTCCAAGCCCGCTTCGGGGGTACTTCTTCGCCAGGCGTTTCGCCTCTTCGTGTCCATCCTTTAGCCTCTTCAGGTGATCGAAGTGGTTGTCGCGGCCTTGTCGTCGGTCTGCTAGACCTACCGGCTCAGGTTCACCACCCGCTGTCTTCGGCACCTTGATGATTCCGCCTGCGAGGTCGAGGTCGCTACCGGAAGTCCTGAACCCATCTGCGGTCGTGAATACGTGCTGGGGTTCAGGCCCGGTATCGTTGGCGCTAATCGCCTGGTACAGAGGCCGCGCGTCTTCGATCTCGTTGTCGAAGTCCGTCGATCCCGTCCGTTTCTTGTACTCGAGCGCAGACTCGTACTGCCGTTTGAACTGATCCGAAAGGTCCTGTGTGCTGCGGTCCTTGCGATAATGCCCCGCGCGCAACTTGTCAGAGTATTGGCGCTGGGTAATGTCGAGATGACTCGCGTCGTTCCGGAGTGCTCTGTTCTCCTGCTTCGTCAGGCGCACCTGTAGCTTGTCGAACTTGGCGTCCAGGCGATCGAGCGTCGCCCCGCTAGCACCGCGACTCTTCGCCACGGTTTGATCGATCAGCTGCTGGGCACCCGGACTACCGATTTGACCGCCTCGCGGAAACGACCCGGTACCAAGAGTCCCCGTCCACGCCGAGGGAACATCGCCGTCCGTCCCTGACGACCGCGATGCGCATCCCCAAACAGACGCGAGGTTTCCGCACCCAACTCCTCAGCGGGCCAAAGGCCCGCACTAGGGAATCAGCGAAGCGGATTCCCTCCTGGCAACCACCCTCCGACCTCGCAGAGGACTACTTCCGGTACTTCTCCAACACCCACGTGCGCCAGCGTTCGTGCAGCACGCTCGGGCTCACGCCGAACGCGTGTTCGATCGCTTTTGCGCAGCGGTCCTGTTTGGCTTTGGCGCCGGCGCCTTTCTTGTGGCGTTCGTCGAGCTTGCGCAGCAACTTCGTGAAACGGATCGGCTCGGCTTCGACCATGTATTGGGCGATGCTCCAGCTCAGGCCGTTTTGGGTGCCGCTTAGCTCGCCGGGTTGCAGCTTTTCGCACCAGCGGCTCAGGCTCGGGTCTTTTTTGCGGCGCACGATGCCGTAGACCACCGAGCTCCACTTGGGTTTCAGGAAATCGCGCGGCGCCGAGCCCTCGGACCAGCAAAACGTGTTGTGGCGCGTGTTCTCGCGGCGCTCGTAATAGTGGCCGATGCCCTCCTCGATCCAGGCGGGCGTTTCGGTGTAGTAGTTGCCATGGCCGTCGCACAGGTTGTGCGCGATGTTGTGGCAGACATGGTTCTGAAAGATCGTGTCGCCCTTGCCCTGGTCGCGCGCGACCTGTTGCTCCGACGTCGTAAACACCATGAAGTTGGGCTCGTCGCGGATGTGATGTTGCACTCCCGCCTTGTCGCTCGCGCGCCCGATGAACTTGTCGTTGAGCGTGTGGTGCTCGGCGTAATCGTCGAACAGACACACGTGATAGCGCTCGTGCATGCCCAAGAATGGCCGTTTGTTGTCCGTCAGCGCCGCGAAGTGCGCATACCAACGCTCCGCGCGGATGTGATAGAGATGCGCACGCTGATGACCGTTGATCCGCGTCCCGTCGCGGCCCATCTTCAGCTTCGGAAAGATCTTTTGCAGCCGCGTGATGTCGGCGCGCGCAAACCGGTTGCCCTTGAATTTGAGCTTCGACCTCCGCAGCGTACTGACAATCAGAAAGTGCGGGGTCTGAATGAAATAGTGCTCCTTGTCGAGGTCGAGCTCCTTCGCCAGTGCCGCCGTTTCCATGCGAAACATCTTGAACGACTTGAACTCGCCCTCGGTCAACAGCCCCTTGTCGCGACACGTCGCGCACTCGTACCTCAAAAAGTCCATCTTGAGTGGCGTCCCCGGCGAACGCGGATGCGTCTCGTCTTCAAGCGCGCCTTTAGGGCCGGCCAGACTGGAGACGGCCAGGCACACGACGGCAAGACCAACGAGACAGCCAAGGACGGCGATGTTTCTGGGCATGGAGGGGTGATTATAGAACCTCTGCCGTCATCGCGTGCCATGCTCAGAAGCGCGAAGCGCGCACGCTAACGAGAATCCGGCCCAGGGCCGGATTCTCGCCTCGGCAACACGGGTTCCCTGCTCAGGGGTCGAGCAGATCCCCGCCGAACGCAGCACGACCCGCGGCGGGAGGCTCGTAGATCACATGCACGTTTTCGGCCGGCCAGCCGCACGCTTCGGCGATCGCGATCGTCAGTTCTCGCGCCTCGCCGAGCGCGTCCTCGGGCGCGTCGCGCTTGAGCACCTTCACAAACACCGGGCGCAGGCTCTCGTCGCGACCACCGTTCTCGGCATACTGAAGCAGCGCCGTCACGCGCACCCATACCCGCTGCGGCGGCATGTTCAGGACATGGGCAGCAGCATCCGCCACACGCTGCGCAACCCCGTCAGGAACGTCCCCGACAAGCTGCAAATCCAGAATCGGCATCCGATCATGCTAACGAGAATCCGGCGCAGGGCCGGATTCTCGCCTTGGCAACACGCGCCCGCCTACTCAGCGAGGAAAAGGTCGCAGCGGATCTTTTCGAAGCTCTTGCGGAGCTTCTGGATGACCTTGCCGTGAATCTGGCAGACGCGCGACTCGGTGAGGCCGAGGACCTTCGCGATCTCCTTCATGGAGAGCTGCTCGAAGTAGTAGAGCGTGACGACGATCTTTTCCTTCTTGTTCAGCGAGCGGGTCGCGAGCGTGCGCAGGTCGCTGAGGTGGACATTTGCGAGGGGGTCCTCGCCGCCTTCGTCGCGGACGAGATCGACGATGCGACTGCTGCTCTCGTCGCCCGAGCGTTCGGACGAGTCGTCGGTGAGGCTCAGCATCGCCGTGGGCTTGGCGTCCTTTTCGATGCGCTGGTAGTCCGAGACCTCGATCTCGAGCTCTTCGGCCATCTCCCAGGGCGTGGCCTGGCGGCCGAGACGGCTTTGCAAGCGGCCACCGACCTTGTCAACGGTCGATGACTTCGAGCGCACGAGGCGCGGCACCCAGTCCTGCGAACGCAGCTCGTCGAGGATGGCTCCACGGATGCGGTTGACACAGTAGGTCTTGAAGAGCACGCCGCGACCGAGGTCGAAGCGGTCGATGGCCTCGATCAGGCCGAAGGTCCCCATGCTGATCAGGTCGTCGAGCTCCACCGAGGCCGGCAGAGTCATCAGCATCCGCTCGGCGACGCCGCGCACGAGCGGAAAGTACGTCTCGATCAGCTTGTTCTTGTAGACCTTGCGCTTGGTGCGCTGGTACTTGATCCAAACGTCGCGAACCGCATCGTCCCTGATCTTCATCGTCGCCATCGAGTTACTCCACCGCTTTTCTGTAGGCCCTGGTTTCTCTCTTTTCGTCTGTTCCGAGAGGGGGCGGTGGACCGGGCGTCAGGTATGAACGCGCACGAAAAAATGGCGCGTCCAGATGCCTTTCGACGTCCGGACGCGCCATTTCCATGGCGTGTGCCAGACTCGTTTGGCGGCTAGGCTGCCTTGTCGTCGTAAGACGAGTTAGGCCCTTGGCTTTGCGTCACCGGCTTTCACCGGTTTTGCCCTTTCAGCCGAGTTCCGACCGTTTCCCTGGGAAACGTTGCACGATAAAGAACGGTCTCTATTCGAGACGCGAGAAGATTAGCCCGTGATTGCCTCAAGGCAAGTCGGTTTCGTCTTTTTTTTTCGACGGTTGGGCTAACGTTGATCTAAGGCGTTGTAGTCTCAAGACTTACGATGCACCCGCGCGCGATGGGCTAGCGCTCGCCCATGTCGATCCAGCGCCGGGCGACCCGAAACCCCACGTCGCCGACCTTCGCGCGGGGATTGAGGGCGTCGCGGAACTGCAACCGGCGCGCTTCCGCACTCGACTGGTACGAACCGCCGCGGAGAACGCGGAACTTGGTGCGCGCCGGACCGCGCGGATTGGTCCGCGAGCCGCGCACGTACCAGCGCGGATCGAAACGGTCGTCCACCCATTCGCGCGCGTTGCCGGTCGCATGCAGCAGGGCGTACGGACCTTCGCCGGCGGCAAGCGACGCGGCGGGATGCAGCACGCCCGAATCGGCGCACGCCGCGGGGTCGTACTCCTCACCCCACGAATACGCCTGGCCAAACGGTCCCGCCGTCGCTCGCTCCCACTCCGCCTCGGTCGGCAGGCGGCCTCCGACCCAGCGCGCGTACGCGTAGGCCGAGTACCAGGTCACGCCCGTGACGGGCAGATCACGACTGCCGGCGGGCGCATGGTCGGTCTCCCAGTCCGCGGGCCGGTGATCGACGCCCGGATCCTCCGGATGGCGCAGCGCGACTTCGTCCGCGCGTCGCATGGCACGCAGAAAGCGTCCATACCGTTGGCAGGTCACCTCGGTACGGTCGATCAGGAACGCGCGCAGCCGCACGATGTGGCGCGGCCCATGGGGCCTCTTGTCCCCCATTCCGCGGTAGCCGATGCCGCCGGGAATCAGCACCATCTCCGCGCCATCGGACTCGCGCAGGAAAGCATCCGGCCCCTTCGCCGTCGTGCGCAGGTAGATCAGCCCCACCGGGGCGAGATAAATGCGGAACTGCCGGGTTCCGGCGTGCACGACGTTCTCGACCCGGCGCAGCGTCAAGTCCTCCTGACGCGCGGGCCCGCCGTCGAGCGGCTGGAACAGGACGCGCAGGGTCGGCGTGTGTACGGTCGCACCATCCGCGAAATTTGACATACGGACGGCGATGTCTCTTTCGTCGGGGTCGGGACGAATCCGCCGCGTCTCTTCCGCGGTCTTGCGGTCAATGCCGTGGATCACGATACGAATCTCGTGATCGCCCGCCGGAACAACGGCCCGGTAGCGGTCGCCGCGCGGCGAGATCGTCGCGGGCCGGCCCGCGACCGTGATCCACACCACGGCGTCGGGGTTGCACGTGCCTTCCACCCGCACGCCGGTCTCGTCCAGACGCACGGATTCGACCGTGAAGCCTTCGGCAAGCTTGCCTGGCACGATCTCGGACGGCGGCGCCAACTGAATCCTGTCCCAGACCTTGCTGCCGAGCACGGAAGGCTCCGGCAACGGCACGTCGTCGGACGCCTGGCCCCCGATCAAACGCGGGAGCGCCATCGCGATGACCAGCCCGAGAACGCCGCCCGCGAGGACACCGATCCGCACTTGGCGCACCTTGCGCGCGCGCGCGGCGTGGCCGAGTTCAGCGCTGCCGCCGCGGCTCGGAACGGACGCAACGACGGGCTCCGGCACGGCCCCGCAATGGGGACAGCGCCGCAGCTCGCCATAGACCTCGCCGCACTCCAAACACTTGGACATAGAAAACCACTGTCATATCGGCACTTTGCGGCGAGTCAGGTGATACGCAGCGTCTCATTTGGAGACGACGGGACAGCGTGCCCGATCTCGCGCCCCCGCGCCCCCCCAAACCGAGCCCCGTTGGCCTGACAAGCCACTAACACTAACGCTCGGCGAACCTGGTCCGGAACACCGCACGCAGCGAGCGGATGAGTTCCTCGGGGCTGCCGCTCGGAGCCAGATGCAACACCAGTTCGCGCGGCAAGCCCGCTTCCGACAACAGCTCGAGGCGGGCGAAGAGCTGATAGTCGTGCTGCCAGACGCGCGCATCGGCGCGGTCGGCGGGGCGCGGCCCCAGGAATTCGAGGTCGATCAGCGGGCAGTCGTGTGGCCGCAGGGCGTAGCGGACCAGCTCGCGCTGCCGCGGCGTGAGAAAATCGAGGCGTTCGACGAAGAAATCGGGGCGTGCGCGCTCCGGGCTGCGGCTCAGGCGGCGCATCTCGCGGCGCACGCGCTTCAGGACCTGCTGTTCCTCGCGCGCGATGTGCTTGCGCACCAGTGTTCGCTTCAACCGCTTCATCTCGTCGGGTGCCACGTCCTTGCGCGCCGCGACCCGCCGCATCACCGCCTCAACGGCGTGGCGCACGACCCACTGGCGCAGCTTGCGGTGCGCCGCGCCCGCCGCCGACCGGCGAAACGGCTCCGGAAAGAGCGCGCGAAACATCCGCCACCGTTGCGCGGCGGGCACGCGGGCGAGCGCACGGTCAAGCCGCAGTTGCCGCAACCGCAAGATCGCCAGGCGCGCCGCGAGAGGACGCACCCGCTTCGGGAGCAACTCCAGTTCCTCTTTCAGCTCGGAGGGAAGTCCGTGCTCGTCGAAACGCCGGTGCGAGCGCGTCAAAAAACGAGCGAGCGCCTTGCCCGTCAGTTTCTTGCGCCGGTTCTCCGGCATCTTCTCGTACTTGCGGTACCGCGCGACCACGAGGCGCTGCTGCCACGGCGGCATCTTCGCGAACGCGGGCCCGAGGATCGCCGCGACGCGCCCCTCGACGGAATCCGACTCCGCCCACGCGGCGGCGGGCGCTACGACAAAAACGCACACGGCAAGGGCCACGCCGGCCAGCGCGCGCGCGCGCACTAGGTCGCCCCCAGCTCCTTGAGGATCTCGTCCTCGAGGTCGTCCAGCGCCATGCTCGGATAGGTCTCGCCATCCGTTTCCCACTCGTAGGGGACGTACGCGGCGGTATCCGGACGCGACTGCGCCGGCTCGGCGCGCAAGAACAACACCCCCGCGACGACCGCGGCGGCAACCGCGGCAACCGCGCCCGCGATCCGCAACACGCGCCCGCGCGCGGCCCCCGCCCCCCTGTTTTCTTCCCCCGCCCCCGCCCCCGTCTTTTCTTCCCCCGCCCCCGCCCCCGTCTTTTGCTTCTCGGACTCGGCGCGTTCGACGACCCCGGCCACGAATCCGCTGGACACGTCCGCGGCCGAAAGCAACTCGAGCGCGCCATCGACCTGGGCCTGGGATACAGCCTCTTGAGTAAAGCGTACGGACGGCGATGTCCCCGGTAGGAGCTCGAGGGCGGCGTCCGTGCGCACCGATTGGGTGAAGTCCGTCGCGGGTGCGGCGACCGGGAGCAGGCCGAGCGCGGCATCGACCGCGCGGAGCTCGTCGAGGTGCCGGGCCAGCTCCGGGTCGTTCTCGAGGCGGCGCTCGACATCGGTTCGCTGCCCCGGGTCGAGTTCGCCGTCGTGGTAGGCGTGCAGTAGCGCCCGCGTCTGGTCGTTCATGCGGTTCCCCTCTTGCTTCCCGTGCTCGCCCAGAGGTCGATGCCGGCCTGGAGGTAGGGCTCGATGCGCTGGCGCACGCTCTCGCGCGCGCGGACGAGCAGGCTCTTGACCGCCGGGATCGTCAGCTCGAGCGCGTCGGCAATCTCCTGGTAACCCTGGCCGTGGAATTTGTTGAGCAGGAGCGCCAGGCGCTGGCGATCGGGCAGCTCGGCGACGGCGGCGCGGACGTGGGCCCGCAACTCCTCGCGCTCCGCGGCGTCGTGCGGCGATGTGGCGTCTTCGTCGGCGATCATCGGTACGCCGTCGTCGTCCTCGCCGGCACGCAGATTCGCCGCCGCGTGGGTGGGCCTGTTTTTTCGGCTGCGCACCTCGTTCAGGCTCGCGTTGACCGCCACCCGGTACAGCCACGTCGTGAACTTCGCCTCGGGCCGGTACCGGTCACGGGCGCGAAAGACGCGCAGAAACACCTCTTGGGCGAGGTCTTCGGCGTCGGCGCGGTTGCCCAGGTAGCGATAGGAGAGGTTCACGATCCCGTTTCTGTGCCGGTCCACCAGACACGCAAACGCATCCATGTCGCCCGCCCTTACGGCGAGCATGAGTTCCACGTCGGAGCGTTCGGCCATGGCCCGGTCTTGTTTTAACCCGCCCCGGGGCCGCGGGTTTCTGGCAGGATCGGACGCATGGATGCGAGCACAGATGGGAGCCTCGATGCCAGCTGGAACCGCATCTCGGGCGAAATCGTCTACGACGCGGGCGTTTTCCGGGTGCGCCGGGACCTCTACGAGTTTCGCGGCGCACCCGCGGGCCACCCCTTCCACGTGATCGAAGCGCGCCCCTGGGTCAACGTCGTCGCCGTAACCCCGGACGGCCACATCGTCCTCGTGCACCAGTATCGCCACGGCATTCGGGAGATCTGCCTCGAGGTGCCGGGCGGCGTGATGGACCCCGACGACGCCTCGCCCGCCGCCGCCGCCGCGCGCGAACTTCTGGAGGAAACAGGCTACGCCAGCGCCTCCGTACGCGAAATCGGCGTCGTGAGCAGCAACCCCGCGATCCTGACCAACCAGACGCACATCTACCTCGTCGAGGATGCGCGCCGGGTGGCCGAACCCAATCCCGACGCCCACGAAGAACTCCGGGTCGAGTTGGTGGCCGTCGCCGACGTCCGGGCGCGGATTCAGAGCGGCGAAATCCACCACGCTCTCAGCGTTTGTGCGCTGGCCTACTTCCTCTGGCGGGACCAGCCCGGCGATACCTAGGGGCGCACACCATTGCGCAAGCGCGCATACCCGATCGCGCACAAGTTCTTTTGAGATAACGAGTTATATTCGTTTTTCGACTTGCCCGCGGCACGCTCAGGGATAGGTTCTGGGTGCGAGGAAAAACGGAGACCGCAAGCCGGTCACCGCCGAACGGGGCTCGGGCCCAATCGAGTCGGGAAACACGGGAATGGGTACCGGGTCCGACGCCCCGAACGGCACTTAAAAGCAGCGACAGGGAAGCAAGGAAAAAGGGAAAAGAGAACGGACGGAACAGCGGGAACGGGAATCCCGGAGCAAGGGACCGAGAACCGGGGAAATGGGAAAAACGGAAGAGGGAGTTCGGGAGCGGGCCTAAGTGTCCTCTGGCCCAACATCTGACGATGTTGGGCCAGGGGCCGCCCCGAGCCATCACCAGCCGAACACATCACGAAACTCAACGAATCATCGTTTGTCGAATCCAGGAGATGGGCCAACTCTCTCCACCACCACTACCTCCTGCCCATCTCCAAAACCGCCGCTGCGAAGCGGCGGATCGTGAGCCACGGGCCGTCCCTCGGGACGGCCCGTTTCTTTTTGCGGCGCGCCAGACCGCGGACCTGCAGCCGGCAACCCGCTCGCTGCCGTCGCCCCACAGACAGGCGAACGGCTGACGGGCAGCCCATGGAAATGGCAGAGGGCCACCCGCGTGACGATCGCCACCGGGATACACCGGGGACTCTCCGAGAACCGCTGGCGGAATGCGGTCGTCAGCGGATGCGGCAGATTCGGGTCGGGGGCCAGGCGACGGCCCACACGCGGCCGTGAAGATCGGCGCGGTGGACCGGGCCGAGCTGGCGGGAATCCGTGCTCTTCGAACTGTTGTCGCCGAGCAGGAAGTACTGCTCGGGGCCGAGGCGCCACTCCTTTTGGGAGCTTTCGCTTTCGTGTACGAGGTCGCGCGCCACATCAAGCGCGTCCAGCCGTGCGTCCTGGACGACGGCGCGGAGCCGGATGCTACCGGTCCTGGGCGCCGGCGCGCGATAGATCTCCTCGCCGTCGATCTCGAGTCGAAACGTGCGGTCCGCGGTCGTGAACCATACCTCGACGGCTCGTTCGACGAGGCCATCGCCCAACAGACCCGGCAGGGGCTTCTCGACCAGTTGGCCTCCCACGGCGACCGTGGTTTTTTGGGCGCCGACGACGATCGTCACGATCGACGGGCGATCGCGGTGTTCCGACTCGAGCTGGAACGTCACCGTGCCCCCGGACCCCCTGAACGGTGCGCCCGAGGTCCGCCCAAGCCGAACAAGGGAGCGCACGACAATGTCACGGCACAAGGCGGCGCTGCCGAGCGGGCGGCCTTTGCGGTAGCCCGGCTCGAGGGTGCCCGACGGCGTCCGGAACTGCCGCCGCAGCCAGCCCGGCATGAGGCGCCCGCCCGCCGGGGTCTCTTCGAAGTCCTCGCGCGCAAAAAGCGGGACCGAAACGCGGTCGAGGAACGCGCGCTCCTTCACGAGCCGCCGGCCGTTGACAAACAGGTCTTCGCCGCGAATCGCCATCGTTTCGCCGGGCAGGCCCATCACGCGCTTGACGATTGGGTCGGGCCGCGCGGACCGCCGAAAGATCCAGACCTCGCCGCGGTCGGGGTTGGAGAAGCGGTCCGCCAGCAGGTTGACCAGAACCCATCCGTCTCCATCCTCGTCGGCGGGAAACAGGGTCGGCGCCATGGAAACCGCCTCCGGCGCGACCCGATAGACGCCGACGACGAAGAGGCGCAGGAATACGAGAGCCCCGAGAACGGTCAGCAGAACCAGGAGGCCCCGCGCACGCCGCGCCCGAGGCAGGGCCAGCGGAACCGGACCGCCGCGCTCGACGGCCGCGAGATAGCGCCGCGCCGACCGCGTCTCCCCGAGTGCCGCCGCCGCCTCGGTGACCGCGGCGGGCAGCTTGGCGCCACGGAAGACGCGCCGGTCGGCATCGGCGACGACGACGCGCCGCAACTCCTCGAAGTAAAAACCGGGCAGGCCTCGCGTGCGCTCGAAGACCTCCTTCTCCGCAAGCGCGAGGTCGTGGGCCGACAGCGCGAACGACGGCGGAAATCCCGCCGCGCACGCGCTGACGGGCGTGGCCCCCCGCACCCCCCAGACACGCTCCCCGGCCCCGGTCGCCAAGATAACAACGTCACCGCGCGCCGCGAGATTGGCCAACGCCCCGTAGACCAAGAGCGCGCTCGGCTGCAACTCGGGCACTCCGGCCGCCTGGAACTGCTCGATGAGCCGCCCCGCGGAGTGGCTGCGGTGTTCGAGCGAACGCAGGACGCGTGATTCCAGGGCGGCCATACTCGGGGTAGCCCTGCTCATGCGCGCTTGAGGAAGTCAAGCAGGTTGCGGAACCACCAGCCGACGTCGGGCGAGAGCCGCGCGAGCGCGAAGCAGACCCCCACGATGAGCCCCCACGCGACGACAACGAGCACGCCGAGCCGCCAGGTACGGTCGCGAAACGCGCGCCAGGCCGAGGGGATCGAGATCCAGACCGTGCCGCCCACGTGGATCCAGGAAAACAGGCTGCTCTTGGGGTCGCGGGGTTCCCAGCGCAGCGTCCGCATGACCACGAGGATGCAGAGCAGGCAGATCGAATAAAAAAAGATGCGCATCGAACAGGCAAGCGCGCTCAGCAGCCGACGCCACTCGGTCCTCGCCACGTTGGCCGCGATCCACCACGCAAACGTGCTGGCGAGGCAGAACGTGAAGAGAAACGCGACGTACCAGAGCGCGCGCGGAACCACTCCGTGCATGCCGAACATGCTAACGTTCCCGGCGCATGGACAAGAGGAAGGTCAACGCGTGGTGCGCGTACGACTTCGGCAACTCGTCGTTCGCCGTGCTGTTCCCGGCAATCTACGGGGCCTTCTTCGCGGACCACGTCGTCGGCGAAAACGGCGAATTCTGGTGGGGCCTGGTCGGTTCCGTCTCGATGGCCGCCGTCGCGCTGAGCGCACCGTTCACCGGGGGCATCGCCGACCACGCCGGCATCCGCAAGCGCATGCTCGGGGTCTACACGGCTCTGGGCGTCATCGCCGTCCTTGGCTTTGGCACGGTCGGCCCGGGCACGGTTGGCTGGGGCCTGTTGTTGGGGATCGTCGCCAACTTCGCGTTCGAGGGCGGCATCGTGTTTTACAACGCGTATCTTCCCGACATCGCGCCGCCGTCCCGCCACGGCCGCATCTCGGCCCGCGGATTCGCCATCGGATACGTCGGCTCCCTCGTCGCGCTGGCCATTGCAGCCCCGCTAGCGGCGAACAAGCTCATCGTGTGGGTCTGGATCGCGATCGCCATCCAGTGGACGGCCGCCGCGGTCCCGGCGCTCCGGATCCTGCCGGCCGATCGCGGCGGCCCGATGACCGTGCGGCAGGCGGCGCGCGCCGGACTGAGAAAGACCCGCGACACATGGCGGGACGTGCTCGGCATGCGCAAGCTGCGCCTGTTCCTCCTCGGCTACTTCTTCTACATGGACGGCGTCAACACGGTGATCTGGTTCGCTGCCGTCTACGCGAAGCGCCAGCTCGGCTTTGAAACCGGGCAACTCGTCGGACTTCTCGCCGTCGTGCAGCTGACGGCCCTGCTCGGCTCCATCCTGATGGGCGGCCCGACCGACAAGAAGGGCCCGCTGTGGTCGGTGCGCCTGCTCCTCGGCTGGTGGATTCTCGTGGTCGTCGCCGCGGGGTTCGTCACCACCCCTGGCCCGTTCTGGTTCGTCGCCGCACTCGCCGGCCTCGGCCTCGGTGGAATCCAAGCCTCCTCGCGCGCCCTCATGTCGAGCCTGATCCCCAAGGGCCGCGAAGCGGAACTGTTCGGCTTTTACGCGCTCTGCGGCAAGACCGGTGCCATCGTCGGCCCGCTCACCTTCGGCCTGCTGTCGGCCTGGTCAACACGCGGTGCCGTCTTGACCGTGGCACTGTTCTACGTAGCCGGATTGCTACTGTTGCGAAAGCTACCGAACGAAAAAAGCAAACGGACGGCGATGTAGCCTTAGCGAAATGTGCCGCAGGCAGATTTCGCCCCGGCCCGCGACTTCGGCAGAAACCGATCCCAAGACGGCCGAGCGCCGGAAAGCTCCTCGTCCCACGACCAGTTCGGGGCGCGCGGAACCACCGCCAGCCGCATGCCGGCGTCGATCAGCGAACGGTTGGACTTTCTCTTGTTGCAGCCCTCGCACGCGAGCACGCAGTTCTCCCACGTTGTGCGTCCACCATGCGATCTCGGCACGACGTGGTCGATGGTCAGCTCGTCCGTTCTTGGGCGCCGGCCGCAATAGCGGCAGATGAAGCCGTCGCGACGGTAGAGGTTGCGGCGCGAGAATGCGACGCTGCGTTGCGGCACCTTGTCGTAGCTGCCCAGCACGATGATTTCCGGCACGCACACGACAAACGAGACGCCGCGCACGACGCGATCGCCGTCGGCCGGGCCGCGCAGTACCCACGATTCGAAGTCGTGGGTCTCGTAGGTAGTTGGGCAGATGATCTGCGCCGCGTCAGCGTACACCAGCGAAATCGCACGCCGGGCCGTCGTCGTCGTGATCGCATACCACGAGCGATTCAGCACGAGCGCACGCTCGTTGAGGTATCCGACCGGACGCAGCATGGTTGCTGATTCTAATCGGAGAACGCTGCGCAAGTTCGGTGAAGACGAGAAAATCGTCCCGATCCGAGAGCGGTCGTGCCTAGCGAATAGCGGACAGGGCGAAGATGTATTCGCCGTCCGTACGCTGTTCCACAAGGGAGCGCGCTTCGCGCCGCTCAACGCCGGACAGGCGACCGGCGCGCACGATCGGCAGCACGCCCGGCAGGTTGGAGACCTCGTCGGGGCCGACGATCACGGCACGTTCCTCGAGTTCAACACCCGGCGGCACCACCGCGATCACCCGCACGCGGGACGCGCTGCCGATGACCCGCGCCTCGGCTGCGGCACCTTCGCCACTCAGGATCAGGACCTGAATATGTTCTCGGGTCGCCAGCGTCTGTGCCGCCTCGAGGCTCGCCGCACGACGCGCATTGGTCGCGCGAGCTCCCAGGGCGACATGCGCCCACAGCGGAAAACCGCGTTGCGCGATGCGCCCCAGCGGCTCGCGCCAAAAAGCTCCGTCACCCATGTCCGCGCCGGTGAAATCGACAACGAGGAATGCGTACCCTTCGCGGGCCCAGAGATCGGCCTGCAACTCGCTCAGCCGGCCGTGGCCGATCATGACGCCGCCGCGCGCGCCGGTCTTGGCCTCGATCGGGCCCGCGGGCACGGCGAAGGCCATCGCTCCGACCATGACGACCGTCAGCCCAAAAACGAGCACGACGTTAAACGGCGAAGAGGACCGATCGGGGGCCGCCAGCATGGCCGGGATCCTAGCAGCCCGGCGCAGGATTGGGCTCTTGGGGACTACGGAAGCGTGAGGCGGACGGTCGTCCCCTTGCCGGGTTCCGAATCGATCCTCAGCCGGCCGCCCAGGAGCTTCGCGAGGCGGCGACAGATCGGGAGACCAAGTCCCGTGCCGTCGGCCGTGGGGTCGAGTTGGACGTATTCGCCGAACACGTGAGCAGTTTTGTCCGGCGGGATGCCGCGGCCCGTGTCGATCACTTCCACGACCGTCCCGCCCTCGTTCGTGCGTGCGCGAACAGTCACCGAACCCTCGTCGGTGTACTTCGCCGCGTTCGACAAGAGATTGGTCAGGATGCGCTGGAGCTTGTTGCCGTCCGAGTGCACGACGAGTTCGGGCGCGCAGTCGGCGACAAACTCGAGCCCGGCGGCGACGGGCAGTGAGCGCGCGGCGGCAAGCTCGCGTTCGATCAGGGTGGCGAGCACGATGTCGTCCGCGATGACCTGCTCGCGCCCCGCGTCGATGCGCGCGACCTGCAACACGTCGCGGGCGACACTCAGGATGCGCTCGGCCTGCGTCGCCGCCTGTTTCACAACGTCTCCTTGCGCATCTTCGAGGGGACCGAACGCGCCACGGCGCAGCAGGTCGAGATAGCCGAGCAGCGATTGCAGCGGCGCGCGCAACTCGTGGGACAGGCCTTCAAGCAGCGTCTGCCGCCTCGCAACCCGCAGGCCATCGCTCAGGATCGTTCCGCAGCGACGCGCCAGCATGCCGAGAACGAGTTCCAGGTCACCGCGAACGTCGCCGACAACGCCGAGCGCTCCCAGTATCTCCGCGCCACGACAAAGAGGCCATACATGGCCGTCCGTCGTACGCTCCCCCTCCACGCGCTCGCCTGCTTCGCACCCGTCACGCTCCCGCAGTTCGGGCCGCGGCACCTCGACGCCGAACGCGCACTCCGCCGCGAGCTCGCCGTCCTCGCCGACGCGCCACAGCGCCGCCCCGTCCAGCCCCATCACTTCGACGAGATCCTTCACGATGCCGCACAGGGCCGCCGACGGTTCGGTATAGCTTCCGACACGATCGACCAGCCGAACCAGCGCCTGAAGAATCATCCGTGACGACCCTACCCCGCGTCCCAGGCTTCCGCCAGCAGCGTGACCGGATGGACCACGCGAACGTTCGCGCCGCGCTGCCTCAGCCCTTGCCAAAGCCACAGCATGCAACCGGGATTCGGCGTCGCGACGGCTTCCGCTCCCGACTCGAGCAACGCGTCGAGCTTGCGCGCCCGCACCGCCCGCGCCAACTCGGGTTCGCGCTGCATGTAGAGCCCACCCGCGCCGCAACAGTCCTCGTCGTCCGGCAACGCCACACGCGTGATCCCCGGAATGCGGTCGAGCACCGGCCCGGCGTCCACCCCCTGGGCATGCACGAGATGGCACGGTGCGTCATACGCCACACGAAGCGGCATGTGGCGCGCCCCCGCAAACTCCGTCTCGTCGAGCAAGAGCCGCGTCACGTCCGTCAGCCCCGGCGTCGCGCTGCACCCCGCCGCCGCCGACACCACGAAATCACAACCGGCGAACGGCGCGAGGTCCGCCTCCTGCGCCAGCCCGGCATGCCGCGCAAGCGCACCACAACACCCCTGCCGACGCGGCACCTCGACGAGGTATCCGAGCTTGGCCAGCACCAGGGCGACATCCCCCGCGAGCCTCGGAAACAGCGCGGGCGTCACGCACCCAAGATGAATTCCGACCCGCGCCCGGGGTTGGGTTGGAACCAATTCGGAGCAAGCAGACGGGCCCGCCCGCGCCGTAGCGCGGAGCGCGAAGGCGGGACGGCGATGTTCCTTCGGAGGTACGCGACGCACGAGGCGCGCAAGGCCCGCAGCCGCTCCGACAAGCCAGCGTCGCTTCAAAAGGTGCCGCAGGAAAACCCGCCAGAAAAACGGCGGCCCGCCGAGCGCGGCGCGGCCCGATTCCAACAACGCGGCGTAGGGCACGCCCGACGGGCACATGCTCTCGCACGCGAGACAGCCAATGCAGCGGTCCAGATGCGGACGCACGTCGTCCGCCGTCACGCGACCCTCCCCCCACGCTTCCAGGAGCAGGATGCGGCCGCGCGGCGACTCGACCTCGTCGTGCGTGACCGAGTAGGTCGGGCACGCCGGAAGACAAAGGCCGCAATGCACGCAGGGCGCGCTCAGCTTGCCGAGCCCGGGCTCCGTCGTCCCGGTCATCTCCCGCGCACCGCTTCCTTCAGCTTGGCCCAGAGTGGTCCGCGATCGCGCGCCGGTGCATCCACAACGCCCACGATGCGGGGCCCGCCCAAAACCACCCCCTCCCGGACCCTCCCCCGTTTCCCCTCATGGAGTTCGACACACGACCGTACTTCGCGCCAAGCCTCGCGCAGTTGCGCGCGCGCATCGTGCGGTACGAGCGCCTCGTAGCCCGGCGGTATCGGTTCGCCAAGGCGCAGGAACCGGTAGGTCTTTTCACGTGCCCAGACCGCGCAACCCGGACCGCTCAGCGCTTCTTCGGCGTCGGTCCCGGAACGGACGGCGGCGTGCCAGCCGCGCGGCGCGGGACGCACGCGCAGGTGCGCCTGCACGAGGCGGCCGAGTTCGCCGTGCGCGCCGACGAACGCGCGCGCGAGATCGAATCCGGCGACGTTCTTGACCACGCGTCCCCCGAAACACACCCGGCGCCCGTCCGCGAGCTCAGCGGTGATGCCGAGAACCTGCGCGCGCGTCGGTCCGAAGAGACCCCACAACACGTCGCCGCCACCGCGGTCGATCCACGCGCGAACGGTCTCGTCGGGTCGGTCGGACGCAAACAGCCACGGGCGCGCACGCTCCTCGACCTCGGCGCACAACGTGTCGCCCGAGACGGTGAGCACGCCGTCGCTCGCGCTCGCGCTACCCAATGATTCGCTCCGCGTCGTCGCGGCGGATCGCTTCCGCGCAGACCTTCGGGCCCGGCAGCACCTTGCCCGGATTGAGGACGCGGTCCGGATCGAACGCGTGGCGCACGCGCTCCATCGCGGCCAACGAGTCGGCGTCGAACAGCAGCGGCATGAAGTCACGTTTCTCGACGCCGATGCCGTGCTCGCCGGTCAGGGATCCGCCGAGTTCGAGGCAGGCGGCGGCGATGGCCCGGCCCGCGTCGTGCACCTTGTCCGCGTCCTTGCGCGCATAGGCAATCAGCGGATGCAGGTTGCCGTCGCCCGCGTGAAAGACGTTCACGCAGGTCAGCCCGCGCGCGGACGCGATCTCGTCGATGCGCGCGAGCGCTTGCGCCATGTGCCGGCGCGGCACGACGCAGTCCATGACGTAACACTCCTCCGAGATGCGGCCCATGGCGCCGAACGCGCCCTTGCGGCCCCTCCAAAGCGCAGTGCGCTCGGCCTCGGCGCGGGCACGGCGCAATCCAGGCCAATGCCGGCCCAGAAAGGCGACCGCCTCCTCGACCTCGGCTTGGGTACCGTCGATCTCGACCAGCAGGACCGCCGCAGCGTCGCGCGGATAGCCCGCCGCGAACACGGAATCCTCCACCGCGGCGACGGCGCGCCGGTCGAGGATCTCCAGCGCGGCGGGCACGAACCCCGCCTCGATGATCTCCGCCACCGCGGCGCACGCGGCATCCATCTCCGGAAACGACAAGAGCAGCGTGGCGACGGCTTCCGGCACCGGCGAGAGGTTCAAGAACGCTTCGGTCACGATGCCGAGTGTGCCCTCGCTGCCGACGACAAGCGACAGGAGCGACTCGTCGCGCACGGTGTGAACGGCGCCTGCGGCATCGATCATCACGACCCCGCGCACATGGTCGGTCATCGTGCCGTAGCGCAGGCAGTGCGGGCCGCCGGAACCGCAGGCGACGTTGCCGCCGATCGTGCACGCGATCTGGCTACTGGGGTCGGGCGCAAAAAACAGCCCGAAAGGGCGGGCCGCTTCCGACACCGCCACGTTGACGACCCCGGCCTCGACATGCGCCTCGCGCCGCGAAGCATCGATGCCGACCACGCGGTTCATGCCGGCGAGGTCGAGGACAACCCCGCCCTGGCACGGGCGCGCGCCGCCGGCCAGGCCGGTTCCGGCGCCACGCGGCACGATCGGCACCCCGGCCGCGGCGTGGGCGCGCGCCACGGCCGCCACCTCCGCGGTCGATGCCGGCGAGACGACCGCGTCGGGGCGCTCGCGAAACAGCGTGAGCCCGTCGCATTCGTACACAAGTAGCGTTGCGGCATCGGTCCGCACCCGGCTTCGGGGCAAGGCGCCGCGCAGCAGCGCCGCCATGTTCATTGCGCGTCCGCCGCCGCCCACACGGGCCAGAGGACGCCCGCCTTGCCGCGCGCGCCGACCGGGGTGCCCTTCCCCGCCAGCCGCTTGAGGTTGTCGTGCGCCAGATCGAAAAACCCGGTGTCGAGATCAACGCCGTACTGCGCACACGCCAGCACGACCAGCGAGTCCCGCCACGCCGTCCGGAGCGCGGCGTGGTCCAGACGCGTCTGCACGGCCGCAATCAGCGGCTTGAGCCGATCCAGGTCGATGTCCTGGCCGGGATCAATCGGGGAGAACACGTACTGCACCAGCCCGGCCCAGAATTCCTCGTGCCGTTTCTTCAAAAACGCATCGGCCCAAAACCGCACGAACTCGCCGCCGGAAACACGCCGTCGGCCCAGGAAATGCCGCCGCGTCATGCTCCGCGCGCGGCGCACTTTCAGCGGATCCTGAAACGCTGCCCCGGCCAGCCATTTCCCGAACGTCACGAAGCTCTTGCCGTCCTTTTTACCGAACGCCGCGGCCGCAAGCTTGCGCAACTGCTCCATGTCGAGCGGCTCCTCGGGAATGATGCGGAGTCCGCCGGCCAACTCGGTGGTGCGCAGCGCCAGCGCGCCCGCACTCGCCCGCGCGTACCGGTTCTTGTGCCGAAACAGCACCGGAATGCCGCCCGCGTCCCCACGACTCAGCAACGCGTCCGTGGCGAGACACGCAACCGCAACGTCTTCGTGGCCGCACAGTTGGCGTAGGCGCGGACGCAACGCCTTTTGGGAAGCCGCGCGGCGGAGCACGCGCTCTTTCGCACTCAGCTCCAGGACGGCGATGTCTTGGAGCAGGCGCTCGGTCGCCGCCGCATGGCCCTTCTCCACCAGCGGCAGGAGTTCCATCGCCGCACCCGGACTTGTCGCTTCCTTCGCCGCCAGATCGTGCGCCGCATCGGTGCCGAGGCGCACCAGGAGCCCGACGAGTTCGCGGCGCTCGTCGTCTTCCGCGAGTCGCAGCCGCGCGCGCAGCAGCGCGACGATGTGGCCCAGGTCGGCGCCGTGCACCGGCACCGGCTCCGAGTCGTCCTCGGGCAGCGTCGCGCACAATTCGAGAACTTCGCGCCGGGTGCCGAACGCGGTGATCGAGAGGCGCTCGCGCCGCAGGCGACGGCGCAACAAGCGGTTGTCGAGCACCCCGGCCAAACGCGGCGGCGGTCCGACAAAGTCGGCGTGGTCGCCGTGCTTGTCCGGCAGCAACACGCCCAAAAAGTATCGCCGTCCGTCCGCTTCCTTCGAATGAAACGCCCGATACGCCGACACGTCCGCCCGCATGACCTCGGTCACGCGCGGCGGGGCGTCGGGTTCGGCTTGCGCGAGGAGCACGCGCAAGAAACGATGCCTGCGGCCCGGCGCCGGGGCCCGCAGAGAACCGGGACGCGCCTTGCGCCGCTCGCGGCCTGCTTTCAGTGTGGCCTCCGGATTGCCGAACGCGGCGACGAGGAGGTCGTGCACCGACGGACGCAGGAGTTCGATCTCGCCGAGGCGACCGAGCACGCAGTCGGCCAGCGCGCCACGTTCGCGCGCCGCAACCCTCGGGTCGGTCAGAAGCTCGAGCAGGAGCGGGGGCGAACCGACCGCGAACGCCAGATCGTCCTTGACCGAGGCGACGACGCTGCGGGCCAGCGCGGCACGTTCAAAGGTGCCCAGTCGGCCTTCGCGATACACGCGCACCAACAGCTGGCGGGATTGCGCGCCGGACGTGAGTGTCGCGAGGCGCGCGCGGTCATGCTCGCCGACCAGCGCGGGAAGCGACAGCAGGGACGCCGCCTCGCTGAGCGCCCGGCCCACCGCTTCATCCTTGCCGTGGCGCCGCGCCAGAGCGGTCAGGCCGGGGACGAGCTGCGTCCGGATCACGAACCCGGTGACGATGTCCGGACGCATGCGGCCGACCAGGGAGCGGGCGACCGTCAGCGTCGTCGAGAAAAAGCGGAGGCGCAAGAACACCGGGAGCTCGTGCGCGAAGAGGGCGCGGGCCGCGTAGCCCAGCATCAGGTTCAGGGTGCCGGCGGTCACCAGCCGCGGGGTGCGGTACGCGCGCTGGAGTTGTGGGATCGCCGCGAGGGCGCGACGATGCACGTCCGTTAACCCCGGGTCGGTTTCGTTCTTGGGCTCCGTCGATTCGTGGAGCGCCGGCTCGAGCACGGTCTCGAAGAACTCGGCGAGCGTCCAGTCGCGGCCCTCGAAGTCCACGAGCACCGGCCGCGCCGCCACGTACCGGCGCTGTTTTTCCAGTCGGTGCACGCGCCGCTTCAGGTACCGCCGCTCGTCCGGACCGGCCGACTCCCACTGCGCATACAGCGTCGCCAGGTCGTCGGCACCGACCACCGCCACGAGGAGCAACACGCCCGCCCACGCCCGCATCGCCCCGATGTTAGCCCGAGCCCTGCGATCTGTCCGTGCACCGGCCCGAAACCCGCGTTTGGCCACGGCTCAGAGGGCTGTCGACGCGACTTCAAACCGGTCTAAACCCGGCTCGCCGGAAACGCCGAAAAGGGATCGTGCGGAGTTGGGTCACGACCCTCGGCCTCGCGGCCCTCGCCATCGGCGCGGTCTGGGTGGCCAAGACCATGATCGGGCCGACCCAGGAGAAGGTCGAACGCGGGCAATCCGTGCTCAACGCCGCCGCCGCCGCGCGGGTCGTCGAGTGCCGCATCCTGGAAGACAGCGAGCTTCCCGAAGGCCTGGAACGGCCCGGGGTCGGGGGCCGCACGGTCTATCTCCTCGTCGCGATCCACTACCCCGGCTACGCGGCAGCGCCGGGTCTGGCGAATCACTCGCTGATCCGCGTCAACGGCCGGCCCGACACGACGCTCCAGCCGGTCCACACGGCTTCCGAGCCCGACGAGGACGGCGCCACCGGATACCTGACGTTCCGCACGACCCTGGACCACTCGTTCGCCAAGCTGATCCACGGCGACAAGGTCCTGGCGGAATCGCTGCACGTAGAGTAAACGGCCGGCGATGCACCGGTGGGCGATTCCAACCCACCGAAGAGCCGCGAAGCGACCAGCCGCCAGCGGGCACGGTCCGGGTTCGGCGGCCCGCAGCGCACGCAGGCAGAACGGTCGTCCGCCCCGCTAGCGAAAGTCCGCCATGCGGACTTTCGGAGTAACGTTCACGTCAACGATCCACGCGCGGCGGCGCGCGAAGGTCCACGCACTGGCCGCCGTTCCAGTCCGAGATGAGCTTCATAAACGCGTACATCTCGTCGGGGTCTTCGTACTTTTGCGCCTTTTCGATCGAGGCCTTGCCAAAGGCGATGGCCACCGTGTTGATGATGACCTTGCGAAACCGGTTCTTGTACTTCAGGTCGACGAGAATCTCCTCGGGCACCTCGGACTTGCCGGTCGACGGAATCCCGTCCGAGAGAAAAAACATCGTGTCGATGCGCTGGTTCAGCTCGAGGCCATCCATCAACGCCGCGTAGGTATTCGTGGCGCCGCGCGGCAGGAGCGCTCCCTTGATCCACTTGAGCGCTTCCTTTTTGTTGTCCTCGGTCGCGAGAACCTCGCCGTTCTTTTGCCACATGTTCACGTGGCCGGCAAAGGTCGCCATGTTGAAGAAGCTCTCCTTGTCGAGAGCCTTCACGGCCTTGATGAGCTCCTTGCGCGCGACGTCGATGCGATGCGGCGTGTACTCCGGCCACTTCATCGAACCGGAAACATCGACCACGAAGAGCATGCGATCCGAGAAGATCTCGAAGTCGTAGTACTGCGAGACCGTGATCCGCTCGCCCCGGGCGATCTCTCCGTCTTTCGTCAGCTTCTTGCGCTTCTTGTCCTTCCACCACTTCGTCCACACGTCGGGCGCGTAGCCGTAGTCCTGCCCGGTCACGCTCTTCAGGGCGAGATAGGACTTTTCCTTCGCGCGGCGGTAGCCCTCGCGCATCAGGAGAATGAGCTCCGGAATCAGCGGCTCGGTCTTCGCCTCGCCGACGGCGACCGCCGCGACCTCGCGAACCACCATCGTCTTGTCCTTGAGCAGCGCACGCATTGCGTCGAGCGCCGCCTTGTCGCGAAAATGCACGAGGATCGTCTCGGCGGCCGCGAGTCGGAGGCGCCAATCCAAGCTGATCGCCGCCTTCAGCAATTCGTCCTTCACGTCCGGGCCGCCGATTTGGCCGAGCGAACGCAGGACCTCGTAGATCATGTGCGGTGGTTTTTTGACGTTGTACTTATTCAGCTCCTTGGCGAGCAGCTCCAGCAGGGGATCGCGCGCGTCTTGGGCGTGCAACGCGCCGAGCGCCTCGACCGCCGACATGCGAACGGGATAGACCGTGATCGATCGGCTCACCTTCGCGCGTTTCGCACTCGGGAGCAGCTTGTCGATGACCCAGGCCGGAGCCTCCGGATCGGTAGCCAGCGAAAGGGCCGGCCCGAGAAAGTGAAGCAACACCTTGTCCCGATCCTTGTTGACGATCGAGTACATTCTCTTGAGCTGCTTGAGTTTGCCGACGACTGCAAGCGAACGCATCGCCACGATCCGCGCTCGCAAGTCGCGATCCTCGTCCACGATACCTACGAGAAGCTTCGCGGATTCCTCGCAGTGCAACAGTCCCAGGCGCCGAGCCAACTCGCGCCGCCGGCGGGCGGGCACGAGATCCTGACTCGACTTGATCGCCTTGTATTCCTCTTCGATCCGCTCGACGCCTTCCTTGGCAGCCTTGGGATCGGTGACGGGCTTTTCCTCGGCCTTGCCCGGCGCGGCGAAGACCGCGGCTCCGAGCAGGCCGAGAATGAGGAGAACGGGGCCGTGTTGCACGTCTCCATCCTATCCCAGCCCGCCCCACGCCTCTACGCAAAGAGCAATGCGCCGCGTGACCGGGCCTCATCTCCAGGCCCAAGCAGGCCGGTGCCGTCTTTTCGGGCGGAGTCGCCGGCGGGCTCGCGCTAGCGGCGCGGGTCGGTGGCGTGGCAGTCGATGCAGACGACGGCCTTGCGCAGTTTCTTGCCCAGGGTCCGGTTGAGCTGCTTCACCCAGCGTTCCATCACGTCGATCATCAGCTGTTTGTCCCCGCGGAACCGGCCGACCATGGGGAACTTGGGCGACTTGTCGAGCGACTTGTCGGGAGATTCCGAGAGCGCCGCCTCGATCCCAATTTCCATCGCCGCGCCCGTGTCGCCGTGGCACTCTGCGCAAAACCTCGTCTTTTGATCCGGTTTCTTGAGCAGCGGCTTCCAGTCCGGATTCGGATCGCTGTTCTTCGGCGGCTTACTCAACGCGGCGACAAAGTTGGCCATGAGCGGAGGAAGCCCCCCATACGCCTCGTACGGATCGTAACGGTGGCAGTCGGTGCAGGTCACATTGCGCACGAGCTTGTCGCGATGCTTGTTGTTGAGCCGCTTGACCCAGTTCTTCATGAGGCCAATCATGAAGCGCGGATTGTCGCGGTACGGCTCCGCTTTCTCGGGGCCGGGATCCATCCCCTTCATCGCCTCCATGTTGATGTCGCCCGAGTCGTGGCAGTCCGCGCACTGGAGGGTCTGGTCTGCCTTGAGCAGCGGCTTCCAGGCCGGGTTGGCCCAGTTGTTTTTAGGCGTCGTTGTCAGCGCGGCCAGGAACTTCTTCATGAAGTGGACCTTGATGATCGACTCACCCGGGTTGCGCGGACGGCCCCCTCCATGCGGATCACCGCCCGGATTGCCCTGATTCCCCGGGTTACGCGGGCGCCCGCTGCCCCCGGGCCCCCTATTGCCGCGCCCCTTGTTCTGTCGCTGCTTGTAGTCGACAAACGACTCGGTGTTGTCGGTATCGGTCAGGATGACGTGGCCACCCCAGCCGAACAGCAGCCCGAAAAAGAGGCCGAAGGCTAGAACGACGGCCGGAGGCGTCTTAGAAGCCAGGTTTCTCTCGCTCACGCCGAGGATTCTACGGGCTACCGCCAGTGGACGGTTAGCGGGGCCGAGGTTCCCCGGGAGGTCCGGGTCGCGTCGATCACGGTGTCGCGCCGCGAGCAGCCGTCGATCCGGATCCAGCCGTCGAAGCTCGTGACGCCCGCCGCCTTCAGCTTTTCGAGCGCGGAAACCGTGAGCCGCTCGCCACCGCGCAACCGCATCGTTATCGACGTGAGGACCCTTCCGTTGTTGCCGACAAACCGGATGGTCGCGCGCACCCGCCGCGCACCGAGGTTGATCAGCACGATCTGCGTGTCGATTCGCGCACGCGTGTCTACCGCGACCCGCGGCAAGATCGCCAGGCGCAAGCGCCCGGGCGCTTCGACCGGACGCGTGTCACCGGGATCCACCGGGGTCGGGACGGGCTGGGGCTGGGGCCTCGGCGGCACCGGCTGAGGCTGACCGTGCCCGGGATCCGGCCTGTCGGGCTTGTCGGGCTCGGGGTAGGGCTCCGGGTCCTGACGCGGGAACGGATCCCAATTGCGCGGGAGCGCCGGGTCGCGCGGGTGACGCAGAAGGTACTGCCGCATCTGTTCGTTTTGGACCGCCATCGTCCAGCCCTTGCGCGCCGGGTTGACGGCCAGTCCATCGATCCGCGTGCCCCGCATGAAGGTCTCGTGGGTCAGCCGCAAACCCCGGTCGGCATTCACAACCGCGGCCCACGCGCGCCCGCTCTTGGTGCCGGCGACGGCGAGATGGGACCCGTCCAGAACGGCAAGATGCGAAGCATCGCCCGCACCGAGATCGACCGACGCGGACACGGGCACAGGAATGAGCTGACGCAGCGGGTTGCGCCCGGCGCGCCGGATGGCCCCGAGGTCGATGGCCGCCAGCGAGGCGCGCCCTCTCCAGGTTCCGGCAAAAACAAGGCGGCCACCGAGCGCCACTGCGGCGCGCGCCTTGAACCCGCCGCAGTTCGCCAGGCGCAACGCCGCGAGCGTCCAGCGACCGTTGTGCAGCTCCGCGCGAAACACCTTTTCCTGCATCGTGACGCCCGCGATCGCGTTGACCCCCCGCGACGTCCGGTAGATCGGCGTCACGGCGGCGACCACGCCACCGAGCTTCAGTTCCTGGACGTCCGCGGCCTTGCGCGAACGCGGCGTGGCGATGCGGAGCCCGGTCCGCGTCGCGCTAATCAGGACCGGCGATGTCGTCGTCCCCGTAAGGCGCAGCACGCGATGACCGGCCACGCCGGCGACGTTTACGCTCCCGAGCTGGCGCGGCCGGAGGCGCCCGCCGGAATAGCGATGCGAAGCAAACGTGATCTCGCCGCGCACGTCCGACGCCAGCACAACCGCGTCACCGAGCCGCACGATGCCGACAGGAATGCTGCCGCGGAGCTTGCCCTCGCTGCGCGTACCCATGTCGAGGTTGATCACCCGGACGTGCCCGCTCACCTTCTGCCGCAGCGTAAAAAAGTACGGCAGGTAGCCCTCGCCGATGGCAATGGCGGCGATCCCCCGCACCGTCCCGACATCGTCGCGTTCCCCCACGATCTGGAGCGCGGGTCCGGCAAGCGAGAGGGAAGCAAGCAGCGGAAGGAGTAGTGCGATGCGTCGCATACCGCCCATTGTCGCAAAGCGAATGCCGCCCGAAAAGACATCGCCGTCCGTACGCTGCTGTCCCCGTCAGGCCAGACACCCGGGCGTCAGGAACGGACGGCGATGTCTGCTACTCGAACCGGCTCGTCTTGAGGTTCCAGCTCAGTTTTGCGGTCATCGCGTAGCTCTCGATCGGCGCCAGCATCATCGCGCGCTCTTCGGCGGACGCCCGCGGATCGAACAAGAAGCGCTTCGCCACGAGCCGGCCCAGCAACTCGAACGCGCTCGCGCGAACGGCCGGGCGGCGGTCCTTGAGCCGGCGCACGACATATGGCACCACGCGCGCGCCGCCGGCACCGAGGCGCGGCACGATCTTTTGCCGCTCCGCGGGCTTCGCCTCGTGATAGCGCCCGAACGCGCGCGACAAGCCGGCGGCGGTTGTCACGTCGGGCCACGCTTCTTTTTTTGTCGTCGTCGCCGAGCGCTCCTGCTCTTCGCCGCCGCTCTCCGTCGTCGCGCCGCGCACGGGCGGAAACGTCGCCCGCGACAAGAAGAGCAGCGCGAGCGACGTCTCGTAAACCGGTTCCCACTTCGTGCTCTTGGCGGGCGGCAGGATCCCGAAGCCCACCGCCTTGGGAATCAGCTTTCTCTGCTTCGGCCACGAGCCACCCTCGTGTTGATTCTCGACAAGCCGGCGCGCGCCCCTCTCGTACCAGGTCCGGTCACCGGGACGCGCCACCGTGCCCACGCGCTCGAGCGAATACATCCAATAGAAATCGAGGAAACTCCCGCGCATTGTCGCGCGGCCTCGGACGCGGTGGAGCCCCAAAGTCTTGAGCGCGCGCCGCACCTCGGGGAGCCGTCGCGCCTGCGCGATGCCGTCCTTGCCCGGGTGGAGTGCCGCGTGCGCGTAGATGAGTGACACGATGCCCGCGGCCGTCATGGTGGCGGTCGGTCGGCCGCTCTGGCGATACAGCCAGCCGCCGTCGCGCTGTTTTTTCAAGAAATGGCGGTGCACATGCCGCCACGTCCGCTCAGGTACGTCGTGTCCGGCCAGAGAGTGCGCCGCCCACAGCGCAAGGACCGCGAACTGCGTGTTCGAGTTGTCAGGGGGCGATCGGCGTAGGGCGGGGCGGCCCGCGGCCCGGTCGCGCGCCGTCGTGATCGAACCGGTGTAGGTGTAGGTCCACATGCCACCGCCGAGTTCACCGGCAGCCAGCGCGTCGGCGTACTCGATGATGACGCGCCGATAGACATCGACGTCGATGCGTGTCAGCGCCAGCACAAGCAGCGACGCGGAGTACGTCGCCGTCGGACCATCGCCTGCAAACGCACCACGATGGGACAAGACCCAGGCCACACCTTTCCGGATCGCGGGATCGTCCTTGGGAACCCCGGATGCGGAAAGCGCGTAGAGCGCGAGCGCGGTCAGTCCGCTGTTGTACGAAACCGCCGCGTCTGCGGGGCCGGGATGGCTCCACGCGCCGTTCGGTTTCTGGACGCTTTTCAGGTACGCGACGCCGCGATCGATCGCTTCGTGAATCTGCTCTTGGAGCGCCCGGTCCTTGACCCCGCGGTCTGCGGGCCGGTCGTCGCCCGCGTGCACGGGCGCCATCAGCGCCGCCAGGGCAAGAAGCATCGCCGTCCGTTTGCCTTTTTTGCGCTTCATGCAGTTGTCTAAACGCATCCCATCAGAGGTTAGCCTACGGGCATGGAACATGTGTTCATGGGCGGGACCGGCGTGCGCGTCTCGCGGCTCGGATTTGGCACGATGCCGTTTGGTGGCAATGCCGACGAGGCCACAAGTGCCGCGCTGTTTGGGCGTTGCCGGGACGCCGGGATCAACCTGTTCGACTGCGCGGACGTCTACAACCGGGGCCGGTCCGAGGAGATTCTGGGCGGGCTCATCGCGGATTGCCGCGACGACGTCGTGCTCACGACCAAGGCGTATTTCCCGACCGGCGACGGCGTCAACGATCGCGGCACGAGCGCGTACCACCTGGTGCGCGCGGTCGAGGGCAGCCTGCGGCGGCTGCGCACCGATCGCATCGACGTGTTTTTTCTGCACCGGTTCGACGACGCCACGCCGCTTCAGGAAACGCTGCGCGCGGTCGAGCGGCTCGTGCAACAGGGCAAGGTGCTGTACCCCGCGGCAAGCAACTTCGCGGCGTGGCAGGCGGCGCGCGCGCTCGGCGTCGCGGAGGCGCACGGCTGGACGCGGCTCTGCGCGCTGCAGCCCATGTACAACCTGCTCAAGCGGCAGGCGGAGAGCGAGATCCTGCCGCTGGCTCGCACGGAAAACCTCGCGGTATTCCCCTACAGCCCGCTCGCGGGCGGATTCTTGTCGGGAAAGTACGGGACGGCGATGTCCCCGAAGTCCGGACGGCTCGTGGACAACCCGATGTACAAGGTGCGCTACGGCGCGACGCAAAACTACGAAGTCGCGGAGCGGTTCGCGGCCCTGGCCGGCGAACTCGGACACCATCCGGTCTCGCTCGCCATCGCCTGGGTCGCCGGACACCCGGCAGTGACCGCGCCGCTGCTCGGCGCCCGCAACGTGAAACAACTCGAGCCGGCACTCGCCGCCGCCGAGATCGACATGACCCCGGAGCTGCGCGACCGCATCTCGGCGCTGTCGCCGGCGCCCGCACCGGCCACGGACCGCAACGAGGAAGGCACCGACGTCGACTTCGGAAAACGCTAGCGCTAGCGATTTCGCAGGTCGAATTCGAGTTCGACGTCGGTCTGTCCATCGACTTCGATCTCGCGTTCGAAGCCGAAACGCTTGGCTTGCATCACATACGCCCGCACGCGCCAGCGCCCCGCCCCCAGACCTCCGAGGGTGACCACCGGCATGTGTCCGGGATTGCCGTGCCGCACGTTCCCGGGATCGTCGATCGACCACGCGGCAACCACGATGCGCGGCGGCCCTTCACCGTCGGGCACGCGGATCCTCACGCGCAGCCGGGAGCCGCGTGCCACTGGGACTCGACCCAGATCGTTGTCGCCGAACCGAATCACAACGTCGCGCAGAACCGTGGTGGGCCACCCCTGGATGTGTAGCCGAATCTCGAGGTAGCGGCCCGGCTCGACCCCCACGATGGACGCCCGGCCATTGCTCGCGTCGATCTTCAGGAGACGTTGGACAACTCGACGGCTGTTCCGCAGTTGCGCGCTCGGGCACGTCCGGCTGAGCCGCTTGCCGTACGCTTCGGGCAATTCAGGGAACACGAGCCGGAACTCGACGCGCGCGCCGGCTGCATGAGCGCGGATCACAACTTCGTCGTTAGGCGCGACGACCGAGACCGGCTCCGCCGCCCACGTAGGGGACTCCAGCCGGAGCGTCGCGACACGGTCGCCGGGCAGGCGCACACGGAATCTCCCCTCCCGCACCCACCCCTCCCTATGTCGGCGTGTCTCCGCGATGCCGTGCTCGTCGGCAAACGTCACCCGGACATGGGTCGCCTGGATCGCTTTTTCCGGGGCGGGCTCGACACGTCCGGTCACCCACGCACAATGGCTCAAGTCGAACGGCGGTCGTTCAACGCGTCCGCCGGTCCGCAGGACAAACGGGTCCGACTGCCGACCGCTCAGTTCGTCGCGCAGGCGGTACTCGCCCGGAGGACCGGTGAACTCGAAGCGATGCGCTGCGCCCTTCTCGGTGGGACGAGCGCGCACGTGCCAGCCGTTCCATGAGGTTTCCCGCCGGCGCTCAATCTTGAGCTTGTAGTCGCCGTCCTTCGGCGGTACCACGGTGCCCGCGAGTGTCGCCGGGACGGGGACTTCGCACACCGCCTGGGCTCCCATGATCTCAAGCGTCACGGCCTCGAAGCCATCGAACCCTACGGTGGCGCGCAGAGGCCGGCCCGCAGCAATACGGCGCGCCCGAAACGAGATCCGTCCGGCATCCGCGTCCACCTTCAGGCCGACCGGCATCGCGCGGTACACGTCAACGCGCGGCGCAGACGAAAACCCGCCGCCCGCCGGGTGACGCACGTCGATCGTGAATTCCTCGAGCGGTTCGATGGTGGCTCGAATCTCTCCGTCACCTCGCTGCAGATCAACCGTACCGAGCCACCGATGGCGCGTGCCGAGTTTCGGGTCGGGCACGAGACGGATGTCCGCGGGGGTTCCAAACAACTGCCCGAATGCGACTTCACCGTTCGCATCGGTTCGCGCTTCGTCGCGCGGCGTGTAGTTCTGGCTGACCTTGACCAGCACACCCGCCAGCGGCTTGCCCCCGCGCTCCATGACGCGCACCCGGACGTTTCGCAGGGGAGAAAACGTGACCTCGTTGACCCAGGGGTTCGGGCGCTTCACGCGACGGTTCCACCGAATCCATGCAGCGCGCCGATCCGGTGTCACCGCAAAGGCGTTCCCGCCGTCCTCGGCGATGCCTTTCGCGACGACCAGGTCGCCGGCGACCCAGGCGCGCGCACCCTTCATCGGCGGGCGGCCGGATCGGTCCCACAGCAGTGTGAGTTTCGTGCCCGGCGCGGGAATGCCGTGCGCCCCCTCCTGGATCTTCCAACGCATCACCGGCGGACCCGAGGCGGCCTCGCCGTTGTGTTCTTCAGGCTCGTCTTGCTGCGCGGCAGCGCCCGGCGCTCCGGGAACGATGTCGGCCTGCGCCGCGGTGAATTCGCTGGCAACGCTTCGCGGCACCTTTTTCGCCGGGCTCTCGTGGGGAGACCAGAGGGCAAAGCCGGCGGCGACCGCGAGAAGCGCGAGCACGGCGACCTTGAGTCCGCCGGCGGCGGCCACCGTGGTCGATGCGGGTCCATGAACAAGCAGGACAGCGGCAAGACCGCGGGCCCACCGGCGTGTGTCGCCACCCGACCCGGTATCCAGTCGCTGGCGCAGAGTCTTCAGGCCGCGCCGCAAACGCGTCTTGATCGTTCCGACCGGCTCGCCGGTCCTCTTCGCGATCTCGCTCGGGGCGAGTTCGTGGTAGTAGCGCAAGAGCAACACGTCACGGTAGGCGGGCTCGAGACCGGCCACGGCATGCGCGACCTGTCGTTGCAGCTCGGCCTGTCGTGCAAGTTCACCGGGATCGCCGCGCACCGTGGCCTCCGGCCGTGCGACGAGGCGCTCTCGGACCACTGCGCGCCTGCGTGACCGCAGCCACTTGAGCGCCTTGTGCTTGACCGCTACGGAGAGATACGCCCGCGAGAATCGTCCACCGCGCGCCAACACGTCCATGTAGGCATCGTGGACAACATCGTCCGCGGCGTGAAACTCATGCAGCAGGGCGCGCGCAATCGTGCGCAGAAATCCGGCGTGGCGGTAGAGATCGTTGTCCATGGCTACAAGAACAACCCCGTGGTACCCGGTGCGAAGTCAAACAAGTACAGAATCCAGGACCGGACGCGGCTATTCTCGCTTGTGCAGGACAATCTCGATTCCCTTGGTGCCGGCGGTCACGCGCACCTCGACCGGCTCGTAGTCGTCGCCAGCTTCCGCACGGACGACAACCTCGCCCGGCTCGAGCCCGCAAATCGCGAAGAGGCCGCGCGAATCGGCGCTGGTCACGAGCCGCATGGCCGAATGGCCCTTGATCTCCACATGCGCACCGGACCGGTACTTGTGGTCGAATCGGTATGAGACCGCCCTGCCGTTCTGGTCGAGGACCCGGCCGGAAACGCAGAGTGCCGGACGCGTGCGAGTCACGAACGGCTTGCCGTCCGCGGCGTACGCCTGTTTCGGTAGCAGGTGCTGGTCCCGGCCAGACCACGACCAATGCGCGCGCACGTGGTACCGCCCTGGCAGGAGTTCCGTGAAACGAAAACGGCCGGCTTCGTCCGTCTTGCCCTGAAGATGATCGTCCGCCGCCGAATAAGCCCACCCCGAGCCGCCCGCCTTCTCGATGTACTCAAGTGCCACCTTGATCTGCTTTTCGGCGGGCTTGAGGACGATGTCCGCCCCGCCCAGCGGTCGTGCCTTCGCATCAAGGATCTGCCCGGCCAGAACCGCTCCCTTCTCGATCCGCACGGCCACGTCCCGTGACCCGGCGGCAACGCCCTTGACCACCTTGACCGCGTGGCGCCTCCCGAACACGATGAGGTCCACGGCATCCGGGACAAGACCGCGCAGCCGGAACCGCCCGAACCGATCCGTGTAGACCCGCGGCCGTGCACGTGTGTGTGACGTCGCCCACGAATCGCCCGGCTCGCGCCACGCGCCCACAACCAGGGCGTGCGGCAGCGGTCTACCGCTTGCGTCGCGCACGGTGCCCGTCACCTGCCCGCCGCGATCGACCCGGAACACATGGTCGAGTCGGCCGGGGCGCACGCGCCCCGCGGCCGTGCGCACGACGCCGGTGCCCGCGAAAGTGTCCGGTATCAACACGATGTCGTACTCGCGATCGTGGTACGCCACGATCAGGAACGAACCGTTCACTCCGGACTCCGCGCTGCCCCCATCGCGCCACTCGTCGACCATCAGAGACACCTGCACGCCGCAAACGCCGCGCCCGTCGGCGTCCACCACCCGGCCACCGACAAGCAGCGGAGCCACCAGGTGCAGTTCGACTGGGTTTGCCGCTGGCGGAGAGTGCCATTCGGACAGCCGCGGAAGCTCGCCGGACGAGTGCGAGGCGCGAAGGCCCGGCGACGGCGCACCCACGACCGGGAAACGAAACCGCCCACGGGCATCCGCCGACACGGTTCCGAGCAGCCAGCCGTCATCGACGATCTCGACCTGAGCGTATGCCGCCGGCTCCTTGTCCGGGCGAACGACGCGACCGTCGAACGGACGCCCGGATTGAAGACGCACGTTCACCTCGACGGACTCGCCGGAGTTGGGAACCGGTAACTCGCGGCGCACGGTCACGACATGGGCCGGGTGCGCCACGACGAGCATCCAGTCGGACCGTTGCGCATCGCTGGCCCAAATCGGCGGATCCGCGAAGTCGAGCTGAAACCGGCCCTCTTGATCGGTACGGACGCCGCGCCACGGTGAGTGCGGCCCCCACCTCGACCAGTAGTCGATCGAAACGTAGGCGTCCGGGACTGGCATGCCCGAAGGGTCGCGGACCACCCCGCGAACCAACCGGCGCGCCGGACCCGTGAGAGTCGCCACAACCGTCTGCCCGGCGACAACCACGATGTCCGTCTGCGCCTCGCGGTAACGCAGCGCCGCCCCGCCCGCAGGAACCGCCAAAAAGACAAACCGGCCCGAGCCATCGACGTCCGCAAACGTGCCGAAAGCGCCGGACTCCAACCGGACCGAGGGGGCCGACGGATCCAGCAAGAAATCGGACGGCGGCCCGAAGCCCACGACGTACCCTTCGACCCGGCCCGCGGGATGCAGGGCCAACGACACCGGGCGCTGCTCGCCGGCGCGCAAGGAAAGTGCGATGGGAATTCCGACACCGGGCGGCCCCTGCGTGCACGTGGCCCGCAGCCGATAGCCTTCCCCGGGCGGCACGTCCGAGAACTGAAACGTGCCGTCGTCGCTCGCCGACACCGCCAGGCGAGAACGCCCCTGCATCAGGACAACGCGCGCGCCGGACGCCGAGAGTCCGCCGCCACGCACCACGAGTCGTCCCTGCACGGTGGCCCCTTCCGGCCAGGGCCACTCGACACTGTGTGCGCTGCCCGCTTCCAGCCTCGGCAAGCCGTGGTCGAAGTGGCCCAGCCCGGCGTCGTAGACCGACGCGCCCCGGATCAGTCGAACGGTCTGCATCTGTCCTGCGGGAACCGACAACGAAAAGCGCCCGTCCGCAGAGGTGTGCGCCCGCGCCATCGCCTGGCGTATCGCCCCCGGCCCACGCTGCGTCGCCACTTCTACGCGGGCGTTCGTGACCGGCTGTCCCGCGCTCGTGATCCGCCCGCCGACCCGGGCCATGGAATCGTCGAGGCGCACGGTCAGGGTGCCGTGCATGGGGACCGAGAAGTACACGGTGTGGCGCACGTTTCCGGCGTCCACGTCCAGCCGGAGCGGCCCGGGTTCCAGCGCCTCCCACGCTTTTTCGCCCCGCACATCCGTCCGGCCCGCCGCCGTCACAAGACCGTCTGCCGGACTCGACCAGCCGGTTTCGCGCACTTGTAGCGGGACGCCCGGCTCGGGTTTGCCAGCCGAGGACAAGACGCGCACATGCAAGGGAAAGCCCGCGACAAGCTCCACGTCGTGGCGAACGACGCGCACTCCCCTCGGAACCAGCAGGCGCACGATCCCCCGTACCCGCCCCCGGGCGTAGACGAACAACGCGACAACTCGGTGTCGCACCGCGGCGATCTCGAACGAGCCGTCCGCCTGCGTCGTCGCGCCGGCGATAGGGTCGGGACTCGGAGCCGTCCGCAACCACGAATCGCCCGCGTCGGCTGGATACGCATGAACCGCGACGCGGGCCCCGCCGACGGGCATGCCCGCGGCTCGCACCGTTCCCTCGAAAACGACGAGGTCGCGATGCGACGACGGCGGCCCGCCCGCAGTTCCGGTCGCTCCTGACGCCGGCACCGACTCCGTGCGCGATCCATGCCGCGAGGAGTCCTCCGCTCCAAGAAACCAGAGCACGGCGGCGACAAGCGCGATCGCGGCACCGGTCCACAACGCGGCCCGCTTCGTCATGGGCATCAACGAAACGTGGCGACGTACAGGGCGTCCGGGGTGACGGCGACAAGACGAAGGGTTCCGCGCGCCTCGGTCGAACCGTCCCAACCGGCGCCCTTGATCGGCTGGAACACATACTGTCCGTTCGCAGCGTTCAGGCGCTCGCCGCGACCCTTCGGACTGTTCGGATTTTGCGAGGCGCCGTAGCCCCCGCCCGGATGGCTGACGCCCACATGCAATGCGGTCGCGCCCGCGGGCTTCTTGATCTTCCAGTGCCACGCGCCGTCCCTGCGTTCGATCGCAGCGTCCAGTTTGCGGGGCATGCGCATCTTCAGGGCCGGGTCGCCGAGCAGCGCGTAGAGGAGCTGTTGGTCACGGCGCAGCTTTTTGACGTCGATCTGCGCGTCGAGCTTCCCCTCGACATCCTTGAGCGCGAACTCGATCATCGGCATGCTGGTTTTTTGCGCGAGATCCCGGGTCCGCTGCCAGAACGCGCCGAACCGCAAGACAGCGCCGTCCCGCCTTGGCTTCATGTGGAGCTCCGGCGCGGGCGGGCCCGTTTGCTGTTTCGGATTGCGTTTCGCCGCCACCTTCAGCATCGCGACGCCGGTGTAGAAGTTCGTCAGGGGATGGGACTCGGTCGTCGCGCCGATGGCTGCTACGGGGCCGCCGGGTTGAAACAGCAGCCGCTCGGTGATCGTGGTCCGCCGGCCGTCGAACTCGCCGCAGTTGCAGGCGAGCAGCACCATCGGCGCCGCCGGCTCCGTGCCCTTTACTTCGCCGCCCGTGAACCAGATGCCGCGGCCCTGGAACTTCATCGAAAAAACGGCGGCGTGGTTGGCGTGCGCGGCGAGAGCGGTGAGAAACGAGCCCTTCGCCATCTCGGTGGCGAAACGGGCGGGCTGTGCCGGGGGCCACCCGCACAGGTCGGCGTTGGCGTCGCCGGACAACAACCACGGGGCCGCCCACTTCGGGGCGTAGTCGCGCACGGTCTTGACGAACATGCCCGTCGCGAGGGTGTCGATGGCGCCGCCGTAGCCGGGCGCGCCGGCCCAGCCGAGCAGGCGCAGGTCGGCCAAACGCGGCGGGCGCGTCTCGTAGCGGATGGTCTTTTGGACCACGATCGCGACTTGCGCCGCGGTGCGCGCGGGGATGCGGCCGACGGGGCAGTCCGCCCACAGCGCATCGGTTGCAAACGTCGCCGGCTGCACCTTGCGCCACCGGTAAAGGGGCGCGGTCTTGGCGGGCATGTGCCACGCCGCCTCCGGATCGCCGTGATCGCCCACGATCACAAGGAACGCCGGCCGGTGTCGCTTGACGGCAGCGACGACGTCCCGACCCGCGACCAGCACCGGCTCCAGGCCCTGCTTCTGGCGGAGCTCCGCCAGCGGCTTGAGCGCGACCACGAGATTCTGGGGCCCGACCACCAGCCAAACCGGCCGGAGTTCGGACTTGGGCTTGGGGCCGGGTCGGCGGACCGGGTCGGGCTCGCCCGCGGACGCAACGAGACAAACGAGAAAAACAAGAGCTACGGCACGCACGTTGGGATCGTACCCCCGGTCGGACGCGTCGGGTGGATCGAACGCACTCGCTGGCGAACCACCGGCCGCTCTTGGGGCCGGGGCAAGCCGCGTACGGATGGTCTTGTAACGAAGAAAATCACAACCATATGCGGGGTATGGGTCGCCAGAAGGATCTGGTGAGACCGGGGGGGGGTCGGTCGCGGGGGCTGGCGCGGAGCGTTGTGGAGGTCGGGGCAATCACGACGGGAGCACACGGACGGCGATGTTTCTCGCAAGGCGGGGGGGGCGCGCGGACACCCCGCGATGCCGGGTGCCTATTCGGCGCGCAGCGGGCGGAGTTCCTCGACGTTGGAGTCGGGGCCGACGACCACTTTGGCGTCCCGGACAAGCTTCCAACGATCGACCTTGTCGTACCACCTCGCGGCACCACCGATGAGCCCCACGACAAAACCGCGTCCGCCGTGGTGGTCGTCGGAGTCATCGATCACAAGGACGACTTCACGACCTCCGGGTTTCGCCGCTGACTTCAAGTCGCGTTGATCGCGCCCGGCGTACGACGTGAGGTGACCGTGCCCGCCCGTCTTCAGGTCAATGGACTGGTATGCCTCTCGTCCACCGGCCTTCTTGAGCGACTCCTTCGCGTCGCCGGGACAAAACAGTGTTTCGAGCCGTTTCTCGGACCTGGGGTCGATCTCCTGCTTGACTACGAAGTACAGGAGCAGGTTCGGTCCCGACAGCATCGGATAGCGGCCTCTCATGGCACCGGTCATCTCGATCAATCCGGCGAGATTGCGCAGGTTGTTGAGGCACAACAATTTGTCGCGTTCGAATTCCAGGCGCGACTTCCTCGTCGGCGCGGCGGGTCGTTTTTCGGGCGTGTCCGGCGTCTCGGGCTTGGCGTTTTCTTTGGGTTGGGATTCGCTCGCGTCGCCGGAGCAACCGACGACCAGGATGATCGCTGCAAGCACCGCCGCGATCATCCCGAGCGCAGCAACATCCAAGAGAGCTACGTTTCCCTGCCGCATTTCACGATCCTAGCAGATCGGCACCGCACCGGGTGCCGCACCGCGAGTAATCTGTCGGGCATGCGTGCGCGCTGAGCGCTCTTGATCCTCGCCGCCGGCGGCCTGCTGTTTTGGTGGCTCGATCACAACGAGACTTTGCGCCGGGCTGCCGATCGCACGAGTGCGGATAGCCGTTCCGGCGACACCTCGCGCGAACACGCAACATCCGATCCCGCTTCGAATCCACCGCGCACACCCCTCGCTCCCCCGACCGAACCCACGCGCCCGCCGCGATAGGCGATACGGCCATCATTCCGCGCGCAGGCAGCGCAATTGGTGCAGGATCGATTCCGGGCCCACTTCGATCCGCGGCGACTCGGGCGGCTCCAAGCTCAACAAGCGCGCACTCCCGTCCGAAAAGCCCACGACAACGCCGGCGCCGTGATGGTCGTCCGAGTCGTCGCTCACAAGAACCACCGGAGGCTGGGTATCGCGCGAAACAGCGCAACCGGGCGCGCCGGGATCGCGCCCGGCGTACGACGTGAAACGGCCGAGGTCCTCGCGGGTGAGATCGAGATCGCGAAACGCGGTCGGCCCGCCGGCTGCCTGCAGCGAATCCCGCGTATCGGCGGGACAAAAAAGAGTGCTCAACCGATCCGCAGAGCCGGCATCGATCTCTCGGACGTGCACGAACCAAAGCAGCATCGCGGGTCCGCGACCGTGCAGCCGTCCCGTGCGGGTAAGATCCGCGGCGAGAAGCCCCGCAAGGTTGCGGACGTTGTTGACGCAGTGCAAGCGTTGTCCCGTGGGACCGTGCACCCCATGAAGCGAGCCCGCCATAAAAACGGCCATCACGATCACGACGATGACCGCCACCACATCGATCGGGCGGAGGAGACGACGCGCCATACCGGCCATCGTAAAGCCGCGCGTTACTCCGCGCGCAGGCAGCGGAGCGCCGGGACGACGGAGTCGGGGCCGATCTCGATCCGTGTCGAGTCGCTGAGCTTCAGTTCATCGACCTTGTCCCACCAGCGCGCTCTCCCGTCCGAGAGGCCCACGACGATGGCATGGCCGTGGTGGTCGTCCGAGTCGTCGCACAAGAGCACGACCGGCGGCTGACCCTCAGGCGTCACGGCACAGCGCGGCGCGCCGGGATCCCGTGCAGCGTACGACGTGAAGCGGCCCAAGTCGGCGCGCGTGAGATCGAGGTCGCGATACGCGGCAGTTCCGCCGACGGCGTCAAGCGACTCGCGCGTGTCCACGGGACAAAACAGGATGTTGAGCCGGTCCTCGGACTCTGGATCGATCTCCCGCGCCCGCACGAAATGCAGCAGCATCGCGGGCCCGCGACCGGGCGACGACCCGTCGTCTAGCCGATGCGCCACAAGCATTCCGCCGAGATTGCGAACGTTGTTGATGCATCCCAAACCGCGAGAGTCATGACGCACCGGCTGCAGGAGCGAGACGGCTGCAATGATGCCGGCAGCAATCACGACGGCGATCACCAAGATGTCGAGCGGGCCGAGGAGGCGGCGCATGCCGTCAGACTATCCGACCGCGGCGTTCCCCCGCCGGAGAGCCCATCAGGCGCGAAGCGTACGGACGGCGATGTCCAGGCCGTCCATCGTCAGCGGGACCATGCGATTGCCCACGAGCTGGCGGAGCATGTCGATGCTCGGGGTCCAGTGCCAGTGCTTTTGCGGAACCGGGTTGATCCAGACCGCGCGCTCCCACGTTTCGAGCAGGCGGCCCAGCCACACGTAGCCGGGCTCTTCGTTCCAGTGCTCCACGGAGCCGCCGGGCTCGGTGATCTCGAACGGGCTCATGCTGGCGTCGCCGACGATCACGAGGCGGTAGTCCGAACCGTAGGTGCGCAGCACCTCGCGCATCGAAACGGTCTCCTCGAAGCGGCGGCGGTTGTTGCGCCACACGCTCTCGTACGGACAGTTGTGAAAATAGAACTGCTCCAGGTGCTTGAACTCGGCGCGTGCCGCGGAAAAAAGCTGCTCGACACGCAGGACGTGGTCATCCATCGAGCCGCCGACATCGAGAAACAGCAGCAGCTTGATCGTGTTCTCGCGCGACGGCTGCATCTTGATATCGACGAACCCCGCGTTGCGCGCGGTCGCGCGAACGGTCCCGTCGAGGTCGAGCTCGTCTTCGTGGCCCTCGCGCGTGAGGCGTCGCAGCTTGCGCAACGCGAGCTTCATGTTGCGCGTGCCGAGCTCCATCGTGTCGTCGAAGTCCGAGAACTCGCGGCGGTCCCAGACCTTGACGGCGCGGCGGTGACGCGAGCCGTCTTGTCCCGCACGAATCCCCATCGGGTTGTAGCCGTACGCGCCGAACGGCGACGTCCCGCCGGTGCCCATCCACTTGCCGCCACCCTGATGCCGCTCCTTTTGCTCTTCCAGGCGCTTCTTGAGCGTTTCCAGCAGCTCCTTCCAGCCGCCCATCGCCTTGATGCGCGCCTTCTCCTCGTCGGAGAGGTAGCGCTCGCCCATCTTCTTCAGCCACTCCTCGGGAATCGCACGAAACGGATCCTCGACGGCGGCGAGCCCCTCGATCCAGTTCGAGAACACGCGGTCGAACCGATCGAGATGGCGCTCGGTCTTCACGAGACACGCGCGCGTGAGGTAGTAGAACCGTTCGACGCTCAGCCCTGCCGCGCCTTTGTCCAGCGCCTCGAGTAGCCCGAGGTACTCCTTGAGCGAAACCGGAACGCCCCCGCCGCGCAGCCGATAAAACAAATCCGAGAGCATCGCCGTCCGTCCGCTTCCGTCCGTTGGGGCTACCACTTCCTCTTGGGCCGGCGTCCGCCGAACTGCTCCGCGACACGCCGCAGATCCTGTTCGTTCTTCACGAGCGAGCCGACGTAGGGCGGCGGCTCCCGGTCCCGCACGCGCTTGAGTTCGTCCGGCGCGACGTCGTCCATCACGAGCAGTCGAATCCAGTCGAGCAGCTCGGACGTGGACGGCGGCTTCTTGAGCCCCTGCACCTCGCGCAAGCCGTAGAACATGCCGAGCGCCTCGTTGAGCAGGTTCTTTTTGAGATCCGGAAAGTGCGCGTGGACGATCGACGCCATCATCGCCTCGTCGGGGAAGCGGATGAAGTGGAAGAAGCAACGGCGCAAGAACGCGTCGGGCAGTTCCTTTTCGTTGTTGCTCGTGATGATGACCGCCGGCCGGTGCTGCGCGCGCACGGTCTCCTTGGTCTCGTAGACGAAGAACTCCATGCGGTCGAGCTCGAGCAGCAGGTCGTTCGGAAACTCGATGTCGGCCTTGTCGATCTCGTCGATGAGTAACACGACGGGCTCGTCGGCGGTGAACGCGTCCCACAACTGCCCGCGCACGATGTAGTTCGCGATGTCGTGCACCTTGTCGGACCCGAGCTGCGAGTCGCGCAGGCGGGCGACGGCGTCGTACTCGTACAACCCCTGCTGCGCCTTCGTCGTCGACTTGACGTGCCACGTCAGCAGCGGACGGCCGAGCGCGCGCGCGACCTCGTGCGCCAGCACGGTCTTGCCGGTGCCGGGTTCGCCCTTGACGAGCAACGGCCGCTCCAGCGCGACGGCGGCGTTGACGGCGACCTGGAGGTCCTCGCCGGCGATGTAAGTGTCGGTTCCTTCAAAACGAGCCATCGCGACATGGTAGGGGCGGGCCAAAATCGAGCGGCAGCACACGGGCGTGCCCGCGCCGAAGCGCAGGGTTCCGGGGACATCGCCGTCCGTACGTTTTCTCGAAATGATCCGCCCGTGGGGACGCGTCGGGCTCTCGGCATGGGGTTCGCGACACCGACCGCTGTAAACCGAGTTTGTCCAACGAAATCACCATGACTATGAGCAGCCGTCTCGCCCACATGCTTCCGGATCGCCTGCGGATCCGCCTTCACGCCCTCGACCACTGGCTCACCGGCGAGCCTGAGCTGCGGATGCTTCGGCACGTGGTCCTGCGCGGTCGCAGCGCGCTGGACATCGGCGCCAACATCGGCACGTACTCGTACATGCTGCGCCGCTACGCGACCGCGGTCCACGCCTACGAGCCGAATCCGGAGCTCGCCAGGCGGCTGAAGCGCTCGCTGCCGGACGTGCACGTTCGCAACGCGGCCATGTCGGACGCCCCGGGCCGCCTCGAACTGAAGATCCCCTTCGTCGGCGACCGGCTGGAGCACGAGCTGGCGAGCGTCGCGCAGCACTTTCCGGGCGCGCGGGAGATCATGACCTTCGACGTCGAGGCCACGACGATCGACGCGGAAGGCCACGACGACGTCGGCTTCATCAAGATCGACGTCGAGCAACACGAGCTCGCGGTGCTCCGCGGCGGGGTCGAGACCATTCGCCGCTGCCGCCCGGTCATCATGACCGAGACCACGCCGCTGCTCTACGAGGACGATCTCGTCAAGACCTTCCGCTTCCTCACCGACCTGGGCTACGAGGGCTGGTTCACATACCTCGGCACCCGCTACCCGTTCTCGGAGTTCGACGCCGACGTCCACACGAACCGCGACGGCTGGGCCGAACAGATGTTCGCCAACCCGAACGTGTTCTTCGTGCCGCGCGAGGTCAAGGGCATCCGGGCCTACCTTGCGCGCAACGAGTAGGACCGGGACGTTTTACCGCAGAAACGCAGAAGCGCAGAATCTGAGAGTTTGAGTGAGGGCGCGCTTTGCGGCGCTCGATAGAACGGTCGCGGCGGGCCGCGTTTCGGCGCGCTTTCCGGGGCACGTCTGAGCATCGCCGTCCGTTTGCTGTCTTCCGATGTAAGACCGCTACTTCGCCGACGCCGGTACAAAGCGAAAGAGGACCGACTGGTTTCTGTGTGTCGCCACGTAGACCGCGTCCGGGCACACGATCACATCCCCGGGCAAGCCGGCCTCCGCACCCAGCGCCGGCAGCGCGTGCCGCTCGAACTCGTGCACCCAGAGTTCCTTGCCGGTCTTCGCATCGTGCACCTGCAGCGTCGTGTCGGTGGTCAGGTACAGCCGCACGCCGTCGGTCGCAATCGTGTTTTCCGTGCCGCGCGCCGGGTACGACGCGTTGCCGCCCTTCTTGTCGTAGCGGTTCATGGCGAACGATGAAGCCGCATTCAGGGTACGCGGACGGACGGCGATGCTTTTGAGGCGCGTCTTCAGGTCGGGGGTCCACAGTTCGAGCCGGTCGCGCAGGTGCAGATAGAAGTGTGCCGCGTCGACCGCGAAGCCGATGCCCAGCTCCGGGCATGTTTGCGCGGCGAAGCCGGTGTTTTGGACGCGGGGCAGGTGCGCGGGCGGAATCTTGCCGACGAGTTCGAAATCGGACATGCGGCGCACGACGAACTGTTGGCGCGCGTGGTCGATCCGTTCGTGGCAGTACAGCAGCTTGCCGTCCGGCGAGATTGCCATGGCGCGAACCGCGTTGCGCGCGAGGTTGATGATGCGTTGGCCCGCGGGCGGGCGGTCCTCGAACAGGCGCACGCGCAGGCGCGCGACGATTTGGTCGTCGCGGATGCGCACGTATTCCTGCCAGGCGAACACGCCGTTCGCCGTGGGCTCGGTCAACCCGCCGCGGACGAACAGGACGAGGTCGCGGTCGTTCCACACCGTGCACGGCACGGACACGTCGCGCAAGACGACATCGATCTCCTGCCTTTTTTGAGACTTGTCCCGCGGCGCCCAACGGCAGAGATTCGAACCCCAGCGGTACCACGCCTTCTCCTTGATCGGCGCGCCGCCCCCGTCCAGGTAGTAACGGCCCTTGAGCCAGCGCGCGCCCTCACAGGTGTGGCCGACCATGCGCACGTTGAGCGCCCTTTCGTCGAGCGCGACGATCTTGTCCTCACGCACGGTGAGCAGGCGATGGCCTGCATAGAAGTTGCCGAAAAAGAGCAGCGGCGCATCGCCGAGCCCAAAGCCGGGGTCGTCATGGATCGACGCGGCCCTCTTGTTGGCCAGCGGCTGCCCCTTGTCCGGCACGAATCGATGCACGAGCGCGCCGGTGCGTCGATCAAACAGCGCCACGTCGCGGCCGGTCCGGGTGTAAAACGCCTGCTCGAACCCGTAGAGGTAGCGGTCGTCCACACGCCAGGCCACACCGATCCCGAGCGGCGCGTTGTGGTTCCACGGCTTCTTGCGCGAAAACAGATCCCCGTTCGCCCAAAGATCAATCCGCCAATCGAGCCGCAGAGGGAGCTTCGGCCCAGCCGCGACATGCGCGCGCCCATGCGCAGGCCCGCGAAAGCGACACCACGCCTCGTCCCGCTCGCCCGCAAGAGCACCGAGAGAGAACAACCCTGAAAAAAGCGTCAGGACGGCGATGTTTCGCACGCCATGAGTGTCGCGCGCGGGTGCGACAGTGCCGGCGGGGCGCTACACGCTCGTAAACGAGCGCCGCGAGGCCCAATTCGCCGTTTCGCCCAGCAGAACCGCCTCGGTATCGAGGGCCAGGCACGCGAACTCGCAATCGGTGCATCCGTCACCAAACAGCGGTCGAACCCGATCGAGGTGGCTCTTGATATCCGTGAATGTGTGGACGCGGGCTTCGAGATCGAATGATGCCGCCAGGGACAGCGCGCCGACGGCCAGGACAGGAAGCAGGATCGCCATGGTCCCGAAAAGTGCGGCATGGCTCGGCGTGAAACCGAGCTTGCACGCTGTGGCGAGAAACGCGCCGGCAGTAAAAACGTAGAACGCCGTCTTCGAACAGGCGAGCCGGAACTCGGCGGTCCTGAGCTTGTTGGTGTAGTACTCGATCTGCCTGTTCTTGCCGTCGAGCCGCTCCGCGGCGTAGTCATCGATCATGGTCTCGGTCGGCTCTTGCGCTCGCGTGCTGGCGACGTGAAGCACGTTGACCGTGCGCAAGACGGACCGGAGGACACGGGGAAACGGAAGCGCAAAGAGGTAGCCGAGTTGCACGTGCAGGTTCCGCAGCGGCCGGACCGAACGCGCGACCTCGGCGGAGATGCGGGTCATCGCCCAGACACGCACGGCGTGGGAATGGTGCAACCACAGGTGCACACCACCACCGATGGCAAGGAGCCCGAGCTCGACGCCGAGCAGCGGCTTGAGTGCCCAGTGGTGATGAGCCAGCAGGGCGAGCACCGCGCAGAGAGTCGCGAGCATGTGCGCACCAATGATGACCATGGCCTGCACGCCGAAGATCCTGCGAATGAGGTTCGCCTGACCGCTGCCGACCTTCTTGAGGGCGTTGAGGTACTCCTCGACGCCCGCGGGCACGCCCGGCGAAGGCGAAGTCGCGGCGGCAGAGGAGAGCGTCGCGGTCTCGATCTCCTTGGGCAGCGCCGGAGGAACAAACGGCAGCGGTTTCCCGTCCTTGTCCGTCGGGTGGTGCCACTGCTCCGTGTACCGCGGGCTTCCGTCGTCGTTCACCCCCACCCGAATTTCGAGCGCATGCATGTCGCGCCGTATCGCCGCATTGAGCAGACCCCTGGTTCCACCGGGCCGGTCATTCGACTCCTCGCGCAACACACAAACAACAACGTCGCTCGAGTTCACGATCTCGAGGTTGACCTCCTCGAACCGATCATGCCGCCCCGACGCGCGCGTCACGACCCGCTCCTGAATGATGTGCGGACTCTTCAAGAGCTCTGCTGCGGCGTCACGTTCTTCATCGGAAAAATCCGGCGCCCGCGACCCGTCTGCCAAGAGGTACTCCTCCCGAGCCTGCGGCAAGAAGATCCGCTGCGCGATCTTGAGTTCCTTGCAGGCCTTGGTGAACAAGGTGTCCGCCCCGGTCGCGATCTGCGAAATCCCACAAAGAAAGTGGTGCGACTCGAGCTTGAGCTCTCTCGGCAGTTCGCCGAGCCGCTTGACAAGATGCACCCCGACCGCCTCATGCAATCCGTCGGGATCGGGCGCGCGAGAAAGAAACTCCCGGGACCCGGCAAACCCAAGCGAAACCACGAGCGGAAGAGAATCGGCAGATGTAGAAGAATCAGACATGGCGAATCCACGACCTTACGTCTCCGCGTCAGAAGAAAACAGAGGCCTTAACTGCTCGTGCAGCCGCCTCATCGCCGGATCCATAGGCCGCCCCGCACGCGCGAACCCGTCGAGAATCGCAAAACACGCCCTGAGATGCTCGACGGCCTCGGCTTCCCGGCCCTGCGATCGATGGAATCCAAAGAACTTGAAGTGCGACACGGACACGTCGCGCGCGGCCTGACCGCTACCGGGGTTTGAACGGTACAGATCCTCGCGAATCTCCAGCGAACGCTGGAAGCACGACAGCGCCTTCTCCGCGTCGCCGGGTTGACGCCTGCGCATGAGGAATGCGCCGCGTTCGTTCTGCGCTACCGAGTGCAGCCGGGCAATCCCCTTATTGTTCAGATCGTCCTTGCGGTTCCGTGCCAACGTATCAACGAACACCGCGAGTAGCTTCTCGGCGCTGGCGAGCTGGCCGATTGTCATGTGCGCCTGCGCCGCGACCCCGCATCCCAGCGCCAGGCGATGGCTGTTGGGGCGGTGTTGCAGGATGTGCAGCAGGTTCTCTTCCAGCGGACGGAGGAGCCAATGCGTGTTCGCATCGTGTTGCCACGAGTGCTCGAACCTCGACTGTCGGTTGTCGAGTTCCGCGACCACGGAGTCGAGGAACGCCGCTCGTTCGGCGTCGTCCAACCGCTCGAACAGGTGCTCCGCAACCATGCGGTGCAGATTCGCCAAACGCGGTACCGAACCCCGCGCCGTTTCGTCGTCGGAGGCAGGCGTCAGCAGGCGTAGGCCCTCCAGGCGGTGCCACACCTCGGTCCAGCGATTCGGGTGGCCCGGTTTCGCGGGCTCTGCCAATTCCGGGTGGGTCTTGGCGGCCATGTTTTTTAGCCACTTGGTCACGGGGAAGTCCGGGGCCATCAAGCTGGCGTGGTTCAGGACGGTCAAAGCGGCCGGGTCGTCCTCCAGCAGGGCCAGGGTCTGGTCGAGGACGAAGGCCAACTGTTTTTCCCGGTGGCGGATGGCTGCGCCGACTCTTTTGTCCTCGGCCAAGGTGTCAGCTTCGGTCAGGCCCTCTTCTTCCATGCGCTTCAGGAAATCGGCCGCGGTGATTTCTTTGTGGGCGGCCAGATAGGCGGCCACGACCTCGACCAGGGTGTATCCGCCCAACGCTTCGGCCAGGGCTTGCGCAGCGACCTCTTCCTCGTCCGACTCGAACTCGCGGAACTCGCGCAACAGCGCCACGGCGTCCCGGATCGGCAGCGAGTCCACCGGGATCGCCGTCATTCGCTTGCCGTCTCTTGCCGCGCCGAAGTCGCGCGGATCGAGCCTGGTCGTGACGACGACCTCCAGCCATTCCGTTTCCGGCAAGAGGGCCAGCTGCTGCGCGTCGAGAAGTTCCGGCCGGTCCACGTTGTCCAGAATGATCAGGCACCGCGGTTCGAAGTCCGGCAGGCGCGCCTCGTCGCCGCTTTGGCGGTCCTCGTGCGTGCGGAGCTGGTCGCGGATGGCCTCGGCGTTGTTCTTGGTGCGAATGTCGAGTTGGTGGAGTACCCAGCGCGCGGCTTGCTCGTTGTTCCCGGCGACTTCTTCGGGGATGACGAAACTCAGCGCCGGATCGCGGGCGAGTTCCAGGAGGCACTCGGCCATCGTCGTCTTGCGTTCCGACGGGACCAGCCAGCGTCCGCCGGCTGCGTAGAATTCCGCGTAGGCGAACGCGTACTGGACCGCGAGGGCGGTCTTGCCCTGGCCGCCCATGCCGTGCGCCGCGGTCAAGAGTCCACGCCGCTTCGTCGTCAGGGCGCGGTGCAATTCGCGCAGTTCGCGGTGACGGCCGACAAAATGCGGGTACGAGCCACCGAGGTTGCCCGGGGCCATGTCTGCGAGCAGGCAGCGGTCCAGTCTTGTCGCCAGACGCTTGTCGAGTTCTTCCAGGCGGTCCGCGAGGGTCAACAGGTCGTGCTCGTCGGTCTTCGGATCCGCCCGCAGCGCCTCGAGGCGGTCCGCGGCATCCAGTTCGCCGAGGATCTCCGGTCCCTTGCGGTACCAGGGGCGCAGGTCGAACGCTGCTTTCGGATGCGGGCCGGTCGCCTTCGTATCCGCGTAGAGCTGGCGGCGGCGAAGGTCTTCCTGCACCTCGTTCAGCCACCGGTCGATCTCTTTGTCGGTGCGAAAGTCGGCTTCGAGCGCAGCCATGCCGTCCGGGTCGTCGGTCTTGGCGGCCGGCATGGGCGGTACCGTCACGAAATACACGGTGGCGATGCCGTCGTCGCCGCGGGCCTGGGTGTGTTCGCGGCGCACGTATTCCGTCCACTCCCAGCGGCAGTTCTTCGAGCGGATGTAGTTTTCCGACAAGAACGCCAGGAAGAGGTTCGACGTGCGGAGCCCCTGCTGGAGCCGATGGCGCCAATCCGTACCGTCCTCGATCTCCTCCTGATCGAAGAAAACACGCAGATCATGGCCCGAGTAGTCCCCATGCCGCGCCTTGAGCCGCTCGAAAAACGCCGTGACCCAGCCCCGGCCCGCGTCGTCCACCGGATCGCGGTTGTCCGCGCGGGCATACGAAAAAAAGACGTGGTGGGTCGCGTGCGGCAAGAGACTGCCAAGTCTATCCGGGCGCGCGGCGTCGGGAACGCGCCCCCGGAAATCGCCGTCCGTCAGCTTCCCGTCCGACTTCAGACAGCGACGCCCTCCAACCGATCTATCGTTTCATGGGTTTTTGCCCTGACTCGGCGCATAATTCGCTGGGGCGTCCGGTCACGGAAGGAACTGTCCAAGATGGCAAAACTCTCCCTCGCTCAGCACGGCATCACGGTTGATGAAATCCTGCGCAACCCCGCGCCCGCGGCGCTCTATGAAGCGGCGCTACGCTACGAGAAGGGGTCCGCGATCGTGTCCTCCGGCGCGTTGGTCGCGATGTCGGGGGAAAAAACAGGCCGGAGCCCCAAGGACAAGCGCATCGTCGATGAGCCCGACTCGACCGGCGACATCTGGTGGGGCGACGTGAACGTCAAGCTCGACGACCACACCTTCCTGATCAACCGCGAGCGCGCCGCCGACTACCTCAACACGCGGCCGCGGCTCTACTGCATCGACGGCTACGCCGGCTGGGACCCGAAGTACCGGCTCAAGATCCGCATCATCTGCGCGCGCGCCTACCACGCGTTGTTCATGCACAACATGCTGATCCGCCCCACCGCGGAGCAGCTCGCGGACTTCGGCGAGCCGGACTACGTCGTCTACAACGGCGGCGGCTTCCCGGCCAACCGGCATACGACGGGCATGACCTCGACGACCTCGGTCGCCCTCTCGTTCGCCCGCAAGGAGTTCGTCATCCTCGGCACCGAGTACGCCGGCGAGATGAAAAAGGGCGTGTTCACGGTGATGAACTACTTGATGCCCAAACAGGGTGTCTTTGCCATGCACTGCTCCGCAACGGAAGCCAGGGACGGCGATACCTCCGTGCTGTTTGGGCTTTCGGGCACCGGCAAGACCACGCTCTCCGCGGATCCCAAGCGCATGCTCATCGGCGACGACGAGCACTGCTGGACCGACGAGGGGGTCTTCAACATCGAGGGCGGCTGCTACGCCAAGGTCATCGACCTGACCGAAAAGGCCGAGCCCGACATCTACCGCGCGATCCGCTTCGGGGCGGTGCTGGAGAACGTGGTCTACGACGACTCCTCGCGCGACGTCGATTACACCGACACATCGGTCACCAAGAACACGCGCGGCTCGTATCCGATCGAGTCCATTCCCAACGCCAAGATTCCGTGTATCGGCGGACACCCGTCCAACGTGATCTTTTTGACCTGCGACGCCTTCGGCGCCCTGCCGCCGGTCAGCCGCCTCACGCCGGCCCAGGCCATGTACCATTTCATCAGTGGCTATACCGCGAAGGTGGCCGGCACCGAAGTGGGCGTCACGGACCCCGAGGCGACGTTCTCGCCGTGTTTCGGCGGCCCGTTCCTCGTCTGGCACCCGGCGAAGTACGCCGAGCTGCTGGCGGAAAAGATCAAGAAGCACGACGCGGATGTCTGGCTGGTGAACACCGGGTGGTCCGGGGGTGGCTTCGGCGTGGGCTCGCGCATCAAGCTCCGCTACACGCGGGCCATCGTAGATGCGATCCACTCGGGCGAGCTCAATGGGATCGAGACCGTCACGGACAAGGTCTTCGGGGTTGCGATCCCGACGGCCTGCCCCGGCGTACCGTCAGAAATCCTGCTCCCGCGCCAGACCTGGGCGGACGGCGCGGCCTACGACGCGTCCGCTGCCAAGTTGGCAACGTTGTTCACCGAGAATTTCCGGCAGTATGCCGACGGCGCGTCCGAAGAGGTCCGTGCCGCCGGGCCGACGGCCTGACATCCCGGTTACCAGCCGGAATCAGCCCCGAATAGATCCACGTCGGATGTTCGTATGCGCGCCGAACGCGCCTCAGGGTGCCTTCAGAGCATTTTTTTGTGTTTTTTCGGGTCAATAGCTCAACTTGAGCGCCCCAACTTTGCTACTCTTCCGGCATGACGGCATCCATTACCATCACCATGTCGGAGGATCTGCTCAAGACCCTCCTGCACACCAAGGAACTCACCATCGAGTTGGGGACCCCCGCTTCGATTGCGGAGGGCGGCCCCCGTACCCACGGACGGGCGACCCCGATCGCCGGCGGCTTCCATTCGCCGGACGGCTACAAGATCGCCCGCCCCGGCAGCCTGCCGGACAAGGTCATCGCCTGGGCTGGCAAGCGCAAGGGCAAAAAGCACTTCACCACCAACGAGGTCGTGAAGCAGTTCAGGCTCACGCGCGGCCACGCATCCATGCTGCTGAGCAAGCTGGTCAGCGAGCCCTACCCCATCGAGCGGGCGGGTCGCGGCATCTACATCTTCACCAGCTAGCGGGGTCTAGTTATCTGGCTCGACGGCTGACGCCGTCGATGCGGGTCGGGCTCGACGGTTCCGCCGTCGATGCGGGCCTATCGCCCCGGGGGGCGCTTTTTCGGCGCTTCCCGGGCTATCCATACGCGGTTCTGCGCGTGTCGCGGGAGCATTTTCTGCCCCCGCCCCCCCATTCCCCACTTTCGGAGGGCCCCACTTTCGGAGGGTCATCCGAAAAAAGCTGCACGACGGCGATGTTTCGGGGCGATGTTTCCGAGGAAGTCTTGAGCAGTCGGGCGCACCGCGTCGATAGATAGGGAGCGGAGCCCGTGGTGCAGAGGAAGGCCTTTTTCAAGAGCGCATCGCTCTACCTGATCGGAAACGTCGCGACCCGTGTGGTCGGTTTCCTGATGATTCCGATCTACACCAACTTCCTGTCGCCATCGGACTACGGGATCATCGAGCTGCTGGAGCTCACGATCCAGATCTCCGCCATCGCGCTCGGCGTGCAGGCGCTCGGCTCCGCGTTCCTGCGGACCTACCAGGACCAGGACGACCCCGAGTTCCAGCGCAAGGTGGCCTCGACCGCGTTCCTGTTCAGCGGCGCCGTGACCGCGGTCGTCTCCCTGCTCGGATGGATCTTCGCGGACGACATCGCCGAGATCGTGCTGGGTGAACGGCACTACGGCCTCATGCTGGAGGTGACGTTCCTCGTCGTCTTCTTTTCGTTCCCGCGCGAAGTCGGGCTCCTGTTCCTGCGGCTCAAGGACCGGCCGCGCCACTTCGTCCTGTTCTCGATCGCCAACCTGTCTGTCAACCTCGCGCTCAACATCTGGTACGTCGCCATCCTGAAGGAAGGCGTCTGGGGCTTTCTGACGGCCAAGATCATCACCGCCGGGCTCTCGGCGATCTACATGTCGTTCTTGATGATGCGCGAGAACGGGCTGCGGCTCGATCGGCGTATCCTCGTCGGCATGGCGGTGTTCGCGGCGCCGCTGATCCTTCACGGCCTCTCGACGTTCGCACTGCACTTCGCCGACCGCGGTTTCCTGCGCGCGTTCCATTCAACCCACGAGGTCGGTCTCTACAGCCTCGGGTACAAGTTCGGGTTCCTGATCGTGTTCGTGGTCGGCCAACCATTCTTCGCGGTCTGGAACGCGCGGGTCTACGGGCAGGCGCGTACCGAGGGCTGGCAGGACCGCTTCGCGAACATGCTGCGCTACCTGCTCTTTTTCGCGTTTCTTGCGTGGACGGGCATGTGCGTCCTCATCGACGAGGCCATCGGCATCATGGCCGCGGACGCGTTTCATCCCGCATCCCTGATCGTACCGATCGTGGCCGGAGCCTACGTCCTCCGGATCATGGGTGACTTTTTCCAGACGCTTCTCTTCATCAAGAAGCGGTCCGGCGTCGCCATGACCGTGTCGCTCTGCTGCGCCGCGTTCAACATCGGGCTCAATTTCCTGCTCATTCCCCGTTACTCGTACTGGGGCGCGGCGTGGGCGACTCTGGCGACGTGGGCGCTGCAGATGACCACGCTCGCGATCCTCGCGCGCCGCGAACACAAGTTCCCGATTCCCTACGGCTACGTCGCGCGCCTCATGGCGCTGTCGCTGGCCTGTTACGGCGTCATCCGACTCATCGACCCGGGCGTGGGACGCATCGTCACAGGTCTCGCGATCTGTGTCGCATACCCGTTCGCCGCGTGGTTCACGGGCTGCTTCACGCCGGCGCAAAAACAGGCGATCCGCGAGCAGATCCACAACTTCCGCAATCGCAAGCGTCAAGACCCGCAAGCCGAAGCGGGTTAGCCGCGGCCGGCTATCCGAGCGCGCGCGCGAGCCGTGGCGCCACGGTCTCGAAGTTGAGGCGGATCCAGTTGCGGTTGAGGTCGGCCGGAGTTCCCGTGCGCGCGGCGAGTTCACGCGCCCAGTAGGCCGCCGCGGCGAGGACACGCCAGCCCGGGGCGAGTCCGTGCGCCTGCTCGAAGCGCTTGGTCCACGCGGCCTCCTGCGCGTCGCGCGGACCGTCCTCGACCCAGTCGCACAGCGCCTGCGAGACCGGCTCGCCGGTGGAAAGGCGCCGACGGCAAAGGAAGTGGACGAAGTCGGTCGTGACAAAGTGGCACTCGCGCCAGTTGTCCCAGTCGATCAAGATCGGACCGCTGTCGCCCAAGAGCACGTTGCCGGGATGAAAGTCGCCGTGCACGAACCCGAGCGGCAAGACGCTGTTCCCGGCGCGACCCGCCTCGGCGCCCGCCTCCGCAATCCGTTTCGCGAACGCGCGCAGCTCGGGGGTCAAGCCCCAGACCTCCGCGGCGCGTTGCCAGGCGGGCGCGACCTCCTCGGCCCACCAGTTCTTCGCCTCGCCCCCGCGCGGAAGACTCAAGAGCAGGTCGAACACGTCGTCGTCCTTGTCGCCGTTCAGCGGCTCGCCGGCCTCGCGCGTCTCGACGGTGTACACGAGGCCGTCGAGCTCGTCGAGAGCGAGGGCCTTCGGCGCCGGAATCCCACGTTCCGCGGCGGCCTCGAGTCCGAGCTGGTTGCGCCGCACGCGCCGCTCCGCTTCGGTCCCGAGCGGTATGCGCACGACCGCCTCGGGCGCCATCATGACGACCCCGCCGGCGGTGGAACCGCTGTTCATGAGGTTCGGGTACCCATCGACGGGACCGTCGACGACGCGCTGGAGCAGGGTGTCGGCCCATGCGGGCTCCTGCTGCGTCCCGGCAACGAATGCGTAGAATCGGCTGAGCCAGCGTCGCGGCCTGCTGAGCGCCCGCACATCCGTCAGATCCGTGTAGGGGCGGACGACCGGGAATCCGGCGCGCCGCAGACGGCGGCGAAAGCCGGCCAGCGTGGCCGTCCCCGGGCCGGAGCCACGCAGTCGGTTCTCGCCGGTGAGGTACAGCGAGCCGCCGGGCCGCAGCAGCGCCCGAATGCGCGCCAGATCAACGGGCGAGTCGGCGACGACGGTGTCGAAGGCCCCGGCCTGCGGCAATTCGGTGACAACCTCGAGGCCGTCCACGCCGCGCGAGGCGAGCACCTCGGCGTCTCTCCCCCGCGCGACTGCGACCACTTCGCGACACGAACGCGCGAGCGCCACCGGGACCGCTCCGGACATGAGACAGAGCAGCCGACCGCGCGCCGACGACGGCAAGAGCACCTGGAACGCGGCCCGACGCTCGAAGACGTACCGCCGCCACGCTGCGGTCGGGTCATCCCCGGACAGGAGCGGCGTCCACCATCTGTCGGTGTTCATCAACGTCTTCGTGCGACCAGGCATGAGAACGTCTCGTCCAGCACGCGCCTTGCCACTTCCGGCGGAGGAACGTTGGTGCGGACCGGCGAGAAGTCCCACCGCGCCATCATCGACTCGTAAAGTATCTGCATCTCCCGCATGGTGGCAAGGTCCAGGTCGTCCTTGCGGGCGCACAGGACCTCGGGCTCCTCGAACAGGTAGACGGTGACGTTCGGCTTGGGAAACAGCGCACAGAACAGCCGGCGCGCCCAGTGGTACCGACGCGTCATCTCGTGCATCTCGCCGGTGAGCAGGTCGAAGACGTAGCGGTCGCAGATGACAGCGGCCCGCCGTGCACGGCGTCTCACCTTGAGATGGCGCCACCAGAGCTCGACCCACAGCGCGGACAAAAAGACGCCGTAGCGGACATGCCCGCGCACAAAGCGAAAGCAAATCCACATCCAGGACGTTTCGCGCTGGTGCAACCGTTCCTGCTCCTCGTCCTTCGAGAGTTCACGGCGGCGGCGTTGCCATTCCAGCGCGAACGCGCGGCGCAGGGACGGCCGAAAGCCTCCGGCAATCCGCTCGCGACGGGCCGCTCGCAACTCGCCGAACGTGTCCGGCACGCGGCAACGCACGCGTGTGGTAAAGCCCAGGTGATCATGGCCCCAGGGCCCCATGTACTCCGTCGCCACCGGCCAGCGCAGTTCGCCTTCGACCAGCTCCTGGAACGCGGCCATCGTCGTCGACTTGCCCGCACCGTCCGGCCCGAGGAACGCGATCGAAAAGCCGCGAAGGGGCCGCCGAAAACGCAGTCGGACACGCCACCACCACCGCCGGAACCGCTTTTTCCCGGCCAGGCGACGCCGCATGCGCTCGGCCAGGTCCTGCACCTCAACGTCCCCGGAGTCCGGTGCGCCGGAATCAGCCGCCCCGAGGGACGAGCCCAACAACCGTTCCAACGCCTCGGCATCGGACGGCACGAGGTCGCCCAGAGCACGCACCTCGGTCTGCGCGGGGCTGCCGTCGAACGTGACGACAAGTGCGCGCAGGGACTCGTGGTACTTCGCCTGGACCCGCTCCTTGCCGAGCACGTCGTGCAGCAGCGTGACGACGTACAGGTCGGCGGGAGCCGGATGAAACAGATCCCCGCGCTGCTCACGGCGCGCAAGTGTGCCGTCGGCGTCGTGATACACGAATCCGCGCGCGATGATCTCGAAGTGCACGTCGAGATAGACCGCGCGCTCTCCGGTCCAACGAACGAACGCGGTCTTGCCGGGGTTCGCGCGCTCCGGAAGATAGACGTGGTACCCCAACCCGGCGAGCAGTCCATGGACCACCGCACGCGCGTCGGGATCAACCAGCAGGTCGAGGTCCTTCTCGATCTCCGGCAGGTCGTCGAGCGGACGCAGAACGCACCACGCGATCCCGGCGTTCTTCAACCCCAAAAACACCCGCGCATACTCGGAATGAATCCTGGGGGAGATCACGCTGGGCTCTTCTTTGGCTGTTGACCCTGCCATAGGATGAACAAGGGCCGCGCGCGGTATCGCGGCGGCATTCCATGAGTGATCGGCTATGCGGCGTGGACGCTAAAGTCGGTACCGGCAAAGGGGTTCCGGCACCTCCCCAAACCTCTCTCCGGGAATCTCAGACCTCGAACGCGTCGAGCTGGCCGAGCAGGGCCGGGACGAGGTCGTTCAGGACTTCTTCGTCCATGGCAAAGCGGGCGCCCGCGGCCTGAAACAGGTCAGGGAGGGGGCGGGAGCCGCCGAGGGCGAGTGCTTCCCGGTATCGCGCGACCGCCGTGCCGTGGTCTTCTTGCGCGTTGCGCCAGACTTGAAGCGCGCCGATCTGGGCGATGCCGTAGGCGATGAAGTAGCCCGGGTGCGAGAAGAGGTGCGGGATGCGCTGCCACGCGTTGCGGCGCTCCTCCGTGAGACCGCTCCAGTCCGTGTCCGGGCTGAAGCGTTGCTGGCACTCGACCCACTTGTCGGCGCGCGCGGACGCATCGGCGTCCGGCGTGGTGAAGAGCCAGTGTTGGAAGCTGTCGATCACGCCGACCGCTGTCAGCCCCTGGAGGACGCGCTCGATGTGCCCGGCGCCGAGCGCGCGCGCGAGTTCAGCCGGCATAACCTCGTGGAACCGGTCCCGGCACAGGTGCTCCATGGCCATGCTGGCGACTTCGTTGAATTCGGGCGGGCCGCGCCGGTAGCTCGCGACGCGCTGGCCGCGGCACGCGAGCGAGTGAAACGCATGTCCGCCCTCGTGAAGCAGCGTGCGCAGGTCGTCGGCGCCGCCGGTGGCGTTGCCGAAGATGAACGGAACGTCGATGTCCGCTATGCCGTAGTTGTACGCGCCCGGCGCCTTGCCCGGACGCGACATCAGATCGAGCATGCCGTTGCGCTCAAGCACGTCGAAGTCCGCGGCGAACGACGGGTCGACGGCGAAAAACAGGCGCCGGGCAAGGTCGAGCAGCTCCTCCTCGGTGTCGAAGAGCGTGCCTTGCGAGCGGAGCGGCACGGCCACGTCCCAGGGACGTAGCGCGTCGAGTCCCAAGGCCTCCCGGCGCTTCGCCCCGAAACGGCGCGTGACGGGCGCCACGATGCGTTCGACGGCGTCATGGAATCGCACACAGTCGTCCGGCCCGTAGTCGAACCGCAGCATGTCCGCAAACCGGTAGTCGAGGTACGTGGCGTGGCCCGCGTTGCGCGCGCACTCGTGGCGCAGGCGCACAAGCTCGTCCATCTGCCCGTCGATGTGCTCGCGTTCGTCGATGCGCCGCTTCGCGGCCAGGCGCCAGGCTCGCTCACGGGCGTCGCGATCGGACTGCCGCAGGACCAGTCCCACCTGCTGCATCGTTTTCTCTTCGCCGTCCAGCGACACCACCATCCCGCCCTGGATGCGGCGCCAGTCCTGGACCAGTTCGCGGTCGCGCGCCTGCAGGGCGACGTTCTGGTCCCGAAACAACTCCACCGTCGAGGCGCAGTCGCGGTGAAACACCGCGTACCCAGCACCAAGCGCGTCGGCGTACGGAGACTGGAGATAGCGGCGCCGCAGCCTGTCCTCACACCGGTCCCAGACCGGAAGCACGTCGACGTCGAACTCGCGCGCGCTCTCGCGCAGGTCGTCGCGCGCCGTCGCCCGATCGAACGCGATCGTCCGGCGGGCTCGGGCACCCGCAACCGAACTGCGCAGCTCGCCCCAGGCGTCGAGCCAAGCCGCGAGTTCCACGAGTCCACTCACGTCGCGCTTCAAAAGCGCTTCGGTCGCCCGCTCGATCTGCGCGATGTCGGCCGGATCGAGCGCCTCGAACTCGCCACACAGAAACGTCCGCACCGGCGCACCGATATCGGGATTTGTCGTCAGTTGCATCGCACCCACGGCGCGTAGCATACCGCCCGGCTACAATTCCGGGCGATGCATTCCCACGCCGAGTTTTCCAAGACCTCGCAGCTCCCGCCGGCACTCCTGCTCGTCCTCCTCGCGGCACTCCCCGTCCCGCTGGCGCGCGCCGAGCCAGACGCCGCGCTCGAGGCACGCGCGCTCGAGGCACGCGCGCTCGTGCTACGCGTCGAGCTGCGCCGCGGGCCGGCCGCGGACCTCGCGCCGCTTCTCGCCCCAAGGCAGAACGCGCTGGCCCGCTCCCTCGCGATCCGCGCCCTCGGCCGAATCGGCGACCGCCCCGACGTGAACACGCTGCTGGCCAGGCTGGTGAAGGACAAGACCGAACCGCAACGCCGCCTCGCGATCTGGGCCGCCGGCATCGCGCGCGCGAAGGCGCTCTACGAGCCGCTGGCGATCGTCGCCCACGGAAAGGACCCAAGCCTCGCCGCGACCGCCGCCGCCGCGCTCGGCTGGTGCCCCGATCCGCGCACCGGCGCCGCCCTCGCGCCGCTCCTCGGCCATCCGTCCGCCGACGTGCGCGAGGCGGCGCTGGTCGGTCTCGGACGCGCGCGCGCCCACGCCCATCTCGTCGCGGCGATCGCCCATCTCGACGCGAAACAACCCGAGGTGCGCGCGGCGGCGGACTTCGCCTGCTGGCTCATGGCCCATGGCCTGCGGGCTGAAAAAACCAAGAACCAACAGCCCTGGGACGGCGATGCCTCCCTTGCGGCGGCGTTCACGCCGCGGCTATCGAGCGGCGACCCGGAGGAGCGCATGGCCGGACTGCGCCCAATGGGCGTGCTGCTCCCGAAGCGCCTCGCGAAGAAGGACTGGCCCGTTTTACTCGGACTCGTCGACGATCCCGATCCGCGCGTCGTGCAGGGCCTGATCTGGCGCATCCTCACGCCACGCGAGGGAAAAGACGTCGATGCGGCGCTCGCGCGCACGCTGGGTCACAAGGATCCGAAAGTGCGTCAACTCGCGGCAGAGGCACTCGGACAGAAAAAACAGCGCGCGCCGCTTCAGGACGCGTTCGCCAGGGAGCGCGACGTGCGGCTCCGGTTCGTGCTCGCGGTCGAAGTCGCGCGCACCGGCGACTTCTCGGCCTGGCGCATCGCCGAGAGCCTGAACTGGGGCCCGGACGCGGCTGTGCGAGAGCGCGCCGAGGTCTTGTGTCACCTGTTTGCCCGCAAGCTCGGGGACGCGCTCATCGCCGCAGAAGTCGCGCACCCGACCGCCACGGTCGCGCTGTTCGAGAACCTCGGCGAGCGCAAGGGATCCGACGTAGACGAACTCGTGAACGTCAGCTTCGCATCGGATGACCCGAGCGTGGTTGCCGCTGTCATCGGCTTCGTGGTCAAGCGCCGGCTCGACAAGAGATATGACGACGCGCTTTTTCTTGCCGAAGAAGGCGCCACAACGCCGATCGACGCGCGCCTGGCGCTCATCGAGGGCTTCGTCGAGTTGCTCGGCGACAAGAAGCTCAAGCTGGGCGACAAGACCAAAAAGCGGATGACCGCCTGGCTCGACAAGACCGCGAAGTCCGACCCGTCGGCGTTCGTCCGCGACAAGGCGCGCGTGCTGCTCAAGAGGGGCCGCGATCTCGGCAACGACTACAAGGGACTCCCGCGGCCCACCGAACCCCTGTTCGGCATCGAGCTTAAGGGCGAAAGCGACTGGCTCAACGAACGGGAAATCACGATTCTGGCCCAACACATCCGTGAGCATGCGCCCAAGATCCGGTTCCGCACGTCCGCGGGTTCGTTCACGGTCGCGGTCGATGCCGAGGTGGCTCCCGCGCACGCAGTCAGCCTGTTTCTCGCGGCGCACGCCGGGGTCTACAACGAGACGAGGTTTCACCGCGTCGTGCCGAACTTCGTGATCCAGGGCGGCGACCCGAGCGGCACCGGCGCCGGACACGCCGGCTGGTTTGTCCCCGACGAGATCAGTCCACTGCCGTACGTCCGCGGCGCGCTGGGCATGCCCAAGAGCCGCAAGGACGACGGGGGCTGCCAGATCTTTGTCATGCACACCTCGTATCGCCCGCTCAACGAGCGCTACACCGGCTACGGCAACGTGGTCGAGGGTCTGGACACGATCGACCGCATCCGCGTCGGCGACATCATCCGGCGCGCCGAAATCGTGAAATAGCTACGATGTGCTTCATGCGTATCCTGTCGCTCGCCCTCGCCCTACCGCTGTTGACGGCCTGCTCCAAAGACGCCGCCGACTCGAACGGGGGGTCGGGGAAGGTCGCCACACTTCCCGACGTCGATGCGCCGAAGCGCAAGTTCACAACCCCGCCCTTTGTGATCTCGCTCAGCGACGAGGGCGAACTGCGCGCCGGCGCCGATACGGGCACGACGCCGCTGTCCCTCAAGGATCTCGGCTCCGAGGTCGAACGCGCGGTCACCGAGCACGCAAAGGACCATCCTCTGGAACTGACGTCGGCGCGAACGCGGGTGTCCAAGCTCGACTTTCTCCTGCGCGTGCATCCCGACGCTCCGGTCCAGCATGTGCAGTTCCTGCTCGCGGAGCTCGCGTCCCACAAGGTGCGACGCGTCTGGTTCGCGACCGCCGGAGGAGGCGCGGTTCACGGCTGGCTTCCGCGGGCTCGCGGCATGTCGGAACGTGTCTTCGAGGGAAAACCGCCGCCACGCTACCGGATCGAGATCCGACCTGCCGGAGAACGCAAACACACGTGGGGCCAGCCGCCACGCGCCATGACCGTTCCCACGGAAGCGGAGTTCCGCGTCGGACGCAAGAAGCAGTGGATCCAGGCCGAAGACATCGCCGGCTGGTTTCAGGCACGCGCCCAAAAGCCCGGCCGTATCCGCGCGGAAATCCGTTACTCCTGGCGCGCGCGCGCCGCGGATCTGATTCACGTCCTCGCCGCGCTCGAACAGAAGACGATCGACATCGACTACTTCGGCACCGCCGTGGCCCTACCCGAAATCCGCGCCGCGGATCGCCTGCCTTATCCGAAGCTTCCGTACGGCTACGACGATCCGTACGGCTACGACGACCGCTGATCCGGCGACGTTCCCACCAAAATGGCGCTCCGACTTGTCCACATTCTTGTTCCCGCGGATCGCAAGGATGCCGTGCGAAAGATGCTCGACGGGCTCGAGGTCCACGACGTCTGGACCGAGCCCGGGCACGACCAGCGCGTGGTCCTGCGCGTTCTTGTCGATGCCGGCAACGCACAATCGGTCATGGATGCGCTCGAGCGTCAGTTTCACGGCCGCGAGGACTTCCGCGTCGTGCTGCTCAACGTGCACGCAACCCTGCCGCGCCCGAAGGAACCCGAACCCGGGCCGGAGGACGAGCACAAGAACAGCACGGGAGCGATCGAGAACGGCAACGGCGAATCCGCCAAGAAAGCATCGCCGTCCGTACGCGTCGGTCGGGAGGAGCTCCTCGCCGCACTTGAGAGCGGCACGCGCGTCGATACGGACTATCTCGCGATGACGATCCTCGCGGCCATCGTCGCCGCAATCGGCCTGTTTCGCGGCAGCGTAGCGGTCATCATCGGCGCGATGGTCATCGCCCCGCTGCTCGCCCCGAACATGGCGCTGGCGCTGGCAACCACCCTGGGCGATCGCGAACTCGCCAAACGGTCGGTGCGCACCAACGCGACCGGACTGTTGCTCGCCTTTGCCTTCGCCACGATCCTGGGACTCGCGCTCCCGGTCGTAGACAACCCGGAGATCGTGTCGCGTACCGCCGCCTCGATCGCCGATGTCGTGCTCGCGCTCGCCGCGGGGTGCGCAGGCGCACTCGCGTTCACCGCCGGCGCCCCCGCCGGACTCGTGGGCGTGATGGTCGCGGTGTCGCTGATGCCGCCGCTCGTCGTCGCCGGCCTCATGGTCGGCGCGGGACGGTTCGGACCGGCGGGCGGCGCCCTGCTGCTGCTCGCGATGAACATCATCTGCGTCAACCTCGCCGCCGTCGCCACGTTCCTCTGCACCGGCGTAAGCCCAAGAACCTGGTGGGAAAAAGACAAGGCCAGACGCGCCAGCCGCCGCGCCGTCATCGCCTGGAGCGTCCTACTCGTCCTGCTGGTCCTGATAGTGGCGCTGGGACGCGGTTGACGAGCCCGGTCGGGACCGAAGAGAGAGCACAGTGCACGCATGAGTCACACCGTCGAGTTCGCGTTCAATGCCCCCGGGAGCCTCGTTGAAGTCGGGCGCGTGGTGAGTTCGACCCTCGGTGTCGATCTACAACCCTACGAGGGCAACGCGGAGGATCTGTACTCTCGCTATCTCCAGCTTGAGCTCTCCCTTCACACGTGCGAGTACGAGGACGACCTTGGCATCGACTTCTCGCGCTATCGATTCCTCCTGTCCACTCGCACGGCATGGGGCGATGCTGGGCTGCGTGCCTACCAACTCGAGGCCACGGCACTCGCGGCGTATGCGCTGTTGACCCGTGGCACGCCGTGTGAGGGCATCCTCATCGACGATGGCCAGCGACTACTCGCCCGCTACACCGTATCGACGAACCGCCGGGTGCAGGACGGCGTGTCAGGCGTGCTGGTGACCTTTCCCGGGCACTTCAACGAGCTACGGGCCCGACGTGGCGAAGAGCCTGGCTAGCAAGCCGCGCGCTACTACCGACGAACGGCCTCGGCGAAATCGAGGATGCGATAGACTCGGGAAGGACGAGCCGCAGGAGCGGCCCAACCTCCATGACGAACCACGACGCTGAATATCCGCTCGAGCCGACCGCGGAGATGATTCGCGCCTACGAGGTTCGAACCCGCGAGCACATCGCGCGGGTTGCGGCGAACTTGACCCTGCTCGCGGAAACAACGGACCACGGTGACGAGCTCCTCGCACGTGCGAGGGTCCATGATGCCTCGAAGTTCGGACCCAACGAGCGCGTACCGTACGTCTGGCTCACGGAGTTCCACCGCTGCCGGCGAAACGGCGAATCGTTCGCGTATCCCTCCGGAGTCGAAGAACAGGTCCGCCTTGCGATCGAGCACCACGTAACGACAAACCGACACCACTATCAGTTCCACGACGATCCCAACGACATGACCGAAGTCGATCTGATCGAGATGGTGTGTGATTGGGCCGCGATGTCACAGGAGTTCGATCAAGACGGCGGAAGCGCCCGCGCCTGGGCCGACAAGACGATCGGAAACCGCGTGGGGTTCAACGCCACGAACACGAAGTTCATCTACGAGGCCATCGAGGCGCTGGACAAAGCACGGGGGTCACGGCTGTAACCACGCCGTGACCAGACCAGGCTAATGGGTGCGGCGCCGAACTCGAAAACACGGCCGTCCGTACGCTTCCTCCGAGATCATCAGCCTTCCATGAGGGCGTTAATGCGCTCTCGTAGCGGCGGGACGACGGTCTTGAATGCGGCTTCGTCCATGGCGAAGTCTATGCCCGCGGCGGTGAAGAGTTCGGGTAACGACTTGGAGCCGCCTAGCGCCAAGGCGCGCCGGTAGCCGGCGATCGCGGCGGCGGGATCGTCGTTGTAGAGGCGGCCCAGCTTCAGTGCGCCGAGGCGCGCGATGCCGTACTCGATGAAGTACAGCGGATGGACGAACGGATGAGGAGGCCATTGCCAGCCACGGACGGCGATGTCTTCCAAGCCACTCCAGTCGACGCCGGTGTTGAATCGCTCGTCGACTTCGCGTTTTTTGGCCGCGCGGTCTTCGCGGGTGTGGCCGGGGTTTTTATAGAACCAGGTCTGGAGGGCGTCGCCGCGGGCGATCGTCGTGAACATGCTGAGCGTGGACGAGTCTTGTTGCAGCAGCGCTTCGCGAAGTTCTTCGGGCTCCAGCACCCCTTCGAGGTTCTCGAACGAGAACTCCTCCATGGCCATGCTCGCGATCTCGGCGAATTCGATCGGCGCGTGCCGGTAGGCAAGCACCGGCCGGTCGCGAACGGCCAGCGAATGAAACGCGTGGCCCGCCTCGTGAAACAGCACGCGCAGGTCAGCACACGTGCCGGCGGCGCTGAAGAAGATGAACGGGATGCCGATGTCCTCGACCGCGCAGTTGAAACCGCCCGGTCCCTTGTCGGGGCGCGTCATCAGGTCCAGCGTGCCGTTGCGCACGAGGATGTCGAAGTCGGCCTGAAACGACGGGTCGATGCGTTCCAGCACCCGCTGGACCAGCGCGACGTACTCGTCCTGATTCGTAAAGAGCCGGGCCGGCGCGTGGTCCGACAACGGTGCCTGCGCGTCCCAGGGGCGCAGCGTTTCGACGCCGAGGCGCTCGCGCCGCCGCTCGTTGAGTTCACGGACGACGGGCACCACGACCCGTTCGACGGCGGCGTGAAAGCCCTCGCACTCCGCGGGCCCGTAGTCGAAGCGCTTCAGCTCGGCGAAACGATAGCTGACAAAGTCGTCGTGGCCCGCGTTGCGCGCGATCTTGTGGCGCAGACCGAGGAGCGCGTCGAAGATATCGTCGAAGTCGTCCGCGGCACTGTTCATCGCAGCCGCGTACGCACGCCACGCCGTCTCGCGCACGGAGCGGTCCGGATCCTGAAAGCGGACGGCAGCCTGCGCACGCGTGATCGTCTCGCCGTCGAGCTCGACCATGATCGATCCACAACGCCGCGTGTACGCGCTCTTCTTCTCCGCTTCTTCGGCCTTGAGCTTCGTGTTCTCTTCGCGGTAGAGCGCCGCCGCGCCGCGCTCGTTGCGCACGAGCACGGAGAACTCCTCGACCTCGTGCGGACATGCCAGGAACTGCTCGCGCAGCCGCTGATCGAGTGCCTCCCAGTGGGGCGCGATCTCGGACTGAAAAAACCGGTCCGCCTCGCGGATGTCCTCGTCGCCGGTGTCGCACGAGATCGCGATGCGCCGCCGTGCCCACTCTCCGGCCACGCGCGCGCCAACCTCGCTCCAGGAGTGCACGAAGAAGCGGAGATCGTCCGCCGAATCGAGGGGCAGGGCCAACAGCAGATCGATGATCGCCGACAGCGCCTGCTTGTCGGCCGGATCGAAACCGGCCGGCACGAAATCGAACCGGGGCAGCGGGATGTCGGGCGTGCGCGTGATCACGGCCGTATGGTAAGGAACCTGCAGCGAATCGCCGGGTTGCAATCTCATGAAACTCCTTTTGGCTCTCGTCTCACTCGCGACGGCGATCCGTGCCGAGCCGGCGTCCTATCGCCCCGCCCCCGGATCGCACAGGATCGGTGTCATCGCCAAGATGTCGCTCAGGGACGAACTGCGACAAAGAGACGTCGTTTTCAAGATCACCTTCCCGATGCCGACGGGCAGTCCCCGTGCCAAGGGCAGCGCGCCGGTCATCCTCTGGTCGCACGGGATGTACGGCAGCAAGGACAACTACCAGCCGCTCGCCGCGTTCTGGGCCGCGCACGGCTACGTCGTGATCCAGCCGACACACGCGGACTCGCTCAAGAACGGCATGCAGTCGCGCATCAAGGCTTTTCGCGCGTGGACCAGCCGTCCCGGCGACGTCTCGTTTCTCATCGAGTCACTTGGCACGATCGGCAAAAAACTCCCCGTGAAGCCCGACAAGGAGCGCATCGGCATGGGCGGCCACTCGTTCGGCGCGCACACGACGATGCTGGTCGGCGGCACCAAGACGTACCGGCTCTTCCGCAAGGCGAAGACCTACACCGACAAGCGTCCGAAGTGCCTGCTGCTCGTGTCGCCGCAGGGCGTCGGCGGACTCCTCCGCGAAGATTCGTGGTCGGACATGAAGCGCCCCGCGCTGCTCATCACAGGCTCCAAGGACGGCGACCCGTTCGGCGACAAGAAAAAGACACCGCAGTGGCGCCTCGCCGCCTACGAGCGCAGCACGCCCGGCAACAAATACCTCGCGTTCATCGACGGCGCGACTCACGACTTCGGCGGCATCGCCGGCTCCCGCCGTTTCGGCAAGAAGCGCGAAAAAAACGAGGACTTCGTAAACGTCGTGCGCTACGCGGGCCTCGCCCTGTTCGACGCCTACGTCAAAGGCGACCCCCGCGCGAAGAAATGGCTCGACGAAGGCCGCGTCGCCACGGCCACCAAAGCCAAAGTGACCGCGAAGAAACGTTAGCGCATGATCGCGGGCGCGTTCTTGTCTACCTTGATCATCACACCGACGTCGAGCCGCAACAGGCGGCACACGCCGCCTTCCTTTTCGCACAGGTTGAACAGGACATAGCCAAGGACGGCGATGCTTTTTCGCTTTTCGTCCGCGGGAATCGGGACGTCGAATTCCAGCACGCGCGTCTCGCGGGTTGAGGCCGGCTTCGGGTTCTGATGCACGAACACGCCCTCCACGCCCGCGCGATCGACAAACAGCGTGAGCGGATCGGCTTCGTTGTTCCAAAACGCCTTGTCGATCGTAATGACCATGCGCACGCGCGCGACATGGCCGGGCCGCACTCGGGCCGGGGTCACGACGGTATCGACGGCCACGAACCCCGGGTCCCGCGCAATGCGACCCTGCGGATCCTTGTTGGCCGGCGGCGCATCGACCTTGCCACCGCGCTGCATGAGCTCGGAGCCACGCGGCTCCGGATTCAGCGCTATCGGCGTCTCGCCGCGCGCCTTGATGTCGGCCCGCGCCTGTTTCACCCAGCCGTAGAAGTTGTACGGCTTGGCGAGCAGCGGACCGTACTGCTGGAGCCGGCGGCGCCAGATGTATTGGTTCGGATCGGCGGCCAGCGCTTGAGTCCACGCAGTCGCGGCCGCCTGCGCGTCGCCGGGCTTGCGGGCAGCGGAGTCGGCCCGGCGGCGTAGCGCGACGCCGAGGCGAAACCGTGCGCGGCGGTTGTCTTTCTGCTTCCCGTACGAGGCGATTGCGCGGTCGAGACTCCCGGGCTTGTTCGCGTAGAAGTACTCGTCGCCCTTCATGGCGTGCGGCGCTCGCGGGCGCGGGGTATCGACCAGCCGCTCGTCCTTGTCCAGGAACGCCTTCAGGTTGCCACGCGTCAGGCGCGGGAACTGCACGTGGCCGTTGATGGAAAGACCCATCGGAATGGGAACCACCTTGTGGTCGAGCACGTTCAGCGAATCGACAAAGATCGTCCAGCCGAGCTGGCGCCACTGCTTGTAGAGCTTCGCGCGGTCCGGGTGCTGTTCCTGCACCACGCCGATCGCGACGACGAAACCGCGGTCGATGTAGGGCTGTAGATGTTTCTGCCACACGGGCAGTTGGCGTCGGCACCCCGCTCACCACGACGCGAAGTTGAACAGGAAGACCTTCTTGCCGCGAAACTCAGACAGGTGCCCCATCGTCTTGTCGAGCTTGGGCAGATGAAAGTCGGGATGAATCTGTCCGCGCCCGTAGCCGACACCGGGCCCGGCAAGCAGCGGCGTCGTCAACAGGGCGAGTGCCAGAGAGAAGCGGAGCGCGCAAGCCATAGCGTCGTACGGTACCCGAAACGGACCGTGCCGTCCGCGCCGGCGTGCGTTTCAAACAGCTCGTGCAACCCGTTCACGATTCGCTGGTGGAGTTCGCCCTCTTTGGGGCAGAACGACGAGCTCAGCGCGCGCGCGATGAGCCCGGCGCGATCGAGCACCTGCACATGCTGAAACTGCTCGTGACGCACGTCGCGAAACAGATCCTGGCCCGTGAACGGATCGCCGAGCGAGGTCTTTCTGGACGCCGGGATAGTCTCGCGCGCCGGACCGACGAGCGCGTTGTAGCCCGCTGCGACCGGATCGTCCGGATCGTCCGGATCGGCGTAGTTCCAGAGCAGAGCCAGCCGCCCGGCGGGCCGAAGAATGCGCGCGAATTCGGCGAACGCGGCCGGGCGATCGAACCAGTGAAACGCCTGCGCGCACAAGACCAATTGGACGCCGCCCGTGGCCAGTCCGGTGGCCTCGGCGCGCGCGGAGATCCAGCGCACGCGGGGATGCGGCGCCGCCACCGCGCGCATCGCCGCATTGGGCTCGACGGCAAACACATCCACGCCGCGGTCGGCCAGCGCCCGCGCGGAGATGCCGGTGCCCGCCCCCACATCGGCCGCGACGAAGACATCGCCGTCCGTCAGCGTTACCTCAAATGCCGCTTCGGGATACCCCGGGCGTGACGAAACGTAGTCCGTGGCCCGGTTGGAGAATCGGCGCGTCGGCTCCACTGATTCCACGGGGTCATAGGATAGCGCGCGTGTCGCTGGTTGCCGCGGCGGACGTCGCCATCCACTTTGCCGGGCCGCTCGTGCTTGACGGGGTCAACCTGAAGCTCGAGCGCGGACGGCGCATCGGCCTGATCGGGCGCAACGGCAGCGGCAAGTCGACGCTGTTGAAGCTGCTCGGCGGGCTGTTGGAGCCGACGCGCGGGAAGGTGCTGCGCGACAAGAGCACGTCGATCGGCTACCAGGAACAGGAGCTGTCGTTCGAGCCGGGGACGACGGTGCTGCAGCACATGCGCGCGGCTTTCGCGGAGGTCGAGGCGCGCCAGCGGCGGCTGGCGGAGTTGGGCGATGAATTGGCCGAGCGGCCGGACGACACGCGGCTGCTCGCGGAATACGAGCGGTTGCAGAGCGCGCAGGAGGCCGGCGGGGTCTACGACGTCGATCGGCGCATCGAGAAGACGCTGCGCAGTCTCGGCCTGCCGGAGCGGACGTGGCGCCAGCCGCTCGACGGGTTTTCCGGCGGCGAGCGCAACGTGATCGGCCTCGCGCGCGTGCTGCTCCAGCGGCCCGACGTCATGCTGCTCGACGAGCCGACCAACCACCTCGACCTCGACGGCATCGCGTGGTTCGAGGACTTCGTACGCCACGCGGACGCTGCGGTGCTCATGGTCAGCCACAACCGCCACGTCCTGGACACGTGCGTGCACGAGATCTGGGAGATTCAGCACGGCAAGCTGACGCGCTGGGCCGGCAACTACTCGCAGTTTCGCAAGCTCAAGGCGGAAGCGCTCGCGCTGCAACTGCGGCAATACAAGGCGCAGCAAAAAACGGTCGAGCGGCTCGAGTTCCAGGCGCGGCGGCTGCGCGACATGGCCAATGCCTACGACGACCCCGGCCAGGCGAAAAAGGCCAAGGCAATGATGCGGCGGGCCGAGCGCATGAAACAGGTCGACAAGCCGGTGGAGGACACCCGGCGGTTCGCGGCGGGCCTCGCCGGCGGTGCACGGCACGGCCGGATCGCGCTCACGGTGAACGACTTCTCGTTCGCGCACGGAGACCGCGCGCTCTTTGACGGTGCGAGTCTCGAAGTCGAGTACGGCGATCGCGTCTGCCTCGTGGGGCCGAACGGCTCGGGCAAGACCACGCTGCTGCGTCAGGTCCTCGAGCACGGAAGCTGGGAAAATCCGACGCTGCGCCTGGGCAAGTCGGTCAAGGTCGGCGAGTACCGGCAGTTGCACGACGCGCTGGAAGCGGGCCAATCGTTGCGGGACTGGGCGATGCGGGCAACCGGCCTGCGCCGCACCGAAGCGGGCAAACTTCTGCACCGGTTCCTGTTCACGCACGACGACCTCGACCGTCCGATCCACACCCTGAGCGGCGGCGAAAAGAGCAGACTGCAACTCGCGCGACTCGTGCACGGGCAAGTCAACTTCCTCGTCCTCGACGAACCCACGAACCATCTCGACCTTGAGGCGTGCGAACAGCTCGAGGGCATGCTCGCCGAATTCGAGGGCACGCTGCTGGTCGTCAGCCACGACCGCTGGTTTTTGGAAAAGCTGATCGATCGCGTCGTCGAGCTCAAGGACAAGAACCTTGTCGATCACCGTTGCGGCTTCGGCGAATGGTGGCGCAGAAAACGGGAGGCGCAGGAACCCAAGCGCAAGGGCGCCCTCGAAGAGCGGGGCAGGGGCACGAGCGCGGACGAAAAAAGAGCGCGCCGCGAGGAGTACGAAGCGCGCAAGGAGCGCCAGCGCGAAGAAGGCCGGCGTCAATCCCGAGCAAAAAAAATAGAAGCGACCATCGCCACGCTTGAAAAGGAGCAGGGAGCGCTCAAGGAAACGATGGCGGCGCTGTACGCCGAGGACAAGCACGACGAAGCCGCCACGGCCCACGCGCGCTTCGAGAAGCTCAAGGCCGAGTTGGGCGGACTCTATGAAGAATGGGAGAGCTTGGCTGGAGACGGGTAACGCGGGTTTCGTTAGAATCGGCGCCCATTGCCTGACGACGCGCTGGTCGGCGAGAAGCTTGGCGGCTACGAGATCCACGGCGAGCTGGGCTCGGGTGGCATGGGGAGCGTCTACCTCGCGGAGGTGACGGCCGGCGGCTTCGGCCTCGACGGTGGCCTCAAACCTGGTGAGAAGGTCGCGCTCAAGGTAATCCATCAACGGCTCTTGGAATCGCCGGGCTTCTTCAAGCGGTTCGTGCAGGAAGCGGAATTGGGCAAGCGCGTGCGGCACGCCAACGTGGTTCGCACGTACGACGCCGACGCCATCGTCCACAAGGGGCAGCACTACCACTTCCTCGTCATGGAGTATGTCGAGGGCAAGAGCCTGCGCGAGCTCCACGACGAACTGGGCACGATTCCGGAGACGTTGTTGCGCGAGATCGCGCTCCAGGCCGCGGCCGGCCTTGCAGCCATCCACGCCGACGGCATCGTGCACCGGGACATCAAGCCGGAAAACATCCTGATCACGGATGACCATGACATCCGCGTCATGGACCTCGGCGTCGCGAAGGTGCAGGACGCGGCCGTAGCGATCACCACGGTGGGCTGCTTCGCGGGATCGCTACTGTACGCGGCGCCCGAGCACTTCTTGTCCGACGAAGTCGGCACCTCGGTCGACCTCTACTCGCTCGGCGTGATGCTGCACGAACTCGCCACGCACGAAGCCCCGTTTCCTCGCAATGACGTGGCTGCGCTCATCCGGGCGCATGCGGAGTTTGTTCCACCGCGCCTTGCCGACATCGGCGACACCACGCCCTTTTTCTCGGCGCTGGTCGCATGCCTGCTCGAGAAAAACCCCGGGGACCGGTTCGAGTCGGCCGACGCGCTGCGCGCGGTGCTCGAACAGGGCGAACCGTCGCGGTGGTGGACGGAGCAGGCGTCGCAGGAACACGAGACCAGGGCGTACGTCCCACAAATACGCGTGAGACGGGAGACTCGACTCCACGGTCGCGCCAAGGAGCTGCGCGCGCTGCGTGCCGCATGGGATCGTGCACAGGCCGGCGAGGGGAACGCCATCCTTGTCGAAGGCGAGCCCGGGATCGGCAAGACAAGGCTCGTCGATGCGTTCCTGCGCGAAGTGGACGGCGCAAGCGGAAACGTGCTGTACGGCTCCTACGCCCCGTCGGGTGGATTCGGCGCACTCTCGGACGCGATCGTGGGGAAGTTCGGCGAACGGGATCTGGCCCGCCGGCTCGCGCCTCACTTGTCCCTCGCCCCCTCCCTTGTGACGGCGTTCGCGTCCCTCCTCAAGCACGAGGGGCCGCCCACCGGAGCCGACCCGCTGCCGCGGGACGCACTCGCCGCCACCTGCGTGCAGCTCATGCGCGCGTTGGCGGAACAAGAGCCGCTGATCTGGATTGTCGAGGACCTGAACCACGCGTCCGCGGAGAGCCGCGATCTCGCTCTTGCACTCGCGCGCGCCGCGGAGAGCGAGTCCGTCCTGCTCCTGTTTACGGCCCGACCCGGCATGCGGCTCGAAGAGTTCAGCCAACTGCACCACTTCCAGCGAGTCCTCGCGGATCGTCTCGGCGCGCGCGAAGTGTTCGAGCTTCTCGAAGACGCCTTCAAGAACGAGACGCTCGCCGAGACGCTGGGCGCAAAGATCGCCAGGAAGTCGGACGGCGTGCCTCTCTTCGTGTTCGAAATGATCCGGGGGCTGGCCGAGGACAAGTTTCTCCGGCGCGAACCCGACGGCAGATACGTCCAGACCGGACTCATCGAAGAGATCGACGTGCCGTCCGCGGTCCGTGACCTGATTGACGGCCGGCTGCGCGGACTGCCGGATGAACAGCGCAGGATTCTGGACGTCGGCGCCGTGATCGGAATGGTGTTCGACCCCGCCCTCATCGTCGCCGTGCTGGAACAAAAGCGGGTTCGGATCCTCCAGCATCTTGCCGAGATCGAACGCAGCCGCGGCCTCGTCCACGGCGAGGCAGGCAGCACGCGATTCGACCAGAACCAGATTCAGGAGGTCCTCTATCAGGATCTTCCGCCGGATCTTCGCGCCGAGTACCACACGCTGATCGCCGACGCCTACGCCGCGCGCGGCGACGCTGCAAGCGGGAGCGAAGACGCGGTGTTCCTCGCGTCACACTACCTGCGCGGGAATGAGCCGCGCGACGCCGGGGACCATCTCGACCCGGCGCTGGACACGCTCGAACGGACGTCGCGCTACGAGGAAGCGTTCGAGCTATCGACGCGGGCGCTCGAAACGCCCGACCTGCTGCAGAGCACGGCGCGCGCGGATGTCTTGCTCCGAAAGGCTCGGCTGCATCGCGTGCGCGGCGAGCACGAGACCGTGCGGGCCGCCCTGGATGAGGCGCGGCATCTGGCGGACGAGTGCGGGGAGTCGGGGGTGCGCGCCAGAGTCCGGATCGCGCTCGGCATGCACGCTCGAGCCACGTCGGATCTGACTGCCGCGCTGAAGTGGCATGAAGAAGCGCTCGCACTCGCGCATGACGCGGACGACGTCAGGCTCCGGGGAAAAGCCGCGGACAACGTGGCGCACGTGCTTCGCAATCTCGGCCGCTACGACGAGGCCCAGACGCAGTTCAGGGCGAGCCTTGCCATGGCACGCGAGCGTGGCGACAAGAAGTGGGAGACCGAGGCGACCATCAGCGTAGGCCTCGTGGCGTGGAATCTGGGGCGCGGCAAGGAGGCACGGGAGCACTTCGAGAACGCTCTTGCGCTGGCGCGCGAGACCGGCGATCGATTCAGTGAACTCAACGCCACCGGCAACCTGGGCATCGTCTTCCAAAACACGGGACGACTCGCGGAGGCGCGCGCGCAGTACGAGCAAACACTCGCGCTGGCCCGCGAGATCGGAAACCGGCGCGCCGCGGCCTACGCGACGGGAAACCTCGGCTCGATTCTCTCGGACGCCGGACGTCTCGAAGAGGCGCGCGGCTACTTCCAGAAAACCAGGGCCCTCACGCGCGAGATCGGGGACAAGAAAGCAGAATCCAGAGCCATCGGCAAGCTGGCCACCGACCTCGTGCGCCTCGGCCGTCTGGAAGACGCGCGCACTCAGCTTGACGAGTGCCTGGCAGGCGCCCGCAACATCGGAAGTCGGCGCCAGGAGGGCGAGGTCCTGGCCCGCATCGCCCAGCTCGCCAAGATCGATGGGCGTCCGGATCGGGCGCGCGAGGCCATCGCCCAGAGCGTCGCGATCCAGCGCGAGCTGGGAGCCAAGCACAACCTGGCGATCGCACTCGTCGTCCTGGGCCAAATCGAGGCCACCGGCGGAAACCCTGACAATGCGACAAGCCACCTCGACGAAGCACTGGCGCTCGCCCACGAACTCGATGCCCCCAACGTCACGGTGTTCGCCACCACAGAACGCGCACGGCTGCCCGGCGGAAAAACGCACGCCGCCGCCGCCGCCGCTGTTCTCGAGAAGCACCAGGGCCACATCGATCACGAAGTGGAGATGGAGGCGCGCTACCGGATGTGGCAACGAACGGACGGCGATGTACATCTCCGCGAAGCACACCGCCTGCTCGAGTTCCTGCGCGAGCACGCCCCAAAAAGCGATCGAGAGTCGATGGTCCGCAACGTCCCGCTGCACCAGGCCATCATGACCGCGTGGAACCAAGTGCACTGACCCCCTGTGCCCGACGGACGGCCCGCGGACATGCGCGCGCACGGATCCTGCGAAAACACGACGAGCCCAGTGCTGAACCAAGACCGCGAATCACGCTCTACTGAATACCCGCGCAGCGGGGGTTCAGGAATGTCGCCGTCCGTTTGCTGTTTTCAGTGTGTGGCTTCACTTCTTGGGGACCGTGCGGTCCAGGTACGCGCTGATTGCGGCGTGGGTTTCCTCGCTTGACCAGATGGCGAGTACTTCGCCGTCATCGGCCTCATCGATCGTGCGTTGAAAGGGTGCACGCAGGTCGCGCTTGACGCGCTCGAAGGCCGCGCGCGGTTGCGCGGCGAGGGGCGCCGCCTCGGCCAGGGCGTGTTCGAGCAATGTGTCGGAATCGACGACCGCATCGAGGAGACCGCGTTGCTCGGCTTGCGCCGCATCGACGATCGTCCCGGTCAGGACGAGTTCCTGGAACGCGCCGTGCGGCACCGCGCAGCGCATGATTTCGAGGGCGACGCACGGGAACGCGACGCCGACGACGAGTTCGGGGATGCCGTGGCGGCCCGTGGTGCCGAGTCGCCGGTCGCACGCGTTGATCAGGACCGAGCCGCCGGCGACGGCGTGGCCGTTCGCGGCGCCGATCGCGGGGCGCGGGAACTCGAACAACGCGCGAAAGCAGCGCACGAGGGCGGGGAAGAACGATGCGACGTACGCCGTGCCGCCGCGTACGACCCGGAACAGATCGACGCCCGCGGAAAACGTCGAACCTGTGCCGGTGAGCACGAGGGCGGCGGCATCCCGGACGTCGTCGAGCGCCACGGTCAATGCGTGGCACAGTTCCGTATCCAGCGCACTGACCTTGCCATGGGACAGCCGAAGGACGGCGATGTCTCCGTGGGTTTCGTGATCAATCACTGGGCGCGGCTTCCTTGGGGGCCTTCATCGCGCGCCCGTTTTGATGCAGCGTCAGCCCTGTCGTCTTGCCGTCGGCGCCGACATGGAACTCGATCCGGGCCTTCACCGCGCGGTAGCGAAACTCGGTGTCGGAGTCCGAAAACACCGGCAGGCTCGGCTGGTTCGTCCACTGCACGACCAGCCCGCCGTTCTCGACGCGCACGGTCGCCTTGAACTGCGGAACAATCGCGTATGTGCCCACGTAACGCTTCAAGATCGCCGCTGCGACCTTGCGCTCGGGCTTGAGTTCCAGCGGCTTGATCGGTTGCCCCTTGAGCCGCAAGAACAGCATGTTCGCGAGCTGATCGACTTCAGCTGCCGTGGTGTTGGCCAAGACGACAACGACCATCTTGTCTTTGAGATCGATCGCGAGATAGGACTTGTAGCCGCCCGTCTGGCCGTTGTGCCAGATCGCGTCGAACTGCCCGTAGTGCCACCCCAGCCCCATTTTCGGCGGGTTCGTCGTATGGACCTTGCGCGCGAGCGCCTGGACCGGATCGTTGCCGAACTGCGCCTCGGCGAACTTCATCATGTCGCGCGTCGTGGAACGAATCGCACCGGCGCCGGCAAGCGCCGAGTCTTTCCAAGGCCAGCTCGGCACCTTCACGCCCCCCGCTAGATGACCGGGCACGAGACGTTTTTTTTGTTCGTCGGTGAGCGTGAGCGCCGTCGAGGTCATCTTCAACGGCTTGGCGATGCGCGCGATCATCAGATCCTCGTAGCTCATGCCCGCCTTGCGCGCGACGATGTGCCCGAGCAGTCCCGCCCCGAGATTGCTGTAGGCATACGGCGCCGGCGACGACGCCACCTTCACGCCCTTTAGGAACGCGTAGAGGGGCTCCGCGTCGTAACCGCTGTACGGCTGGTTCGGATTGTCCGGCTTGATGTTGCTGGGCAGACGTGGCAAGCCGGAGCGGTGCGTCGAGAGATGGCGCAGCGTAATCCTTTTCGGCGCCGGACCCGGCAGGTGCGCCGTGATCGGATCATCGACCTTGAGCTTTCCCTCGTGCACGAGCGAGGCGAGCAGCACGCCGGTAAACACCTTCGAGATCGATCCGATCTCGTAGATGCTGTCTTGGTCCGGCACACGCTTCGAGTCCTTCGTGAAGCGTCCGTAGCCGCGAAAGTAGACCTTGCCACCGGAACGGACGGCGATGCTCATGCCGACCACGCGCCCGCTCGCAACAAGCGGCTCACAAAACGAATCGATGGTCTTTTTGAGGTCCGCCTCTTCGGCGATCAGGAACGAGCAAAGAGCAAGCAGAAAGAGCCCGGTACGCATGCCCGACATGGTACCCGCCGGATCGCGGCCTGGCGGACCTACCCGTCCTCTTCTTCGTCGGACTTGATCGGCGGCGGCGGGTACTTCTTGTGCAGTTCCTTGAATGCCGGCTTGCGGAGGAGCGGGCCGATAACGGAGTCCTCGAACAGATCTTCCGGGTCATGGCCGTTGTTGGCGATCGCCTCGCGAAAACAACGTATCGCGTCTTCCGTCCGCCCCGCCGCGGCGTACACCATCACCAGATAAAACGAATCCTCTTCCGCGGCCGCAATTCGCTCCGCCTCCCGGACGGCCTCTCCGATTCGCTTCAGCTCCAGCAACGCACGCAGCAGTCGATCGTTCGGCATCCAGGCGTCGTCGCCCTCGACGCGGGCCAGGGCGACCCTATGCTTGCGGACGAAAGCAACGAGTTCGGCCATCTTGTCGTCGTTCCAGAGAAGCTCGGTCTCCCAGACGAGGATGAGTCCCAACTCTCTCGTTTCCGTCCGATGGCGCCGCGCCAGAGTGCGCAATTCGTCGTACCGATCCTCATTCCACAGCTCTCTCGCCAGATACGCGAATCCGGCTTGGCGATCCTGCGCCGCCAGGCGGCCATACGCGGCGAGCCCCTTGTCCTGCAACAGCATCGCGTCGAGATAGAGTTCCACAAACAACGGGCGCCCGTCCTCAGGTGCGGTGGCGATGGCCGGATACACGATCCGCGCCGCCACCTCTGCCCGGTCCGTCCCCAGCTTGGCAAGCGCGTCGTAGTAGGCCACGTCGGAATGGTCGGGAATCCTGAGACGCGCACGCGCGCATACGATCTCGACCGCACGCCACTGATCTCGCTCGGTAAGCGCATCACACAGCTCGCCCAGAACATCGCCCGGCGGTCCGAGTTCGACGAGAAACGGAACGATGCCCGCTTTCCCATCCTCGGGGAGGAGAGTCGCATAGCGTGCGACGAGGTCCGGACGCACCTCCTCGTCCAGCCCGGCGACGCAGGCGGCCTTGGCCTCCTCGAGTCGATCGAGCGCACCTAGCGCGTCTACCTCGAACGCACGCGCGGCGGCATTGTCACCAATCGCCTTGCGGTGCTGGGCGCAAAGCGGCAGGGCTTCGGCCGGGCGTTCGAGATCGGTCAGGACCGACGCCTTGATGAGCAGCGCGTAGGGGAGGCCGGGTTGCAGTTCGAGCGCACGGTTGGCACTCGCCAGGGCACCCTTCGGGTCGTCCTCGTTCTTGAGCATCGCGACAACGATGTGGCGAGCGGCATCGAAACGCACCGGGAGCTTGACCTCGGCGACCTCTTCCATGATCGCGATCAGCTCCTTGGACTCCGCGTCGACATCGGCGTCGCGAACCCGCATCATCGCGGAGACGGCCCGAACCACATCGCGATCGCCTTGCCGCGCCGCAGTGACACCGAGCACCAATGCGTCGAGCAGCCCGATGGAGCCCGACATGTCACGGTACTCCACGATGCGCCAACGGCCGGCCTTCCTACGGACCGTGAGACGAAAGCGGACCCAGTCGTCGCCTGTGCCGCTGTCGCCCACGACTTCACACAAGCCGGCGCCAATGCGGCGCACGGCTCGGATCCGAAACCCATCGAGATCCAGATCGGTCTCCCGAGTCAGGGCCGTCCGAATCAACGCGACGAGAGGTTGCACATCGGCGCGCTTGACGCCGGCTCTCCGCGCAACGGATTCCGCAATCGCCGTAGCATCGACGGCGTCGGCCAAGGATCCGCGCGAGGCACGCTCGAGAAACGCGAGCACCTCCGAGGTAGCCGCCGTGTCCTTGTCTTCGGCCATCGCCGGCCACGACCCGATCAAAGTCGCCAGGATCGCGAGGACGGCAAGCCGGGTGCTACGTCCTCTTCGTCCTCTCCGATGCATGATTCCTATTGTGTCAGACCTTGTCCTTGTCGCGCAGGGTTACTTCTTCCCGTCGTCCTCAATCGGCGGCGGCGGATACTTCTTGTGCAGATCCTTGTACGCCGGCCTGCGGAGGAGCGGGCCCACGTCGATGTCGTTGTAGAGGTCCGCGGGCGCGTAGCCGCCGGCGAGCGCCTTGTGGAATCCGTGGATCGCGTCGCCGGTCTTGCCGGCGGAAGCGCAGACCAGGATGATGAGGTAGGGGTCCTTGTGGGTGCCATAGAAGCGCCGCGCTTCCCATTCGGCCTCGTCGAGTTTGTTCAGGCGAACCAGGGATCGGATGAGTCTGTCGCCGGGGATCCAGCGGGCCTCATCCTTCACGCGCTTGAGCTGATCGGCATGTTTGCGGACAAAGGCCACGACCTCGGCGTCCTTGCCGCCCGCGTGCCACAGGAGTTCCGTCTCCCAAAGGAGTACGAGGTCGAGATTCCTAGTCTCCGTGCGTCGCTTGTTCACAAGTTCCCGGAGCTGGACATACTCGTCGGCCGCGTACAAAGCCTGCGCCGCATAGGCGAAGCCGTGCGCTCGATCCCGATCCGCGAGTTTCGCGTATCCGGCAAGACCGTGCCCTTCGCGATACGTCGCATCGATGTAGAGGCCCACGAGCGCTCGCCGATCGGTCCCCGAAGCGTCTGTGATAGCGAGAAACGCGGTTTTTTCTGCCTCCTCCGGCCGAGTGGTATACAGCTTCGCAAGCGCCTCGTAGTAGGCAACGCGCGGGTGATTCGGAACCTTCTTCCGAAGGTGGAGACACGCCATCTCCAGCGCGTCCCACTCCTCGTAGTCCGCGAGCAATTCGCCCAACTCGCGAAACGCGCCGGACGACGGATCAAGCTTCTCGAGATGCGGCAGGATCGTGTCCTTCTTGTCCGGACCCAGCAGCATCGCCAACTGCGCGATGAGCCACGGCATGTTCTCGTCGGCCAGCCCCGCCCGGCACGCGTTCAGGGCCTCTTCCGGCCGGTTCAGCGCAAGCAGAGCCTCGACCTCGACCTCGCGCGCATCGGCACCGTCACCGAACCGTGCGCGATGCGCCGCAACAACAGGAAGCACCTCGGCGGGTCGTTGCAGGTCCAGCAGGATGGAAGCCTTCGCCAGGAGCGCCAAAGGCAATCCCGGATCAAGGGCCAAGGCCCGGTCCGCCGCGACGAGCGCGGCCGCACTGTTCCCCTTGCCGAACCGTATCAAAGCCGCTATGGCGTGACGCTGCGCGTTGAAGCGACGCGGCAGCGACTGATTCGCCATGGCACTCAGCATCTGCTCGGACTTGTCGAGGCCGGGGTAGGCGTGGAGCAGCTCGCCGAGTACGACGATGGCGCGAACGACTCCGTCCCTTTCGGCCGCCGCCGCACGAAGCAGCCCGGCTACCGTCTCCACGGCACTCATCCCGTTGGTAAGTGCCCCAAAATCCGACACCCGCCACCTGAATGTCGTCCACGCCAGCTCCAAGCGGTACCGCCACCGATCTCCCTTGCACGTCCAGACATCGACGACAGCCACGGCCCGATCCGTTCCCTTGCGCTGGATGCGACGAACACGCATTCCTTTCAAGCGTGGATAGTGCATGATCCAGCGCGGCCGCTGGCTTTCAATGAACTCCCAGGCGTCTAGCGTGGCACCCAGGCTCAGCCCGGCTCTCCTCCGGGCGGCCTCTTCGACGGCCTTGGTGTCCAGGATGTCTTCGAATTCGAGATCGGTCGCGCGCGTCAAGAACGTCTGCACGTCCTCGGTCACATGGCGCGAGCCGGCGACACGGGCGGACCTCGTCTTCCCGGGTTTCGCCTTTTCGCACGCACCGGCCAACAACGCCAGCGCCACGAGAAACATCGCCGTCGGTTTGCTGCCTCGTCTTCGGTCCATGGCAATTACTTCTTCTCGTCGTCCTTGATCGACGGGGGCGGGTACTTCTTGTGCAGCTCCTTGTATGCCGGCTTGCGGAGGAGCGGGCCCATGTCCTCGTCCGTGTACAGGTCGTCCGGCTGGTGGGCTGCTACGGCACGACGGAATGCGTGGATGGCCTCCGCTGTACGGCCGGACGCGGCGTACGCCATGACGAGGTAGTACGCTTCGTCACCCGCCGCGGCGATGCGCTTCGCCTCCCGCACAGCCTCGTCCAGCTTCTTCAATCTGATCAGGGCGCGGACAAGCCGGTCGTTGGGCATCCAGCTCTCCTCCCCCTCGACTCGCGCCATCGCAGCGGCGTGTCTTCGCAGGAAGGGAATCAGCTCCGCATTCTTGTCGTTGCGCCAGAGGATTTCGGCTTCCCAGATCAGGACAAGGTCAAGATCCTTGGTCTCTCCGCGGCGCCTATTCACGAGTTTCTTGAGATCGTCGTACTTGTCGTCGTCGTACAGGGTCCGGGCCAAACACGCGAACCCGAATCCGCGATCCCGGTCCGCGAGCCGCCGGTAGCCGGAGAGCCCCTTTTCGAGCTCGTGCATGACGTCGAGGTACAGCTCCACGAACGCGTCGCGTTCGTCCGCCGGGGCACGTTCGATCGCGGGATAGACCAGTTTTGCCGCCTCCGTCGCACGCCCGGTGGCCCACTTCGCGAGAGCGTCGTAGTAGGCGACATCCGGATGGTCCGGAATCGTCTTGCGGGCATGCGCACAAACGAGTTCCAGGGCCTGCCATTCATCGAGCTCGCCGAACTCCTCGCCGCACTCGATCAAGGCATCCCCCGGCGGTCCCAGCTTGTCGAAGTACGGAAGAATGAGCGCCTTGGACTCGGTCGGCAGAAGCTTCGCATACCGAGCAACCAACCAAGGACGCGTCTCCTCGGCCAGCCCGGCCAGGCAGACGGTCTTCGCCTCCGCGTGGCGCTTGAGCTGGATCAGGGCGCTCACTTCGGTCTCGCGAGCATCCGCGCTGTCGCCAAACGTCTTTCGGTGCCGAGCCAGGATCGGCAACGCTTCGCCGGCCCGACCGAGCTCGACCAGCGCCATGGCCTTTGCCTGAAGGGCAATCGGAAGATCCGGCACGAGCGCGAGCGCACGATCCGCGCTCGCCAGTGCATCGTCGAGTTCGTCAGCGCCGACCTGAACCAACGAAGTAAAGCCGTGCCGAATCGCATCGAGCCGGCGCGGCAGCGCGTGGTGGGCAACGGACTTGAGCCGAACCGATGCTTCTTCCGCATCGAGCTGATCGAATCCGTGAATCAGCTCCTTGATCACCGCGAGTGTGGCTAAGACTCCGTTCTCGCCCCTGGCCACGGCGTGAAGGGCTGTTTCCATGAACTCGACAAGGCTGAGGCCAAGGGCGAGTTCTCCGAAGTCCTGTATGCGCCAGCCGCGCGGAGTCTTGTGCACGGCAAGTCGCTGGCGCACCCACGCGTCCAAGAAAGGAACGCGGACGTCAGCGATCACGATGGCATCGTCGGTACCCATCACCTCGACGCGTCGTGTCTTCAGCCCCTTGAGAACAAGAAGCACCTCGGCTCGCGCGAGCTTTTGTTCGAGCGCCGCACGGACCACCGCGTAGGGAGCGACATCCCGACCGGCCAGCTTCTCGATCGTGCGCGCGATCGCATCAAGATCGAGCACATCGGCAAGTTCGCCCTTCTCCGCCTCTTTGAGAAACGCGCGCACCTCCTTCTCGACGGCCGCGACGTTCTCGTCCGCTTGCAGGCGGGAAACCAGCATCGCTCCGGCCACGAGTGCCGCCAGAAACATCGCCGTCCGTTTGCTGCCTCCTCTTCGATTCATGTGGCCTATTGTGTCGATTCGGGGAAGTGAGTGGGCGGTCGATTTTTTTGGCGGTAGCCTCTTTTTGTGACGACCCGATCCCTGCGCAACCTGCTGGCGGCCCAGTTCTTTGGGGCGTTCAACGACAACGCCTGGAAGTTGTTCGTGATCGTCTTGTGGGCGCGCCTGCTGCCGACCGGGGACGGCGCCGAGGCCGCGTCGCAGTTCCAGAAGATGGCCGCGCTGGTCGCGTTCACGCTGCCGCTAGCGCTGTTTTCGCTGCCCGCGGGCGCGTGGGCCGACCGGTTCTCCAAGCGGTCCGTGATCGTCGGTACGAAGATCGCCGAAGTTGTTTTGATGGGGTGCGGGGCTCTTTTGCTCGCCGTGGGCGCGAACGCAGGTCCGCTCGTCGTGCTGGCGCTGATGGGCGTGCAGAGTGCCGTGTTCGGTCCGGCGAAGTACGGCATCCTGCCGGAAATCGTGCCGCATGCGCGCCTGTCTTCGGCCAACGGCGCGCTCGGTTTCTGGACGTTTTTGGCGATCATCCTGGGCACCGCGCTGGCGCCGCCGCTGCTGACCGCAGTCGGTCCGGCACCCGCCGCCGCCGTGCTCGCGCTGCTGGCGCTGATCGGTCTCGGGTTCGCGCGGCGCATTGAAGAAACGCCGCCCGCCGCCGCGCCGCAGCCGGTAGTCGCGACCGTGCGCGCCGCATGGCGCACGCTGCGCGCCGACCGGACGCTGTGGCTCGCCGTCCTCGGCTCGACGTTCTTCTGGGCGATCGCGAGCCTGCTCGGCCAAAACCTTCTCGTCTATTCCGAACAGGTGCTGCGCCTCGGCGAACGGTGGGCAGGCGCGCCGCTCGGCGTGTACGGCGTCGGCGTCGGACTCGGCAGCCTCATCGCCGGACGCCTGTCCGCGGGCAAGGTCGAGGTCGGGCTTATTCCGCTCGGCGCACTCGGGCTTGCCGGTTCGGTGCTCGCTCTCGGCGCGTTCGCGCCCGGCCTCGCGTTCACCCTCATCCTGCTCGGACTCGCGGGCGTCGCCAGCGGTTTTTTAGTCGTGCCGCTCGACGCGCTGATCCAGTGGAAGGCACCCGCGGACCGACGCGGGTCGGTCATCGCGCTGTCGAACGTCTTCGTCTTCACCGGAACACTGCTTGGCGCCCTCGCGGGCGGCGGCATGGCGCTGTTCGACTACTCGTCGCGCGCGATCTTTGTCGGCGCCGGCCTCGCCACGCTCCTCGGCACCGTCTGGGCGCTCACGCTTCTTCCCGAAGCGTTCTTGCGCCTGTGCGTGTTCCTGTACACGCACACGATCTACCGCCTCAATGTGCGCGGCCGCGTCAACGTGCCCGAAACGGGCGGCGTGCTGCTCGCGCCCAACCATATGTCGTTCGTGGATGGCCTGTTCCTGATGGCCGCAATTGACCGGCCGATCCGCTTTCTCATCGAGGAGGAACAGTATCGCCGGTGGTGGATCCGGCCTCTCGCGCGCATGGTCGGCGCGATCCCGGTCTCGAGCACCGGCGGCACGAAGGAAATCCTGCGCGCGCTGCGCGACGCCGGTGAACACCTCGACGCGGGCGAAGTCGTCTGCGTCTTCCCGGAAGGGCAAATCACGCGCACGGGCCAGACCAATCCGTTCCGGCGCGGACTCGAACGCATCGCGAAGGGCCGCCGCGCGGTCATCGTCCCCGTCCACCTCGACCGCGTCTGGGGTTCGCTGTTCTCGTTCTCGCGCGGCCGCTTCCTGCGCAAGCTTCCGGAGTCGATCCCGTACCCGATCACCGTCTCGTTCGGCGCCCCCGCCCCCCCCAACACTCCCGTCGCGGAACTCCGCCGACGCATCGAAGAACTCGGCCAAGAAGCCTGGCTCGCGCGCAAGAGCACCCGCCCGTCGCTGCACCGCTCGTTTGTCAAGCGCGTCCGCCGTGCGCCGTGGCGCCTCGCCGCCGCCGACGCCACCACGACCTGTTCTCGACTCGGCCTGCTCGTGATGGCGATTCTGCTTGCGCGACGCGTGCGCCCGCGCGGCATCCTCCTCCCGCCGTCCGTCGCGGGCGCCGCCGCCAACCTCGCCGCGGCACTGTGCGGCAACGAGAGCGTCAACCTCAACTACATCGCGGGACGCGCCGCCATGGATTCCGCCGCACGTCAGGCCGGACTCGAAACGATCCTCACCAGCCGCAGGTTTCTGGAAGGAGCGAACCTCGAGCTGGACAGCAAACGGGCCTGCCCGCGCCGAAGCGCGGAGCGCGAAGGCGGGACGGCGATGTTCCTCGAAGATCTCTCGTTTTCCTGGCGGCAGAAACTCGGCGCCGCGCTGGTCGCGCTGTTTGCGCCCAAGCGGTTGCTGGAACGCTATTGCGGGGCGCGCCGGACAGCCGGGCCCGACTCGGTCGCGACAATCGTGTTCAGCAGCGGGAGCACGGGCGAGCCCAAGGGCGTGCCGCTCACCCACTTCAATCTCGACAGCAACATCGAAGCCGTCGCGCAGGTCTTTCGTCCCGAGCCGGACGACCGGCTGCTCGGCATCCTGCCGCTGTTTCACTCGTTCGGCACGCTGTCGCTCTGGTTCGCGCTGGTGCGCGGCATGCCGATCGTGTTTCACGTAAACCCCGTCGATGCACCCGCGATCGGCCGCCTGGTCGAAAAGCACCGGCTCACGTGGCTGCTCGCCACGCCGACGTTCTTGCAGCTCTACCTGCGCCGCATCCCGCCGGATCGGTTCGGTTCGCTGCGGCTTGTGCTCGCGGGCGCGGAGAAGCTGCCCGGCGCCCTGTGCGAGGCCTTCGAGGAGCAGTTCGGTATTCGCCCGCTGGAAGGTTACGGCGCGACCGAGTGCGCTCCCGTCATCGCCGCCAGCATCCCGCCCCATCGCGCGCCCGGCGTCTATCAACCCGGTTCGCGGCGCGGATTCGTGGGACCGCCGCTGCCGGGCGTGACCGTCCGCGTCATCGATCCGGACACCGGCGACGAACTTCCGCCGAACACCCCGGGCCTCCTGCTGGTGCGCGGTCCCAACGTCATGCACGGCTATCTCGACCGCCCCGACCTGACCGCAGCGGCGTTTCGCGACGGCTGGTACATCACGGGCGACATCGCCCTCGTGGACGAAAACGGCTACATCAAGATCACGGACCGCTTGAGCCGTTTCTCCAAGATCGGCGGCGAAATGGTCTCGCACGGCGCGGTCGAAGACGCCCTGCACGAAGCGCATGCCAAGGACGACCCGTCGCCGCAGCGCCGCTTTGTCGTCGTAGGCATCCCCGACGCGCGCAAGGGCGAACGGCTGGCGGTGCTGCACACCATCACCGATGCGAACATCCCGGAACTCCTCACCGCAATGGCCGAAGCCGGCCTGCCCAATCTCTATCTCCCCCGAGAAGACGCCTTCATCAAGGTCGAAGAAATCCCCCTGCTGGGCACCGGCAAACTGGACCTGCGTGCGGCCCGCGAGCGAGCGATGCCTGACATCTGATCATCCTCCTCATGCCTTCGTGCCCTTCGTGTACTTCGTGGTGAAAACTCAGGCCTCAAGGTGCCAGTAGCCACACGAACTCGAGCCGAACGTACGCGTTCAGAACCACGAAGAACGAGAATTACCACGAAGGGCACGAAGAACACGAAGGTATGAAGTGAGTTCGGATTCGCTGCCGCCACCCAATCAGATCGGTCTGCTCATCGGACTCATTCTTCGTGACCTTCGTGCACTTCGTGGTGAAGAATCGGATCGTCGGACTCTCCGCAAACGCCCCGACCACTACTTCCTTGTCTTGACTGCTGCTCGCGCCTTTTCGAACGCGGCCAGATACTTCGCGACGTCCAGGCCCCACTTCGGGAGCGTGCGTTCGCCGACCAGGATGGCTTTCGTGTCCGGATGGAGGACAAAGTTGCCGGGCGAGACCGAGAAGCGCTTCACGACGTTGAGACCTTGCGGAAAAACCTCGTGGTGATCGACGCAATCGAGGCCCGGATAGAGCGGGCAACTGCCGTCGTCGTTTTCTTCGTGGTCTTCGACGCCGACCTGCGGGGCCGCCTTGTGGCCGATGACCACGACGACGTGCTTGTTGCAGTACGCGACAAAGCGCGGGTCGCGAAAGAGCTGTGCGCGCGTGCGGTCGCACTGGCCGCAGGTGTCGAATTGGAGCGACAAAAAGATCGGCACCCGGCGCTCGCGGGCCTGCTTCACCGCGGCGTCCCAGCTGCGCACCAATTTGAGCCCCGGCTGTTTCGCGCGCGCCTTCCTGGTCTTTCTGTCCGGCTCCGGGTCGGCCATCACGCAGCGAAAGCCGACGCTCTTTTCGGCGACCGCCATCGGCTGCACGCACATGTCGGACACGCGCAGGTTGAGCGGATGCGGCGACAGCCACGAACCGCCCTTCACCATGACCGGCACGCCGCGCATCATCGCGCGGTCGTACACGTTGCCCGCCATGTCGTGCACGCCGTACGGCGACACCCCGGCCGGGTGCGATCCCACCGCGTGCGCCCCCCCGAGCTTGCCGTGCACGGCGAAGTTCGCCCGCGTCTTGTCTGGCGCCGCCGACCCCCACGGATACGTTTGCCCCTTCGGTCCGCCCGCCGCCTTCTCCCACTGCGCGGGCGTCGGAATCCCGCCGCCGGCCCACTTGGCAAACGCGAGCGCACCGTGGCCGGTCGCCGCGGTCACGGGGTAACGTTCGCGCCCGCGCGCGGCGCGCCAACCCGCCGCCGTCCGCTCGAGCCCGGGCACCGACACATCAACAAGCCCCGCCGAATCCTTCACGGTGTCCAGGAACCGCGCGAACTGCGCGTTGGTCACCTCGTACTTGTCGATAAAAAACGACGCGACGTCGAACGGCTGCGCCTTGCGCGAGGCCGTCCCACCCTCGTACGGCCGCCGCAGATACGTCCCGCCCGGCACACGCACAACCGTCGCGCCGTCCTTCACGCGGTACCACTCCTCGGCCCCCTGCCCGTTCAGCCCGATGTACAGGACATCGCCGTCCGTACGCTTCCCATCCGGATCGGCACGAACAGGAACAGCGGCAAACACAAGGCCCAGGGCGAGTAGGTAGCGCATGCGTGGATGATATCGCGCGTGGCGCTCCTGACCCTGAAAGACATCGCGTTGTCCGTCGCGGACAAAGACATCCTCTGCGGGGTGTCCCTTACCGTGCAGGCGGGCGACCGGATTGCCGTCGTCGGCCGCAACGGGGCCGGCAAGAGCACCCTTTTGCGGGTGATTGCGGGCACGATGGAGCATACGGACGGCGATGTCTTGGGGCGCAAGCACGTGCGGGTCGCGCATCTGGAGCAGGAGCCGGAGGCGCCGCCGGACGAGCCGAGCCACCAGGAGCAGGTTTTTCGCAGCAAGCTCGACGCGCGCGGCGGCCACTCCGGCGGCGAGAAACGGCGCGTGGCGCTGGCACATGTCCTGGCCCAGGACGCAGACCTGCTCTTGCTCGACGAGCCGACGAACCACCTCGACGCCATCGTCATCACCTGGCTCGAACGCGAACTCGCGCGGCGCACGATCATCATGGTCACGCACGACCGGTACTTCCTCGACCGCGTCGCCAACCGCATCATCGAGCTCGACCGCGGCAAACTCTACAACTACGACGGCGGCTACACCGAGTTCCTGGAGAAGCGCGCGCAGCGGATGAACACCGAGCGCAAGGCGGAAACGTCGCGCGTGAACCTGTTGCGCCGCGAGCGCGAGTGGATGCAGCGCGGACCCCAGGGACGCGCGACGAAGGCGAAGGCGCGGATCACGCGCTACGAGACGCTCGAAGGCGGACGCCGCGAGGACCGGCCCGGAAGCGTGGCGCTGCAGATTCCGTCCGGCCCGCCGCTCGGCAAAAAGGTCGTGGAGATCGAGGGCGTGAGCAAGCGCTACGGCGACCGCGTCCTGTTCGAAAACCTCGACCTCGAAATCGGCCGTCGCGAGTGCGTCGGCATCGTCGGCAAGAACGGCGCGGGCAAAACGACACTGCTCAAGATCTGTCTCGGCCTGCTGGAGCCCGACGCGGGCCGTGTCGCGCTCGGCAACCGCGTCCAGGTCGCGTATGTGGATCAGGCGCGCGAGCAGCTCAACCCACGCGACACGGTCCTGGAGGCCGTCGCGGGTGGCAGCGAGTGGGTCCATCTCGCCGGCAAGCCCGTGCGGATCGAAGCGTTCCTCGCGCGGTTCTTGTTCGCGAAAGAGATGTTCCCGGTCCCGGTCGGCCAACTGAGCGGCGGCGAGCGCAACCGCATTCTGCTCGCGCGGCTCTTGCTGCAGGGCGGCAACGTCCTCGCCCTCGACGAACCGACGAACGACCTCGACCTCGAAACCCTGCGCGCGCTCGAGGAGGCGCTACTCGCGTTTCCCGGCACAACCGTGGTGGTCAGCCACGACCGCTGGTTTCTGGACCGCGTCGCGGATCGCATCCTGTTTCTGGACGGCGAGGGCCACGTGATCCAGCATCCCGGCAGCGTGTCGGAGCTCCTCGACGCCCTCCCCCGGGAGAAGAAGCCCAAAAAGAAAAAAGCAGACGGACGGCGATCTTCGCGAAGCCGCGCCAAAAAGCTCAGCTATCGCGAGCGACAGGAGCTGGACGGGCTCCCGGACCAGATCGCCAAGCACGAGCGGGAACTCGCCGCCCTCGACCATGAGCTCGCCCAGAGCCACAAGAAAAGCGTCCGCGACCTCGTGACCCGGCGCGCCAACCTGGCCGCGACCGTCGAGACCCTGTACGCCCGCTGGCAGGAACTGGAGCAATCCACGAGCGAATTGGATAAAAAGGGCGAAGCATGATCCGAACCGCCGAGCGGGAGTACCGCGACACGCAAAGCGCCGCACGGGTGATCGAAGCACGCATCACGCGCATCACGATCGGCGCGGCACTCGCGCTTGCGGTGACGCCCTACATCATCTTGAAAAGTACGGACGCCTGGATCACGGGCACGCTTCTGGCGATGTCGTTCGCGGTGGGCCTCTGGTTCGTGATCTATCTCTGCGAGAGTCGGAACCGGCTCGTCGGTTACGGTCAGCTATTGGCCCAGGAGCAGGCAGAAGGCGAAACGGACCAGCCGCTGCACCTGTTCGAGCCATGCGCGGCCAAGCTGCACTGGCTGCCGATGACCGCCGAGAGCCTGCGCCGGCGCAAGACGTCGCTCGGCGCGCAGTACGCCGGCGTGCCCGTGGAGGGCTACGAAACGGCTGCCGAGTTCATCGACCGGTACGCCGACCCCTTCGGCGAGTACCTCTACGACCGGCTTGAGGACAACAAGCCGCTGGCCCACGAGCTCCAGATAAAAAAGCAACTCCGAGGCAAGGATCGCCGCGCCAAGTTCCGCCAGGACCTGCGCGTCGGACTCAAGTACGCCTTCACGAACGCCGTAGCCCGCAACTGGACGCTCCCCATCCTGGCCACGCGCGTGCTGCTGCTCGGAGTGCTGCTTGCGCTCGGCCTCACAATCCTGACAACCTGGAATCACCTACCGCTCGACAGCGTGCGCTGGTGGCTGCTGATCGGCTTGCCGACAATACTGCCGACCCTCGGTCTCCTAGCGGCGGCGCTGCACGGCCTCCACCGCGTGATGTTCGGCCGCGGCACGGCGCTGGCGTGCTTCTGGCGCTTCTTGCCGGCGCGCTGGGAATACCTGAAACTGCTCGGCATCCGCGCCCGCTATGTCGATGCCCGCGCGATGACCGGCACCTCCGAAGACCCGACCGACAGCAGCAGCGACTGAGCCCGACCGGCCCGCCGGTACGGAGCCAGGGAATTCTGCCGTTGTTGGGGCGGCAGAGGAGTCGATAGGGGCGGTCGATGGGCAACGTTCGGGGCGCGCGGGAGGCGGGCGGCGTTTCGAGGCCGAACCCGCGGTTGCGGTCGCGCCAAATCCGATTGATGGCGTTCGGATGTGGTGGCGGCGGAGTTCGTCTGCGGCCGGGTGCTCGTGTGAGGGGTGGCGCTCGGTTCGGTTCGGCTACGAAGCGGCGAGGGCCGAGTGTGCGACTTGCGCGGCGAGCTGGGCGTAGTTGGGCTGTGTCTTGAGCAGCGCGAGGTGGTCGCGGATGTCGCGCGAAATCGTGGCCTCGTGGCGGTCGGTTCTCAGACCGATTTCGTAGTGCTTGCAGCCCGCGAGCAGGCGGAGCAGGCCCGCGCGCAGCACTTTCCAGGCGTCCTTTGTCTTGCGCTTGAACAGTCCCGTCAACTTGCCCATCTTGCGTTTGGCGTCGGCGACGGCGGTCTCGACGCTGCGCGGCGGCGAGACCGGCCGGAACGGGCGCGTACCGTCGGCGAGCTCCGCCTTGCGCATGGCCCAGCGGACGACTCGCGGAGAGCCGGCATGCTTGAGCGTGACGTCCTCGTGGTCGTCTTCGTCCTTGACGAGGCGCT
>JAJFFH010000050.1 GCA_021776735.1 Planctomycetota bacterium | reverse complement strand
CAAGGACGAAGACGACCACGAGGACGTCACGCTCAAGCATGCCGGCTCTCCGCGAGTCGTCCGCTGGGCCATGCGCAAGGCGGAGCTCGCCGACGGTACGCGCCCGTTCCGGCCGGTCTCGCCGCCGCGCAGCGTCGAGAGCGCCGTCGCCGCCGCCAAACGCAAGATGGGCAAACTGACGGGCCTGTTCAAGCGCAAGACGAAGGATGCCTGGGTGGTGCTCCGCGCCGGACTGCTCCGCCTGCTCGCGGGCTGCAAGCACTTCGAGATCGGCCAGCGCGTCGATCGCCACGAAGCCACAGTTTCCCGCGATGTCCGCGACCACCTCCGCCTGCTCGAGGACCATCCGGACTACGCCAGCCTCGCCGCACAGGTCGCACACGCGGCCCTCGCAGCCCCGTAGCCGCCGAACCGAACCGAGCAGTCCCACCCCTCATCCGGGCACCCGACCGCAGACGAACTCCGCAAGCACGGTCCGCCGGACGCGATTCTGCCGCGTTTCGGCGCCGAAACCGCAGATCCAGCGCGCTTGTTCTCCGCGCGTCGGCGGCAAGACCTCATGCCGCCGCACCGACCCGGCCTCCCGCGCAAACAACAGCAGGATCCCGTGGCTCTGTATCCTATCTGTATCCTATCCTGTACCGCACCGACCCGGCCTCCCGCGCAAAACAACAGCAGGATCCCGTGGCTCTGTATCTCTGCTTTCACGCGCCCTCCGCGAGCCCTCACGTCGCGGCACCGACCCGCCCTGCCGCGCCAACAACAGCAGGATTCCCAGGCTCCGTACGCCTAGAAACTTTGACGATGCCTGACATCCATCGAATCTTGAACGGAGTCCTGCGTTGCCTGGCTGCGCTCGACGCGCCAATCGTGCATGCGTTGCAGCCTGGACTGACTCCCGAGGAAGTCGCACAGGTGTTTGAATCGAGGGGGCTCGTGCCCTCTCTTGAGCTCGTACGCCTCTACGAGTGGAGGAACGGAGCGTCAATCGACGGCAAGAATCATTTCTACCCATGGGACTTCTTTCCCCCGCTGGGGGACGCCGCCGTAGGCTATGACGCGCTCAAGTCGGTTGGAAAAGAGTTGGCTTGCTCCGGTTTCGGCGAACTTTGGGACGACACATGGTGGCCCGTCTTCGAGGATGGTTGCGGCGACTACTATTACAGCGTGTGCGGCGCAGGATCTACGTGCGGCGCAGGATCTGTGAGTGCTCCTATTCTGTATGGCAACTCAGAGGATCCACCGACCGTTGAGCACAATAGCCTGCGTACGATGCTTCGGATGATACTGGCGTGCTACGAAGAGGGTGCCTTTTTTGTCACGGACGGAATGCTGGACTGCAATGACAGTCTTTGCGTCCAAATAGAGCTGCGGTTCGATTCCGGCCAAGAATAGTCGCATGCGAGCGCATACACGAGTAAGGGGCTCAGCGACACTCCACGCTAAGCGTAGAAATCTCTTGAAGGGGCTAGCGCATTGCTACTGCCCACATTCAAGAACCCGTCCAAGAGATAGCCGACAATGTCCATATCCGCGATCTATGCCGACTTCCATAACGCCGACCCGCAGGGGCGCCTTCGGCTGACCTGTCACGGCACGACGGAGGATCTCCGCGTCAAAGACCTAGAGTTGAAGCAGGGGCTTCATCTCACGTTTTCGGATGGAGAACTCAAAGTGGATGGAACCGTCGAGTTCTCCACAGAGGAAAACCGTTGGGTGGCGGTGATCGATTGGTGTGCCATCGAGCCCGTCTAGCAGCCCGAACACCGTTGTCCCTACCGAGAGACTCCAGCAGGATCCGCCGGCCTGTGTGCGCTGCGCCGGGTCTTAGAAGATCGGCGGCCTACACTTTTTTTGGGGCAGGATGACTTGGCGGCTTCTCCCGATCCGAACCGTCAATTTCCCGGTGGGGGATCTCTTTTTTGGGGGCATCGCCGTCCTTGGCTTGCTCCTCCGGGGGCTGTTGGCGGCCCGTTTTGAACTCGCGTTTCAGGACTTCGGTGGATTCGCCGGCTCGTCTTACGTTTTTCTCGCCTAGCAAGCGGCCCAGGATCCGTCTCAGGCCTCGTCCGGCGCGGCGGGACCAGGGGGGCGGATTCTTGTCGGACATGGGCTCTAGCTTACGGTGAAGCAGGAGACCATCGAGTGGGACCCGCCGGAAACGACAACCCCGGAACCGAAAGCCACGGAGAGAGTCGCGGAGCCGAGCGGCGCCGAGCGGTTCGGATTTCCGAACGGTTGCAAGTCGCCTATCGCGCGCTGCGGGGCGAGGAATCGGCTCGCAAGACTCACGCGGCCGAAACGCTGAATCTGAGCGCTTCGGGGCTCTGTCTCGCCACCGGCGAGCGGCTGGAGCGAGAGTCGAATCTGGCCTTGGAAATCCGTCTCGAGGGTCACGACAAGCTCGTGGTTGCCATGGGCCGGGTGGTGTGGTGCGAGCCGGACGACAAGGCCGGCGGGGGCGGACGCTTCCTGGTGGGAATCTGTTTCACCTGGCTGCGCGAGGAAGATCGCACACCGCTCGGGGTCATCGCCGACTACGTTCAGGCACGGGTCTCGGATGGCGGTGCCGACGGCGGCGCGTGACCGATCTCGCGGCGGCGCTGGTTTGGGCGAGCCGATGCAGATCCAGATCCCGATCGTGAAGGCGAACCTCAAATGGTGTTGAATTTCTCTTGGCTCGTCCGTGACCGTGTCGCGGGGATGGCGCGACCGCGCGCGGCGAACAGTCCCTGGCTGCGGGAACAGGGCGTGCGCGCCGTGCTTTCGCTGACCGAGCGCGCGCCGGACGGGCTGGAGGAGTTCGAGACCCTGCACCTGCCGATCCTCGACATGACCGCGCCGTCGCTCGACGAACTCACGCGCGGCGTGGCCTTCTTGATGGCGGTCGTCGCCCGCGGCGAGGCTGTGGTCGTGCACTGCACCGCCGGAATGGGTCGCACCGGAACCCTGCTTGCGGCCTACCTCGTCGCCGGTGGCTTGTCGCCCGACACGGCCATCGAACATGTGCGCACCCTGCGGCCGGGATCCATTGAGACCCCGGATCAAGAGCAGGCCATTCTCGACTTCGCGCAACAGCAACAGCCGTAGTCCGCCGGACACCGGCCGCGTCCGTGCCCCCGAACCCCCTATCCCCCGGATTTGCCGGTCCAGCGTGCATAATCGGAACCATGATCCGCGTCGTTGTCGTCGGTGCCCAGGGCAAGGTCGGGCGCTGCCTCGTGCAGGGCGTCGAAGAGGCCGGTGATCTTGCGTCAGCGGGTGCGGTCGACCTGGGCGACGATCTTGCGGCGGCCGTGGCGGGCGCGGATGTCGCCATCGATTTCACGACCCCCGACGCGGTGTTTGAAAACGCCCAGACCGTTCTGCGCGCCGGAGTCGATGCCGTCATCGGCACAACGGGCATGACCGCCGAGCAGTTGGCGCGCCTCGACGAGCTGGCGCGCGAGCACAAAACGGCCTGTCTCGTCGCGCCCAACTTCGCGCTAGGGGCGGTGCTCATGATGCGCTTTGCCGAAGAGGCGGCCCGTCACTTCCCGTGGGTCGAGGTTGTCGAGCGCCACCACGAGCACAAGCTCGACGCGCCCTCCGGCACCGCACGCACGACCGCGGAACGCATCGCCGCGGCACGCAACGAGGCGCCCCGCCCCCAAAACGAAACCGAGAGCGCTCCGGGCGCGCGCGGCGGACGCATCGACGACGTGCCGGTCCATTCGCTGCGACTGCCGGGTTCGGTCGCGCACCAGGAAGTCGTGTTCGGCGGCCCGGGCGAGTCCCTCACGATTCGCCACGACACGATCAACCGCGACGTGTTCGTGCCCGGCGTCTTGTTGGCGGTGCGCCGGATCGGCCCGCACCGGCAAGAGAACGGCCCCGGCCTGATCCGCGGACTGGAGCCGCTGCTGTGGCCCCGGACATGACGGCGATCCTCGTCACCGAGCCCGACGGGCCGGTCGACGACATGCTCGGCACGGTCGGGCGCGCGCTGCAGGGCGGACTCAACGGCATCATCGTGCGCCGGCCCTCCGCCGGCACGACCGAGATCTTCGAGATCACCCGCCGCCTGCGCCCCGCGACCCGCAAGTTCAACTGCCGCCTGCTCGTCCACGACCGCGCCGACATCGCCGTCGCCGCCGACGCGGACGGCGTGCACCTCGGCAACGGGTCGCTGCCGCCGGCCGCCGCGCGCCGCGTCGTGGGGCCGGGACGGCTCGTCGGCCTGTCGGTGCACAACCTCGACGAAACGGGCCAAGCGGTCGCCGCGGGCGTGGACTACATGCTCCTCGGCCACGTCTTCGCCTCCACCAGCCACCCCGACGAAGAGCCCCTCGGCCTCCCGCACTTCAAGGAAGCGGTGCTGCGCTCGCGGGTTCCCGTCTACGCGATCGGCGGCGTTTCCACGGATAACGTGCGACTGATCGCCCAGGCCGGGGGTCCGGGGGCGGCTGCCATCGGCGCGTTTGCGCGCGTCGAGGATCCGGCCGAAACCGCTCGCGCGTTTCGCGCCGCGTTCTGAAGCGGAAAAAGCAAACGGACGGCGATGTCTTGCGGATAATGAATCCGCATGTGGAAGCGGCGAAAAAAGATCCTGCGCGTGGTCCGGCTCGTCCTGCTCTTGGCGGCGGGCGTGCTCGTCGCGTTTTTCATGCGGCGGCACCCGCGGTTTACGATCCCGGAAAACGACGCGTCGCTCGAGCCGAGCTTTTCCGGCGGCACGACGCTGATTGTGCGGCGCGTGGATGAGGACGACGAGATCGCCCGCGGGGACAACATCGTCTACGAGATGGAACAGGACGGCACGCGCTACGCCCGGTTCGGCCGCGTCCAGGCACTGCCGGGCGACATCGTGGATGCGCGCGACGGCCATATCATCGTCAACGGAGAGCCCATTGAACCGCTCCCCATGCCCGGTGCGGCGGCCGGACCCGTGCCCCCGAAGCACGTCTATGTCCTGGCGACGAACCCTGTCGAGCGCAACTACAAGGATTCGCGCGAGCTGGGTTTCATCGCCCGCGACAAGGTGCGCGCCGTCATCCTGAGTTCCGTCAAGTGAGCACCCGTCAAGTGAGCACGCTGAAGTGAGCGACCTGCACGAGCTCGATCTTGTGCGCTGGATCGCCACGCGCGCGCCGGAGGTCGGCGACGACTGCGCCGTGCTGGCCTGCGAGCCGTGGGGTGACCTTCTCGTAACGACCGACTCGGTCATCGACGGCGTGCACCTGCACTGGTCCGAACACGGCCCCGACGCGTTCGGCTACAAGGCCGTCGCGCGCAACCTGTCCGACATCGCGGCGATGGGGGGCGAGCCCCTGTGGGCCGTGATCGCGGCGGTCTTGCCGCGCGGCGCGACGCGTGCGGAAGCCGAAGCGCTCTACAAGGGTGCCGAGCGCGCGGGCTGCCGGCTCGTCGGCGGCGACACGTCGTTCGGCCCGACCGCCATGGTCAACGCGACGGTTTTGGGCCGCGCGCCGGAGCGCGGCACCGTGCTCCGCTCGGGCGCGCGTCCCGGCGACGCCATCCTGGTTACGGGCTCGTTCGGGCGGTCGCTCCCGACCGGCCATCACGCGACGTTCACGCCGCGCCTCACGGAAGCGGCGGCTCTCCTCGCCACCGGCGGCCTCGGCGCGATGATCGACGTCAGCGACGGCCTCTCGACCGATCTCTGGCACATCCTCGAAGCAAGCGGCCATGGCGCACGCCTCGAAGCAGCGGCCATTCCCCGGCGCGACAACGCCACGTTGGAAGAAGCTCTGAACGACGGCGAGGACTACGAATTGCTCGCGACGGTGCTCTCCCCGACTGGGCGGACGGACGGCGATGTCTCTTGGCCGGCCGGGTTCACGCGTATTGGGACGATCACGGATGGCCCCGGCGCGGTTGTGGTCGACGGGCACGGCAACGAGCGCGCGCTCGTGCGCGGGGGCTTTGAGCATCGTGCGTGAAGTGGTCACGCATTCGCCCGAGGAGACGCGCGCGCTCGGCCAAGAGATCGGCGCGACGCTGTGCGCGGGCGACGTTCTGCTGCTCGAAGGCGACCTGGGCACGGGCAAGACGCAGTTCGTCAAGGGGATCGGCGACGCCTGCGGCGTCCAAGGCGAGGTGACGAGCCCGACGTACGCGCTGATGCACCGGTACCAAGGCAACCGCCTTGCCCTCGTCCATCTCGACCTGTATCGCGAGACCGAGGGTGTGGCCCTGGAAGATCTGGATCTGGCCGACGAACGCGATGCCGCCATCGTCGTGGAGTGGCCGCGCCATCTGACCGATTACCTCTGGCCGGACGCACGCCGCGTGAAACTGGAACACGTCAACGAAACCACGCGCCGGATCACGCTGCCGTGAAAAGCATCGCCGTCCTTGGCTGCCTCGTTTTCTTGACCGGCCGTGGTCTCGCCGACGAGGTGGCCGTGCGCGTCACCGCGAACGGCAAACCCGTTCCGGGCACCGATGTCATGGTGCTCAAGCCCGGGCAGGCGCTTGTGTTTGACCGCGCGAAGTGGAAACCGGTGGCCCGCACCGACGCCGAAGGCATCGCCGTCGTGCAGCTTCCCTCAGGGGGGCGCGTCGTGGTGCATCGGGAAGGGGACGCGCTGGCGATCGCGCACGCGACTGGACCGACGGTCGATCTCGAGCTGCGCGACGAGTGGCCCTTTTTTGGCACCGCGAAGGACGAGGGCGGCAAGCCCGTGGCGGGGGCGGACGTGTATCTGCGGATGAAGCGGACGCCGGCGACGTTGCACGTGCGCAGCGATGCCAAGGGGCGTTTTGCGTTCGCTGGTGTCTGGCTGGACGACTACACGCTGCGCATCGAGGCGGACGGGTTTCTCGCCGAGGAATTGGACTGGCTGACCGAGAAGGATTCGGGCCGCGCGTTTGCGCTCTCGCGGCCTGCGACGCTGGTCGTCACGGTTGCGGACAAAAAAAAGGCGTCGCTAGCGGACTGGCCGCTGCGGTGCGGCGAGGCGCGCCTAAGAACCGACGCGAACGGACGGGCGCGGTTCGAGATGTTGCGGCCCGGTGAGGTGGTGCTCGCCGCCGACCGCCCGTTTGTGTTGGTGGGGCCGCTCGATTACGAACTCGCGGATGGTGAGACCAAGACGATCGCGGTGCGCGGCGTTTCGCCCGCGTGGGTGCGCGCGACGCTGGCGAGCCGAGGCGGCGTGAAACTGCAGGACGTGCGTGTGGTGCTGAACGGCGCGCCGTTCGAGGCCAACGCGGACGGGACCCGTGCGGGGCGCACCGAGGCGGGGGCCGCGGGGGTGATCGAGGTCGAGGCGAAGGACCACCTGCCGGCGACGTTTCGTTTCTTGGCGCCCGGGGCCGGCGGCGTGATCGACCTGGGCGAACTCGTCCTGGACGTGCACCCGCGGGGCAGGGTGATTGTGCGCGCACCCGATGGCGGGGCAGCACCGAACGGCAAGGCGCACTCGCTCGTGGGCGAGCCGGTCGCGTTTGAAAAGGGCGCTGTCGTGCTGCCGACCGGGGACTGGGAAATCCGTGTGCCCGGGTTTCCGGTCGCGGAGGTTGCGGTCGTTTCGCCCGGGCCCGTGCACGTGACGTTGCCCCGGCCGCTCTTTATCGAGGGACGGGTCGTCAACGGGGCGGATGAGGCGGTCGCCGGGGCTGTGGTGTTGTGGGCAGGCGGACGGGTCGTGACCGACGCCCGCGGGGTCTTTCGCATCGAGCCGCTCGCCGACAAGCCGACGTTCCTCGTCGCGCAGCTTGGTATGGCGCACGCACGCCTCGACCTCCGACCGGGACCCGGAACCGTGACCTTGCGGCTTGAAGAGCGAAGGATCGAGACCATCCGTGGGCGGGTTCTCGATCGTGGTCGCCCGGTCCTGCGTTTTTCGATCATGGGCAAGGAGGTGCTCGACGAGGACGGCCGGTTCGAGATCCCGTTGGATCGTCGTGCCGCGCGGTCCATCGTCGTCGAGGCGTTTGGGGAAAGTCACTTCTACGCGCTGCCCGAACCGGGCCGGGAACTGATCGCGAGACTACCCGAGGGCGCGATCCACGCTTCGGTCGCCGGCGGACCGGCCGGAACAACGATCGCCTTGCGCACGGTTGCCGGAGAACCGGAGCGGTACGAACAAACGGGAGCAGACGGCCTGGCGCGGTTTCGTCGCTTGGGACCCGGTCGGTATGTGCTCGAAGCCGAAGGATTCGCACCGCAGCCGTGCACCGTCGGGGCGGGCGACCCGGTGGTTGTCATTCTCCGACCGAGGGACAAGAGTAACTGGGGCCGTGTGCGCATTCGTTGGCCGGGCGGCAAGGAAACCATCGAGCATGGGCCGGCCGGCATCCACAAAAGCGAGGCGGGGTACATGCGGATCGTCGCGGGCGAAGAGCGGCTCATCGACTGGACTGTCGATGCGGGCGAGTTGGTCGTTCGCGGACGCCCGTGGTCGGTCACTCTCAAGCGTGACTGGCCTGACGCGCGACTCTTATGGTTCGTGTTTGTTCGGCCCGACGTGATCCGCCTTGGCGCGGGTCGGTATCGCGTCGTCGCCGGTGCGGCGCGCCGCACCGTGACCGTTCGTGCGGGGGAGCGCACCGTGCTTGACTTGGCGGGCGGCGGCCACGATGTCCGCGGCCGGGTCCTCGACCGGGCGGGACAGCCGGTGCCGGGCGCCTATGTCGAGCTGCTCGCCGGCGACGCGTACGACGACTGGCCCGGCATGGGGCCGGGAGACCGCGCGAACGTGGCCGGGCAGTTCCGGTTCACCGGGGTTCTCCCGGGTCGCTACGAGTGTCGGGCTTCGGCCAACGGATACGCGCCCGCCATCTCCCGCGTCATCGTGGCGGACGACGGCATCGCCGAAGACGGATTCCCACTCGTTCTAAAACCCAGCGTTCGCGCGCGGGTCCGCGTGGTCGATCCGACGGGCGCTCCGACGCCGGGGGTGATTGTGCGCACAAAAACGCTGCGGGTGACGACCGATGCCCTGGGCTACGCCGAGCTTCCCGAGAGTCCGATGGTCGCAGACATCGCCGTCCTTGGCTTTGGCCGAATTCGCCGCAAGACAGTCCAGGACGGCGATGTCTTGAAGCTCGTGACCGGCGCCGACCTGCGGATCCTGTCGGCGGGGAAGGCGACGGGGCGGATGACCCTCGAAATCGGCGGTGCGAGGTGGGACTGGGAGCCGGATCCGCTTGCTCGCGGCCGGGTCGATCTGACCGATCTGCCGGTGGGTCAAGCGCGACTGATCATCGCTCCCGAGCCGGATTCCGGCGATTCCCCGCGGGAATTTCGCTTTCGGCTGCGGCCGGGCCAACGATCAACCGTCGATTTGAATCGGTAAGATCGAACCCGCTAAAATCGAACCCGCCCGGCCGATCCTCCGTATTCGACCTCAGTGAATGTATGCCCCGGTCTGACCGCGAACTCATGGTCGCCGTGCAGGAAGGCGACCCTGACGCCTTTCGTGCGCTCTATGACCGGTATGACCGGGCGCTCACAAGTTTCTTCTACAAAATGTGTTACGACCACGCGGCCGCTGAGGATCTGAAGCAGGAGACCTTCCTGAAGATCTTTCGGGCGCGTGCTCGATATCGACCCGAAGCGACCTTTCGTACGTTTCTCTACACCGTGGCCAGAAACCTCTGGATCGACCGCTACCGCAGCCGCAAGTCGGCTCCGAAGACGGTGTCTACCGACAAGCGGCTCGGCCAGGACGGGGCGACGGTCGGGGATCTCCTCCCGGACCGCGAAGTCGGCACCGTGGAGCAGATCAGTACCCATGAGGCTGCTGCGATGGTGCGGCAGGCGACCGAGGGCCTCCCTGAGGACCAGCGGCTCGTTTTCGTGCTGGTGCAGGACCAGGGGCTCAAGTACCGCGAGGCCGCCGAGGCGCTCGGCATTCCGGTCGGGACCGTGAAATCGCGCATGAACGCCGCCCTGACGCAGTTGCGGGGCCTGCTCGCGAGGGTTTTGTCATGAGACAAGAGCTGATCGATCTCTACCTGGGTGAACTGCCCGAAGCAGAGGCCGAGGCGTGGCGTGTCCGGCTGGGCGTGGATGCCGACCTCGAGCGCGAGTACTCGGAGGTGGCGTCGCTGTTCTCGTTCATGGCCCGCGCGGAGCCCGTCACGCCCGAGCCGCGGTCGCGCGAACGGGTCCTGCGCGAGATCGAGCGGCTGTGCCGTCCCACCCTGCTCGAATGGCTGCGCGACATCGGCGGTCTCGTTCGTTTCCGGTTCCGCACCTCCCGCGGCTTTCGCATCGCGGCCTTCTCCCTCGCCGTGCACCTGATCGCGATGGGGATTCTGTTCAAGGTCTACATGCCGCGTCGCGCCCAGGATTCCACGACGACCGTCGCCTTCGTGAAGGAGGGACGGCCTGGCGTGAGCAGTCCCGCGGCGGGCTTTGTTTCACGGCTCATGGCGCGCCGTGGCCCCCAGGCGCCCCGTCTTCGCCGTTTCGGTGTCGCGGGCCAGCCCGAGGCGATCCGTTCCGGTCTCGAGACGCTCTTGGCACGGCAAGCCGGCGACGGCTCGTTTGGCACCCCCAGGGAGACCGCTCACGCCGCACTCGCGCTGCTCGCCGAGGGCGACTGTTCGACGATCGGCACCCGGCGCGGGCGGGCGATCTCCAAAGCCATCCGGAACCTCCTTTACCGGGAGCCTGATGCCAGCGCCGTGGAAGGGGAAACCGGGGAAAACGGCGCCATACTTGCGGCGCTGGTCGAAGACTACGGGTTGTCGTTCGACGACCTCAGCACCGATGAACGCGAGTGCTACAGCACCCGCATCGACGCCCTGATTCGTGGAGTGGCGGCGCGGCGTAGCTTGACCGGTTTCGACCGGGAAGGTCTGGCCCTGGCTCAGCTCGCCGGTTTTCAGCGCGCTGTCGATCTCGCCGCGGACAAGCGTCTTGGGCGGGAGCTTGTGCGGGCCCGCGCGCCCGAGGGTGATCCGGTTCGAGCCGCCGTCACGGCCGTCCTCGCCCGAGGGCATACCGTGCGCGACCCGGCCCGGGTCAAGGCGTGGGCTGCACCGCTGTTTGACCGCTCCGTGGCCGACATCCACGCGGGCCGCGTCACCGGTCTCGTCCTCCTGAACCTTCAGGCGCCGTACCGGTTATAGCCTCGTTCGGGTCGCGTTAGCCATGGCACGGCTGTGCCGCGCTGCAGTCCCCCGGGCCGCGATCGGGCCCGCCGGGCATGGCTTCGCGCACCGAACTCCGTCTCGCAATCGGTCCAATGATCGCGCCATTTCGTGCGATGGTGTGGCGCGAAGTGAGCGATCTGGTTACGCCTGTTTCCGAATGTGGACATCCACCGTGAGTAACTCCAAATTCGGATGACGTACGTAAGTCTTTGTTGTGCAGGCGTTTGAATGAATTGGCTGCTGTCCGAATGGCGGAATTTGGCGGAATTCTGAATCCGGTCTGCGGTTTGCGTTACAACTGACCGACCTAACAAGAAGAGGAGGTTGCTCCTCTCTTGTCGACCGCCCCCCCGAACGTAGGTGTGACATGGAGATCAGGTTTTACTGCGTCCACAACGGAAAGAAGTTCTACAAGGTGGCTCTCCACGGAGAGGACATCTTCTGCGGAACGAAGGGCGAGTGCCAGCGGTTCATCAAGATCCACAACGACAAGGTGCACCGCAGCATCGCTTCCGAACAAAATACGCCGCGACCGCGGCCCGGCGCCATTCGCGTCTACCGGCGTCGCGCGGCGAACATCTAGCGATGTTCACCGCCGGCTTTTGGCCCAACATCTGACGATGTTGGGGCGTCCAGGGCGTAAGCGTTGGACCGCTTGACCGGACCTTCGGCGGATAGCTTGGGTCATGTCCTGAGCGGGCGTCCTTGATCGCTCCTGACTTGCGCGTGGATCGTCGGCCTCGGGGCTCGTTTTTGGAGTCGCTTGGTCTCGGCAGGGCTCTCGGGGGAATGACGGTGTCGTTACATCGGTCAGGCTAGAATTGCGGGCCATACCGGACTACAGGGGCCGTCTTCGGACGGCCTTTTTTGTTTATGTGCCCTCGCGTTTCTCTCTCTCGTGTCCATCCCCGCCCGCTCTGCTTTGTGCTGGGGCTTGTGGCTTTGAGCGTCCTTGCTTCGAGTGAGAGCCGCGCCGGGCCCGGGCGGGTCCAGGTCACGGAGTTGGGGCGTCGCGTCCTGTCGCGTTGCGATGCCGTCGTGGAGGCCACGGTCGTGCGGGTGAGCCCGCCGTATCGGGGTGTCTCGACCGCACGGCTCAAGGTCTCGAAGCACCTGTACGGATACGGACGTGACGCGTCCGTCACGCTGATGTTTGTGCAGGACTACGTCGCGCCGGATGCGTTCTCGTCGCACCTGACGACGGCGACGGTTCGCTACGAACGAACCCGCAAGTCCGATCTCGCAGGAGCCGTCAAGGACATCGCTCGCGGCAAGCTGCCCAAGAAGCGGGAGAAGCTCACCGGTGCACGCAAGGAGAGCCGCAAGACCGAACGCGCGGACGGTCCGAACGCGCGAGAGGGCAGCGTCGGGATCCGGCTCGCGCGCGACGAGCAGGCGTTGTTTTTTCTGCGCCGGCGCGGGGCGACGTTTGCGCTGGTCGGCTACATCACGAAGCGCGATATCCTGTACGAATCGAAGCGCAAGCGACTCGAGGGCGTGCTGCGCCTGGAGGGCCCGGGCGCACTCGACACGCGGCTGACCGACGCCAAGGTGTATTTCCTGAAGCAGCTCGCCAGCACCAACCTCTGGGAACGCGGCAACGCGGCAAGGGAACTCCGTGCGCTCGCGCGGCGGGACCCACGCCTGTTCTCGCGCACGGACGGACGGCGCATCGCGAAGCGCATGGTTGCCGAACGCGAGCCGCCGATCCAGTGGGCGCTCGAGCGCGCGGTCCACTCGATCAACCCGAACCTCGCGCTCCAGTTCGCGCGCAAGGCCGAAACCGAGCAGACCGCCCGCCACGCCGCCAACCTCAAGCAGGAACGTGAGCGCTTGCTGCGCACGGCGCTGCCCGACATGCGGGCCTCCGACCTCGTGCGGATCGCGCGGCGCTACCGTCGCGCGGCGGCGGGGCTGCTCGTGGAGTTCTTGTCCGACCGCGATCCGATCGTTCGCGAACGCGTCGCCCAGTCGCTGGCGGAGCTCGGCAGCCCCGCCGCCCGCAAGCCACTCCGGGAAGCGCTGGCCCGCGAAAAGGACGAGAACGCCGCGTCGGCACTCATCTACGCCTGCGGTATGAGCGGCGACCCGCGTGCGGTCCCGATCCTCGCCGCGCAGCTGGGCCGCGCCGGCCGCGAACAGGCCGCCCTGCACGCGCTCGCCCGCATCGGTACCGACGAAGCCCGCGCCGCGCTGGAAAAACATCGCCCCCGGACCGGGACCGCGTCGCGCAAGCTGATCGACACGATGCTCCGCGAGGAGTTTCCGAACCGGTGACGCGGCTCTTTCTCCTTGCGCTGCTCGCCACCGCGGTCTCCGCCGGCGAAAAGGCCACGTCCAAGGACTCGCCAGACAGGCTGGCCACCGCCCCGGGCAAGCCGGATGAAACGGGTAAACCGGATGCAGCGAACCAAAAGCAGACGGACGGCGATGTCCGCGACACGTCCGGCACCGGGCGTTCCGGGAAGCCTGCGCGACGAGCAAGACGCCTGACGTTTGAAGACGCGCTCACGCTGGGCCTGGCCTACAACCTCGGCCTGCGCTCCTCGCGGCTGACCGCCCTGCTGGCCCGGTTCGACGTCGAGGCGGCGGACGCCGCCTGGGATCCGACCCTCAACACCGTCGTGAGCGGAGGCGAAACAGTCGCGCCGTCGCGGTCGTCGTTGGCGGGTGCCGATGTCGTCGATACGGACTCGTTCAACTTCACGCTGGGGGTCACGAAGCCGTTTCGGGCGGGGCCCTCGCTTGGTCTTGAGTGGCGCACCGACCGCTCGTTCTCGAACTCGACGTTCAGCACGATCAACCCGGCCTACGACTCCGCGCTCGAACTGACGCTGTCGGTCCCGCTGCTGCGCGGTCGCGGCCGGCACGCCCAGGAGTCCGTCCTGCGGGCAGCCCGTGCCGGAGCGCGCCAGGCAGGGCTCGATCTTCAGGAGACAGTGGCCAATACGATCGGCTCCATCTCCGATGCGTACTGGGCTTTGCGCGAAGCCCAGGATCAGGTCGGCGTGCTCGAAAAATCGCTGGCCGTCGCGCGCGAGATCGAGAACACCGAGCGCAGGAAACTCCGGCCCGAGATCGGCCGGGCCACGCCGCTGGACGTAAGCAAGGCCGTGGCCGAAACCAAGCGCCGCGAAGCGTCGCTGGTGCAGGCGCGTGCGACGCGCGAGGACGCATCCGACGACCTGCGCCAACTCGTCTTGCCTTTCACCGGTCGCCGTGCCGACGGGATCGCGCTGCGAGCGAAAGACGACCCGGAAGCGGGCCCCGCCGTCGCGCCGCTTCCGAAACTGGTCAAGACGGCGCTCGCACGACGCTACGACCTGCGCGCACACGACGCCTTGATCGCCCGGCTCGAGGAGGGCGTGGTTCAGGCGCGCGATGCCCTCCGCGTGCAACTCGATCTCGGCGCGGCGCTGACCACGCGCGGCGTGACCGGACGGTTCCAGGACAGCACCGCCGACGCGATCGGATCCGATGCGCTGTCCGCAAGCGCGTCGCTCACGCTGACGTGGACGTTTGGCCGCCGCGCCGCGCGCGCGCAACTGCGCAAGGCCCGCGCCGAAGTGGACCGCGCCCGCTTGCAGAGGCAGGAACTGGTCAACGCCGGCGTCGTCGAGGTCCGCAAGGCGCACCGACAGTTTCGGACAGCGCTCGAGGAAATCCGTGCCACGCGCGAGGAGGTGCGTGCCGCAAGCGACTCGGTCCGCGGCGAACGCCAGCGTCTGCAGCGCGGCTCCACGACCGCGCTCGAAGTGAGCCGGCTCGAGGAGAACCTGACCGAAGCCGAGCAGCGATTGCTGCAGGCCCGGACCGCACTCGTGCAGGCGCGGGTTAGAATCCACCGCGTGACCGGAACCCTGCTGCGGCACTACGGTCTGTCTGTGGGACCGGCTCTCGACATCCGACGCACGAAGTGAATCGCCGCCAAACAACCACCCGGTCGCCGCTGGAACGCGCGGAGCGCACGGAGCCCGCGGAGTCAAAGGATCAATGAGCGGGAAAAGCATCGCCGTCCTTGGCTTGGTCGTGGGAGTTTCCATTGTTGCCTGGGCGGTCTGGGCCGACGGGAAAGCGGACGAAACACCGCTGCGCGCTGCGCCACGAGTACCGACGCCGACGGATAGCGAGCGCGTCGAGTACTTCTTCTCGATGATCGTGCGCGGCGAGCAGTTGCGACTGTACGGCGTCACGATCCCGGCCTGGACCATCGTGGGCCTGCCCGCCCTGCGCGACTTCGGCACCGACGCGGTGGACTATCTGATCGCGAAGGAGCGGGTGCCGTTGTACCGCCGATCGCCGAACGTCTTGAGCACCGTGCTGCGGCTCTTGCCGACGATTCCTGAAGCGCGGGACCATGCTCGGTATCACGAATTCCTGCATTCGTGGCTCGCGCCGAACGCGATCGAAAACAGGGCCGAGGCCGATACGTGGGCCACCGAGTTTCGCCTCCTCGTCTTTGATGCGTACCGCAAGACGCCGCATGAGAGCGTGGTGGAGCTTTGCCGTGAAGAGCTGACGCGGAAGCGGCGCACCAACGATCTGCGTCGTCTGGCCATCGACCTCTTGTTCTCTGTAGGGCGCGGCGACATCGTGTTGAAGATGGCGCCGGACCTGCCCGACGGGTCGGTGTCGCGAGTCGGTGACGAGCCCCCGCCGGATCTGCGCATTCACCTGCTGACGCGGCTCAGTGGGATGGCGCACGAGACACAGCCGTCCGATACCAGACGACAGGCTCACCTGTTTGAGCCGTTTTTGAGGACGGCGCTCTCGAGCGCGCGCTCGCAGGATCGGCTGGCTGCCGAGTTGGCGCTCAAACGTCTCGGCCCGGCGGAACAGACCGAGCGGATGCGGGCGCTGCTGATCAGCGAATACGAGCGCCATCGAAACAAGGAGGGCAACCTTGCGACGCTCACGTTCACGACCGCACTCCAGTACCTGATCGAGGACGGGCCCGACCCGTACGCCAAGGAACAGTGCCTCAAGCTGGCCGAGGAGCCGGGCCCGACCCTGGGCTACCTCACCGCGCTCCGGCTGTTGGCCCGGCACTGGCTCGACGAACAAGAGATTCGCACGCTGCTCTGGGACGCGATTGCCGAACACGAGTTTGTGCAGTTCGAACTCGTGGCCGCCAGGCTCACGGACGCGGACCGCGGCCGCACGGCCCGCTATCTCGCCAACGAGATTCGTTCGGGCAACGCCGGGCGGCTGCAGATGGCCCTAAAGATCATCCGCCGGCTGCGCCTGACGGAGGTCGCTCCGGATCTCTTGAAACTTGTGCGCGAACAGTCCGCGCTGACCCGACCGCCGCTGTACGCCGCACTCGTCGATCTTGGCGCGCGAAGCGTGACGCCGCTGCTTGTGGCCGAACTTGCTCCGAACCGGCCCGCGGCCATGCACGACACGGCCGCCACGGAGTTGCTCGCCCTCGGCGAACGGCTGGACGTGGTGGCGGAAGCTATCCGCTCGGGCAACCTGCCCGCGCTGGGCGCGCTGCGTCGGCGCGTGCTCGCCCTAGGGCCGCACGGGATTCCCGACGAGGTGCTCCCGGCGGTCCTGGATGCCGTGCGGACGTTGTCCAGCGAGGACGCACGGCGTGAGCTGTTGTTTGCGCTGCGGCTGAGGGGCCGTCTCGACACCAAGGTGCGCGACGGTCTGCAAGAGGCGTATCGCTACGAACCGAGCCGGCTCGTGGCGCGCGATATCAAGGCAACCCTGGTTGAGCTGGCGCACCGGCGGTCTGAGGGGTAAAAAAGAACAATAGGCCGGCCGGAGGCGGAACGAACGGCCCCCGCTTTGCGCTAGACGATGTCGGATAAGACAATGTCCACCCGAATCGACATTCCCTCCCCGGCACCGACACGATGAACACGACGACCCAGGCACCCCACGCCGCTATTGCGCCGAACGAGGTCCGCGAGCAGCGTCAACCCAGCGAGCGCCGCCAGCGCCCCACGACACTTTTCTCGCGCTACTGGCTCTTCGGACGCCGCCGCGGCGGACGACGAGACGACGAGAGCGACAACATCTACGTCGATCGCTACAGCACGACGGAGTGGCTGTTGGTCGCGGGCATCCTCGTGTTGTCCGTTCTGGACATGTACTTCACGCTCGTGCACCTCGACCACGGCGGCGCGGAGGCCAACCCCGTCATGGCCGCAACGCTCACCTGGGGCGGCACGTCGCTGTTCAAGATCGTCAAGCTGGTCACGACCTTTGTCGGCCTCGGCGTCCTGCTCGTCCACATCCGGTTCCGCCGCGTAAAGACGCTGCTCTCGTTCGCTTTCCTGCTGTACGCCGGCGTGTTCGTGTTCCACATGTACCTGGCGTTCCTGCGCGCGAACCCCGGACTCCAGGTCTAGGCTCTGTTTGAAAAGTCGCCTGGCTTTTCGGCCGGCTGCGGCTGCGCCAGGTCGCTCGCCTGCGGCTCGCGCCGCCTTTCGCTACGCGGCAGTGTTGTCTGGTCCAACATCTGACGATCAGTATCGTCTGGCCCAACATCTGACGATGTTGGCGCGAGCGGAGGGCTGCGGCGCGCTTCCTCGATGAAGGGTGCCTCGGGCCTCACGCTGACTCTTCAAACAGAGCCTGGCGCAGTCAGAGAGGGCGTCGGTTTACGCTTTGTCGGCGGACGCGATGGTCTCCGCGTAGCCCGGCGAACCGAGCTTCTTGAAGCCCCACAGCATCAGGACGCCGATGACCACGAGGACGACCGAGAACCACTGCGAGGTCGAGAAGTAGCCGACCGGCTTCGGCATGTAGCTGCTGTACCACTGCGTGTTGACGGTCCGAAACTCAGCTGCGAGTCCCTTGCCGTCGCCCTCATGACGGATGGCGGTGACGGTCCACCCGGGAGCTGGACCACCGGAGCGGGCGAGACGCCGGCCCAGCAGCCCTTGCGGTGCCGCCGGTTTGTGCTCGTCGTCCGACATCGCGTATACGGTTCCGTAGCCCTTGTCGTCCAATTCGAGGTCGCCGAGGACGCGACCGCGAATCTGGATCGTCTTTCCGGCCTGCGTGATCGCGCCCTCGACGATGTCGCCGCGTTCGAGTACCGGAGCGGTTTCACCCTTCTTCTGGAGCACCCCGATCTCGGCCACGACGTGGCGGCGATACCCCGGGTTGCGCTCGACGAAGTCGCCGCGAATGGGCTCGATGAATAGGCCCCGGCCGACCGCGTAGGCGATGATCATCCACGCGAACGCCTGGCCCGCGAAGCGTGCGCGGCGGCGAATCCAGTGGATCAGCAAGAACAACCAGAGGCACATGACGCTCATGTAGAGCTGCGTCGGCTCAAGGAGGCGTCCGCGTAACTGCTCTGGCACGAGGGCGCGCTCGTTGTAAAAGCGAATGCCCCAGGCGCCGTCCGTCGGCTGCCCATAGTCGTCGCCGGCCAAAAAGCAGGCCCAGCGGCCAAGCCCCAGCGCGAGCATGACCGCGGCACAACCGATGTCGCAGACGTGCAGGACCGGCATCTTCCAGCGGCGCAGGAGCCAAACGCCGACGAGCGCCGACGGAATGAGACCCCCGTACCAGACCAGCCCGCCGTTCCAGATGCGCAACACCTCGAACTTGTTCGCCGTGAACTCGTCGTACTTCAAGAACGCGTAGAGCAGACGCGCGCCGGCGATGCCGACGACGAGCATCCAGAACGCCCAGTCGAAGATGCGCTTGCGCTCAAGGCCGAGGCGGTCGGTGACGCCGACCATGTAGCGCGCACCGCCCAAAAAACCGAGGATGATGATCACGCCGAACGAATAGATCGTGATCGGCGGATAGCCCTCCTCGGTCTTCATGAACCAGGACAGGAGCAGGTGCAAGAGGACCAGCACCGCGGCCGTGTTCAGGAACGCGGCCAGAACGTCGCGGCGCTTGCGCAGGTGGAGCGCGAGCCAGGTGACGGCGCAGCCGAGCCCGACGGCGATCTCGGCGAACAGCGCCCCGAAGGACAGCGTCCACGCGTTGGGGATTTCAAGGAGGACCGGGAACACGGTGTCTGTGCGCGCCTAGCCGGGGTCGGCGGTTTCGAGGTGCTTTTCGTAGGCGGCCAGGTCCATGAGTGATTCGAAGCCTGAGGTGTCCGACGCCTTGATCTTCATGAGCCAGCCCGCCCCGAACGGATCGGCGACGAGCGGGCTCGGGTCGTCCGCCAGTCCTTCGTTGACGGCTTCGATCGTGCCCGTGACGGGTGCGTAGACTTCGCCCACGGCCTTGACCGATTCGATCTCGCACGCCGTGTCGCCCGGGCCGAGGTCGGACCCTACGTCCGGCAGATCGACGAACACGATGTCCCCGAGATGCTCGATGGCGAAGTCGGTCACACCGAGTGTCAGCACGTCACCGTCGAGCGTCGCCCATTCGTGGCTTTCGCTGTATCGGGCGTCTTGCGGTCGACTCATGCGTCAACGTTCCCTTCACTGCCCTTGACGGGCTTCTTCTTGCGTTTGCGGCTGTAAAACGGCATCCCCTCGACCTTGACCTTCACGCGCTTGCCGCGCACGTCGGCTTCCAGCGGCGCACCGTCCGCGACGAATTCGCTGCGGACGAGCGCCATGGCGATGGGGCGGTCGAGCGTCGGCGAAAACGTCCCGCTCGTCACGAAGCCCACGTCCTCGTCGCCCGTGAGAATGCGGCAGCCCTCCCGCGGCACACGGCGGCCCTCGACGGCGAGCCCGACCAGTCGACGCGGAACGCCGGCGTCACGCTGGGCGCGCAGCGCGGCCGCGCCGATGAAGTCCTTGGACAGATCGATACCGAAGTCGAGACCGGCCTCGAGCCCGGTGATCTCCCGGTTCATCTCGTGGCCGTAAAGCGGCATGCCCGCCTCGGTCCGGCAAACATCGCGTGCGCCGAGCCCGCACGGCTTGCCGCCCGCGGCGACCAGCGCTTCCCAGACCCGCACCGCCTCGTCGGGCCCGAAGAACAGCTCGAAGCCGTCCTCGCCCGTGTAGCCGGTGCGGCTCACCAGGGTCTCGATCGAGCCGAGCACCTTGGCCGGCATGAACCGGTAGTACTTGAGTGCGGAGAGATCCACGTCGCAGACCGCGGGGAGGATCTCTTTGGCCTTGGGCCCCTGCAGCGCGATCATCGTCTGCGCGTCCGAAACATCCTCGACGGTGCAGTCGAAGTTCGCGGTGTGCTCCAAGAACCAGGCGGGATCGGCATCGCGCCCGCCCGCGTTGATCACGATGTGGAGCTTGTCGGGCTCCTTGTAAACCAAGACATCGTCGATCACGGTGCCTTCGGGCGTGCAGATCAGCGCGTAGCGGATCGCCCCCTCGGGAATCTTGTTCGCGACGTTCTGGCTCAGGACGTGGTCCGCGGCCGCGATTCGCTCCGGCCCGGTCAGGACGAGCCGGCCCATGTGGCAGAGGTCGAACAGGGCGGCTTCGTTGCGCACGATGCCGACCTCTTCGAGTGCCGATCCATACTGAACGGGCATGGAGAACCCGGCAAAGGGCACCATCCGCGCGCCGCGCGCGCTATGCCAATCCGTCAACGGTGTCGTCCGCAATTCGGCCATGGGTGGCGCAGGATATCACAGGCACGGAACCCTCGGATGGCCTCGCGCCCCCAAGCCGAACTCGACATCGGCGCTCCTTGCCCGCTGCCTACAATGCCCGCATGTCCGTGCGCCGCGCCCTCTACGTACTGTTCGGGAGACTGGTCGCCAGCCCGCTCGACGCAGCACTTTATCGTCGCCTGCGCGAGCAGGGCCTGGACCGGCTCGCCGCGGCACAGGGCGTCGACCTCGACTCGGACCTGCTCGATCCCGAGGACGCCGAGTCGAGTGCCGCGGAGCTGACCGCCGAGTTCGAGCGCCTCGCGTCCCGCGTCTCGCTGCGCGCGTCCGACTACGGCACGGGTGCGGAAGATCCCGTCGCCGCGATCTACGGGTACCTGCGCGAGCACGGGCTCGAGCCAAAGACCGACTTGCCCATCGACCATCTCGCCGTCCTGTTCGGCGTAATGGGGGAGCTGGCCGCGCAAGAGGAGCAGGAAGAACGAAACGATGCCGAACCGACAGGAACGGACGGCGATGCCTTCGACGGCGATGCCGGTGTCCGCGCGCGGGCGTTCCTAGAGCGCCACCTCGCACCCTGGGCCGAGCGCGCGCTGGCCGAAGTGGCCGACGCTGCGGACCGTCGGTTCTACTGCGGCGTGGCGGCGATGGCAGCGGCGTTCCTCGCCAGCGAACGCCGGTTGTACGCGCGCGCATGAGTCTGTTTGCACTGGCCGACACCCACCTCTCGCTTGGCGAGAACGTCGACAAGCCGATGGATGTGTTCGGTGCGAAGTGGACCAACCACGCCGATCGTCTGGCGGAGGCGTGGCAGGAGACCGTCGGCGCCGACGACCTCGTGCTCGTGCCCGGTGATATCTCGTGGGCGATGAAGCTCGAGGACGCGCTGCCCGACCTCGAGTACCTCGACCGACTGCCGGGTACCAAGCTGCTGCTCAAGGGCAACCACGACTATTGGTGGACGAGCCGCGGCAAGGTCGAGAGGGTCTTGCCCCCGTCGCTGCGGCTCCTGCAATACGACTCATACGACGCCGGGGACGGCATCGGCATCGTGGGCACGCGAGGCTGGATCCCGCCGAGCTTTCCCAAGTCGAAGGAAGCGGACGAAAAGATCTACGCGCGCGAGCTGCAACGCATGGAGCTCTCGATCAAGGCCGCCGGCGACCGGTTCGAAACGCTCATCGCGATGATGCACTACCCGCCGCTCTACCGCGACCCCGACGCGAACGGCCTCACCGAAACCGATTTCGTACCGCTGCTGGAGGCCGCGGGGGTGCGCCTTTGCGTGTACGGCCACCTGCACGGCCCGAACCAGCGCGTGGCGGTCGAGGGAGAGCACCGGGGCGTGCGCTACAGGTTGGTTGCCGCGGACGCGCTGCGTTTCCGTCCGGCGAGAATCCGCTTGGCGGATTTTCGTTAGTTCTTCGCCTGCGGGCCTTCGGCCCGGGCTCGACATGTATGAGCCATGAGCATGAGCCTCGGGTCCGGGGCGGGCCTATACTGGGCGCATGCGATTGCTTCTTATTGGGCTGCTTGTCGGTGGCCTGGCCGGGTTTGCGGTTCAGAAATTTGTGCTGGAAGACGATTCCGCGACACCGCGGCGGGGCCGCGAGGTCGGGACCGGTGGCGGGAGGAATCTGCCCGCTCGAAAAGACGACGGATCGGTCGATGTCGAGGCGCTGCTTCAGCGCATCCGCGATCTTCAGGGACAGCTTGCCGCCCGCGGTGACGGAGCGGAAGAGGCCTTAGCCAAGTTTGGCGACATCAAGATCCCCGAGACCGACGAGGAGATCGACGCGCTCTTCGAGGAGTTTGACCGGACCAACGACCTCGACCGCCTGATCGCGCTCATCGAATCGCTCCTGCGCAAGGGACCGTCGGCCTACCCGCGGCTCACGCGGGTGATCGAACGCTTCATCGGCAAGGTCGCCGCGCGCACCTGGAACGAGGAGAACGAGTTCCTCCCGCGTGTGGTGCCGGCGTTCAAGATGGTCCTGCGCCACGAAAAAAAGCTCGTCGGCTACGTGGGCTATCTGCTGACCGACGAGAACGTCCCGGCCATGTTGCGCACCGGCGCGATGGGAGCGGCGATGTTTTTGTCCGTCAACCGCGTGCCGGGTGCCGAGAGTTTCGGGCCGGAATTGCTGAAGGCGTTCACGGCGGGGGCGGGGGGCGGCCTGTTCGGCGGCGGCGGTGAGCAAACCCGGATGCTGATCGAGGCGATGGGGCTCTTGAAGGAAAAGTCCGCGGTCGATGGCCTGCTCGCCATGCTCAAGGATCCGAGTCAGAAAAAAATGCACTACCGGGCGATCAAGGCACTTGGTCGTATCGGCGACGAGCGCGCGGTCGGTCCGCTGCTGGCGCAGTTGCGCGCCAAGCCGGGCGAGGCGGGTCGCGGCGAAATCGGCGCCCTGGCGGCGATCGGCACGCAGGAGGCGGTCGCGGCGGCGGAAGGGCACCTTCGCGGACTGGAGGACGACGACTCGTTTTTCAACGCAGCCGGGTCTTTTTTGCGCGAGCGGTCCTCCGACGGGGTCATCCAAATGGTGCGGGACCGGTTCAAGGCAAACCCGAACTCGTACAACCTCTGGGGCGTGATGCGCGGACTGGCGCGCGCCAATACACCCTCTTCGCACGAGGCGTTGCGTGAAATCGCCTCGACCGCCAAGCAGGACTGGGTGCGGCAAATGGCGCAACGCACGGTCAAGGAGCAGGAAAAACTGAAAGCGGCCGCCAGCGGCGGACTCGACAAGTGAGACATCGCCGTCCGTTTGCCTTTTTCATGGATTGTTCCACGACGTACGGCCCGCGTCGTTTGGCTTGGGAACATTGACTGGGTTACGGCGTGGCCTTAGTCTCGGCTGTGAAAATGACCGACGATCCCACGCTCCTGGAAATCCGCCAAAGTCACCTGAACACCGGATTGCGGGGCTATCCCGTCGGCACGGCCCGGACAAGCGCCGTCGATAAGGAGAAGGGCGTTTCGTACTGCGGCTATCCGGTCGCGGAGATGGCGACGTTGCCTTCCGAGAGCGTCATCCATCTGCTGGTGCACAAGCGCCTGCCGGCCGACGACGCCGAAGCGCAAGCGTTTTCGGACGATCTGCGCCGGCGTGGTCGCATTCCGGGCGACGTGTTCGAGCTGCTCAAGGCGCTGACGCGCGACGGCCATCCCATGGAGTGGTTCATGACCGGCCTGCTCGCGCTGGGCATGACCGGCAAGACCGGGGATTGGGTTGAGGACGGACTCAACCTGATTGCGCGCGTCAATGGGGTTGCCGCCGCGATCTTTCGCATTCGGTCCGGATGGGGCGAGCCCATCGCGCCGCACGAGGACCTGCCCTACGGCCCGAACTTCGCGCACATGCTCGGTGCGCCCGGCGCACATCCGCAACTCGGCGAGCTGCTGCACCTGTTTCATGTGCTGCACATGGATCACGGCGGGGGCAACCTGTCGACGTTCACCGGCAAGGCGATCGCGTCCGGCCACGCCGACATGTACGCCTCGATGACCGGCGCGATGGCGGCGCTGTATGGCCCGCTTCACGGTCGCGCGAACCAGGAGTGCCTGAAGTTCGTGCGCCAGGTGGGCAGCGACGACCCCGCCGATGTCGAGGCGTTTGTGCGCAAGCAACTCGAGAGCGGCGGCAAGATCTTCGGCTTCGGGCACGCGGTGCTGCGCGCCGAGGATCCGCGCGCGCGCGTCCAGTACGCGTTCGCCGAGGAGCACTTCGCGGACGACCCGCTGGTCAAGACAGCACTCACGCTGCGCCAGGTCGTGCCCAAGGTGCTCAAGGAAATCCCCAAGATTTCCAACCCGTATCCGAACGTGGATGCGATCTCTGGCACCCTGCTCCAGGCCGCCGGCCTTACGGATCCGGAGTTCTACACCGTCTTGTTCGGCTGGTCGCGCGTCGTGGGCATCGCCGCCCAGATCATCGACGAGCGCCTGCACCTCCGTGGTGGCAAGGGGGTGCCGATCTATCGCCCGCGGTTCATTGCGGAAGACCAGCCCGAGCGGCACCTGTAGTCAGGTCGACGCGCGTTTCCGCGGGAGGCTTGCCCGCCATAGCTCCGCAGGAGCGACGGCGGGACGGCGATGTGTCCGAGACACGCCCGGAGGAGGCGAACCGCTCAACGACGTGGCGGTTATACTCCCGGCGAAGACCGCTGTTTGAAAAGTAATCCATAGTCCAAAACGATGGGGGCGATCGGTTTTGACCGGACGTGACCCGCTTGTCGTTGCGTGTCGAGGTTCCAGGAGGCCTCGTAAAAAACCTGGAAAACCACAGTTGCCAACAACAACTACGCTCTCGCGGCCTAAACAAGCCGCCTGGTCCGGATGAAGCCCCGCCTGTGGCGTCGTCGGGCCACCGTGTAACAGGATGCTTGCTGGGTGAACACCGGGTAACTCAGCAAAAAGATCACTCGGCGAATCCCGGATCAGACGGGCCGGCGCGGCCCCGGGAGGATTAAACAGCCGGCTACACACGTAGTAGCGCTGGCGAGTGCATCTTGGGACCCGGGTTCGATTCCCGGCGCCTCCACCATCCACGACCCCGATGTTCAGCCGATTTCCAGCTGGGCATCGGGGTTTTCTCTTTTTGGCTTCGGTCACCTGCGGACACGCGAGGACAGGCCCGGACACCCTCGGGGGTAAAAACGGGGGTAAAAACGGGACCGGCACACGGGCGCGCGGACGTTGGCCGGTAGTGCCTGTTTCTCTCTTCACTTCCCCTAAGGAAGAGCGGAGATATCGTCCCGATCGTCCCAGCGTCCTGAAAGCCGCTGACGGTCGCACTTCCGGCGGGACGATACCCACCCAAAGTAACGTCCCAATACCGTCCCAACATCGTCCCGGCCGTTCCCGGGGTGTCGGTTCGTCGCGCGCCTACCAGGGAGGGCCGCGAATGAGTCCGGTTAAGATCGAGTAGCGGAGATCACCACCATGTCTAAAGCGCAAATCAGCCGCGTCTTGGTTGAGGACCTGATGAGAATGGTCCACGGACCGACACCCGGGGGCGGGTACTTCAGCGCGTGCGTGTCCGACTCCCATGCCGTGGAGCATCTTGTCGCGGTACTCGTACCGCTCGGCGCGACCCGGATAGTGATGCCGAAGGACTCGTTGGCCGGCAGGAATATGGAAGGAGCGGACCGCCTAGCCGCTCAGAGAGTCGATCTCGTCAACGGGGACTGGCGCATCGAACGCAAGGTTAGCGCCATCCTGGCACCGGTGCTCGAGGACCGGGGCATCGAATTCACCCGCCCCCCCTTTGCTGGCATGCGGTTCGAGCCCCACTTCGATGACGTCGTCGCGGAGGAGACATTCAAATGGACGTGGAAGCTCTGGTTCGACCTGTATACGCTTATTCTCGGCATCGAATATCAACTGCAAATCCAGCTTGATCTTGTCGGGATGAAAGAACGGCTGGAGGCCCTAGGCAGCTTGGTGCACCGGGCACGTGCTCGCATTGTGATCGCAGAGCTTCGAGCGGTTGTGAACAGCTATCGCACCGTCGAAGTACCCGAATTGGGTCTGATTCCGGGCTGCGAGGTGGAGATGATGCGCCAGTTTGACAAGTTCGTGAGGGATGCGGAGTACGCCGCCCTCTCTAGAGAGACGGTGGGACTCGGAGTACCTGGCCTTCTCAAGCGCAGCTCCAAGAGGATGGGCAATCTCGTGCGAGCCCTTGCCCGTCGGGACTGGGTCGCGAAACTGGCCACCATCGGCAGCCGCGTCGTCGCGGCGGTCACGTCAGCACCCGACGTCACGGATGACGTCGTCGGCAAGACGATCTTGAAGCCGCGCTACCTCCCGCCGATCGTTGATCTCTCGGCGCCGCTCCAACGAACGCGGCTTGCTTGGCTCAATGGACGGCCAGAGACCGAACGGGTTTCCAAGAATCCGTACAGCTAGAACCGAGCGCTTCTGGCCGGAGGGACGGGTCGCATCCTCTCCAACACCACGGCTCTACAGCGCCCGCGCGTGAACAGGCATGCTGAAAACCCGCCCAACCTCCAAAACCTCCAAAAAAATGGGGAGGTTTTGGAGGTTACGGAGGTTTCTACCCGTCACCACAAATTTGGCACAAGGCCCCTTGCCACATTTGTGGAGGTGAGTAGAGACCTCCAAAATCTCCCCAACCTCCAAAAGAGGACACTCGTCATGGACGCGGACATCGCGGTCTTTGCGCAGCGAGGCCACATCACCGTCTTTTTTCTTTTTTGGCGGACCCCGCGCCGAAATGTCGTGTTTGAAGATTGTCCGGCGGACTTGTCCAAATCAAGAGGCCGGGGGCGGCGTCACGCCGGGAACGCTAGGTGTCACTGGCGCCCCCTCAATAGGTGGAAGTTGTAGAAAGGACGAAGCGCTTCGCTTTGACCCCCGGCCGCCGGGCACTCTATGAAATGGGCGCCGTGACTTCGAGGCCCTATTGCGGGCCTGCCAGCTTTCTGGAGGTGAGTGGGAACGCCTCCATTTCCACCGCTTTGCACGAGTTGGTGCAGGTCTTGGCTTGGATGACGTGCCGCCGGGGGGGGTCTCCGAACCTGCACTTCCCCAAGTCGCTACAGCGACCCTGGTGGTTGGAGTTTTTTTTGCCGGGTTTTCGCAGTGCCCCTCACTGGGGCCGCCTTGATAGGCTGCTGACGTGGATGGCGACAGAATCAGCCTCAGGGCCCAAGTCACCCTTCGTCCCTTGCTCGCAGCCGACGCCGCCAGCTTGCTGGAGACGGTGAATCGGAATCGCGCACATATCTGCCGCTGGATGCGATGGCCTGACCAGCTAGACACGGAGGCGGCCACACGCGCATTCCTCGAGCATTCCAACGCAGTAGCGGGAGCAGACGTGCCTCCGCAGAGATGGGGCATCATGGACGGCGTTGGGCTTGTTGGGGGCGTGAACGTCATCAACGCGAGTCCACCCGATCGGTGCTGTGAAGTCGCGTACTGGCTCGCTCAAGATGCGGCAGGGCGAGGGCTGGCCCGAGCGGCGGTTGCTGCGCTCATCGAGCACTTGCCGGGCCGCTACGGGCTCCGTCGCTTCGAGATTCGGTGCGCCACCGCGAACACGAGGTCGCGTCGAATACCGGAGGCGTTGGGCTTTCAACAGGAGGGGCTGCTCCGCTCAGCGCACGTCGTCGGCAACCAGTTGCACGATGTTGCCTTGTACAGTCTCGTCGTGGATCGAGAAGCGTCGCGCCGGGCATAGCTCTCGACGAACAGCGCGAATCCACGCGATAGGCGACACGGTAGCTGGTCTTTTCGCCAGGTTTGGCGGCGAATCATCCGCCCGACCCGTCGCGGTCTTCGATCCGTGCGTGACACGATCTGCAAACGCTCATCAGGTTCGCCATGTCGTACGCCCGTCCGGGCTCGTCCCGCACCTTCACGACGTGGTGCACCTGTGCGGCCAGCGTGGTCCGCCCCTCGCGCTCGCAGACCTCGCACAGCGGATCGGCGTCGATCTTCAGTGCCCGGACGCGCTTCCACCGTGCGGAGTCGTAGATCGCCTGGGCGTCCGGATCGCGCCGGGTCCGGTTGTAGCGCCGGTGCCCTTCGCGGCGCGCCTGTCCGGGCGGCGGCAGGAACTTGGGCCGGTGTGATCGAGGCCGTCGTCTCATAACGTGGGTGAATGATAAGCCACGTTAATGTGTCCATGCGCCGCATAGAATGGGGACGCCATGGGTAAGCGCGGTCCCGCACCGACTCCGACGAGCGTGCTCAAGGCGCGCGAAGTCCGACAAGAAAACCACCGGGGCCGCGTCGCGTCCCGATCGCGTTCGGGTCAATCCGAGGAGCGCGGCCCCGGGTTACTCGAGGCATCGTCGTCCGGCCACCAGTCAGGCGCCTCGACGGGCCACATCGCACCAAAGACGGACTCGGGCGCAGGATGCTGCCGGACTCCGCGAGCAGCCCGGGCCAAGGCCTCAAAATCCTCCCTGACAAGATTGCTGTACCCGCTCGCGTCGCCAGAGGCGACCGCCGCACTGTGGGCGTAGGCGGCGTCAGCAAAGGCGATGTCGGCGGACCGCGCTCTCGCGGTGTCGTCGTTGGCGGCCGCCATATAGGCTGCGTAGTCGGAATTGGCGGTTTCGGCGGCGACGTGGGCGTTCTCAGCGGCGGAAACGGCGGTGGCAGCGCGAGCCGCTAGCTCACCCGCACGATCGAGCAGCGGACGCACCCGCGCCGCACACCGAGCCGCAAAGGCGACGATCGCCCACCGGGGCAGGTTCGCGATCTCTTCCTGGGTAGGAACGCCGTGTTCAGCCATCGCGCCACCCTAGCACATCCGCGCCTGTGACATCCGAGAGGCGTATCGCTGGGCATGAGAAATGCCGGGCTAAGATCGAATCTCGTTCACCAAGAACGCCAACGTCGCGACCAGGCACACTATGTTGGCCGCTCTCGCAAAGGGCGGGGCACCTTCGGGCCAGACCTGCCCAATCAAAACGACGACGTTCAGCAGAATCAGGACGGCGATGAACTTCTTGCTCTTCATGTCTAGCTCTTTATCCGCTGCCACCGGCTCCGCCCAAAGAACCAGACGTTGCGCGGCTGGTCGAGCGGCGCAATACCCTTTTGAGTCGTCCACACAGCCTGGCGCACTTCTGCGCTTTGGCGGCGCCCACGAAGCCGACGGCGTCCTCGTGGCGCCGTGGATGCTCAGTCGCCGCCCGTCGCACCGAACCAGCAGTCGGTGGTGTCGAGGGCCGGGTTGCCCGCCGCCTTGGCGTACAAGAACAGCTGCATTCGATACGCCGACAGGCATTGCGGACCGAACACCATCAGCACGTCGAGCATCGTTCCCGTTCCTCCCCACGGCAGGTCGGCCGGAGCCGCAAGCCTGGCGTCGGTAATGCGGCCCATCGCGCGAACGAGGGCGGCCTCCTGAACATCCATCGCTTCCGCAAAGTCCGAGAGCGTAAGGCGCGCCGCGCGACGTTTCAGCTCCGCGACCGCCGGATCGGCGCCGCCGCCGTCCGCGACCAGGCTGTGGACGCCATGGACTGCACAGACCGGAAGGTAGCGCAACAGCTCTAGTGTCGAGCGTTGCGCCGGGCTCGGCCGGTATTCCAATCCCCCCTCGGTCAGCTGCGCGGCGATGTGCTTGATCAGACCGATCTCTCGCTGCATCGCTCGCAAGACGTGGTTCCTCGTGTCGGGTGCCATGTGCGTTCTCCTGCCGGTAGTGGCTGCCATTTGACGATATCAGCAACCATCGCGACCCCTCGAAGGCTTCTTCGGGCATGGAGGCGATGAGCTGCCACTGGTGCGACTCGTTCCGGGTAACACGTGCGCCCGGTCAACGAAAAGGAGGGTGCACGCAAGATCGGATTCCTGGTGGGGGAGCCCGGCGCGTACGTTGCTGCCCGATGCGCCAGGGCTCTTCCGAACGCCCTCGTGTTCGTGCAGCCCAACGGCTCGAGTTGGGAGGACCCGCGCCGGATCAACTACTGGATCAAGAAGGTGCTCAAGACGATGCCGACCAAAGAGGTGCCGGCATGGAAGCGCGATGGCGACGACCACTACCGGCCCTTCACTTTCCACTCGATCCGGCACAGCGCGGCGACGCTGATCGCGAAGGCGGGCGTGCCGGCGCATGTGGTCGACGAGCTCTTCGGGTGGAGCGCGAGTCGCACCGCGATGCGGCACCACTACGCGCATGTCGAGGATGTCGATCTGCTCGCTGCCGCGGACGCGCTCGCTGCCGCACCCCGGGGTACACACGGGGGTACAAAACGCGGACGGGGCTCCAAAACCCGCTGATAGAACGGATAGTCTCCGGGTTCGATTCCCGGCGCCTCCACCACAGCTGACCCCGATGAATGGCGGACCTTCCGCTGTCCATCGGGGTTTTCTCTTTGGTGCCCGGTCACGGAGGGACAACCGAAGGACAGGTCCGGACAACCCCTCGGGGGCCAAAAAACGAGGCCGACCGCAAGGCCCGGGCGTTCCACGGGGAACCTCGCCCTTTCGTTCGCCGTGACAAAGCACGCGACGCGACGATACTGCCGAATCGAATCGTCCCGACATCGTCCCGATCGTCCCGGCACGGGAGGCCACCGGGATTCGTAGACAGGCCGTGCCGGTCGATTCGAGCGAAGTTACGCTGCCAGGCATGAACTCCTTCCTGACTGGCCTTGGAGGCGTTGCCGTCGGCGCCCTGATCGCCACCGCGTTCGGCACCCAGTCCGGCGCGTCACCGGTACGCGCCACCCCTCTTCGCCTCGACGGACTAGAGAGGGCGATCGCCCAGCTGCATGCGTCCGTGCGTACCCTGGCTCAGCACTCTGCAACGGTGACGGGAACTGCGCAATCCGAGCAGACTCGAGGCGGCACGCCAAGGCACGAGACGCTCGCGCGTCCCAAGCACGCACGCAGCCTCCCGATCAGATCATTCATCGCCGAGCCCGAACGATTGATGGAAGGCGCTCAATACCCAGAAGTCCTGGCCCGCGAAATCCCTCGCCAGCTGCCCGACGTCAAGGCAAAGTTCATGCTGTGGCGGGTCACGCGCGTCATCGAGAAGTTCGGCCGACCGAACAGCACCTCGATCGTGTCCGGCCACCCTTCGTTCACGTACCGGTTCAAGGATCAAGAAGGACGCACGCGCAGAATCCAGTTCGGGTTCGTCGACGGCCTTGTCTTCACAGTTTGGGTCCGATAAGGAACCGGCGCCCGGACCGTGACGCGCCCCGCCTCTCACCGCGTAAGGTTCCATCGGCAGCAGCCGGGGGGCCCCGTCGAAGAGCCGGGCACGCTCGCGCTCGTGGGCCTCGGCGCGGCCGCGTTCGTGTGGCGCCGGAGCGTGCGTAGGCTCCTCTTCGACTATCGAGCACCCAGCCGGGTGGCCGCGAGGCTACTCGTTTTTTCGTGGGGGCACAAACGCTCAGTCACCGGCCCTCGATCCGGACGTGGCAAGCCGCGCAAACGCTCATCAAGTTAGCCATCTCGTGGGCCCGCTCCGGAGCCTCCCGCACCTACACGACGTGGTGCACCTTGCACGGCCGGCGTCGTCCGCCCCTCCCGCTCGCAGACCTTGCATAGCGGATCGGCAGCGATGTTCAGCGCCCGAACACGCTTCCACCGTGCCGCGTTGTAGATCGCCTGCCGGTCCGGATCGCGCCGGTTCCGGTTGTAGTGCCGATGCCCTTCGCGGCGCGCCTGTCTACCAGCAAATCGTCACAAACGTTGGCGGTTCTATCCTGCTGCGGTCGCCAGTTCGGTGCCTATCCAACACCATCGCTCCGGATCCCAGCGCCCTTCGCTCCCGGCAAGCAGTGGATCGAGGAACGTCGCCACCGCGGAGAAGAGTTCGTCGAGCGTGCGCCATGCGAGGTCGTCGGTCATGACCATTCGTTCGTAAACCGGGCCCCATTCAACCGGCGGATGCGGAAGCGCCCTTGGGATCGAGTGCGTGCCGCGGGCCTGAAACGTGTGTTCATAGGCCGATCGGAGTTCGGCGGCGTCCAGGGCGCGCACCGTGGCCAAAAGGGCCATGTCCGGCAGATCTTTCACGCGCGAGTTCGGGCGCTTTCGGGGCATCGTGTACGCGTGGAGCTTCTCGGCGATGTGGGTTTCGAGCGGGTAGATGCGGAAGGTCGACGGCGACACACCGGCGAACTCAAGCAGCTTGCTGCCGCCGATCTCCTCGACGTGGCCGGTCATCGGCTCTGCGAAGACCACGTCGACTCCGAAAGACGAACCGTAGATCTTGCCCGCGAGCATTGCGCGTGCTCGATAGCGCCGCCCTTGATAGAGCATCCCCTCGGCCTCGATCTCAGGGTGACGCGGATCATCCTGGACCTCGAAGCGGAGGAAATCGCCGAGGTCCAGCCGCCCCACCTCCTGGAGTCTTGCCAGAACGTCGTGCGGTGCGTCGTCGAGTTGCAGGTCGATGTCCTTCGTCGTGCGGGCCCGTGCGAGTCGGAGTTCGACCACCAGCCCTCCCTTGAGCACCATCCGGTCGCCGAGGCTCGCGACAACGCGCGCAAGAAAACGGTCGAAGACCAGGAGTTGACGGACGCGGGCCAGCTCGACGCCATCCCCGATCGCCTGGTCGCGCAGGCGCTGTTCCAGGGCTTGCTTGAATGAACCGGCCGACTGGTACCTGCGCCAATTCATATGCGCTCGGTCGGACTGCGCGACGGGCCAAAGTAGACGGTCAGGTATTCGGTTACCTCAGGCACGGCATCGCGGGCGAGGAGGCCGCGCGCCACTGCCTCCTCGAACGCATCGCGTACGAACTCGGGCGCCACGCTTGCACGCGCGCAGTCAATCAGCGTGTGGCGAACGCTCGTGACCGGAACCGGGCCGACCCAGGTCTGCTCGCTCGGGTCGAGGTTCGCGTACGTCAGGACAAGTCCCCGCGGCACGCGCGCCCGGCGGTGCTTTCGGGAGACCGGGAGCGTCATGTGGATCCGCGCCGGCAGCACGTCGGAGAGATCGTGAAGAGCGAGCGCCGTCTCGTGGCTGAACACGGCGGTTCGCCCGCTCCAAAGCCACAAGACAGTCAGATCCTCGTGTTCGCCGCCCGGGTAGTGAACGATCCGGTAGACGCTCCGACGGACTCGCCGGATCCTCCCGCTCTTGAGATGCTTGGCGAGAAGTTGCGGAGAGTAGCCTGCCTCAGCCGCCTGGGCAGTTGTGAAGTGACCCTCGTGCGCCGCCGCAATCCGGTACAGGTCATCCCAATTCGGCTTCATGACGGCTTCAATCACGCAATTATATTAACCTGAAGTATATAAATGGCAAGCACATCGATCCGAAACCTCGTCGGTTCCGTCCCGAAACTCCAAAGGTCCAAACTCCAGGGACCAGAGCAAACGGACGGCGATATCCGACGCGGGCTGAGAAAGGCGCCGCCGGATCCGACGCCGGGTCCGTTTTGCCGTGCCAGAATCCGCACGACGCATCGAGCCATCAAGTCCACGCGCGCTGAGCCAACGCGGCCCTGCGCGGCGGAAGGCGATCGAACCTGGAGTAGCTGTTCAACGTCGATCGCCTGTTCAGACGAGATCACCGCGTTGAAGTCGCCCCTGAGCTAGGATCAGGCCTCTCCATGAGCCGTCAGATTGCCAAGCTCGCCTGGCAGGGCCAGATCCGGTCGGTCCAGCCGCGCATTCGGCTCTTGCGGAGTTTTGACCAAAGGGTGCACAACTACCTAGGGTTCGTCCTGCGTGTCGCCGGAGCGCTCGAGGACGAGGCGCGCGAGTTCGTTGTCGCCATCGGCAAGGGCGCGCAGGCCAAGCACGGATTCCAGATCGGCGACCAGGTGTCGGGGAAAGGTGTGCCCGTCCCCGACCCGCGGTTGGAGACGGCCGATTTGTACAAGATCAGCGGCCTGAAGCGGGCGCCACGCGAGGCGGAGGGGAGCACCGCGTCGCCGCCGTTTTGCGCCGTGCCGCCGGCCCTCGAGGTGTACCGCGCGCGTGGTCACCGGCGACTCGCGGCGCGAACGTACTCGACGCAGTGCTCGACGTGCACGTGGGGCTGCGAGATGCCGGTCGAAATGACCCTCGACCAGTGGGACCAGTCGAAAAAGCGATACCGGCGCGAGACGTTTTGCTACGGCCCGAAGAGCTGCACGCTCTACTCGCCGGGCCCGACGCGCAAGGTCCCGGGCCGTAACGGCATGTCGTACGAAGAAGAAGACTGGATCGACGACGACGCCACGGCCCACCGCGGCTCGGACGAGTAACCCCTACGCATCGTCCTTGCGGTACTCCGGCGCGAACTCGCGGATTTTTTTGACGGTCTCGGCGCGCTGGTCTTGGGGGAGACGTTCCAGGGTCGCGTCGAAGTCGCCAAACGCTTCTTGTTTGCGGTCCAAGGCAAAGCGGGCGACGCCGCGGATGAAGTGCGGGTTTGGAAAAAACGGGACCAATTCGATCACTCTCGTGGCGGCCTGTTCGGCTTGCGGAAACTGGCCCGCGGCCAACTCGGTCATGGAGCGGATCAGGTGCACCGTGAAGTTCGCGTCGTCGAGAAGGGCGGCTCGGCGCAACAAGGGCACGGCAACGGCGCGCTGTTTCCTGTCGTCTTGCGCGGCGAGCAGCAGGCCCTTCCAAAAGTAAAACGTGCCGTGGTTTGGCAGGGCGGCCATGCCCTTGTCGCAAGCCTTGATCACGGGTGCCGGCTCGGTGCCCGCCAGCGCGGTTTCGAGGCCGACGTAGTACGGAAGGATGGCCCGCGCCCGGTCGCGCGCCCGCCGAAAACCGTCGGTGTCGCGCACGTCGCGCACTGTGCGCGACGTGGTGCCTACGTTTTCTTGACGCCGGGCGATGGCCGCGCGGATTTCCCTGACACGGTTCTTGTGCGTCGGGTGGCTCGCAAACAGCGAGACCCCGCGCGCGCGTCCCTGCTGTTCCAGCCGGGCGAACCAGCGCGCCAGCCCGTCGGGATCAAACGCCGCCGCACTCGTGTATTCGACCGCGCGCTCGTCGGCCTCTTTTTCCTGCACGCGCGAGTACCGCTGCAGTTTGATCCCGGCGGCCCAGCCGCCAAGCAGCCCGCCGATCGCACGCCCGGGGCGCCCGAGCAGTCCGCCGAGCCCGAGAATCGACCGCGCGCGCCGGGCACGACCCGCCCGCTGGCCGAAGTGGTCGTGGCTGATGTGGCCGATCTCGTGCGCCACCAACCCCGCAAACTCCGACGCGTCCTCGCAAGCCGCGACGGCCCCCAAGAAACAGTGCACGCGCCCGCCACCGTAGGTGTACGCGTTGACCTGCGGCGACGCCGCGAGCACGAGGGTGTACGAAAATCCGCGCCGGTGCTGCGGCGGCAGCGTCGCGACGATCTGCGAAAAAACCGCGTCGCACGCGGCCGTGATCCCGGGTTCCGGCAAGACGCCCCCGTCCTGCGCGATACGCAGCTCGGTAATCCGGCTGTCACGAATCCAACGGTCCTGCGACGCAAAGTCGTTGCCGACCGGAGAGCGGTACGTCTCACCGGTGACGGGATCGGTTTGTCTCGGACCGCCCGTGCCGCAAGCGGCGAGCAGAACAACGAAGGAGGCGAAACGGGTCAGGCGCATGGCCTGATCATAGCCTTTGGCGCGGCGAGAATCGGGCGAGAGCAAACGGACGGCGATGTCCTGGATGTCAAAAACTATCGCCGTCGTGCAGCTGCGTCGCTGAGGGATCCGATTTCGATGTCGGCCTTGCGAACCTCGATCGTGGCCGTGATCCGGCCCGCGCGGATGCGGTAGAGGCCGGGGGACACGCCATCGAACCGAAAGCGTCCTTCGACCGCTGCAACCGACCCGAACTTGTACTGCTCGCTGCCATCGGTGCGGGACAAGTGTGCTCGTTGCGCGCCGGACGCCGTTCCGCGCACTGTATGGCCGGGCAGTTTTACGTCGTGCGTCAGGTCCGTCTCGGGAACGGTGACGGCGGATGCGGTCGCGAAGCGCACACCCGGCAAGTGCACGACGACGCGGTACCGGCCCGGGGCCACCGGAGCGGAGAAATGACCGTGACGATCGAAGGGCACGAACGCATAGCCCTGGGAGCGTAGCGGCATGATTTGTATTCGCCCTGGACCTTGCGCCGGGGCTCCCGACGGCGTGCGGACGGTCCCGGACCAGCGTGGCAGAGGGCGCACCGTGCCCAGGTCGATCGATACTTCGCCCCCGGCCGCCACGGTCACGGAGCGCGCCGCGCCGGTGCTGCGGGGCGCGCGCGGCGCGGTCACCCAATGGGATCCGCCGGACCAGCCCCGGCTCACGAACGAACCGTCCGCGCTGGTGCGGGCCCATCCGATGTATTGACCGAGCGGATTCGCCGCATTGGATACCGATACCAACCGTTCGCTCACGCCGCGGCCGAGTTCGTCGAGCACGCGCCCGCGAATCGTAGCGCTCCCGTACGCGATGACCACTCGCTTCGTCGCCCGCCGACGTTCGACGACCACGCTGGCTTCGCGAAACACCCCGCGCCAACGTACACCCACGGCGTACGCGCCGGCGGCCAGGGGACCGAACGCGAACTTGCCGCTCGCGTTGACCGGTGTCGTTCGCGCGGTTTCGTGCCAGGCAACCGGGAGCGAGTGCCAGTTGTCGTAGGCAAGAAGATAGGCGGTCCCGTCCGATACGGGTCGCTTCTTCCTGCGGATCTCTTGGACGACGATTCCCTCGATCGTACCGGTCGGCGAGAGACCGCCGAGACGGAGCGCCTTATCGTCTTTGACTGGGCGCAGCGCCGTTGCCGCGGGCGTCGGGTCGCGCGGGGTCGGGCTCGGTTCTCGCGTCGGGGGCGAAGCCGGCGGAGTCGTGGTTCCCTTGACCGTCGCGCGATGCGTGTGCGCGGCCCTCGAGGCTGGAACGGCGTCGTGATTGCCGAATCGAAGGAACATGACCATCGCCGTCACCGTGATCGCGGCAGCGACGATGGCACCGCCAGCCCATCCGCTCGATGTGGCAAGCCAGGGCGTGACGACGGTTCGCCAATCGCGTTCGCGTTCGTCCAGTCTCGCCCGCAGCATGGCGAGCGCGCGATGGAGTCGGGTTCGGATCGTGGCGACGGGCACATCAAAGGAGCGGGCAATCTCCTGTGGTGTGCGCTCGTGCAAAAAACGGAGAACCACGGTCGTGCGGTAGGGTTCCGCCAGGGCCAGGACGCTCTCGACCAGGGAGCGGTGGACCGAGAGCTCGGAGACGGTCTGCGCGGTCGACGGCATGGCTTCCGGACGCGCTGCCTGGATCTCTCGGCGTTGGCGGCGGGCCGTATCGCGATGCCTCCGGCGTACAAGGTTGCGAGCCACGGTCGCGAGCCATGCCCGCAGGCCCGCGCGGCGCTCCGGCGGCGGGTGCGCCAGGGCCGCAAGCCATGTCGCCTGAATCACATCGTCCGCGTCCGCCTCGTTTCGGACGAGCCGGCGGACGAGCAGACGGAGGAACCCGGCGTGCGCCAGCAGCTCGTTGGCGTCCGGTGTCAACGGCTGGTTCCCGACAGCAGGAAGCGCGCTTCATAGAGTTGTCCCCCGAGGAGCGCCTTCTTCTCGAGGTTCCACGGAAACACCACCATCACGTGCGCACGCACGCGTTCACCGAGTCCTTCCAGCCCGGCCGTGACCCATTGGGCGGGCAGTGCATGGCCGTCCTTGGTGACCTGCAGCGCCTTGAACCCGCGGATGCCGTGGGCCGCCCCCCGCGGTAGCTCGACCGTGAACCGCAGCCGGTGCGTCCAGCGCCCCTCCGCGCGGTAGACATCGATGGGAAGCCAATACCGGCCGAGGTCCTTCGTGTAGCTCCAGCGCAATTCAAGGCCGTGGTCCGTTTTGTGGACCTCGGCAACGAAGGGATCCGGTGCTGCGGCTTTCACCGGCGTGGCCGCGGGATCGCCGAACAACGCCCGGCAGGCTCCGCCCGCGATCATTGTTTCGTGGATGCTTGCGTGGGGACGGCGCTCGCACTCCTTGTAGCGCGGCAGCTTCAGCCGGGTACGGCGGTACGCCAGGACGACGTCGTCATAGGTCGACTTGCTCGCGTCGCCGAGCGGACCGCCTCGCGTCAGGAGGTGCTCGAACTCGTGGTGGTTCGTCTCGCCGCGGTCCGGATCCAGCCCGGCGAAGATCGCCCCCGCGCGTGCCTTGATCGCGGCGAGTACGAACGAGTCCTCCAGGGCGAGGACGCGCCGCTTGATGAGTCCTCCCGAGGGATCGAACCAGCCGGAAGGAACGCCGCAGTAACACGGGCCCGAGAAGTAGAGCGCTCCGTCCAGGTCGAGTGTGCTCTTCCGCAATGCTGACCCCTGCAAGCCCTCGTACACTCCGGCCGGATAACCGTGACCCCAGGCCTTGTAGATTCCAATTCCTTCGAGTTTCGCCAGAGTCGCCGCCACGTCGGCAGCGTTCGCCGCATGCCCGTAGCGCCGCACGGTATAACCCTTCGCCGTCTTGTGCGGGCCAGGCCGCGTCGGGCCGTACGCCCGCCGGGTCGGGCCGAACTCCAGGACGGTGTGCCGGGTCTCGTCCTTGCGCAGTGCTCGCAGGGATCCAAGGGCCTCGGCGGGCGTCGCGCCCGTGATGTACCCGAACGAAAAGTCCACGAAGGGGTCGCTGTCGAGCCGCGCCGCCCTTTCCAGAAACTCGAAGTGAAAATTGACGTCCAGCCGATCCGGCGGCACAACCACAGCCACGAAACCCGGACGGATGCGTGCCAGCTCACGAAACGCGGCGTCCATCTTCTTGCCGAGGCGCACGGTTTTGTCGTAGCCGCGCCCACGCAATTCAGCCAGAACGCCGTTCCACTTCCGCGTGACGCCTGACAGGATCACGCGGCTGTTGTTTGCCGGCGCAAAAACCGTGTCGCGTCCGAGGGGACCGAGAAAGACCGTGGCGTCGGGGTCGTCGTTGGCGTGGCTGAATCCAGCCAAGCCGAGCAGAACAAGGAGTGTGCGCATGCTATCTCCCTTAAGCCCGCGTGACCCCGATCTGTTTCAGATCGTTTCAGATCGCGCGTCACGGGGCGCTTGGTCCTGCCAGTGTACGGGCGCGCGGCGGCTACCGGCGGCGGCCTTCGGCGGCTCTTGCTTCGCGATTGGCTTCTTTTTCCATTTCCTTGTCGCGATTGTCGTGGCGTTGGCGACCCTTGGCGAGGCCGAGCTTGACCTTGATGCGTCCGCGGCGATAGCGGAGCTGGAGTGGCACGAGCGTGTAGCCCTTGCGTTCGACCGCGACCTTTAGGTCACGCAGTTCCCGTTTTTTCATCAGCAGCTTGCGCGGACGCAGGGGCTCGTGCAGCGCGTAGCCCTTGAAGTCGTACTCGGGCACGTGCATGTCGTGCAAGAACAGTTCGATGCCGCGAAACGCCGCGTACGCTTCCGCGATCGAGGCCTTGCCGTCGCGGATCGACTTCACCTCGGGTCCGAGCAGGGAGATGCCCGCTTCGAGCTGCTCCTCGATGTGATAGTCGCGAAACGCGCGCCGGTTGCGCACGATCACGTCGGGATCGTGGCGCTGCGTCACGACGAGGCTCCGCCGCCTCGGGTGGTTCCGTCACTCGCTCGCTCGTAGCTCGCACAGCTTCCGTCGCTTTCCCAGATGCGGACGCGCACGACCGGCAGCCCGGCATCGCGCGCGACCGCAAACAGGTGCGCGGCGAGGTTCTCGGCGGTCGGCGGGCCGGCGAGCGCAAAGACTGGTTCGCCGTCCGCGCGCAGCCGTTCCACGAGTGGATCGGCGCGGTCGAGGATCATCTTGTGGTCCCAGTGTTCATCGACCCAGGTGCGGACGCGGCTCTTGATGGTCGCGAAGTCGATGACCATGCCCAGCGCATCCAGGGGGCCCTCGCACGCGATCTCGGCCACCGCATTGTGGCCGTGCAGGTGCCGGCACGGACCGGCGTGTCCGACGAGGCGATGCCCGTAGCAAAAGTGAATCGTCGCCGCCGCGCGGTGAACTCCCACGCCCTGCTTGTAAGCGCTCTAGAGCACCACGTCCAGTCGCCGCCCCTGTCGCACGCCCTCGCGCGAAAAACGAGCCTGAATCGCGACGATCTCGACGCCGGCTGTTGCAGCCGCCCGCAGCGCGCGACCGTACGCCGGATCGACTTCGTCCGCGGGACGCACGTAGCGCACGTCGGCGCGCGCGACAAAAAACACCAGCACGCGCCGCGGTGCCCTCGACACCGCCAGACGTTCCAGATGCTTGCGCCCGCGCTCGGTTACGGCGTCGGGGAATGCGGCGGCGTGACCGGTCTTGAGGGTCACGCTCTTGACCTCGAGCACCCCGCCGCCGGGCAGCCCGAAGTCCCAACGAACATCGCCGTCCGTCAGCTCTGCTCGTACTTGTTCCTCGCGACCGTCCCGCACGCCCTTCAGCAGTTGTCCCGATCTGAGCCATGCGCCCACAGCACGATTGGCGACCGCGGTGTTCACGCAGACCCACGAGCGGCCCGGGCGCACGAGTTCCAGGCTCAGCGGGAGTTTTCGCTTCGGGTTTTTGCTGTCGCTGATCAGGACGGGGAGGCCGGGCGTGTCGAGGCCGGTCATCGCGCCGGGATTGGCGCAGTGGACGGTGGTTTGGCGGCCGTCGGGGAAGCGGACGTCGGCCAGGAACCGCTTGTAGCGTCGAATCAGGACGGCGTCTTGGAGGGGAAGCGGGAAGGGTCTCAATTGGCGGCTCGCAACGGTCCGATAAGGCTCTGCGGCCCGGGGAAACGGGTGCGCCCTCGGAGTGGGCATGAAAGGTTATTCGCTCAGCGTTCTTCTGCTGTTTTCGGCGTCTCTGACGTCGTGTGGTGGGGGGGGCGGGGGCACCACGGCTCCCGCGACCGACGTCCAGATCCTGACCCAAACGCTCGATCAGGGCAACGTTGGGCACGCGGTCTTTCAGCAAATGACCGCCAACGGCGGTGTCGAGCCCTACTTTTGGTGGGTCTCGACCTCCGGCGACGCTCTGCCGGCCGGGTTGGACCTTACGCAGGATGGGCGGCTCGCCGGGATTCCGACCGGATCCGCGTCGCGCACGATCGTGATGGTCTGCCAGGACGCGACGTCCACGCTCGATGTGGTGAGCCTCCGGATCGAGGTGCGCGATGTCGAGATCACGCTGTCGGTCGAGGGCCAGGTCGATCCGGGGCAGTCGGTTTTTCTCTCGGCGAGTGGCGGCAACCCCGCGTACTCCTTCGCGCTGCAGACGAACGCGTCGGGCGCTTCGCTCAGCTCGAGTGGCTCGTACACCGCGGGCCAGGACGCCGGCGTCGATGTCGTGCGCGTGACCGATGTCGATGGATTCTTCGACGACCTCGCGGTCACCGTCGGTAGCGACGTGTTCATCGGCTTCACCGCGCGGTGGGGCACGCACGACAACTGGTGGATCAACTGGGACGTCGTCTACGACCCCGCGCCCGCCTACGCTTCCGACTTCGACGAGGTGCTCGTCGCCCTGGGCCTGCGTGATCCGGCCTCGACCGACGCGACCGGCACCGAGGCCGATCAGCTCGCGCGCGCGCTCCTGGAGCGCCGCACGCTGGGATACCTCTCGCGCTACTACGGCAACGGCGACGACGGCAACCCACAGACGGGCGGACTCTCGATCTCGTTCATCGGCCCCGCCGGACCGGACAGTGGTATCTCGCCGAACGTCGGCGGCATTCTCGGCGCGGCGCCGAACCGCTTCAGCCAGATTTGCGTGCGGCATGGCCCCGACCAGGGCGTCGTCGGTACCGCCTGGCTCGACGGCGGCAACTTCAATGTCGAGCACAACTGCGGCACGCCGAACGGGACGTCGCTCGGCGTGTTCGCCAATCGCGTCCTGTCGCCGTACCTGAGTTCGTTTCGGAACTCCATCGCCGGCAATCCTGTCGCCGCGGGCGACGTCGACGGGCTGCGTCATCTGCTGGGCGGCGGCGCGCCGCGCAGCGGCCGGGAGCAGGCGATGTTCAACGTGGCGGACGGCTTCGGCCGCATCCTCGCCGCGGTGCTCGCGCACGAGATCGGCCACAGCCTGGGCCTGAATCACTCTTCGCCGAGCGACGGACCGAGCGACATCATGAACGCCAGCCTGTCGGTGGGCCCCTCGATCCAGTACGGCTTCAACGGCACCCACTGGGCCGACCTGCTCACCAACCTACCCGGCCCGAACCGGTAGCCCGCACCGGCTGACGCAACGGAGCAGTCGGATGCGAGCGGTGGCGCGGTCGCTCCTCTGGCGGTCCATACCGAGCCGGGATCAAAAGGATGACTTTGACATTGGAGCGTGCGGCATCGCTCGCGATGCACTATCGCAGTCCTTGTCGTAACGTCGGGCCGGGAAGAGGCTTGCACCGCGAGCCCGGCGAAAACCATCCTTTTGATCCCGGCTCGGTACTGGTTGGAACGAGCGTGGGCGCACACCTGTTGGGTTCGGTCGGGCAGGAGCCGCGGTTTCCAGATTTTTCACCGGCGGCGTCTCCTAGTCTGAGAGCCTTGGGAGCACCGAACACCGATCTTCTTCTTGAGCACGCCGGGTTTGTCCGGGCGCTGGCTCGCGCGCTGGTCGGTCCCGGAGCAGACGCCGACGACTTGGCGCAGGACGCCTGCATCGACGCGTTGCGCGCCCCCGCCCCGCGCAAGCCCCGCGCCTTCCTGGCCGCGCTCGTGCACAACAGGCTGCGTTCGACGCATCGCGGCGACACCCGTCGGCGCGCGCGCGAGCAGACCCGCACGGCAACGGCACGGACCCGGGCGGCCCCGTCGGCAGCCGACGTGGCGGCCACGCTGGAAATCCAGCGCCGGGTCGTTACGTCCGTTACGCGCCTGCCCGACCCCGAGCGCGGACTCGTCGTCGCCCGTTTCTACGAAGACGAAACGGTGAGCGCGCTCGCCCGCCGCTTCGGGCTGTCGCGACCGACGGTCCGAGCACACCTGGCCCGCGCGCTGGATCGAATGCGTGCCGACCTCGACAAGACGCAACCGCGCCGGGCGTGGATCGCGGCTCTCGCCACTCTCGCCAGCAAGGGAGCCCTCGCCGTGAGTCTCAAAGCACGTCTCGCCCTTCTTGGCGCCCTCGTCCTCCTGGTCGCCACGCCTTGGCTGATCCACAGTCGGCGGGAAACGGCGCCGCGCGCGACCGGGCCGGAGATGACCTCACCGCGGGACCGAGCGAAAGACCCTGGACAGGTGGCAGGAACGGACGGCGATGTTTCCAAAACCGATGCGGGCGTGAAGACGCCCGGTGGCGTGTTCCTGGTCCGCGATGCGCGCGACGGTCGCCCGTTGCCGGGTGCGTACATCGTGTCCGAGGATGGCCCGGGCGGCGCGCCGATCCAAACCGACGCGGACGGACGCGCCGCGGTTCCCGCGGGCGAGTTTCGTGTTGTTCGAACCGGGTATCGAGTCGTCACGGCCCGCGTGCGCGCCGACGAGACCCTGCCGCTGTTTTTGGAACCCGGCGTTCCGGTGAACGTTCGTGTGATCGACATCACGGGCCAGCCGATCGACGGCGCTCGCATCGATGCATCCGATGTGGAGGACTACGAGGACTTCGCCGAGAACGGGCGCACGGACCGGCGCGGTCTGTATGAGATTCCGGCGGTGCGGCCGCTGTTCCCGTTCGAGCTCGTGGTCCAAAAGGCCGGCTACGGCCGTGTGGCGCTCACGCTTCGCCGCGGCGAAGCGGGCGCACCGGTCGAAATCGTGCTCGGACGCGGCGGCACGCTCGAAGGACGGGTCGTCGATGCCCACGCCATACCGGTCGCGGGAGCCGACGTGTTCGTCGTTCCGTTGGATTCGAACGACCACATGGAGGCGCGCGCGGGCCCCTACGATCCGAACGGGTACCGTGACCGAATGAACCGTCCTTCGTTCGCCAAAACGGACGCGACCGGTCGGTACACCGTGCGCGGTCTTCCACCCGGGCGCTATAACGTGGTCGCCCGGGCCAAGGGCGAGCGTGAGGGCACCGCGCCGTGGGCCTGGATTGCGGGTCCGGATACGACCGCCACGGTAGACATCGCGCTGCGTCCGCTCGCGGCGATAGATCTGAACGTGCGCTACGACGACGGATCGCCGTGCAACTCGGTCTACGTGGAGATCGTCAAGGCGGGTCGGAGCGTCTCGCTGGATCCCTTGAGTTTCGACGACGGCAAGGCGGCACTGGTACCGGAAGAGACGGGCAAACTGGTGCTCGACATCAATTCCAAAGACGCCGTGGCGTCGCGGCACGAGGTCGAACTCGCACCGGGCCAACGCGTGCCCCTTCGCGTCGTGGCCCGGCGTGGCCGATCGCTGAAGGTCCAGGTCGTGAGCGCGGACGGCGCGCCGGTCGCCAAGGCCTGGCTGTCTTTTCGGGAGACCGAAGGATCCGAGCCGCGCCAGCATGCGCGCGCTATTACCGACGCCCAGGGCTTCGGGGTCCTGAAGGGGCTGCGCGAGCACTCCGGCACGCTCGCCGTGAGGTCGGTCTTCGGCGGTCACCGCACCATCGTCCGCAAGGGCGTACCCACGAACACGCCGATTCGCATCGACGTGACTCCACTTGCAGCGGTGTCGGGACGCATCGAGCGGCCCGCGCCAAATCGCCGTGTTCGCGTCTACGTACCGGAGCTGAATGCAAGCTGGTACTTCCGCGTGAAAGAGGACGGAACATTTACGTTGCGGCAAGTCCCCCCGGATCGAACCGTCCACATCCACGTCGATCCACACACCGGCGCACCCCGAAGATTTGGACCGATCACGTTGAGCGCCGGGGAGACGCACGACCTCGGTACGATCCCGAGCCTGCCGGGCGTGACGCTTGCCGGTGTAGTCCGCGATGACCGGGGCCGACCCATCGACGGTGCGCGTCTCGAGATCGCCGCAAAACAATGGTCGCTGAACCGCTACGCGTTCACGGACGCCGGTGGTCGCTTCTCGGTGCCGTACCTGCCTGCACTCCGGCTGGCGGTTTTTGTTTCGGCGAAGGGCCACATCGACGGCCGGTCCGAGTACGCGATCCGCGATGGCGCGCCGCTCCACCTGAGACTCGTCCGAGCGGGACGCCTCGTCGTGAGCATGCGGGAGCAAGATGGGAACTCGTCTCTCGGCCAGGAGATCTCGGCCCGACAGATCAAGGGGGGGGCGGGGGCAGCACCGGATCAGGATGCGGAGATGCTGCGGATCGGCTTTGACGGTACGGGCGAAGCGTTCTTGAAACCCGGCCGCTATCGGGTCCGACCCGAATACGACGACGACGTGGAGCCCGTCGTCGTCGAACTCAAGGCCGGCGAGACGCGGACCATCCGCTTCCAGAAATAGAGCCCTCGCAACCGGAGGTCGCGCGGCGCGGACATCGCCGTCCGTACGCTACGCTCCGCCCCTTGCTCTACGATCCAGCTTCTTCTTCGTCCTCGATCTTGAGGACCTTGCCGTCGTGCCGCTTGTCGTAGAGGTACCAGACGGCGCCTACGCGGTAGACGACGACGGTCTCGATCTCTTTTTTGCCGCCGCGCTTGCCGGGCTCCGCGCTCTTGCGGCTTTCGAGCTTGAGGCGAACCCACACATTGTGGTCTTCCGGCTGACCCTTGACGGTCACGGTGCTGACGAACGGACCGAGCTTGGCCGGCCGCGACGCGGCGGTGTTCGCGAGCCGGTTGACGCGGCTCTCGTTGCGGCCGCGCGCGCGATACAGCGGGCTGTGCGCCAGCCACGAGCAGCGCAGCACGTTCTTGCGGTTGAGGTACTTGCCCGCGCCGCCGCAGGTCGGACAAGTGCGCGAGTCGCCCCCGAAAGGCGAACGGTGTTCGCCGCGGCCGTCGCACTTGCGGCATTGGTGGAACAGGGACGAGTACTTGCGCGCCTTGTAGTAGTCGAGGACGAAGCGACGCGCGCCCCGTAGTCGCTGGCGGCGTGCGGTCTCCTTTTGCTTGCGCGCCTTTTTGGCCGCGTCGGGGTCGGTCGGCTCGGCCTCCGCGGGCACGATCTCGCGCAGCTTGAACCAGACCTTGACCGCCTGCGCGAGTTGCTCGTTGGCCGCGCCGTTCCACTCCTTGCCCAAGGAGCGTTCGAGCTTCTGCACGACGTCCTCGATCTGCGCCAGGGCCTCGCGCAACCGCGCCGGCGGCGGCATCTCGACCTTGGGCTTGCCGTCCTTGATCTGCCTTCTGCCGCGCTGATTCAGCGCGAGCGCATCCCGGACGTCGGCGGTCTTCATCCACAGCTTGGTGGCTTCCTCGCGCTTGCGCCGTTCGACCGGACTCGGTCGGGAGGTTTCCAGCAGGTCTTCGGCGCTTGCCGATGCCGAGACGAGAATCAGGACGAGAAGAACCGACAGCCTCATCACTTCATGTTACCTCAATCGAGGACAGAGATAAGGGTGAGGGTGGGCGGCAGGTTCTGGGGGGGCGGGGGCGGCAGGTTCCCTAGCGCAGCACCTGCCCCGTACCGTCCACCGCGACGCCGCCGTTTTCCGCCGCCAGCCGGGACATGAAACGGCGGTCCGTGCCGCGCGTTCCGAGCAGGATCGTGTGGATGGCCACGCGGCGCCAGCGGTTGTGCCGGCGCACTTCCTGGAGCACCCGGAAGTCGCGCGAGACCGTCCCAAAACTGGGCACGCCGTCGGACAACAAAAAGATCGTATCGACCTCCGGGTCGTCCATGGCGGCGACCAGCGCGTCGTAGATCGCGCCGCCCCCGCGGGCGGGCTGCTTCTTGAGCCAGCGCGCGGCAGCGCGGGCCTTGCCGGGAACCAGCTTGCCGAAGGCGCGCTCGAGCTTCGGTCGCGGCGGGTACTTGAGCAGGTATCGGTACGCGAACAGGTCGTACCGCTGATCGCGCGCGAGTTTGGCCGCCGTGGCCGCGAACTGCTCGCGCGCCTTCTCGATCTTGCCGTCGTCACGCATGCTGCCCGATACGTCGAACACGAACCCAATGCGCTGGCTATACACCGGGATCTCGAAGTACGCCGCCGTCGCCCGCAGCCCCTTCGCCTTGCGCTTGCCGCCCGCGTCCGGCAACTCGACCATCGGCAGCAGTGCGCGCCACTGTTCGGGATCCGGAGGAATCTCCTTGCCCGTCAGCGCGCGCAACGCGTTCCAGGCGTCGCCGCGCAACCGCCCCGGTTCTCTCGCGAGCCGCTCCACGAGGTCGGCAAGCAGTGAAGGATCCCGGAGCTTCTCCACGCCCGCGATCGCCGCCGCGCGCACGCGCCAGGACGGATGGCCCAAGAGGGCCGCCGCCCGTCGGCGTCGCAACGCCTGATCGCGCACGTTGTGGAGCGTTTCCGCGAGCGCGATCCCGAAGCGTTCGCCGTCCGCCCCTGACGCCTCGTGCTCCGGCAGCACCGGCTTGTTTCGTCGCGCCAAGACCTCCACGACCGCCGCCTTCACGTCGTCGGAGGGATCCTTGCGATACGCGTGCGCGAACGCACCCGTGCTTTCGAACCAGCCCAGCGCGCGCAGGCACGCCGACCGCGCCGGGGCGGAGTCCTGCGCCTTTTTCTTGAGTGCATCGACCGCCCGCTCGTCATGCAACCGCGACAACGCCTCGGCCACCGCAGCGAGGACCAACGGGTCCTTTTCCTTGTGCAGTACCGCCAGCAACGCCGGCACCGCCGCGCGATCCCCGATCAGCCCGAGAGCGGTCGCCAGATGGCGGCGCGTCTCGGAACGGCGGCGGCGACTCAAGAACCCGCCCAGGAGTTTCACCGACTCTTCGCGCGCCGCGGGCGGACGCTTCTTGAGCGCGATGAACGCCGACACCGTCGCGTCGCGGACGTGCACGAACGGATCCTCAAGCAGCGTCTCGAGCGCGCGCGTCGACTCCACCGTTCCGAGGCCGCCCAGCTTGCGGATCGCATCCGTGCGCTTGCGCTGTTCGTACGGCTCCTTCGCGTGCCGCTTCAGCGTCTTCGCGAGGTCGGCCACGTCGGGCGCGAGCGGAAACAGGGCGAGCAGGATCAGAACCGAAGCGAACATGGGGGGAAGGGGGCTCGGGGGCGGAGGGAGGCGCGAAGACGGGCGAAAACGTGAACTTGGGCGGACGTTTTGCGGGAGCATTGTGCCGTTTCGTTCATCACGGTGCACAAAAACTCGGCAAACCCCTTGGCACACCCTTCGCTATACAACTGGTGCGTACAAACCAGTCCTTGCAAAAGACCAATCCAACCCCCTTTCCTCTGTCCAACGACGGCTCCGTGGCACCCGCCCCGGAGCCGTCGCCCATTTCAGGTCCCCGCCTTCGCCTGGCCCGCGTTGTTCACGACCACGCGGACCGGAACGCTTGAACGGTGCCGGTGCCATCCAAAGGACTGCTTTCGCGCAAACGCATCGGCCCGATGCTCCACGTGGCCATGAACAATGCGGGCTAACACCACGGATCCGAGATTCGCGCGTCTCGGTTACAACACGTTCATGCGAAAAGGCGCTGCGCTTTTGGTTTTGTGCGTTGTGGCGGTGGCCGGGGACAACCCGTTTCCGACCGGACACAAGATTCTCAAGGACAAGTCCGAGCGGATCTCCGTCAAGGTGCCCAAGAAATGGAGGTCGTCCGCGATCTCCGGGAACATCGTCCTGCGGGCCAGCGGCCGCTATGGCGGCGGCCATGATCTCCTGATCGTGCGGGAGGAGGACCAGTCCGATGTCGATGCCCAGCGCGACCGGTACCTGAAGTACGACTCCGGCCAGTACGCCGGGGCCGAAGTGAAAAAGGTCGATGAGCCGTACTACGGCTACCGCATGAACATCCCGGGCCAGAGCAAGGTGATCGTGCGCGCGTTCGTGGCCGACGGCGACGACGGTCTCGTGATTTCGTGTTCCTCACCGCTCAAGATGTACGACGACCGTTGGGCCAAGCAGATCGAGGCGATCGTCGCGTCGGTGAATGCTTCGACCGCGGGGGATGGGACGGCGGCGCCGGAAGCCAAGGCGCGGCGGGTCTACGACACCGCCGGACTGGTTTCGCTCGTCGCTCCCGGTAAGTGGAAGCCGCTCAAGCCGAAAGCGAGCGAGCAGGAGGTGATCTTTTTGGGGTTGAAGGGCTCGCGCACCGGCCCCGCGATCCGCCTGCTTGAGCGCGGCGACGTCTCGAACCCCAACCTCGTCATCACCAGCCTTGCGACCGAATGGCGGCAGACGTACGGTTCCGGCCTCACCGTTCGCAAGCTCAAGGGCGCGCCGCCGCGCATCATCGTGTCGAACCGCAAGACCGGGTGGATGGACTACGTCGTCGGGCTGACCGCGGGGGGCAAGGGCTACGCGCTCGCGCTGTCCGTCCGCAAGGGCAGCTTCGAGAAGTTTCGCGCGGTCGCGGATGAAGTGGCGAAGTCGATCGTGTTCCTCGTTGGCGGCTACCGGGATCCGACCGAAGTGCCCGGTGACATCCACAAGGCGCTGGGCAAGAAAGCCACCGTGCACGCCGCCACAGCGCACGAGATCGTGCTCGGGGTCGTCGCCAAGACCGTGACGCGTTTTGACAAGCGTTGGAGCCGTGCGGGCGTGGGGCGCGACAAGAAAGCGACGCCGCTGCACGTTCATGTGGTGACCGCCGAGGAGTTCGGGGCCGCGAGCGACGGATTCGGAGAGCCGCCGGCAGCGTTCAATCCGCGCACAAGTCTCGTTGTCGTCACGTCGCCGCCGGCGGAAAAACAAAAGCGCGGATCATGGACGGGCCGGGTGTTCGCGGCGCTGGCGGAAGCGTCGCTGGCGCGCGACCTGGGCGCGCGCTGCCCGCCGTGGCTGCGCGCGGGCCTCGTGGCTTGCATGGAAGCGGCAGGGCGGACCGGCGAGAAACCGAATACGGCGCATCCGGGCTACGTCGCCATCGTGATCCGGAAGACGGACGCGGAGAGTCAGCCGTCGTTGCACGAGATCACGAATCTCTCCCACGCTGTTTATCTGAAAGCCGACACGCCCGACAACGCCGCGTTCGCCTGGGCCTACACGAGTGCGATGCTGTTTGGGAAGGGCGAGCCGAACGCGATGTTTCGCAAGTGGCGCAAGCTGCTCGAAGGCAAGGGCAAGGGCAAGGGCAAGGGCGCGCCGCGCACGGTGCCCGCGCTCAAGACCGAGAAGGCCGAGGCGTTCTTGAAAGACTTCAAGAAGCATCTGGAGCGGGAATGGCGCCGGAGCTAACGGTTGCCCGCGTTGCGTCCGCGCCCGGACGCGTCGTGTTGCTCGGCGAACATCTCGACCACCAGGGTGGCACGGTCCTGCCCGTCGCGATCAGCCTGCGCACGACCGTGACGTACACCCCGGGCGACCGCTGGGTGTTCGCCTCGGAAGGACACGACGACGACGGCGATTGGACGCGTTACGTTCGCTCGGTCCTCGATGTCCTGGAGGCGCGGGACGATGTCACGCTCACCCCCGGGCGGCTCGAGATCAACTCGCGCCTGCCGGAGTGCCGCGGCCTCGGATCATCGGCCGCACTGGAAGTCGCGGTCGCCGGCGCGGTCTGCGATCTCTCGCCGTTCGAACTCACGCAGGTGTGCCAAAGGGCGGAGAACGAAGGCGTCGGCGTCCCCTGCGGCCTCATGGATCAGGCGACGGCGGCGTGCGCGATCGGCGGACACGCGATGGCGCTCGACTGCTCGGACGGCACTTTCTATCACCTGGAACTTGCGCACTGCGAACTCCTCGTGTTCGACTCCGGCCTCGAGCGCCGTCTCGCGGACACCCGCTACGCCGAACGCCAGGCGGAAGCCGCCACGCCGGGCACCGACGCCGCCCGCCACGTCGCCGAAGAAACCGAACGCGTGGCGTGGGGCATCGAGGCACTCGAACGTGGCGACCTGCGCGCGCTCGGCGAACTGATGAACGAATGCCACGCTTCGCTGCGCGACAACTACCGTTGCACGACGCCCGAATCCGACGCGCTCGTGGATCAACTCAGCAGGGTCCGCAGCGTGTTCGGCGCGCGTCTGATCGGCGCCGGCTGGGGCGGCACGGTACTCGCCCTGGCCGAACCGGGCACGATGTTGGAGGGCGGCGTGCGGCTGGCAAGCGACGAAGGCCTTAGTCGGAGCCTTGCGGAGTAGCGAGAATCGCCTGCGGCGCTTTTCGGTAGCGGGTGAACGGACCCCGTGTCTGCGTTCGGAGCGGGCCGTCGAACCGCGATCTGTGCCCGTGGCTGGTCGCATCGCGGCAGAAACGGACGTACAGGAACGGACGGCGATGTCGGTGCCACAAGCGCGGGCAAGTCGCCCGGAACCCCGTTGGCTTTGGCGCCCCGAAGAAATCGCCGTCCGTTCCTGTTGTGTGCGTTCAACGCGCCGAAAGGCGCGTCGCGCACGCCCCAACGAAAATCGCCGCAGGCGATTTTCGCAGTAAGATCACCGCATGCGTACTGAAACCGACTCCATGGGCTTGGTCGAGGTTCCCGCCGACGCACTCTTCGGGGCGTCCACGCAACGCGCCATCGACAACTTTCCGATCAGCGGGCGGCCGCTTCCGCGTCCGTTCCTGCGGGCCGTGGGGCTGATCAAGCAGGCTGCCGCGCAGACGAATGCGGCGCTGGGCGAGCTCGACGCGGAACTGGCGAAGGTCATCGCCGGCGCGGCGGGGGAGGTTGCGGACGGCAAGCTCGACGAGCATTTTCCCATCGATGTCTTTCAGACCGGGTCGGCGACCTCGACGAACATGAACGCGAACGAGGTCATCGCGAACCGCGTCTGCCAGCTTCTCGACAAGCCGGTCGGCAGCCGCGATGTCTGTCATCCCAACGACCACGTCAACCGCGGCCAGTCGAGCAACGACACGATGCCGTCCGCGCTGCACATCGCGTGCGCCGAAGAGATCTACAAGCGCCTGTTGCCGTCGCTGCGTACCCTGCACGAGTCGCTCGACCACAAGGCCGAGGCCTTTTGCCACGTTCTGAAAATCGGCCGCACGCATCTTCAGGACGCGACGCCCGTGCGGCTCGGACAGGTGTTTTCGGGCTACGCGGCCCAAATCGAGCGCGGCATCACTCGCGTGGAGAACACGCTTCCGCGCCTGTTGGAGCTCGCGCTCGGCGGAACCGCGGTCGGCACCGGCATCAACTGTCCGCCGGGATTCGCGATGGGCACGGTCGAGCGCATCGCCGAGGCGACCGGCCTTCCGTTCGGAGAGGTGTCCGATCACTTCGAGGCGCAGGCGGCGCGCGACGCCGCCGTCGAGTTGTCCGCGGCGCTGCGCACCGTCGCGGTTTCCCTGATCCGCATCGCCAACGATATCCGCTTTCTCGGCTCGGGGCCGCGTTGCGGCATCGGCGAGATTCGGTTGCCCGCGACCCAGCCCGGCTCGTCGATCATGCCCGGCAAGGTGAATCCGGTCATGAGCGAGATGCTGATTCAGGTCGCGTTTCGCGTGATCGGCAACGACGCCGCGATCGTGGCGGGCGGCGCGAGCGGCGTCTTCGAACTCAACGTCTCGATCCCGCTGCTTGCGGACGGACTTCTCGAGTCCATCCACATCCTCACGACGGGCTGCACGACGTTCGCCTCGCGCTGCGTCGCCGGCATCGAAGCCGACGAGGAGCGCTGTGCGGAACTCATCGAAAAGAGCCTGATGCTGTGCACGGCGCTCGTGCCCCACATCGGCTACGACAAGGCGTCGGCGATCGCCAAGAAGGCGTTTGCCGAAAACCGCACGGTACGCCAGGTCGCCGAGGAAATGGGTATCGAGAACCTCGACAAGCTCCTCGACGTCCGCTCCATGACGTAGCCCCCGCCCCCCCAAGAAAACACGCTGCGATGAGACGCCTGCGCCGCGCCCTGATGTTCGCGGCCAGCGTGTACGCCCTGCTGTGCGTCGCGATGTGGCTGTTTCAGCGCCGGTTGCAGTATTTTCCGGATCCGTCAGATCCGGCGGCGCCGCCCGGCGCGGAAGACGTCACGATCGACTCCACGGACGGCGTGAAGTTGCGCGCGTGGTACTTCCCCGGCGCCGATCCCGCCGTGCTTGTGCTGCACGGCAACGCGGGTCACCGTGCTCATCGGCTGCAGTACTGCTCACCGACCCACGCGACGCTGCTGCTCGACTACCGCGGTTACGGCGGCAGCACCGGCAGTCCGACCGAAGCCGGCCTGATCGACGACGCCGAGGCGGCCGTTGCGTGGCTGAAAACGCGCGGCCACAAGCGGCTCGTGTATCTCGGCGAATCGATCGGCTGCGGCGTCGCCCTGGCGCTCGCGGCCCGCCAACCTCCGGCAGCGCTCGTCCTGCAAAGCGGCGCGATCGACTACGGCGACGTGGCGCAGGGCGCCTACCCGTTTCTGCCGGCGAAGTGGATCATGAAGGACCGCTTCGACAACCGCGACACGGCGGGCGGGCTCACGTGCCCGAAGCTGGTCGTGCATGGCAAGCGTGATCGCATCGTGCCGATCAAGCACGGTCAAAGACTGTTCGACGCGCTCGCGGAGCCCAAGCGTTGGCACGCCATCGCCGGCCGTGGCCATAACAACATCGGCGACGCCTACACGGACGTGTTGCGCGAGTTTCTCAAGAAGCGGGCGTAGACCGCCGTCATCTGCTCGGCGCGCACGGACCAGTCGAAGTGCTCGACCGCGATCGAGCGCAACCGCGTGCCGAGATCTCCGCCCAGGTCGCCGGAACCCAGAAGAGACAGCAAACGGACGGCGATGCCTTGGACCCGGTCGGCATCGACCGGCAGGCGCATTCGATCGACCAGTTCGCGTCCGAGCAGGGGCTCGAGCGTCGCGAGGCCGTCCGAGAAGCCGCTGAAGTCCGACACCACCGGTAGCACGCCGTTGGAAAGCGCTTCCATCAAGACGAGCGGGTACGCCTCGGGGATCACGGACGGAAACACCGCGAGATCCACGCACGGAAACAGGCGGCACAACAGGTCGTGGTCCAGCCGCCCGAGAAAGTGGACGTGCTCTCCAAGGCCCTGGTGCGTGGGCACATCGCCGTGCACGTCCGGCCATGAGCCGCTGACATCGCTGCGGTCGAGGTCGAAGCCGCGCTCGGACAGCCACGTAAACAACTGCTGGTTGCCGGTTCCGATGGCGTGCACGAGCCCTTCGAGCACTTCGCGGTACGCCCCGCTGCCCACGACAAGGAGATGGGTGTCCGGGTGCTCCTTCAAGACGGCCGGCAGTGCCGCGAGGAGTCCCTGCAGGCCCTTGCCGGCTGTCAGCGCGCCCACAAACAGGAGGAACTTGCCGTTGTCCCAATCGAGCGCGTCGAGCCGCTCAAACAGTTCCGCATCGGGCGCGCCGTGATCGTACGCGTCCATGTACTGCGTTACCGCGTCAAAGGCATCGCCGTCCAAAAGCTGTGTCAGCTCGGTTCGCTGCGCTTTCGTTTTGCCTCCGTACGATCCCGCAAGGTGCGCGAGCGAGGTCCGTCGCTCGTCGCGCGCCACCGGCTGAAACAGTGCGGTGTCGACGCCGACCCCGACGATCTCGGTTTTTTCGAGGAGGGCCTCGCGGTCGTCGGGATAGAGATCGAGGATGCGGTCGCGCACCTCGGCGCTACCGGGAATCAGTCCGCGCGCGGCACGCAGGGCACGTCCGGCCGCCTCGCGGCAGCGGTCGTCGTTGCGCACGACGTATTCGATGGCGCTGCCGTGTGGATAGACGATGAACGGATAGCCCGCGTCCGCGCACGCCACCGGAGCCCAGACGACATGGTTGGCGTGGACGAGGTCCGGCTCGATCTTCGCGAAGATCTCCTTGAGCGCCGCCATGAAGATGCGGTGGTACTCGTCGAGCTCCTGGTCGGTCAGGTTCGGGAACGCCTTGACCTGGCCGGTTCGCTGCTTGTCGGTCAAGAACACCGCGTGCACCGGCGTCGGCGGCAGTTGGTGGATGGTCGCGCCGGGCACGAGGTCGTGTGCCGCGCGCGACTCGCGGCACACGAGGTGAACGTCGTGGCCACGGGTCGCCAGCGCGCGCGCCAGATACCGCGTGTATTCGTTGCTGCCCGAACCCGTGAGCTCGTAGCCGTGGACGATCGCGATCTTCACTCGACGACGGTCGCCTTCTTGATGTAGTCGAGCTTGGGGAACCTCGCCTGCAGATACGCGCGACCTTGCGCCGCCATGACCGTCTGGTCAGGCGGACTGGCATAGCCGGAGTAGAGTTTTCCGACCACTTCACGTCCCTCGACGACCTCGCCGAACGGCGCGAAACCCTGCCTGTCCAAGCCGTAGTTTCGTTTCAGGTTGATGAAGACATGGGTCGAGCGCGTGTTCGGAGGTCCGGTCGTACCGAAGGTGACGTACCACTGCTTGTTGGACTTGAGCACCGGGTCATCTCGAATGTTCTTGTTGATCCACCGCTTCGTGACCGCGGGGTCGGAGTTGACGCCCCACTGCACGACAAAGTTGCGTACGATCCGAAAAAAGGCGCAGTCGTCGTAGTAGCCCGCCTTCACCAGCCGAAGAAAGTGATCGGCGCCGATGGGGGCCCAGTCGCGGTGGACCTCGATGACGATGTCGCCCTCGGTCGTTTCGAGCTTGACGCGATAGGTTCCCGGCGCGGGCTCCGCCGGCGGGATCGGCTCTTGCTTCTTGTCATCGCCGCCGCAGGCAGCCAGGAGAGCGCCGCTCAACACGGCGAGGAGCAGCATTCGTATCACTTTTTCTTGTCCTTCTTGTCGTTGTCGTTGGCGGCGTTGCTGGCGGGGACATCCGTGGTCTTGATCAGGATCGCGCGCTTGACGTAGTCGAGCTTCGGAAAGCGGCGTGCCAGGTACTCGTTGCCCATCGAGGCGATCGCACGTTGATCCGGACCGCCCGGAGGATCGCCGTAGCCGCTGAACAGCGCCTGCGCGACCGCGAGGCCGCTTTCGATCTCGCCGATGGGCGCGAAGCCCTGCTTGTCCAGGGCGCCGTTGTTGCCGAGATTGAAAAACAGCTGCGTCGCGCGGCTGTTGGGGTCGTTGGTCTTCGCGAACGCGATCGTGCCCAGCAGGTTCGGCTTGTTCGGCGGATCGTCCGGAATCGTCCGGTCGCGCCACACGCCGTTGACGCGGCTGTCGCCGTGCAAGCCGAACTGCGCGACGAATCCGTTCAGTACCCTGAAAAACGCGACGTTGTCAAAAAAACCGATGCGCAGCATCTGCCAAAACCGGTCCGCGCCATGGGGGGCCCACGCACGCGTCACCCGCAGCACGATGTCGCCCTTGGTCGTCTCGAGCTTCACGCGAAAGACCGCGGGCGCCGCCTTGTTCTTGACCAGCGTCGCGTCGAGCAGCGCGGGGTGCAGTTCTTTTCGGGGCTGGATGTCGATGCTGAGCAGCGCTGCGGCCGCCGCGGACTTGACCCCGGCGCTGGTAGCCGACAGAGCCGTCTCCTTGAGCGCGGGTACCGCTTCGCTCGCGGCCGGGCCGACTTGCGCGAGCATACGCGCGGCCGTGAACTTCACCTGGGGGCTGCCGAGCTTGAGCGCGTCGATGAGTTCCGGGACGTACTCCTCGGCCCACGGCCCCAGCCGGCGCAGCGCCTCGGCCGCAAGCCGCTTTATGGCGGCGCGCCGGTCGTCCATGAGTTCAAGCAGGCGCGGAATCGCGGGCGCGCCGTGCCTGCCGAAGTACGCCAGCGCGCCGAGCGCCTTGCGGCGATGGAGGGGCTTTTCCGCGGCGAGCAGCTTCACGAGTGGCTTGACCGCCGGCGCTCCGACATCGGCGAGCGCGACGCACAGCACCTGTTCCAGCGGGATGTTCGCGACCAGCAGGCGCTGGACCAGGAAACGCACTTGAGGCTTGCCCGCGCCGATCGCGACAATGGTGCGGCCGGCCTCGAGTCGCACCCAAGGCTTCGCGTCCCGCAGAAGCGGCAAGACGGACTCCAGCGCATCCTTGGCCGCCGGACCTCGCTCCGCGAGCGCCCGCAACGCCGCATGGCGCAAGAGCGGATCGTCGGCCTCAAGATGCGGCGTGCTCTCTTCCCCGGCTTTTTTGGCGGGTTCTTGGGCCAGGATCGGGGTCCAGGCGGAAAGCAGGAGCACTGTCAAAAAAAGTCGCATGGCGTCAGCGGTTGTGAATATATCCCATCGTCGGGCCCGAGGGCGAGCGAGGACAAGCTAGGTCTACGGGCCGAGCGCGAAACGGGTCAACGGTCATGCCGGTCGCGTGGCCGCCCAATCGACGCCCACATCCGACGTGCGGCGCAGTCGATCCGCGAGCTGGGCGGCGCCGTGCTGAATGTGCCGGAGGTTGACCATGAGATGCTCGAGCTTGGGAATCGGATACCACGGGAATCCGCAGTCCGAAGCGAAGAGATCCACGGCATCAATCGCGTCGTCGATGTACGCCACGCACCAGCGCCAGTATTCGAGGATCTGGGCTTTGGTGTACGGATCGGGCAGTAGCGGCAAGTCGCTCTTGGGATCGGGCGGCCCCGGGATCGCGTCCGGATACTGGGAGCCGGTTTGGTGGCCTTGCCAGGGCGAAAACGAACCTTCGTCGGGTTGGCTGTAGAAATGCGCAAAGAACAGGGTGTGATACGCGATTTGCCAGAACGCGTTCGTGTCGTCTCGCGACGTCCACAGCTCATCCGGGCAGTGCGAGATGGCATCGCCAAGCATGGCGAGGCTCGCGTGGTACTGGTTCTTCAGCGCGTCACGGATCGCGACCGCGGAGTCGGTCTGGGGCATCCCTTGATCGTAGCTGCCCCCGCCCCCCTCATTCGCTTTCGCCCGTTATCTATCCGGGCCCGCGAAAACCGACGACACGGCCCCAGCGGTCGAAGTAGAACTCCGAAAATGCGTACATCCACCGCTCCACGTCTTGCCCACGGAAGTCGAAGCGGTTTTTCTTCATGGGCTTGCCCCAGGACCGGCGCGCCTCGGCCTTCGTCATGCCGAGAACGATACGCCCGCCCTTGACGGCCTGCACGTACTGCTCCTTTTCCGATGCGGTTCGCGGCGGGTACGGGTTCTTCTGGCCGGTCGTGGAGCAGGCGGCCGCGACGACGGCGAGGGCGATCAGGGAATGGCGCATGAAGAGTGTCGCCTTGTAGGCCGTGCCTGTCACGGTTGCGCCACCGCAGGGCATCGCGGATACGATGGGGGCATGAAGCGTTGGACAGCCATGTTCGTGATCGTAGCCGCGTGTGGCGGCGGCGGGGCCGCCCTCTTGCAGGCGTTGGCCATCCTCGACCTCGCGGCGGCGGCCGGGGTCTTGCGCGTGCACGGCTCGTCCGGCAACGGCGCCCTTGGCGTACCGGTCGCGGGCGGGCTCGATTGCGACGGCGATGGCAACGCGGACTTCGCGTTCGCGGCGTTTCGGGCGGATCCGCTCGGGCGCAACGACGCCGGCGAGGTGTTTTGGGTCTTCGGCGACGGCACGCTCACGGGCACGCGCGACACCGCCGGCGACCAGCCCAACGTGCTGCGCATCCTCGGCGACGAGACGCGCGAGACGTGCGGCAACGAGGTCTGGATCGACGATGTCGATGGCGACGGCCTCGGTGATCTCCTGATCGGTCGGCAAAACCACGGCGGAGGGATCGGAGCGCTGACCATAGTGTTTGGGGGGGCGGGGGCGCGCGCGCTGGCCGCAGCCCTCACCGTGTTCGATCTGCGCACGCCTGACGCGAGTGTGGCGCAGCGCACCATTACCGGGACCGAGGCGCTCGGTCGGTTCGGGATCTGGATGCGGACCGGCGACGTCACCGGCGACGGTATCGCGGACATCGTCGTCGGCGCGGACCAGGAAGGCGAGGGCGGGGCGGCCTACCTGATTCGCGGCGGCGCCTACCTGAAGGCCGGCGGCTCGCTCGACGGCAATCTCGTGCGCATCACGCCCGGCGGCGGTTCGATCGAGTTCCACTTTGGCGCGACCTGCCAAATCGCGGACTTGGACGGCAACGGTCGCGCCGAGGTCCTGATCGCGGCGACGATCAACCGCGGCGGTGCGTCGATTCCGGCCAACGGTTCACCGCCGGGCTCCGCGCGCGCGTCGGGCGGTGCACCGAACGGACGGCTGTTCATCGCCTGGGACGACAACTTCGCCGACCCCTGGCCCGTCGGCTTCACGTTCGACATCACGCAGTCGCCGGGCGCGCGCACGATCATCCGCGGCGAGCCGCGCAACCGCAATTTCGGCGAAGAGATCGTCGCCGGCATCGATTTCGACGGCGATGGCCTGAGCGACCTGTTCGTCGGCGACATCAGCGGCGACCTTGCCGGAGGGCGTGTGAGTTCCGGCGCAGGCCACGTGATCTACAACGCGCCCGCACTGCGCGGTCAGGATTTCCGCATCGACCAGCCGCCCGCCGGCGTGGCGACGACGACGATCCTCGGCCGCAATCCGGGCGACATCGCCAACGACACGGCCGTCGCAGGCGACTTCGATGGCGACGGCCACTTCGATCTGGCCACCGCCTCGCCGCACGCCGAGGTCGATACGCGCATCGATGCGGGCACGATCCACGTGTTCTACGGTGGCGAGCGCTGGCCCCCGATCATCGATCTGCGCAACGTCCCGGGCGACCTGCGCGTGACGGTCATCACCGGCGCCAACGGAAGACAGGGCGGCGACAACGGCGACGTGCTGGCGTACAGCATGGCCACGCTGGACGCCAACGGCGACGGCCTCTTCGACCTGATCTTCAACGAGATGACCGGCAACGGCCTCGCCCCGGGCACGATCGATGTGGGCAATCTGGTGGTGCTTTCAGGCGCGCGCTTGCCGCAATAATGCCCGCGTGAGGGAGCGAGTTCTACTCGCGCTTCAGGACCACGCGGCGGACTTCGACCTTGCGTTCCTGGACCCAGAATCCAACGAAGCCGTCGAGGGATCGGACCGCGCCCGAGGTGGACCAGATCTTTAAGTCGTTCACGAACGCGGTGACGCGCTTGCCGCGGACCTCGATGCGGTAGAGGTTGAACTTCGAGGGCTTGTAGTTCTTGCTGCCGGAGCTGCGAAACAGTCGGCGGTGCAGTTCGTCGGTCTTGTGTTCTCCGGTCTTGTGCCCGAAACGCCAGCTTTCGGGCCAGATCCACAGACCGAAGTGGTCGTACGATCCGCGCACGCCGAACAGGATGCCGAACACGGGATTCTTGCCCAGATTGGTTACGACGCGCGCCTCGACCGTGAACGTGAAGTCGCCCTTGACCTCGTGCAGGCAACGGTTGACCGCCGCCGAATCCGGAGCGTTGCCGATCATCACTCCGTCGCGCACCGTCCATTGGGGCGGTCCCGCGCTCCAGCCTTCGAGGCTCTTGCCGTTGAAAAGCACGGTGCCGTCTTCGCCCGCCACTCCGACACCGGCGGCGTGGCGCTTGGCGATCGGATCATCGGGACGAACAAGGTGGATGTGTCGCCAGCACTCCTTGGCCAGCCGGGGATCCTTGACGCTGCGCTCCGCCAGCGCGGTCATGCGCTTGACATAGCCTTCAACCATTTTCTCGTAGGCGGATCGGGCGGGGTCGAGATTCTTGAGCATCTCCCGTGCCTTGCGAATCGCCGCGCGCTCCTCGTCGGTGAGATCGGCCGCGCCGTCCAGCGCGACGCATGCCTCGAGGTGGCCGACGGCGTCGTTCGGCCGGTCCTGAACCCGGGCGAGTTCGGCCGCGACCAGCAGCACGGGGCGTAGCGCGGCTCTTCCTTGAGCGCACGCCGCACCCATTTGGCGGCTTCCGCACGATCGTCCTTGCCCAGGGCCGTACGCGCTTTTTGCACGAAGAAGCCGGCCGTCTCGCGGTCCGCACCCGCCGGCAGTGCGAAGGCGAACGCGAACACGATGAGCACCAGCGCGGATCGTGTCATTGCTTTTTCCACCGCAGGTTGCGGAACTCGAAGCGGCCCTTTTGCGCGAACAGTCCGAGCTTGCCGCGGAACGCGTTCCGATCGTCGGCGGCGTGCTGCAACACCCGTGCGCCGTCGAGGAATACGCTCAGATCGCCGCGATCCACGACGATCCGAAACTTGTGCCACTGGGCGGGTTTGAAGCCACGCGGTGTCGCGTCCTTGAGAAACGACGTTCCACCCGGCGCAAACTCGACAAGCACGACCGCGTCGTCGTCCTGGATCAGCACTCCGTGCCAGCGGTCCTTGCCGTTGCCCAAAAAGATCCCGTACGTGCGCTTCCGGCCGCCGTCGCGAACGACCCGGGCCTCGGCGCGGAACTCGAAGCGGCCCTTCATCGTGACGTCGTCCATCCAGTTGATGTCGCCGCTCCCACGCTCGGCATCAACGGTGATGAGGCGATCGCGGCACGTCCAGGGCGGACGGATGCCGGGACTCCAACCGGGCAAATCGTCCCCTTCGACCAGCGGACTGCCCCAACCCTTTTCGGTCTTCGGCTTGTCCTCGTCCTTTTTCTTTTGGGGCTTGGGCTTCGAAGAGACCAGCTCATCGAGCACTCGACGCGCCTCACGGTGCGAGGGCTCGATCCGCAAGATCGTTTCACAAGCGGTGCGAGCCCACTTCGGATCGCTTTTCTTGTGCTCGCGTACGAACTTCGTCAGCTCCTTCAAGAACGCCTGCGTTGCACGGTCGAGATCCTTGTAGCGCCGGCGCAGCCGACGAAGCGCGGAGGACGCCCGGCGCGCGGCGCGACGCTGTGCGGCGGGCGCCGACGCCTCGTCCACTTCGGCCACACACTGTCGGTACGCGGCAATCGCCTCGCTCTCCCGTTCGAGCTTTTCGAGCGCGACACCGAGCCCATAGCTCGCCAACGGCAGGGGTGTGTACTCGTCGCGCGCCCGCCGGAAATCGCTGGCGGCCGACTCGTAGTCCTTGGCCCGCAGCGCCTTCTCCGCCTTCTTCAGGAGAAAGTCGGCCACGTCCGGATCGCCTGCACGCGAGAACGCCGCGAGCGCTCCGATTACGAGCCCCGCACAAGCGACTGTCGCGGCAGTGTGCCATCCACCATCCATGTCGCCGATGGTAGCACAGTGAAGGGGGCGGGGGGGGCGGGGGGCGGAGGCGTTCAACGCGCGTTCGTTCGTCCGCCGTCGTCCGCACAAGCAGGCGCTACGTGAACGAGAACGTCCTTCGTGAACGAGAACGGTCGGACCCGCGACGCCCGCCAACGAGGAGGAATGAGATTCACCACGAAGGGCTCGAAGATCACGAAGGAATGAGGACGAGAGTCGGGCGTTCATGCTTGCCGGCGGGATCGGGTTCGGGTTCGGGGTCGGGAATCCGTTGTTGTTCGGATTGGCAGGCGCTACGTGAACGTGAACGTCCATCGAGAACGAGAACGGTCCCGTCTGGACGGTTCAAGGGTCCCGAGCTCACGCAGGCACGAGGCGGTCCGTTCGATCACGGGAGGGCGTCGCGTGGTCTTCGCGAGCATCGCCGTCCGTGTGCTTCCCCGGCTTCGTTCCCCTTTGCTCTTTGCGGCTTTGCTACAAACGCCTGCCCGTGCGGCTTCCTGTCGATCGTGTCCTTCCGGAACTCGTTGCCGCGTTGCGGGATGCGTCGGGTGTCGTACTTGTGGCGCCGACCGGAGCCGGTAAGACCACGCGGGTGCCGCCGGCGCTGCTTGAATTCGGCAGTGTCGTCATGCTCGAGCCGCGTCGCGTGGCCGCGCGCGCGGCGGCTCGGCGCATTGCGGATGAGCGCGGCACGCGGCTCGGCGGCGAGGTCGGTTACCGCGTTCGGCTCGACAATCGCGCGGGGCCCGACACGCGCCTGCTCGTCGCCACCGAGGGCGTGTTGTTGCGCATGCTCGCCGATGATCCGTTTCTCGACGGCACCGCGGTCCTGATCTTCGACGAGTTTCACGAACGCAACCTGCAAAGCGATCTCGCGCTCGCCATGGCGCGCCGCGTGCAACAAGACGCGCGCCCCGACCTGAAACTCGTGGTGATGTCGGCGACCATTGATCCCGTGCCGGTGGCCAAGTTCCTCGACGTGCCGGTGCTCAAGAGCGAGGGGTTCCTGCATCCGGTGACGGTCGAGTACGACGACGCGGATCCGGCTGGAGCGGTCCGAAAACAATGGCAGCAGACGGACGGCGATGTCTTGGTGTTTTTGCCTGGTGTGGGGGAGATTCGCCGTCTGGCCGCGCAACTGCACGACCTTCCGTACGTCTTGCCGCTGCACGGCAGTCTCTCCCCGGAGGAACAGGACGCCGCACTGCGGACGGGCGGGCCGCGCAAGATCGTCTTGACCACGAACGTCGCCGAGACGAGCGTGACGGTGCCGGGCGTGCGCGCCGTCGTCGATACCGGACTCGTGCGCGTGCCGCGGTTCGATCCCACGCTCGGATTGCCGCGCCTCGCGCTGGAACGGACCTCGAAGGCGTCGGCGGACCAGCGCAAGGGCCGTGCGGGCCGTACGGCGCCGGGCCACTGCGTACGATTGTGGACCGAGGCCGACCATCGCGGGCGGCGCGACGCGCTTGAGCCGGAAGTACGGCGCGCGGATCTTGCGGGCGCCGCGTTGGAACTGCTGAGTTGGGGCGAGCGCGACCTTGAGGCGTTTCCCTGGTTCGAGGCACCCGACAGGGCACGGCTCGAGCAAGCGATCGAGCTGCTTGAGCGGCTCGGCGCGGTGCAGGACGGGGTGGTGACCGAACTTGGCCGGCGCATGGCGCGTCTGCCCGTACATCCGCGTCTCGCCCGCCTCGTGCTCGAAGGGGAACGCCTCGGTGCCCGCCCTCCCGCTGCGCTCGCCGCCGCCGTGTTGTCGGAGTGGCGCGGCGGCAGGCGGGCCGCTGTGACTGATTCCGACTCTGACGTCCTCGACGCAATGCAGCGCCCGTCCCGCACCGTGAAGCGGCTTGCCGAACGGCTCGCGGGGCGGCAGCGGGGTGCGCCGGACGATGACGCCGTGTTGCGGGCGATCTTTGCCGCGTTTCCGGACCGGCTGGCGCGGCGGCGCGCGCCGGGCAGTGATCGTGCCGTGCTCGTCGGTGGACGCGGCGTGCGGTTGGGGCGCGAGAGTGCGGTTCGCGATGCCGAGTTTCTTGTGTGTTTTGATCTCGACGCCGGGCGCGGGGAGGCTCGCTGCCGCGGCGCGTCGAAGGTGGAGCGCGCATGGCTGCCCGAGGGCGCTACCGAGGACAGCGTCACGTTCGATGGCGAGCGAGTCGTCGGCATGCGCCGCACCGTCTTGTGGGGACTCGTTCTCGACGAGCGTCCGATTCCCCCGCCCAAGGAACAGGCGGCACGGCTTCTGGCCGAAGCCGCGCGCGAGCGGACCGCCGACGAACTCGTCGGACATCTCGTCAGGGACATCGCCGTCCGTTCCTTTCTTCTGAGATTGTTCTGCCTGCGTGCCTGGCGCCCCGAGCTCGGGCTTCCCGAGGTGACCGCCCATGACGTCTTGCCGGAGCTTTGTTTCGGGTGCCGTTCGCTGGCCGATCTCGAACGGGCGCCGTGGCTCGCTGCACTCAAGGGGCGGTTGACGTTTCGGCAGCGGCAACTGCTCGACCAGCTGGCGCCGGAACGGATCGGGCGTGGACGCGTGACGTACGAGCATCCGGACAAGCCGCCTGTCTTGGCAGCGCGCATTCAGGATCTGCTCGGGCGCGAGGAGACGCCGACGGTGGCGGGGGGCCGCGTGAAAGTGCTCTTGCATCTGCTCGCGCCCAACGGCCGGCCGCAGCAGGTGACCGGCGACCTCGCGAGTTTTTGGGACAACACCTATCCGGTGGTCCGCAAGGAGCTGCGCGGGCGCTACCCGAAACACGCGTGGCCCAAAAATCCGCGGGAGCCGTGAACCTTGCGCGCCGGTCGTGCGCTCAAGGGGCATGCGAAGTCTGCTGACGCTTCCCCTGCTGCTTGTTGTTCTGGGTGCCTGCACGAGCTTGGGCAAGATGGGATTCTTCGGCGATGCCGACGAGGGCGCGCCCGGGCCGGAAGCCGAGGGGGCGGTCGCCAAGGCCTCGACCACGGCAGGTTCCGGCGTGGTCTACGCAGATTCGGCGGCGGGGAGCGCGGCCGGGAACCGGCTCCTGGTGCGCACCGGTGCGCTGACGGTGAAGACCGGGAACGCCGAGGCGACCGGCGACGCTGCGAGAAAGCTCGCCGAAGCAGCGGGCGGCTGGCTCGTACAGCGGCGCAACACCTATCACGTGTTTCGCATTCCGGCAGCGCGGTTCTCCGACGTTGTCGCCGCGATCTCCGCGCTCGGTACGGTCGTGCACCGGCAGGTCGACGTCCGCGACGTGACCGAGCGCGTGCGTGACGTTGAGCTGCGGCTCAGGAATTCTCGCGCGCTGCGGGAGCGCTTCCGTGAACTCTTGAAGCGCGCCGACACCGTGAAAGACGTCCTCGCGATCGAGCGCGAGCTGGCACGGCTCACCGAGAGGATCGAGAAGCTCGAGACGTCGCTCAAGAACGACCGGCGCAACGTGGCCCATGCGCGTCTGAAACTCACGCTGGTGGCGACCGGGACCAGCCAGGGAACAGTTGCCCGCAGTCCGTTTGACTGGCTCGGCAATCTCGGCGCGGACCGGTTGCCGCAGTTTCGGGCGGACCGGGCGTGGTCCAGCCGCGTGCGCTGGGATTTGCCGGAGGGCTTCGCCGACATGGGCCGCACCGCGGATCCCGACGTGCAGGGCTGGGCGTATTCACCGGACGGCATTCGCGTTGTCGTGCGCCGGTTCGAGCATAAGCCGCGCGTCGATGCGGCGTTTTGGCAAAAGGAAGCGCGCCGCGAACTCGTGCGCGGCCGCGGCTACCGGGCGCTGCCCGACCAGCACGGCATGCTGCGCTTCGCTTCGTCCGCGGACGGACAGGCGACCGGTTACCTGCTGAAACTCGTCGTGCGCCCGCGGCGCATCTACGCGATCGAGATCATCGGACCGGACGAGGCGCTGGCCCGGCGCCAAAAAGACATGCGCGCACTTGTCGCCGATGTCAGCGCTTGGGCGCGGTGAGGTTCACATCGGTGACATCGCCGTCCGTCAGTTTTGCTCCGATGGCCTTTCCGTTGCGGCCCACCACCGTGTAATCACCGGGGGGCAGCATGATGTCCACCGGCCGCCCCGCGCGCACGAACTGGCGTGAGCGAAACAGTTGCCCGCGGATTTCGACCGGTTGGCCGTCGGCGGCGTGCACCTTGAGGCGGCCGTGCGGTGGCATCTTGAGGGTGACCGTGGCGTGTGGCATGCCGGGGCCGAGGATCGCCGCCGAGGTCATCCGCAGGGCGCCGACGGCAAGGAACACTTCGATCTCGCCCGGCGGAACGAACGGTACTTCGGTGGGCAGCATCCGGCGGCCCCGGATGCGCACGCCGCCGGTGCTCAATTGGATGTACGCGTTGGGGGCGGCCGATTTCGCGCAGCGGAGCTTCACGCTTTGAGTGGGCAAGAGGATTTGAAACGGAGGACCGGTCACATCGACTTCGCCGAGCCCGACGATCCAGCCGCGGGTTGTGACCGTGACTCGGTACCGGCCCGGGCGCATCGGCTTCAAGATGACCTGCCCCTTCGCGTCCGTGAGGTAGGGGGGTCGTCGCCGAGAGGAGAGCCGCGGATCGGACGAAACCAAAGCAATCTGCGCCTTTGCCTCCGGTTTCTTGCGATGCAGGACCGTGACGCGCGGCCGCACCAGGCGCGGAAGCTGTAGGACGATATGGCGGCGCTCGCCGGCTTTGGCCACGACAACGTCTTCGGGATGCGCTCTTGCCCAGGCGACCCGTGCACTCCCCCGGATTCGTTCGGGCCAGGGCAGGTGTTCGTCGACGGGCAGGATGAGCCACGGTCCGGGCTCGAGTTTGTCCAGCCAGAACGTGCCGTCCTTTTCGGTCTCGATGTCGAACGACGTCCGGCGATCGACGCGCAAGAAGAAGATGCGCCGCTTTGCGAGAGGCTTGCCGTCCGCGTCGAGCAGCCGTCCGGTTATTGCGTGCGGCCCGGCCAAGACGCCGCCGGTTCCGACAAGCAAGAGCACACTGATCGTCCACCGCACCGGTCCATGGTAGCGCGCGCCAGCGTCAGCGTTTGCGGGCGACCTCGATGTCTGTGGTCGCGCCCTCCTTGACCTCCACCTCGACCGTGAACCGGCCGGTGCTGTCGCGGGCGGCCAACGTGTAGCGCCCGGCTGGCACGGCTCGAAGTTCGCTGTCGCGAACGGAGAGGAACCGGCCCTGCGCGGAGCGAAGCGACATACTGCGGTGGGTTCCCCGTGCGCGTCGTAGCCGCAGCTTGCCGTGGGCCGGCATTGTGACCGACCACTCGATGGGACCCCGGCCCGGCCCGACCGTTAGACGTTTTTTCCAAGAAAACAGGCCGCCTGACACGAACACGTCGAACTCGCCAAGGGGCAGGAAGGGCAGTTCGACCGGCAGCTGGACCGAGCCCGCTATCCGGACACCACTATGTTTCTCGAAGAGTTGGACTCGTAGGCGTTGTGCCCTGAGCAGGCCGGTGATCAGCGTCGGGTCTTTCCACTTCAAACTCAGGGTGTGCGTTGGCAAAAACACGTGGGCGGGCGCGGTGCCCAGCCGCACCGACTTCCCGTAGATGTTCCAGTCCCGTACGCTGACCCAGGCCCTGTACTCCCCGGGTGCGCGCGGCAGCAGCCGCACCACGCCCGTGGCATCCGCTACGACCCAAGTGCCTTCTGGTGCAATCAGGCGGACCCTGGCGTGGGGGACCGGATGGCCCCGATGCATGATCCGGAGGCCGAACTGAATCTTTTCTTGAAGCCGAACCTCGATCCTGCCTTTCGGGATGTCGCGCAGGTCTACCACGCTGTTCGGACGCGCTTGTCCCCAGCGGCGCGCCGCGCCAAGGGAGTTCGCTGGCGTTTCTTCGTCCACGGGTACGACAACCCAGCGCGCGGGCGCAAGCCGTTTGACAAACCGCCCGTCCTTGCCAACCAGAACGTGAGTTAACTCGGACCGATCAAGCCGATGGAGGTCAACGGTTCGCTCGACCAGGGGCCGCCCAGCGGCGTCGTACACGCGGCCCTTCAAGACCGGGTCTTGAGCGAACAACCGGATGTCGACGACCTCGTTTCGGAGCACCCGAACGACGCGCACCGAGCTCCAGGTTGTGGTGTTGTGGCTGAAATGTCGTACACGATAGAGTCCGGGTGGCAGGGCAACTTCGGTGACGCCATCGGCGTTGGGCTGCGGCCGCGCGATACCAGACTCGGCGTCTTCGCGTTCAACGATCAGGGCTCGTGTCTTTGCCGGAAACCGGATGCGCAGTGTGCCATGGGGCGGTCGCTGCAAGACGATCACGTGAAGCACGTCTTTCCCGGATACGGGAACTGTCTTCGACAACGAAAGCAGGCCCACGGTGGTCTCGACCTTGGTCTGTCCGGCACGCACGAACGGCACATCGACCGGCAATCGCCGCGTCGCCTTGAGCGTCATGCCCCGGCGGCACGTGATCCGGATCGGAACAGGCTGGGATGTCGCGCGAGCATAGCTGACGCGAAGAACGTGCGCGCCGAGACGGAGTTGGACGGGATTGCGTCCAACCTCGGTCAGCGGATACTTGATCTCCCAGTCCCGCAACCGTACGAAAACGTTGTACAGCCCCCCCCGCGTGCGCGGCAGCGTGACTTTGCCGGCCTGGTTGGTACCGGGACCGTCCCACGTGCCGACCCAGCTCCGGCGGGCGTCGGCCGATCGAAATCGGACCTTCGCACCTGCGACGCCAAGTCCGTCTTGACTTACGACGACCTGCGGCCGCGCCAGAAGCGGTAGACGAATATCGAGTTCCAGCCGCGCGCCCGCGCGCAGCATGATCCGCTCCTTGGGGAAGGCGCGCGCCCGCTGTTCCCGCGTCTCCAACTCCGCCTCGGCGGGGAACTCCATGTCGCTGTCCGCCGGCACGACGAGCCAAGCGCCCGCGTATCGCAGCGGTCGCACAAACTGGCCGCGGTCGTCGGTCTCAGCCTGATATCCGATGTCACTGTCCAAGCGCAGGAAGTGAATCACCCGTCCGGGGGCGGGCTTACCCGAGGAATCGAACAGGGTTCCGACCACCGTCGCCGCAGGCTCGGGCGGCGCCGCGATGGCCGCGCCCGCCAGCGCGATCAGGCCCAGCCATCCGAGACGATTGTGGAACGTCGTGCCGATCTCGTAATCGTAGCCTCAAATCGGGCCGAGTCCGGTCCGGCAGGAACGGACGGCGATGTCTTGGGCGTGTTTCACCACGCAACAGTTCTTCTTGGGCTGGGGGCTTTTTTGGGCCGTGAGCCGAAACCCCCGCACCCCCAATCGTGTTTCCTTATCTGTGATTACCGACGGATGCATCCTCCAGACCGCCTTGGGCTGGTCTTGGGGTAGAGTCCGCATGTCAGCCGATCACTCGTGACGGGAGCGCCTGGCAAGTTCGACAAGGAGGTATCCATGAGGTTTCTAGACATCCTGAAACGGGCCGGAGGCGTGGCGGTTGCCGCGCTTGCCGTAGCCTGCGGAGGTGGCACCACGGCCGCTCCGGTTGTGGGCGGCGATCCCGGAGGCGGCGGTCTTTCCGGCGTTTCCCAGGAAAACCAGGTCGTCATCCAGTTCGACCGCAACGGCGACACGCAGCCCGACACGCTGACGCTTGACGCCACCGAGAGCCCGTTCGAGATCGTTTCGGCACTCGACGGCACGGAGGGCGGCGGCGCGATCGACGTGTCCGATGCCCTGCGCGGCCAGCCGATCGACCCCGCCCTTTCCGAGGCGCTTGCGAACCATCTCGCGACGTCGTTCGACGTGGCGAGCCAGACTCAGATCGACGTTGTTTTGGCCAATGGTGAGACCGTCACCGTCACGGTCTTCGAGTAGGAGCAGCCATGAGAACACACAAGATTCTCCCGGCGTTTTGCGCCCTGCTCCTCTTCGCCTCCGTCGCCGCGGCGCAGGAGGTCGATTCGTTCTTCCCCGACTGCGGCTCGCAGGGCGACGCCGTCGTCATCCGGGGCAGCGGCTTTGCCGAAGAGCCGTCCGTCCGGTTCGGTGACACCGACGCGGTCGTCATCCGCAGCCGCGAAAACGCCGTGCTCGTGCGCCTGCCGGAAGGGCTCTCGGTGGGCGAGGTGTCGATCACGGTCGATGGCGCCGCCGCGGGCGAGAACTTCAACGTCCTTGAGGACGACGCACCGGTTGTCCTGCGCATCAGCGCGACGACCGCGATCGCCGACCAGCCCATCCTGATCATCGGCCGCCGCCTCGGCGGCGCGACGGCGACGTTCATCGATTCCGAAGGCGCCGATGCCGCCACGGTTGAGCTTCGCGGTGGTCGCCGCGCGCGGGTCTTCCGCGTGCCGGAGGATCTCGCTGCGGGCACCTACACGCTGCGCGTCGAAAACGAAGACGGCGCAGACAGCGGTGCCTGCTCGCCGGAGATCGAGATCGTCGAAACGGGCGAGGCGACGCTGAACGAGGCCGATCCTTCCAACGCGCTTCCGGGTGCATTCCTTACTCTGAAGGGCACCGATCTGTCGCCCACCGGCCCCTGCCGCGTGCAGTGGGACGATGGCAGCGGCGAGCTCATCGAACGCCTTGGATTCTCCAACGGCTTCGACACGGTGCGCACGCGCGTGCCGGGCACGGTCGCGCAGGGCACGACCTACACGGTCAAGATCGACCTGCGCGGCGACGCGCCGGTCACCAACGGCATCGAGTACACCGTCGGCACCCCCGAGGCGCCGTCGATCACCGAACTCGATCCGGATGCCGGTCCGACGGACAGTCTGTTCGCCGTGAAGGGCGAGGATCTGCTCGTCCTCGGCAGCAAGACGACGGTCGAATTCAGCGACGGTGACACCACCGTCGAAGCGCGCATCCTCGCGGCCCGTCCCGGGTTCTTCAAGCGCGGCGACGAGTTGTTGGTCCGTGTGCCGAGCGATCTTGCGGACGGCGAGTACGACGTGCGCGTGAAGGTCGGCTCACAGTTGTCTGACCCGGCCACGTACACCGTCGGCGCGCTGCCCCTGAGCGTGACCGACATGAATCCCAAGAGCCAGGGCACGCGCGGCAGTTTCCGTCCCGTGTTCATCGAAGGCACCGGCTTCGGCCAAGGCGGTCCCGACGCCACGCCCTTGGCGGTCGAGTGGGACGACGGCGATACGGCGCGGGCCGGACGGGTGATTTTCCGTTCGGACCGGCTGCTGGTCGCGCTCGTGCCCGGCGATCGCCGGGATCCCCTGCCTGTGGGCACCTACACGGTCAACGTCACCCTGGATCCCGACGGATCGCCCGAGACCGTCGAGGCCGGGACCTATACGGTCGAGTAGCCCCCAAGGCCTGTTTGACCCGCCGGCGGACCCACGGTCCGCCGGCTTTTTTTTTCGTCCAAACCTGTCGGTGGACCCGGTATCTTCAAAGCGCCATGCCCGAGGTTGTCGCTTGGAATACCGCCCCGCCGGAAGCCGCCGGCCACTATTGGCTGCGTGGCCCCGGCCTCCCCGCCCGCGTCATCGAATTGCGTCCCTCGAATCGCGGACTGGTCGCGGCATGGCCCGGTCGCTGGTTCTTGGACCCGATCCGAGGACGCGACTACGCCGACATCGAGTGGTGCGGTCCGATCGAGCCTCCGGCTGGCAGTGTCTTCTTGCCCAACATCTGACGATCAGTGTCGCTGGCCCAACATCTGACGATCAGTGTCGCTGGCCCAACATCTGACGATCAGTGTCGCTGGCCCAACATCTGACGATGTTGGCGCGCGTCCGCGCCCGCCCGCCCCCGAGTTCACCGGTTCGCGGTTCCTCCGCGAAGCGGCAGAGCCATCCGCCCGCAAGGCCTCAACGGCGTGAGCCGTTGAGCCAAAAGACACTGCGTCCGGTCCGCACCCAAGTCACCGTCTTGCGGTCCTCCGCAAAACGGCTCAGAGAACCCCACTTCCGTCCGCGCCGTCGTTCACCGCTAGGAGGAGGGGTGAGTGAGGCGGAGTGGAGAGAGAGGGGCCTCGCGAACGACTGTTCGTGTTCACGAATGAGGTCGGACGTTCACGTCGCGGACGCGGCGACCGAGCAGCCCGCGCTACTTCGCGGCGATGAGTGCCACCGCGATCACGAGGACCATGAACAACAACGATACGGCGATGACGATCCAGGCCACCTTGCCCGGCGTCATGCCCACCCAGGTTCGATAGGGATCGGGCCCGAGTGACGAGTCGCGCTCGCGGCATTCCACGCGGCGCTTCAGACGGAGCCGGTTGTCGTCGAACTTCTCGACCAACTCCCAGCCCGCGGCGGCTTCTTCCTGGAGTACCGCCTGCAGGCGCTCGGGCCGACGAAAGCGCGCGGTTTGGGCACGCAGGATCTTGAATTCCCACCCGTCGAGATCTTCGGGTCGATAGCCGGTCATGTCCTCCTCCTCGGCCCGCATCTCCCGGATTTGCCGCGCCATCGCGCTGGTGGCGGTGATCGCGGAGATGGGGGCGACGGACATGGATCCCAGCCTACCCAAGTCGGGCCGCGGTTATCCGAGGCGATTTGGGCGCGCCCGGTGTTCCCCTGGAAGGCTCATGGGTCAGTGGTTCCTTTTTGAGTGAAGCGAGCAAGACTGGAGTCAAGCATGGGAGTTTTGAGAGTGTCCTTTCGCGCCTCGTCTCGTTCGACGCGTCCGGGGTCGGATTGACGGACACGCTGGGCGCCGTCGTCCAGTTTGGCACCGGTCCCGTGGGCGGCACCGATCCCGATCCCGGAGCCGGGCACGATCGCGCTGGTCGCCCTCGGCATCGCCGGCCTGAGCGCCCGCCGCCGCCGCCGTGCGGGCTAGAATCTCCGGGAATCAAGACGCCCGCGTTGCTCGGAGGAGCACGCGGGCGTTCTTTTTGGCTTGTGAGTGGTGCCGAGGGGGGGATTCGAACCCCCACTCCCTTGCGAGAACTAGGTCCTGAACCTAGCGCGTCTGCCAATTCCGCCACCTCGGCGTGGGAGCGGAAACCCTATCAGGTACGGGATTTTCGTCAACCAACCGGGCTTACGCCTTCTTACGCTCGTCGGGGTGCGATACCTCGTTGATACCTCTCAGGCCGTAGTCGATGGCTTCGACCCCCGCTCGGGCGCGCTCGTCTCGGGCGCGACGGTAGAGCAGGGTCGTGGCGAGGTCGGAGTGGCCGAGAATCTTCTGGAGGTCTCTGTCCTGGCCCTCGAAAAAGGTTGCGAAGGTGCGGCGCAGTCCGTGGGGGCTGAGCTGGCGGCCGGTGAGCCCGGCGCGTCGGATCGCTCCCGTCCATGCCTGCTTGGGGAATTGTTGGTACGGGGTGCCGAAACGACTGAGGAAAACGTGGTCGTCGCTGGCCGGAATGCCGGACGTTCGGGCGCGGTGCTCGCGCAGCTCTTGGAGCGCGGTCGCCAGCTCGGGGTGAAGCGGGATGATGGTCGCGTCCTGGTTCTTTTGGCGGACGACATAAATCGCGCGGTGCCCAAAGGAGATTTCGCGCCACCGCAGGTTGACGAGTTCCTTCGAACCTAGTCCGGTGAACAGCCCGGTGACCACCATGGGGCGCAGCTCAATGGGGTGGCACGCGCCGAGGAAGGCGGCTACCTCGGCCTGATCGAAGGGCCGTTTGGCCGTCTTCCTCTTCTTCGGAACGTCTGTCTTCGCGACCGGGTTTTTTTCGGCTCGGTCGCGCTTGATGAGCCATCTGTATGTGGCGCTCAATAACCCTCGGTCCCTGAACAGGACCGCGTTCGAGGACGTGCCGCGGACCGGCTTCCCATCCTTGAGGATGTGGTCCTTTCGCCATGCGAGGTAGCCCGAAATGTCGTCGGGCTGCGCCCGGGTCACGGTCAACTGGCTCAGGCCGTGTAGCTTGAAGGCCCGGAGGCTGATTTCGTACTGCTCGACGGTGCCCGCCGACCGCCCCGCCGCCTTGCGCGAGTCGATGTAGAGCCGGACCGCCTGGGCAATCGTGGGGGCGCCTTGCGCTCGGCTCGGGCTGTTGCCCCGGACGGCTCCCTTCTTGTCGGCCGCTCGCAGCGCCCGCAAAAGGGCCACGCCCTTGGTCTCGCTGGATACGGTCCGTACGTCGTAGCTCGTGTTCCCGGCCGCTGTCTTGCGACCGTTGGGCCACCGAACGCAGACCCGACCTCCAAGATGGACGACGCAGCCCTTTGCCTTCGATCTACTGGGCACGGTTCCTCCTTTTGGCCGCTCGCAGGGCCGTTTCACGGGCAAACTCGCCCGCCGTCTTGTCCGGCTCCGCGTTCTCGAGCAGGCCCGCCTCGGCTCGGGTCACCCGGAACCGGATCGCAACGTTGCGCCGTTCCTCGGGCCGGAGGGGCGGACGGCCCCCGGTGTTCGGTTTCTTGCTCATGGCGCCACCGTAGGTTTGTCGGCCACACAAAGCAAGGTTTATGTGGCCCATTTACGCCTGCCCCTCAGTTTCGTCCCCGTCACCGTCATCGTCTTCGATGCGGTCGAGGATGTCGTCGATGGTTTCCGGGTCGTGCTCGGGTTCCTCCTGGGCGTCCTGCTCAAGCTCGTTGATGAAGCGTTCCAGGTTCGCCCGGCGGATGAGGTAGCTTCCCCGTCCCCCCCGCCTTGCAGTCGGGACCGGGATCGACGGAATGAGGCCGTCCTTGACGAGCCGGTACATCCGGCTTCGGCCGATCGGAACCAGCCTGAGCGCCTGGGGCACGGTCAGCAAGTCGCCTTCTGCTAGGCGGGACATAGCCCCTCCTGCGCGAGCGCGTCGAATTCCTCGCGGGAGACGACCCGCGCCGTCAGGTTCACGGCCCAGCCCATCGCGACCTTGTCGTCGATGGGGAGGTCTTCCGCGGGTGTGCGCAGCCACGCGAACAGGTCGTCGCGGTTGGCCCGAATCAAGCCTCGCGTTTCGTCGTCGAGCCCATCGGCCGGGCCGACGTACTCAAGGCGATCGTTCTCGGTCGTGAGCCTGCCGCCCCTGCCGGCGATGACGTTCAAAAGCTCCGGGATGGTGGAAACGACGCTGTCGGTTCTCACGAAAAATCCTCCCGGTGCTCGCCTGACAATGAAGCTAGGGGCGAAACATTGTCCCTCCCCGTCCCTCCCCCCGGATGCGCGGAGTTTTTCCGCTGTTCACGGGCATTTCTTAGGGACGGTCGTTCGGCAGAATCACCGACCGGGGCATCGTCCCTATCGCCCTTGTAGGTGACTCGCACCTTGCGGGTGCGCTGGCCGCCGTTGTCGCGCAAGCCTGTCTGGACGACGACGCCCAGGAAGTGGAGGCTGGGAGCGGCACGATTGAGCTCCGACGACAAGCGGTTTGCCGCCTTCGGCCAGTCTGGTCGCTTCGTCATGTGTGACGGCGCCGTGGAGCTGAGGAGCCGAAGCAGCTCGGTTGCCGTGCCCTCCCATGCCGGGCCGTGAGTCTTGGCAAAGTCGATGACCGGCAGCGCCACGGAGGACGCCTCGATTGCGGCCCAATGCCTGTCCTCATGGTTGCCTTGGTAGGCATCGTGAAAGCTCACGTCGCAATCGAACGCCGGCTCGCAGGCGGTTGCCCATCGAGCGAAGTCGGCAAGTCGCGGCGGGTTCTTGATAACGGTGTCAGGGAGGTTCCGCAGCCCGGTCACTACGGCATCCAGAAGGGCGCCCAAGAGCCGGGGCCTCTCTGCCTCGAATTCCCGCTCCATCTCGGCCTGTTCCAGACGCACCTTGACGGGCTCAAGAGTCAGCACGATTGCCCGGTCCAAGAGGTCGGACCGCTCGAACACCGAGCCGATGCCGTTCAGCATTACGGCGCGGGTCAGATCGAATGAAACCTCGTCGCTCGTCGTGAAGAGGCGCCGGATGGCGAGCCCGCCCCCGGTGCTGAGCCGGCAGAGCGTGTCCGACATGGCGTCAGAGATCTTGGACACGTTCTCGTACGCCGAGACCCATCGGGTAGAGGCACTGCGCACCGCGTCAATCGGCTTGTCCGGAGGCGTCAGGAGGCCGAGCTTGCCGGTGCTCGGGTCCAGCATGTCCAAGATGAACTTGGTCGTGCAGGTCTTTGCGGAGCCCTGTTGTCCCAAGATGCCGAGAATCGGGTAGGGTCCGGTTGGCCGCAAAGCGGAGACCATGAACGCGAGCACAAGCGGACGCCCGGCTTCGTGTACGTTCAGAAAGTCCCAGAGCCGACTGATCCCGCCGCCCTTGATCGGCACAGGGAGGGCGGAAGCGAAATCGCTGCGGACGAACCGGACCGGAGGGTCAGAGACGACTCGCCAACCCTCGTCTGTTATCCGTACGGCCCTCCATTCGGGGTCACCGAGATCGAGGTACAGGGCTCCATCGTGCGCGCCCACGCGGCGATAAACCGTGCGACAGGTGCCGTCGTGTCGTGCGTACGCATTGATGATGTTCAACGCCTCGTTCATGGCTTGGGTCGTGGCGGCGGCCTGTTGCTCCCGGAAGTAGACCAGGGCAAGCCGCTCCCGGTAGCGAACGCTGTTGATGAGGACTGTCTCATTTCTCTGTCCGGTCCTGATCGTTGCGTAACAGGTACCGTCAGCGGTGTGGAACAGCTCATCGCGTCGCGCAATCTTGATGAGTTCGGCGGAATGCGTTGACTTGCGGTCGTCCGACTGCTGCGGCTGCTCTGCCTCTTCATCCGGCACAAGGCCCATGACTGCATCGGCCCCCCGGTCCTTGAGGAAGTCCACCGCATCGCCCTTTTCCGGCGCCTCCGGCCACATCACGAAACGGTGCTTGATGCCGAGCGCGGCGAGCCTCTTCGCAATCGACGCCATATGCTCGCGACCGCCGGAGTCGTTGTCGGCCCACAGCACAACGTCAAAGCCGCGAAGGGCCTCGAGCTGGGAATCCTCGTGGATCGAGTTGGCGCCCGTCACGGTTCCGACTCCCAAATGGCCGGCTTCGCCCAGCGCGTCCGCGCAACCCTCGCCCTCGCACACGAATAGAAGCGCCCCGGCCGGCGCCTCGCGAAGACGCTCCGAGCCGTATAGGGGAAGCGTCTTCACCTTGCGCCCCTGAAGGCCCTTGGTGCCGTCCGGATGCTCCCAAACGAAGGACTTCTCGCCGTCGTCGTAGTCGAGGCGAACGTGGCGGACAACCGTCTCGCCGTGGGTGTTCTTGATCTCCCACGCACGGCGTCCGGTCACGCGCCGCCGGATCTTGACCCGCGGTGCGCCGTCTCCGTTGTCCGTGAACAGGTCGCGCATCTTCAACCCGAGCGCGGCCACGACATCGGTCGTCGCGCATCCTCCGCGGCAGGTAATCAGCACCTTGCCCGTGCTGCGGTTGAAGGCAACGCCGAGCGAAGGTGTCGAGTCGTCGTGCGCCGGGCACTTACACTCCCACTCATCGTCCCTGAGCTTCTTGAGCTGGGCATCAGGGCCGATGGCGGCCAGAACTTTGCTGATCGGGTCGTTCATGCCTGCGCCTCGAAGTGGCTGATGCCGCAGCGCGCGATTCGCACAGCGGAGAGAACATGCCTCGCGGTCACGTTCGGCTCCCGGTCCACCAGGGCGAACAGGCCCGCGAGCTTCGCGACAATGCGCGGCGTTTCGGCGACGTGCTCGGACAACTCACCGGAAGCCCGGCGCGCTCGACCGATGCACAGTTTTTGCCACTCGCCCAATTCGGCCTGCGCGTCTTGGTCAAGCGCGAGCGTTGAGGGGATCGAGCGGCGAATCCTGCCGAGCACCGCCGCGAAGCGTTCAACCAGCGGAGCAAAGTCAACGTCGCGCTCCAGGGCGGGAAGGCCCGCAACGACGTGAAGAAACCTCGTCGCCGGGGATGCCGCCCCCGTCCCGGTATCGGAGAGAAGCACCGCCACCAGGTTCAGCCCGACGTCATCGCCCCGAAACCGGACAGCGTGCCGTCCCGTTGCCGAGCACGAAAGCGCACCCAGCATCGGGGCGGCCACGCACTCGGGCGGGATCCCCATCGCTGCGCTGACGGCTACGGCGGCGCGGTGCATGGAGTCGGGAAGGGCCTCGCTCGGGAAGCGGGCGATTGTTCGAGTGGTCATGCCCGTGCTCCCCGAGCCGCGTCGATGTCGGCGCCGGCTTCGTCGAGCAGCCGGCGACTACCGGCGAGGCCGCAGCGCCAGCGGCTAGTCAGCGCCGCGAGTCGAGCCCTGAGTGCCGGGGCCCGCTTGCGCGCCTCGCGGATACTTCGCCGCCGGACGACATCGAGGATCGCGGCCTGGTCGCGGCGTCCCTGTTCAACCCGGGACGCGGTCCAAAGCCATCCGGGCGCCAGGCTCCGGCCCGTCCACTTGCGAAAACGTCGTCGCTCGTCCGGAGTCGGAGCCCTCGGAAGTCGGTGTAGTCGGTTATATTGCGGTTTCATCGCTGTTTTTGGGGCCGGGCGGCACTCGTGCAAAAGAACTCCGCCCGGCCCGTCGGTTGGCGGCCTACAAATCTGGGTCTCCCGCAGCGTGCACGAGCACGCTCGGTAATTTCTTCCGATTTCCGGCCGCGTATTGAGCGCACGCCGAGTCAAAGTGAAGCGCCACCGGTCCTGGCCGGGTAGTCCGGCAGCGGTGCGCTCGACGTGGTCCGAGAACCAATACGACGCGACGATGGTGGCTCGGCTCACGAGTCACCGCCCGTGCGCGCCGGCTGGAAGATCAGGGGCAGATCACCCTTGAAGACGTACAGCCGTCCGTCCGGATCGCGAACCGCGGGAAGGTCTCCGCGAGCGATCCAACGCTCTAGCTCCGCGACGGACATCCCCGTCGTGGTGGCCGCGTGGAACAGGGGCAGGTAGTCGTCAAAGTTCACGGCCCCATTTGATAAGGGCCGCTTTCTAGGGCTCGGCGATTACGTCCGATTCCGTCCGATTCACGTCCGATTCAGAGTGCGGCGTCCAGTGCGCTCAGGATCTCGTCCGACGGCACCACGGCCCCATCTTCGGAGCGCATAACTTCAGCGGCTCTCAATGCGCGCACCCTGTCGAATCGTCGGTGCTTGCCCTGCTTGCGGGGCAGCAAGGCGAAGTTGGCGATGAACCGGATTCGCCAGTACCTTTCCCCTTCCCTGCCACCGAGCGCGTGCCGAATGGAGTCGGATTCGCACCTGTCACCCACCCCGCTCTCGCGAACCAGTCGTGCTAGATCCGCTGGCGTCATAACCGTCGGGGGGCAGTGCTTCAGGCCCAGCCCTATCGCCAACTCCTGCACTTCCCTGGGCGTCATGGACTGTGAGCATAGACGCGCGGCGCGCACTTGCAGTAGGGCGGCTCGACCGGGTGCCTCTGGCTCTTGGCGCTTGTGCCGCGGCTCAGGCGCGGCGTCCGCAAGCCGGAGGGTCCAGTAGGCCCGTAGAATCTCGCACCCCTCATCGACTTGATCGCGACCGGGCCATGCACCAACGGCTGACTCACCGGTCCGGTCGTCCAGTGCCGCGGCCAGCTTCCCCTCGACGTGTTTCCGCAGCTCGGGCTTGCTCATACGCGACAAGCCCGCCGGAAGCCCCGGTACAGCGTCATGGAGCCTTTGCGTGCCGATCGTGGTCGGCGATCTGCAATTGTCGCGGTCTGGTTCGACCTCGAGAAGCCTAGACAGTGACACGGGGGCGATCACACACGCCAATAGCACGACTTCCTCAATCGGCACGGCGCCCTCGACGAGTTTTGCGATCCCGGCGCGAGCCGCCCCCGGGACCAGCACGGTATTCGCAGCCGCAGGAACGACTGAGCCCCGATCGACCGAGTGTCGCAGCACGCTCGCGGCGACCCACGCATTAGCCCGCACCCAGGTTGCGATCCAGACGCCAAGCGAGAAGGGGGCTTCGGCAAGGCGGTGCTGCCGGTCCTGCTCCGCAAGAAATCCCTCGGGAAGCGGGTACTCAGCAACTTGAGCGTCGGGCATGGGCTCGCCAGCTTCCTCCCTCTTCGCGCCAAAAAAGGGCGACTCCGGCCGGCGCGGAAGAGGGCGAAGGCGCATTGCCCACGGGTTGCGATCCCGGGGCGGCCGGAGCCACCACTTGCCGCACATTCTCCCATTCGCGACCGACCATTCCGGCAGGCGATCCGCAAGACGGTGCGGGTGAGGCGATATCTGGGCCATCGCCCGGACGTGCGCCAACCTCCGTGGCCTGAGCATGGGCGCGTGGCTGGAGCGGGTCACGATGGCCGACGCCAAAGCCCTCAAGAGGGTTCACGGCCACGGCGGACCCGCCATGCACCGAGCACGCCCGGTGCGGTCACTTTTCGGGGGCAGCCGTTCAGATAGCTTACGAACGGGCCAGAAACACGTCGGCCAGACCGTCCATGAAGGAGTGCCGCCGATGGCGGACCGGAACCGGAGCGTGCGCCGCAAGAGTCGGGACGCCGTACCGCGGTCATCGCGATCAAGCGTCGCCCGTAGAGCCCCCTCGAGCCCCGGCGCGATCTGGCGCAGCAGAGACGCCGCGGCGCGCCCCACGAGGGACATCGACGAGAAGATCGAGGAACTGACCTACCGGGGCGAGTTGCGGATCACGCTTGTGGACGAGTCCCGCGTCGTCCACAACGGGGAATGACTACACTGCAGGGATGCGGTTCTTCCAAAAGTTGTTCGGAGCATTTGCGCTGATGTGGGTGGCGGCGCAAACGGTGGCCATGATCGCGGGAGCGGCCGGGCTCGCCGACGACTCTCAGGGATGGGCGGAGTGGGTTAAGAGCCCGTGGGTTCAGCTTTCCTGCACGACCGTGCTCCTGTTTATGGGGCTGATCGCCCTCGCGCCGGAGTCGCTTCTCAAGAAAGTGGGCCTGCTAGACCGCACGCGCGCGGACCTTCTGAGTGACCTTGAGACGGTGCGTGCCGAGCGCGATAAGGCGTCTAACGAGCTGGCGTCGGCTCGGGCGAGTGAGCCGACGCCAGCAGAGGAGTGTGCCGCGCTAGTCGAAGAGGGCCAGCGGCTGTGTGTGATAGGTGGCCGATGCAATCCGACGCTCATGGACGACTACAGACGGTCTGTCGAGCACTTTGGGCGGACAAGGGTCAAGCGCCATAGGCGCGCACAGTTCGTGGCCACCACGGAGGGCGGCCCCCGGCACAAGCCGGGGGTTTGGTGCGGAACCGTCTCTTCGAGCGTCGCCGACTTTCTCCGGCACGCCCAGCCCGCCGACTGGCTCAGGAGCCCGCGAAGTGGGGAGCGAACAACAGAGGCCGCGGAACGGCGGTTGTCGCAGGCCCTCGGACATCTTCAGCACGATACAGCTGCACTGGCGGCCAAGAACAGGGACGTCCGCTCAGAAGACGTAGCTGACTTGATAGGGCGGATTGGAGGAGTGCTCCGCGCTGGCCTGACGACTCCGGATGCCGCACGGGAGCTAGAGAGCAACGTCGCGACTGTAAGGCGTAACGGCGAGGGGGACGCAGGCGCAGTAAAGCAAGTGCAGGAGTCGCTGAGGTTCTGGCGGCCGAATCTCGAAAAGGTCAAGTCACAGATAGATGTTGGTTTCGTCTGGGATGACGAACGCGCTACCGCCGGCCTAGACCAGTGAACGTCTTGACGGGGACTGCTAAGGTGTCGACCGCTCTATCAAAAAACGCGCGAGGGGTTAGGCCCGGTGCGCCCTACTGGGCGCGAGTTTCGCTACTTACAGGGCTTGGGCTTGGTGCGCCGGTGCCGTTTGACCGGAACGGTCTTGGGCCCGGACTTCTTGTTCTTGCGGATGGTGCGCTGTTTCTTTTGACAGGACACGTCGCACCTCCTAGGGAAACCTCCCATGGGGCGCGTCCGCACGAGACGCTAACTCGTTCAGGGACAGGGCCGCCCCTCGCGCTCTTACGTTTCGATAGAGCACCCATTGGGGCGGAGAGCCGCCGGGCGTGTCGGTCGCATATGCGACTATTGGCCCGGCTGCGGTGGCTAGCATCCACCTCGGCGGGATCGCCGGGAGTTTTCGCCTCCCAGCGACCCACAGAGCCTACGCCGGGCCTACGACGCTCTGACGGCATCCCGCAGCGTCGGGGCCCGGCCTTCCTATTTGGCGGTCAGCTTCTCGTAGCCCAACGTCTCGCTCTGCAAGACCGCGATCAGCGTGTCCCGGAAGATGTACGGGTTGTCGCGGTTGTTGAAGCGCCATTCCGTCTCGTCGAGGTACGCGGGCAAGTGCTTCACGCTCAGCTTGTGGAACGTGCCCACGATGGACCGCTTGAACAGGCTCCAAACGCTTTCGATGGTGTTCGTGTGAACGTCCCCGACAACGTACTCGTCCGCGCTGTGGTTGATGACGTGGTGATCGGTGCCCTCACCCCCGACGCCATCGTACGCCGCCCAGTCGTCCGTGTGGATGTCCTCGGCGTCGATGTGGGTATCGGCGAACCCGTGCAGCGTCTTGCGGTTGCGGTTCTGCACGACCTTGAGGCGAACGTCCCCGCCGCGCTCTACGGCCCCGAGCACCGTCGTCATGCCGCGACGGTTCCCGCGCCCGTGGCCCCGGCCCTTGCCTCCGCTACGCGCCTTGCCGCCGACGAGCGTCTCGTCGATTTCGACAACGCCCGTCAGCTTGTGCTCGACCATGCTTGCCATGGCGGCACGGATGCGGTGGCACAGATACCTGCCTCGCGATGGTCTTCATGCTCGCCCGGTCAGCCGAGCGGCGGTGGCGCAAGCTCAACGGCAGCGCCGTACGCTTACTGCAAGTCATACAGGGACAACGATTCATCGACGGCATCATCGAAGAAAGGAACGCCGCCTGATTTCGTCAGAACACAAAACTTGATGATATCCCTATCATGCCTTGGCCCGAACAAAAGTCAGAACCAAAAGGGGGAGAGATGATCAGGACAGTCGTCGCGGCAGCACTGCTTCTTTGCGCTGCGCACACGCAAGCTGACCCCAACAAGTTGACGACAGAACAGTGGCAAGAAATCGTCGATCTCGCGGACCATGCTGTGATCAGCGCGTCTGCAAACGCGATGACCGGCGAGTTCGCGAGTGCGGTGAGGAAGTTGGGTGAACTCAGCACTATCGCGGAGGCCCAGATGGATCCCGACAGTCCCCATTTCCCGGAGCATCCAGACATCTGGAAGCAGGCCATTACGGCGTTGGCCCGTAAGAAAGGGATTCCGAAGTTGTGCGGGCACAAGATTCCGACTTCTCTCGGGAGGTACAGACGCAAACCCGGCAGGCACGACTGCAAACGCGACTTTAGCATCATCCTGCTGAACGAGATCAAGACGCTAAAGAAGAGTGGCGGCCCTCTGCCGGGCCGATCTAACACCTTCGTGCACGAGATGATGCACCATCTCGCCAAGAGCCAGATAGAGGATTTGGCGTGGAAGCACTGTGTCCACTCGCTCGACAAGAAAGACCCGGGGCCGCCTTCGCTCGGCAGTGGCGCTAGCCAAGCGGAGCAGGATAAGCACGCCAAGGACTCGGCGATCGTCAACATCTTGGTCGGCGCCACGGAAATGGACAGGGCATACGAACACATGGCGATCGCGCTAGGAGAGATTTGTAATTTCTGGCAGATGTGCGGAATGGCGCCAAAGCCGAGTCCGCCTCCCGCTCAGAAGGACCCGATTGCAAAGAAGGACGAGAAAGAGGACGACCTTTTGGCTCTGTGCGGCAGATGGAAGATCTACTGCAAGCAGTACACGGATGGGAAGGCGATGTACGAAGCCGGCAAATCTGCATTCGATTCGCTGTGTCCGAAGAACGGATCAGAGGAGGATCGCGTCGTCGACAACGTGATGGGAGGACGCAAGAAGCGAAAGGGCAAGTCGCAGCGGTCCAAGAACATGGGCAGCGTGAACGTCGATAAGTGGATCTCCGAGGCCGACGCCGTCATCGCGGAGGTCGGGAAGGGCGACGCTTCGGCAACTCCGCCCGTGCCGGACACCAGTATCACGAAGAAGTTCAACGATAAGAAGAAGGAGCTGGAATGCTACATCAACGCATGATCCTGGCCTTGATCGTGGCGATCGCGGCTTGTAGCTCCGACAGCATAGAAGGTGAGAGGCGTGTCCAAGCTCAAGCGACGTCGCCTTCCAGAGTCGGAGGGCAGAGGTCCATCTTCGAAGGAACGACGGCTTCGGCGACGTACCGTTCCACGGGCACCAAGGACGTCTTGATCATGGTGTTCGATGTCGCAGGGGCGGTTGTCGTGAGCCAATGGCTCGATACCGTGTTCGGGGCCGAAGGAGTCCAGTTGGGCAACAGAAGCGACGGGACGCGGTTCTGCGTGGTTTCGACTTTCGACGAGATCACGGGGACGTCGTATCTCGTGAGCTTTGTTGATACGAACGGTGATCTTGCGCCGGATCAGCTGAGTCGGACCACGATTGCGACGGAGCCGAATACTGTCTTGTGCCGCAGCGGCTTGGATCGGGTGACAGGAACGCTGTACGTTATCGACGGGGCAGCACAGAAGCGAATCGTTCGGTATGCAGACACCACGGGCGACCTTGTGCCCAACGGAGCCAGTACTGTCTTCTTTGACTTGTCGACTCTGAACGATCCCTCGTTCAACCCGGTTGAGCTGGAGGCATCGACAGTCGCCACCGTAGTAGCACGCAGTTCGGAGGGCGAGGCAACCGACTATCTCGGACGGCGGCGCACGATTCACCTTCGAGATGACGACGTCGACGGTATCGCAGAAACGTCGGACTATGGAACGGATGCCAACCCGAAGACCGTCTTGGTCGGTCGCGTGTTCGCCGGCGAGACGACGGTTGACGCTTATTCGGATCGGACCGGGAACTTCGAGATCAAGTCTTCGTTTGACGGGTCGATATTGGGCTCATTCGGGACCGTCGAGGATGAGGTTGAGGTGACTCTCAATCGAGCCGCTCAAGAAGATGAGATCCTGGAGCTGTACGACAAGGACGCGGGCACCAAGCTCGACGAACTTGTCGTAGCGAGCGCGAGCGTCGTGGTGGTGTTCGGGCTGGATCTCGACAATGGACTGCATGACGGCCAGTCGTTCTCGATCACCGGAAGGAACTTGGTGGGTGACGAAACCGTGGACATTCTGCTTGCATCCAGCACGAGTACTGCGTGGACCGCCTGCACTGTGAACTCGATCACTTCGACAGCGATCAACGGAACGCTTCCGACGCTCTCGCTGGCGAAACGAACGCGGTATGTCTTCAGAGTCCAGAACGCGACGGGTGAGACCATCCACACCGAAACGACGACGATCGATCCGTAGTAGCGCCGGAGGTCCGACTGATTGCTGCGGACCCGCACGGAAGGCGTTCCCGGAGCCGTAGGCGCAAGTCACGCCCTTCGGCCCCGGCGGGACGTGTCAACAACTTTGAGACACCGCGTGTTCCGAATTTATTGAGCAGCCGCCATTGTCGCGGCCTCCTTCGCAAGCGCGCGGATGGGATCGGGCTTGAATTGCCCGTAGAACGCTCCACGTCAACCTGGGTGTATCGCTGGGTTGTGCGGATGCTCGCGTGGCCCAGTAGCTCGCGCAGATCAAGATGCCGGCGCTCCCTTCGAGTAGATGCGTGGCGAAGGCGTGGCGTGCTTGTGCGGCGAGAAGCGTTTCTCCGGCCTTGGCGCAGTACCCATGCAGCAACCGCAAGACGCGGCTTCGGTCCAGGCGGCGCCCGACGGCAGGACGCGATGGGGGGCGAGTCGGGACGCACGGAGCCGTTTCCCATCCGTTTCCAAGGGGGCCCCGTTTTCAACCGACCGAGGGGGGGCGCCATTTTCGCTTGCCGTTCCCCAGCGGTGGACCCATTCGGCGGCTCTCGCCACTTCAAATGCTGTGCGATCTCGCGGAGAACCGATTCGCGATCTAGTACGGGGAACGGCGTCGCGCGCCGAGAGCCGCGCCCGCGAATCCAACGACTACAAGTATGAACGTCCCCGGCTCGGGCACCGGATGCTCCACGCTGACGGCGCCCGTCAAGTCGAGTTGCTCGGGTCGATCGGGATGAAACACGGCACCGAAGATGTTGGCCCCGACGAACTTCGCGCCCGTCACGTCTCCGTCGATGATCGCGAACCGGAGGTCCGCGCCAGAGAAATCCGTACCCCGAAAGTCCATATCGTCCGTCCGGGCGAACCGCAGATCGGCGTCACGAAAACTCGCATCGCTGAAGTCCGTTTCGTCTACGCTGATGTGGCGAAGGTCGGCACGGTAGAAGTCGGCGTTCTCGCCTGTGAACTGACGTGACCCGCGAAGGTCAGCACCGACGAGAGTCGCTCCGTCGAAGATCAGGGCGAATCCGTCTCGCAGGTCCAATCCGGACAAGTTGCTGTTCCTGAATTCGACGCTCTCGAAGAATGCGACGTCTCTGAAGTCGAATGCGCGGAGATCACGGTTAGAGAGCCCGACGACACTGTCCATGATCGAGTTGGCGAACTCTGTTTCGGGGGTCAACAACGCCCCGGTCAAGATCACGTCGCCGAGGTAGGCTCCAGTAAACTTGGCCCCGCGAAGATCCGCGTTCGTGAAGTTCACGTCCGCTAGGCTGGCCTTCGAAAAGTCGGTACTCGTCAGGATGCTGCCCGAAAGGTCTGCGAAGTCGAGGAGCTCGCCTGAGTGGTCGTGTCCCGCGTGATCTTCTCCAGCGTGGTTGCCGCCAGCGGTCAACGGGTCCGCGTGGGCGTTAAGGCATAGAGCGCAGACGATGACCAGATACTTCACGGTATCCTCCTCCATGGAGGCTACCGCCACCGTGGCGTTCGTGTCAATGGTGGGAACGGCAAGAGAAAGAGGGACCCCAGCGGCATGTTGAAAAGGGACCGCCGATCATGGTTGTTTTTGTGGCCCTCCGGGGGACTACCGGAGGGACCGGAGCGACCGGAGGCGATCCCCCGGCCAGGATCACTTGCTGGCGGTGCCCTCCTTTCTCCGGCGCTTGGTGTTCCTGGCCTTGGCGTCCTTGAGGCGGTAGCTGGTGCCCATGGTCTGGAGGACTGTGGCGTGGTGGACGATGCGGTCGATGACGGGCCGCGGCGGCCGTGGCGTCGCGAAAGACCTCGGCCCAGCGTGCAGAGGGCAGGTTGGTGGTGACGACGAGGGAGCGCCGCTCGTAGACCTTGGCGACGAGGTGCTGAGGCTGGTAGCGTTTGCGCCATGAAGGGAGTTGGCCCATGGGGATCGCGAAGAAGCTGCTAGTACTGGTGCTGATCGTCATAGCATCTCGCGTCAGCGCCGACCCGCTGTCTGCAGGTGGGGACCACGCCGGTGAGGACCATTCCTCGGACAACCACGCAGGCGAGACTCTGGTTGGCGTGAATCTGACATCCGCGAATCTGTCGGTTAGCGATTTTTCAGGCGCGAGCATGTTCGATGCGATCCTCGTCGGCGCTGACCTCCGTGGTACCAACTTCACGGGAGCCGACCTTGAGGACTCGCTTGTCGCCGACGCCCAGATCGACACGCATACGCTCTTCAACGGAGCACAGCTGGTGGGGACGGATTTCTCCGGGCGTGACCTCCGAAACTCCACCTTGAGCGGGGCGGCGTCGCTCCCGTCTGCGGTGCGCGGCTCGAATCTCTCCGGCCTGAGCTTCGTCACCAACTTCGAGTCGTCGTCATTCTTCTTCACAGGGTGGGACGGCGCGGTTCTGCTGGGAACTGACTTCGCTGGAGTCAACATCGGAAACGTACTCTTCGACAACGTTGACGCGCGGGGAGCGGACTTCAGCCGCATTCGAACGGACGATGAGCCGCGTTTCTGGGGAGCTGACCTACGCCGTGCGAGCTTCGAGATGGCCAATCTCGTCGATGTCGATGTTCGCCTGTTCACGGGCGCAGATCTTCGAGACGCCAACCTACGAGACATGGAGGCGCTTGGGACGGGGTGGGGCCCCGGCGTTCGCCTTGGCGGTGCGGACCTTCAACATGGCGACTTCCGCCTCGCCGATTTCGCCGGCGTCGATTTCGCCGGCGCATTCGTGTTCGGCGCGGATTTCACCGGTGCCACGAACCTCGATCTCACGGGGGCGATCCTTGCCAAGCACGAGCCGGTGCCGGAGCCGAGCACGCTTGCGCTGACGGCCGTAGTACTGCTGAGCCTTGTCGCCGTGCGGCAGCTCAGAGGATAGGCGCCCTACCCGTGGCTTGCCATGTGCTCCGGGCTGCTCTTTGCAGCTGAGCGCCATCGACTTTGGGGAGGCGCCAGGTCGGGGTTCGCCAGGTACGTTCAACAACGTCGGGCGGTCTCGACCGCGGTCGTGTCCAGCCGCAGTTTTTCGCCCGTGATCCGCTCGTCCACAACGGCGCTTCGGGCAAGGACGCGGACCACCTGCTTCCAGGTCGATAGCTCGATCGTGTTCTTCAGTCTGTTGTACGTCGAGAAGTCCATCATCCTCGCGTGGGGAACCCTGACGAAACGGCGCAACGCATAGCTGTCGTCGATCCGGATCACCAGGGCCCGCTGGCTCAGGCCCTCGATCATCTGGACGATGATCATGCGCAGGACGGTCTCCGACGTGTAGTCGAAGCGGCGGCTGCGCTTGCGCTCTCCCTCGATCGTCTTCTCGAGATCCGCGTGGACCAGATCGACGATCTCCTGGTTTTCCCGCAGCATCGCGTCGATCGCCGCATACCGCCGGAAATAGTCGTTGGTGACCTTTAGGTTGGACGGCTGGAAGTTGAACTCTTGCTGGAGATTACGCTTCCGACGCACAGTGGCCTCCTCGGCAATCGGTTGTTGGTACTTCCTGATTGTCTGGAGGCCACTGACATTTTTAGCGCCGCGCGTGAAATCCTACTCCTTTGCGAATCGGCGATTCGGGCACGAATTCGGGCGTTCACCCTTACGGGAAACACGATCTAGCTAGCTAGGCGGTCCGAGGAACGCCGCCCGAGAGGGGAACGTCCCCTACTTGATGGATGGAAGAATGGCGCGCCCCCGGACCTTGGTACCACGACGTTCGGGGGCGTTGTCCGACAAGAAATCACCGGGGCCGCGTCGCGTCCCGATCGCGTTCGGGTCAATCCGAGGAGCGCGGCCCCGGCTCTATCGGTACACTCTCGGGAATGGCAAATCCGGAGCATGGCGAGATCGCTCGTGCAGGCAGGAGGTCGATCGCGAAGTGGCTAGCCGCGGACCCGAATCGGAGGCTCGACCTCAGGGGCGCCGACCCTCAGGGGCGCCAACCTCGACAACGCTAACCTCGACAACGCTAACCTCAGCCGCGCCAGGCCTCCCGCAAGGACCACGGTCCCGCCTCCATACTCAAGGCGAAGCTCGAGGAGAAGGGCGCACGCACTTGGCTCGACACTCACGACGCCGTCGCCGGCCCGATCGACGATCAGATCATGCGTGGCCTGCGCGTCAACGACGTCGTGGGTGAACCGAGAAGTCAAGTCCGCGATCAAGAAGCAGGACGAAGCCCTGAAGCAGCTCGTCGCTGACGGTAGAGACCCAAAGGACCCGACCAACCGCTGGCGCGTTCTATGCCCGATCGCGCTCGACGATTCGTGGAAGAACCCGCCGCCCGGCATGAAGTTGAGTCCCGCGCGCCTTGAGTGGCTCAAGGACCAGTTCAACATCCTCGACTTCTCCGCCTGGAAGACGAAGGCGTTCGATCGTCGGTTCGAGAAGCTCTGGGAGGGGTTGAGGATCTGGTACTAGTCCCCAGGGAGCTTGGCGCGCACAGCATATTTGTACTCGACCATGAGTCCGAGCGCGAGCACCACTCCGCTGGCTAACATCACGGCCCAGATCGCGATATGCCATAGGACCCATCTTGTCTGAGATTCCAGCAGAGGGTCGGACAGTGCGAGGACCAGCAACGCGACCAGCGGAAGCAGGAAGTGAACGGCTGCGACCAAGACCTTCAGTGCCCACCTCGATCGACGGGCGATTGCCTTCCACGTCGAAGAGTAGCTCGCGAGCCTCTCCCACATGGCCCACGTTGTGCTGCTTCCCAACACAACTCGCGAGTCCCAATGGTCCTTGGCTTCTTGCCTTTTGGTAACGAACAAGGCGTGGAGACCGTCAACCGTCTCTCGCGTTTTCTGGTATCGGCTCTGGGCTTCGATCCATCGCACAATCAGGGCGAGCAATAAGCACGCTGTAATCAGCGCGAATCCCGCATAGGGCAGTTTGACTTCTTTCATGAGGGGCAGTGCAACGTCTTCTTCAGCACCGGTCGGCCGAGCGGCCAGTGCGTAGATGGACACCAGTGCGAGTGTCACCCACGCTCTATACGCGGTAGTAATGTGCCGGTTGGAGCCCTCCAGCAATTGCTCCAGTCTCGTCTCAACATCGGGCAGCTTCGCGGTCTCCGATGCGGTCGGAACGTCCACTTCGTCAGCCATCTCGGCACCCTAGCACATCCGCGCCGGTGCCATCCGAGGGGCGTGATGGCGGGTGGGCGTAGGCGCGACTCCGGCGACCCTACTGTTGGTGCAAGATCACTCAGTCGCGGAGCGCTGCACGACACGCCGCCATTAGCTTGCGCATGGGCTCAGTGATTCTGTCGAGCGGTCCGGCGGCAACAGCTCTTTGCATCACCTTCGGCTTGTAGTAGTTGACATCGCCGTCTAGAGAACCGAGCCATCGCTCCACTCGCTTCGAGAACATCATGTGGCTCGGGAGGTTCGCCGTCTTGTGCCATCCCATGTAGGCCAGAAGGGAGACCCCGGGCACCTCAGGAAGTTCCTGATGTAGCGCGTCGAAGTAGACATCCGGCTCGACGAGGTCCTCGAACTCCTCTCCGTCGTCCAGGAAAATGTGCGGCACCGCCTGCAGCTCGTCGGGCTCGAGCTGTTGCTTGAATCGCTTCTTCTTCTCGCCGTCCAGAAAGACGACGACTTGTGTGGGCTGCGCTCGCGCGAAGCGACACAGCACGCCATAGTTTTCGCCGCCGCCATCAAGAACATAGGCTTGCGACAGGATATCTGAGACGTCATCGAACCCAGCCACGCGCTCCCTCTCTAACTTCAGGAGGACAGGGGGAATACAGAGTCGCTCGGTCTTTCCTTCGACGATTATTGTGAGTGGCCCGTAGAGCAGGGAGTCCGCCGGAGACATTCCGAGGCTAACCCTGACTCTCTGGAGGTTGTCGTCGAAAGGGCTGTTGTCGACGACGGCCAACGCGCGAGCGCCCCTCCGGCCACGGGTGATCAAACGAATCCCGCTCGGGTCTATGGAATTCAGCATGCAGGGCGAGTGTGTCGCACAGATAACCTGGACATTAGGGCGCCTCCCGATCGTCTCCAGCACTCTTCGGAACGCATGCTGCCAGTCCGGATGCAACGATGCCTCCGGTTCGTCCAGAAGAAACACTATTTGTTGAATCGCCTTACTGTGGGGCAGTAGCTGGGCCATCACGGAGACAATCTTGCGCACACCAGCGCCCCGCTGGTCGGCAACAGTACGACCGCCATGTTCGTCGCGCATGAACAAGCCGAGTTGATCCGGACCATCGCCAAGCGCCTTGATTACGAACGTGTACCGGAATCGCTCGCCGAGGATGCTGGCGGCCCACTCGTTTAGTCGTGCCTCCGCCTCGATCAGAATATCCTCACGGTGCATGAGTTCATGCTCCCGCAGTTTGTCGTGGAACTTCGTCTCACTGAATGCGTAGCTGAGCAACGCTCGCTCGGCGATGTTGGGAGTGTCGAGCTTGAACTGACCACGAACCAGATATGACTCCGGTCCAACACCCTGCGGCGGGAACCACGCGGACGCGATGCCAAACGGAAGTCCCTCGTGCTTCACGGGGACAGCCGAATCTCCCCGACGAACGCTGCTGATGGCGCGGGCCCTGACCTTTGGTGCCATCAGGGCATTGACGGTCACCAGATCACCCGCCTCGTAGTGCCCCATCCTCTTCGCCGACTTGTCGGTCAGGCGATAGACCACCTCACAACGAATGGCCTTATCCTGGATCCAACCAGTCCCGCCGGAGTTCCTGTAGTCATTGTTGATCAGGCCAGGACCAACCTGGGCTTTCCCGATGGCAATAGCGATCAGTTGCAGCAAGCAAGTCTTGCCCACATCGTTCGCCCCTGTGATCACCGTGTACGAATCGGAGATCTCGATTCGATGATGTGCAAAAGGACCGAGATTGTAGGGGGTGATGGACTTGAGCAACATCGCTTTCACAAGACGACTGGGCGAGACGCGCAACTCATGCCGTCGGAGGGGACGATATCAGACCATTTCGTGAAGTGCGATCCCTGTTCACGGCATCGCACTTCACGACGCAGTCTCTCGGTTTCCGCCCGGCAAGGTATTCGAGCTGCTGGAAGGCGCCCGTCGCGACACGCATCCTGCACGGCGCGCTCCTCGACGCCTAGCCGGGGGCGATGTCGGGCACGGTGAGGATGTCGGGGATGCGTACGGTACGGGTCACGGGGGCCTTTCGTCGTCGTCATGCGCGCGCGCGGCGGCTCCGTGGTCGCGGGAAGGAGCGCGCGGACGGGCGCCGGTATCAGCGCCAGCGGGGGATCGCGCACGCGGCGCCCCGCAAGACAGCGCGCCTTGGCGCGATTTCAAGGGGCATCGGCTCGGGGCCGGTACCGACCAAGAGCGGATCGGGTTTCGCGACCTGTTCACGGCCAACCTCGTTGCGGTCGGTGCAGCGATGGGCGTAGGTGCCGCGACGGCAGTTGGCCTGAGGCCAGGAGGAGTCTTGCAGAAGCCTAGAACCGTCATTGCCGTCTTGAGGTCCGCCTTGGTCGTGACGCTCGTGCTGGCATTCCTCAACAGGCAGCGCGGAACGAGCTTCGCGTCATGGACGGCTTGATAGTTGTGGTGAATGACAAGGCTGGTGAGACCTGGGTTCACGTACTTTGGGCCAAGGGCCTCGTCCATCGACCCGAGGACAACAGGTGGAGGAAGCTTCCGGTCCTGTGCTCAGCGACGCCTATCGACCTAGACGAATAGGTGACCTCTCCCCTATGATCGCATTCATCACGACAGCAGCATGCAGCGTGACCTTCATCGCTGGCATATTCCTGTACTCCGCGATCTCGACGCGGCGGTGGAAGGCGCACCTGTGGGGGGTCGCCGGATATCTAGCACTTGGCGCCGCGCTTTCCGATAATGGAAAGCAGTTCACGACACTGGAAATGTGCGGGATCGTGATCCCATCCCTTGCCCTTTCGGCCGCGGTCGCTACCGCGATCCTGTACGTGGTCATCGCGAGCACGCACGCAATCACGTTCACTATCGCGTTGATCTGCGGAGGGCTCGTTATCGCCGGATCGCCAGCAGGCACCAATCACGAATGGGCGTCTATTGCGTTTGTCTGCGTGCTCCTCTTCGGCGAGAAAGCGTGGGGCCATCTAAGGGAGCGAGAGTAACGCTCGCTCACGTCCCCGGGAAGTTGTGCCAGGTCAAGTAATCTCCAGCGCCTTTGGCAAATCGCCGTGGTTCCCTTGCCTTCGCTGCTCAGCGCCTCCGCCTCGCTCAGCTTCCGGATGATCTGATCGGTCGTGTGCTTTTTCATCTTTGCCTCCTGGCCTTGGGCTGAAGACTCTCATTCAACTCGGACTCGATTTCGGGGGGTACGTCACGCCTGCTTGGCGACGATGTAGCTTGCCATCATGCGCTCGCACAGGAACGCGGTGGCCGTCCTCTTCGGCCCGCGTTGGTCGCGAGCGTTGAGCCGCATGGGACGCCCTCACACCAAATCGCCGAGTTCGTCCTTCGCGGCCTCGACGATACGTGCTCGCGTCGCCTCGTCGTAGCCCTGGACCTGCGGGAGCGCGAGGTTCACCTGCACGTTCACCTGCGTGGCGGGCGCACGCCGTGTGGCCGCCTCCTCCGTCTTCGCCAGAGCCTCCTGAATGCGAGCCAGGTCACACTCCTTCATGTCCTTGAGCGTGTCCTCGTCGGACAGGAGTTCGTCGAGGCGGTCCGTGGCCTTGTGCATCGCGATTGCGGCCCTGTTTCGGTAGCTCTCGCGGATGCGCTCCAAAAGCCGCGGGTCCGCCCGAATGACGGCTTCGACATCCCGTCGCGTGCAGCCGTGCTGTTCGGCGAACGTCTTGATGCTCTTCTCGCCTCGGTGGTAGCCACCGGCGCGGAGCCACTCCATGCAGGCGCGCAGCGCGCGGAATCGGTTGTGGCGGGCGGGGAGTCGTTGAGCAGTTGTCGAGAGCTTCATGACGACGGTGATTCTACGTTTGTCGTAGGACGACCTATCCCGAGGTCCACGAATCCCTGCGTCGCGTCCACGAGCGTCAAGCTTCCGTCCGGCTGTCGCTGTGGGGACCACGGGACACAGAGGATTCGACGGGCCCCCCCGGCTGCTGTCGATGGGCTTTCCACAGCGAGAGGAGACGCGTCACAGTTCCGCGCGCGCAGTGCTCTATCTGACGAAGACGGTGAAGACAAGGCCATCGACGAACCCGAACTGGATTCTGCGCGTGCGTCCGTCTTGATCCTTAAACCGGTACGTGAAGGAAGGGTGGCCGGACACGATGGAGGTGCCGTTCGGTCGGCCGAACTTCTCGATGACGCGCGTGACCCGCCACAGCATGAACTTTGCCTTGACGTCGGGCAGCTGGCGAGGGATTTCGCGGGCCAGGACTTCTGGGTATTGAGCGCCTTTCATCAATCGTTCGGGCTCGGCGATGAATGCTCTGATCGGGAGCCGGCGTGCATGCTTGGGACGCGCGAGCGTCTCGTCCTTTGGCGTGCCGCCTCGAGTCTGCTCGGGTTGCGCAGTTCCCGTCGCCGCTGCCGAGTGCTGAGCCAGGGTACGCACGGACGCATGCAGCTGGGCGATCGCCCTCTCCAGTCCCTCGAGGCGAAGTGGGGTGGTGCGTATCGGTGACGCGCCGGACTGGGTGCCGAACGCGGTGGCGATCAAGGCGCCGACGGCAACGCCTCCAAGGCCAGTCAGGAAGGAGTTCATGCCCGGCAGCGTACTCCGTCCGCAATGGACAGGCGTGCCATCCAAGCCAAGACCTGTACCGGTTCGTGCAGCAGTGGAGGCTTTGGACGGAACGACGGCGCTCCCACTCACCTCCAGAAAGCTGGCAGGTACGCAGGCCCGAAATGGTGTCTCGAAGTTCCCGCCGGCTTTCTCTAGATTCCCTGCGGCCGGCGAAGAAGGCCCGTAACGGCGCTCTCTCGCGGATCATCAACAGAAAGGCCGGGGGTCAAAGCGAAGCGCTTTGTCATTCCCACACTTCCACCTATTGAGGGGGCGCCTGTGACACCTAGCGTTCCCGGCGTGACGCCGCCCCCGGCCTCGTGATTTGGAAAAGTCCGCCGGACAATCTTCAAACACGACATTTGGGCGCGGGCTCCGCCAGAAAAAAGAAAAAGGACGGTGATGGGGCCTCGTGCCTGCGCAGAGACCGCGATGTCCTTCTCGCTTTCTGCGGACTTTCCGGTGCGGTGAATCACTTCACCGAGTTCATGCACAACCGGAGCAGCGAGCGGGGAGGGGCTATCGACGGCGCTTCCTGATTCGGTCCTTCTCCTGTTGCCGTTCGTGCCACGACTGACCATGGGGAACGGCATCCACCGGCACCCACTGGACGGGGTTGTAGAGGTACGTTTTGTACGAGCCGCACAATGCATGGCGCATGGGCCTGCACGAGACGATGCACCACCACTCAAGCTCGTTGAGCATCGGGACAAGTCTGAAATGACGTATGCCCAGGACTTCCTCAAGTCTCGGCCACCCGATCCCCTTGAGCTGCTTTGTGGCCGGTTCGCACAACGGCAGCATCGCCATGTAGAGCATCGTCGCGTTCTTGGGCAGGCGTGCCATGTAGCCGCGCCGGACGTAGTCGCTATGGAAGTGATAGATGGCGACGCGATTGGCGCGGGCCTGTAGGCGCTTCTCCCTGGTCAGCGCGTACTGTTTGCGATTCCGGATCGTCTCGGCGATCCGGTTGCCCGCAACCTCGAGGGATCGGAGCACAACCCTGTCCGCGCGCGCCTCACGGGCGAGTTCCTGAATGGGCTGCAACTACTTCCGCTCCAAAACGCGGCCCACTTCCTTGCGGTCCTTGTTGCGCCGCTTGAGTTCCGGCACCTGCTGGAGTACATGCGAGCCGTTGAGCGCGCGATTCTTCCGTACGGCGTCGAGAAACCTGCGATTCATAGCCCGCACGCCGTAGGCCGAGATGCCCGTGGTTCGTTTCGATGCTCCGGAATCGCCAAGGCCGACGGCGAGGGTTCGATGCGCCTTCGCCTCCGCATTCGGGACTACTTGTCTCGGTCCAGTTCCTCGATGAGCTTGTCCACGTCGGAGCCGCCCGGAGCCCGCCTGCTCGACATGACGCCTGGCGGCCTCAACACCGGACCTGGGCACGGACACACGGAACGGAGTGCCAGCGTCGGGGGGCGGGGTCGGCGTATCTTGCACGACGTTCATTCTCGCCCGCGAAGCCGACAAGCCCGTGCGCCACGCCACTCCAAGAAGGACCATCCGCGTGGCGGATTCTGCCACTCCGCAACAGCGTCCGGTCCGAATCGCTCCACTAGGTCCGTCAGGTACTCGGCTCGTTCGTCGAGTTGGTGTTCGGGGCGGTCGGGGCACCGCGTGACGTAGGACCGAAGCCACCGCTCGCGCTCGCGGTCGGAGGCGTCTGCCTGCGCGGTCGCGGCGAGGCGGCGGTTCTGCATGGCTCGCATCGGGCTACGACAAGTGTAGACGAACCCCGGGGACGAACCCCGGGGACGATGCGTTGGCCGGGGTCCGGCGTTGAGGGTCGGAAGCAGAAATCGCATGGGGCAAATGCCTGCGAACCACGACGGTGGCGGGATCACGCCAGCGGGCAATAGTGCGCCCCGACGCCACCGACCGTCCAGCGACGGAAAGCGGCGGGCACCGGGCGAATCGCTACTACGGAGTTGCGAATGGGGACGCCCGTTGCGCGTGGCGATGGATAACCCGATATCGTCAGGGGGCCGCCCCGCGGACCTCGGGGTCGGCTTGTCGGATCCTCACGTCCACCACTCCCGCGAACTTGCCCACCCGGTCTACGCCCCAAGCCGGCCCGACTGGCCACCATCGTGACCGCTGATCGGCACCCGACCGGACTGGACGCAGGCCAACATGTGCTGGAAGACGTTGCCCGGATTCCCGTCGTCGTCGTCTAGGAAGTAGGAGTGGCCCTTGGGCGTGTCGTACGCCGTGTTGACGTCATCGCAGTCCAGCGCGTAGACGTTGTCCGGCACTTTTCGCATGTCCTCCGGACCCGTGTGCCCGAGCCTGCGCGACGCGATACGGTGGCGGAGGTTCGCGCCCTTGCTCGCGCGCAGCGCCAAGTCGTCCGACGCGAAGTAGACCACCACGTTGCGCGAAGCCTCGGTGATGTCGATTCCGGGCACGCTCTGAAGGCCGCCGAAGATCGTGTTCAGCCACTTCAGGATGGGACGCAGGAGCTTGATGGAAGCGCGCTCGGTCCAGCTCCTCATCACGAGGTTGTAGCCTGCGAGCTTCATCTCGAGTTGTGGCCCGGGAGACAGACCGACATCAACGAGTTCCTGGGCATGCGTGGAGCACCAGTGTCGTGCATCTTCGAACAGATTTCTCGATTGAATGTCCTGCCATGCGGCCCGGATGGGCTTTCGAAGCTCTTCGGGGAATAGGAACTTGGCGCTCGCGACCATGTCGCCGAGGAAGCAACCCGCCTGAAACAGGAAGCCGTCCAGCGTACTAGCGTCTTGATGGGGCATTCGTGCTCCTCCTTAGTCGTGGTCGTCCACTACCCGCACCGGAATCGTCACCGGAATGTGGTCGCTCAGCTCGCGGCGGTAGTCCTCGGCCTGTGCGAACCCCTCGACGAGCGAGGTATGCACGTCGCGTTCAGTCCGGCGGCGATCTCCGCCCCGACCAAGCCGGTGCGGTTCCCTCCGTGAATCGACGCGATGATGTAGTCGATCTGGCTCGTCCGTTGTGCCAGCGGCACACCCGACAGTCGCGTCGCCGGGTAGGCGCCGGCCGCGAGCACGTCCCAGCGGTCGCTCTGCGGCGCGTCCATGTCGATGAAGAACTGCTCTGCCGGCGAGTGGAACGCATTCGCGTTGAAGTCGCCCATGATCAGGACATCGTGCTCGGCATCGCCTCCCAGCTCGCCGGCCTCTGCGACTCGGCAAGCCGCTCCCGCAGTACACGCATCGCTTCGTCGTGGTTACGCGCGTTGCGTTGTCCTGACGCCAAGTGGACCGCGATGACGACAAGGTCGTTTCGTGACCGTGTGCCGTCGAGGAACGTGACGTGGACGGCAAGGGGGTCGCGGTCGAAGATGTCCTTCCAAGTGATCGGTCGACTGAGCTTGATGACGCCATCGTTTCGCTCTCTCCGTCTCAAGTGCTCGCGCGGTCCAGAACGTCATCGACCGAGCGCGCGACGATGTACTCGGCTGGAGCCTCCTTCACGTGCAGCGCTCCGAAGTGTGCCTTGCCGCAGGCAATCTTCGCACCCTCGCGGTCTCTGAGGTCGTCGAGGAACAGGCTGCTCTTGGTCTCGACCACGAAGTAGAGGCGTTCACCGGCCTCGGTTCGCAGAAGAACAGCCCAGTCGGGGTTGTAGGAACCGAGCGGCGTCGGAACCTTGAACCAGCCGGGAAGCTTCGCGTACACCCGCACGGCGTCGTTCTTCTCGAGTTGGTCCGCGAAACCCCGCTCGGTGTCTGAGTCGTAGACCACGTGCTCGTAGACGGACTTCTGGGTCTCCTCGAGCATGTTCTTGAGGTAGCCCGTGAGCTCCTCCTGCTCGAAGAGCTCTTGAGCGTAGTAGTGCTCATCGCCGAGTCGCTGGTACTTGATGCCGTCGACGAGAGCCATCCGCTTGCAGCGGTTGATGGCGTCCGCGGCGAGCTCGATGAACTGCTGCGGGTTGCGCTTGAAGTCGTCGAGCCGCTCACTGCCCACCAGGATGCGGTGGATGCTGCGACGAGTGAGCTGGGTGCGGTCCTGCAGGTCCGTGAGCACGTCGGGCAAGTCGATGTCCGTTTCGTCGAGGACCACGGTGGCGGCACCTTCTCGCTCCGTCGCTTGAACCCCAGCCTTGCCGATGGCGAGGTCAGCCTTGCGCCACTGGAGGCGCGTCTTCGGGATGCGAGGAGCATCCTGGAGCGCGCGCACACACCTCTCAAGCAGCCGCTCGTTGTCGAACTCGACCCGGTAGGTCGTCTTGTGCTTGATGCGGTCCCAGAGCGCCTTAAACCCCTCGCTGTGGAGGACGGCTTGGCGAGGACGCACGGGACGACGCTCGTCGGCGTTCTTGACCTCGAGGCGCCCAGCAAGCTTCCGGAGGACCTCGGCTATCTGGTCGAGCTGCGGGGCGAAGTCCTCGGGAACCTCGAGGGTTCCCTTCTTGAGGGCCTCGCGCAGTGAGTCCTGGACCCGGCCCTTGGAGTCGATGTGACCCTGGTCCTTCAGGTGTTCCCAGAGGAGCTTCGATTGCTCGGCCCCAAGGGCAGTGGGCTGTCCATCGTCGTCAACGGTGGCGATGGCTGCGAACTGGTGCGACTCCACGATGCCGAAGCGAATGCCGGTATCCGCCTCGATTTCCTTCTGGAGGTTCTCGGCGAACTGCTCGTAGTTCTCCGTTGCGATGACCGTGAGAGTGTTGACCTCGAACCCGCGCAAGCGAACCCCGTCCTGGTTCACGCACAGGCGTAGGCCGCGACCGATGGTCTGACGGCGTTCCCGTTCACTGCGGATGTCGCGCAGGCCGCAAATCTGGAACACGTTGGGGTTGTCCCAACCCTCTCGCAAGGCGGAGTGGGAGAAGATGAACTTGAGCGGCGTCTCGAAGCTCAGGAGGAGTTCCTTCTCCTTCATGATGAGGTTGTAGGCCCGCTCGGCGCAGTCGCGATTCGACTGGTTGTTCTCGGCGGTGTCGGTCCACCCACCCTTCTTGTCGATGGAGAAGTAGCCGTTGTGGACCTCCTCCGCGGCTGCATCCAGGTCCACCTCGCCGAAGAGCGTTCGGTAGTCGGGATGCGCGGCGAGGCGGCGGTATTCCTCCTCGAAGATGCGCGCGTAGTCACCCTTCACAGGGTTGCTATCGTCGTCGTAGCTGCGGTAGCGGCTCACTGCGTCGATGAAGAAGAGGGAGAGCACCTTGATGCCCTGCGGACGGAGGCGCTTCTCCTTGTCGAGGTGCTCGCGGATGGTGCGGCGAATCATCTCGCGAGCCACTGCGAGCGCGTCGACGTCACCCCAGGCCTCACCCTTGGCGAGGTAGTGTTCTCCACCTGGAACCCGGAGCTCGAGTGACTCCCTGCCCTTCAGGACCCGTATCTCGCCGATGCGGCAATCCTCGTAGATGGCGCGGCCGGTGGTTTGTTCGAGGTCGTCCCCGTCCTGAACCGTGACTTCCTTCCGGCGCACGCCGGTCCGGGTATCGACATCGAGTTCGACTTTGGCCGAGATGGCGCCTCGTCTGTTCGCGGCCGACACGAAGCGGACGTAGGGTTTGTTGTGGGCATCCTCGAGCGTGGCGGCGGCCACTTCGATTTGCTTCACCAGCTTCTGCTCGTAGGCGTCCACCGCGTCGAGCCGGTAGACCATGTGGTGCTTCTCGACGTGGGTTGCCGAGTAGCGCAGCGTGCAGAGCGGGTTCATGGCGTCGAGTGCTTCGCGCCCCTTGCCCTTGAGGCCGCCATCTACGGACTGTGGTTCATCGACAATCAGGATGGGCTGCGTGGCCTTGATGAGGTCGATGGGCTTCTCTCCGCCCGTCTTCTCGCTGTCCTTGTAGAGGTTGTTGACGTCCTTCTTGTTGATGGCTCCGACGGTCACCACCATGACCTGAATCTGTGAGCTGGTGGCGAAGTTGCGGACCTGGCCGAGCTTCGAGGAGTCGTAGAGGAAGTAGTCGTAGGGAGTGCCCGCGTAGAGCCCCTTGAGGTGGTCCTCGGTCATCTGGAGCGCTTTGTAGACGCCCTCCTTGATGGCGACCGATGGCACGACGATGACGAACTTGGTGAAGCCGAAGCGCTTGTTGAGCTCGAAGACCGTGCGCAGGTAGACGTAGGTTTTGCCGGTGCCGGTCTCCATCTCGACGGTGAAGTCGCCGGACGCGAGAATTCCGGACTGGGCCAAGCCGTTCCGGAGCTGCACGGCGTTGAGGTTGCCGAGAATCTCGTCGTCGAGCAGCGAGAGCCTGTTGCCGAGCCCCAGGTCGCCCGCCATGCCGGGAAGGAAGGGCTTCCCTGCCTCCGTGGTGCTCGTGACGGTGAACTCCGTGCGACAGGTCTCCTGGCCCCGGAAGAGGTCACAGACGGCCTCGATGGCTTGGAGCTGGTAGTCGAGGTTGGGTTCGAAATGGAGCTTCATCGCCATGGGCCTACAAGCTCCGCACGTTTTCGAGGCCGTGCTGCTCGAGGATGGCCGCGATGTTCGTCTTGGCGACGTCGTCGGCGAAGGCACTGTCACGGAAAACGACGGTAGTGTCGCCTGCGGGGTTCTGCTCTTCGCGCCACGCGGCCATGCCGAGCGCCAGAGCTTCAACCTCATCTGCGTCAATCTTCTTGGCCAAGCAAACCAGGAGAGTCCCGGCACCAACCGAGTGGACCGGCTTGTCCGCGATGGTGCGCTCCTCGATAGGGACGCAGAGGTCGAGTCCAAGCTTCAGCAGAAGCTCGTAGAGAACGTCTTGCTCCGTGCGGCCCTCATGAAGGTGGTCCACGCCATCGAAGAGAGCCTTCTCGAGGTCCTCAGGGGTCGGGGTCCAGGCACGAATGTTGGAGCGGTCGAGCTTGAAGACGCGAAAGCCGGTGTCGCCGGAAAACATGGGGCAGTCGTGTCGGACCTTGCTTCCGCTAAGCCTCAGACGTTCTTTTGTGATGTCCGCAAGGGTCGGGTAGTCGCTACGACCTGTTGGCTCCGGGAGTTGCACGAGAATGAAACGACGTGTTGGAGCCCCGGACTCACACAAGCGAAACACTGCTTCGGCTGTGGGTCCTGACCCCGCAAAGAAATCCAAGACAAGGTCCGACGGGCCCGTGGCAATCTCGACGATTCTACGGAGCAAGGTCTGTGGTTTTGGCGTGTCAAAGACCTCCACGCCATCAAAGAGCTCTATGAGTTCCTTCTTGGCCTGGTCATTCGTTCCAGCTTCTTCAGCCCTCCAGAGGGTATGCGGTGTTAGCCCTTCCCTGGCTTCCGAGAGGAAGAGCTTGCGCCTGGGTACGTTGTTGCCACTTTTGCCGAACCAAACGCGACTGTCTGCTATGAGCTCCTGGAGCTTCGGCTTGGTCACAACCCAGCACCTCCCTGCGGGAGCCTCGACTGTTCGTCCTCCGGGTGTTGTAACGGAGTAGAACTGGTCCTTTGTCGCGTGACCCCCTTGCGCATTCAGCGATACAGACTGCCAGACACCACGAGGGTCATCGTCTGGGTTTGCATAGCGTGACTGAACTTCATCCGTCGTAGGTAGGAGGTTCCTTACTTGCTCAAATGCGGTCTTATTTCTAGCCACGCACAAGACGTACTCATGGTTGAAGGAAAACACACGCCGGTTCTCACGCGTGGTCCGCTTCTCCCAGATGAACAGCGCCACGAAATTTTCTGGGCCAAACAGCTCATCAACCATGCTGCGCAGATGGTGAACCTCTCCATCATCAATCGACACAAACAACGTTCCGTCATCACGTAGGAGATTTCTTGCTAATCGCAGCCGTGGATACAGCATGTTGAGCCAGTCTGTGTGAAACCGGCCCGAAGCCTCGGTGTTCGACGATAGCCTGCCGTTTTCCCCGTCGGCCTGCCCCGTGAGTTCGAGGTAGTTCTGAATGCTGTCGCGGAAGTCGTCGGGGTAGACGAAGTCCTTGCCCGTGTTGTACGGCGGGTCGATGTAGATGAGCTTGACCTTGCCGGAGTAGCTCTTCTGGAGGAGCTTCAGAACCTCGAGGTTGTCACCCTCAATCATCAGGTTCTGCGTCGTGTCCCAGTCGACGCTCTCCTCGAGGCATGGCCGAAGCGTTCCAGTGCTTGGCGTCAAGGCGAGCTGCCGTGCGCGGCGCTTGCCATGCCAGTTGAGGCCGTACTTCTCCTGGCGCTCATCGACAAGTCCGCCGAGGAGCTGCTTGAGCACCTCGAAGTCGACCTTGCCCTCCGTGAAGGCTTCGGGGAAGAGCGAGCGGAGATGTTCGACGTTCTCGGCGACGACGTCGGCCGAGTGAGCGGCGGGGTCCTCTGGGGTGAGCTTCTTCATGCGGGCATCCTCGTTCATGATTACATTCGTGCCCGAGCGGCTGCATGCGCATCGCCTAAGCGTTTCAGTTGAAGGTTGAGTTCGACTTGCCGCGGGAGCTGCTTCTCTCGAGCTGCCGCGGCGCGTAGTGAGGCCATCTCCGACTCCAGTCGCGCACATTCGAGCAAGGCTGCGCTGCGGGCGTCCGCGTGCTCACGAGAGCGCGGGAGGGTGAAGTCCCCAAGCACACAGGCCGTTTGCAGGGCGAGCACCGTGTCGAGCCAACCCTGGTAGAGCTCGTATAACGTGTTGCGGGGCTGCTTGGCCAGCGAGAGCGCCGCAAGGAAGCTCACGAGTGCATCTTCGGGCACGTTATCGTCGATGCGAAGGGTTACGACGTCGCCGTCGACCACCACTTGGTTCTTCTCGCCTTGGGACCAGCGTTTGTGGGCCAGCGAGAGCGCGAAGTGCTCCTCATCCGAGGAGACGAGCAGGAGGGGGTAGGGAATCGCGCGGTGAATGAGCGGCAAGAGCTGAGCTTCCTTGCCCGCGGGCCGCAGGTGCAGATGGAGCACCGCGAGCTCGAGGTACTCGCGCGCGGCGTCGGCATGCGCGGGGACACCAGACGTCGTCGGCTTGATGGCTGCGACCCAGCGAAGCGACTCGATGCCCTCCTGGATGTAGCGGCGGGCGGCTGCGGTGCTGGCACCGTGTTCGGATAGGGTCTTCTTGGGCACTCGCTGGTCTACGAGCGCGCCTGTGGGCAGGTCGAGGGCTGCGATGCAGTCGGAGGCGGTCACGAGGCGCCCTCAGGTAGCACCACGAAGAAGGCGGCCACCTCGAAGTCATCGTTGCCAGCGAACTCGCCCTTCATCGCGTGCGTGCCCCCCGGGGTGAAGAGGCTGGAGATTGCGCGCTCCTCCGTCTTGCCGACGACCGAGGCCACCGCCGTCGCCAAGAGCTGCTGCGGGCCTCGCATGTCCTGCCCGCCACGGGTGTCCTTGTCGAAGCGAGTGCAGGCCTCGGCGTCTGGAAGGTCCCGGCCGACGCAGAGACGCTTCAAGCGGTCGAGGGTTTGCTTGGTCTGGGAGTAGGGGAGCAGGACGGTCCCTTCCTCGCCCACGTGTACCAGGTAGTAGGGCGCCAAGGAGTAGCCCGGCTCGGCTGCACGGGCAGCCGCTGGGCCTTCGGCCCGAAGGCAGAAGATGACACCAGGTTCGATGTCGGCGTCTCGGGTTGTGGTGACACCGCAGACTCCGAGAGACAGGGAGTCGAGCGCGCCAGGATGCTCTCGCCGGTACTCCGCAAGGTCGATGCGGAAGTCTGTGAGGGTGAGGTCCGCGATGGAAACGCCGGTCGAGAGGTCCTCGAGGTCGATGACCGCGTCTTGCAGCTTCAGAAGCTGCTTGCGGCGGTACTCGAGGTCGTTCATCTGGTCCCCGGACTGCTTCTCGATGAGGTTCTCCTCACCGGTCGCGGAGATGTCGAGCAACACCATGCGCCCGCTCACCCGCTGCTCGAGGTCTAGATACTCCTCGAGTTCCATGTTGGGCCAGAAGTTGACGAGCTGGATGCGCTCGTTGGGGGACCCGAGGCGGTCGATGCGCCCGAAGCGCTGGATGATGCGGACTGGGTTCCAGTGGATGTCGTAGTTGATGAGCCAGTCGCAGTCCTGGAGGTTCTGGCCTTCGGAGATGCAGTCCGTTGCGATGAGAAGGTCGAGGTTCCCGTCGGTGGCGAGCTCCTCGGGGCGCTCCTTCGCGCGCGGAGCGAAAGCCGTGAGGATTGAAGCCAGGTCCTTGCGAAGGCCCGAGAGCGTGCTCTGGTTGCGACCGCTTCCAGTCACGAGCGCGGACTCGACCCCAAGCTCCTGCTTGGCCCACGGGGCGAGCTGTGCGTAGAGGTAGTTCGCGGTGTCGGCGAAGGCTGTGAAGATGACGACCTTCCGGTTGCCGGGGTTGATGGGGGACTGGCACTTGCCCTGGATGACATCCCGCAGCGCGGAGAGCTTGGCGTCCTGCTCTGGCCTGACGTCGCAAGCGGCGGCGTGGAGCGTGGCCAAACGGTTGCGGTCTTCCACGAGGTCCTGCTTCCAGCGCACGAGGTCGACGTCGTTCAAGAGGACCTTGACCTTGCGGCCTACGATGAGGCTCTCGAAGGCGGGGTCTTCGAGGTCGATGTCGCTGATGTCGATTTCCTCGAGTTCTTCGCTCTGGTCGTCGATTCGCTCGATGGTTGCCTCAACGTCGCGAAGCTGGCGCTCAATCGTGAGCGCGAAGGAAGAGACGGCGCTCTCCATGCGCTTGAGCACGTTGATGCGGATGAGGTGGATGAGGCTCTCCTCGCGGTCCACCTGGCGGAAGAAGCCCTCGCCACCACGAACCTCGGTGCTGTACTTCTCGTCGTAGGCTTCCTTCCGGTGGGGGAGGACGTAGCGAAGTGGCGCGTAGGAGGCCAAGTGCAGCCGTCGAATCTCCTGGTTGATGTCGCGTACGGCCGGGAAGGCGCCGGAGCTGTCAACGTCGGCCTTGATGTTGACTGGCTTCAGCCGGTCGGGGAACTTCCCGGTCTCCTCGATGCCGTAGTACTTCTCGATGTGGCGCCTTGAGCGCGCGATGGTGAGGGTGTCGAGCAGCGTGAAGTAGTCGAACCCGAGCATCTCGACCAGGCGGCCCGGCGTGCGCATGTCGTCTGATAGGTCGAGCCACCGGTTGAACTGCTTCTGGGCGAGACGGGTAGTCGCCGCGACGCTGGCGATGCCCTGGTCCTCGAGAGCCGCGTCATCGCCTTCTGTAGCGAAGGCAATCTGGTTGCGCAGGTCCGCGAGGCGGTTGTTCACCGGGGTTGCCGAGAGCATCAGCACGCGAGTTCTGACACCCTCGCGCACGATGCGACGCATCAAGCGGTCGTAGCGTGTCTCGCTCCCCTGGCGAGGAGCGCGCTTGTTGCGGAAGTTGTGCGATTCGTCGATGACGACGAGGTCGTAGTTCCCCCAGTTGACGTGCGCGAGGTCGATGTCCCCGGAGAGGCCGCCGTCTCGAGAGAGGTCGGTGTGGTTCAGGACGTCGTAGTTGAAGCGGTCTGCGGAGAGGATGTTCCGCCGGTCGTTCGTGCAGTACAGGGTCCAGTTGTCGCGCAGACGCTTGGGGCAGAGAACGAGAACGCGGTCGTTGCGAAGCTCGTGGTACTTGATGATGGCAAGCGCCTCGAAGGTCTTCCCGAGACCAACGCTGTCAGCGATGATGCAGCCGCCGAAGCGGTTCAGCTTGTCGATGGCGCCGACAGCGCCGTCTCGCTGGAACTTGTAGAGCTTCTGCCAAACCACGGTGCGGCGGATGCCGGTGGCGGACTTGACCACCTGCTCCTCGTCGAGTTCATCCCCGCGCGAGCCGAATAGTTGCTGAAGAACCAGCGCGTAGATGGCGGATGGCGCGCGGTGTGATGCAACATCGTCGAGAACGTCGAGAACAGTCGGGGAGTCTCCATCGGTCGGCGGCAAGCTGGACCAAAGGGAGTCGAACCAGCCAGAGAGGGCGGAACTCTCGGCCTGGTTCTCCGAGGCCTGAATCAGGCTCAAGGGGTTGCCCGGTGTGATACCGAATCCTTCCGTGCTGAAGGAGAGCGAACCGAGCACAACCTGGAGAGGAACGGCGGCGGCGTCGCGGATGACCACGGTTCCTTGCGGAATGGGCCCACTGGCGTGACGAAGCTCCGCCTTCTCTCGGAGCCAAGAAGCACACTGAGCTGCAAGCCAACGAGACTGAAGGCGGTTGCGGGCCGCGCGGTCAGCTGGAGAACCGAGGAGAGCCAGTGCATCACCAGCCGAGGGGAGCACCAACCGAACCCTCTGGAGCTTCGAGAGTTCTCCGCGGAGCTCCGCGAAAGCGAAGAGGGACAGGGTCGGCGTGACCACGTCAAGCTGCGTGTCTCCCGCAAGGCGTGGGCGGACCAGGTCAAGAACACGGTCGGTGCCGGTGTTGTGGAGAATCCTCATGAGTGCTCCGCCTTGAAGTACCGGCGCTTATACGGTTCCGCATAGGACGTTCGCTTTGCGGGTTCGTGCAGTCTATCTCGAAGCGACGCTGCCAGCGGAGGCTGCGAAAACTGCGCTGCATGCAGGTCTTGAGCGCATGCGGGAACGGGGACTTCGGAATAGACCGCGAGCCGGTGCTGCACAGGACGAACACGCCGCCGGCGTCTCATCTGTGCTCGCGCCCCGGTGCCCTTGGGTCATGAGCCTGCTCCGAGGTGGTCTGCGGGACTGCGGACACCGAGCTGTCCGGGCGTTCGGTACAGGAACGGGCGGGCGCGGTTCACGGGCTCAAGGCTACCACGATTCGAATAGGAGGGGGCGACCTACCGTGGCGCGGAACGATCCAAGCCGGAACGAGGAACCTGACCAGGCATGTCCGGCGCTTCACCTCAACCAGAACACAGGCGCAGCCAAGGAGCAGGCCTTAGCGGTCCAGTGTGCCGTGTCAGACCACGGCTGCTGACGCGCGACGGACGCGCCGTAGCCGGCCGTCGTCAATGTCAGGACCGACCATTCGATGCTGGCCGCGAATGATGCGCCCGTCAGAGAGCGCCAGACCGTGGCGCCGAAGAAACACGAACATCGCCACGACGACAAGCCCGAAATGAACACGGTTCCATAGACGCTCCCAGTTCAACCGGGCGAGGAGAAGCGCACGCTGCCGAGGAGTCATAGGTGCGTCTCCATCGGCTGGCCGGAAAGCGACTCCACGATCTTCGCGATTGTGATGTTTGGCATTGAGCGGTCCGAACCGGTTGCGTTTTCTGCCTTGGGCATGTTGACACAGAAAGCATGTTCCGTGCCAGCCGCAGAGCATCACGGAGCTTGCCCGCGTCGAGTTCGAGTGAGTGCGGCGGGCTGCTTCTTGATTGCCGGCTACCGGCTCTCGGGAAGGCCTCTCAAGTCGATCCGGCCAAAGTTACGGGCGTTCCGAAGATGCTCGGCGCCGAGTTCGGAGTAGGGACCGAGCGCCTCGGCATTCTCCTCGGAAACGAGCTTCACCGCGTCGAGGATTGCGCGCATCTCGGCGCGCGTGTACGGCACGTCCGCCCCGGGATCAAAGCCCTCGGGATCGTGCTCGCGCGCCCCCTTCACGATGCCGGCGTGCATCGCCATCGCCTGCACGTAGCTCTCAAGGTGGCGAAGCACCGCGAGTACCGCCATCATCGCGCGCTGGCGCCTCTCCACGTCAGGTTTCATTTTCGTCGTCGTCTCGATCAGGCGTGCGTTGAACACCGTCTGCTTTACTTGGCTCGTGATCATTGCCGGAAAGTGCTTCGAGAGCAGCCCTGCAACAGCACCGACCCTCTCGGACCCGTCCTTGTTCTGTACGGTCTCGGCCGCGGCATCCGTCGCGCCGTTCCACGCATCATTGGCAGCCTTCGTGATTGCCTCGCGCGTGTACTCGTCGCCAGTCCAGGCGATCTCGTCGTCATCCGGACAGTATCGTCCGAGGAACTCCACATCGGCCCGATCGAGACGCTCGACGCTGGCCAACCAACGGCGGATGTGGGTGTGGGCGATCGCGTAGCCATGGAGGGCAGCACTGGCGGGCCGCATCGTTGACGGAACCCGAAGCAGCAGCTTCGCGGCTCGGCTGAGCACTCCCATCGTGGCAGAGCGGACCATGATCGAATGCCAGCGCGCCGAGCGGGCAAGCTCTGTGTCAGGGAAGTCGTGCTGGATACGCGCGGAGAGCGCGACGACCTTGCTCCAGTCCTTCGACTTCAGAGCGGCGAAGAGGGCGGTGCGCGCCACCATGGACGCCCTCGGCACGTCGCTAGGCCACGCGATCGAAGCGACCAAGGCCACGAGACCAAACGCCGCGGCCACCACGAGCCACTTCAAACGGGCTCGTCCAGGACGCACAGCGGCGGCTCCGCTCGAGAAATCCACGCGATCCATCCTCATGCCTCCACATCGTGTTTTTGAACGCGAGGACTTGAGGGAAGCAATGGCGAATCCGTACTGCCGGGAGGGGGGGCAGTGCAGTCTCCACAGGCAGAGAAGACCCGGCGCATTGAGCACGGCGGTCTCCTCGAGAAATGGTGAGCAGACGTTTCGGGGTAGATAGATACACGCACGGGGGGGGTGGGGGATGGGCCTACCGGGGTGGGTGGTTGTATATGCATCTATCGGTTTTCTCGAACGATCGCGCGGCAAGGTGACACGCCCGCGCGGCGCGCTACATGCAACCGGCGGCGGTCCGCTCTAGGGCCGAACGGAAGCGCACGCCCTTAGGTGCGTCGATCATGGCGCTAGGCAACGCCTTTCGGGGGTGGGGGTACCGCGTCTTAGAGCGCGCGGTTCCGCTCGCCTGTATGGAAACGGAGCATCTTCGGAACGATGCGAAGTTGGGGATAAGGCGCGCGCCGAATTTCCCTAACTGTCCTAGGACAAATGCGATAGGTGTCCTAGGACAGACTCTCCGCTTGGCTTTGGAACGCGCGTTGCATTCGTCGCACCGTGTCAACGCGACACCTACACGAAAGGAAACGAACAATGGACAAAGTAACCGACATGTTTTGGGAAGCCCGCGGGCTGTATGTGACCAGCGACAGGGCCGGAACCGGTGTCGCCACATGCACGAGCACGGATCACGCAAGACTCATCGCGCAAGCCCCCGCCATGGCGGAGGCGCTCCGCGAGTTAATCGCAGAAACCGATTCGCACGGCCTTGACGACACCCACGGTATCGACATCGCCCGGGGCGCCCTTGACCGCGCGGGCGTTGACTACTCCCTCTAGACCCCCAACGGCCCACGGGAGCCTGTCCCGTTCAAGAGCGCTACTGCCCTACACACGAAAGGAAACGAAACATGGCCAGCAAAATCGACTTGTACGCTGACGTGACGGACCGAATCGTTGAGGCGTTGGAGGATGGCGTTGCACCGTGGGTGCGCCCGTGGGAATCGCTAGGCGCGTTCCGCAACGCAGTGACGGGACGGGAGTATCGGGGCGTAAATCCGTTCCTGCTCTCCATCGCTTCGGTGCGGAACGACTTCAAGGATCTGCGGTGGGCAACCTTCCGGCAGTGGAAGACGGTGAACGGCTCCGTTCGCAAGGGCGAGCGGTCAACGCTTGTCGTCTTTTGGGGCACGTTCAAGAGCAAGACAAAGACGGACCCGTTGACCGGCAAACCGTCCGTGATTCCGTTCCTGAAATACTTCCGCGTGTTCAACGCCGAACAGGTTGACGGGGCGGATGCGGACCGACTCGCGCCCCTTCCCGAGCCGGTCAACACGGACGCACGGGACGCCACGCTTGACGCGTTCGTGAGCGCCACGGGCGCGGACATCCGGACCGGTGGGGCGGCTTTCTACGCTCCCGGAACGGACACCGTGACTCTGCCGCCGTTCGACTCGTTCAAGGACGGGGGCGCCTACTACGGCGTGGCGCTGCACGAGCTGACGCACTGGACGGGCCACCCGTCGCGCCTCAATCGCAAGCTCGCGAACCGGTTCGGCTCCGAAGCCTACGCGGCGGAAGAATTGATCGCCGAGCTTGGGTCCGCGTTTCTCTGCCAGCGATTCCGCGTGGACGGGACGCTACAGCATCCGGAGTACGTCGCGAATTGGCTGCGCGTGCTCAAGAACGACAAGCGCGCCATCTTCACCGCGTCCAGTGCGGCCCGGAAGGCTGCGGAGTTCCTGTACGGCAAGACGAACACCGAAGCGCAGGCGGTCAACGTCGGCGAGGCGGAAGCGGCATGAGCGACACGCGGGAAGTTCTCTGCCGCCGTTGCGGTATCGCCGTGGACGTGTGCCAATGCGCAGACTTCGGGCCGGTTGAGTTTCGGGACGGGCAAGCGATGGAAGGCGACTGGCCGAACCTGTCCGGGCTCGCCGACGGATTCCATTTCATCGACGAAAGGGGCCGGACATTCGGCCCCGCTTCGACTGCGGAAGCCGCTACGGCGGAACTGGCGCAGCGCATCGCGAGCGAGACGGCGAAGCAGCTTCGGGGCGACTTCCCCGACTGGCGCGGATCGTGGTCGAAGCTGCACGACGTGTGCGACCCCAACACCTACTTGCTGGCGGCGCTGGACGCCGTGGACATCGAATTGGACCTTTGGAGCGATGCCGTGCAAAGAGACATCTTTGGGCCTGCGATCGAGGCCGTGGAGGCGGTCTTGCGGGAGTAGGCGACACGCGCCCACGGGAGCGCTCAATCCCGTTCAAGGGCACTCACGCCCTACACGAAAGGAAACAACCTATGTACCTAAGACTCACCCACGGGCGAGCGGAACCGGACGCGGAACCCGACCCGAGGAACGAACGGGGCGGATGGGGCACGGACGGCCCCTATATCGGGCCGCTAGGTGGCGTGCGCGTCGTCTACGGAAACGTCCACATGACGAACATGAGCGGGGATCTGTTCACGCTCGCGGACCGGGACGGGTGCCTGTACCACGCCGGACGCTGGTACGGAGACGCCGACATTGAAACGAGCACGGGCGGCGCGGACCCGGTCGCGCCGTGCGATGCCGACTTCAAGGCTCCGGACGCGGTGACGCCCAAGCCGGTCGCACTGTCCGCAACGGACGCACGGATTCTCTGCGATCTTGCGTCGGACGGGATCGACGACCAACAGAGCAAGGCGAGCGCGCACGACGACTACACGGACGCCGACCGGGCACGGATGACGGCACTATGGAAGCGAGCCGGGATCCTCTTGGGCCGCATTCGCAAGGCCGCATCCGGGGCCACGGTCGCGCCGGTCGGGAGCAACAAATCCGAGTTCGTCCGGTTGGTCGAAATGAGCGTATCGGACCTTTGCGGGACCGGTGACGACTACCACGCGGCGCTCGGCATCGTTCGCAAGGCGTACCGAGCGGGGGGCGCCGATGTCTAGAGCCTTCTGTTTCTCATGGACAACCCAGCGGGCCGCGGATCGGTTCGACCGGCGAGTCTACAGTGTCCCGGACAACGTCGGGCTTGGCTGGACGCCCTATCGGATTCGCGTTCTCCACGGGGCCATTTCGCACACGGCGTTTCACGCGGCCCGGGACTTCGCAGCATGGGCAAGGCGCAACGGCCTTTCCATCCGCATCCGGAGCGGGGCCAAGGGCCAGCGGTTCGGTCGTCTGGAGGCGAACCGTGTCTAGGACACGCATGGCGCTCTGGCACGTCCAAGCCTGGACGCAATCCAACGAGCGTATGCGCGCCGTGCTCCACGAGCAGCGGGCGCAACGTGCGCCGGACGCGGTGGAAGCATTGGCGCGGTTCGTCAAGACCGCGCGGCTAGACCCGGTCACGATCTGCGACGCCGAGACGCGGCGCGCTAACCCCAGCAACGAACGGAGCACACTGTGATTCCCACGAGCGAATGGACCCATCCCGACGACATCGGCACGGCGGAGTACCGCGCGATCTACGAACTGGCCGCCGATATCGCGGCGAGCACGGAGACCGGATGTGATGTCGCGGGCATAGTGCGGGCGTCTCTCGTGACGCTGCGCCAGACGGTGGACGATCTGTTGCGCGAGGGGCCGGACCCGGTCCGGCGCTTCGGAAGCGACGTGCTCCGCATCCTCGAAGAACACGACGACTGGGACGGCAACACGTTCGACGCCATCAACACGCGGGCACTCGCGCGGGGGCTGGCGCGACAAGATACCGCGTTCTTCACGCGAACCGCGCCCTACCAACCCGGGGGCGCGAAGTGAACCGTAGCCGAATCCTCAACGCTGCGGGGGCCATCATCCTTGCCTACGAACGGATGTGGCCCCGCGGCACCCTGTCCCCTCGCGCTGCCCAACGCATCGCGCGGGTTCTGGAACGCCGACACGGCAGCAAACCGGGCGGATGGCCGTTCGGCGAAATGAACGAGTACGCCAACCGGTGGCCCGACGGCCGCACAGACGAAGTGATTCGAGTTGCACTGACCGCCCATCGGACGATGATGGGCCAAACCACGATTGGAGACCGATGAAGTTCACTACCACGCCGAAGGCCGTCAAGGCCGTGTGCGCCGTGCTCGCGAAAGCGGCGGCGCGCTCCTCTACCAATCGCGCCCTTGAATGCGCGCGCATCGTGGCCCATCCGGACCGCGTCGAAGTGACCGCGACCGATCTTGAATGGGCGGCAACCGTCGTGCTCGCCGATGCCGACGTGACCGAACCCGGGTGCCGATTGGTCCCGGTCGGGGAGCTGGCGAAGATCGGCAAAGCCAAGGCCGCACGGATCAAGTTCGCGGGCGGCGCCGACCATGGACTGCACGTCGAATGGTCTACGGCGCGAACGAATGCGAACCGGACGCTGAATGGCGAAGACCCGGCGCAGTTCCCGGAAGTGCGGCACGCGGACACATCGCCTTGCCCCGAACTGGGGCCGTCTGTCGTCGATGCCAAGCGGTACGCCGGCAAGGAAGCGGCGCGGTTCATCCTCAACAGCATCCGAATCGGGGACGGGGCGGTGTGCGCGTGCGACGGGCGAAGCCTGTACCACAAGACCATGCCGATGCCGGAAGGGGTCGGCCTGATCGGGCTGCCACGGTTCATGGAGGCGACGGTGCGCGGCCTGGACCGTGTCGGGTTCTCGGAATGCGGGCGGTTCGTCACGATGGCGCGCGACGGCCTTCGGATCACTTGCCGAGTCACGGAGGGGAGCTTTCCGGACCCGGCTCAAATCCTGCCCAAGTCGGGACGGGGCTGCAAGATCGACCCCACCGCCTGGACCGAAGCGATCGACGCCTTGGACGGCTGCTTTTCCGGAGAGAACAACCTGGCCGTGTTGCGGTTCGCTTCGCTCAACGGTAGCGCCGCGCATGTCGCGGTGGCGGCGAAGAACGGAGACGCATCCGGGGCCGTCCGGATCAACCAAGGCATCGGCAAGATCGGGGACGGTTTCGCGATCGGATTCAACGCCGACTGTCTGCGCGCGGCGCTCAAGCTTGACCCGGAACGGTTCCGGGCTGGATCCCCGAACACGGCGGCCGAGTTCGTGACCGGGAGCGGAGCGCGGCTCGTGCTCATGCCGATAATCATCGACTAGCAAGGCCCACCACCGGGGGCCGGCGCTCCGCCGGCCCTATTTGAAAGGACGGACCGATGCCCAGGCACGGAGTAGTTCAAATCAACCTGACGATCACGGGCGGCGAGAAGGAGAAAGCGTTTCTCGACCGGATGGCACGGCGATGGGCGAAGGACACGGGGCAGCGTCCCCGCATCCGGGCAAACCCTCGCAGCGCCTACCTGCTGGCGCTCGTGCAGATCGACGCTCGGGATCGGAACGTGAGAATCCCGGGGACCGTACCGGACCGAATCGAGGAAACGTAAGCGGACCCCCATGGGTGAAGCGGACCGTGCGGTCTGCTGTCACTTCGGGGGGGCCGAGAAAGGAGCAGGATCATGGAAACACGCATCCTCGGCTACTGCCGGGTGAGCACAACGGGCCAAGCGGAGGACGGCGTCTCGCTGGACGATCAACGGCACCGGATCACGGCCTACGCCGAGGCGCACGGCCTGGAGCTGGTCGGGTTCGAGACGGACGCCGGGGCCAGCGGCAAGACGCTGCGGCGTCCGGCCTTCCAGCGGGCGCTCGCGCGGCTCAAGCGCGGCGAGGCGAACGGGCTGGCGTTCCTCAAGCTCGATCGGGTGTCGCGGTCGGTGGTGGACTTGCTCGGACTGGTCGAGCGGTTCGACCGGGCCGGATTGACGCTGCACAGCCTGGCCGAAAAGCTCGACACGGGGTCGGCCATGGGGCGGTTCGTCACGACGTTGTTCGGGGCGCTGGCCGAACTGGAGCGACGGCAGACATCGGAACGCACCAAGTCGGCGCTCGGGGAACTGCGGCGCCAGGGCAAGCGGACATCGGGGCGCGCGCCGTTCGGCTACCGGCACGGCGACGACGGCGATCTACTGCCCGTCCCGGTCGAGGCGACCATCCTCGCCCGGATCATGGCGCTCCGGGAGCAAGGCAAGGGAGCCCGGAAAATCGCGACCACGCTCAACGGCGAAGGCCGGGTCAATCCGCGGACCCGGAAGCCCTGGACGCATGGCACGTTGCAGCATGTCATCCGGCGGATCGAGCGGGAGCGGACAAACTCGACCACGGGGGCGGCCGGCGGGTAGACTTTCCCTTTGGTTCGGCCGACGTAGGTCGTTTCCAATCGTGGCCCGGGTCGGCTTCGGCCGGCCCGGGTTTTTTCGTGCCGCCGCTGCGCGTGGCTCAACGACATCCTAGCGTTCCTACTTCCGGGAGTTCGTGCGGCGCGAGAGACCAACCGAGCGGAAACCACGGGACGCTCCGCACGTTGCCAACCGGGCCCGAGCGCCGGAGTACCGCACCCCCTCGCATCGGAAATACCGATTCCAGGGCAATCAGCAGCGGATGTAGGGGCGTTGAGCTGGGGACGGGTTGAGGGAGCACGAACGTTCCCCCCTGGCCCCCTCTTTGACGCTCTTTTTCCCGCCTTCCCGTCCGCACCCTCCGACCCCTCGCCACAAGTTCGGGACCATCCGGACGATGGAGGGACGATGGTATCGTCCCTATCTAAGCCCGCTGTTTTAGGGCTTTTCTCCGGGTAGGGACGATGAGGGACGATCCCCCCTCTCTTTTAAGTAGAAAAGAGTAAGAGCGTGTACGTTCAGGAGCCCTTGCGCGATACCTAGGCGATACCTTGCGCGCCGGACTCTATGGACGAAAAAGGCCCCCTGTGGACAACAGGGGGCCGCAAGTACCGCTGGTTTCGGGGCGTCGGGCTAAGTCCTGAACCTAGCGCGTCTGCCAATTCCGCCACCTCGGCGTGGGAGTGAAAACTCTAAGGGCGACCCGGCGGTCCGTCAATCAACGAACCCGGCGTGGGGGAGGGTCTTGGGGGCTTTCGGCCCCCAAGACCCCTGACTTTCCGCGACCGCTGTGCACGGGACCGGAGTCCGGTAATGTTCCACCTGCTCATGAGGCTTTTTTGGTGGGTGGTTGTTCCCGCAGCCCTGGTCCTTGCTCTCATCTTCTTGATTCCCTTTCCAGGACGATCGGTCGAGCGGAGGGGGCTGACCGTGTACTACCGGAAGCCGGTCAAAGAGAAGACGGCGGAGCGGGTTGCCGATGCCCTGATCGCGTTGATTGGAGACCACGATCCCGGCGAGCGCCGCGAGGTGATGATCGCGTTGAAGGACGGCAAGTACCATCTGCGCTTCGCACTCCCGACCAAAACCGCCACGCCTGGACAGGTTGCCGGATTCCGCAACCGAGGCACGCAGATGCTCCTGCGCGGCGCCATTCCGCACGGCCGTCCGTTGGTCGTCGATCTTTGCGACGCCAGCTTTGGAGTCTTTCGCTCCGTTCCCGTCGATGCCGTGGTCCGGAAACATCCGTGGACGGTTTCGTTTCGGCCGCCTGTGACCCGAAGCAAAGCCACCGCGACCGCGACCGTCTTGGTCGAGTTGCTCGACGGCGTAGAACTGGACCGCGAGCGTGGCGCTCTGCTGGTCCGTGAGCACGACACCTACCGGCTCCGGTTCGTGGCAGCGAAAAAGGACGTGACGCCTGACGCGGTTGCCGGGTTTCAGCACTGGGGCGTGCGCCTCCTGAAACGCCGCGCTATTCCGAGCGACCATCCGCTGATCATCGAGCTTTGCGATGGCGCCTTCAAGCCGCACAGGGAGCTGCGAATCCCGTCCCCCGGGCCGTCCGGCGGCTGATCCCCAAATCGGGCCAAAATCGGGCGTGGGCGTGGCTTGCTGGCGTCCCCCCCAGCGTTTCCAATAGGGGTATGTGGAGGTTGTTGTCGGCGCGGTCGATTGGATCGCCGTCCGTCCGCTTTTTTGGCGTGCTTGTCGCTGGGGCCATTCTGGTCGGCGCGGGCGGGTGTGCCGGTATTGAGGGGGACATTCGGCGCGCCGAGATGCGCGAGTTTTTTCAAAACATCTACAAGGGCAAGGACCGCGGGTCGAGCGAGTACCTGCGGACGATTCGCGATCATTCGACGAAGCCGGCCGGACGGCGGTACCAGCACCGGGCGCCGGCGCACATCTCGCAGTTCCTGATCGAGCGCGCCGTTCGTGGGCTGGGCAGCACGAGGTTTCAGGGCCCCGACGACATGGCGGTTGCCACCGACCAGATTGTCTATGTCTTGGCCTACGACCCGGCCGCTTCGACGCGGTCGTTGGCGGCAGCCCATCTTGGGCGTCTTTACCTGCGCCTGCCCGAGGCCGCGTTGCCGCCGGTGGCGGAGGACGGCCGCGCGGACCAGCAGATCAACATCGCGTGCCAGGACCTTTTCAACTACGCCCAAAAACTACGCAAGGGCAAGCGCGTCACCAACCGGCAGATCGTCGATCGCCTCGACGCGTTGCGCAAGCAGCAGCCACCCACGCTGATCTCCGCGCAGCAGATGATTCGCGCGCTGGCCTCGCGACCCGTGGCGCGGGCTGCCCCCGGCCCCCTACGCACTTGGACCAAAAAAATCGCGCCCGGCCTCCTGCGGATCGGGATTCTCGTGGCGCTTCGCGAAGTCGCTTTCGGCGATCCGATCCGGCCCGAGTTTCCGCCCGATCCGTCGCCGCTCGTTCGTGCGGCCGCGATCGAGTCGCTTACGCGCATTCGATGGAGGGACGCGCTGTCCGCAGCCGCCGCGCGGCTGAGCGACCCGTACGACGCGCCGGAAACGAGCCCCGACGTGCAGGTCAAGGCGATGGCCTACTTCGGCGCAGTGGGTGGGCCGCGGGCGTTTGAGCTGGCGATCGTGGGCTTCGACGACAAGGACGCCAACGTTCGCTATCAAGCGCTGCGCGCGCTCCAGGACATGACCGGCACGCGCGTCGAGCCCACCGTCGCGGCCTGGCGCGCGTGGCAGGCGGACCACGCCGAGTGGCGCGTGGCACCGGCTGCCAAAGTAGCGGCGGCCAAGGTGCCGGAAGCTTCCGCAGCCGCGGCCGCGTCGAAACGGTGACGCGCCGTCTTTCGCTCGTCGTCGGCGTCGCACTGGTCGTCTTGGTGCTTTGGTTTGTCGGCTGGCAAGACCGCGTGACCGATGCCGACGGCCACCAGCATGTCGGTCGCGTTGTGGAGCGGACCGGCACCGCATGGATCGTGCGCACCGACGAGGGCGACAAGACGATCCCCATCGACGGGGCGACGGTGCGCGAAGGGCTCGGTAGCGTCCTACGCCGGCTCCGTGATCGACCCGGCATCCTGCTCGGGGCGCTTGGGTTCCATCTACTCGGCCTCATCGCGTCGTTTCTGAGGTGGGGCGGTCTCCTGCGCGGCGCTGACCTGCCCACGGCCCCCGCCCCCCTCCTGCGCGTCTCATGGGTCGGCCACTTTTGCGGTCAGGTGCTGCCCGGCGGCGTGGCGACCGGCGACGTGTTGAAAGCCGTCTACCTTTCCCGCGCCCATCCGGGTCGCGGCGCGCGCGGCGCCGTCACGGTGTTTGTCGATCGCGTGATCGGTCTCCTGATGCTGGCGTTGCTCGCGGCTGTCGCCGTGCTCGCGGTCCCGACACTGGGCGCGTTGCGCACGGTCGTGCTGTGCGTGTTCTTCGGCGGCGTTCTTGCGACGGCGGTACTTTTTTCGGCGCGCATCCGACGGTTCCTGCGCCTCCCTTCCCTGTTGCAGCGGCTGCCGTTTCGCCGCGTGCTGCGCGAGTGCGAAGCCGCGGTCGATCTTTACGGCGGCCGACCCCGCGCCCTGATTCGCGCCGGCTTCGTCGCGCTCGGGGGCCATCTCCTGCTGCTGACCGCGTTTGCCTTTTACGCCCGCGCGATCGGGGACTGGATGCCGCTCGTCGCCCTCGGCGCGGCGATACCCATCGCGCAGATGCTCTCCGCCGTGCCGGGGCTGCCCGGCGGCTGGGGGGTCGGCGACGCGGCGTTCCTGGCGCTGCTCGTGCCGCTCGGTGTCTCGCCCGCCCAGGCCGTCGGCGTCTCCGTGCTCTACCGCCTGGGCCAGACCCTGTTGTCCCTGCCCGGGGCGATGTTCTTGGCACCGGGGCGATCATCGGTGAAATCATGAGTCTTCTCGTCGTCGGAACCCTCGCCTACGACTCCGTGGAAACGCCGGCTGGCAAGGCCGACGACGTCCTCGGGGGCGCGGCCACCTACTTCTCCTACGCCGCGTCGTTTTTCACGCCGGTTCGCCTCGTCGGCGTTATCGGCGAGGATTTTCGCGCCGAGGACCGCGCGCTGCTCACCGACCACGGCGTCGATTTCGGCGGCGTGGTCGTCGGTGGCAAGGAGAGCTTTCGCTGGGCCGGCTCCTATCTTCGCGACCTAAACATCGCGGACACGAGGGAGACGCACCTCAACGTGCTGGAGGGCTGGAAGCCGAAGGTGCCGGAGTCGTATCGCGACTCGAAGTTCGTCTTCCTTGCCAACTCGCCGCCGGCGCTGCAGGCCAGCATCCTCGGCCAGGTCGACAAAAAAGCGTTCGTCGCCATGGACACGATGAACCTCTGGATCGACACCGCGCGCTCGGACCTCGAGGCGCTGATGCAACGGGTCGACATGCTGGTCTGCAACGACGCCGAGGCGCTCTCGATCTCGGGTGAGGGGTCGCTGATCAAGGCCGGCCGCAAGCTGCTCGAGATGGGACCGCGCATCGTCCTCGTCAAGAAGGGCGAGCACGGTGCGTTCCTGTTCAACCGCGAGTTCTTCTACGCCATTCCCGCCTACCCGGTCGAGACCGTCGTCGATCCGACGGGCGCGGGCGACTCGTTCGCGGGCGGCGTCATGGGCTACCTCGCCAGCGCTGGCCTCGTCAGCGAGGAGCATATGCGGCGTGCCATGATCTACGGCGGCGTCGTGGCCAGCTTCACCGTGCAGGACTTCTCGCTCGAGCCGCTCAAGGGCATCGCGCGCGAGGACATCGACCGGCGCTACCAGGAGTTCCTGCGATTCACGGCCCATCCGTAACTCTTGGATGTTTGGGCTTTGGATGCGTTGGATCGGGCATAATGCGCCGCGGATAGCGAAATGGGGGGGCGGGGGCGGAGCTCCGGTCGGATGCGCGCGTTTTTGGCCTTGGCACTCCCCGCTGCGCTCCGGCGGGAGTTGGCCGCCCTTGGAGCATCGATTCCGAGTCTGCGCGCTCTAGATGCCGACGCGATCCATCTGACGATCCGGTTTTTGGGCGAAATCGAGCACCACGCCCCGGTTGTGGAGGCGCTGGAACCCGTTGCCGCGGCCCATCCCCGATTCGAGGTGGAACTGAAGGGCGTGCGAGGTTTTCCCGAGTCTCGGCGGGCCGGCGGGGTCTGGATCAGCGTCGGGGACGGACAGATGCAGGCCGGCGCGTTGGCCGTGAGCGTGCAGCAGGCCCTCTTTCCGCTCGGATTTTCGCCGGACCGCCGTGCTTTTCGGGCTCACGTCACTCTGGGCCGGTTCCGCACCTCGCACCGCGTGCCGCCGGAATTCGTCGATCACTCCCGGGATCTGGGCCGATTCACGGCGGAGCGGCTGGTCTTGTACCGCTCGATCCTGACTCCGGAAGGCGCCATCCACGAGCCGGAGGCAGAGCTGTCCCTCGGGCGTGCTACTTAGGTTCTCGCGAGTACGGAGATCTAAACGGCACGGTCGATTCCTCCGACCGGCCCGGTTGCTGCTTGTCGTTCGGCAAGCGGTCCGCGGTTGATCGGGGGGGAGAAAGAAACATGGTTGGAAAAAAAGACCCCAACGGCGCAGTCGTCGGCGCAGCCGCGAGCACCGAGGCCAATGGCAACAAGGCCAACGCCAAGACCGGCAGTAAGGCCAGCACTAAGGCCAAAGAGGATGGCAAGCGCCGCTCCGAGGCCTTGGACTTCACGCTCGGACAGATCGAGAAGCAGTTCGGCACGGGATCGATCATGCGGCTCGGCGCCAAGAACGCCCACCGGGTTGCCGGCATCTCGACAGGGGCCCTGTCGCTCGACGTTGCTCTTGGTGGCCAGGGAATTCCGCGCGGCCGAATCATCGAAATCTTCGGCCCGGAGGCGTCCGGCAAGACCACGCTGTGCAGCCACGTCATTGCCGAGGCCCAAAAGCTGGGCGGCGTCTGTGCGTTCATCGACGCCGAGAACGCCTACGATCCCGCCTACGCGCGCAAGATCGGCGTGGACCTCGACGAACTCCTGGTCTCGCAGCCGGACACCGGCGAGCAGGCGCTCGAGATCGCGGAGATGCTCGTTCGTTCGTCCGCTGTCGATGTCGTCGTCATCGACTCGGTCGCCGCACTCGTGCCCAAGGCCGAGATCGAGGGCGAGATGGGCGACAGCCACGTTGGCCTGCAGGCGCGACTCATGAGCCAGGCGCTGCGCAAGCTCACCGGCGTTGTGGCCCGCTCCCGTACCTGCTTCATCTTCACGAACCAGTTGCGCGAAAAGATCGGGGTCATGTTCGGCAGCCCCGAGACGACCCCCGGGGGCCGTGCGCTCAAGTACTATGCCACCGTGCGCATCGACCTGCGCCGGATCGGCTCGATCAAGGACGGCGATGCAATCGTCGGCAACCGCGTGCGGGCCAAGGTGGTCAAGAACAAGATCGCGCCGCCGTTCCGGATGACCGAGTTCGACATCCTGTTCGACCAGGGCATCTCGGGCGAGGGCGACCTCTTGGACCTCGCCGTCAACTCCGGCATCGTCAGCAAGCAGGGCGCCTGGTACAGCCACGGCAAGACCCGGCTCGGCCAGGGACGGGACCGCGTCCGCAGCTTCCTCATCGAGAACCAGGATCTGTTGACGGAAATCGGCCAGGAGACCAAGCTCGCGCTGGGCTTCGAAGAGGAGCCGACCGCGGCCGAACAGCGCGCGGTTTCCGAACCGATGCCGAAGCCGATCAAGCAGGCGAAGAGGCGGCGATAAGCCCAAGACCCCAGCCCCAAAATCAGAAAAACCGGAAGCCCGGGAAGACCCGGAAGCCCGAGAAGACGCTGGATGTGCCGGTGTCGCGCCGCCCTCGCGCTGCTGCTGGCAGTCATGCCGACAGCAGTCGTGGTGGTGGCGTGCGCCGGCCCCCGGCTCGCCAATCCGGTGCGGCTCACGCTCCGCAATCGGACCGGCGCGTCCGTGGCCGGGGTTCTGATTCGTTTCGACCGCGAGATTGCGACGGTGGATGCGACGGACGGCGATGTCTTGGCCTTTCGGCGGCGTCGCCTTCGTCACCATCCCGCGGACACGTTGCGTCTCGACCAGGGAACCCTGTCGTCTGGGGAAGCCGTGAGCTACGTCGTCGCGGGCAGGTCCGGTCCGCCGCGGGTGCTCGAGGCCCGCTGGCTGATCGGGGGGCACGACGATGCGGGTTCCGGGACGCCGCGCATGGGCCCCCGGATCGGTGAGAGCGAACTCACGCTGCGGTGACCGGTTGTTTCTCGCAGCGCCCGGGTGGGCCGTGTCCGCCGCAACCCTTCACCCCTCCTTCCTATACTCGACCCCCCTTTCTATACTTGAACAGTGAAACCCGACGAGCTCCGCGAAGCCTACCTCTCGTTTTTTGAAAGCAAGGGCCACACCCGCTGGCCCAGCGACTCGCTCGTGCCCGCGAACGATCCGACCCTGCTGTTTACCGGGGCGGGGATGAACCAGTTCAAGGAGATGTTCTTAGGCGTCGGGAACCTGCCCTTTCAGCGCGCGGCTACAGCTCAAAAATGCCTGCGTACGGGCGATCTCGACAACGTCGGGCGAACGTATTACCACCACACGTTTTTTGAAATGCTGGGCAACTTCAGCTTCGGCGACTACTTCAAGTCCGAAGCGATCCGGTGGCAGTGGGAGTTCCTGACCCAGGTCATCAAGCTGCCCGTCGACCGGCTGTGGGTGTCGGTGTATGAAGACGACGACGAGGCGTTCGCGATCTGGCGCGACGAGGTCGGCATCGATCCCGCGCGCATCTGGAAGCTCGACGCCAAGAGCAACTACTGGCCGGCGAACGCGCCGGAAGCCGGACCGAACGGTCCGTGCGGACCCTGCTCTGAGCTGTTTTTCGACTTCGGCAGTCCCGGCGAAGAAGGCGATCCCGAAGCGGGTCGCTACTGCGAAATCGGCAACATCGTCTTCACGCAGTTCAACCGCGTCGGCAAACACGAACTCGAGCCGCTCGCGCAAAAGAACATCGATACCGGCATGGGCTTCGAACGAATCCTCGCGGTGCTCAACGGGGTCCGTTCGAACTTCGAGACCGAGTTGTTTTCGCCGATCATTCGCGCGCTCACCGACATCGCGGGCAGGTCGTACGCGTACGACGACCCGCAGGGCCCGCTGTTTCGCCGGATCGCCGACCATGTCCGCGCCAGCGTGTTCCTCATCGCGGACGGCGTCAAGCCGAGCAACGAGGGCCGCGGCTACGTCGCGCGCCGCATCCTGCGCCGCGCCATTCGCGACGGCTTTGCCCTCGGCATCGACGAGACGTTCCTGCACCGGCTTGTGCCCGTGGTCGTCGAGGTCATGGCCACCGCGTATCCCGAGGTCAAGGATGCCCAGCCGGCCGCCGAGGCCTTCCTGCGCGCCGAGGACAGGAAGTTTCGCGAGACCTACCACGCGGGCATGCAGATGCTCGAGCGGGCGATTTCGGATCTTGCGGGCGACGAATCGGAGTCAGGGGGAGGGGGCGCGGGGGCCACACTATCGGGGGGAAGGAGGGCGCGAACTACCCTGTCGGGCAAGGCCGCCTTCGAGCTCTACGACTCGCACGGATTCCCGCTGGAGCTGTGCGAGGAGATCTGTGCGGAACGCGGCCTCAACGTCGATCGCGCAGGTTTCGACGAGTGCATGGAAGCGCAGCGCGAGCGCGCACGCCGGGCGTCCGGCATGAAGGGCGACGTCTTTCAGGAAACCGCGGTCACGGCGATCAAAAAGACCGTGTCCGCATCGGAGTTCGTCGGCTACGCGAGCACCGACGCCGACTCCGAAGTCCTGGCTCTCTTGTCGGGCGTGCACATCCTCGACCGCATCACGGCCGAAAACGGCGAGGTCCAGCTCGTCACGCGTGTGACGCCGTTCTATGCCGAGTCGGGCGGCCAGATGGGCGACGCCGGGGTCATCGAAACGCCGCAAGGCCGTTTTGAAGTCAAGGGCACGACGAAGATCGATGGCTACTGGCTGCACCGCGGCCGCGTGGTGGAAGGTGCGCTCGAACGCGGTACGAAAGCGTCGCTTCGGGTGGACCGGGGCCGGCGTAACGCGATCACCCGCAACCACTCGGCCACACATCTGTTGCACGCCGCACTGCGCACCGTGCTGGGCAAGCACGTCACCCAGGCGGGCTCGCTTGTCGCACCCGACAAGCTGCGTTTTGACTTTACGCACCCGCAATCGGTCAAGCCGGACGAATTCGCGGCGATCGAGGCCTGGGTACACGACGAGGTTGCCCGCAACTCGTCCGTCCAGACCGACGAGGTGGACATCGACGCGGCACGCGCCGCGGGGGCGATGGCGTTGTTCGGCGAAAAGTACGGCGACGTCGTGCGGGTCGTGCGCATCGGTGAGCACAGCCTCGAATTGTGCGGCGGCATCCACGTCGGCACGGCCGCGGAGATTGGAACGACCCTCGTCCTCCACGAGGCCGGCGTGGCGGCCGGCGTGCGTCGCATCGAGATGGTGTCGGGCAGTGGCGCGTTCACGTTGGCGCGCGAGCAGCGTGGACTTCTGCACGACGTCGCGACGAGTCTCAAGGCGGCGCCCGCGGGCCTCGCGGACCGCATCGCGAGTCTGCAGGACGAGGTGCGCACCCTCCGGCAAAAAGAGGCAGCCTCGCGCCGCGAGTCGGGCACGGCTGCCGCGGACGACATCGCCGGACGCGCCGTCGAAGCCGGCGGTATTCGTATCGTCGTCGAGGCCATCGAGACCGACAATCCCAAGGAGCTGCTCGCTCTGTCCGACGCCCTGCGCGTCAAGCTCGATGGCGAGTGCCTGATCCTCCTTGCCGGCAACGGGGGCAAGGCGGTTCCGCTGGTCGCGACATCGACCGACGGTGCGGTCGCCGCGGGCCTCAAGGCCGGCGACGCCCTGCGCAAGCTGGCCGAGAAACTCGGTGGCAAGGGCGGCGGGCGCCCCCAAATGGCCCAAGGCCGCGCACCGTCCGCAGACGGCCTCGACGGAGCACTGGAGGAGGTCCGCGCCGCGCTCGCGACCGTGGTCCAGTAGCCCGCGCGGGTCGCCGGAAGCCTCTGCGATTCCACGGATCGATTTCAAAGATCGCGCTCGAACTCCGCCGACTCCGCGCAACTCCGGCTAACTCCGAAGGAAAAGTCCGCGCGTACGACTAGGGAGGGGTAATGTCCTGTTCCCAACTCCCCCGGAGGTTCTCCATGCGCGCGCTCGCGACCGTACTCCTTGGTCTGCTTCTGTTTGGTCCTGCCCGGCGTGCCGTCGCGGAGGACAAGGCCTCCGATGCACCCAAGGCGTCCAAGATGTCGGGGGCGGCGAAGGCGATCGAGGCCTACCTGTCCGCCTGCGCGCGCTTCGGGTTTTCGGGCAGCGTGTTGATCGTGCGCAAGGGGCAGACCGTTGTGGCGCGGGGCTATGGAATGGCGGACCGCAAGGCACGCGTGCCGAACACGCCCGACACACTGTTTGAGATCGCGTCCGCGACCAAGCCGTTTACGGCCTGTGCGGTCATGAAACTCGTGGAGCAGGGCAAGCTGGCGCTCGACGACTCCATCGCGAAGCATCTGCCGGACGTGCCCGAGGACAAGCGCGCGATCACGGTGCGGCATCTGCTCAGCCACAGGTCCGGCATGCCGCGATCCGCGGGGGGCGGCCGCGGTCCGGATCTCGGACAAGCCGTGCGCGGATATCTTCGAGCGAGACCGGCGCGACAACCCGGGGTGTCGTTTGAGTACTGGAACGGCGGCTACGCGCTCTTGGCCGGCATCGTCGAGCGCGCGAGCGGCCGGTCGTATATGGACTTTTGCCAAAAACACCTGTTCGAGCCGGCGGGTTTGAAATCGGCCGGGTTTACCGGTGATACGGACCTTCCGCGACAAGCGGTCGGGTACAGCGGGAAGACCGCGGTCCGCAAGGCGGCCGGCCATCCGTACGGCAGCTACGGATACCAGTACCGCGGGATGGGCGGCATCGTCTTGTCTGCGAAGGAACTGCTGCAGTTCATGGACGCGTTGCACGCCGGACGCGTGTTGTTGCCGGCGTCGGTCAAGCTCATGCAGACCGCCGTCACAAAGCACTACGGCCTGGGCTGGGGCATCGCACCGACCAAGCGACAGACCCGTCGCGTCGGTCACGGCGGAGACGTGCGCGGCTTTCACATGCAGATGCAGCGGTTTCCCGACGAGGACGCGACGATCATCGTGATGTGCAACGTCGAGGGCATTCCGCTCTACACCGTTGCCTGGAACCTGGAAGCGCTTCTCTTTGGCCAAAAACCGTCCTACCCGATGCCGCCAGCCCTGGTCTCGCTCGACCAAAAGACCCTGGACGGTTACGCGGGCAGCTACGTGATCGACAAAAAAAACCGCATCCTGGTCGAACGCGCCGACGGAGGTCTGCGGGTGTATGGCGACGGGCGCAAGGCGTGCGAAGTCCTCGGTGCGAAGCCCGTCTCGGAAGGTCCGGTCAAGGCGGCGATCGGGGTCATCGAGGCTACCCGTCGGGGCGACGCGGCGCCGATCGAGAAGATTCTCATGGCCGGGATCCCGACGACTTGGCCGGATCATCTGGTCACGCTCATCTGGCCCGCCCATGTGAAACGGTGGGGGGCGTTCGACGGCATGCGCGTAATCGGCGCCCGGACGATCGGTCGGGGGCGCACGAGCGTCCTGGTCGAGCTGCGCCACGCCCGGGGCATGCCGCGGGTCAAGGTCGTGCTGCAGGACGGCAAGCTCAACATTTTCGATCTCAACGGCCCGCGCTATTCGGTTTCCCGAGCCGTCCAGCCGGTCGGCAACGGCCGTTTCACGACTTTTTCCTGGATTTCGTGGGGGAGCGCTCGCCCGGGCGTCGCGATTCGCTTTGAAAAGGGGGCAATCTTGCTGGATCGCCCCGGCGGCCAAACCGCTCGTTTCCCGATCGCCGCGGCGAAGGTTCCGGCCCCGCCGCGTTAGCGAGACGTCGCCGTCCGTCCGCTTTTTTCAGGTGCGCTTCCCGTTGCTGGACAGATCAACGCCCCAGCGCTAACGTTGTCGGTTTCGCCATGGCTGTACCCAAGAGAAAGAAATCCCACTCGCGCACGCGGACTCGGCGTTCTCATCACGCCTTGGTTCCGGCGCGGCTTCGGCCGTGCCCGCGTTGCAATACCCAGGGCCTGCCCCATCGCATCTGCCAGAACTGCGGCTACTACAACGAGAAGCTGTCGTTCGACACCGAGGAGTGAGGTAGCGCGCCTTGCGGGTGGCAGTGGATGCCATGGGGGGCGATCACGCTCCCCGCGAGCTGGTCGCTGGAGCGCTGGACGCTGCCCGGTCCGATGATGACCTGACGGTTGTCTTGGTCGGGCACGAGGAGCAGATTCGCGCCGAGCTGTCCGAGCTGGACGATGATGGCCTCGGAGAGCGCGTTGCGGTTGTTCACGCGAGCGACGTCATCGGCATGGACGCCAAGCCCGTCGAGGCATTGCGCGCCCATCCCGACGCTTCGATCCTGCGGGCGATGGGGCTGGTCCGTCAGGGCGAAGCCGACGGCATCGTGGCGGCGGGCTCCACCGGTGCTGCGGTCGCGGCGGCGACGATGTCGCTCAAGCGCCTGTCCGGCGTTCGACGACCCGGGATTGCGGTTCCGCTGCCGGCGCAAAACGAAAAGGGCGTCTGCCTGCTCATCGATGCCGGCGCCAACCCGAACTGCCGGCCGCACCACCTTGCACAGTACGCGGTCATGGGCGCGAACTTCTACCGCGAGGTGTACGGCATCGCGGACCCGCGCGTCGGGCTCGTGTCCATCGGCGAGGAGGAGACCAAGGGCATCCACCTCACCAAGGACGCGGCGCAACTGCTGCGCGCGGACAAGCAGGTGCACTTTGCAGGCAACATCGAGGGGCGCGGCCTGTTCGGTGGCGCCTGCGAGGTGGCCGTTGCGGACGGCTTTGTCGGCAACATCATCCTGAAGTCGGCGGAAGGGCTCGCCGAGATGCTCTTGGGCACCTTCAAAAGCCTGATGGGTTCGGGTGACAGAGCCAAGGCACTGGGCAAGTTCGACTACGCCGAATTCGGCGGCGCACCCCTGCTGGGCGTGGATGGCGCGGTCATGATCTGCCACGGGCGCTCCGAGCGGCGGGCGGTCGGCAACGCGGTCCTTGCTTGCGCGCGCGCGATCGACCATCACGTCAACGACAAGATCGTGGCCGGCCTCGGGGGCCAGCAACGGGAGGGCAGCGTATGACGGTCGCGCTGCTCTGCCCGGGCCAGGGGGCCCAAAAAGTCGGCATGGGCGTGCCGTGGGTCGAAGCCTCCGCGGCCGCGCGAGACGTGTTCACGCGGAGCGCGGAAGCACTCGGGTTCGACCTCCTCGCCTTGTGCGCCGAGGGGCCCGCGGAGAAGCTTACGCGTACCGACATCTGCCAGCCCGCGATCCTGGCGACTTCCGCCGCGAGCCTTGCGGCGGCGGCCGAAGACGGGCGGATCGACCCGGATGCATTTGGTGTCGCTCTGGGGCTCAGCCTCGGCGAGTACACCGCGCTTTGGGCTGCTGGCGTACTTGAACTCGAGGACGCGCTGCGCCTCGTGCGGCTGCGCGGCGAGGCCATGCAGGCCGCGAGCGACGCCGTGCCGTCCAGCATGACGATGCTCGGGACAGACCGCGAGACCGCCGAGTCCGTCTGTGCCGCGGCAACTTCGGACGGCGGTGTGTGCGTCGTGGCCAACCTCAATGCGCCGAGTCAGGTCGTCATCAGCGGCGATCTGGCGGCGCTGGACCGTGCGGAGGCCGTCGCCGCCGAGCAGGGACTTCGCAAGCGGTTTCGGCTCCCGGTCGCGGGGGCGTTTCACTCGCCGATCATGGAGCCGGCCCGTTCGCGGCTCGAGCAGGCGATCGACGCGGCCCCGTTTCGCGAGGCGCGGTTTCCGGTCATCAGCAACGTCGATGCGGAGCCGAGCCGGGATCCGTCGGTTCTGCGCCGGAACCTGGTCTCACAGCTCACGTCGCCGGTGCTGTTTGAGGCGTCGATCCGGCGCGCGATCACCGACGGAGCCGAGCGGTTCATCGAAGCGAGCCCGGGGCGGGTTCTGACCGGACTCGTCAAGAAGGTGGACCGCGGACGCACCATGGAGACCCTCGATGGCTGATTTTTCCGACAAGGTTGTGCTGGTTACCGGCGGCTCGCGTGGCATCGGCCGCGAGATCGTGCGCCGATTCCTCGGCGACGGTGCGTCCGTCGCCCTGACGGCGACCACGGCCGAGCGTGCCGAGGACGCGGCGCGTTCGCTTGAAAGCGACCGCTGCAAAGGCTACGCGGGGGATGCCAAGGACGTTGCGAAGGCTGTCGTCGCCGATTTCGGTCGCTGCGACGTGCTGGTCTGCAACGCGGGCATCACGCGCGATCAGCTCGCGCTGGGCATGGACGCGACGGATTGGGACAGCGTGCTCGACGTCAATCTGTCGGGTACATTCCGCATGATTCAGGCGTTTTATCGCCAATTCATGAGGCAGCGGTCGGGGCGCATCATCACGGTCTCGTCGATCGTGGGCCTTACGGGCAACGCCGGACAGGCAAATTACGCGGCGAGCAAAGGCGGCCTCATCTCGCTGACCCGCTCGATCGCTAAAGAACTCGGTTCTCGAAACGTCACCGCAAACGTGGTGGCTCCGGGATTTATCCAGACCGAAATGACACAGGTTCTCGGGGACGAAGTAGCGGAAATGGCGGCCAAGGGCGCCCCGCTTCGCCGAATCGGCACCCCGGAGGACGTAGCCGGCGTCGTCGCGTTTCTTGCGTCAGACGACGCCTCGTTCGTCACAGGGCAAATCATCTCCGTGGATGGCGGCATGGCCATCGGCGGGGGCTGGTAGCGACACGGTCAACGAGCTATCCTGTCGCCTCGCTGAGGCGGCGGCGATTCGACGGACCGTCGGGAGACACTCCAAATGGCTGAGGAACTGAAGAACATCGAGGAACGCGTCATCGAGATCGTCTGCGAGCAGATGGGCGCGAGTCGCGACAAGATTACGAACGAGACCTCCTTCATCCAGGATCTCGGTGCCGACTCGCTCGACACCGTGGAACTGGTCATGGAGTTCGAGGACGAGTTCGATCTCAACATCCCGGATGAGGATGCGGAGAAGATCCAGACAGTGGGCCAAGCGGTCCAGTACATCCAAGGGAACGCCAAGTAGCCGCGCCGTCCCGTTTTCGGGGGGGCACGACGATGCCATGTCATCGCGCCGTGTGGTGATCACCGGGGCGGGGGCGATCTGCGCCCTTGGCCTTGATCTGGATACCGTCTGGGCAGCCGCGAAGGCGGGCCGGAGCGGAGCTGCGCGCATTGAGCGCTGGGATCCTTCCGAGCTGTCCTGCCAGATCGCGTGTCTGGTCCGCGACTTCGACCCGGAGGCATACTTCGGGCGGAACGCGAAAAAGCTCGACCCGTTTACGCGGTTCGGGGTCGTCGCGGCGGACGAGGCGGTCAAGGACTCCGGGATCGACTTCTCGAAAGAGCAGCCGGACCGCTGCGGGACGATCTGCGGGTCGGGCATCGGCGGGCTCAGCACGATCGAGGAACAGCAGCTCGTGATGATGGAGCGCGGCGCGCGACGCGTGACCCCGCACTTCATTCCGAAGCTGATGATCAACGCTCTCGCGGGCCAGATCTCGATCCGGCACGGCCTGCGTGGCGACAACTACGTGACGGCGTCGGCCTGCGCCTCGGCTTCCCACGCCCTGGGACTCGCGCTGCGCGCGATCCGGCGCGGTGACCACGACGTCATCGTCACCGGGGGTGCGGAGGCGACGGTCACGAAGTTGGCCATGGCCGGCTTTTCGAACATGCGGGCCATGTCAACTCGCAACGACGACCCGCAGTCCGCCTCGCGTCCGTTCGACAAGGATCGCGACGGCTTCGTCATGGGCGAGGGTGCGGGCATGCTTGTCTTCGAGGAGCTCGAGCACGCGAAGAAACGTGGCGCCCACATCTACGCGGAAGTAAAGGGCTTCGGCATGACCGCCGACGCCCACCACATCACGGCGCCGATGCCCGAGGGCGACGGTCCCGCCAAGGCGATGCAACGCGCGCTGGACGACGGCCACGCGGATCCGGAGCGGATCAACTACATCAACGCGCACGGTACCTCGACGCCGCTGAACGACGCCGCGGAGACGCGCGCGATCCGTCGCGTGTTCGGCGATCACGCCGACAAACTGGTCGTCTCCTCGACCAAGTCGATGGCGGGCCACCTCCTGGGCGGCTCCGGCGGCCTCGAGCTGGCCCTGTGCGCGCAAATGTTTGCCGATGGCGTTGTCCATCCGACGATCAACTACGAGACCCCCGACCCGGACTGCGATCTCGACTATGTCCCGGGCGAGGCGCGCGACTTCAAGATCGATCACTGCCTGTCCAACTCCCTGGGCTTCGGCGGGCACAACGTCGCTCTGCTCCTCGCTCGCTTCGAGGGATAGCAGCCCATGCGGGCAAAACTGGCGCGCCGCCTTCGCAGCCGGCTCGCCGAGGCCGGGCAAACCACGCTCGCGAAGCAACTCGATGCCCTCATCGAGCACGCCCGCTCCGACCTGCTTGAACAGCTTGCCGACCTCGATCTCGATGTCCTCGGGCGGCTGCGGCGCGTCGCCTCCCAGGCAACGAACAGACACAAGACGTCGGCGCTCACTACGATCCCGTACATAGCGAAAGACGAACGCGACGAGGACGGGCGGGCGGCTCGCCGCGGGAAGCAGCGCCTGCGCGACGGCAAGGTGGCCTTCGCCCTGCTGGCCGGCGGGGATGCCTCGCGTCTGCAGTGGGACGGGCCGAAGGGGGCGTTCCCGATCGGACCACGTACCGGGCGCAGCCTGTTTCGCGTGCTCGTCGAGCAGCTCGCGCGGGCCGGCCTCGACTACGGCATCACGCCTCCGCTCGCGGTGACGACGAGCGCCACGACGGACGCGGCCACGCGCGCGTTCTTCGAACTCAACGACTGTTTCGGCGCGCCGCGCGAGCAACTCCGCTTCGCCTGCCAGAACTCGCTCCCGTCGCTCGACCCGCACGGCGAACTCGTTCTCGCGACGCCGAGGCGCCTGCTCTCAAGCCCGGACGGCCACGGCGGCGCCGCCCAAGCTCTCGCCGCCTCCGGCATCCTGGACGAGTGGCACAAGGCGGGCATCGACACGGTCTGCACGTTTCAGATCGACAACCCGCTCGTACCCGTTGTCGATGCCGACCTGATCGGCCGCGTGGACGGCCCCGACACGCCCATCGCGACCAAGGTGATCCGCAAACACGAACCGGGAGAAAAGCTCGGCACGATGCTGTGCGTAGACGGTCGTCCCACAATCATCGAGTACTCCGAGATCGGAGATCACGCCGCAGCGACAGGAACGGACGGCGATTTGCGCTGGCCGCTCGGCAGCATCGCCGTCCATGCGTTTTCGCTTGAGTTCCTGCGCGAGAGCCTGCAGGACCAACTCCCGCTCCATGTCGCCCGGCGCAACGTTCACTGCGTCGGCGAGGACAAGGAGACGACCTGCCGCGCGGTCTGCAAGTTCGAGCGTTTCCTGTTCGACGTCTTTCCGCGTGCCCAAAACATCGCCGTCGTGGAAGCCGACCGGCGCGAGTACGCCCCGATCAAGAGCCACGAAGGCGCCGAGTCTCCGGAAACGTGCCGCACCGCCCTCGAAGCGCTGTATCGCTCGTGGTACGAAGCCGCAGGCCAGACGCCGCCGGAAGGTCCGCTCGAACTGTCCCCGCTCGAAGCGATGGGACCGGACGACCTCCGCGACGCGCAGTAGTGCGCAGTACCTGTCTCGCTCGCGGACCTTGCTGTTGGGTGGATGTCTTTCTGGCAGTCCATACCGAGCCAGGCTCAAAAGGATGGTCTTAGCCCGGCGCCGAGGACGACCGCGGGGATGACGGCTCCGAGCTATGTGCGGCTGGGCAGCGCCACGCGTCACGGAGTGCAGTTCACGATAGGACGTTCACGAAGGACGTTCACGTTCACCTAAGCGCCTGCCAACGCGGCAAGCGCGTCAACTCAGAATTCAGAACTCATATGGCCGCCCTCCCGCGAAGCGGCGGAGGCGGCGGACTAACGAAAATCGCCGAAGGCGATTTTCGCAGGCGCATCGCCGTCCGTTTGCTCCGACGTCCTACTCGGTGCGGTATGTGGACACGCGTCCGGCGGGCGGTGATGCCCGTTTCGCGGGCGCGACGAAGACGCCCCAGTCCTTTTCGATGCGGCCGACGAGCTTGTCGAATGCCGCTTCCTCCGTCTTGCGGCGGGTCTTGTCGACGGCGCGCTCGGAGCTCCACGCGCTCGTGACGCGTTCCTCGCGCGCGCTCTCCTCCGCGGCGCCATAGACGTATCCGCTGCGGGTGTCGAATAGCAGCGCCGACGCCGTGCTCAGTACTCGTGCCTTGCGGTTCGCGAATAGGCCGAGGCTCAAGACGGTCGAGGACTTGAACCGCTTGTCGATCCGAAAGGTCGTGTCGAGGGTGTAGAGCAGCAGGAAGTCGGCGTGCAGCGTGGCGGCGGCGCGGCGCAGTTCCGTGGCGGTCTGGAGCTGCTCGGGCAAGACGAGCCGGTTGATCCAGGCGATTCTTTCGACGTCCGGCAGGTGAGCGAGCCGGTCGCGCTGCGCGTCGGTCTCGATGTCGCGCGTCGTCACCACGCTGTACGCGCCATCGCCGTAGCCGCGCGCCGTGTACGACCGATAGCCCGGACCCTGCACCCGTGCGATCGCGAGCCGCGCCGGCAAGCGCGCCGCGGGCCGGCGGTTCATGAGGCGTTCGACCGTCGCGTCGTGAAACAGGCTCATGTTCGCGGCGGCGCCCGGTGTCCGGTACTGAACGGAACGGCAGCCGGCGAACGCGAGCAGCAAGACTGAAAACAAAAAGGGGAGGCGCTGGAACCCGTGCATGCACATGTAGCGCGCGGCGCGCCCGAAAGGTTCACGCCCGCCCCCGCGCCCCCTTCCCAAAAAAAACGCTCATGCAAGGCGTTGACCAGCCCTCAGGCCAGTCTTTGACCAGGCAGAAGCGGAGGCATCGGACACTCGAGCACGTCCGCCACGCCGCGGAACAGCTCGCCCTCCTCGGCGGTGATCTTCTTGTCCGCCGCGATGCACGCGCCGCAGGCCTCGAGCAGCGAGCGCTTGCACCGGCCCGAAACCTCACGCAGCTTGTCGAGGGCGACATCGAACTGGCGGAGCCCCGCCTCCTCCGCCGGCAGCAAGTCCACGCTGGAGATTCCCAGGCGCGCCACACCCGCCGCGAACGCGGCCTGCACCTCGGCCTCGTCTCCGTGGCCCATGCGCGCGAGGACGGCAAGGACGACGGAGCACTCGCGGCGAACGCCGGCGAGGTTGTAGATCGAGACTTTCGGCGACCGGCGCCGGGAAAAGTGGGGCTCCAGGTAGACCTGCATCATGCGGCGCAAGAGCCATTCGAAGGTGTCGATCTGCTGGTCCGCCAGGGCGAGCGCCACGACGTTGTCGCGAAACCGCTCGTACGCGAACGGATCGAGTGAACGCAGCGCCGGCACCGCCAGGTCGAGCAGCGGGATGCGGCTGGCCACGTCGAGGGCGCCGATCTCGTCCTCGATCGTGCGCATCTGTTCCACGACGCCGCGATGTCCCGATTCGTCAAGCCGCGCCCACTGTTTCTTGCGGATGTCTGTCTTCTTGTCGAGCAGCAGCGCGTAGACCACCGCGCGCGCACCGACGTCGTCGTGGACCGCTTTCTTCAACGACTCCGGCAGGCGCGCCAGCAGATCGACCGCGTAGTCGAGATGGTCCTTGGACGGGGCCCCGACCTGCTCGACGGCGGTGCCTACCGCGGCACCCATCACGCCGGCCAAGATGCCAGGCATGCCGCCCGCGCCGGCCCCCGCCCCCCCTTGAGGCATCCCCGGAATCGGAACCGGAATAGGAATTCCCTGCGCCGGACTGCCCTGCGCCCGCTTCGTGCCTTTGGGTTTTTTCTTGTCCTTGCGCGAACCCCGCACTTCGACCACCGGCGCGTCTTCGGGGAATTCGCCGTTCCAGCCCGGGTCGATGGCGAGGATGCGTTCCGCGAGCGGCGGGTGTGTCGCCAGCAGTTCCGATAGGTGGGACACGCCCTCGCCGAAATACATGTGCGAGAACTGCTGAGCCTTGGCGTGTCGCAGTTCCGCCCGCTTGGGCCGCGCGCCGATCTTCTTGAGCGCGCCCGCGATGCCCTCGGGCTGGCGGGTGAACGCAACCGCGGAAGCGTCGGCCAAAAACTCGCGCTGGCGAGACACTGCCGCCTTGATCAGCCCGCCGAACAGGTAGCCGAGGCCGCCCAGAATCCACATGACGATGCCGATCACGATGAGCGCCATGCCCGAATCGCCCTTGCGCCGCGATGACGAGCCGCCCGAATAAAACGCCACTCGCATGAGCATTGACCCGACGAGGCTGATCATCAGGATGCCGTGCAGTATTCCGATAAGTCGGACGTTGAGTCGCATGTCGCCGTGCAGGACATGGCTGAACTCGTGCGCGACCACGCCTTGCAGCTCATCGCGCGTGAGCCGCTCGACGCAGCCCCGGGTCAACCCGATCACGGCGTCCTCGGGCTTCATCCCGGCCGCAAAGGCGTTGATCGCCGACTCGCCCTCCAGCATGTACACCGACGGCACGGGCACGCCGGACGCGATCGCCATCTCCTCGACGACGTTCAGCGCCTTGCGCTCCGCCGGGTCACGGGAATCGATATTGAGCAGCCGCCCGCCGAGCGCCTTGGCCACGGTCGCGCCGCCCGAGGACAGTTCCATCAGTTTGGTCAGCGTCCCCAGCCCGACAATCGCCAGCACGCCGGCCCCTACTTTGACAAACAACGCCCCGGAGAACGGCTCGAACGGTACGCCCGGGCCCTGCACATCGCGGTTTGCCGAATACCAAAACAGCGCCGTGATCACGAGATGCACGAGCACCACGATGCCAAGCACGGCGACGGCATAAAGCAGCACGAGCCGAAACGTATTCCGCTTCGCCCGCTCCTGCCGACCATAGAAGTCCATCACCGATTGGCGCGCCATCAGGGAGATCCTATTCCGCACCGCCCGCGATGTTTAGGGTCTCGTCGGGGATCGAGAGTTTTTCGGGGGAGAGGTTACGGGGAGGGCTACGGGGGAGGGGGGACATCGCCGTCCGTTTGCTGCCGTTGCGCTCAAGGCAACTCCAAGCCGCTTGTCGCCCCTGTGGGCCGTGCTACAGTCCGTCCTGCGAGAGAGAATCAGGCTGCGGAGCAGTGCATGCGCAACGTAGCCGTGGTGTTTGGCGGGCCTTCCCTGGAGCACGACATCTCCGTGATGTCGGGGCGCGAGGTCTTGTCCGCGCTTGAGGGGACCGATCGATGCGCACTGCCCGTGCACATCCAGCGCGACGGCGCGTGGATCATCGACGGAGAGCCCCACGCCGACGCCCTCGCCGGTGCTGCCGTGCTGCGCGCGCGTGATGTCGAGGCGTGTTTTTTGGCGCTGCACGGTCCGTTTGGCGAGGACGGGACGATCCAGGCGTTCCTCGAAACCGTGGGTCTTGCCTATACCGGTAGTGGGCTCGCCGGCTCCGCCTTGGCGCGTGACAAGATTCGCGCGAAGCGCTACCTGGCCTCGCTCGGGTTTCCCGGGGCCCCCGACTGCCTCGTCCCGCCGGCCAACGCAGCCGCGGTGCGCGAGGCACTCGGCTTCCCGGTCGTCGTGAAAGACCCCCTGCAGGGTTCCACGCTGGGCCTCGAACTCTGCCGCAACGAGTCGGAGTTCGAGGCCGCGGTGCAAAGGCTCGGTGCCGACGGACGCACGCGCTTGCTCGTCGAGCGGCGCGAAGTGGGGCGCGAGTTCACCGCCTCGGTCCTGGAGCAAACGGACGGCGATGCTTTCGCGTTGCCGCTTGCCGAGATCGTGGCTCGCAATGGGTTTTTTGATTTCGCCGAAAAGTACGGCGAGGACGGCGCCGAAGAAATCTGCCCGGCTTCGCTCGACGCCGACACCACGCGCGCGCTGCAGGACTGCGCGGTCCGAGCCCACGACGAGTTGGGATTGCGCGGCCTGAGCCGCAGCGATTTCATCCTGCGCCCGAACGGAACGTTCGTCCTGCTGGAAACAAACTCGATCCCGGGCTTGACGGCCGGCTCCCTGTTCCCGAAAGCTGTCGCCGCGGCCGGCTGGTCGATGACCGACCTTGTGTTGCACCTGCTGGAACTCGCCACGAGCGGGGCGACCGACCACTCCCCCGGCCGCTCGGCCGCAAGAACGACCTGAGGCCTCGGCATCCCGTTGCTATGATGGCGCCTCGGAGGGTTCCATGCGAATCGCAATGATGACCGTTCTCGGTAGCGCTCTCGTCAGTCTGGCTGTCGATGTCCCTGCGCACGCGGGCGAGGTCAGTTGGGAGCGCAGCTTCGATCGTGCGCGCGATCGCGCGATCAAGGAGGACAAGCTCATCTTCCTGGATTTCTACGCCACGGGATGACCGCCGTGCCGGGAAATGGAACGGGTCACGTTCCATCGCGCCGACGTCAAAAAACTCCTGTCCACGATGGTCTGCATGAAGATCAACGCTGGCAACGGCACCAATGCGCTCGCGAAGAAGTACGGTGTTCGGGGCTTTCCCACGCTTGTACTGATGGAGCCCGGCGGGAAGGTTCTCTACAACGCCGGCGGTGCGCCGACGCCCGGCAGCTTCGCCACCTTTTTTGCGGTCGATCCGTTCAACGCCGCCGTCGGCGCCTACAACAAGGGTGACTGGGCGACGGCCGCGAAGAAGCTGTTCTTCATGCGCAAATGGTTCTCCGCAACGAAGCTGGGAACGCGCGCGGAACAGATGGCGCGCACGGCGGCGGGTAACAAGGCGTACGCCGAGTCGTACGAGAAGGCGCGTGCCGAATACGCCGCACGTCTGGCCAAGGCGCGCAAGGCGGCCGCCGCACGCGCGGCGCGCACGCGGAAGGAACGCGCGGCGCGCCTTGAGAGAGAGAGCAAGCAAAAGGAGCGCCGCGAAAAGGCGCGGGCGCTCAAGAGCGAGGCGGACGTTGCGTACAAGAAGTACATGCGCTCCAAGGCCTACAGGATCTACAAGCGGATCATCCTGGAGTATCCGGATTCCATCGAAGCCGACGCCGCTCGCGAGGTCCTCCGCCGCCACAAGAAAAAGTGGAAGGAACCGAAGCGGTAACTGGGAGCGCATGCCCCGACCCAGTTCACCGCTTCGCGGTTCCTCCGCGAAACGGGTAGGCCACCCGCCCCCGAGGCCTCAACGGCGTCAGCCGTTGAGCCAAAAGACATGGCTAGCGGTTCCCCCGCTAAGAGCCAAAACTGCCTCGCTAACCGGTCGGACTCCCGCCACCTCCCGCGCGCAGACTCGGTCCCGTCGCCCGCCTGAGTACAATAGTCGTCGTGGGCGAACCCGTTTGGAAACGTGCGGTGCTCCATGTCGATATGGATGCGTTTTATGCGTCCGTTGAGCAGCGCGACCATCCGGAGTTGCGCGGGCGGCCGGTCATTGTGGGGGGGCCGAAGGATGCGCGCGGGGTCGTGAGTGCGGCGTCGTACGAGGCGCGCGTGTTTGGTGTCCACAGTGCGATGCCGTTGCGGAATGCGGCCCGGCTTTGTCCGGATGGGGCGTTTGTGCGCGTGCGGATGAAGCAATACGCCGAGGTTTCGCGGCAGGTGTTTGCGGTCTTTGCCCGCTACTCGCCGCTGGTCGAGCCGCTGTCGATCGACGAGGCTTTCCTGGACATGACCGGGTGCGAGCGGTTGTTCGGGGGGCCGGTCGAGGCGGCGCGCGGGTTGCGGGCCGACATCCGCGCCGAGGTCGGGCTTACGGCTTCGGTGGGGGTTGCGCCCAACAAGTTCGTGGCAAAAATTGCGAGTGATCTGGAGAAGCCCGACGGTCTCGTCGTGGCGCCCCGGGAAGGTCTGGAAGAGTTTCTCGCGCCGCTGCCCGTGTCTCGCATGTGGGGGGTGGGGCCGCGTGGAGCCGAAGCGCTCAAGCGGGTCGGGATTTCGACGTTCGCCGAGCTCGCGCAGGCATCGTCGCGGACCTTGCGTGCGGCGTTCGGCTCCTCGGCCGAGCGGCTTCAGGATCTCGCCCGTGGGCGCGACGCGCGCGCCATCGTCACGGCGCGAGGTCCGAAGTCCATCGGCCACGAGACGACGTTTTCGCAAAACATTCGCGACCGTGACGAGCTATTCGCCGTGCTGGTCGCGCTTGCCGACCAGGTCGCGGCCCGCGTGCGACGGCACGGACTCAAGGCGCGGACGATCCAGCTCAAGCTGCGTTACGCGCCGTTTCAAACCGTCACGCGCCGGGTCACGCTCGACAGTCCGACCTGCGGGTCGGCGCCGCTCATCGACGCCTCGCGCGCGCTCCTGGATCGCCATCTACGGCGTGGGGCCGAGATCCGGCTGCTGGGGGTTTCGGTCTCGGGCTTTTCGGCGCAGGCCACGCTTTTTGCGGGGTCCGAGCGGGAGTGCCCTGAAGTGGATAGCGCGGTCGATCAAATCCGGGCCAAATTCGGGACCGCCGCGCTTCGCCGCGGTAGCGTAGTAAAGCGGTAGTAGGAACACGGCTCTCGTTCCCCGCGCCAACCCCGCTTGATTCAAGACCATGCAGCGCAGAATCTTAACCGTGTTCGGGCTACTCGGCGGTGTCGCCGGCATCGTCGCCCTGATCATCCTGCTCCTCCAGAAGGCGCCGACCGTGGAATACACGGCCGGACGGAAGCCGCCCGAGCATGTTCCGGCACCCCCGGACGACGGCATGCGCGCCGTTCGACAGTCCGGCGCCGTGTACGGCCTGGTGCGCGATGTGCAGACGAAAAAGCCGCTGCCGGGCGTGCGGGTGCAGGCGCTCGCTCCCATTCTCAAGATCGAGGAGGGGCAGGAGCTGACGAAGTGGGGCGACCTCGTGGTCAAACAAGAGGTCGTGACCAACGAGAAGGGAGAGTTCGACATCGAACACCTTCCGCCCGACTACTACTCCCTTTGGCTCGAGGCAGACGGATACGCGTGGACGACGCTGCCGCGCGCCAAGTTCGTGAAGGAGCGTCACATCATCGAGATGGCGCGGGCGTGCAGCATCTCCGGGCGGGTGGTGAACCCGGACGGCAGTCCGGCTGACGGGATCCGGATCGAGTACACCCCGCAAGGCACGCACTCCGAGGTCTTTGGACGCTACAAGCTCAAGGACTACTACATCCAGACCGACGCCGACGGCTACTTCCTCTATACCGGCATCCCCCACGGACCGTTCACGGTCGAGGTCTATCCACCCAACCACCTTCCCGCGCCGTGGACGCATGAGCCGCCGCTCAAGCCCGGCGAGGACCGACCGCTGGGGACGCACAAGCTCGACGACGGTTTCGGGATGGAGGTGCACGTGAAGTGGCGCACCACCGGCGAACCCGTGGAGGGCATCGAGGTCGTCGTCCGTCCGATCAACGACCCGATGCCGCGTACCAAGATCGGCCGGCGCCGACTGACCAACCAGAGCGGGATCGCGAAGTTCGCGGGTCTGGGCGGCCAGGTGCTCGACGAGCCGAAGTTCATCGTGGCGGCGAACGTGCCCGGCGTTGGCCCGGTCATGCCCGACCAGCCCGGCCTGCTCGATCCGAACGGCGTCGTTACGATCTACCTGCGCAAGGACGGTCGCCTCACGGGGAAGGTGCTGCGGCCCAACGGCAAGCCGCTCGAGCGCTTCTTCATCCGGCTCAAGCCGGTCGGCCACATCGAACGCCAGCTCCAGATTTTCGGCGAAAACGGCAAGTTCGAGATGTTTCAGATCCCGGAAGGCAAATACGTCATGCAGGTGCGGTACGGCAACCTGCAGGACACGCACAAAGACATCGAGATCGTGGGCGGCGAGGAGACGGACGCAGGCACGATCACCCTGGAAACGGGCAACGAAATCTACGGCACGGTCCGGATGGCCAATGGCAAGCCGCTCAAGGGCGTGGTCCGGGTCTCCTTGGGCAAGCGTCAAAAGACATTGGCCGGACATCAGGTCTTCGAGATCGTAGGCCGGGCCTATGTGCAGCGCGACGGGACGTACAGCATCAAGGGCGTGCCGCCGGGCGATTTCTGGCTCGAACCGCAGACGACCGGCGCGACCCAGCGAACCACCGATCCGATTCGGGTGAGCATCAAGCCGAGTACGGGGGGCCTCGAGCGCAACCTGCTCCTCTACGGCTTCGGCACGGTGTCCCTGAAATTCCTGGACCTCGTGGACGAGCAACTGGTCCACGTCCACCGCCCGGAACAGGCCTTCCTCGTCGAGGCCGCAACGGGCAAGGAAATCCGCTGGTACAGCGACGGACAGGCGCTCCGGCCGGGCCGCTACACGCTCTTCGTCGTGATGAAGCGGGAGGACGGCGTCCCGCAACGGTACAAGGCAGCCGAGGTCAACGTTCAAGAGGGTGAAAAGCCGGATCCGATAGAGGTTCGCCTCGACGAGATCCGGAATGGCGGAAAAAAAAGCAAACCAACCGACGACTAGCGGTGCAAGTGCCGCGGACGATCGGCGTGAAAACGCACTGGACCGGCGTGCCAAGGCCGAACGGCGGAAAGGCACCGAAACCGTCGCGAAAGAGCGCCGCGGCGCCCCTGGCGAACGGCGCAAGGTCGAACGCCGGATCAACGAGTACCGCCTCAAGCCCGAGGTGCTCGAGTTCATCAACGCGGTGAACGACTTCAAGTCGGTCCGTCAAAAGCCCTTCCCGACCTGGTCCGAGATCTTCCAGATCCTCATGGACCTCGGCTATCGCCGCGACTAGCGGGCTCCAAAAACCCGCCTAGAAAGCGAGAAATCGCCGTCCGTACGCTACCGCATGCGGTTTTTGGTCCGCAGGGCGGCTAGAATCTGCGGCCTATGCGCTTTCAATCCTCCGCGGCCCCGAAGGCCACGGCCAAGACCGACGCCTTCGTCGTCTTCCGCGCCGAGAAGTCCAAGGACCTCGGCACCCTCCCGCTTCCCGACAAAGCGCTCGTCAGCGCTGCGGCCGACGCGGTCAAGGCCGGCGAATTCTCCGGCAAGGGCAACGAGACGGTTCTGATCCGGGGCGGCAGGGACGGACGGCGATGTCTGCTGGTCGGGGCGGGTGCGGACCTGTTGCCGGAGTCGCTGCGCCGGGCCGCCGGACGCGCCGCGCGGGTTCTCGATGCCCGTGGCATCACGCACGCGACGCTGCTCGTGCCCGGTGGGGGGGCCGCCGACGCGGTGACCCAGGGCGCGGCGCTGGCAATGTATCGGTTCGACCAGTGCCGCGGGGACAAGCGCCCGAAGGCGTCGTTCAAGCGCGCCACCGTCGCTCCCGAGACGGGCGGCGTGACGCTGGTGCGGAGCGCGGTCAAGCTGGGCGAGGCGCTTGCGGCCTCCGTGGCCTTCGCGCGAGACCTCGGGAACCTGCCGGGCAACATCGCCACCGCGACGTATCTCGCGCGGCGCGCGCGCGAACTCGCCGGGGGCAACCTGTCCGTGCGTATCCACGACCGTGCCGGTCTCAAGAAGCTCAAGATGGGGGCGTTCCTGGCCGTGGCGCAAGGGTCGCGCAACGAGCCGCGGCTGATCGAGTTTCGGTATCGCGGCGCGCCCGGCAAGAAAAAGACCATCGCGATCGTGGGCAAGGGCGTCACGTTCGACACCGGCGGCATCTCGATCAAGCCGCCCGCAAAGATGGAGGAGATGAAGTTCGACATGTGCGGTGGCGGCGCCGTGCTTGGACTCATGCACGCCGTCGCGGCCCTCAAGCCGAAGGTAAACCTCCACGCGTTCGTGCCCGCGACCGACAACATGCCGGACGGCAACGCCTACCGTCCCGGCGACATCGTCACGGCGCGCAACGGCAAGACGATCGAGATCATCTCCACCGATGCGGAGGGCCGCTTGCTTTTGTGCGACACCCTCGCGTACGCGGCCGAGAAAAAACCGTCGCTGCTCGTGGACCTGGCCACCCTCACCGGCGCGTGCGTCGTGGCGCTGGGCGACGCGGCGGCGGGGGTGTTCGGCGGCGCTGCCGCGGTCGAAAAGGTCAAGGCCGCGGCGGAGCGTTCCGACGAGACCGTCTGGCCGTTGCCGCTGTATCCGCGCTACACCGAGATGATGAAGAGCCCCTACGCCGACCTGAAAAACGGGGGCGGACGCTGGGGCGGTGCGTGCACGGCCGCGGCGTTCTTGCAGGAGTTCGTCGGCGACGTGGAGTGGGCCCACGTAGACATTGCGGGCATGGCCTGGACCGACGGGAACTCCGACTACCGCCACAAGGGCGCGACGGGCTATGGGGTCCGTCTCTTGTGGGAACTGGTCAACGGCTAGAAATCACGCATGTCTACGAACGGGCACGACAAGGATCTCCTGCGGCTGCTTGACGCCGTCCGCGGCCGCACGAAGTCGCTGATCCAGGTCCACAACAACCCGGACCCGGACGCGATCGGCGCGGCGATGGGCATGCGCGATCTCTATCTGCGCTACCTCGGCATCGGTTCGCGGATCGTGTTCGGTGGCATCGTGGGGCGTGCCGAGAATCGCGCGATGCTGCGCCTGCTCGGCGTGGAAATCCTGCCGCTGCACAAGGCCGACTACGACGACTGCGACTTGCTTACGCTCGTGGACACCCAGCCCGGGTTTGGCCACACGCCGCTGCCCAAGGGCCGCATCCCCGAGGTCGTCGTGGATCACCACCCCGCCCAGGATGCGCCGGAAGGGGTGCTCTTTCGCGATACCGGCAAGGACGTGGGGTCCACATCGACCATTGTGACCGGCTACTTCCTGGACTACGGCGTGCCGATTCCGCGCGATACGGCGACCGCGCTGATGTATGGCATCAAGTCGGACACACACGACCTTTCCGAGGGCTCGACGCCCGCCGACCTGGAGGCCTACCAGCGGCTCATGTCCGTGGCCGACATGGTGACGCTCTCCCGAATCCGGAACGCCCGCGTTCCGCGCAGCTACTACGCGGTGTTCGGCCGGGCGATTGAAAACGCCGTGGTGTACGACTACGCCTGCGTCTCCAATCTCGGTCGCATCGACAACGCGGACATGGTCGCCGAGATGGCGGACTTCCTGCTGCGTTGCGAAGGACTGCGCTGGACGATGGTGTCCGGCATCGTCAACAAGACCCTGCACTTCAGCCTGCGGTCCGCCGGCAAGAACGCGCATGCTGGCAGCGTTGCGCGCAAGGCGGTCGGGGTGATGGGGCGCGCGGGCGGGCACGGCCACATGGCCGGCGGCCAGGTACCGCTCGGTGACGCGGACAAGAAAACGCGCGAGGGAATCGTCCAGGCGGTTACGGATCTCTTTCTCGACGCGGTGAAGGCAAAGCGCTCGCTCGCCAACAGCCTGACCGGCGGCGCGCTGCCGGACGAAACCGACACCGCCGTCTTTGAGGAGTGAGCACCATGCCGTTTCTCAAGGAAGGGGCCTTCGGCGAGAAAAACGTCGCGCCCGAAGACGCCCGGTTCGTCTTGATTCCGGTCCCCTACGAAAAGACGGCCACGTACCGCAAGGGCACGGCGCAAGGGCCCGCCGCCCTGCTCGCCGCGAGCGAACAGGTCGAGCTGTTTGATACGGAAACCGGCACGTACCCGGTCGAACAGGGCATCCACGTCGCGCAAGACATCGCCGTCCTTGGCTTCCCCGACGAGCTTGCTCCCGTTCTCGAGCGCGCGGTGGCGCCCCACATGGCGGCCGGACGCCTCGTGGGCTGCCTCGGCGGCGAGCACTCGATCAGCCTTGGTCCGATCCGCGCGGCCGCCGTGGAGCACCCGGGACTCGGGGTGCTGCAGATCGACGCGCATCCCGATCTGCGCGACGAGTACGAGGGCACGCGCTACGGACACGGCTGCGTGATGCGGCGGGTACTCGACATGCCGGAGGTCGCGCGCGTCGCGCAGGTCGGTGTGCGCGCGGTGTCGCGGGAGGACCGCGACGTGATCATGTCCGACGGCCGTATCCAACCGTTCTACGCGCACGGGCGCGAGTCCGCGGAGACGTATCAAGACGACATCCTCGAATGGCTGCCGCCGGTGGTCTACATCACCTTCGATCTGGACGGGTTCGATCCGTCCGTCGTGCCGGGCACCGGAACCCCGGAACCCGGAGGCCTCGGCTGGTGGGAGGCCCTCGGCCTCGTGCGGGAGGTGTTTCGGAATCGCCGGGTGGTGGGGTTCGACATCGTGGAACTCCTGCCCGAGCCGCCGTCGGTGGTCTCGGACTTCGTCGCGGCGCGCCTGCTGTTCAAGATGCTCGCTTACGCGTGCGAGGAACGGGAGTGACTGCGGCCGCCCCGCCGCGCCTTCGCTTCTTGCCCGAGGGCATCGAAGTCGAGCACGGCCTCTTGTGGCTCGACGCGCAAAAACCCAAGCCGCTCGGTCTCGTCACTCACGCGCACGGCGACCACGTCGCGCGCCACAAGACAATCCTGTGCACACCGGAAACGGCAGCGTTGGTCCGCAAGCGTCAGGGCCCGGGTGCGGAGTTCCTGGAGTGCCGCTGCGGCGAATCCGTCACGGTGGGCGACCTGAAAGTCACGTTGCTGCACGCGGGCCACATCCTCGGTTCCGCGATGGCGCTGATCGAAGGTGCGGGCGGCTCCGTGCTCTACACCGGCGACGTGCGGCCCGAGGGCGGCCTGACCTGTTCGCCTGCGGAGTTTCGCCACGCGGACGTGCTGGTCACCGAGTGCACGTTCGGCCGGCCCGACCATCGCCTGCCGCCCGCCGACGAGACTCGCGCTGAAATCGTGGCTTGGGTGCACAGCGAACTGGAAAGCGGACGGACGGCGACTCTTTTGGCCTACGCGCTTGGCAAGGGCCAGGAGATGCTCGCGTTGCTGACGCGCGCGGGCATCCCGGTTGCCGCGCACGGCACGATCTGGAACCTCACCGACATCTACCGCCAGTTCGGATACTCGTTTCCCGGATCGCGCAAGCTCACCGGCAAGGGACAGCGCCGAGCGGCCATTCTCGTCCCGCCGCGCTACCTGAACGTGACCGAGGTCAAAAAGAACGCGCCACTCGCCGTCGCGGCGGTCACCGGCTGGTCCGGCCGCGCGCGAAGCAATCGCGTCGAGCGCGTGTTCCCGCTCAGCGACCACGCCGACTACGACGGCCTCATCAAGGTCGCCCAGAGCGTGAATCCCAAAAAGATCTACACCCTGCACGGCTACGCACGGGAGTTCGCCCAAGACCTCCGCGAACGCGGCTACGACGCCGACGCGATCCCCGGCCATTCCGGCCCGCCGGACGACGGCAGCCGCCCGGGCATGTGGTAAATCCGCAAAGCGGATTTACCTAGTATGAGATGCAGCCATGAACCAGATCGGGCGGAATCGCGTTGGCGATCATCAGCGGTCGGCGCGAAGCGCCGACCGCTGCATCGGATTGTTTGGGCTGCCGCGCCGCGAGCTGGTTGTTGGCCACGAGGACACAGAACAGAGATCAGAGCGACTCGCTGAATTCCATCCGCCGATCGCGGACTGCCGGAGTGGATGAACCAGGCCACGCTTCAATCCTGTGCTCTTCGGGCCTGGATGGACTCCAAGAGACCGGGCGACACCAGATGTGGCGAGGTGCGTGAGCGGATCTCTCATCTCTGTGACCTCTGCGGCCTCTGTGGCAAGAAGTTCTCGTCGTCTGCCCAGCCGCTGGTTGGCGAGTATCTGGCTCCCCCAACACACCATAAGATCCATTATCAGACGTTGCCCGGGGGTGGGGGTCTGACGGCTTAGGGTGTTCATGACCCGACCGGGCCGACGACCGTCTTCGAGACGGCGGCGCCGGCCGCTGGCGACTTCGAGGACCCGGGCGTACCCGCGCACGGTCAATGACACGATGGGCCTCGTCGGCTCGGCAGCGCAGCAGTCCGATCGACCACATCCCGCGCGGCCTCGTAAGACCCGTCAGCTGCTTCGATGAGGGTGCGCACTTTGACGGGATCGATGGCGGGATCGGCGTGTCGCTGAGTGGGCGTTCGCTCGCGCTAGCCGACTGCGTTGAGGGCGGACCGGCTCGGCAGGGGCGCCGCGGGCTTCGGGGAACGGAGTCTCGGCGGCACAAGCGATTCGATCATGCTCACGATTCGCTTGCCGCCGAGTGGGAACCGTCCCCGGCGAATGGATTCTTTGGAGTCTAGGCCGAACTGCCAGATGACATCGGTCGCAGCACTATAGGGAAAGGATGCACAGCAACACACGATCCGCGAGCGCACGAGCGGCGACCGAGTGCGGACTCTCTACCTTCTCCGGAAGCCGGTTCGCGAGCGCATCACGAACGTCGGCCAGCACCCGCTTCAGCGGATACTCGAACTCGATTTGTCGCAACCGCTCTAGCGCAATGTCTCGCCGGCGTTCCAGCCTGCGCGCGTCGTGGCCTTGCCGCCAGGCAAACACCCGGCACCGAGCACCCCCACGCCCACCAAAGAGAAGAGCACGCGCTGCCCCGCAGTCATGCCCCGAAGCATAGCGGATTGTTCCCCCGTCGCATTCTCGGAGTGCGGGCCGAAGGCCCGGGGCTAAGAAATCCGCGTAGCGGATTTTCTAGGCGGGGCCCGTGCAAGCACGAGCCCCTGAAGAAAATGGAGGGATCGTTGCCGGCCTGGTAACCGGGTCAGACACCTTCGTGCGCCGGTGCAGCACTCACTGTCCCGACGACTCCACTTTGATTACCTGGGCTACCTTGTAGGGAATCTCGCGCTGCCGGACAACGGGGGAACTCGCGAAATCATCGCCGTCCGTAGGCTTTTTTGTGGGGGTGTTCACCAATCTCGACATTTGTCCCCGCAAGTGTCCCTGTTAGGCTGGAATTCCATGGTTCGCAGCGAGAAGTTCACCGGTCTTGGACATCGCATCCAGGACCAGTTCAAGGGTCAGGGCCGGGTGCGCTCCTATTGGGAGTTTCTGGCCGAGGTTCGCGACGATCCGCCGCTGATGCTTCGCTCTTCGGCGCAGTATCTGCGTGACATGCTCGAACACTTCGGCTCCACCGAGGTCGAGGTATTGGGACGTATGGTCACGCGCCACTCGCTGTTTGACGGATTGCCCGATGATGCGGAGCGACAACGGGTTGTCGGCCAGGAGTTGGCGACCGATGCGATCTACCGTGTCATTCGCAACTTTGCGTCGGACGGGCGCGCGACGAAGATGATCCTCATGCACGGCCCCAACGGGTCGGCGAAGACGACGGTCGCGGATCTCTTGTTCAAGGGGCTCGAGACCTACGCGAATACCGATGCGGGCCGTCTCTACCGGTTCTCCTGGGTCTTTCCGAAGACGTCGGACGAGCAGGGCCGGTTTGGATTCGGGACCGGCCGTTCGGACGATCCGCTTGAGACGTTCGCGTATCTGGAGCCGGACGAGATCGCCGCCACGGTTCCGTCCGACATGAAGACGAACCCGATCTACCTCGTGCCGCGCGACCAGCGCACCGGCCTGCTTGAGGACCTGTTGGGAGGCGATACCGACTTCCCCCACGCGCATATCCTGCACGGGGATCTTGGCACGAAGAGCAGCGCGATTTTTGAAGCGCTCCTGATCGCCTACCAGGGCGACTGGACCCGGATGATGCGGCACGTGCGCGTCGAGCGGCTCGACATCAGCCGCCGCTATCGCCGCGGTGCCATCACCATCGAGCCGCAGGGGACCGTGGACGCCGACGCGCGCCAGGTCACGATGGACATGAACCTCGCGAACCTGCCGCCTGCGTTGCAGAACCTGCGGCTGTACGAGGTCGGCGGCGATCTCGTCGATGCCAACCGCGGCCTGGTTGAGTTCAGCGACTTTCTCAAGCGCCCGCTCGAGCTCAACAAGTACCTCCTGACGACTGTCGAGAAGGGCACCGTGCGCATGCCGGGCGCGCTCGCCTACCTCGACGTGGTGATGATCGGGTCCGCGAACGAGAAGCAGCTCGACTCGTTCAAGACCGATCCGAATTTCACGTCGTTCAAGGCGCGCATGGAGTTCGTCACGATCCCGTACCTCCTTGAATACGAAAAGGAGGTCGAGATCTACCGCGACCAGATGGACTCGATCGCGCGGCGCATGGCCGTCGGACCGCACGCGGCCCGCAGCGCGGCGCTCTGGTCGGTCCTGACCCGCCTCTGGCGCCCCGACCCGGCGCACTACGAAGAGCCGCTCCGCGCCGTCGTGGCGAAGCTGACGCCGCTCGCGAAGGCGCTGCTCTATCAGGGACGCGACCCGGCGGAGTTGGAGGATCTCTCCGGGGACGAAGTCAAGCTCCTCCGCGCGAACCTCGACCAGATTGCGGGCGAGTGGCGCGACGGCGTCGTTTTCGAGGGCCGGTTCGGCGCGTCGCCGCGCGAGATGAAAACGATCCTGCTCGACGCGTCGTATCGCACGCGCACGTCATGCTTCACCCCCATCGCGGTCCTCGCGGAGTTGCGCAAACTGGTGCGCGACAAGAGCCTCTACGACTTCTTGAAACTCGAGCCCAAGGGTCTGTACAACAACCCCGCGCGCTTCGTCGATGACGTGGACCGAGCGGGCCGGCGCGTCGTGCTGCGCGAGCTCAAGGATTCGATGGCGCTCGTCGAAGAGCGCGAGTACGACCGGCGTTTCCAGGAGTACTTCCGGCACGTCACGGCGCATGTCCGGCGCACCCGCGTGACCGACTCGGTAACGGGCGAGGAAAAGTCGCCCAGCCAGGAGGCCCTCACGACGGTCGAACGGCTCCTGGACACCGGCGACGACGTCGGCCTGTTCCGCCAAAACCTGATGGGCAAGATCGCGGCGTTCTCGCTCAACCATCCAGGCCAGGCGGTCAACTACCGCCAGCTCTTCCCCGACATCCTCCGCGCCCTCAAGAAGGATTTCTACGCGGGCCAGCAGGACGCCATCTCGCAGGTGGAAGACGACCTGCTGCTCATCGACTCCGCCGCCTGGGAACACGTCTCGACCGAACGCAAGAACCTTGTCGAGACGACGCTCGCGAACATGGAATCGCGCTACGGCTACACGCGCGAGTGCGCCCTGGAGATGATCTGGTATTCGTTGCGGAAGGCGCGCGCGAATCAGGATCCTGCGTAGAGCGAGATCCAGCGGCCTGCGGGAGGGCCCTAGGCGTCAGCTGACGGATGGCGATGCTTCTTCGCTACTTTTTGGCGGACTTACTCGGGGCCAAGCGCCACAGCACGGCGGCGAGGGCGGCCATGATCGCGAGTGCGGCGGCGGTAACTTTCCAGGCCAGGCGACCGCGCGCGAGCAGGCGCTCCCGCAGCGCGATTCTCTTGTTGAGCCAACCGATCCACCGCTTGTCGCCGTACTGTTCCGCTCGGCTCAGGGCCTCGTCCAGCCGGCCGCGCGCGGCCAAGAGGTCGATCTCATGTGTTTGGCCGACACCCGCGCGACGCAAGGTCTTCGCCGCTTTGATTTCCATGCCCGCGCCCAGTGCGGCAACGGAAAAGCCCCACGCCGTGAGGCCGTGATCGAGGTGTTTTTCCAAAAACTCGGCCGCCGCACGGTGACTGGTGCGGCGCTGAATCCGACGGGCCAGACCCAGCAGCGCTTCGCCCTTGTATTTTTTCACGATCTCGCGATCGTCGCCCGCGGCGAGAGCCCGATCCGCCGCCTGCACGGCCTGCTCGTAATGTCCGGTGGACACGAGATCGCCGAGTTCGCGCAGCGCCCGGTCACGTTCGTCCTCAGCGACCGACGGTGGCGCCAGCCACGACAGGATCAGCAGCACGGCCCCGACGCGCGCAAGCATCCCGACGCGCGCGAAAATCGCCGTCCGTATGCTGCCTCGGAGAGTCGCCTCGATCACTGCCACTTGAGGTCTCGCGCGGTCAAGGACTCGACCGGGCAAAAGTCGTCGGTCAGGACCAGACCGCCGCTGCCCTGCACATGCCGCCCGAACGAGTGCTCGATGTCGAGTTGACTTCCGCTCGGCGGGGGCGGCGCGGTACCGTCGCGCGCGCAGACGAGCAGCACGTTCGCGGTTTGTCCCAGCGCCGCGCGAAAGACCGGGGTGTCAAAGCCCGCTCCGATCGTGTCCGCGAGCACGCGCACCAGTCGTCCGCCGGGCCGGAGGGCGCCCAGGTTGACGAACAGCAGGCCGCCGGGCCGCAGGCGCGCGCGACACATCGAGAAGAACTCTTCGGTGGCGAGTGCGGGCGGGATCGACACTTGTCGCGCGTACGCGTCGAGGATTACGGCGTCGTACGTTCCGCGGGGCTGTCCACGCAAGAACGTGCGGCCGTCTGCGTGCAGAATGCGCACGCCCGGGCGGTCTTTCAGTCCCATCGCGCGGCGGGCGGCCTCGGTGACGCGCGGGTCGATCTCGATGGCGTCGATCTTCATCGCCACGTCGTCGTTGTGCAGGAACAAGAGATCGCACATCGTGCCGGCGGCGTTGCCGACGACGCAAATGCGCAGCGGCCGCTCGCCGTTCGTATTGTCGCGCTTGGGCTGTCCCACCCACTCGGGCAGGTGCGCGAACGCGTCGTAGTATGCGCCGGTCCACTTGTCCTTGCCATCGACCCGAATGGAATGATACGAGCTCATGCCCTCGTCGAACGCGAGCCAGACCTCGCCTGACTCGCGCCGGACCACGCGGATGAGCTGATAGGGCGATTCGATGGCGAGTTCGAGGTGGCTGTCGGCCGGGGGCAGCGTGTCCCACGGGGCGTTCGTTCCGAGCGGAAGAAGCGAAAGGACGGCGATGCTTCCGAGGGCAGCCGGGCGGCGACCCTGCCGCCAGAACAGCCCCGCCGCGAGTACGGCGAGGAAACCGCCTGCCAGTGCGATCGTGAGCCGCACGCCCCACCAGTCGATGAACAAAAACGTCGTCGCGTAGATGCCCACGAGCGAGCCGAGGGTGCCGACGGCGAAGATGGTCCCGGCCGCGTTGCCGACGTCGCGTTGCGCGGCCGCGCGTTTCACCAGCAGCGGCGTGGCCATGCCGAGTGCGGTCAGCGGCGGCCCGAACAAGACCAGGCTCGCGGCCAACGACTGGCTGATGAACGCATGCAGCGCCGTGTCCTGGGTGTACTCCTCCGGGCCCGCGAGCCACGAGGAGAACCAGGGGCCAAGCCACGCGACCAGCAGGCCGTAGCCGCCGGCGAACGCGATGACCCACGCCAGAGGCCGTTCTCCCGTGGTTCGATCCGCGTAGCGGCCGCCCAGGGCGTAGCCGAGTGCGAGGGCGCCCAGGATCACGCCGATCACGTTGGCCCAGACGTAGATCGTCTGGCCAAACCAGCCGCGCAACAGGCTGGGTGCCGCGAACTCGTAGACCGTGACCGCGGCTCCCGTACAAAACGCAAGCGCGGGATAACGCCACCGGATCATCGCAGCGTCGAAGCCTGGCTAACCGTCGGACTTCACGGCTTTGGTGCCCGCGCTGTCCTTGCTGCCGTCCGTCTTGTCCGATTCGTTCGAGTCGGTGGTGTCGCCGGCCTTGTCGTTCTTCTTGGGGGGCGCGGGGGGCGCGAATTCAGGCACGCCTTCGAACTCCAGTTTGATCTTGGCCACATAGGGGGTCATGAAGAAGCGGGCGGGCAAAATCTCATTCCAAAAATATTCCCAGTCGCGTTCGACGGTGCGCTGCGTCCATTTCTTGATGGTCGTTCCGTTGATGACCACCGTGATCGGCATGTCGAGATTGACGACGCCGTCGTGGAGGTGAATGGCGAGCTTCTCGCATTCCGTCACGGTGATCTCGATGCGATTCACAGAAATCATGACGGGCTTTCCGTTTTGCAGGACCGGCTTGCCGTCCTTGATCTGCGGTTCCTCGACGACCGTGGCCTTGTAGTGGAGCCGGCCGCATTTCTTGCTCAGCGGAACGGCGCGCGCGGCGGCGCTGATGTCCAGCGTGAAGTTAGGCCGCATCAATTCGACCGGACCGGCCGCGCTGCAGTTGGAGTCCGGGAAACGCCACTTGAACTCCTTCGGCTCCTGGCGGCCCTGGGGAGCCTTGCCCACAAGGTGGTTCCAGATGTTTTTGGGATTTGCCCGGAGCGCGCCGGTCGCGGGATTGCGGTCGGCCTGGATCACCAGCAGGTTCTGCGGCTTTCCGGCCCGCTTGTAGGCTGCCTTGAGTGCCTCGGCCGTCGGCTCCCCCACCGTCTTCCAGTTGCGCTTGTCTGCGACGTAGACCAGCGGCTTGCCGTTCAGGTTGTCCAACAAGAACGTGTCGTCCGCGGGGAGCAGCGGTTCGCGCCGGCTCATCACGTGATCGCGCAGGACAAACCCGGCAAAGACAAACGCTTGGCGACACATGACGCGTATGGAATCGCCCTGCGCGTCCAGATACAGCCGGTTGCTATCGACGCGATAGTTTCTCGTGACCTGAATCAGCGCCCGAAACATGACCTGCAGGTCATCGAAGATCCGTTCGCGCGTGCCGTGGAACTTGAACCCGCCGGGCTTTCCCGTCGGCGCGACGATGATCGCGTCATTGGAGACCGCGGTCTTCAGCCAGTGGTTGAAGATCGCCTGCCGGCCACGTTCGTTGGAGTCGGCACCACGAAACGCGGGGTGCTTGGGATCGGTCGCGCGACCGTGCAGCGCCATGATCAGCGGCATCTTCGTGGCGAACTTCCGGATGTCATACCGATCCGGCACGAGGAGCGCGTACTCAAGCCGGGACATTCCGCGGGGGGCGTCTTCGCGAAAAAACGACACCTTGCCCTTCCGGAAACCCTTCTTGTTCAAGTACTTCGCGCGGGCTTCGTCCAGCATATGGAGAACGGTCGCCGGTTTCGTGCGCAGATCGACGCCGAGCGTGTCGCTGGTGTCCTTGAACCACTGGAAGAACTGCCGTTTGGCCTTGTCGCGACGGCCCTGCGCCTTGCCCTTGCCCTTGCCCTTGCCTTTGCCATCCGCGGCTTCCAGCTCGGCCTTGAAAAATGCATCGAGGTGCTTCAAGCCCTTCTTGAATGCCGCCGCGCGCTCGCCGTTCAGCAGCTCTTCATAGAGCGGATCGGCAGCGGCAGGGGACGCGACCATGGTCAAAAGCAGGGCAGGAATCAACATTCGCAGCATGAATTCTCCTCGCGGACGGGCCCGCGGCCGCCGCTATTGTTCCACATATCACCGGGTCGCGTCACCGTCCGAACCCCTTTGAACACCATTCCAGTCGGTCCCGGAACCATTCCCAGCGCTGGAGGGGGCCTCCGGGACGCCGAGCAGCCGTCAGCCCGCGCGGCACGAGTTCGTTCGCCCGGGCGAGGTCGCCGCGCTCCCAGGCGGCCGTGAGCAGGTTTTCGAGCGCATTGAGGTTGTTTTGATCGACCTCAAGAACCCGGCGCCAAAGCTGAACGGCCGCCGTTCGATCACCCTGCCCGTCGCGCAGGATCGCCAGGTCGTTGAGTACGTCCGAATCGTTGGGCGCCAGCTCGAGAAGGCGCGTATACACCGCTTTCGCGGCATCAAGATGCCCCAGTCGCCGCGCCATCGCGCCAAAATTCAGCCCGGTGTCGAAATCCGTCTCGTCGATCGCCACGAGCCGGCCGAGCAGACCGTACGCGCTCTTGACGTCGCGGTTGGCCCAATACCATCCCGCCAGCCAGTTGAGACCGTTCCACGTTGCCCGGTCGTCCGGCTGTTGGGCCAGCACACCGAGTCCGAGAGATTCGGCCTCGAGCAGCACCGCGGGAGTCTGCGTATCGACGCCGACCCGCAGCAAGACGGATGTGAGCTGCTTTTTGATCGCGAGATCATCCGGCCGCTTCTTGAGGACCGCGCGCAGATCCGTCGCCGCGTCGGCGTAGCGCAGTACGGCCGCGCGGGCGTAGCCGCGGTAGCGCCGCGCTTCGACGTCGGACGAATCCGCTTGGAGGCGCTTGTCGAGCCAACCGAGAAAGCGGCCCTGCTGTCGAGCAGCAAACGCCGTCCGAAACGCCGCACCGAGGTTTTTCACTCTCAGCGCTTCCTCAAGAGCGAGTCCGTACGCCGTTCGGGCCTCGTCGGCTCGGCTCAGCGCGCGGAGGCAAAGGGCGCGGCGCTCTCGCAGGAACAGCCGGGTCTTGTCCTTGTCGGGCACGTCGCCGTAGTGGCGCAGGGCCGCCGCGTGGTCGCCGGCAAAGTAGTGGACATCTGCCATGAGCCGCGCGTCACCGGTGTGCTTCGACAGGCGTTTCGCGTCCGCCATGTAGGCCGAGGCATAGGCTCCGGCGTCTGCCGCCGCATACCAGCAGGCGAGCGTGGCATCGCGGGCGAGAGCGCGGTTGTCCGGTGCGAGTTCGTGTCCGCGCAGCAGGGCCTCGACGGCGCCCTCGTACTCGCGAAGCCGGAGATAGGCGCGCCCCTGCACGAGTAGCGCCCGCAGCGACGCGCCATCGACATCCGCCAGATCGCCGAGCCGCTCAAGCGCGTCGTTCGGCTTCCCGGCGGCCAGCGCCTTCTCTGCTCCGTCGAGGTCGCCACCGCCGAGCAGACAGGAAAGCAGGCCCCCGACGGCCAAGATACCGAGGCTACTCAAGCGACACCTTCACTTCGTGTACGAGCGTGCTCTTCTCGGGCGGCCAGTCCCACCGGAGGGCGTAGTGCAGCCGCACGCGGGCGTGCCCGCCCTTCGCGGCGTCGGGCACGGAGACCGAGGACTCGCGCCAGTTTTGTTGGGCGAGCGTTCCTTTCGGCGGAATCTGGGTCGGTGTCTTGTGCTCGTGCCGATAAAAGAGCCGGATCAGGTCCATGACCATCTCCGCGCCGCGTTCGCCGGTGTCCTTGTTGATCACCACCGGGACGGGCTGGCCGTACCGATCGAAAAACGCGACGCGCACCCAGATGCCGCGGTGCCGCGCATCCGTCGGCACGTTGTGGCCCGCGCCGGCGTTGGTCACGCGCGCAACGATCCTGTTCCCGTCGCGCCGCGCCGTCAGTTCCATCGCGCGCTTGAGCATCGCGGGCGCGTGGGCGCCGAGCATGCGGTGCGAGTGGCGCTTGCGCGGCGTGCCGCCCTTGGCGACGACCCCGACGACCTCTTCCATGTGACACGAGAGGCACGTCTTCCCGGCGCGATAGTAGTGCGAGCGCATGAATTCCTGGTCGGTGCCGTGCAGCGCGTGGCAGACCCCACAGAACTTGATCGTGGCGTCCTGCGCGCCGGCTCGCGCCATGCGCGGGTCGAACACCGGACCGCAGTCGGCGGTGACTTCCGGCGTATCGGAATACGTCTTGCTCGACCCCGCGACGTGGTTGCCGGCGCGGTGACAGCTCAGGCAGTTGATCCCCGACTCGCGGTAGTTGCCGCGCGCCTCCGCCGGCGAGTCGATCCCGGTCTGCAACACCGGTCGCGGAGCGTGGCAGCTCCAGCAGTTCGGGTCGGAGTGCTTTTGCGAAAGTTCGGTGTAGAGCTTGCCGACCCACGCTTTCGCGTGCCGGTCCCCGGCCCACTCGTCCCAGATCTCTTCGTGGCAGCGCCGACAGCTGGTCGGATCGTCGAGCACCCCGGGCTTCGCCTCGTGCGCACGTGCGAGTGGATCGGTGTAATCCGGCGTGGCCCCCGCCCCCCCCTGTTTCGGCTCTCGGCTCGTCCCGTTGTCTTCCCGCGGTTCCTCCGCCATCAGTGCGAACAAGAACAGGCCGGCGCCCATCAGGATGAGCAGCGCGACGAGAATCCGTGCGGTACCGCTCATGCGCCCGCGTCCTCCTGCAAGACCGTCCGCGGCGCGGCAGGCGGCACCAAAAACACGCTCTCGCCCGCGCTGCGCGGCTGCTCGGTGAGCACCGCGACCTCTTCGTGACCGTTCGCCAGTGCGACGCGACAACGCCACGGTCCACCGGCGAATTCGCACGCAATGACCGTCCCCGGCACGGCGCCCTCGGGCGAGGGCGCGGCTGCCAGGGACACTTCACAGGGACGGACGGCGATGTACGCGTCGCCGTCGGGTGCGTTTTCGACCGGCAGCGCGCCCAGCGCGGTGGCCGCGACGCCGTCCTTGACGCGCGCGGGCAAGATCGCGGCGTCGGTCAGGAACTCGGCGGCGAACGGGCTGCCCGGTGCGGCGTGAAGTACGTCGGGCGCACCGCAGGCGACCAAGCGGCCCGCGCGCATCACGCCGATGCGGTCCGCGAGCAGGTGCGCGTCGGTGCGGTCGTGCGTGATCAGGATGGTCGTGAGGCCGAAGCGGTCGTGCAGCGAACGCACGAGGCGCGCGATCGACCGCCGCAGCCGTGCGTCGAGGTCGCTGAACGGTTCGTCCAACAAGAGCAGACGCGGGCGGTGGACCAAGGCGCGCGCGAGGGCGACGCGTTGGCGTTCGCCGCCCGACAGCTTGTGGGGGCGGCGGGGCAAAAAGTCGAGGATGCCGAGCGCATCCGCGGTCTCTTCGATCCGCGCCTGGCGCTCAACAGCGTCGGGGACGGTTCGCTTGAGGCCGAGGGCGATGTTGCCGCGGACAGACAGGTGCGGCCACAGCGCCAAGCCCTGGAACACAAGACCGATGCCGCGCTCGTGCGGCGGAACGCCGGTCGCGTCTTCACCGAACAGGCGGATTGCGCCCCTGTCCGGCCGGACAAGACCGGCCAACGAGCGCAACAGCGTCGTCTTGCCGGAGCCGGACGGACCGAGCAGCACAAAGAACTCGCCGACGGGCACGGACCACTCCGCCAGATCGAGCACGGTGCGGCTGCCAAACGTCTTGCGCAGGCCGGAGACGCCAACGGCCGGGGCGTTCACGACGGTCATGACAGACTTCCCCCGAAATTTCTGGGCCGAACGAAAACGTATCCCGCGCGGGACGCAAACGACACGAGCTGGTAACACACCGGTCACTCTCTCTCCCCGAGGGCGGCTTGCGCCGCTTCCCGGTCGTGCTGTTCGCCCGAGCGAACGATCTGTTTCAGTTCGGGCACCACCGACGCGTCCCCGCGGCGCAAAAGAGCGCACAAGAACGCCGTACGCGTCGCGGGCTGGGTCTCGGTCGCAAGGGCCACCCGCAGCGCTGCCTGATGCGCCTCGGCACCAAAGACCCCGACAAAACGCGCCGCCTCGGCGCGCACCTCGCCGTCGTTGTCGCGCAACATGGTCACGACCCGCGCCAGTGCACCCTTGCCCTTCAGCTTGCGCAACGCCTCGAGGGCGCGCGCCCGCGCGTCTGCGTCGTCCGACAACAGCGCCTGCAAGAGCGCGGGCACCGCACGCGCGTCGCCGATGCGGCCGAGCATCAGTGCGGCCTGCCGGCGCGCGACCGGGTTCTTCGAGGAGAGCTCCCCCATCAGCGGCTCTACCGCGTATCGCCCAAAACGCGTGAGCAGTTTTTCGGCGATGTAGCGGTCGTTGACCTTGCGTCCCGCGAGCCAGTCGAGCATCACGCGCAGCCGCGCCTGAAACGTCTTGTCGGACACGTCGAAGGGACGTTGCTCGTAGCGCTGCGAGCGGGTCGCGCGCAATCGATCACGCCACGCAGCGATGTCGCTCTCGCGCGCCGCATACGAACCGTTGTAGCGAAACGGCAGCGTGAATCCGGTGCGCCGGCGCAAGACCGCATGCGCGTCGATCAGCACGCGGATCTTGTGCCGCCGCGACATCTGCTCCAACAAGTCCTCCTCCACGTCCCAGAGCCCCATGCCCAGCAGCGCGTCGCAGAGCTGTGCATCGACCGTCCAGTATGTCTTTTGCTGTTCCTCGCGGGAGCGCGCGGCCAGGTTGTCGTTGGGGTTGACCGCGGACAGCTCGAGCACGAGATCGACCGCCGTCGCCGGATCGGCAAGCAGCGTCAGCCCGACCGCCGCATACAGGTGGATCGGGCCGTCGATGCCGGGCTTCCCCGCGTTGGAGCGCAACAGCGCCAGTAGACGATCGCCGGCCTCGCGCCGCCCGGTGCCGCCCTGCGCCGCCCGAGCCAACGCCACGCACGCCTGTCGCCGCTCCGGCTCGGGCCGCCCGACGCGCGTCGCATCGATCCAAGCCCAGATGCCTTGGCCCCGGGCCTCGAGCGCCAGCCGCTCGGAGAGCTCCCGCCCCGCCGTTGCCTGATCCCTCCGCCCGTCGGCGATCTCAAGTCCCGCGCGCGCGAACAGCCGCAGGCGATGCTCTGCGAGCCCGTCCGCCTCTCGCCCCACAACGACCGCCGCCAGGTGCGACCGCGCCGCCGGGCCGCCGATCCCGCCCAGGGCCAGACACGCCCACTCGCCGTTTGGGCCCGGCACCGCCGCCGCGCTGAGCACGCGCACCGAGCCGAGTTCGATCAGCGTCGGCACATCGCGCTCCCGCAGCCCCCGCGCGAGGAGCGCCCGGGTCTCGTCTTCACGGAGTGACTCTTGAAGAAGCGTACGGACGGCGATTTTGTTGCCGGCGAGCGCGATGCGGGCCGCCACGACGACTTCCCCGCGGTCGCCGCCTGCGTGCTCGTCCTGCGCAAGCGCCCGGACCGGCTCCCGGTCTCCGAGGCGCACCAGCGCCACGCACGCGGCCCGGCGCACGGCGAGGGAGTACTGCGGCTCGAGCGCACGGCGAACGACCTCGGGCTCCGCAAGGGCCACGACTTGTTCGAGAGCGATCGGATCCGCGAGCTGCGTCAGAAGCATCGCCGTCCGTAGGCGACGGTCCACGCGTTCGGTCGCCTCGCCGAGCGGTTCGCCACCGCAGCCAAACAGGACCAGGCACAAGCCACCGAGACATCTTGCGAGCCATCTCATGAAGAGGGCTCCCCCGCAACGGGCTTGCCATCCGGCGCGACGTAGCGCGCGGTCACGAACGCGCGCGCCATCTCGGGGTCTGTGACCATGCCCTCGAGCTGCGCATCGACGAGGTTTTCGAGCACCGTCCGAAAGGCCGGTCCCGGCGTGTAGCCCATCGCGATGAGGTCGGCGCCGGAAAGCAGCGGACGGACGGGCGGCGGCTCCGCGTCGAGCTGGGCGCGCAGTTCCTGCGCCCAGCCGTGGATCGAAAGGTCGCGGTGGCACGCCTCGCAGTCGAGCCGGTGCAACTCCAGGTGCGCGCAAAAATCGTCCTGCAGCAGGAACCGCCGCCGTTTCGCTTCGCGCATGTCGCGCAGCGCGGGCCAGTCCATGTGGCGGGCGACCAGCACTTCCACGCGCTCGATCGTCCTTTTGGGGTAGCGCAGCCGTTTCAGGATCGTGACCGCCATGCGGGCTCCCACCGGCGCGTGTTTTTGATACGAACAACGGCCCTTGTCGTTGTAGCAAAACGTCGGCGCCTTCCCGATGTCGTGCAGCAGGGCCGCCAGGGCGACCGCGTCGTCGTTACCGCGGTACTCCTCCAGCAGCAGTCGCGTGTGCGTCAGTACGTCGCCCTCCGGATGAAAGCGCGGCGGGTGCGGTATCCCGTTGAGCGCGGCAACTTCCGGCAGGACTTCGTCCAACAGACCGGTCTCGAGCAACAGTCCGACTCCGCGGCCCCCGCGCCCCCCCGAGTTGACGATCCTGGTCAGCTCGTCACGAATGCGTTCAGCACTCACGGAACCGATTCCGGAAGACAGCGTACGGACGGCGAGGTACGTCGCGGGCTCGATCGTGAAGTCGAGCACCGTCGCGAACCGTACGGCGCGCAGCAGGCGCAGTCGATCCTCTTCAAAACGCTGGGCGGGATCGCCGATCGTACGAATCACGCGCGCGGCAAGGTCTTTTTGCCCGCCGACGAAATCGAGTATCGCCCCCGTCTCGGGATCCTGAAACATCCCGTTGACGGTGAAGTCGCGACGCTTCGCGTCGGCGCGCGCGTCGGTGAATCGGACCGACTCGGGGTGCCGCCCGTCGGTGCCGCCGAGATCCTCGCGAAACGTGGCGACCTCGAACGGCTGCCCGTCCACGACGACCACGATGACCCCGAACGCGGCGCCGATGGCGATGGCTTTTTCAAACAGCGCCTGCACTTCGTCGGGGGTCGCCGACGTCGCGATGTCGAAGTCATGTGGCTCCGTGCCGCGCAAGTGATCGCGCACGCAGCCGCCGGCAAAGAGCGCCTCGTGGCCCGCCTGCCGAAGACGGACGGCCACAGCGACAGCCTGATGTCGAAGTTCCGACGCGGACGGGGAACTCTTCACCGGCGCACTCAACCCTGGCCGCCGTAGCGCCGACGCTCGAACTGTTCCGTAACCGCCGCCCCGTCTTCCTGCAAACCCTCGGGGAGAGTGCGCAGGAACTCGCGCGGCGTCTGGGCTCGACCCCTCCGGTGGCCCTGTTTCGCGCATTCGCGCAACCACCGGGCGTAGAACGCGAGCGTACGGCCGGCCCCCGCGAGGCCGCGCGAGACACGCGAGTCGTTGCGACCGCGCCGGCGGCGCACGATACGCCAGCCGATGAAGATCGCCAGGAGCGCCAACGCGACCCCCAGCGGCCAGCTCGCTGCCTTGCGCTGAACCCACGCCAGGACACGCCGGCGGTCGTTCGGGGTGTAGTCGAACGGCCGGCGCCATGCGAACGCTCGACCGTCGCCGGTCTCCGAGACATCGCCGTCCGTACGCTCTTCTCCTGCCTTGTTCCCGCCCGCAGCCGACGCTGCAATGCGTGCGTCCGCGGGGGTGAAATCGACCGCGACGAAGCCGACGCCGAGGCAGCGGATTTCGACCCACGCGTGGGCGTTCCGAAAGCGCGCGATGTACGCGCCCGGCCCGACGCGTTCGCTGAGGCGCAGGCCGCCGGCGACGCGCGCGGGCACGCCCATCTGGCGCAGAAACAGGCACGCCGCGGACGCGAACAGTTCGCAATGGCCCTCGCGCGTCTCCAGGAAGGCGAGGATCGGGTCGCGACGTTCAGGCAGGTTCGGCAGGTTGATGGTGTAGCGGAACTTGTTTTTTGTGAAGTACGCGCGCACCGCGTCGATGGAGTGCGCCAGCGTTGCCCCGGTGCGCCGCGGCGAGTTTTGGCGCAGCTCCCGGGCGAGTTGCGCCGGTACGTCGAGCAGCGCCGTATCACGCAGGTCGGCACGCAACTCGTAGAACTTTGCATCGTCGGTGACCGGCCGGCCCGTTTCGACAATGTAGCGCGGCGACGGAGGCTCGACGCGCACCATGGGACCCGATCGGTCGCGGTACAACTTGTCGCCGCCGTGCCGGACGCGCCGGGCGCGTTGCGGCAAGAACAGGACGCCGTCGTCGTAGCCCGACAGCTGGAACTTCCAGGTGAGAGGCGTGTCGCCGGCTTCGAGCAGGCCACCCGGCACCAATCGCCAGCGCCGCGGCGGCGCTGTCCACGCGCGGCGTTCGGGGTCGTAGCGTTGCCATGCCCGCGCGCGCATCAAGAGCATTTCGGCGTCTGCGGGCTGGACGTCGCGGGGCTGTCCCTGGTCGGCGAGCTGCGCCCGGAACGCGATGCCGTTGCGCTGCTTGATGCGTCCGATGTCACCCAGGCGCACCGTGGATGGGAATCCCGTGACGGCGCGCCCGGCTAGGTCTGCGTTGCTCGTATCCGAGCGCCGCCCTCGACGCTCGGCAAGCTTTTGGGCTCTCTCATTGGGGCCTTGGGCATCGTCGGTGTCGGGACGCGGCACCAGCAGGTAGAGGAGGGCGCCGAACGCCAGACCCAAAAGGCCGAGGTGGTGGCCCGCCAGGGCCGGCATGTAGCGCCACCGGCCCGCGTCCCGTCTCAATCGTGTTTTGACATCGGCTTGAGGTGCCGGGATCGGGCGGGCGAGAACGGGAATCGCCTGGCAGGCGACGAGCAGGTAGCTGGCCGCGATCAGGACCGGCCACCAGCCCTCCGTTCGCGCGGCCGAGCACACGACGAGCACGAGGGCGACGAGGACTTTTAGGAAATCGTTGAAGAACGTGTTCGGCATCAGGCAGCGCAGCACGAGCAGCGGTCCGGAAAAGGTCAGGACCGCGTCGAGGAGTGGCATCTGCGGATCGCGCAGCACGGCGAAAAAAAACGCGGCGCCGAAGACGCCGACGTGCAGCAGGACCAGCGGGAGATCGCGGAGTCGGACGTTGGCGTGCTCGAGCACCGTGCCGACAAACAACAGCGCGACGATGCAGGCCACCGGAACAGCCGCGTTGACCCCCGGCGCGAGCAGGGCCGCTGCACAACCCGTCACGGCGAGAAGAATGCCCGCGGCCGCGCGCGTCATCGGCGGGTGAAGTACCTTCCGAACGCCGCGTGCGCCGTATCCCAGACCCTGAGTTCGACGCCGCGCGCGGCCGCGGCTCGTTTGGCGTCTTCCGCCTGACCGGCGAGCGACAGGAGTACGACCGTGGTTGCGCCGGAAAGCGGCGCCTCTTGCACGAGCGCTGTCGGGCCGACGCGGCCGCCCTCGATACCGGCCAACTGTTCCAGCGCCGCCATCAGTCCCGCGCGGCTCCCGCGATGCTCGGCAGACCCGCCCGCGTAGTGGACGGCCGCGCGCCGGTTTCGGCGCTGCGCGTGAACGAGGAGCGTTGCGGCGCACGAGATCGCCTTTTCGATGTTGCGCTGGCGCATCTCTGAATCGAGGCCCACGACGCACGTGTCCAACAGGATGGTCACGTCTTGGGCGGACTCGTGGCGCATCACCCGCCGTACCAGTTCGCCGGCACGCGCGCTCGTGCGCCAGTGGATCAGGCGCGGGTTGTCGCCGGACCGGTATTCGCGCAGGCTGTGGAACTCTTGGGCTCCCTCGTTCGCGCGCGGCGCCCGCGCCGCGGACCGGTCACGCCGGCGAAACTCACGGTAGGCGTCGCGACGCAGGCCGCCGAGAGCCGGCAGCACGACAAGCCGCGCCGGATTATCAAGCATGACGCGCCGCTCGAAGATGCCGAATGGAAACCGGGTTGCCGCCAGCGTGTAGCGCAGCGTATAGATGCCACGCCGGTGCATCCGCTTGCGATACCGGACCGAGACCTCGCCGCCCGGTGGTAGTACCGGCACGATCTCGCCGGTCTGCTCGGACACCTGCAGCGTGTCGAGAAAGGCGACATCGAGCGCCGGCCGCCAGCGGGAGCGGTTCTTGACCCGCAGGGCGACATCGAATTCGACGCCCGCGAAAACGCGGGAGGGCAGGTCGCGCTGCACCGACAGGCACCCCGCGGCCAGCCGAGTCAGGAGCGCACTGGCAAGAACGGTCGCGGCGATGGCGCAGGCGACAAAAAAGACCTGGTTCGAGCGCACCGCCCACGCGCCCCAAAACCCCAAGAACAAGAAAGTCAGCGTGATCCGCCCGGCGAGCGTGGGCTCGAACACACGCTTCGACCGCATGCGGGCGATTGTATCGGGACGAAAATCGCCTGCGGTGGTTTTCGCTAGCGGGGCGGACATCCGGTCCCTGCCCACGACTTCCCGAAGCCGATCGCACCGGAATCATGGCCCTCCTCCTGGACCTCCACCCGCTGGTTCGGGTAGCGGTCTGGCAGTCCATACCGAGCTAGGCTCGAAAGGATGATTTATCCCTTGGCATGTCGACGTAACTCGTTATGCGGCAATCACTTCCGTAGCTCGACCCGTCGGGATCGCTCTCTTGAGCCGGGCTCGCCATTGGCTTGCGGCGGGGCGGCCGTTGTTCGGGGCGGGACGGGTCGGCTACTCTCGGGGGGTGAAATCGCTGGCCGTTATTGCTGTTGCCGCCGGGGTGTTTGGCTGGGTGCTGTACGCCAACTGGCACGAGGCGAATGCGGTTGTGCTGGCGGAAGATGCGGCTCGCATTCGGCTGGGCGAGACCCCCGGAGTCCCGTCGGACGCGGGCGGCTATCGATTCGAGAACCGCGGTGACCTGCTCGTGGCGCTGCCCGCCGCCGATGGCATGCGTTGGTTTGCGACCTCGGATGGTGGCGTGAGCGTGTGGGAGTTCGACACCGTACGCCATCGCGTGCCTCGGAACGGGCCTGACCTGGCGGCCTTGGGTCGCTTTTTGGCTCTGCCCGCCGATCGGCGCGGCGCCCCTCCCCTCGGCTGGGAACCGGCTCGCGCGGACGGTTGAAGGGAACCCGTACAATTCGGCGGATGGTCGCGGTCTGCCTTGTCGGCGCCACGGGAAGCATCGGTCGCTCCACCCTCGATGTCGTGCGCACCCTTGCGCCGGACGTGCGGCTCCAGTCCGCGTTTTGCGGACGACGGGGCGCGGACCTTGCCGCCATTGCGCGGGAGTTTCGCGTGGAGCGTGCCGGTGTCGCCGGTGACGACGCCTTGCGGGAGCTGCGCGCCCAAGACCCCGGGTGCGCCACGGGCGCGGGCGAAGAATTCCTCGAAGAGGCGATCGCCGCGGCCGATATCGTCGTTTCCGCGGCGACCGGGGCTGCGGGGCTGCCCGCGTCGCTCCTGGCCGTTCGCCACGGAAAGCGACTAGCCCTGGCCAACAAGGAGTCGCTCGTCTTGGCGGGTTCGCTCCTTTTGCGCGAGGCGGAACGGACCGGGGCGGAGATCGTCCCCGTCGATTCTGAACACAGCGCCATCTTTCAGGCCATGCGCGCGGGCCAGCCCCGGGAGGTTGCCCGCATCGTGCTGACGGCCTCCGGCGGCCCGTTTCGGACGGCGGACGCCGCGGCGTTGAGCCGGGTCACGCCGGAACAGGCGCTGGCCCATCCGACGTGGACGATGGGGCCGCGGATCTCGATCGACTCGGCCACGCTCATGAACAAGTCGCTTGAATTCATCGAGGCGCACTGGCTGTTCGGCCTGCCCCCCGATCGGATCGAAATCGCCGTTCACCCCCAGTCGATCGTGCACGGCATGGTCGAGTTCGTCGATGGCTCGATCGTCGCCCAACTCGGCCCGCCCGACATGCGCGTGCCGATTCAGGTCGCCCTGACCTGGCCGGAGCGGCGCGGACCCGCATTCACGGGGTTTTCGCTGGCGGATTTTGCTCAGCTGACCTTCGAGGCCCCGGATGCCGACCGATTCCCCGCGGTCCGATTCGGCGATCGGGCGGTTCGGTTGGGGGGCACCGCCGGTGCGGTCCTCAATGCGGCGAACGAGGTTGCGGTCGATCGATTCCTGCGCGGCGACCTGCCGTTTCCGGCGATCGCCGAAGTCGCTGGCACCGTATTGGATAGTGCGTCTCTCGTGGCGGAACCAAACCTCGAGGATATCCAGGCTGCCGATGCGGCGGCCAGGGAGGAAGCTTCCCTTTGTTGCACCTGATGCTGCTCGGTCTCGGCGTTCAAGGCATCGTCATGACGGCGATCGGCCTCGGCGCCCTGATCTTTTTTCACGAGCTGGGCCACTTCATCGCCTGCCGCCTCACGGGCACGCGCGTCGAAGCGTTCAGCATCGGCTTCGGGCCCGAGCTGTTCGGCTGGACGCGTGGCAATACCCGCTACCGCTTCGCGCTCATCCCCCTCGGCGGCTACGTCAAGATGGCGGCGGAGAACCCCGGCGACGCCAAGAGCGACGCGCCCGACGAGTTTCCGAACAAGTCGTTTTCCGCGCGCCTGTTCATCATGGCGAACGGGGTCATCTTCAACGTGATTCTCGCGTTCGTGCTGTTTGTCGGTGCGTTCGGTGCCGGGGTCTCGTTCGGGAGCCCAGAGATCGGCCAAACGACGCCCGGCGGCGCGGGCTGGGAGGCGGGTCTGCGCGAAGGCGACGTCGTCAAGCAGATCAACGGCGCCAACCTGCTCAGCTTTCGCGACATCGCCACCGAAGTCGCGTTCTCGGGCGCGGACGAAACGCTGACGTTCACGATCCAACGCGGCGACGAGACCCTCGACCTGGCTGTTACGCCCCGCTACTCGACAGAGATGGGCATGCCGACAATTGGCGTCATGCCCGGGGCTGAGCCCGGCCTCCATGTGGAAGATAAAGGCGCGTACGCTCGCGCCGGCGGACGCAGCGGCGATGTGCCGATCGCGGTCGGCGGCAACCGCCTCCACTCGCCCCGGGATCTCTTTGAGGCTCTCACGCATGAAGCGGGCCTGGCGTCGCCCGGGGCCAAGTCCGTTCCGGTCCGGCTTCGTGTCCGGCGGGCCGACGGAACCCAAGCCGACCTCTCGATGGATCTGCCCCTGGAAGACCGGAGGCAACTGGGCGTTCGCCCGTACAGCGGCACGCGCGTCGATTCTGTCAGCCATGAGCTGAAGGGCCTGATCCGGGTCGGCGATGTCGTGACCAGCATCGAGAACGTTGCGGTCACGGACTTGAGCATTCTCGACCGGATGAAAGACCGGCGCGTGACGCAACTCACCGTGGCGCGGGACAACAAGCCGGTCGTGGTGACGCTGAAACAGCCGATGACGCTGCACGGCCTCTCGCGTCTGGTCCGGGCCCGTCGCGACGCCAAGGGTGCGCGGGTCACGCCGGTGCCCGGCCTGGCCGCGGCGCGAGCCGGGGTCCGGGTCGGCGACCGGATCAAGGCGATCGGCTCCAAGAAGGTTTCCTCCTGGAGCGACCTCCAGGGCGCGGTCGCGGCCAGCAAGGGCGACCAGATAGCGGTTACGCTTCAACGGGGCGACGAGATCGTCGAAGTCAAGGTCGCGCCCGGCGGGTTCGCCGATCCCAGCGAACTTGGCTTCGCGCACCGCCCCAAGATGACGTTGCACAAGGAGACCGGCCTCGGTGCCGTGATGAAGCTGGGTTGGCAGCGCACCGTCGTGTTCATGAAGCAGGTCACGCTGACGATCCGCGGCCTCGTGACACGCCGCGTGTCGGCCAAACACATCGGCGGCCCGATCGCCCTCGCCCAGGTCACGTACCAGATGTTCGACCACGGGTGGGGCAAGTACCTCTACATCCTCGCGATCATCTCGATCAACCTCGCGGTCCTGAACATGCTTCCGATTCCGGTGCTCGACGGCGGACAGATCGTCTTGTTGTGCGCGGAGAAGATTCGCGGCAAACCGCTGCCCGACCGCGTGATCGGCTACCTGCAGCTGGTGGGCATGGTGCTCATCCTCGGCCTGATCGTGCTCGCCTTTTGGAACGACATCGGGCGCCTGATCGGCGAGTCGTGACGCCCCCGCCGCTCCTGCGCGTGTGCCGCCCGGTGCTGGCGCCCACGGCCGCCGCCGATGTGCTCGCGGGCGCAGCGTGCGTGGGCGGGCTGGCGCTGCATGCTGGCCCGGTCGCGCTTGCGACCGCGGGATCGGTCGCGTTGTACAGCGCCGGCATGGTGCAAAACGATGTTTGTGACCGCGGCATCGACCAAAAGAAGGCGCCCGGGCGCCCGCTCGTTACCAATCCCGCACTGGTGCGCTCCGCGCGCGTGCTCGCTGCGGGACTCTATCTCGCCGGTCTGGTGGCCGCGGCGGCTGCCGGCGTGCTGGTACCCGCGCTCATCGTTTTCGTTTTAGCGAACGCCTACAACCTCGGATTCAAGCGCGTGTTCGTTCTGGACGCCGCGACTCTGGGGGGCGCGCGCGCCGCCAACCTGTGGATGGGCCTCGCCGTCGGAAGCGGTTCGGTACAGCCAAGGACGGCGATGCTCTTGGGCGCTTATGGGCTCTACGTCGCGGCGCTGAGCGCGGCGAGCAGGGCGGAAGATCTGGAGCCGGAGCCGACCCGTGCGCTCGCGCTCTTCCTATCGTTTTTTCCGACCACGCTGGCGTACGCGGCGCTCATCTGGTTCGTGCCGGGGCCCCGCGGCTGGGCCCTGCTCGCGCCCTGGCTCCTGCACGCGGTCGCGCTCGGGACCGCGATGCGCGGCGCGACCAAGCCGGCTGCGAAGCGGTTTGTCTTTTTCTCCCTGCTCTTGATTCTCGCGATCCATGGCGCGTGGCTGTGGGGCCTGCGCGCGACGGCCGGAGTCATCGCCGTCCTGTGCTGTGCCGCGGCCACGTTCGTCCTGCGCGGCGCGCTCACTTCCCGTCCAGGAACTCCCGCAGTTCCTTCGGGATCCGCCCCTTCGGCCGGGCCGGGTACTTCTTCCGCAGGTAGCTGAGCACGCGCTGGTAGCCCTTCGTCTGGCGTACGAAGGAGAGATCCTTGTCCTCCTCCATCCACTGCCAGTCCGTGTACTTGTACCGAAAGACCGCATCGTCGAGATACTTGATGGCGCGGTGCACGAATTCCTCGCGCCGGCGCGGCTCGCGGGCCGCGCGGATGGAGAAATTGCACGCGAGGTTGTAGCAGGCGACAACCCGGCTTGCGCGCGGACGGGTCTGGATGAGTTGCTCGTACTTGCGCTCACCTTCCTCGTGGCGGCCGATGCGGATCAACGCGTAGCCGAGATCCCACAGCGCACGATCCGCCTCCCAGCTCCGGAACCGATTCCGACTGCGTGCCCTGCGATCGAGTTGAGCGATGTACTCCTTGACCGGCCCCTTGACGCCGAGATCGAACAGGCTGTACGCGAGCGTGGGCGCCTGCTCCCAGGTTTCGAAGCCGGCGCGCGACTCCGTCTTGACGTGGGGTTGAAACATCCGCCCAAAGACTCGGAGGAGCAAGACGATCGTGTCGAGGTCGTCCTTGTTCACCACTTCGCCGAACGAGTAGCCGGCCAGGTTGCGCAACTCGTCTTTCTCGAACCGGACCATCCACGGGTGAATGCTCTCGTACGTGCCCGCGGCCACTTCGCCGGGAAACGGGTATGCCCGGTCGAGAAACATCGCGACAAGAACCGGGACGACGTCGGGGCCAAGTTTCCTGATCGTCTTGAACTGACCCTGATAGTGCCCGGTGAGCCCGGACCGGGACTTGAGGCGGGCCAGTTCACGTTCGAGCCGCCAGCGCAGGCGCACCTGGTCCAGCGCTTCGCGGCGTGCGGCAGGAAGGTTCTTCGGCGCGGCGGCGAACAGCGACTTTTTTCCGCCGGCCACGAGACCGCGGAGCAGGGCACCGAACGCCTGGTCGCTGGCGCCCACCACGAGGTCAAGGGCCACGGCGCCGGCCTCCGGCGTTCCGGCGGTCGCGATGCCACGCAGGAGATGGCGCCGGCCGCGGGCGTCGAGCGTTTTCCAAAGTGCCGCCGCCGCGGCCGGATGGGTGCGCGCCCACGCCGAAACGGCCCGTTCCGCCCTTTCCCGCGCCGGTCGGCCCCGATCGGTGAGACCCGCCCGGATCTGGTCCGGGACCGGCGGAGCAGGGCTGTCCGCCGCGGCCGAACCGAGCCCGGGGTGCCCCAAAAGCACGGGAAACACCGCGATGGCAAGGAGGAACGAAACGGTGGCAAGTCGCACGGCCCCACCAGTTTACGCGCGAAGGCGCGGTTTTTCGGACCGCTCTTGCCGATGGTTCGTCACTAAAGAATTCAGCCCCAAATGGCCGACGGGACGAACGCGGAACCCCATGTCCACCCTCTTCGACAAGATCGGCGCCGAACTGAGGCGCGGCCTGGTGCAGGTCGTGGCCCTCTCGCTCCTGCGCGAGCGCATGTACGGCTACCAGCTCGTGAAGGTGCTCGCCACCGCCGGACTGGAAACGGAAGAGGGCACGCTTTATCCGCTCTTGCGACGGCTCGAGACGCGGGGACTGCTCGTCTCCGAGTGGGACACCGGCGGCAGCCGCCCGCGCAAGTACTACAGGCTCTCCGACGAGGGCGTGGCGGCGTTGCCGCGTCTTAAGGAAGTCTGGCACAACATCAGCTCCGCGGTCGGCCGCATCCTGAACGCGAATCCCGCCGATCTCACGGAGGCCCAGACGTCATGAGCACGGCGACGGTTGCGAGAGAGACCGTGCAACGCTGGCTCGACGAGGCCGGCGCGGCGATGGGGGGCGATCCCGGTCGGCGTCGTGACGCGCTGCTCGAGCTCGAGACGACGATCTGGGAACGGCTCGACGAGCGAACGGACGGCGAGCCCACCGACGCGGACGTGAACTTCGTCCTCGCCGCTCTGGGTGAGCCCACCGAGGTCGGCTCGTCGTGTCTTCCGGCCGCGCCACTCGTTCCCGCCCATCAGACGCGGACGTTCGTGCTGCACGTAGCAATCGTGTTCACCGTTCACTTCCTGCTTGTGGTCGGCGCGACGCTCGCGAACGCACCCTTCGGGCCGGCTCCGTTGCGCGTGGCGCCGATCGCGGACTCGGGCAACGTGCTCGAGCTGATCGGACGCATGTTCGTGACGCTGGTCTTCGACGTCGGCCTGGTCCTGGTCGCCTACGTCAGCCTCCGGCGCGTCCAACGGATGGTGAGATTCCCTCACGCCGACATCGCCGTCCGTCCCAAGCGGTGGCGCTGCTACCAGACCGCCGCGTTTTTCGCCCTGGTGCTGGTCGTGTTCAACTCGTTTCGCGACCGTCTGTTCGCGATGTATGTCACGACCGACAACGGGATCGTCGGCTATCCGCTGACCGGCGCGGGCCTCCTCGCCAACATCGCGTTGCTCAACATCTGGCTGGTCGCGGCCATCGCTCGCGAGGTTTTTTACGGCACCCTCGGCGAGCGGCGCGTCACGCTGATTCTGGACGTGGTCGCGCGCGGCGCGGGCCTCTACGTCTTGCTCAGGATCGTGGCGACGCGCGAGCTGATCGATCTCGGGAGTGTCCGCGAACTCTTGGGGCCGCAAGTCGAGGCGATCGGCGGGTTCTTGAACGCGACCTTTGGCCTGATCGCGCTGATCGCTGCCGCGATGATGGCCGCTGCCCTCGTTCGCCGGGTCTTCCGGCTCGCGCTGATCCGCGGCTAGCAGCCGCAGCCAGGCGACTGTCCAAACGAGCCGAAGACCGCCTACGACGGGCCGACGCGCAGCGAGGCGAACCGACGCTTGCCTGCGCGCAAGACGTCGCCGTCCGTGTGCTCGATCACGGTAGAAGCGTCCGTCATCTTGTTGCCCGCGACGGTTACCGCTCCCTGCTTGATGAGTCGCTTCGCCTCTCCGCTGGTCATGGAGAACGCGCCCCGTACCAGTTCCAGGACGGTGCGTCCGGGCGGCGCGACGTACTCCGGAATGTCTTCGGGCAGTTTTTTCTCCGCGAACACGCGCTCGAACTCGGTCCGCTCGCGCGCCGCCGTCTCCGCGCCGTAGTGCCGGGCAGTCAACGCCTCCGCCATCGATTTTTTGGCGTTCCACGGATCGCCGCGCCCGAGATCAGCGATGGTCTCGTCCGCAAGATCCGTCGCCAGCCGCAGATACTTCTCGATGAGCTCGTCGGGGATGCGCGTCGCAAGACCGAACATGTCCTTGGCAGGCGTGTCGAGGCAGATCGAGTTACCGACGCTCTTCGACATCTTCTTGTGGCCGTCCACGCCCTCGAGCAGCGGATTCGTCACGCAGACCTGCGGACGCATCCCGGCGTTTTTTTGCAGCACGCGCCCCATGTTCACGTTGAACGTCTGGTCGGTGCCGCCGAGCTCGACGTCGGCGTTCACGGCGATCGAGTCGTAGCCTTGGAAGAGGCAATACAAAAACTCGTGCAGATGAATCGGCGAGCCCGCGCGATACCGCGTGGCAAAGCTGTCGCGCTCCAGCATCTGCGCAACCGTGAGCTGGCTGCTCAGTGTCAGAAGCTGGCTCGAGTCCAGCTTGGCCAGCCACTCGCCGTTGCGGCGGACCTCGGCCCGGTCGAGATCGAGTAGGCCCTTGATCTGCTCCAGCCACGTCTCGCCGTTCTGCACCACCTCTTCCGGCGTCAAGACGGGGCGGGTTTTGTCGCGCCCGGACGGGTCCCCCACCAGCGTCGTGAAATCACCGAGGATGAGCACGGCGACATGCCCGAGTTCCTGAAACCGCGCGAGGATTCGCAGCGGAATACCATTGCCGATCGTGACCGACGTCGACGTGATGTCGATGCCGAGCTTCACCCGGAGCGGGCGCCCTTTGGCAAACAGCGCGTCGAGATCCCTGTCGCCCGGAAACACCGTGTCGATGGTGCGGGCGAGTTGTCCGAACGTTTCGCGCCAGCTCATTACGGGAACGTTATCTCAAAAATCCGCATGGCGGATTTTTGCTCGGGGCGGGTGGATCCGTTGTCTTCGCGCGATGCGGGCCCTCGGATCCTTCCCGAGCATGCGGATGGGAAGAACACGGGCGTCAGCACACGGACGGCGATGCTCTTGGACACATCGCCGTCCCTCCTTCGCTCCTGCGGAGCTATGGCGGGCAAGCTGTTTGTTTTTTTCGGGGATCACTCGTCCACGAAGACCGGTTCGTCGGGGCGCTTTTTGGGCTTGTCCGGGGCGAAGTAGGACTCGCGGACCCGGGGCCACCATGCCTTCCAGGCGCTCGGGTCGCGGCCGAACTCGACCTCGCAGAGGTGGATCAGCGCGGCGAGGATCGCGAAGTCGATGCGGCGCCCGCCCTGCAGTCGGTCGATCAACACGTCGACCGCGGCCTGTCGGCTTCCGGCGGGTACGAGTGCGGCCGCGGTCAGCAGGTGCACGGGCGCGTTTTTTTGGATCGCCTGGCCGATGCGCCGGACGGGGTTGTCAGCCAGATGTTCGAAGTTCTCGCGAAACGATCTGAGTTCGACGGGCGCCAGGCGCACGGCATCCCAGCGGCGCAGGCCGCCGACCTCCAGGACGTTGGGCCTCAGCACGCCGCCGATGCGGAAACGGCGCACGCCGTCGAGCGGGCGGTCGTTGCCGATGACCCCGATGTCCAGGATCACCTCCGTGCTCGCGCCGGGGGCGAGGTCGAGTTCTCTCTCCAGGGGTCGGTGGACGCGGCTTTTTGTGGTGATGATGTTGGCGCGCGAGTCGTAGTCGCGGCGCTCGATGTCGAAGACGAAGAGGCTGGCGGAAACTCCGCGGCTCGCCGCGGGGATGCGCACGCGCTGGCCACTCTGGTTGCGCAGGCGCACGCGCACGCGGATCGACTCCTTGAACACCACCGGGCTCTTTTCCGTTTCCATCGACCCGACCAGCGTTTCGACCTTCAGCACCCCGGTGTTGACGCGGCGCAGCAGATCCTGGAGGCGGCGGCGCTCGGCGGAGTCCGGACGCGCCCTTAGCGCTCGGTAGAGACGTTGGGCGGCTTTCTGCAGCTCGCCGCGGCCCAGTTCGGCTTCGGCGCTGGTCCGCTCCGCCACAAACCACTCCGGTGTGCGTCGTGTGGCCGCGTCGCGGTTGCCGCGGCCCGGGCTCGCCGGGGCCGCGGACGCGGCTCGCCGTCCCGGAGCGGCGGGCTCTTCAGCCTCGGTCGGTCCGACCGGTTGGGAGGTTGCGGACGAACGGCAACCGGTCGCCGAGAGCAGCGACCAGACCACGCACGCCAGCCAAAAAAAACGGGAGCGCCCCATGGGACGCCCCCGTTTGACATCTTGAGAATCACGAACGGGTCACGCCTCGTCCGGCTTTTTCTCCTTGTCGGTGTCGTCGCCCTTCTCGGAGTCCTTGGCTTCGCTGGTCTCGGGCTCGGGCTCCGCGGGCGCTTCGGGCTCTGCCGCCGCCTCGGGTTCCGGAGCCGCTTCCGGCTCCGCGGCTGCCTCGGGCTCTGCGGTTGCCTCGGGTTCTGCGGTCGCCTCGGGCTCTGCGGCTGCTTCGGGCTCTGCGGTTGCCTCGGGTTCTGCGGCCGCTTCGGGCTCCGCGGCTGCTTCGGGCTCTGCCGCCGCTTCCTCCGCCGCTACCTCGGGCTCAGTCGCCTCGGGCTCCGCGGGCGCTTCGGTGGCTGCCGCCGTAGCGTCGGCGTCGGGCGCCTTGGCCTCGGCGTCTGCCGGGGGCGTCTCGGCGACCTTGGTATCGCCCTCGGTTCCGGCTTCCTCGGCCGCGATGATCGACAGGCCGATCTTGCGCTCGTCGGCATCGACCTTCAGCACCATGACGCGAACCTGGTCGCCGACGGCGACCACCTCGTCCGGGCTGGTGATTTTCTTCGTGGACAGCTCCGACACGTGGAGCAGGCCTTCCAGAGACGCCTCGAGTTCGACGAACACGCCGAAGTTCGTGACCTTGGTGACCGTGCCGACGACGACATCGCCGACCTTGTAGCGCTCGGCGATCTCGCGGCGCCACGGATCGTCCTGGAGCTGCTTGATGCCGAGCGAGACGCGCTTCTTGTCGCGATCCACGGACAAGACCTGCGCCTCGACATCGTCGCCCTCGTTCAGGAGCTCGCTCGGATGCGTGATCTTTTTGGTCCAGCTCATGTCGGAGATGTGCAGCAGGCCGTCGATCCCCTCTTCGAGCTCGACGAATGCGCCGTAGTTCGTGAGGTTCCTGACCGTGCCGCCGATCTTCGTGCCCGGAGGGTATTTCTCTTCGACGAGATCCCACGGGTTGACCTCGGCCTGTTTCATGCCGAGTCCGATCTCCTGCTTGTCCCTGTCGATCTCCAGGATCACGACCTCGACCTCGTCGCCGACCGAGACCACCTCGGACGGGTGGTTGACCCGCCGGGTCCAGCTCATCTCGGAGACGTGGACCAGCCCCTCAAGGCCGTTCTCGAGCTGGACGAACGCGCCGTAGCTGGTGACGTTCGTAACGCTGCCCTGTACTTTGCTGTTGACCGGGTACCGCGTCTCGATCTCGTCCCACGGGCTGGGCATGCGCTGCTTGAGGCCGAGCGCGATGCGCTCTTTCTCGCGATCGACGCGCAGGATCATGATCTCGATCTCCTCGTCGATCGAGACCGCCTCGGACGGGTGGTTGATCCGCGTCCAGGACATGTCCGTAATGTGCAGCAGACCGTCGATGCCGCCCAGGTCGACGAACGCGCCGAAGTCGGCGATGTTCTTGACCACGCCGCGGCGAATCTCGCCTTCCTGGATCGACTCCAGGAGCTGCTTCTTCGCGGCTTCACGCTGCTCTTCGACGAGCTTGCGGCGCGACACCACGATGTTCATGCGCGCCTCGTCGATCTTGATGATGCGGGCCTCGATCTCCTGGCCGATGAACTCGGAGATGTCGGCGGTCCGCCGCAGCGAGACCTGGCTCGCGGGCAAAAACACCGGCACGCCGACATCGACCAAAAGGCCGCCCTTGATCTTGCGAAGGACCGGGCCGCGAACGACGTCGCCTTCGTTGTGTGTTTTGAGAATCTCGTTCCAGGCGCGGATGCGATCCGCCTTGCGCTTGGACAAGCGGATCATGCCGGTCCGATCCTCGATCTCGTCGAGCAGGACCTCGATCTCGTCGCCGATATCGACGTCGGCGTTCTCGCCCCACTCGTAGAGCGGAATCACGCCTTCGGACTTGTAGCCGACATCGACGATCACCTCGTCGTTGACAACGTTCAGGACGCGGCCCTTGAGGATCGTGTCGGGCTCGAATTCGCGAACCGACTCCTCGTAAAAGCGCGCAATGTCCTCTTGCGGAACCTCTTTGAAGGCCTCTTCGACTCTCTCTTCAAGTTCATCGGGGGGGAGGTCGTACTTGCGTACGACGTCAATTCCTTTGACCATGTTCGTGTGTTTTCTCTGCGGGGGCCTTGCCGCCTGGCGCCGTCCCAAGGGACCGCGCCGCCGCCCTTCAACCGTCTGCTTGCTCGCGGTTTTCGCGAGCCATGCTTGTTGTGGTGGACAGGCGCTCTCGGACGAGCGCCTCGATTTTCAAAACCACCTCTTCAATCGTGAGGCGGCTGGTGTCGATCGTGATTGCGTCCGCGGGAGTCATCAGTGGAGAGTCGTCTCGCGAGGAATCGAGGTGGTCGCGCGTGGCGATCCGCTCGCGATACTCGCCAAACGACGAATCCGGATACTGCCGGTTTCGCCGCCGGGCCCTCTCGTCCAGCGACGCATCGAGATAAACCTTGAGTGCGGCGTTGGGGAATACGACCGACCCGATGTCGCGGCCTTCCGCGACGACCCGACCGGTCGCCTCACGCTGTTTGCCCTGAACCACCCGGCGAACCTGCGGCACCGCCGACACGGCGCTGACCTGTTTCGTCACCTCCGAAGTTCGGATGTGATCGGTCACGTCGTCGCCATGGACAATGAGCCGGTCGCCTTGAAGCGCGAGCCCCTCGGCCGCCTCCGCCATCTCTTCCGCCGTCCTTGCCTGGGACGCATTCGATTTGTCAATTCGCAGCAGATAGGCCGTCACCGCCCGATACATCGCCCCCGTATCGAGGTACCGAAAATCGGGCAGCCGCCCCGCCACCCGGCGTGCGACGGTGCTTTTTCCGGCCCCAGCAGGGCCATCGATGGCAACGACGAAGTCAGGCGGCACGAATCGCGTAGTATCGCTGGACGCGGACGCGGGGGCAAGGAACAGACGAAATCCAGCGATGAAATCCGGCTTCGCCGTATCTCATTAGACCGGACTGGAGCGGGCCTGCGGCCCGCAAGCAGCCCCATCATGAGCGATGAACCATGAGATGAACATGAGCATGACTCCGGGCATCGCCGTCCGTTTGCTTTCCTCAGGGTCGGCCTGTCCGTAGTTCGCGCAGGGGTACTACGTTCGGGCCCGCTCGTGGCCGCAGACGCCGAAATCGGGCGCCTCCTACGAACGAAAAGCCGGTCATCCGGGTTTTCGCTAACGAAATCGCCGGAGGAGCAACGCGCCGTCCCTACTCTCCAGGTAAACGCCGTCCGGGGACCAGTCTCCGAGGGTAATGAACTCGCCGGATTGGTTGTCGGGGAGGTCCACGCGATAGCGTGCGGCGCGGTGGACGTGGCCGCAGATCACCGTGTCGTGGCCGTCGGTCAGGAGGCGGCGGACGCGGGAGAAATCGACGGCTTTTTCCCAGCGGGACTTCTTGGCGACCGCGCGTTGGGAGAAGCGTCGGTATCCGCTCGACAGAAACGTCGACACGGACAGCGGGAGATTGGCGCACAGAAAGCGGACCGGGATCGAGCGGCCGACCCAGCGGGCGCGCTTGTACGCGCGGTCGCCAGTGCAGAGCAGGTCGCCGTGGGTCAGGTAGAGCCGGCGGCCGGCGGATTCGATCGACAGCATTTCAGGGAGCCGGCGCGGCGGCGGGCCGCCATTCACGCGCGCGTCGAAGTTGAAGTCCCGGTTGCCGGCGACATACGTCACGGCGATGCCGTCGTGCGTGACCGCTCGGAGGCCCTCGAGGATCGGGCGGACATACGGCAGGCGCTTTTGGCGCGGCCCCACCCACAGGTCGAAGATGTCGCCCAGCAGGAACAGCCGCCGGCCGTCCTCACGTACGCGTTCGAGGAACCGAAGAAAACGGTCCGTAACCTTCGGGCGCTCCGCCGACAGGTGGACGTCCGAGACAAAGTAATCGACGTCCCTCACTCGTCGTCGTCCCGGATCTCGAGTTCGCGCATCTTCTCCCAGAGATTCTTGCGGGAGATACCGAGAATCTTGGCGCTGTTGGCGCGGTGACCGCCCGTGTGCTTGAGCACCCGGCGGATATGGCGGGCCTCGGATTCGCGTACGACCTCGCGCAGGCGGCGTTCCACCGGCCCCTGATCCACGGCCGTTTCGGCGCGTCGCGGGCGCGGCCCGGCGCGGACGAGATGGTCGGCATCCAGATCGTCGGAAGCGCCGGCCATGGCGATCGCCCGGCGCACGGAGTTTTCCAGTTCGCGCACGTTGCCCGGCCACGAGTGCCGGGCGAGTGCCTCGCGCGCTTCCGCCGACACCTTGTAGGGCCGGCCCTTGCCGTAGAGCTGAATGAAGTGATCGACCAGGATCGGCACATCGCCCCGGCGCTCGCGCAGGGGTGGCAGCGGGATCGGGATCACATGAATCCGGTGATAGAGATCCTCACGGAAATCGCCGTCCTCGACTGCCTCTTGAAGATCGATCTTCGTGGCCGCCACGACGCGCACGTCGAGCTTGATCGTGCGCTCGCCGCCGAGCCGTTCCAGGGTCCGCTCCTGCAGGACGCGCAGCAGTTTCACTTGGGTCTCGACGGGCACGTCGTCGATGTCGTCGAGGAACAGCACGCCGCCGTTGGCCCGCTCGAAGCGGCCGAGTTTGGTCGCCTTGGCGTCGGTGAACGCGCCCTTCTCGTGGCCGAAGATTTCGTCCTCGAGCAGCGTCTGCGGAAAGCCCGAGCAGGAGAGGACCACGAACGGGCTGCCCGCACGCGGGCTCAGTTCGTGGATCATCTTGGCGACGAGTTCCTTGCCGGTACCCGTCTCGCCTGTGATCAGCACGTCTTCGTCGCTTTCCGCGATCGTGCGCACCAGATCGAGGACCTTCCGGATCGACTCGCTCTCGCCGATGATCCGCTTGTCGGCGATTTGTGCCCCGACCTGGGACCGGAGCGTGCGGTTCTCGTCCCTGAGCCTGCGGAACTCCTCGAGTTTCTTGACCCGCCGGAGGATGTCCTCGTTCAGGAACGGCTTGAGGACGTAGTCGTAGGCACCATGGCGGATCGCTTCGACGGCGGTTTCGATCGTGCCGTGGCCGGTGATGACGACGACCTCGGTCGTGCCATCGAGGTCCTTGGCCAGCTTGAGCAGCGAGATTCCGTCCATCCCGGGCATGCGGATGTCGGTGATCAGCACGTCGAAACGTCCCTGGCGCAGGGCTTGTGCCGCAGCCTTTCCGTCGCCCACTACGACCACTTTGTGCCCGGCGTCTTCGAGCTCGTCGCGGAGTGTGATGGCAATGCTGCGCTCGTCGTCGGCGAGCAGGATGTCCATGGGAGCGGTCGAAATTAACGCCCGCACGCGCAAGGCGCAAGCTCCGACTCCGTAACCTGCGGTGGCCAAGGAAGATGCGTCGTCCCGCCCGGTTTCCGCGGATGTTCAAGGAAAAGGACGCCGTTGGTCGATAAGGGGCCCGAAGAGTCCATGCTCGAAGGGATTGGTTCGCGGGCTCTGAAGGGAAAATGGGATGAGCCGTGCAACCACAGAGACCCTGCTCGTCGTCGCCGGCGCCAGGGAGGACCGCGAGGCCCTCGCGGGAATCCTGCGCCGCACGGGACTGGGCATCCGCGTCGCCTCCGACACCGACGAGGCGCTTGATTGCTATGCGCGCGACCCCGCGGCCGCCGTCCTGATCGACGCCGGGAGCCTTCCCGACGCCGGCGAGGTCACCGTCCGCCTGCGCACACTCGACCCGGACGCGGTGCTCGTGATTATCGCCGCGGCGGCGGATGTCGAGAAAACGGTCGCCCTGATGCGTGAAGGCGCGTTTCACGTTCTCGACAAGCCCGTCGATCCCGAAAAGCTCAAGGTCGTTGTCGTCAAGGCGCTGGAGCACGGTCGGCTCTCGCGAGGCAACCGTGCGCTGCGCGACCAGCTCGACATCTCCGAACGGCTGGCCATGATCGGCCGGCTCGCGTCGGGCGTCGCCCACGAGCTCAACAACCCTCTCGATGGCGTGCGTCGCTACGTGAAGATGACGCAGGAAAACCTCGAGGAAAGCGCGGGCGACCTCGCCGACTACCTCGACCGCGCGTTGAGCGGTCTCGGTCGCATGGCGAGCATCGTGCAGCAGCTCCTGACGTTCTCGCGCAACGTGGTCATCGAAAACGAGTCCGAGAACCTGCGCTCGATGGTCGAGGAGGTCGTGCGAACGCTCGCGCCGAGCGGGAGCCACGGCGCTTCCATCGAGATCGAGAATCCCTACGTCGTCGTCCAGGTGCCGCGGGCGATGTTTCAGGTTCTTGCGAACCTGATCAAGAACGCGCTGCACGCCGTCGAGGATCTTGGCGCGCGGGGGCGTGTGCGCATCACGGTCGCGCACGACGGCCAGAAACTGGACGTTGCGGTCAACGACAACGGCAGCGGCATCACGCCGGAGGATCTCCGGCGTGTTTTCGAACCGTTCTTCACGACCAAGGATGTCGGCCAGGGCACGGGCCTCGGCCTTCCGATCAGCGCGCGCATCGCCGAACGATGCGGCGGCGCCATCCGCATCGAGAGCGAACCGGGTCGGGGCACGACAGTGCACCTGACGCTCCCGGTCTCCGCTCCGGTCACACCGTCTCTTTCGTCCGCCGGCCATCTCCACGGAGTTCAGCAGTCATGAGCCAGCCGCGTATTCTCATTGTCGATGACGATCCGCTTGTCGCGGACTCGTTGGGCGTCTTCCTGAAATCGCGCGGCTACCACGTGGAGGTGCAGACTGATGCCCACCGCGCCGTTCGCGAGCTCAAGAGCGGCACCAGCGTCGATCTGCTGCTCACGGACGTCAACATGCCCGGCATGGACGGTTTTGCCCTGCTGCGCGAGGCGAGAAAGATCGACCCTTCGCTCGTCGTCGTCATGCTCACGGGCTATGGCACGATCGAGTCCGCCGTGAATGCGATGCGCGAGGGTGCCGAGGACTACGTCACCAAGCCGGTCATCGACGAAGAGATGCTGATGACCGTCGAGCGCGCGCTCAAGCGCCGCAGTCTCACCCAGGAAAACGAGCAGCTAAGAAGCCAGCTCAATCGTTCGCTCAAGCTCGACAACCTGGTCGGCTCGGACCACCGCATGCGCAAGATCTACGAGACCCTTGCGACGGTCGCGGCGACCCGCGCCACGGTGCTTATCTCGGGCGAGAGCGGCACGGGCAAGAGCCTGATCGCCCGCGCGATCCACCACCACTCGCCGCGCAAGGACAAGCCGTTCGTCGAGGTCAACTGCGGCGCGCTGCCCGAGAGCCTCCTCGAAAGCGAACTGTTCGGCCACCGCAAGGGCGCCTTCACCGGCGCGGAAACCGACCGGCTCGGCAAGTTCCTGCGCGCCGATGGCGGCACCATTTTTCTCGACGAGATCGCGACAGCGTCCCCCGCGTTCCAGGTGAAGCTGCTGCGCATTCTTCAGGAACGGCGCTTCGAACGCGTCGGCGACGACGAGTCGGTCGAGGTGGATGTCCGCGTCGTACTCGCGAGCAACATCGACCTGAAGCAGGCCGTGGCCGACGGCGTGTTCCGCGAGGACCTGTACCACCGGATCAACGTGGTCAACATCCACATCCCGCCGCTCCGTGAGCGCCCCGGCGACATCCCGCTGTTGGCAGACCATTTTCTCAAGCGCTACACCCGCGAGAACGAAAAGGTCGTCGAAGGCATCTCGGACGACGCGATGGCGAAACTGTCGGCGTTCCAGTGGTCCGGCAACGTGCGCGAACTCGAAAACGCCATCGAACGTGGCGTCGTCCTCACCCGCGGTACGATCCTCGAGCCGGAGGATTTCCCGGCCGATATCTCGGGTGTCGAGGCCACCGTCAACGGACCCGGCTTCGAGTTCCGCTCGGACGGCCGCACCATCGTGCCGCTCAAGCAGGCGCTCGAGGGTCCGGAACGCGAGATCATTGAAGCGACGCTCTCGTCGGTGAACTGGAACCGGCAACGAGCGGCCAAGCTGCTCGACATCAACCGCACGACGCTCTTCAACAAGATGCGCAAGTACGATCTCCTCGACATCAAGCGAGGCGGCAAGCGCAGGGAACGCCCGGCTTAGCCATGTTGTCTGCCTCAACGGCTGACGCCGTTGAGGCCCTCGGGTGCGGGAGTCCTGATCGCTTAGCGGTTGATCCGCTAAGCGATGATCTTCAGTAGCGTGGGTACGGGAGCCTTTATCGCTTTGCGGTTCCTCCGCAAAGCGAGAGCGCCGCCCAACTCCACCAGTGACAACGGCGTTAGCCGTTGTCGCCAGAAAACACTGGCCCGTTCCGCACCACCTTCATCGGTTCGCGGTTCCTCCGCGAAGCGAGTAGCGCCTCCAAACACCACCAGCCACAACGGCGTCAGCCGTTGTGGCCAAGAGACACTGGACGCGCCCGCCTCGATTCATCGCTTTGCGGTTCCACCGCAAAGCGACGAGCCGCTCAATAAGCAAACGGCGCATGAAAGCGCAAAGCAGCACTGCGATCCTTAACTCTCACCACGATGGCGTCCGTGGCCAGGTGGAGTGAACCCTTGGTGCCCGGACTGGACAACGGCGCGAACAGCTCCACGATCACCTGCTGGCCACGCCGTAGGCCGTGTGGGCGGTCGGCCTGCAGGCGCAAGCCCGACGCGCTCACATCGACGGTGCGGCTGTCCTCGATGATCTCGGATCCCGGGGTGCGGGTGACCCGAAGCGGATAGCCAAAACGGTGGCGATAGTCCCTGCGACGCTCCATGGCGGCGGCAAAAGCACATCGCGGACCGTTCCGGAAACATCGCCGTCCGTAGGCTGTTTGTCGCGAAAAGTGAACCGATCGCGGTTCACGCCCCGAAGAACGAGCGGATTTCGGCAACGATCCGGTCGCGCTCGTCTTCCGACAGGTAGGCGTGCACCGGGATGGACACGACCTCGCGGGCGGCGTGTTCCGCGACCGGCAAGGCGCCTTCCTTGAGGCCCAGATCCGCGAACGCGGGCTGGAGGTGCAGCGGCTGCGGATAAAAGACGTTGCTGCCGACGCCGTGCTCGCTCAGGTGGGCGCGCAGTGCGTCGCGTCGCGGCGTGCGGAGCACGTACTGGTGGTACACGTGGCGGCCGTCGGGGTCGGGTGCGGGCAGGATCAGGCCGTCGATGCCCGCGAGCGCTTCGGTGAAGTGGCGCGCGTTGGCCTCGCGCCGGCTCTGCCACTCGGCGAGCCGTCCGAGTTTTACGTGGAGCACCGCAGCCTGAATCGCCGACAGGCGCGAGTTGCGCCCCACCCGCTCGTGAAGATAGGTGCGTACTCCGCCGAACTCGCGCCGGACCTCTCCGTGCGCGCGCAGGCTCCGCGCCAGTGCCGCGACGTCGTCGTCGTCCGTCGTCATCATGCCGCCGTCACCCGCGGCGCCGAGGTTCTTTGTCGGATAGAACGAAAACCCCGCAACATCGCCGAGCCCGCCTGCCGGACGACCGTGGCGCGACGCGCCGACCGCCTGCGCGGCGTCCTCGATAAGGAACGTGCCGTCGATCCGCAGCGCATCGATGTCCGCGCAGCGCCCGTACAGATGCACCGGCATGACCCCCACCGTGTCGGATCCCTTGGCCGCATGCACAGCCGCCGGGTCGAGGTTGAACGTCGTCGCATCGATATCGACTAAACGGACGCGGTGGCCCGCCTGCACGATCGATTCCGCCGATGCGAAAAACGTGAACGGCGTCGTGATGATCTCGCCGGCACCGTGGCGAATCCGCGCCAGGTCGCACGCGATCACGAGCGCGTCCGTGCCGCTGTTGACGCCGATGGCGTGCTTGACGCCCAGGTGCGCCGCGAACGCGTCCTCGAAGCGCTCGACGAACGGGCCGAGCACGAACGCGCCCGAATCGAACACCTCCGCAATCGCCCGCTCCATTTCCGGACGCAACTCCGCGTGTTGCTGGGCCAGATCGACCAGGTGAATCATGGTTGGGCTTTCGGGGTCACGGGGGCGCCGTCGGCACGCATGGAGGTCTGAGCCGCGGCAAGTAGCTGCACGACGGCGATGCCTTCGGCGCCGGAGGTGCGGGGTGTCTTGCCCTCGCGCACGCACTCGACAAAGTGTGCGATTTCTACGCCGAGCGGCTCGGTGGCGGGCACCGGAGGCACGCGAATCTCGCCGCTGCGCATCGCGAGGTTTTCGCCGTAGACCCAGTAGCCGTTCGGACCGGAAACGCCCTGGTCGTAGATGCGGATCTTCTCGCGCGGCTCCATGTCGTCGAGCACGGCCATCTTGCGTTCCCCCACGACCGTGATCCGCCGCACCTTGTGAGGATCGAGCCACGAGAGGTGCATCGAACCGATGCCGCCGCCGGGAAAGCGCAGTGTCACGAAGCACAGGTCCTCGACGCCTTCACGCACGAAGGCAGCACCCTGCGCCGCAATGGACTCCGGCTCCTGGCCGAACAGCCGCAGGATGATCGAGAGGTCGTGCGGCCCGAGGCTGAACAGGACGTTCTCGTCCGAACGCACCTTGCCAAAGTTCAGCCGCTGCGCCGCGACGCAGCGGATCGGCCCGAGTTCCTCGGCGACGATTTGCGCGAGGGCCTCCACGGCGGGGTGGTAGTCCATCAGGTGGCCGACCTGAAGCAGGACGCCCGCCTTGTCGGCGGCAGCCACCACGCGGTGCGCGTCCGACGGGTTGAGGGACAGCGGCTTTTCCACGAATACGTGCCGGCCCGACGCGGCCACCCGAACCGCGAGATCCGCGTGGCTGGGCGCATCGGTGGCGATCAGGACCGCATCGAGGTCGTTGCGCGCGAGAAGCGCTTCGGCGCTGTCGCACAGGATCACGCCCGGGTGGCGCTGGGTGGCCTGCCGCCGGGCCTCGGCGCGGTGCTCTCCAATGGCGACGAGACGACCGCCGGGTGTCGATGCCGCGACGCGCGCGACATTGCGCCCCCAAGCGCCGTAACCAAGAACCCCGAGCCGGATGACTTTAGTCATGTTCCTAGCTTTGGGTTGTGGCGCGCTCCGGTCACTGCCCGGTCACCGCGCACCGCATGCAAACGGCGCCTGCCCACGCTTCCTACCGGTTTTTTCGGTACCACTCGATCGTGCTGGCGAAGCCGTCCGTGATCGAGGTCCGCGGCCGGTAGCCGAGCATCTCCTGCGCCTTGGTGGAGTCCGCCAGCGAATGGCGGATGTCGCCGGGGCGCGCCTCCTCGTACTTCGGCTGGATCTCCTTGCCGAGGATGCCGTTGAGCATGTTGACGAGACCGTTGATCGTAATCCGCGAACCGGTCGCGATGTTGAACAGTTCGCCTTCCGCCTTGGGCGCGATGCAGGCGGACTTGATCGCCTCGATGAGATCGGCGACATGGACGAAATCGCGACTCTGCTTGCCGTCGCCGCTGATCACCGGCGCGCGACCGTCGAGCAGGGTTGCAATGAACCGCCCCACGACACCCGCGGAACGGCCCTTGGTCGCCTGGTGCGGCCCATACAGGTTGAACGCGCGCAAGACGACGGTCTGGAGCCCGTAGGTGTTGAAAAACACCCGGCACTGGTGTTCAGCCGCCACCGAGCCGACCGCGTAGGGTGACAGCGGCGCCTCCGACATCGTCTCGATCTTCGGCAGCGAAGGGCTCTCGCCGTACGCGGCGGCCGAACCGACGTAGATGAACCGCTTCGCCTTGCCGTCCCGCGCCGCAATGAGCGCGTTCAGCGTTCCGACAGAGTTGAGCTCCAGCGATTTCGCCGGGTCTTTCACCGACTCCAGCACGGAGTTGTTGCCCGCCAGGTGCACCAAGAAGTCCACGCTGCGCATGCACTTCTTGATCGCCTTGACATCGAGCACCGTGTCCTCGACGAGCTTGAGGTCCTTTTGAGGGAGATCTCGAACCGCTTTTTGGTCCCCGGTCGAGAAGTCGTCGAACAAGACGACTTTTTCGCCCTGGGCGAGAAGCTGTTGAACGAGATTGAGGCCGATAAACCCGGCCCCACCGGTAACAAGATACTTGGCCATGGCGCCGCGTCGCCTCCAGAATGGGGAATACCGCCTTGTACGAAAAAACCTCCATTTCTGTCAATTTTCGGCGTCTGCGAGCCCCCCCAGTGGGGCAAACAGCCGGAATGCGAGGGTAAGGGGGCCCGGGGGGCCGGAGCGCCGCGATTGCCGCCGGGCCGTGAACCATCGCCGGCCAGAGGATCGCTGGCTCCGCTGCGCACGCGTTCGGGAAGGTCGCCCCTATCGGAAATCCGCCATGCGGATTACCGCTAACCCAGCATGTCTTCCAGAAACCCGGTGTCGTACTCGCCGCGCTCGAAGAACGCGTTGCGCATGATGTCACGGAGCGTCGGGAGCGTGGTCTGTACGCCCTCGATGACGAACTCGTCGAGGGCGCGGCGCATGCGCACGATGGCTTCCGCGCGTGTCGGTGCGTGCACGATCAGCTTAGCGAGAAGCGAGTCGTAGGTCGGCGGGACGCGGTAGCCCGCGTAGATGTGGGTGTCGAAGCGCACGCCGGGGCCGCCGGGGGCGATCAGCTTCGTGATCGTGCCGGGGCAAGGGCGAAAGCCGTACTCGGGATCTTCGGCGTTGACGCGGACCTCGATGGCGTGGCCTTGAAGCCGTACCCGCCGCTGATCGAGTGACAGTTTCTCACCCGCTGCCACGCGAATCTGTTCCTTCACCAGATCGACCCTCGAGATCAGCTCGGTCACCGGGTGCTCTACCTGGATGCGGCAGTTGACCTCGATGAAATAGAACTCCTTGCCGACGAGGAGGAACTCGACCGTGCCCGCGCCCTTGAACTTGCACGCCTTGGCGAGCTTGACCGCCGTGCGACCCATCGCGCGCCGCATCGACTCGTTGAGCGCGGCGGACGGTCCTTCTTCGACAAGCTTTTGGTGGCGGCGCTGCACGCTGCACTCGCGCTCGCCGAGATGGATCACGTTGCCGTGGCCGTCCGCGAGAATCTGGATTTCCACGTGGCGCGGCCGTTCGAGATATTTCTCCATGTAGACGCCGGCCTCGCCGAACGCCTGCTCGGCCTCGCTGCGCGCCTGGTGATACGCGCTCACGAGCGAAATCTTGTTGTTCGCGACCCGCATCCCGCGCCCGCCGCCTCCCGCGGTCGCCTTGATCAGGACCGGGTAACCGATCTTCTCGGCGATCTCGATCGCCTGCTGGTCATCCTCGACTATGCCGTCGCTGCCCGGCACCGTCGGCACCTTGGCCGCGATGGCGATCTCTCGCGCGGTCGCCTTGTCCCCAAGCTGCCGAATCGTCTCGGCGGCGGGGCCGATGAACTCGATCCCGTGCTCGCGACAGGTCTGCGCGAAGTCGGCGTTCTCCGACAAGAAACCGTAACCGGGATGAATCGCATCGACGTCGGCGACCTCGGCGGCGGCGATGATTGCGGGCATAGAGAGATACGACTGTGAACTGGGCGGCGGCCCGATGCAGATCTTCTCGTCCGCGAGCGCCAGGTACGCCGCGTCGGCGTCCGCCTGCGAGTAGACGGCGACGGTGTCGATGTCGAGCTCGCGGCACGCGCGCAGAATGCGCAGGGCGATCTCGCCGCGGTTTGCGATCAGGATGCGGTGAAACACGAACGCTGGGGCCTACGGCTTCTTGACCTTGAAAAGCGGCTGGCCATAGTCGACGGCCTGGCCGTTCTCTACGCAGACTTCAACAACTGTGCCCGCACACTCGGCCTTGATCTCGTTCATGACTTTCATCGCCTCGAGGATGCAGACGACCGTCTCGGGCCCCACGGTGCCTCCGGTCTCGACATACGCCGCGGACTCCGGCGACGGGGACGAGTAGTACGTGCCGACCATCGGCGCCGTGATCACATGGACGCTTGCATCGTCGGGCGCGGGCCCATCCGTCGCGGGGGTTTGGGGGGGCGCGGGGGCCGGCCCGGCTACCGGTGCCGGCACCGCCGAAGCCACGACCTCGACGCCGCGTGTTTCGTGCTTGCGCACCTTGAGCTTGCGCCCCTCTTCCTCGACGACCACTTCGGCGAGGTCGTTGTCGTTCATGATCTGGACGATCTTTTTCAAATCGCGTACGTCCATAATCTCTGTTTCCTCGCTAGGCCCAGGATCTCCCCGTGTCGGGGCTACGCTTCCGGGCCCCCTACCATTTTTTTGGACTCCGCCGATTCCGCGCCGACTCCCATGGCACACTCGGCGATCTGCACGGCGTTGAGTGCCGCGCCCTTGCGAAGCTGGTCCATGACGGCCCACAGGGCCAGCCCCGGCGCGAACGCGCGGTCTTCCCGGACGCGGCCCACATGGACCTCGTCGGTTCCCGCGACTTCGCGCGGCGTGGGCAGGTCGTCCTCGGCCACCACGACGCCCGCGGCCTCGCCGAGAACGCGTCGGGCCTCGACCGGGGTAAGCGGTCGCTCCAGTTCGAGGTGCAGCGCTTCCGCGTGCGCGCGCCAGACGGGCACGCGCACGCACGTCGCCGCAATCGGAAGGTCCGGTCGGCCGAGAATGCGGCGGGTCTCGTCGCGCACCTTGCTTTCTTCGGTCGTGTAGCCGTCTTCGCCCACCGCTTGCACGAACGGGATCACGTTGTGCGCGATCACCTTCGGGAAAACCGTCGCCCGCGGCGTCTTCGCCGCCGCGTCGGCGTCCTCCTGAAGCCGCAGCTCCTCGAGCGCGCGCGCACCGGCGCCGGAGACGGCCTGATAGGTGCAGGCGACCACACGCCGCAGGCCCGCGGCGCGCGCGATCGGCGCGAGAGCCATCACCAGCAGGATCGTCGAACAGTTCGGATTGGCGATGATCCCGGCGTGGCCGTCGAGGGTCTCGCCATTGACTTCCGGGACGACGAGCGGGCAGGCTGTGTCCATGCGGAACGCGCTGCTGTTATCGATCACCAGTGCGCCGGCAGTCCGGGCTGCGGGGGCCAGGGCGCGGGCGATTTCGGACCCCGCGGAGAACAGCGCCACATCGACGCCCGAAAACGCGTCCGGTGTCGCGGGCCGCACCTCGTGTTCGGCTCCGAACGCGCGCAGGCGCCGGCCGGCCGAGCGCGGCGAGGCCAAGAGCGTGAGCTCGTCCACGGGAAAACGCCGCTCCTCGAGAACCCGGAGCATTTCCTCGCCGACCACGCCGGTCGCGCCAACCAAGGCCACCCGCGTCATGCGCCGCCCTGCCTGTGTTCCCGCCGGGGCTCTGGGCGGACCCAGTCCCCGCTCTTGCCGCCGCTCTTGGCCAGCAGTCGGAGGTCCCCGATCAAAATCTCGCGATCGACCGACTTGAGCATGTCGTAGACCGTGAGTGCCGCCGTGGCCGCGGCCACCATCGCCTCCATCTCAAACCCGGTCCGGTCCACGCCGGACGCCTCGGCCGTGACGACGAGCGTGGCCTCGTTCTCGAAGACAAGATCCACGTCGATCGCGCCGGTTCGCAGCGGGTGGCACAGCGGAATCAGCTCGCTGGTGCGCTTGCCGGCCTGGATACCGGCCAGCCGCGCCGCTGCCTGGACATCGCCTTTTTTGGCCCGGCCCTCGCGCAAGGTCGCCGCTGCGGCCGCGTTCAGGTGAACACGGCAGCCCGCCCGCGCGCGCCGGGCCGTCTCCGGCTTGGCCGAGACGTCCACCATGCGTGCGCGGCCTTGGGCGTCGAGGTGCGTGGGTTCTGTCATGGACCGCGCCACCTTAGGGGGTTTTTCAAACAGCGGCCAGCTTCGAGCGTGTCGATTCGATTGTCTCACGCGAGTGGTCAAGCAAGCGCGCAAGCCGCCGGGAGCGACAGGCCGAACGTATACTTGTAAGGGCCTCATCCCCCTGCCCCCGGAGACCCCCATCCCCATGAACCGTCGCCTTCCCCACCTGGCCCTGATTCTCGCCGTTTTGGCCGTGGCGCCCGGCGCCCGCTCGGAAGGCGAGGACGAGGGGGGATCCCTGCGCGAGATCCGCGTCAAGGAGCTGATAGGCGGCCTCAAAGGTGCCGCGATCCCGAAGATCTGGAACGCCGCGGAAGAGATCGTCAAGATCGGGCCGACGGCCAAGCGCGCGGTGCGCAATGCCATGCGGGGCGCCTCGGCGGAGGGCCGGCTGGCCGGACTCAAGGCGCTGATCGACCTCGGCAGCCCGACGCTTGCCGTGGATCGGCTGCTCGACATGGCGGGCGACGAGGACGGCAAGGTTGTCCACCGGGCGGCGGCGATCGAGCTCGTGGCGCTCACCGACGAGGAGGACGCCGAAGACGGTCTCGTCGAACTGCTCTACGCCAATGAGGCACGCATTCGGCTCGCGGCGGCGCGGGCGCTGTGGGTGATGGACACCCCGCGAGCCAACCTGGCGAAGAAAGAACTCGTCTCGATCCTGCAGTCGGCGGATCCCGACCTGCGCGCGATGGGCGCGCTGGCGCTCGCGGAAATCGGCGACAGCACGACGCCCGGGGTCAAGGACACGCTGCGCGAGCTGATGCGCCAGCCGGGTGACCGGGGGCGGCTTGCGCGCTCTCTCTACCGCAACCTGAACCTGAACGACGCGATCCAGCGCCGCGCCGCCCGCATGGAGGCCACCGCGAGTGCCCGCATGGCGAGCGCGACGTGGAAGCATCTCGACGAAGTTCGGCGCATCCTCCGCGAGGCGTACGAGCTCAATCGGGATCTCCCGATCAACGATCTCCGAACGCGCGCGGCGCGCGGTCTCACGCTGTTTCCCAACGACCCCCACACGCAGTTCATGTCGCCGGCCCAGTACCGGGAGTTCCTGCACGGCAACGACGGCGTCGATCCGTCCTACGGCGGCATCGGCGCGTTCATCGACACGAACGTGACGCGGCATCTGCGTATCCTCCGTCCGATCTTTGGCGGCCCGGCCTGGAACGCCGACATTCGTGGAGGCGACGACATCGTTGCGGTCAACGGCGAATCGACCGTGGGCCGCTCCACCACCGAGATCATCAAGCAGGTCAAGGGACCGCCGGGCACGTCCGTCGTGCTGTCGATCTACCGTTCGGGTTGGCCGGAGCCGCGCGAGATCACGGTCATCCGCGCCAAGATCGTATTGCCGACCGTTTTCTCCCGTCTGCTGCCGGGCAAGATCGGCTATCTCTCGATCGCTCAGTTCGCGGCCGAGACCGGCAAGGAGGTCAAGCAGCACCTGAAGGAGCTGGAGGCCCAGGGAATCCGCGGACTTGTGATCGACGTTCGCAACAATCCCGGGGGTCTGCTGCACGCGGTCAAACAGTCCGTGACGCCGTTCCTCCGGGCCGGCTCGCTCGTGGCCGTCTTGAAGGGCAAGGTCTACCCGACTCAGAAGCACTACTCGTTCGTGCCGGATCAAAAACACGACTACCCGATTTCCGTGCTCGTCAACGGGCGCAGCGCCTCGGGTGCGGAACTCCTGTCGGGTGTGCTGCAGCACTACTCGACCCGCTCCGGCCAGGGAGGCGCGCAGGGCCAGGTCGATGCCGTCGTCATCGGCGTCGAGACGTTCGGCAAGGGGACCGTTCAACACACGATTCCGCTGCGGACCTGGCCGGGCGAGACGTTTACCGATGAAGCGCGCAAGAACGGCCGCATCGACCGGCGCGAGCGTTTCACGGACCTGAACCGCAACAAGCGCTGGGACGCGGGTGAACCGTTCGAGGACAAGGCGCGGGTCAACCGTGAATGGGACGACGCCGAGCCCTGGGAAGACAAGAACGGCAACGGCAAGCGCGATGCGAGCGAGTCGTTTACCGACGAAAACGGCGACGGCGTCTGGAATCCGGCCGAGAAGTTCAAGGACCAGGACGGCAACGGGGAGTACACCTATGGCGCGGCGCTCAAGCTGACCGTTGCCCGCTACTACCTTCCGGGCGGCAAGAACTTCACGCGCGAGCGCGTCTTCCGCGACGGCAAGTACGAGTACAAGGGCGGCGTCGAGCCCGACATCGAGATCAAGCGCGAGCGGATGCCGGTGGCCCACCTCGTCGAGCTCCGCGCGTTGCAGGAGAAGAAGGTCTTCGAGAACTACGTCAAGAAGCACTGGAAGACGCACAAGGATCTCTTCCACAAGCTGGCCGAGTTCGACGCGCGAGAGACGGAGCGCTATCCCGAGTTCGACGCGTTCTACAAGTCGCTCGACACTCGCCTGACACGCCAGGAACTGCGCCGCGCCCTGCGGATCGCGATTCGCCGCGAGGTGAGCAATGTGATCGGCAAGGAAATCCTCGGCGACCTCTCGGACGACAACGTGCTGCGTCGCGGCGTCAAGGAAATCCTCGGCCGACTCGGGGTCGATCCGGACACGATCGAGGAATACAAGGTGCTGAACGGCTCCGACAAGGCCGACAACGCCGTCGCCGACAAGACGAAGAAGTAGCCCGTGATCTCGCGCGGAGACAAGGACGTAACCGACGTCCGTTCCGTGCGCCGGGAGGGGCTGCGGCTCCTGACGTTCCCGGCGCTCGATGCCTCGGGGCTGACCTGTGCCATCTCGACCCGGCCCCTGAATGCACGGGAGGCCGACGGGCAACGACGCCTGACGGCCGCTCTCGGTTTTGCGCCCGACAAGATCGCCTCCGCTCGCCAGGTGCACCGCTCCGACGTACTCCACGTCACGGAACCGGAGGCAACGCTGCCGCATGTCGATGGTCTCGTGACGGACACCCCGGGCCTCGCGCTCGTGCTGCGCGCGGCCGATTGCTCCTTGATCATCGTCGCCGATCCGGAGCGTCGTGTCGTTGGCGTCGCGCACGCGGGCTGGCGCGGCTCGGCCCGCGGCATCGTCGTGAACCTGGTCAAGGCCTGCGCACGCTTCGGCTCGGATCCGAAAGACCTCCGCGCCGCCGTCGGTCCGACCATTGGCGTGCGCCGCTATCCGGTCGGCCCCGATGTCCCCGCCGCGTTCCTAAAGCTGCGCAGTTGGGCTTCGGACTACGTCTGCAAGATTGGCAGCAGCCTGCACTTCGACCTTGCGGGCGCGAACCACCGATTTCTTCTGGAGGCGGGGGTTCCCCACGAGCAGATCGAAGTCGCGGGCCTTTGCACCTACGACGAGCCGAACCTGCTCCATTCGTTTCGTCGCGAAGGCACCGGCGCCGGCCATCACGCAGTCTGCGCAGGCTGGCTGAGCGAGTAGAACGGCAGCAGACGGACGGCGATGTTCGGCGGCTACTCGCCGCCGACGCCGAGCGAGACGGTCTCCAGGCTCCGCCGGAACTCGGCGTCGAAGGTCTCGTTGAAGTCGTAGACGTTGCGGAAGTCGGCGCGGGTGTCGTTCTCGGTGCGCGACAAAAGCCCCGCCTCGACAAGATTGAACACGATCTCCCCGAAATCGCCGGTCGCGTGGATGCCCCACTCCGCCAGCACGGTGCGCGCCAAGAAGCCGTAGTGCTCGGTTGCGTACTCGCGGATGCCCTCGAGCAGCTCGCGACCGGTCACGTGCCGCACCTTGCGCATGCGCGTGATCGTGTAATCGAGCGCGTCGAAGATGAAGTAGTACGCCTGCGGCCCGAACCGAGGATCGTGCCGGACGATTTGAAGGATTGTTTCAGTCTTTTCGGAGGACATGCACCCTCACCGTCAAATAACGGCACGTCGCCCCGGGAACTTGACGCCTAACAGAATTCGGATGAACCGATTTTTTGTTAGTAGGGGGCGGGCGGTCCCTGAAAATCCCCACCGATACAGGGTTTTCGGACCTCCCGGCTCGCTGGCGGACCCATCAGGTAGGTGGACGACCTTTTGGAAGCCCATACCGAGCCGGGATCAAAAGGGTGATTTTGACAAAGCGATCGCGGTCGGGCGCGCCACCCATCTATTGATAAGAAGAACTCAACACCAAGACGTGGCGGCGGGCCGGGCGAGCGGCCATCGCCGTCCGTACGCTCCCGATCGATCTCCGGATGGACTCACGAATGTCGAGGAACGTTCGGTGAGCTGCGCCGTGCCCAGCCGCTCGCGGTCAAAGGCGCCGTTTCGGGGCCCGGCAGCGCACGTATGCAGACAGGTCGCTCGCCCCGCTGGCGAAAAGGCGCCGCAGGCGGATTTCGTCGGTGCGCTAGGCGTCCTTCGACTCGCCCATGAGCCTCACGTCGGCTCCCTTGACGCGAGTTGTGCCCCCACGGTCGAGCAGGACGACGCACTCTCCAGCGAGGACTTCCTGGTGCACGACCATCCCGACGTGGCCGGACGCCAGCACCTCCACGCGCTTGCCGCGCTTGGGCAGTTCAGCGCGCAGCTCGGTGTAGACCTCGTCCTCGTAGCGCAGGCAGCACAGGAGGCGGCCGCACATGCCGGAGATCTTGCTCGGGTCGAGCGTCGATTTCTGGTTCTTGGCCATCTTCATCGAGACCGGCTTCATCTCGCGAATCCACGACGAGCAGCAGAGCTCGCGGCCGCAGTACGAAACGTCGCCGAGAACCTTCGCCTCGTCGCGCGCGCCGATTTGCTTGAGCTCGATGCGCGCGTGGTACTGCCGCGCCAGATCCTGTACGAGATCACGGAAATCGACGCGGCTCTCTGCCATGAAGTAGAACGTCACGCGGCGGCCGCCGAGCAGTTTTTCGACGCGAACGAGCTTCATCCGGAGATTGCGCGCGCGGATGCGCTCGGCGCAGTACCGATACTCCTCGCCCCGTTCATCGGCGTCGATTTCGGCCTGTTCTTCGTGATCACGCGCGTTCGCCTTGCGCAGCACCTCGACCGCCGGCCGGGACTCGTTCTCGCCCCGCATCTGCGGATCCGTGAGGATCAGCGCGTACTCGACGCCGCGCGGCGTGCGCGCGACCACGGCGTCTCCCGGCTTGACCTCCGGCGTGCCGGAGACATCGCACGAGGTGACGCAACTCAGGCAGCCGTGGCGCAGGACCGCGCTCAGCGGTGCGTCGGCGGGTTGGTCCGTAGTTTCCATAGCGCAAGATCGGCCAGCACGATCGAAGGATTGGCGTTGGCCGACAACGATCCTAGAGCGTCCACGACGCAACGCAAGACGCTTTCCGAGCCGGGCAGCGCGCCCCGCAGTTCGGAGGCCGCAGCCCCCAGGACGGCAGCCAACCGACGGCGATGCCCCTTGGAGTCCTCGCCCTTGCGCCGGCGGGTCAGCGGGGTGAGCGCGCCGATTGGATCCGGCGGTGGGCGGCGCAGGGTCGTGACGAGCAGTTCGGCGTCCGTCGCCCCTCCCGTTTCGTGCAGGTACAGAACCTGCCCGGGCGCTCCCGGCGCAAACCGCGCGAGCACGGTCGGTACCCCGATCTTTTCAAGCACCGCCACCGTCTCGGCGACATCGAGTGCCCGCGCGCGCACCCGGCGGCAGCGCGAGACGACCGTGTCCGGCAGGAGCGTCTCGTCCGCCGCCACGACAAAGACCGCCGCGCCGGCCGGCGGCTCCTCGAGGGTTTTGAGCAGGGCGTCATGCGCGGCGCGTGCCATGCGGTCCGCGTCGCGCACGATCAGGACCTGCCTCGGTGCCAGCGCAGGCTTGCGCTGAAGCAGGGATATCGCCGTCCGTACGCCACCGATGCCCTCATCCGGTTCCAGAATCATCAGGTCGGGGTGGCGTCCCCCATCGACAAGTGCTCCCGCCCTGTTGCTGCCTGTGGAAGGCCCGTCGCTGACTGTGGCAGGCTCGTGCGAGGACCCGCTGTCGAGAATCTCCCGCGCCGCGGCGAGGGCGAGCTTAAAACGCCCGATGCCCTCGGGCCCGAGGATGAGCGTGCTGCCCGCACCGCCGCCTTGGGCGATGGCGCGCCGGAGTGCCGCCCGCGCCGCGTCCTGGCCGACGATTTCGTCCAGCTTCAGGGGCTTTCGGGCAGGATCCTGGGGCGCCCGCTTGACGGCCGTCTTCTTCGTGATCTTTTTTGCCATGGTCCCTACAGGCGTGCGGCCCGCCCGATCAAGGCCTCGGAGACGCGGTCGAGTTCGGCGCCCGCATCGATCACGGTCGCTCGATCGCCCAGCCGCTTCGCTTCAGCCAAAAAACCCGCGCGCACACGCCGATGATACTCCAGCGGCCGCGCCTCGATCCGGTCGCGCGCGCCCGCCACCCGTGAGAGGCCCACCTCGGGATCCAAGTCCAGTATGAACACGTGGTCGGGCTCGAGCCCACCGGTCGCCGCCGCCGAGACCCGGTGGATTTCCTCGACGTCGAGGCCGAGCCCATGGCCCTGGTAGGCCGCGGTCGAGTACGAGTACCGATCGAGCACCACCGCCTGCCCCGCGTCGAGCGCCGGGCGGAGCACGGTTTCGACAAGCTGCGCGCGCGCCGCCTGATACAGCAGCATCTCGGCCCGCGGCGCGAGGTCCGTCTCCGGATCGAGCAACAATTCGCGAATCGCCTCGCCCGCCGCGGTCGCCCCCGGCTCGCGCGCCGTCAGCACGGTGCGGCCCCGATCGCGCAACCATCGCGCGAGGCGGGCCGCAAGCGTGGTCTTGCCAGCTCCATCCGGACCATCGAGTACCAAAAACACCGTAGGGCCAAGGTACCGGCTGACTCCCCCGAGGTCGCGGGGTCCGCCCGAACGCACCGGGACAAAGAGCATGGGTGCTCCAGGCAAGTCCGGGGGGTCGGTCCTCGATTGTCAAAACCGCTCTTTTGTGCCGGGGCTGGGTATGGGCTGCCAGAGCGCCATTCGCTCCACAGGTCGCGTCCGCCAGCGAACCGGCTCCGCTCCGCGCCCCCCCGAAGAGAAGGTCGCCGTCCGTTTGCTTTTTCTTGCTGGTTCGCCCGCTACCGGCGTTCGTCCGGGGTCGGGTATTTCTGCGCGACGCCGTCCAGCAGCGCGGCGAACGACGGGTCGCGTTCTTCTTGTTGCTTCGTCCAGCGGCAGGCTTCGCGGACCGCGCGGGCGCGCATTCCGAACGCCGCGGCCACGTCGCGTTCGGTCAGGCCCCCACGGCGGGCGGCGGCCATCACCGCGCGGCGGGCGGTTACCACGGTGCGCCGTTTCGTCACCGCGTCGAGCAGGGCGCGTTCGACGCCGAACAGGCGGGCGGCGGCCTTCTTGAGGCAGTCCATGACCTCCGGCGGGTCCGGCTGCCGGGCGACGGCCGCGGTTTTGCCAACGGTGTCGCGCTCAATCGGCACCAGCACGCCGCCGAGGAGGCGGTTGCGCAGCAGCGGCTGCAGGCCCTCGCGGTCCGCCGGGTGGCCCTCGACTGCGCACAGCATGCGGCCGCCGCGATCGAGCAGGCCGTCCAGCAGGTTCGCGAACACGCGCTGGGTCGCGGGGCGAGTCGCCAGGATGTCAAGATCGTCGGCCACGACGACGGGTTTGCGCGGCACGAGCGGGCGCCCCCGTCCGGTCCGCAGGCGACCGACGTCGAGGCGGAACACGCATTCCCCCGCCCGGCGCGCGGCCCATTCCAGGAGGACGGACTTGCCGCTGTGCGGCGGGCCGTGGACGACCACCAGCCGGGGGGCTGTCTCCACTCCGTCCGCGAACGCTCGAATCAGGCGTCCTGCGAACTCGCCCGCTATGCCGGTGAGACGCGGGGCCGCCCGCCTGCGCCGGCGCGGCTGAGCACCCGCTCCGGTCTGGACGGGCCGTGCCACGATCATCACCGGGCAGCCGAACGCATCCTCCAGTGCCGCCGCGTACTTTTGCTTCAGGCGCGCTTCCTGGAATCGCCCGAGAACGCGCAATTCGATGGCGCCACCGCGGCGCACCCACCGGGCTTCCTGAACCCACAGCCGAGCCGCCCGCGACTCCACGCGCTCGCGCAAACGCGCGACAACCTCTTGCCGATCGAACTTCATGCGGCCCGGAGGTTACCCGGTTTTGCCCAGCCGTTCCTCGACCTGCTTGATTCGCGGAAAATCTTCGCCGTCCATGGCTCTCTTCGCTTCCGCGATCGCCGCCTTGGCTTTCTCCTTTTGACCGTCGTCCAGCAGCGCTTCGGCCAACTCGAGCCAGGTGTTTGCGACGAGCTGCTCGGGATCCTGGTCTTGGTCGAGCAACTCGACCGCGCAGCGCGCCGAGCGGATCGCCTTTTTCTTTTGGCCGGTGCTGCGGTACAGCGGCGTGATCGCCCGCTGGATGTCGCGGTCGAACACGGTGATCTCGAGCGCGTCCTCCAGTGCAGTCAACGCGTCCTTGGGGCGGTTGCGGGTCAGGTACTCGCGTGCCAACTGCAGTCGAATCTTGACATCGGCCGGCCGGAGCCGGACCACCTCTTCAAATTCGGTCAGCGCCGCGGCCTCGTCGCCGTTGCGCATGTAGTAGGTGCGCAGCAACCCGTAGGGCCGCGGCGACAGCGGCCACGCGGCCTTGGCCTTGCGGATGTGGTCCAAGAACTCGTTCTCGCCATCGGGGCCGCGCCGCGCGTGGAAGGCCGCGAGCACCATCCGGGCGTCGAAATCCTCGCCCCCCGCCTTGAAAAACGCCTTGTAGTAGTCCAGGGCACGCTCGGCACGGCCCGCGCCGCGCTCAATGTGTGCGCGCAGCAGCGTACCCCGAATCGAGTCCTTGCCGCCGCGCGCTCGGCGCGCCCGCGCCAGGAAATCGCCGGCATCGACAAACTTGCTGCGGCGGTGATAGGCCCACGCGATTTTTTCGAGGGTGTCCGCGTCCTTGGGGTTCTTGTTTGCCGCCTTGCGCAGTTTCGCGAGGATCAGGTTGTAGTTCGGAACGAACTTGTAGCCCGCGACGCGCTTTTCCATGACCTTGGCGAAGGCCGTGTCGAATTCGCTCAGCCCGATCCCGAACGCGCCCTTGAACACTTCCTGCGCGGTCTTGTCCTCGGCCCACAGCTTGAGCGCCGCAATGATCGACTTCTCGCCGTACGTCTGTTGCAGATAGTCGATCATGAGGCCCGCGACGTAGTAGGCATACACCACGCGCGGACCGCGAAACCACGCGTCGAACTTGGCGGACTTGGGCAGCGTGTCGGTCGCGACGGCGTCGTGAATCTGACGCTCGAACCGGCCATCGCGGCCCCAGGCCGGATCGAACCCGCGTTCTTCGAACACGCTCACGCCTTCGGTGAACCAGCGCGGCACGCGTCCCTTCGACAACTGCAGCGTCATGACGTGCGCGAACTCGTGGCGGGCGACGGCGATCCACCGGAACCGGTTCTGAAGTGCCTCCGGCGACTGGAGTCCGATGACGCCGCCAAAGCACACTCCCAGGGCGGGAATGCCGGTCAGGCCGAGCACGCGCACGCTGAAGTCGTCCGCTTTGGCGAACGTCTCGACGAGCACGGGGCGCCGCGGGACGAACCCGTAACGCTTCGTGATGTCGACCCAGTACTCCTCAAGGACGTCGGGGAGATAGCGGCGCAGGATCGGATCCTCCTTGGGATCGAACCGGAGCACGAAGTTCGTGGTCCGGTGTTCGGTCATGCTGCCGGTGATGTACTTGAGCAGGCGCGAGAAGTTGTCCCGCACCGGGTGCGAGAACGGGATCAGCCGCTTGGAGTCCTCCAACGACTTGAGCGCTTCCTTCTCGTGCCCGAGGTTGGCCAGGAACATGCCCAGCGACGCGTGCGCGTCGAAGTTCTGCGGGTCAATCCGGAGCCCGCGCCGGACGAGCTTCACGCAGTCCTCGAAGCGGCGCTGTCGGCCCGCCACGACCAGCGCGGCCAGGTGATACGCCTCGCCATACTTCGGGTCGATCGCAAGCACGTTCTTGAGGCCCTGCTCGAAGCCCTTCTCGTCGCCGGTCAGGCGCAGAAGCGTGGCTTGGAGCGTCAGGAGATCCTTGTGCCGCGGATTGAACGAGAGCCCCTTCTCGATGTGTTTCGAGGCGTCCTCGTACTGGTCGTCTTCGAGCAGCAGGCGGGCCACGATTGCGCGCGCATCACTGTGACGGGGGTTGATCTTGAGCGCGGTTTCGGCGGGCTTGCGCGCCTCCCACTCCGTGGAAGTAAGGAGTTTCGTGCGCGCCACCTCGGCCCACAGTTCGGCGAGGTCGGGGTTGTGGCGCTTGACGAGAACGAGCACCTTGTTCGCCTTCGCGATGGCCCGCTCGCGCTCGACGCGGCTGACGCGAATCCACTCGATCCACGCCTCCCAGTTCTGCTTGTCGAGATCGCGTGCGATCTGCAGCACCTGGTTCGCGTTGTTCAAGAAATCGTGGTCCAGCGGGCTCAGCTCCACGTACAGGCGCAGTGCCTTCGCGATCAGCACCATTTCGACCGCCAGCGGGCGCGCCTCGTCGGGCTTGTGGCGCAACTGTTCGGAGTCCTGCCACGCGTCCTCGAACGTCCCGGCGCGCTTTTCGTAGTAGTCGGGGAAGTAGTCGAGCACGGTGCGCGCCTCGTCGCGCAGGCCGCGCGCCGCCAGGCCCTGCGCCAAGACAATTCGCGCCTCCAGACCGACGAGGTCCGGGCCCTCCCCCGTACCCCCCTCGACGACCTTGCGCGCCGCGTCGCGCGCGTCACTGTCCTTGCCCTCAAGCAGGTCGAGTTTCGCCCGCGCGACCAACCCGGCGCGGTGGCCCGGATGATGCTTGAACAGCTCTTCGAGCTCGCGCCGCGCCTTGCCGTACGCGCCGTACGCTTTCCAGGCCGTGACGCTCCCGAGGCGTGCGCCGACGTGCTTCGGGTTGCGCTTCAGGGCCTTTTTGAACCGCAGCCGCGCCTCTTCGTAACTGCCCTCGCGCAGGCTTTCGATCCCGCGTTCGTGGTAGCGTTCGACGAGATCGCTGACTTCGTCCGGGGGCAGCTCGTCGTCCTGGCCGAAGGCGGCGCAGGCGAACAGGAGGGTCCAAAAAAGCGGGTGGCGCAGGTTCATGGCACGCATTGTACGTCCGCGGCGCACCCCGTACGCCCCTCGCCCCCCTTCCGCTTCGGCCCTGCTCAGGTCCGTTTTTCGGTACGATAGCGGCCATGCGGCAGATCGCCGTGGGCCTCATTGTTGTGATCGCCTGTTCGGGCTGCGTGGGCCATGTCCGCGCGCCGATCGGCAATCCGATCCGGAGGGCGGTCAAACACGGCGTCACGGCGACCATCGTGGCCGCGGTCGTGACCGGCCTGATCGTCGCCACAGTCAAAGGGGCCGCCAAGGCGCGGCGGAAAAGGCGAAACGAGTCGTCCGAGGACAAGGCGCGCCGCGACTCGGACGAGGCTCTCGAAAAGCAGTGGCGCCGCGCGAAGCGAAACCGGGCGCACGGCGGTTAGTATCGCGCACATGCCCATTCACATCGCGCAGCGGCTGCGCGAAACCGCCGCCTACCCGTTCGCCTTGATCAAGCAACAGGTCGATGACCTACGCGCCGTCGGCATCGATCCGGTCGATTTCGGCGTCGGCGATCCGACGTGGCCCACGCCCGCACTCATGCGCGAGCGGCTCAAGACCGCGGTGGACGAGCGTGCGACGTCGGGCTATCCGTCCTACATCGGCAACGCGGACTTTCGCGCGGCGTGCGCCGGCTGGATGGAGCGCGCGCTCGGCGTGAAGCTCGACCCTGGAACCGAGGTCACCTCGACGATCGGCAGCAAGGAGGGCATCTTCCATTTTCCGCTCGCGTTCGTCGATCCCGGCGACGTGGTCTTGTGTCCGTCCCCCGGCTACCCGCCCTACTCGCGCGGCACCACGTTCGCCGGCGGAACTCCGTACTTCTATCCCCTCACGCGCGAGAACCACTACCTGCCGGATCTCTCGTCGATTCCGGACGATGTCGCGCACAAGGCGCGCATCCTCTGGCTGTGCTATCCGAACGCGCCGACGGGAGCGGTGGCGCCGCCCGCGTTTCTTGAAGAGGCGATCGCGTGGGCGCGCGCGCGCGACATCCTGATCGTGAACGACGAGGCGTACGCCGACCTCTACTACGGCGAGCGTCCGCGGTCGATCCTGGAATTCGGCAAGGACGGGGTCGCCGCCGTGTTTTCGTTGAGCAAGCGCAGTGCGATGACGGGGTGGCGCATCGGATGGACCGCCGGGGACGCCGAGGTCATCGCGGCGTTTCGCAAGGTCAAGACCAACATCGACTCGGGCACGCCCGCGTTCATCCAGGACGCCGCGATCGCGGCCCTCGCCGATGAGCAACACGTCGAGGAGATGCGCGAGGACTACCGCCAAAAGCGCGCGCTGCTCGCCGCGGTGTTCGTCGATCTCGGCTTCCCCGACTGCGCGCCGGACGCCACCATCCACTACTGGCAGCGCCTGCCCGAGCACATCGACGCCGTCGAGTTCGCGCAGCGCCTGCTGCACAAGAACATCGCCACGGTCTGCACCCCGGGCCCGTGGCTCGGCGACGACTGCCGCGGCCAAAACCCCGGCGACGGCCACGTCCGCTTCTCGCTCGTCCCCTCGGTGGCAGACACGGAGCGCGCTTGCCACGCGATGCGCGCGCACCGGGACATGCTGCTGGCTTGAGCAGCCTCATCCGTGTCGAGCACGAGTTCGTCTTGCCGGGCGTGACCCCGGATCAGGCGTGGATCTGGCTCGCCGACACGAACCGCCTGAACCAACTCGGTGGCCTCCCGCCGGTGGACACCGTGGTCGAGGGCGCTCCCGGCGGCGCGACGCGGTCCCGCGTCAAGACGCGCGGGTTTTTTCCGCCGATGGCCTGGCGCGAGGGGCCGTTCGAATTCGTGCGCCCGCGCTACCACGTCGTCGAGCGCACGTTCACTCGGGGGCCGCTGCGCTTTTTTCGGGGCGGAATGCGTCAACAGCAAACGGACGGCGATACCCGTGCCACGCTCTTCGCCGAGTTCGATCTGCGCTGGCGCGTCCTTGCGTCCATCGTGCGCTGGGACGCGCAGCGCCGCATGCGCAAGATGGCCGAACGGGTGCAGACCGCGGTCGCGCGTTGGCATGAAACGGGCGCGCCGGTCTACGCGCCGCCGGCGACGCCGCTTGCGCCGGGCGGTCAGGGCCGCCTGAGAACAGGCCTCGAGATCGTCCGCGAAAAGGCGCCCGTGGTCGCGGGCCGGCTCGGAGCGTTGTTGGAATCCGGTCCGGATCTCGAGGTGTTGCGCCTGCGCCCGTTCGAGCTTGCGGACCAGTGGAAGCTGCCGCGGCTCGATGTCTTGCGCGCGCTCTTGTACGCGGCGCGCGCCGGTCTCGTGGACCTGCATTGGGACATCAACTGCCCGCACTGCCGCTTGCCCGCGTACCACGAGGACACGCTTGCAGCGCTTGAGCCGGAAGCGCACTGCGACGTGTGTGACTACTCGTTCGCGGCGACGTTTCACGAGACGGTCGAGGTCACGTTCGCGATCGCCCCGGCCCTGCGTTCGATCAAGCCCGTGGCGTTTTGTCTCGGCGCGCCCGCCAGGCGCGATGGCGTGTTCCTGCAAGCCGTGCTGGCGCCGAGGGAAAAACGCGACTTCACGATCCACCTGCCGGCCGGCGACTACGACGTCGATCGCGCCGATGCGTCGAAGGCCGCGCACTTGCACGTCGGGGAAGGCCCGCGAGAGGCGGAACTGCGCATCACCCGCGCCGGCGTCGAGCCGGACGAGATCGCGTTGGGTGCGGGGGAAGTCACCCTGACGAAGCGGAACGACGGCGATGTCTCGACGCGTGTGCAGATCGGACGCCGCGGACCGCGCGACGATTTTGCGAGTGCGGCACTGGTCACGCGGCTCCAGGATTTTCGCGACCTGTTCTCGGCGCAGGTGCTCGCCCCCGGCGTGCGCATGGGCATCGCCTCGATCGCGATCCTGTTCACGGACCTGCACGCCTCCACCGCGTTGTACGAACGGCTGGGCGACGCGCCCGCGTACGCCAACGTGCGCGACCACTTCGCGGTTCTCGCCGATGCCGTCCGCGCGCATGCGGGCGGCATCGTGAAAACAATCGGCGACGCCGTGATGGCCGCCTTCGCCACTCCCGAAGACGCCGTGCAGGCCGCGCTCGCGATGCGCCAGGCCCTCGACGAACTAAACGCCCGCCCGAACGCCCCGAAGCTCGTGATGAAGATCGGCCTGCACGCGGGCGCCTGCATCGCGGTCAACGCCAACGACCGCCTGGACTATTTCGGAAGAACGGTAAACCTGGCCGCGAGGCTCGCCCCCCTGAGCAACGGCAAAGACATCGTGATCTCGGCCAGCGCCGCAAGAGAGATCAGCAACCCAGCGTTGGATCACGAGCCGTTCGAGCGAGAACTGAAGGGCCTGGAAACACAATCCCTGGTGCGCCTGGCCCCCAAAAACTAAGCACGCGCCCGCCCCCCAGTTCATCGCTTAGCGGTTCCCCCGCCAAGCGAAAAGACTCCCCAATAATCGCCGTCCGTCAGCTTTCACCGCGGGTTCATCCCGACCGAGACATCCATCTGACTAGCGAAAGCTGCCGCAGGCGGACTTCGCAGCGCGCCTAACGCTTATGCGCGTCATAAAACGCCTGCCAGTCATCCAGAACGCCCTTCATCTCTTCCCGCGCCGACTTGGGGCCGGTGACTTCGGCCTGCATGCCGAACTGGAGCGCCCAGTCGACGATCCAGCGGGCGACGTCCGTGCGGACCGTCACCTCGGCGGCGCCGCTGGCCTTTTGCTTGATGTCGCTGGCGAATCCGCCCTCTTGGGCGAAGCGGGCGGCGTCGGGGGAGAGCTTGGCCTTGACTGCGATGTCGCTGGACGACGGGCGGTAAAGATCCGGCTTGCGGTACCGCTGCGGGTTGAAGCTCTTGGGCTTTTCGAATGTCTTTCCGGTCGGCGTGACGGAACGCATTCGGTCGACGCGAAACGACAGTTCCTTGCCGCGCTGGCTGTCGCGGCCGATCACGTAGTACCGGCCGAGGCGGTCCAGCAGCGCGTAGGGGCGCAGGCGGCGCTTCGACAGGACCCGGCGGCGCGCGGTGTAGTACTCGATCTCGACTTCCTGGCCCTGCTCGAGCGCGGTCTGGAGCGTGGCGAGGCGTTGGCCGAGGGCGCCGGAGCCGCGGCGGGCACCGATCCGGCGGACGAGTTTTTTGACGGCGCCGGTGCCGAGGGCGCGCTCGAGCTTGAGCATCAGGCCGGCGACCGCGGGGGCCTGCGGGGCGCCCCGGGCGGGCGGCATGGAGCGCAACGCGATGAGCATCGCGGCGGCTTCGCCGAGCGTCAGGCGCGCGGGGCGCTTGAAGTGGTCCGCGAAACGCAACGTGACCCGATCGCCCTCGGTGAAGCAGGCGATGTAGTCGTGCGGCATGTACGGCGGCACGCCACACAGCATCAACGCTTCGGGGATTTCGCGCGCGACGGCCTGCGCGCTCATGCCGAGGTGGTCGCCGATTTCCTTGAACGTGATCCCGGGCCGCGACCGCAGCAGCGGAATCAGCGACAGGTAGATACGGAGCTTCGCGAGCGGCAGCGCCATGTCTATCCGTACCTCGCCCGGAGTTCCTTGAGATCCGCGATCGCCTGGCGGCGTAGCCACGCCGGCTTGAGCACCGCGCACTGCCCGGAATAGCCCGCGAGGAAAGTCAGCAGCCGCTTGTGCGCGTCGTCGGAGCGGTGCACCTGCAGCCGCAGCACGCCGCTGCCGTCCTTGCGCGTCTTGAACTCCTGCCCGCGCTCGAGGTTCTCCTCCACGATCCACGCCACATCGGCGTGAAACATGATCTCGGCCCACTCGGCCTTGCCGTCCTGGTACGCCCACGGCGGGCGCTCCATGTGCTCCTCGATGTCGAAGTCCGCGGGCTCCGCGAACTCGGGCTTCTTGCCTCTCTTGACCACCACGGCGCCCTGGATGCGGGACAGCTTGAACTGCCGCAGATCCTCACGCTCCTGGTCCTCGCCGACGAGATACCACTCGCCCTCGCGGTAGCCGAGCCCGTACGGATGTACCCGCCGCTCCACGGCCCGCTTGCTGTTGAGCGGACGGTACTTGAAACGTGCTCCCTTGCGGGCGGCGATGGCGGCGACCAGCTTGTCAAGGTTGTCTAGCTGGGCGCGGTCGCGCCGGCCGCGGGCGAACGCGTGGACGTGCCGTTTGCCGATCGCTTCCGCGAGCTCGTCCTGCACGGGCGAGTCGATGGCCATCTTGAGCAGCGCCGAGCGCAGGTTGGCGTGGATCGCGTCGTTCCCGGCGCGGGCGGCGTTGGCCAGCATGACGAGGAGTGCCGCCTCGTCGGGCGCCAGGTCGAGCTCGTGATGGAAGTACTGGTCGAGCGGGATGAAGTAGCCGTCCCGGCCCTGCTCGTCCGCGGGGGTGTACTCGACCGGGATCCCGATCTCGCGCAGCTCTTTCTTGTCGCGGTCGAAGCGCTTCTCGACGGCGTCTTCGCGGGCGTAGTCGTTGTACCCGACCACCTGCTTGCGGATGGAGGAGAACGGTACCGGCTCGCCGGACGCGAGCAGGAACGCGACCAGGTTCATCAGCCGCTCGAACTTCTGGACCGGATCCACGATCATGGGGAGCGGGGATTCTACTGGATACGCTTGTGTTTCCAGTGCCCGCGATTCCACACGATCGCATAGAGGGCCGCAACCAGCCCTGCGGTGGCCACAAGCGACCACCAGACCTCGGTCGGCTGGTACATCCCGGCGTGAAAACAGATGTGGGCGGTCAGGGGGCTCTGGATGAGCAGGAACCCGACGGCATCGAGGAAAAGGGGGGTCTTGGTGCTCCCCGCACCGTTCAGTGCCTGGGCCAGCGTGATGCCGATCCCGGCAAAGACGTAGCCGAACACGGCGATGCGCAGGTATTCGACGCCGTAGTAGTGGGTGACCAGAAACTTCGCGTCCTCGGCCGGATCGCGTCCAAAAAACGAGAGCAGCCAGGGCGCGAACAGGTAGTACAGGACGGCGATGCCCGCCATCGTGCCGCCGTTGAGGACGCAGGCGAGCCAGCCGGCCTTTTCCGCCCGTTCGGTGTTGCCTTCGCCGAGCGCCTGCCCCACCATTGCCGCCGCCGCCGCGCCCCAGCCGACGCCGGTGAACGTGGCCAGCATGTCGAGCCGGAATCCGACCGCGAGCGCGCCGTGCATCGCCTCGCCGTAGCCGAACCGGTTGATCAGGTTCAGGATCACGCCGTAGGCGAGCACCCGGACCACGAACTGGAGTGAGGACGGAATGCCGATCCGGGCCAGGTTCCAGATCATGCGCGGGCGGAACTTGATCCGCACACCGACGATGCGCACCGGGGCGGAGCGCCGCGTGATCAGGTAGAGCCCGAACAGTGCAAAGACCCCGCGGGCGATCACGGTGGACCAGGCGGCGCCGGCCACGCCCATGCGGGGAAACACCCACCAGCCGTGGACCATGGCCCACGTCAGGAACCCGTTGAAGACGTTCGCGCCGATCAGCAGGATCATGGGCCAGCGCGCGTCGCCGCCCGAGCGCAGGCATGCGGTCACCTGCATCAGGGCAAACATCGAGAACATGCCGACGGACGAAATGCGCAGGTAGTCCGTCGCGGGACCGAGCGACTCGCCCGATGAGCCAATCAGCACGTTGAGCGGGCGGGCGTACAGGTAGCCGGGCACGCCGAGGATCACCGCGAGAAAGCCGAGCAGCAGGAAGGCCTGAAGCGCATTCGCGTTGGCGCGCTTGTAGTTGCGCATCCCGAAGTTGCGCGAGATGACCGCGATGGACGCGTTGTTGACCCCGGTGCCCAGAAGCTGCGGGATGAATACGATGATCGAAGCCTGGTTGACCGCCGCGAGGGCTGCCGGCCCCAGCTTGCCGACGATGATCAAGTCGATCAGGTTGAACAGGCTGTGAAAAAACATCCCCAGCACGAGGGGGATGCCGAACATCACCAACCGGACGAAGAGCCGTCCCCGGTTCAGGTCGCCGCTGAGTCGGGAATCGGACACGCCGCCGGGTTCCGCCTATCCGCTGCCGAGCACGCGCTCGAGCGGGACGTAGTCCATCCCGAACGCCTCGGCGACGGCCGCGTACGTGACCTTGCCGTCGATGACGTTGACCCCAAGCGCGAACCCTTCGTCCGCCACGATGTCGCCCGTCACCCCGTGGTTCGCCAGCCGCACGGCGTAGGGAATCGTGGCGTTCGTCAGCGCATAGGTTGAGGTGCGCGGCACGGCGCCCGGCATGTTCGCGACGCAGTAGTGCAAGACACCATCGACGAAGTACGTCGGATCGGAGTGCGTGGTGGGCCGGCAGGTCTCGACGCAGCCGCCCTGGTCGACGGCGACATCGACGATCACCGCGCCGTCCTTCATCTCCTTGAGATACGACCGCGGCACCAGGACCGGTGCCTTGGCACCTTCGATGAGCACCGCCCCGATCAAGAGGTCGGCGCGCTTGCACGCTCCAAAGATCGAGTCGGGATTCGAGTGCAGCGTCGTGACGTTGGCCGGCATGAACTCGTCGAGACGGCGCAGGCGGTCCAGATCGATGTCGAGCATGATGACGCGCGCGCCGAGGCCCGCCGCCATCCACGCCGCCTGGGTCCCGACAACGCCGCCGCCGATGATCACGACATCGGACGCAGGAACCCCGGGCACGCCACCGAGCAGCACCCCCCGGCCCCCCATCGGCTTTTGCAGGTAGTACGCCCCGACCTGGGTCGCCATCCGTCCGGCGACCTCGCTCATGGGCGTGAGCAGCGGGAGGCCGCCCTTTCGGTCCTCGATGGTCTCGTACGCCACGCACGTCGCGCCCGAATCGACCATCGCCTTCGTGAGCTCCAGCGACGCCGCGAAGTGGAAGTACGTAAAGACGAGCTGGCCGGGCCGGATCATCCCGTACTCGGCCGGGAGCGGCTCCTTGACCTTCACGATCATCGCCGCGCGCTCGAAAATCTCGCCGGGAGTTGCGACGATTTCCGCGCCCTTTTCGAGAAAGTCCGCGTCGGTAAAGCCGCTGCCGAGGCCGCCGCCCTTCTCGATAAGCACGGTGTGGCCCGCGGCCACAAGCTGGGCAACGCCTCCCGGCACCATTGCGATGCGGTTCTCGTTGTCCTTGATCTCCGCCGGGACGCCGACGATCATCGAAACCCTCCGCGTCCGGACGAGGCGGCTCGCGCGGCCGCGGCTCCTGTCCGGGGAGCCAGCCGCCGAACGCCGGGCGCCGGACGAGCGCGGAGTTTATCAGAGGGGGCGCGGGGGCGGCAATGCGTGTGGCACCTGCCCCTGGGCCCCCTGACACTGCCGGCTGCGGCCCTTCCGCTTCGCAGGCGACCCGCGCCTACCGACCGCGCGAAATGCTGCGCCGAAAGCCGTAGGTGCGCGCGACGGTCCGATCGAGGACCTTTTGCGCCTGCGCGTTGCCGAGGATGCGTTCGAGATCGACGCGCGCGTCCTCGACGAAGCGTTCGCGTTCGACCGCCATCCGCTCGCGCCGCTCGGCCGCGGTGAGCTTCTTGAGCTCTTCGTCGGGCTTGCGCACGTACCGCGTGACCATGTCGTCGCTGGCGACCACGTAGCGACCGAGCGCCGCCTCGACCCCCGGCTGCGTTTCGACCGTCAGCGCGTCGATTTCGCTGTTGTCCACCAGCGTTTTCACGCGGCGCATGAGGTTCTTGGTCATCCCCTCGATCCGCCGCCGCCGGTCCACGCGCTTTTGCAGCGCCAGGAAAAAGTCCTCGTCCTCTTCGGTGATGACGAAGCCGCCTTCGCCGTCCCGCATCCGGTCCGCCGCCGCCAGAATCGTGTTGCCGGCCGCGTCGGGGTTGGTTGAATCGGAGGAAGCCGACGGACGGCGATGTTTGCGCGCTGCCGCGCGCTCTTGCTCGCGCGCCAGCCGCCGCGACTCGTCGCGCAGCGAAGCCAGCTCCGAGACGACCCGCGCCATGCGATCCTCGAGTGTCTCGACCCGAGACGCCTCCGCGCCAGGCTCCGGCTTCGTCGCCGCGCGTACGTGGGCGTCACGTCCGGGCCGCCGCGCCGAAACGGTCGCCACGTCGTCCGAGAGCCGATAGACCACGGCCCCAAGGACGGCGATAGAAGCCGTCAAAAAGAGCACGAGGCCAACGAGCATCCGCTGCATGACAATCCGAGGCCGCGAGAGGAGTCCAAAAAAAACCCGCCCGCGACATCTTGCAGTATAGGCGAATCGTGCAGAATATTGAGCCCGGATGGGCCCATAGCTCAGTTGGCTAGAGCACTTGGTCGACAACCAAGGGGTCACAGGTTCAAGTCCTGTTGGGCCCACGTTTTTCTGCCCGGCCTATGGCCGGGCAGAAAAGCCCCGCCATAGCTCGAAGCGAAGCGAAGAGCGACGGCGGGCAAACCCCCTGCCGAGCCTCCTTTTCCCGCCAAGCACGGCAATCTCTGCGAGAGTCGCAGAATGCCGCTCCCGCCCACACCCTCCGGAGCTACGGTCTATCTGCTCCGCAGCCTGAGCAAGCCTGACCAACCCTACGTCGGCCTGACCCGCGGCCCTATCCAAGACCGCCTGCGGCGCCACAACAAGGGCCATGTCAGGTCAACCGTCCGCCACCGCCCCTGGCAGCTCCACGCCACCTTCTGGTTCGCCGACGAAGGAACCGCCACGACCTTCGAGCGCTACCTGAAGTCCGGCTCAGGCCGCGCTTTTGCGCGCCGGCATTTCGAGACGTCCTAGCCACTCGAATCTCTTCGAGCGGCGGGCCTCCCGTGTCAGTTCTCGCCCATCGTTTGCGATCCACTCCCCGAGGAAGCCGTTCAGGTGCGCGCCGGCAACGTCCGTACGGCTGTCCGTCTCGTGGTCCCACCGGTACACGCTGAAGCACCAGTCCTGCGCGTTGCCGCCCAGCGCCTTGAAGCCGAAGAGGTCTCCGTTGCCGTCGTCAGCGAAGAACAGGATTCCATCGAAAGGCCAGTAGAGTTCCTTGAACTCCCCGGTGGTTCGCATCGTGACGTTCTCTTCGATTAGTCGCGCCGCGGAGAAGACGGTCCGACCATAGGGAAAGACGACGCCATCCGTCTCCAGCAATAGGTCCTTCAGCGCTGTCGGCAGGACGACGCTGAGCGAATCTTCGACGTCCCCGAGTTGCTCCAGCGTAGCCGGTTGCTCGAACTGAACAGTCTCCAAGCGCGCTGCTGTCATCTTGATGAGGTCCCGCCACTTCGTCACGGGCTCAGTCTAGCAAGCTGCGCCCGGCGGCAGACCACGCGCGAAGAGCGGCACGGGCATGCGGACCGAGGTCTTCGCGCCTTTCACACCTTTGTGGTTCATGACGTCCATCGGCGCGTCCAGGATGAAGGGCTGACCACTGATCGACCGGACCGTGAGCGGATAGAAGCTCATACGGATTTCCCCTACTTCGCGGGCCGCGATCCGAACATCGAGAGGTAATGCGTAGTCGGTGGGACAAATGACTGCCAAGCCAATGTATTCTTGATCGACGACCCCAACTACCGCGCCTACCGTAGCGGCCGGCCGTTCCGGTACATTGGCGGACTCGCGAAGGAGTCCCCCGTGTACCTGTCACCCAACCGGATGACCCGGTGGCACGCGGTTGTTGAGGCGGCAAGCGGGCCTGTGAGTGCGCAGATTGCGCTGGTGTAGATGGAGATGATGGAAGATCTGCCCGGCTGGGTGGACCTCAAGCTATCGCGCATCCTGCCGACGCTACGGAACAAGGGGGAAGGGTCCCACCTTGAGTTCAAGTCCAAGTTCCCGGATCAAGGACATTCGCTCGCGAAGGAGATCGCAGCTTTCGCGACCTCTGGCGGAGGCCGAGTGCTACTGGGAGTCAGCGACGACGGTCAGTTGTGCCGGACGATCGATGCGTCCACACCCGGGGCGCGCGATAGCCTCATAAAGCGGATCCAAGGTATCACTCGGGCGGCTGTGCAACCGGCGATCACTCCGATCGTGACATTCGGCCTGGAGGGTCAATACGTCGTTCTGTCGATCGAAGTGCCGCGGGGCAAGCAACCGGTCTACTACGCGGGTGGCCGACCGTGCATTCGTCACTTGAGCGAGTCACGTTCTGCGACGCCGGACGAAGTCATCGAAGCCGTACTCAGGTGGCGCGGAGTGGATCTCAGTGACGACCCTGATGTCGAGAGCGATGGGGACGAGTTCTGGCTCTCGTCACTGCGGGAGACCCTCGTGGAGATGAGAGTTGCGATAGATGAATTCGAGGATCGATCGCTCAACCCGTGGCTCGAAGAGGCGTCGTGCTCGGCCCGTGGCTGGGCGTCCGAGTTGCGTGACATCGCCCACGGAGACCTTCACGAAGCCCACGAAGCGACGGCGGCTCTGATGAGCTTCCCCCGAATCGGTGGACACCTCGGATCAGTAGGATACTGGTCAAGGAGTACCGATGGGACAGCGCAAGAAGCGCACGTTTACAGCTGAGCAGAAGTCGGAAGCAGTTCGGCTGTATCACGTGGTGGGAAACTAC